>NZ_JAZHFV010000001.1:0-1077347 GCF_040970315.1 Neoaquamicrobium sediminum | reverse complement strand
CCAACAACCGCAACGCCATTGCAGGGCCTGCCGACGTCGCCGGCCTGAAGCTGCGCACGATGGAAAACCCGACCCACATCACCGCCTTCGAGGCGCTGGGTGCCGCACCCACCCCGATGGCATGGCCGGAGGTGATCGGCGCGCTGCAGCAGGGCACCATCGACGGCCAGGAGAACCCGCTGTCGGTCATCACGTCCGCCAAGCTGTCGGAAGTGCAGAAGTACCTGACCCTGTCGGGCCACGTTTATTCGCCGGCGATGCTGCTCGTCTCAAAGCAGCTCTGGGACGGCATGTCGGAAGAGGACCAGGAGATCTTCCGCAAGGCGGCGTCCGAAGCCGTGACCGCCATGCGCGGCTTCGTCGACGACGTCGAGACCTCCGGCGTCGCACAGCTCAAGGAAGCCGGAATGGACGTCGGAGAGCTCAGTGCGGAGCAACGCGCTGCTTTTCAGAAGGCGCTAACGACTGCGTACGAGACCTACTACGGCACATTTGGCAAGGAGCTTGTCGACCAGATCATCGCAAGCAAGTAGCCTTGAGAACCTGATCGCGTGGTTGGCATCGGCGCTCCAATGCCAACCACAATCGTCCGGCCTCAGGCGACTTGCCTGCGCAGCTCCGTCTTGAGTACCTTGCCGTAGCTGTTTTTCGGCAGTTCAGCGCAGAAGACGTAACGCTTCGGCTTCTTGAACGACGCCATCTCGGCGCGGCACCACGCGTCGAGCACCTTGGCATCGCAGGCGCCTTCGCCGCGCGGCACCACGAAGGCTACGACATCCTCGCCCCACTCCGCGCTTGGCTGGCCGACGACCGAGACCTCGAGCACGCCGGGATGCCGGGCCACCACCTCCTCGACCTCACGCGGATAGATGTTGGTGCCGCCGGAGATGATGAGGTCCTTGGCGCGGTCGGTGAGCGTCAGGAAACCGTCCTCGTCGAGCCGGCCGATGTCGCCGGTATGGAGCCAACCGTCGCGCAGGGTCTCGGCCGTCGCGTTCTCGTTGCGCCAATAGCCTTTCATCACTGTCGCACCACGAACGAGGATTTCGCCTGCTTCGCCGGGTTGCACATCCTCGCCGTCGTTCGCGATGCGCACCTCAACACAGGACATCGCCTGCCCGACGGAGGCACGGCGCTCGCGCCATTGAGGATGCGTCTCGTCGGCAACGAGTTCGCGGGGCAGAGACGTGATGGTCATCGGCGTCTCGCCCTGTCCGTAAATCTGGACGAAGCGAGGGCCAAACAGCGACAACGCCTCGTCGATGTCGGCCGCATACATCGGCCCGCCGCCATAGACGATCGTGCGGATGCCCTCGCCGCGATAGCCCGAAGCCTTGGCGGCCTCGATCATGCGCTTGACCATGGTGGGTGCGGCAAACATCACCGCCTGGCCAAAATGGCGCGACAGCGCCTCGATCTCCGCTGGGTCGAAGCCGCGCGACAGCGGGAACACGTGACTACCGCCGGCGCGCACGAAGACGAAGTTGTAGATGCCGGCGCCGTGCGAAATGGGCGCCGCATAAATCGTCGCCTGGTCCGGCGCGGGCTGGTCGACATCCAGCGCATAGGCAAGCGTTGCCACGCGCATGTTCCAATGGGTCAGCATGACGCCTTTGGGTCGGCCGGTCGTGCCCGATGTGTAGAACAGCCAGGCAATATCATCGCCCGACACGCGCGCCGGGGTGGCATCTTCCTCACCCTGCTCGAAAAGGGCGGACCATTGCGTCGAGCCTACGGCGATCCGTGCGCAGTCGGCCGGCATGCCAGCATCGGCGCCCAGCCCGTCACCGTCGCTGACAAGAACCGTCGCACCGGCGTCACCGACTATCCAGGCCGCCTCGCGGGGGTGCAGCTTGCTGTTGATCGGCACGATGGTCCCGCCGAACCACCAGACCGCATAGAAAAGTTCGAGATAGGCCGGACAGTTCTTCATGAAGACGGCGACGCGGTCACCAGCCTTGAGGTCGTGCGCGGCCTGCAGGCCTGCCGCCAGTGCACGCACCCGTGCCGCGAACCCGGCATAGGTCGCGTAGAGCTCGGTACCCTCGAAGATCGCCGGCGCGTCGGGTTTTGCCCGGGCCGTGGCGTCCAGCCAGTCGGCTAGGTTCATGCGTGTCCTCCTGTTAGCGGCGTCGCCGTGTCAGTCCGTTGCCCGCCCTTCCATCAGCCTCAGCGGCGTATAGACGATGACGGCTTCGCCGCGCTGGTTGACGATGCGATTGCGCGTGCGCACGAGACCTCGGGCCCCCTTGCTCGCCGCGCGCACCTCGATCACTTCGATCTCGACATGAATCGTATCGCCTTCCAGCACCGGTCCCTCCACATTCAGCTCCATGTGCAGGAATGCAAGCCCCGTGCCCTGCCCGGTCGCGTTGAGCACAAGCCCCTCGGCCAGGGCATAGACCAGCGCTGCCGGCGCCGGGCGGCCCGGGATCGCCGAGTGCTGCGCGCGGTATTCCTTGTCGACGAACAGCGACTCCAGCATGCCGACGCAGGATATGAAATTGACGATGTCGGTTTCGGTGATGGTGCGTCCGAATGTGCGGAACTGCTGGCCGACCGAAAGGTCGTTCCAGCGAAATCCTTCTCCGAGCAGTTTCATGTCGGTTCCTTTCAGATTGTCACTCTGCCGGCGGCGGCTGCAGCGTGCGCGGATGGCACAGTCGCGTCGAAATCCAGAACGGCGAACAGGCAAACAGGATCGAGACGCCGGAGAAGATGAAGGCAGCGCGATAGTCGCCCGTCACATCGTGCAGGAATCCCGAAATCCAGGCGCCGAACGCCGAGCCGAAAGACATCATCATGAAGATGGTGCCGAAGATCGAAGCCACCGCGCCTCTCGCGAAAATGCGCGCCGTCAATGTCGATACGATCGGCCCGCGCGCGCCCTGGCTCACACCGAATGCAAGCACATAGACCAGGATGAGGAATGGGCTGGCGAAGGCCGAATAGGCAAGCAGCGCGCCCGCGCCCAGAAAGGTTCCCGTGAAGGACAGCGTCGCCGTGAAGCGGTTGCCGAAACGCGCGCAGAGCCAGCCGGCAAAGACGACGCCGAAGATCGAAAGCATGCCCGAAGCGCCGAAGGCGAGTGCGGCCTCGATCGGCGGATAGCCCTGTTCCACGAGATAGGGCACGGTCTGCACGACGACGCTGTAGACGCCGCACGCGGTGAAGAAGAAAACCTGTACCAGAAGCCAGAACTCGCGCGTCTTCGCCGCGCTGCGGATGGTCCAGCCGGTTGGCCTCGACACCGCCATGGCCGGCTGGTCGGCAAGCGGCTCAGCAGCGGAGGGCCGCACGCGTCCCTGGCGGATACGCCCCCACGGCAGGAGCAGCAGGGGCACGACGCAGACGAGGGCCATGGCAATCAGACGATAGGTCTCGCGCCAGCCATAGGCATCGATACCAGCCTGCGCCAACGGCACGATGACGAGGATGCCGGAACCGAAGCCGGCATAGGCTATGGCGATGGCAAGGCTCATGTTGCGGTCGAACCAGCGGCCGATCAGGGCTGCCGCCGGCACCATGCCCAGCGCAGAGGCGGCGACACCGCAGAATACGCCGATGAAGAGGTAGATATGCCACAGGGCAGTGGTGGTGGAAGCAGCCCAGGTCGCCGCGATCAGCACACACAGCCCGAACCCGTAGGTGGCGCGTGGCCCCAGCCTGTCGAGCATCATGCCGGACAGCGGCGCCATCAGGCCGACCGTGATGAGATAGAAGGAATAGACGCCGGTGAGCGTCGAGCGGCTCCAGCCGAACTCGGCCTCCAGCGGCAGCATGAACACCATGAAGGTGTCGACCACGCCGCGCGCGGTGAAGTTGAACAGGAAGCCGATGGCCACGACCAGCCCGGCCAGCGCAAGCTCGTTCCGCGAACCGCGTTGGTACGCCGGTTTGTCTTCAGGGTCGCCGCGAGAGGTCATGAATGCCTACAGTGGAAGACCGCCCCGGCTCGCACCGGGGCGGTTCATATGCGATCAGTCGGCCTTTTCGAGCGCGGCGCGGAACGCGTTGAGGATATCCGTTCCCGGACGCCCGCGGGCGTCGAGGTCGGAAGCCCATTGCTGGCTGACCTCGCCCATCAGCTCGCCGAGGCGGGCCTTGTCCTCGTCGGGCAGGCTGACGAAGGTGACACCGGAATCGGCAATCGTCTGCTTGTCCTTGAGATCGAGATTGTCGGCGGCTTCGCACCCCTTGGTGATGGCTTCGTCGCCGGCCTGCACGAGCGCCGCCTGCACGTCCTCATCGAGCGCCTCCCAGCGCTCCTGCGAGATCACGTATGTGACCACGAAGGACCCGAAATTCACGTCCTGCGTGCCGTATTTCAGCAGCGGATGGATGTCGTAAGGCAGCACGCTCGAATGCGGGAACAGCACGCCGTCGATGGTTCCGCGCGAAAGCGCATCGCGCGTCTCAGGCGCGGAAATCTGCACCGGCACCGCGCCGATCTTGGTGGTCGCGATTTCCTTGGCGCCGCCCGTCGTGCGCAGCTTGAGGTTACGCAGGCTGTCGAGATCGGTGATTTCCGAATTCGACGTCAGCACCTGGTATGGCGGCAGCACCATGACGAGGAGCACGCGTACGCCGTTCGGCGCAAACTCCGCCTGATCGAGCGCACCGCCTGGCTTGGCGATCTCCCAGAATGCCTTTGTGCCCTTGCAGGAGGTGGTGAAGTTTTCCGGCAGCTCGGCGACCGATGACAGCGGCAGCTTGTCGCTGACATAGGATGCGCCGACATAGCCGATGTCCATAACGCCGGTCTGCGTCAGCGACAGCAGGTCCTTCGCCTTGCCGAGCTGTTCCGCGGGGTAATAGTCGAACGCGACTTCGCCGCCGCTCAGCTCGGTCACGCGCTCCATCCAGAACTTGGTCATGTTCTCGGGGATGTAGTGGCCGACCGGAAAGCTGTCGCCGATACGCAGGGTCAGTTCCTGGGCCTGCGCGGCGTTGCCGGCAGCCAGGGCAGCGCCCACCACGGACGCGGCAAGCAATGTTCTATGCAGTTGGTATTTCATGACGTTCTCCTCCTTCTTGAACGATTGCCTTGCGGTCATTGCATCGTGGACGGAAGCCACAGGATGATGGCCGGAAAGGCGGTGAGCAGTGCGATGACGAGCAGATGCGCCCAGACGTGGGGCATCACGCCCCGGAACAGTTCGCCGAGCGGACGGCGTGTGTATCGTGCGACGACGAAGACGTTCATGCCGAGCGGCGGGGTCACCATGCCGACCTCCGCGGTGACCACGATGATGACGCCGAACCAGATCGGGTCGAACCCAAGCGAGATGACCAATGGCAGCACCACCGGCACGGTCAGGATCAGGATCGCGATCTGGTCCATGATGAAGCCCAGCACGATATAGCCGAGCAGGATGAAGACCATGATCGTCATCGGCGAAAGCGGCAGGCCGCCGACCCACGTCGTCAGGTCGTTGGTGACCCGCGCCAGCGTGAAGTAATAGCCGAAGATGTGCGCACCAAGGATGATGAACAGGATCATGCAGCTGGTCTGCGCGGCGCGGCGCAGCGCGCCGGAGAACGCTGGAAGGCTCAACCTGCCCTCCTTGATCGCCAGCAGCATGGCCACGAACGCACCGATGCCGGAAGCCTCGGTCGGCGTCGCGATGCCGGTATAGATCGTGCCGGTGACAGCGAAGAATAGCAGGATCATCGGCCCGACGCGCTTCAGCGAGGCGAATTTTTCACGCATCGTGTAGGCGCGGCCCGCCGGCGCGGATTCCGGCCAGAGCCAGACCAGTATGGCGATGGTGGCGATGATCGCGACGGTAACGATGAGGCCGGGAATGACGCCTGCGATCAGAAGCGCCGAGATCGAGATGTCGGCAAGGATGCCGTACAGAATCAACGCGATCGATGGCGGGATCAGCATCGCCAGCGTGCCGGAAATGGCGACCACGCCGCCGGCCAGCTTCGGCTCGTAGCCTTCCTTCATCATCGCCGGGATCGAGGTCGAGGCGAGCGTCGCCGCCGCCGCCGTGCTCGAGCCCGAGATCGCACCGAAGCCAGCGCCCGCAAGCGCGGTGGCCATCGCGACCCCGCCCTTGATCCGGCCGACCCATATGGTCGCCGAGCGGAAGAGATCGTTTGCCACGCCCGAGATGATGACGAACTCCGCCATCAGGATGAACATCGGGATCGTGATGATCTCGTAGGAATTGGCGGTCGACAGCGGCGACGTACGCAGGATGCCCGACAGCACCGGCAGACCGCCAAAGATGTAGAGCCCGATGGCGCCCGACACGGCCATGGCCAAGGCAACCGGCAGACCGATGACGAGCATGACGACTAGCGCCAGCAGAACGAGCGCGATCGTCATTCCGCGCCCTCCCCGGCCTGCGGTTCGGTTTCCGGTGGCGGTGGCGTCTCTACGAGGTCGCGACCCGTCAGGCCGGATGCCGCATGACCGAAGGTGCGATAGACGCAGCGCAGTGTCATGACCAGGCAACCTGCCGCCACAATGAAATAGGCGACCCAGGTCGGCCAGGGGATGACGGCCGCAATGCGGTCGTCGTTGAGGTAAGCGGATTTGAGCCGCAGCCAGGCCTGCCAGCCGATCAGCGCCATGAGGCCCGAGGACAGGAGATAGCCGACCGCCAGAGCCAGATGCCGCGGACGATGCGGAATCTGGTGCTGAAAGATGTCGATGGCGATATGGCCGTGATTGTGCAGCGTGTCCGACAACGCGAAGAAGAACACCGCGACCATGAGATAGAGGCCGATCAGGTTATAGGACCACGACAACGGCGCGGCGAACACATAGCGCATCGCCACGTCGGCAACGACGATCAGCATGATGGCGCCCAGCGACAGGCCGGACAGCAGCGCGAGCACACTCTCGATGCGCGCAAGCAGCGCCGAGGCACCGTTTGCGGGCGGCTGACTTTGCATCATCTTTCTTCCTCCTCCCTGTGGATCAGGCCCCTCAGACGGCGCCGGCCACTTCGGACCGGTTCACCATCGCCATGATCTTCCGCGCCGCGCGCTCGTGCGGCTTGTCGATCATCTTCCCGTCTATCTTGACCACGCCCGCCCGCGGATCGGCCGCAAAGGCGGCGATCACCTGTTCGGCCCACGCGACCTCCTCCGGCCGCGGCGTGAAGGCGCGGTTCACGGGATCGACATGGTTTGGATGGATGACCGCCTTGGCCGCGAAGCCGTCGCGCCGGGCGGCATTGGCTTCGGCCTCGACGTACGCAAGATCGCCGATGTTGGTGCAGACCGTGTCGATGGCAGCAAGACCGGCGGCGGCCGCACCCATCAGGCACATGTTGCGCGCCAGCCGGAACGGCTCCGAATAGACGCCGTCGACGCTGTTTTCCGTCGCGCCCAGCGAGGCGGCAAGATCCTCCGCGCCCCACATCAGGCCCCATAGCCGCGGGCTGGCGTCCTTGTAGCTCGACAAGCCGAAGATGGATTCGGCGGTTTCCGTGGCCACCGCGATGATCCGCGTCGACCCGGCTTCGAGCCCGGATGCCGCCTCGAAGGCATCGAGATAGAACGCCAGCTTCTCGACATCCGCCACGCTGGCGCATTTCGGCAGCACGATGCCGTCGGGAAGCAGCGGCATCACCGCCGTCAGGTCGGCGAGCGTCAGTCCCGTGTCGAGCGCATTGACGCGCACGAACCATTTCTGGGCGTTCCGGGTCGTTTCGAGCATCGCGCGCGTGGCAGCACGGGCCGCCTCCTTGGCTTCGGCCGAAACGGAATCCTCAAGGTCGATGATCAGCGCATCGGCATTGCCGCCGCGCGCCTTCTCGAACTTGCGGGCGCTGTCGCCCGGTACGAACAGGAACGAGCGCATCACGCAGCCGCCCGCTTGCGCATCATGCCAGCACGCCGGCAGACGGCGACGACCTCGCCATTCTGGTTCGTGCAGGTGTGCTCGAACTCGACGATGCCGACATCGCCGCGCGACTTGCTCTCGCGTTTTGAGACAATCTTCGTATGGCTGCGTAGCGTATCGCCGGCGAAGACCGGCTTCGGGAAGCGTACGTCGGACATGCCGAGGTTGCCGACAGTGGTGCCCAGCGTGGTGTCCTGCACGCTCATGCCGATCATGATGCCGAGCGTGTAAAGGCTGTTGAACAAAGGCTTGCCCCACTCCGTCTGCGCGGAGAAATGAGCGTCGACATGCAGCGGCTGCGGGTTCATCGTCATCAGGCTGAACGAGATGTTGTCGTGCTCGGTCACGGTGCGCGTCAGCTCGTGCGCGAATTCCTGCCCGACCTCGAACTCCTCGTAATATAGACCTGCCATATGATCCTCCCTTTGTCGGCGCTCAGTCCGCGTTCTTGTCTCTGCGTCCAAGGACGCCGGTTGTCGTCAGTTCGGCTATGCGTTCTTCCGCAATGCCCCAGTCGCGCAATACGGCGTCACCACTTTGGCCAGGCGCCTCGGGCGGCGTCGGCGCCGCAGCGGGCGTGCCGCTGAAACGAGGTGCGGGTGCCGGCTGCACCAGTCCGTCGACGGTGATGAAAGTGCCACGCTCGGCATGGTGCGGGTGCGACGACGCTTCCGCCGACGACAGGACGGGTGCGAAGCAGGCGTCCGTTCCCTCCAGCAACGCGCACCATTCCGCCCGCGTCTTTTGCGAAAACCGCTCGGCCAGAAGCCGGCGCGCCTCATCCCAGTTGGCGCGCTCGTTCATGTCGGGAAAGCCTGCCGGATCGAAGCCCATGGCGCTCAAAAGCACGGTCTGGAACTTGCCCTCGATCGGTGCGATGGAGACGTACCCGCCATCGGCGCAGCGATAGACGTCGTATTGCGGCGCGCCACTGTCGAGAATGTTTTCGCCGCGCCCGCCCGGCCAGACTCCGGCCGCCTGCAAGCCCATCAGTGGGGTGGCGAGCAGCGAAACCCCGTCGACGATCGCCGCGTCCACGACCTGTCCCTCTCCCGTGCGCTGCGCATGAAGCAGCGCGCTGACGATACCGAAGGCCATCAGCAGGCTGCCGCCTGCGAAATCGCCAAGCAGATTCAAGGGCGGTGTCGGTGGCTGGCCACGACGGCCGATAGCGTCGAGCGCGCCGGTCAGTGCGATGTAGTTGAGATCGTGGCCGGCCGCATGCGCCAGCGGCCCCTGCTGCCCCCAACCTGTCAGCCTGCCGAAAACGAGGCGCGGATTGCGGGCATGGCAAACTTCGGGGCCGAGGCCCAGCCGTTCCATCACGCCGGGACGAAAACCCTCGACCAGCGCATCCGCCTTGTCGATCAGCTCCAGGGCGCAGTCGACCCCTTCCGGGCGCTTCAGGTCCAGTGCAACCGAGCGCCGTCCGCGCCCGGCAAAATTGAAACGGTCGGGGCGCGGCACGCCCAGCCCCGACGCGACCTGCCTGTCGATCCGCACTACGTCGGCGCCCATGTCGGCGAGCAGCATCGCGGCAAATGGCGCAGGACCGATACCGGCCATCTCGACGACACGCAGGCCGACAAGCGGCCCCTTGCGGTTCTCAGCCACAGGCGGCCCTCCCCACATCGTGCCATTCGCGAGACAGGCTTTCCCGGAACTGCGGCGCAGCGATCGCGATCATGCGTTCGACGCGCTGAGACAATGTGCAGCCGCGCAGCTCGGCAACACCCCATTCCGTGACGATCGCGTCGGCATCGGAGCGCGGGCAGGTGACGGTTTCCACGCGGGTGACGATGCGCGAGACAGTGCCGCCACGCGCGGTTGAAGGCAGTGCGATGATCGCGCGACCGCCCCGTGAGGCATTCGCACCCCGCACGAAATCGACCTGTCCGCCAACTGCCCCGAGATAGCGTCCGCCGGCCGTCTCGGCATTGACCTGGCCGGTCAGATCCACCTCGATCGCCGAATTGATCGCGCAGAAACGCGACAATCCGCCGAGAACTCCGAGCGCATGTGTCCGGGCCGGCGGATGCAGGCAAAACGCGCCGTTGTCGTTGGCGAAATCGTAGAGCCTGCGGCTGCCGAGCAGAATCCCGCCGACGCTGACGCCGGTATCGTATTCCTTGGCCATATTGGTCACCGCGCCCCATTCGATCAGATCGACGACGGCATCGAACAGGGCGCCTGAGTGCAGGCCGAGATCGCGGTGCCCCGCGAGTTTCCCGGTCACCGCCTGCGGTATCGCGCCCACGCCGAGCTGCAGTGCAGCCCGATCCGGTATGAGCGAAGCGACATTGTCGGCGATTGCCAGTTCGGTTTCGCCGGGCACGACGCCCTGCTGCTGCAGCGGCGGATGTTCGGCGGCAACGCAGATGTGAATCGGTATGTCCGAGGGCCATTGTGCGCCATGGCACCGCGGCACATCCGTGTTGATCTCGGCGATGACGAGCCGCGCCTTGCGCGCCGCATCGAGCACGTAGTCGTTGGCGAGCCCCAGGTTGAAGCCGTTCCCTTCAAGGGCGGGCGCAAGCTGGATCAGCACGCAATCGGCGCGAAGCGTGCCGTCGGCGAAGGCCGGTGCAAGCTGCGAATAGTGCCAGGGCAGAACGTCCAGCCTGCCGGCGCGCGCCAGCCGCGCACCTTGTCCAACCGCGCCGTACCCCTCGAGCGCCAGCCCGTCCGCGCCGTCGAACGTGTCCGAATTGAGCACCCCGAGAAACACCGAACAGCCTTGCGGCAGCCCCCCAGTGCCGACCAGCCGCCGCGTCAACGTCAGCGGCTCGGCCGTCGCCTGGCCGACGACGATACGATCGCCCGGCCGCAGCAGGGTGGCAAGATCGAGATCGTCGGCAGCGACGGCGCGCATCGGTCCTCTGCGCGCCTCAGTATGATTTCGGCAGGCCGAGAACTCTCTCGGCGATGTAGGACAGGCAGAGCTGCGGGCTGATGGGCGCGATGCGCGGGATCATCACTTCGCGCAGATAGCGCTCGACGTGATATTCCTTTGCATAGCCGAAGCCGCCATGGGCCATCACCGCCGTCTCGCAGGCGTTGAACCCGGCCTCGCCGGCCAGATACTTGGCCGCGTTGGCGGCGGCCCCTGCCGGCTTGCCGGTGTCGTATTGCCATGCCGCCGACATCACCATCATCCACGCCGCCTCGAGCTCGGCCCAGCACTTGGCCAGCGGATGCTGGATGCCCTGGTTCTGGCCGATCGGCCGGTTGAAGACGATGCGTTCCTTGGCGTAGCGCGTGGCGCGGTTGATCGCCGCCATGCCGAGCCCGACCGCTTCGGCAGCGATCAGGATGCGCTCCGGGTTCATGCCGTGGAGGATGTATTCGAAGCCGCGTCCCTCTTCGCCGATCAGGTCGGCCTCGGGGATCTGGAAATCCTCGAAAAACAGCTCGTTGGAATCGACCGCCTTGCGGCCCATTTTTTCGATCTCGCGAACCTTGATCCGATCGCGGTCGAACTTGGTGTAGAAGAGGCTGAGGCCGTGCGTCGCCTTTTTCACTTCGTCCAGCGGCGTGGTTCGGGCGAGCAGCAGGATATTGTCGGCCACCTGCGCCGTCGAAATCCAGATCTTCTGGCCGTTGACATGGTAGCGGTCGCCGCGCTTCTCGGCCTTAAGCTTTAGCTGCGTCGTGTTGAGGCCGGTGTTGGGCTCGGTGACGGCGAAGCATGCCTTCTCGCGCCCTTCGGCCATCGGCCGGATCATGCGCTGCTTCTGCTCCTCGGTGCCGAAGACGGCGACCGGGTTGAGGCCGAAGATGTTGATGTGCACGGCCGATGCGCCCGAGAGACCGGCGCCGGATTCGGCGATGGTGCGCATCATGATCGCGGCTTCCTGGATGCCCAGCCCCGCGCCGCCCGAGGATTCGGCCGTGCAGATGCCCAGCCAGCCCTCGCGCGCCAGCGCGTCGTAGAAATCGTGCGGGAAGCCGCCTTCGCGGTCACGCTGCAACCAGTAGGCATCGTCGAAATCCGCGCAGATCCGTGCGACGGAATCGCGGATCGCCTCCTGTTCCTCGGTGAAGCCGAAATCCATTCCCTGTCTCCTCAAGCCTGCGCCGGATCGTATGTCACGGCCGTCCGCGCGATGCCGCGTTCCAGCAGATCGGCGATCTCTTCCGGCGAAAATCCTGCTTCGCGCAGCACCTCTTCGCTGTGTTCGCCCTGGCGCGGCGCGTGGCGCGTGGGGCCGGCGGGACTGCGCGACCATTTGGCCGGCACCGCCATGGTGCGGATCGTGCCTTCGCTGGGGTGCTCGATGACGCGGAAGAAATCCGTCGCCACCAGATGAGGGTCCTGCAGCACACCCTGGAAGTCGTACATCGGCATGGCCGGCACGTCCGCCTCCTCCAGCAGGTCGAGCCATTCCGCGCTGGTGCGGGTCAGGAAAATCCGGGTGAGTTCGCCATAGACCTCGTCGATATGCGCCATCCGCGAGACGAAACTGGCAAAGCGCGGGTCGGCCGCAGGCATCTCCGGCCGACCGATCGCTGAAAAGAAGCGCTGCCAGTGCCCGTCGGTGTAGATCAGCGCGCAGACATAGCCGTCCTTGGTCTGATACGGGCGCCGGTCGGGTGAGAGCTGCCGCGAGTAGCCACCTGCGTCAAGCGGCGGCTCGAAGGTGAGCCCGCCCATGTGGTCGCCGAGCACGAAGCTGACCATGGTCTCGAACATCGGAATGTCGACGCGCTGCCCTAGGCCGGTGCGCTCCCGCTCGACGATCGATGCGAGGATCGCACCAACAGCCGCTAGACCGACCACGCGGTCGGCAATCGCCGACGGCACATAACGCGGCTGGCCTTCGTTCACCCGCGAGAACAGGAACGGGATCGTCGCGCCGCCCTGGATCAGATCGTCATAGGCCGGCCGCGCCGCATAGGGTCCATCCTGGCTGTAGCCGAACATGCCCGCATAGACGATCTTCGGGTTGACGGCCGATATGTCCTCATAGGAAAGGCCCAGTCGCTTCATCGCCTTGGCGCGCACGTTATAGACCAGCACATCGGCATCGGCGCAAAGGCGCAGCAAGGCCGCGCGGCCTTCGGCCTGCTTCAGGTCGAGCGTGATCGAACGCTTGGAGCGGTTGGCGTTGAGGTAGATCGGTCCCATGCCGTCATGGCGCGCCGGGCCGATCTTGCGCACGAGGTCCCCCTCCGGCGCCTCGACCTTGATCACATCCGCACCGAAATCCCCCAGCATCTGGGTCGCATACGGCCCCATCAGCACGGTGGTCATGTCAATGATACGGATACCGCGCAACGGTCCCATTTGCCTCCTCCGCAGCCATCCCTTTCGGAATGCTCCTCGCTGCTTATTCATATATATGGACATTATGTCCTTTGATATGGACAGTTAGCCGTATGAGGTTGGACAAGTCAATTCGAAATCGACAACGAATGCGGTTTGCCGGCCTTCCCGCCTCAACTGTGATGGATTAGTCCACGCTGATGGACAAAAGCGCTGTGAACACCTACGATCTTGATGAAACGTGGGGTTACCAGAGGTGGCGGGCAGCTTCGCGCGGGCCATTCGCGCCCAGACACCCCTCAAACACGGGACGTTCCGAATGCTGGTCAAACAGGCAGCCAACGTACTGGATCTGCTGGAGTTTTTTGCCGAACAGAAGAAGGCGGCGAGCCTGGCGGAGGTGTCGCAGCATTTCGGCTGGCCGCGCTCGAGCACGTTCAACCTGCTGTCCACACTGGTGGCTCGCGGATTCCTGTATGAGCCGGAAGCGCGCGGACGTTTCTATCCGACACCACGCTGGCTGACGCTGGCACAGGAGGTCGCGGCCGCCGAACCCTTGCCGGAAGCCCTGCTGAACCTGCTCAAAGACCTGGCAAAGCGTACCGGCGAGACAGTGTGGATCGCGGCCCCCAGCGGCCAGCATGCGATCTTTCTCGAGGTGATCGAATCGAAGGCGTCGGTGCGCTATACGGCCAGCGTCGGCACGCGCGTTCCGCTTCACGGGACGGCGACCGGCCAGGCCATCATCAGCCAGTTGCCGCCGGCACAGCAGGCCACACTTCTGCGCAAGGCGGTGTTCAAGCGCTACGGCGAAGGCACACCGATGAGTATCGAAGCGGTCGAGACCAGCATCCGTCAGTCGCTCAATCGCGGCTGGTTCGTCAGCTCGTCGGCCTTCACGCCCGATCTCGGCGGCATCGGCCTGCCGATCGTCTTCGGCGACCGGGTGTTTGCGATCACCGTTGCCGGGCCGTGGTTCCGGGTCGGCGAGCGGCTCGACGAGTTCGCCCACATCATGCACAGCGCCATAGCGCTGCATTTCGGGCCGGATTACGTGAAGAAGAACATCAAGGGCCTGCGCTCTCTGCTGCCTCAAAACGGCTGAACGCGTTAGCGCTCGAATTCAACCGAACACCACGCCGTCGAACAACTTGCGTGCCGTGCGCAGGATGGCAGCCGACACCACCGCCCCGCGGTCGTCGAGCGTCGCCAGCACGGTCATTTCGCCGGTCGGGTGCTCTATCGACAGCGCGCGTCGGCGGCCGTCCTCCCCAACATTGGCAAGGACCGCAGCGGCGCTCCCCGGCAACAGGCATGCGGTGGCAACGCTTACGGCGCCGAGCACGCCGATGGACGAGTGGCAGCGGTGGGGAATGAAGGTGCGCGTCGAGATCGCGCCGCCGTTGCGCGGCGGTGCGACAAGCGTCAGCTTCGGCACCGATTTCTGCGCGACATCGCCAAGGTTCATCATCGGCCCCGCCTTGCGACGGATCGTTTCCAGCCCTTCGCGCAGTGCCGTGTTCTCTTCCAGCTCGGCCGGCTCCTCATAACCGGTGACACCAAGATCCTGCGCGCGCAGCACGATACATGGCATACCGTTGTCGATAAGCGTGACGGAGATGCCGTCGATCTCGTCCGCAGCGTTGCCGGTCGGCAGCAGAGCGCCGCAGGACGACCCTGCCGTATCCTGGAAGGTAATTGGCACGGCAGCCGACGTGCCCGGCACACCGTCGATGCGCGCGTCGCCCTCATAGGTTACTGTACCTCCAGGCGTGGTAACAGAAGCCACCGCCACCTGGCCGGTGTTTTCCATGAAGATGCGCACGTCCGTCCCGCCATCTCGGGCCGGCACCAGCCCGCGCTCGATGGCGAAGGGAGCGACCCCGGCGAGGATGTTGCCGCAGTTCTGCGCGTCGGTGACAACAGGCCTGTCGACGAAGACCTGCAGGAACAGATAATCGACATCGACGCCCGGACGCGCCGACTTCCTGACCACTGCGACCTTCGAGGTCAGCGGATCGGCTCCGCCCATGCCGTCGATCTGGCGCGGGTCGGGCGAGCCCATCACGCGCAGGAGAAACGCATCGCGAGCCGCCGGGTCGGCCGGCAGGTCCGACGCAAGGAAGTAGCCACCTTTCGACGTGCCGCCGCGCATCCACATGCAGCGGACACCGTTGTCAGACATATTTCAGGCCCTTGGCGGCAAGCTTCTCGCGCATGCCGTAGATGTCGAGGCCGAGTTCGCCGGCCATCAGCCGCTCGCGCACCTCGGCTTCCTTGGCCTCGCGCGCAAGGCTGGCACCGAGGGCTTCTTTTGCCTCGCCGCGCGGCACCACGCAGACACCGTCATCGTCGGCGACGATCACATCGCCCGGATTGACCAGCGCGCCCGCGCAGACGATCGGCACATTGACCGATCCCAGCGTTTCCTTGACTGTCCCTTGCGCCGAGACTGCCCGCGACCACACCGGAAAGCCGATCTCGGTCAGGTCGCGCACGTCGCGCACGCCGGCCTCGATCACGAGCCCGCGCACGCCCCGCGCCATCAGTGAGCGCGCCAGCAATTCGCCGAAATAGCCGTCTTCACAGTGGCTGGTCGGTGCGACGACGAGGATGTCGCCCTCCTGGCACTCCTCCACGGCGACATGGATCATCCAGTTATCGCCCGGAGGGACCGAGACCGTGACAGCGGAACCCGCGATCCGCGCGCCGGCATAGATCGGCCGCATGAACGGCCGCATCAATCCTTTTCGGCCCATCGCCTCGTGAACCGTGGCAACGCCGCACTTGCCGAGGCCGCCAACGAGATCCGCGTCTGTACGCTCGATGTTCCTGACCACCACTCCACTCATCACAGCTCATCCACGGTTCGCGGGAAGATGGACTGGAAGGCCTCGGCATACTTTGCCTCGCGCCCGCCTGCCTGCCCGCCGGAATTGCGCCGGAACTGGTTGGCGCGGTTCTGGGCCACGTTTGTGTAGTAGTCCCAGAGATGCTGCTGGCCTTCCATGCATTCGATGGCGGCCTTTTTCCTGTCCCACACATCGGTGATGTCGAGGATGGTGTCGGGCTTCCAGTTGCACTGCTCGGTCTGGTGCGGCTCGAACAGATAAAGCTGCGGAGCGCCCAGCACCTTTTCACCAGGGTTATGCCCCCAGGCCTGCGCCACCATCCGGCATTCGAGCGCCACGCGCGTCGCGTAGGGATGGTCGGTGTTGTAGGGGTCTTCCAGCGAGTGCGACAGCATGAAATCAGGCTGCACCTTGCGGATCACGTCGACAAGACGGAACCGCTGCTCGCGGTCGAGTTCCAGCGGATAGTCTCCGCAATCGAAAAACTGGATGTCATGAACGCCGAGGGCCTTTGCCGCGTTCTCGGCCTCCAGCCGCCGCCCCGCCTTGACCTTTTCCAGCGTCATGCCGTCCTGCTTCCACAGCTTGGCGCTTTCGCCGCGCTCGCCGTAGGAAAGGCACACCACCGTCACCGCGACGCCCTTCTGTGCATGCAGCGCGATCGCGCCGCCGCAGCGCCAGACGAAATCGGCAGAATGCGCGCTGACGACCAGCGCAGTCCTTGCAGCCATTCCAGTCCTCCCTCGATGCCGGCTTACCGGGCATACCTACCTCCCCCGGCATGCGATCCTCATGATAGAGGCCGGTAGGGCGTCTGTCGCCTGCCTGAAAAACGCCGCTCTATCCAGCCAGTGCCGGCTGGAGCGCATCGCGCCTTTCGCGAGCCCAGTCCGCCGCTGCCTTGATGCCTCCCAGCGGGAAGATATGGATACGCTCGATCAGACTATCCGGGCTTGCGGCGCCATAGGCCGCCAGTGCGGTTACGACCTCGTCCGGCTCGTAGGGCAGCATCAGCCGCGACACAACCAGCGCGCGCCGCTGCAGAACCTTCAGCGATGGGCCGACGCCGCACGCGACCGCATATTTGATGAGCGTCTGCAGCTTGGCCGGTCCCGCGACGCCGACATGAATGGGCATGGTGACGCCGGCGCCGCGAAGCCGCTCCGCCCAGGCGATGACCGGCTTCGCGTCGAACGCGAACTGGGTCACGATGGCCATCTCGGCATCCGTGCGTTCGCTGTATGCCTGCTTCCACAACAGTGCCTTGTCGGCCTCGGCGCTGGAGCCATCCGGATCGATGTCGGCATTGCCCTCCGGGTGGCCCGCCACATGCAGGCGCCGAAAGCCAAGGCGATCGAACAGGCCGGTCTTGAGCATATCGATGGAGCTATGAAGATTGCCGGCTGGTCTCTTCATCCCGCCTGCGAGGAGAAGCGCTTCCTCAACGCCAGCCTCGTCGCGGTAGCGCCTCAGCCATTGCTCCAGCTCGGCCGCATCGCGAATGGCTCGCGCCGGCAGATGCGGCATCGCGGCAAAGCCATCGTCGCGAAGCCGCCGCGCCGTGGCAACCATGTCGTCTATCGGCGTGCCTTCGATATGGGCGATGTAGATGCGGGTGCCCGCAGGCAGAAGTGCGCGGAAGTCATCGATCTTGGCGGCCGTGCGCGGCATGACCTCGATCGAATGGTTCTCGAGCATCTTTGCCAGGTGCACATTCGAAGACTCGGACCCGCCACGCCCGGCCCCGAAACGCTCCAACCACGCCATAAGCTTCTCCTGCTCTTGACCGCCTACGTCATGCAACGTCCGAAATGATGCGAGGGGCGCGGAACCGGGCCGCCTCGCATCAGCTCCCGAAAGCGAACCCGTCAGCCCGCCTTGCGTGTGCGCCAGCTATCCGCGTAGTTCTCGCGCGCCTCGCGCGCATAAGGAGTCGGCGAGACGCGCACGCGAATTTCAGCCTGCTTGTGGCGCTCGGTGGAAGTCTTGCCGCTGCCCCCGTCGGGCTCTCCCCAGATCATCGTCAGCACATCGCCTTCCTGGACATCCTGGTCGACGACGCCCAGCGACAGCAGGCAGCGCTCGTTGTAGCTGTAGCCATTGAACATCGACATGCCGACCATTTTGCCGTCGCGCATGACCATATCCGCGCTCGATGACGCATAGTTCGGCTGCGGGAAATCGATCCACTTGTAGTGATCCTCGCCCGGCCGGAACGCTGACGCGATCACCTCGACCACATCTTCCGCGTTCCATTCGAAGGTCACCTTCTTGCGGTTCTTCGCGCCCTTCATCTTTTCCAGAGCGGCCTTGCCGATGAAGTCATCCTTCTTCCAGCCGATGTAGAAGTCGTAGCCGAGCTCGAACGGATTGACGTAGTAGTCCTCGATCTTGTCCGATGCGAAGCTGCCGCCGATCGAGCCGATCGCCTCGTAGCTGTCGGCGCCAAGCCATTCGCGATAGGCCTTGAGCATGCCGTCGCCGGTGTAGATGCCCGGCAGCGGCGACGGAATCCAGCCGGATTCCAGTGTGTTGGTCGAGTAGGCGCGGCTGCCGCAGCGCACGAGATCGACGCCGGCCTCCTTCGCTGCCTCGAGGATGCAGGACAGGACATAGCTCTTGTCCTCGTAAGGACCCCAGATTTCCAGTCCGGGCGCGCCGGACATGCCATGGCGCAGCGCCTGCACGCGCTTGGAGCCGACATTGATCCAGTCGACATGGAAGAACTTGATCTCCGGGATCGGCCCGCGGTTGAGCTTCTCGAAAATCTTCGGCGCTTCGGGCCCCTGGATCTGGTAGCGGTAATGGGTGCGCAGCACGCGCTCGCCCTCGGGCCGCGAATTGGAGCGCGGGTCGTGCCTGAGTCGCACGTTCCACTCGCCATAGGCAGCGCAGAACTGCAGCCAATTGGCGGTCGGCGCGCGCCCGACGAGGATGAACTTGTCCTCGCGTTCCCTGAAAATGATCTGGTCGCCGATCACGTGGCCGTTCGGCGTCACCGGCACGAAATGCTTGGCACGGTTCAGGCCGAAATTGGAGAACGAGTTGATGCCGTGGTGTGCGAGGAATTTCTCCGCATCCGGCCCCTCGACGATCAGCTCGTCCATGTGGTGCGACTGATCGAAAAGCACCGCCGATTCGCGCCATGCCCGCTGCTCGTCGCGCCAGTTGGAAAACTCCGGCGCCACGACAGGGTATACATACATGCCGATTTTCGAGTTGCGCAGCAGGTCAACGGCGCTGCCATTCTTGCGCAATACGGCTTCAAGGCTGGATTCCGCCATGATCGATCCTCCCATCGGTTAGCGTTGTTGTATACATTGCGCAT
Source organism: Neoaquamicrobium sediminum (assembly GCF_040970315.1). NCBI lineage: Bacteria > Pseudomonadati > Pseudomonadota > Alphaproteobacteria > Hyphomicrobiales > Phyllobacteriaceae > Neoaquamicrobium > Neoaquamicrobium sediminum. The sequence continues at coordinate 1,058,034 of NZ_JAZHFV010000001.1, read as the reverse complement.
GCCCCGATCGATTGCAAGAGGATCTTCGGCTACCAACCGCGCCAAATTCCCGCATGCTGCCCGCTGGGGCTTTTCAGCCCTCACCTCAAAGGACATAAGGGCCACACCAACGTCCTCGGCATCAGCTATGGCGATTAAAGACAGTCGCGATCCGGACCGGCGCTGTATACACCTGCCGAACCGACGAGACTGAACCGGAGTATGAGAATGACCGCGCAAAACCCCGCCCTTGTGCTTACGGCCTACTGCGCCAACCGGGCCGGCATCGTCGCCGCGCTATCCAAGGCGATCTTCGAACTCGGCGGCGACATCGTGGACCTGCAGCAATTCGATGATGCGGGAACCGCGCAGTTCTTTTCGCGGGTCGTCTTCCGGGGCGCCTCGGACCCGATCGCCGAGGATGCGGCGCGACAGGCGCTCGAACCGGTCATGGCGCAGTTCGGCATGAAGTGGTCTCTAAGCATACAGGGCGCTCGCCGGCGCGTGCTGCTGATGGCCTCGCGCTTCGATCATTGTCTTGCCGACTTGCTGTACCGCTGGCGCATCGGCGAACTGGCGATGGACGTGCGCGGGATCATTTCCAACTATCCGCGCGAAACCTATGCAGACCTGTCTTTCGAAGGCGTGCCGTTCCACTTCCTGCCGGTAACGAAAGAGACCAAGCCGGAGCAGGAAGCGAAACTGATCGAGATCATCGATAGCGAGCAGATCGACCTCGTCGTGCTCGCCCGCTACATGCAGGTTCTGTCGAGCGAGCTTTCGGCCAGGCTTGCGGGCCGCTGCATCAACATCCACCACTCGTTCCTGCCCGGTTTCAAGGGCGCAAGGCCCTATCACCAGGCACACGAGCGCGGCGTGAAGCTGATCGGCGCCACCGCGCACTACGTCACCGGTGATCTCGACGAGGGGCCGATCATCGAACAGGACATCGAGCGCATCAGCCATCGCGACAGCCCCCAGGAACTGGTGCGCAAGGGACGCGACATCGAGCGACGCGTGCTGGCGCGGGCCGTCCGGTCGCACCTGGAGGACCGGGTGCTTCTAAATGGCTCGAAGACCATCGTCTTCCCCGAATAGAGGCGCCGCACTGGATTTCAGTGTATACATGCAAGCACAGCTCCAGTTGCTTTCGTCCATACTCCGCCAGCGCGCACACCGGTGAGCGCTGGCGACCGATTCGCAAAAACTCCTTTCGCGCATTCGTCTGAACGACAGCGAAGCGCGCCGCATACAGTGGGATGGAAACCGTCGCTGTCCGGAATGCCTATTGCGAACGCGCAAACGATGTATACACTTCATCCCCGGAGGAGCCGCTGCCGCGCGCGAACGAGCGCGTGGCAAGGCAACAAAAAGGGAGGAAATGCGCATGTTGAACAAAGCAGCAGCGGCGACATTGCTCGGGCTCGGCCTTGCCTGGTCGAGCACGGCACTGGCTCAGGAAACCGTCAAGATCGGCGTCATCCTGCCCTATTCCGGGCCATTCGCGGACGCCGCCAACCAACTCCAGGCCGGCATCGACCTCTACATTTCCAAGCATGGCGACGAGGTTGCCGGCAAGAAGATCGAAATCATCAAGCGCGATACCGGCGGCCCGGCGCCCGACGTCGCGCAGCGCATGGCGCAGGAGCTGGTCGTGCGCGATGGCGTCGACATCCTGGCGGGGTTCGCGCTGACGCCTGAAGCGCTGGGTGCGGCCCCGATCGCAGACGAGGCGCAGAAGCTGATGGTGGTGATGAACGCCGCCACGTCCATCGTCACCGAGCAGTCGCCCTACATCGTGCGCACGTCGGTTACGATTCCACAGCTCAACTATGCCTTCGGCCAGTGGGCGTTCAACGAGGCCGGCATCAAGCAGGCCTATACGCTGGTTTCCGACTACGGCCCCGGCCATGATGCCGAGAGCTCGTTCTCCAAGGGCTTCACCGAGGCCGGCGGCAAGATCGTCGGCTCCGACCGCACCCCGGTCGCCAATCCCGATTTCTCGGCCTATGTCCAGCGAGTCCGCGACGCCAATCCGGAAGCCGTCTACATCTTCGTGCCGGGCGGCGCGCAGCCGGCGGCAATCGGCAAGGCGCTCGCGGATCGCGGGCTGGCTCCGCCGGACACGAAAATCTTCGCGCAGGGTGAGCTGACCCATCCTGAGGCTCTGGAAAGCATGGGCGAAAATGCGCGCGGCATCATCACGACCTTCCATTACACGCTCGAACGCGACGACCCGCTCAACAAGGAATATGTCGACGGCTATCACGCTGCCAATAACGGCCGCAGCCCCGACCTGTTCTCGATCGGCGGCTATGACGGCATGCACCTGATCTACGAGGCGCTGAAGGCAACCGAAGGCGACGCGTCCGGCGACGCGCTGGTCGAGGCCGCCAAGGGCATGTCGTGGCAGAGCCCGCGCGGCCCGATGAGCATCGACCCGGAAACGCGCGATGTCGTCCAGACCGTCTATATCCGCGAGGTGCAGGAGGTTGACGGCAAGCTGCAGAACGTCATCATCCACGAAATTCCGGAGGTAAAAGACCCGCTGCACGGGGCCAACTGAGGGCAGGTTCGGTTCAAGCTGGCATGCGTTTGAGATCGTGATCGGGCAGATCGCCATCGTGCTGTTCGACGGGTTCGCCTTCGGGATGCTCTTGTTCGTCCTGTCGGTGGGCCTGTCGGTCACGCTGGGGCTGATGAACTTCATCAACCTCGCCCACGGCGCGTTCGGCATGCTGGGCGGCTATGTCACCGTGCTGGCAATGCGCCAGCTCGGCCTGCCTTTCCTGCTTGCCCTGCCGGCCGCCTTCTTGGCGGCGGCGCTGGTCAGCGTGGTCTTCGAGCGCACGCTTTTCCGCCGGCTCTACAAGGCGGGCGAGTTGAACCAGGTTCTCTTCACCATCGGCGTGGTGTTCGTCGCGGCGGCAGTCGCGACCTATGCGTTCGGAACGGTGCAGCAGGTCATCATCCTGCCGTCCTGGCTGCGCGGTTCGGTCGAGGTCTTCGGCCTGCGCCTCGGCGTCTACCGCATCTTCCTGATCGCGATCGCGCTTGCGGTGACGGCGCTGCTGGTGTTCGGGCTGGAACGGACGCGGCTCGGCGCACAGATCCGCGCGGCCGTCGACAACCAGCGCATGGCGCAGGGGCTGGGCCTCGACGTGGAGCGCATCTTCGCTATCACCTTCGCACTCGGCAGCGGGCTTGCGGGGCTCGGGGGCGCGCTGGCGATCGAGATCGTCGGCCTCGATCCATCGTTCGGCTTCCACTACCTCGTCTACGTTCTGATCGTGGTCGCGGTCGGCGGGCTTGGCTCGATCACCGGCTCTTTCGTAGGCGCAGCACTGCTCGGTATCGGCGACGTCGCCGGCAAATATTTCGTGCCGGAAATCGGCTCGTTCCTGATCTACCTGCTGCTCGTCGCCATCCTGTTCGTGCGGCCGCTCGGCCTTTTCGGAAAGCGGTGAGCGAGTTCATGGACAGACCCGCGCCCTACGTTGCCCCCCTCTGTCCTGCCGGACATCTCCCCCACGAGGAGGGAGATCAACTCGCGCATCGGCTGTCGCTAATCTCCGACCTCTCAGGATGGGCACCCAGAGAAATGAAGGCCGATCTCCCCCCTCGTGGGGGAGATGTCCGGCAGGACAGAGGGGGGCGCGAAGGAACGCAGCCCCTGCAGCGCAATTCCAATCAAAGCGCCCGGCCATGACGAACGCCGACGTCAACCAGCAGCCCCACGCCTGGCTTGCCCGGCAAAGCCGGTGGTCGCCGCTCGAAATCGCCTTCTGGCTGGCGACGCTGCTGCCGTTCTACTTCTTTCCGACCTATCTGACGCTGGCGAGCCAGATCGCCATCACGGCGCTGTTCGCGATCTCCGTCGACCTGATCCTCGGCTATGCCGGTATCGTCACGCTCGGCCATGCCATGTTCTTCGGCCTCGGCGCCTATGCCGCCGGCCTGCTCAGCGTTTATGGCTGGGGCGAGCCGATTTCCGGCCTGCTGTTCGCCGCCGCGATTGCCGGTTTCGCCGGCTGGCTGGCCAGCTTCGTCGTCGTGCGCGTGCAGCACCTCGCGCTCATCATGATCACGCTCGGCCTCGGCTTCCTGACCTACGAACTCGCGAACGCGATGACATGGCTGACCGGAGGCACCGACGGGCTGCGCGGCATCCGCACGTGGCCGATCTTCAATTACTTCCGGTTCGACCTTTGGGGCTACACCGCCTATTCCTATTCGCTGGCGGCCCTGTTCCTCGGATTTCTGCTCAGCCGCCGGATCGTCAACTCATCCTTCGGCCTGGCGCTGCGCGGCGTGCGCGAAAACGTGCGGCGCATGCCCGCCATCGGCTCCGATTATCGCCGCCACCTGCAGAAGATCTACGTCATCTCGGCGGCCATCGCCGGCACGGCCGGCGGGCTGCTCGCGCAGACGACCAACGTGGTGGCGCTCGACGCGCTCAGCTTCCAGCGCTCCGCCGACGTGGTCGTCATGCTGATCCTCGGCGGTACCGGCAGGCTCTACGGGGCCATCGTGGGTGCGGTCATCTTCCTGGTGGCGCGCGACCAGCTTGCGGGCATCAATCCGCAATACTGGTATTTCTGGATCGGGCTGCTGCTGATGTTCGTGGTTCTGGTGATGCCGAAGGGCATTCTCGGCGGGCTGGCCAGCCTCGCGGCGCGCCGGAGAGGCCGCGGATGAGCGAAGCCGTGTTACGGACGGAGGCGCTGCGCAAGAACTTCGGCTCGCTGGAAGTCGCGCGCGACATCTCGCTGGCGCTGCCGCGCGGCTGCCGTCACGCGCTCATCGGCCCCAACGGCGCCGGCAAGACGACGCTCATCAACCTCATAACGGGGCAGCTCAGGCCGGATGCCGGCACGATCAAGCTGGAAGGCGAGGACATCACTGCCGCTCTTGTCGCGGCACGGGTGCGTAAGGGCCTGACCCGCACCTTCCAGATCAACACGCTGTTTCCGGACCTGACGCCGCTTGAAGCGGTCACGCTCGCCATCTGCGAGCGCGAACGCGTGGCCGCGCAATTCTGGCGCGGCCTTGCATCGCAAGGTGCGATCGTCGACGAGAGCATCGCCATTCTCGAGCGGCTTGGGCTCGGTAACGCCGCCACGCGGGTCACGCGCACCTTGCCCTATGGCCAGCAGCGGCTGCTCGAGATTGCGCTGGCGCTGGCGACGCGCCCGAAGGTGCTGCTGCTCGACGAGCCGGCGGCCGGCGTGCCCAAGGACGAGAGCGCGATGCTGTTCGACGTGATCGCCGCGCTGCCGGACGACATCTCGGTGCTTTTCATCGAGCACGACATGGACATCGTGTTCCGCTTCGCCACGCAGATCATCGTGATGGTTTCCGGCGGAATTCTGCTGGAGGCGGACCCGCAGACCGTGCGCGACGATCCGCGTGTGCGCGAAGTCTATCTGGGGAGCGGCCATGGCTGATCTCCTGCTCGAACTGGAAGACGTGCGCGCCGGCTATGGCGAGGCCGTGGTGCTCGATGGGGTTTCGCTGTCGCTGCCGGCCAACGGCAGCCTCGCGCTGCTCGGCCGCAATGGCGTCGGCAAGACGACACTGCTGCTGGCGGCCATGGGTTTCGTCGGCATCATGCGCGGAGCTGTTCGGCTCGGCGTCCGCGACATCTCGCGCCTCGCCCCGCACAGGCGCGCGCAGGCTGGCCTCGGCTGGGTGTCGCAGGAACGCGACATCTTCCCCTCGCTTAGCGTCGAGGAAAACCTGACCGTCGCCGCGCGGCCGGGGCGCTGGGATACTTCTTCGATCTACGCGCTCTTCCCGCGCCTGCGGGAGCGACGCGGCAATATGGGAAACCAGCTTTCGGGCGGCGAACAGCAGATGCTCGCGCTCGCCCGCACGCTGATGACAAATCCATCTGTGCTGCTGCTCGACGAACCATTCGAAGGGCTCGCCCCGATCATCATCGAGGAACTGACCGGCGCGGTGCGGAAGATGATCGACGACGAGGGCGTGGCGATCGTGCTGGTCGAGCAGCATGCCGAAGTGGCCCTGCGCCTGACGCGCGACGCGGTGATCCTGGAACGCGGGATGATCGCGCATCGCGCGCCGTCGCAGGAATTGCTCCACGACCACGCCACGCTGGAGCGCTATCTCGGCCTCAAACTCGGCTGACGCGTTGCCGCGTCACACACCTTTGAAGACCGGTTTGCGCCGGGCGAAGAACGCCTCGACAGCTTCGCTGAAATCGTCCGTGACAGCGCAATCACCGAATGCCTGCGCCTCTGCATCGAGCTGCTCAGCGTAGGCGTTTCCGAGCGATGTACGCATGAGTTCCTTGATCCGCGCCTGCGCCATCGGCGCACCGGCGGCAAGGCGGGCTGCCAGCCTGGCCGTCTCCGCTTCCAGTTGGTCGCGCGGCACGATCCTGTTGGCCAGTCCGAGCCGCAGCGCTTCATCCGCGCCGACGGTATCGGATAGCAGCGCGATCTCCAGCGCCCGACGCACGCCCACCAGGCGCGGTAGCGCCCACGAGCCGCCGCAATCGGGCGGCGCGCCGATACGGGCATAGGCAAGGTTGAATGTCGCGTCGTCGGCCGCCACCAGCAGGTCGAAATTGAGTGCCAGCGACATGCCGGCGCCCGCGACGGCTCCCTTCACGCTGCCCAGCGAGATCACGGGAGCTGCGGCAAGCATCTTCAGCGCGCCATGCAGCGGATCGATCAGCTCGGCCGCCGCCGCCCGCGTGTCCTGCGACGTCCGGAAATGCGCAAGGTCGCCGCCGGCGACGAATGCGCGCCCTTCCGAGGAAATGACGACCACCCTCAAGGTTTCGTCGGCCGTCACCCGTTCGACGGCCGCGGCAAACGCCTGCGCCATTTCGAGATCGAGAACGTTGAGCCGGTCGGGTCGATTGAACCTTATCTCGGCTATGCCGCCGGCGCTGGAATAAAGCACCGGCCCGTCATTTGTCTGCATTCGTCATTCTCCCCCGGTGTCCACATCGGCGCCGCGCGTCGCCTGCCCCTTTTCTTGCAGGTAATGACTTTACTGGCGAGTGAATAGTCGCCAAACAGCCTGCATGCGACAAGCCTGCGGGATGCTTTTCCGCACCGGCAGAGAGAGGCCTATCGATGCTGCTGAACGAAGACCAGACGATGATCCGCGACATGGCCCGCCGCTTCGCGCAGGAGCGGCTCAAGCCGTTTTCGGCCGAGTGGGATCGCAGCAAGACCTTCCCGCGCGACCGCGTCACAGAAATGGGCGAACTCGGCCTGATGGGCATGCTGGTGCCGGAAGCCTATGACGGTTCGAAGACCGACTATGTCTCCTACGCGCTCGCCATCGAGGAGATCGCGGCCGGCGACGGCGCGCTTTCGACAGTCATGAGCGTGCACAATTCGGTCGGCTGCGCGCCCATACTCGCCTTCGGCGGCGAGGAACAGAAGGAACGCTTCCTCAAACCGATGGCGCGCGGCGAATGGCTGGGCGCGTTCTGCCTGACCGAACCGCAGGCCGGCTCCGACGCCTCCGCGATCAAGACCCGTGCGCGCAAGGTCGGCAACCGCTATGTGCTCAACGGCACCAAGCAGTTCATCACCTCGGGCAAGAATGCCGATGTCGCCATCGTCTTCGCCGTGACCGACCCGGACGCCGGCAAGCGCGGCATCAGCGCGTTCATCGTGCCGACGTCCACGCCCGGCTATCGCGTGGCGGGGCTGGAGGAGAAGCTCGGCCAGCATCTTTCCGATACCGCCCAGATCGCCTTCGACGACATGGAACTGACGCCCGACCTGCTGCTCGGCGAAGAAGGCCAGGGCTATCGCATCGCGCTCTCCAATCTCGAAGGCGGACGCGTCGGTATCGCCGCGCAGTCGGTCGGCATGGCGCGTGCCGCACTGGAGGCAGCCCTCGCCTACGCACAGGAGCGGACGAGCTTCGGCGCGAAGATCATCGAGCATCAGGCGGTCGCGTTCCGCCTTGCCGATATGGCCACGAAGATCGAGGTCGCGCGGCAGATGGTGCTGCATGCGGCCGCCCTGCGCGAGGCGGGCCAACCGGCGCTCAAGGAAGCCTCGATGGCCAAGCTGTTCGCATCCGAGATGGCCGAACGTGTCTGCTCGGACGCGATCCAGATCCACGGGGGCTACGGCTACGTGGCCGACTTTCCGGTCGAGCGCATCTATCGCGACGTGCGGGTCTGCCAGATCTACGAAGGCACCAGCGACATCCAGAAGCTCGTGATCGCGCGTGCGCTGGCGCAGGAGAGCTGACGCGGAACTCTGAAAAAAAGCGCTTGACCCTCCAGTGACTGGAAGGATTACCCGTGGTTTCATCAGGAAATCCGGAGACTGCCCATGGCGCACAACCACACACATTCCCACAATTCGAGCGGCGGTTCCTGCTGCTCCGCCCATGGCGGCAAGGCGCATGGCGTAACGCGCGATCCCGTCTGCGGCATGACGGTCGATCCGAACGCCGGCAAGCCGACGGCGACGCATGAAGGCCGGACGTTTCATTTCTGCTCGGCCGGCTGCCACAAGAAATTCACCGCTGCGCCCGACCAATATCTGACGGCGACCGACCCGGTCTGCGGAATGACTGTCGACCGCGCCAGCGCGGAACATTTCACCCACCATAAAGGTCAGGCCTTCTATTTCTGCTCGGAGCGCTGCCTGAAGAAATTCGAGGCAGAGCCGGCCAAATATCTGGGTGACCGGCCGGCGCCGGAGCCGATGCCAGCGGGAACCGAATGGACCTGCCCGATGCATCCGGAGATCGTGCGCGACAAGCCGGGTTCGTGCCCGCTCTGCGGCATGGCGCTCGAGCCGATGGGCGTGCCCACAGGTGAGGAAGGGCCCAATCCGGAGCTCATCGACTTTACGCGGCGGTTGTGGGTCAGCGCGGTGCTATCGCTGCCGCTGCTGGTCATCACCATGGGCCCGATGCTGGGCCTGCCAGCGCGCGAATGGCTCGGCGAGCGCACCGCGATATGGCTGGAATTCGTGCTGGCGACACCGGTGGTGCTGTGGGCAGCGATCCCGTTCTTCCACCGCGGCTGGGAGTCAATCGTCAACCGCAGCCCCAACATGTGGACGCTGATCTCGATCGGCGTCGGCGCTGCCTACATCTACAGCGTCGTAGCGACGCTGTTCCCCGGCATCTTCCCGCATCAGTTCCGCGGCCATGGCGGCTCCGTTCCGGTCTATTTCGAGGCGGCCGCCGTCATCGCCGCGCTGGTCTTCCTCGGACAGGTACTGGAGTTGCGGGCGCGCGAACGCACCGGATCGGCCATCCGCGCGCTGCTCGATCTCGCGCCGAAGACGGCGCGGCGCATCGCCGACGATGGTTCCGAGACGGACGTGCCGCTCGACGAGGTCGCGAGCGGCGATCGCCTGCGCGTCCGCCCCGGCGACAGCGTGCCGGTGGACGGCATTGTGGTCGAGGGCCGGTCCTCCATCGACGAATCCATGATCACCGGCGAGCCGGTTCCCGTCGAAAAGGCGGAAGGCGATACGGTCACCGGCGGCACGCTCAACAAGAATGGCTCTCTCGTCATCCGCGCCGAGCGCGTGGGCTCTGAAACCGTGCTTTCGCAGATCGTGGAGATGGTGGCCAAGGCACAGCGCAGCCGGGCGCCGATCCAGGGGCTGGCCGACCGCGTGTCGTTCTACTTCGTGCCGACCGTGGTGCTTGTCGCCATCCTGGCCTTCATCGTCTGGGCCGTCTTCGGTCCCGAGCCCAGCATGGTCTTCGCAATCGTCTCGGCGGTGTCGGTGCTCATCATCGCCTGTCCCTGTGCGCTGGGGCTTGCCACGCCCATGTCGATCATGACCGCAACAGGGCGCGGCGCGCAGGCCGGCGTGCTGATCAAGGACGCCGAGGCGCTGGAACGCTTCGCCAAGGTGGACACGCTGATCGTCGACAAAACCGGCACGCTGACAGAAGGCCGGCCGAAACTGACCGACGTCGTTACCGCCGGCAGCTTTGACGAGAAGCGGCTGCTTGGTCTCGCCGCAAGCCTCGAAAGGGGGTCGGAGCATCCGCTTGCCGAGGCGATCGTCGAGGGCGCGAGCGAGCGCGGCGCAAAGATCGAAAACGCCGCCGACTTCGAGGCCGTCACCGGCAAGGGCGTTCAGGGCAAGGTCGGCGATGCATCCGTGTCGCTCGGCAACCGGGCGATGATGGAAGCGATGGGTCTCGACACGCAGGCCCTGCGCCAGCAGGCCGATGCGCTGCGCAAGGATGGCAAGACGGCAATGTTCGTCGCCGTCGACGGCAAGCTGGCAGGCATCGTTGCCGTTGCCGATCCGGTCAAGGCAACGACGGCCGAGGCGATCCGCGCCCTGCACGAAAGCGGGCTCAAGATCATCATGGCGACAGGCGACAACGCGCTGACGGCGAAAGCGGTGGCCGACCGGCTCGGCATCGACGCTGTCCGCGCCGACATGCTTCCCGAAAGCAAGAAGGCGCTTGTCGACGAACTGCGCGCGGCGGGCGCATCGGTCGCCATGGCAGGTGACGGCGTCAACGACGCGCCGGCCCTGGCAGCCGCCGATGTCGGCATCGCGATGGGCACCGGCGCGGATGTCGCGGTGGAGAGCGCGGGGATCACGCTGGTCAAGGGCGACCTCAACGGCATCGTGCGCGCGCGGCTGCTGGCCAAAGCGACGATCCGCAACATCCGCCAGAACCTGTTCTTCGCCTTCGTCTACAACGCAGCCGGTGTTCCGGTCGCCGCAGGTGTCCTCTATCCGATCTTCGGGACGTTGCTGTCACCGATGCTGGCCGCCGCGGCGATGAGCCTGTCGTCCGTCTCGGTCATCAGCAATGCGCTGCGGCTGCGCCGCGTCAATCTCGACGGCTGAACCGCTGAGCGGCCGGATCAGCCCTGGTCCGGCCGCCACTCCGTCATCTGCAAGCGGTTGCCGCCCAGCCGCTCGAAGGCGCGCTGCCGGCAGGAAAAGACGATGATCTGCTGGTCGCGCGACTGGCGATGCAGCGCATCGAACATCTTCTCGATGCGGTCGTCGTCGGAATAGACGAGCGCGTCATCGAGGATGACCGGCGCGGGGCGTCCGTCGCGTGCCAGAAGCCGGGCAAAGGCAAGACGCGTGAGGATTGCAAGCTGTTCGCGCATCCCGCCGCTCAGCACGTCCACCGGCTCGTCCTGGCCGTTGCGGCGCAGCAGTTCCGGCAGCAGCGTGGCATCGTTGAACGAGACCGAGACATCGTCGAACAGCAGCCCCATCAGCGGCCGCAGCTCGTTCATCACCGGCTCGAAATAGAGATCGCGCGCGGCCGTGCGCGCATCTTCCAGCGCGCGGCGCAGCCTCGTCAGCGCAGCGACTTCCATCTCAAACCGCCGCACCAGCGTATCGGCGGCAGCGCGCCGTTCGGCCGTCTCCCGCCAGATTTCCTCGACCGCGCCGTCCGTCCGGGTACGGATGCTGCCGTTCAGGTCGGCCAACTGTTCTCGCAAGGATGCAGCTTCCTTGGCCGTCGCGTCGACCGCTGATGCCGTACGGCGCAGCGTCGCCTCGACAGTGTCGATATCGGGAGCGCCCGCTCGCAACGTCTCGGCCGCAGCCTTCGCTTCGGCGAACGCGGCTTCAGCCGTTTCGCAGACACGCTGAAGCTCGCCAGCGCGATCAGCGCGTCCTTCCTCGGCGCCGAGTGCCGCTTCAGCGACCGCACGCTCCGCTGCGATCGAGGAGAGCGCCTTTTCGGCATCGATAACCGCGGCTTCCGCTTTATCCCTTGCAGGCCGGGCCTCGCGTGCAGCAAGCCGCGCAGCGGCAAGCTTCTCGCCTGCGGCGGCATGCGCCTGCCTTGCCGCCTCCGGATTCGCTTCCGTTTGGTCTTCCGGCACAGGCAAATCCTGCAGGCGCGCGATCTCCGCGCGCAACTCGGCCACGCCCTGTGGAGCCAGCAGCGCGAGATGCCGACGCGCCGTTTCGAGTTCGATCGCCTTTGCCGATGCCGCCGCCTGCCGCTCGCGCACCTCGCGCAGGCTTTCGACGCCAAGCTGGCGAAGCAACGTCCGGTGCCTTTCCACTGCCTTGGCAAGCTTGCCGTCGGACGCCGCGCCTTCACGCGTGGAACGGATCGTCAACGTCCCGACACCTTCGATCCGGAACTGTTCGGTGCCGTGGATGGGCCGCTCCGCCCCGTCCGGAAGCGGCGCACCGCCATCGGTCAGCCGTCCCCCGGCACCATCGTCATAATCTATCCGCAGCGTCGTTGCGCGCGAGGCCTCGGCTGCATACAGCCCGGCGAGTTCTGTTTCCAGGCCTTCCAGCTGGCGCACCGCGTCGGCGGGAACGGTGGCAACACGCAGGGCGGCCTGTCCGTCCTCGACCTGCTTGTTCACCGCATCAGCCTTCGAGAGACGCTCGCGCAGTTCCTTGAGCCGTTCGGCGGCCTCCTTTGCACGCAGAGCGCGGTCCAGACGCGCAAGAAGCTCGCGCGCCTGCTGCTCCTCCATCTCCGCCTGCTCTGCCGCCGCCAGGGCGTTGTCGCTGACAGTGATAGCTTCGGTTCGCGCCGCAAGGGCCTCATCACGCCGTGCGATCGCCGCTGCTTCAAGCACTTTCAAGTCGAGCGCGCGTTGCAACGTGAAGCGAAATTTGTCGAGCGCCGCGCGGGCGGCTTCCGCGTTATGCCGCGCGAGGCTCTCCCGCGCTTCGGCGGCGTGCAGTTTCTCGCCATGCGCGCGAGCCTGAGCGAGCGCCTGTTCGGCCTGCGCCCTTGCCTGCTGTCGCGCGGCTGTTTCGGCCGGATCCTCAAGCTCCGCCAGCCGCTCGCGCGCCTTGCGCCGCGCATCGAGCGCAGTGCGCAAATCGCGGACCTCGGCTTCCAGACGCGCTTCCTCCGAAGCCAGCCTGTCCCGCTCCTCCAGCGCCTCGGCATACGGACCGCCGGCCCTGGGTCGGCCCGTCGCCGTTGCCAGTTCACCGAGTTCGGCGGCGCAGGCATCCAGAATCTGTGCCATGCGGCGGCCGCCGGTCAGCGCCTCGACCTCTCCCTGCACAGAGGCCAGCACGCCCTCGCGCGCCTTGCGCTCTTCTTCCTTTTCGCTGGGCGACCGATTCTCGATGCCGGTGATGCCCTGCCTCACCCACAACAGGCCCGCCGGGCCGCCACTGCTGCCATGGACCAGCTCGGCGATGAACCGCTCGGCCTCGTCCGCCTGCGCCACGATGCGGCCGCTTGCGAGATCGACGACGCCGGCGCGCTTGCCCGCATAGAACTGTTTCGTCAGCCGGAAGCGCCCCGCATCCGTTTCGATGTCGGCCTCGACGAGCGGGCTGCCGCCGCTGTAGGGGCGCAGCGACTGCACCGCCTTGGGTGTGCCGGAATGCGGCTGGAAGAAGAGCGCGTGGAGTGCATCGAACGAGGTCGACTTGCCATGCTCGTTGGCCGCCGACAGCACATTGACGCCATCGCCCATGCCTTCGATCGCGACACCGCGACCTGCGAAGCGGCGGACGTTGTGCAAGCGGACAGCGCGCAGCTTCACGACGGCGCGTCCTCACTATAGGAGAACAGCCGCGCCAGCGCCCCACGCGCGATGTCGCGTTCAGCCTCCCCGCGCTGCGGATCGTCGCTTTCGGCCAGAAGCGTTTCGGCCGCCTGTCGCAAGGCACCGGCATGGTCTATGCGGTCCAGGTCACCGCTCTCGCAGACGGTTACCAACGCACCGTCTTCATAAATCACATGGGCGAAGTCCGGCGCAGCATGTTCAACGGCGGCCTTGAGTTCCGCTTGTGCCGGCAACCTCGTGCGCCCCTGGGCGGCGATCCGCAGAAGGCTCTGCCGCTGCATCTCTGTCGGCAGCACCTGCGCAAGCGCTGCGTTCACGTCCTCATCGCCGAACAGGCGAAGATCGAGGGTGCGCCACTGGAACGCACCGGTTTCGGCTGGCGTGACGGTCGGTTCGGCGCCGGACCCCTCGATGGACACGACGAGCGCACGGCCGGGCTCACGATGCTTGAACCGATCCGGCTCAGGCGTGCCGCTGTACCACATGCGGGCATCGATACGGGTCAGCCCATGCCAGTCGCCCAGCGCCAGATAATCGAGACCCGCGCGCGACGCCCGGTCGGGCGCCAGCACGTCGGATGAACTGCCTTCTTCGGAGAAATCGCGGATCGCGCCGTGCGCGAGGCCGATGCGGAGCGTGCCCTCGCCCGTCGTTACCCCATCCATCCATTCGCTGAGATCGCGCCCGGGCCGTCTCGCGGTACAAGGTGCCGGCAGCACGACCACGCCCGGTGCCACGTCCACCGGCTCCGGCTCGAGAGCCAGCGTGACGTTGGCTGGAGCGTGCTGCAGGGCGGTTCGCCACAGCTCGTCGGCCACCCGGGAATCGTGATTTCCCGGAAGAACTATCCAGCGCAACGCGGGATCTTCGGCCATCGCCGCAAGCGACTGTCGTAACATCGCCGGTGTCGGCGTTTCGGTATCGAACGTGTCGCCCGCAAGCAGGATCACGGACGCACCCTGTGCACGGGCAAGGCCAGCCAGGCGTCCGAGCGCCTGATGGCGCGCCTCGCGCAGCCGCCCCCGCAAGTCCTCCGGCAGGTTGCCGAAACGCTTGCCTATGTGCAGATCGGAGCTGTGAACGAAACGAAACATGCATCCCGACTAGCAGGATTCGGCGCGGCGCAAGAGCGAAAAACGCTCCACGAACAGAGCAGCACATCGCTACAACTTAAGTAAAATTTTACCGTGTTGCTCGGTTTCCGTTGCGCAAACAGGGCCTATTCCGGAACCATTCCACCCACACCACGGTTTCCATTCACGAAAGGAAGGGAAACATGTCTGGAATGAAGGCAAATACGATGCGGGAGGACGCGCTCGACCAACTGATCCGCAAGGAGATCGGTTCGGCGAACAATCGCCGACTTCTCGGCCGCATGCCTGCCTTCAAAGTGGATGCGGACATGCCCGATCAGTTCAACGATCTACTTGCGGAACTCGACCGAGCCGAAAACGGACGGTCGCGAGCGCGCAGCTAGCAAAAAGGGGACGGCTGCCTGGCAGCCGTCCCCCTGAATTTCGTTAACATCACGCAGCGTTTGAGCTGGTCGACGGTGTCGCTTCAACAGCAGCAGGACGCGGACGCGCCGGGCGCATCGGCTTCTTCTTCGGCGAAGGCAGCAGGCCTTCCCGCTGCGCCTGCTTTCGGGCCAGCTTGCGCGCCCTGCGCACTGCCTCAGCCTTTTCGCGGGCGCGCTTCTCGGACGGCTTCTCGTAGGAACGGCGCGCCTTCATCTCGCGGAAGACGCCTTCGCGCTGCAATTTCTTCTTGAGGACCCTGAGGGCCTGATCGACGTTGTTGTCGCGTACAATAACCTGCAATTGCTTTCCTGACTTCTCACGGGTTCGCCCGGCATGTTCTGGACATGGAGGACATGGAAGCGGATCGCAGTGCGATCCGGCGAAGCGGCGCCAAGTCACGAAATGAGAGCGGACGATGCGTGCCGCGAATCCTGCGGGCGCCTGAAGATGCACCCGATATAGACCGCTGACAGTTTAATGCAACCCCGTGGGGCAGAAAGCTCAGGCCGCGGGACGCCTGCGCCAGGAATATCCGGCTCCAGCATCGCCTGCTTTGGCCGCCGGCTGATAGTGGAACGGGATACCGCCAATGCGCCCTTCACCGAGCCGCGAGAGCGCAGTTTCGTTGGTCACCTCGAACTCGCTGAAGCCGGTGCGGATCATCAGAGGGATCTGATCGATCAGCACGTCGCCCGAGGCGCGGATGGTGCCGCCGTATCCGTGCCGCGAGCGCAGCAGTTCGGCCTTCGAATAGCTGCGGCCATCGTTGAAGGCCGGAAAAGCGAGGGAAATCAACGGCACCCGTGACAGCAACGGCAGCAAGGCATCCAGCGCCTCGCCGGGCAGCACATGAACGCCGATGCGGTCGGCGGCTGCCGCCCGCGTGGCATCGTCGAGATCCAGGAAGACAGCAAGCGGCAGGATAACGCGCTGGTTACCCTCGAGCGCCTGAGCGTCCTCCGCATGGCTCCATTCGTCCTCGCGGAAGCCGTCCGGTGTCCACAGCCGGGTGACGGTTTCGGTCTCGCTCATTGGCATGCCCTAATAGGTTGGAGTGGCCAGTTGCTCGCCGAGCCCCGGCAGATGGATGCCGCATTCGGTCTTCGCCTGCCCGGCCCAGCGACCGGAACGGGGGTCTTCGCCCGGCTTGGCCGGCTCGGTGCAGGGGAAACATCCGATCGACAGGTAGCCATAGGCAACCAGCGGATTCTCGCGCAGATCGTGACGACGCATGTAATCGGCCAGCTTCGCCGTATCCCAGCGCGCCAGCGGATTGATGCGGATGCGCGGCCCGACCGCCTCGAAGACCGGCATGGCGCCGCGTGTCGAAGCCTGGAAGCGCTTGCGTCCGGTAAACCATGCACGGAACGGCGCGACACCGCGGGCCATCGGCTCCACCTTGCGTACTGCGCAGCAGCCGTCGACGTCGGTCTTGTGCAGATTTCCGGTCGGGTCGACACGCGCCAGTGCGGCGTCATCCGGCGTGACGATGCGGATATCCGACAGGCCGAGATCGTCAGCCAGCTGGTCGCGATATTCGAGCGTCTCGCCGAAATGCTTGCCCGTATCGAGGAAGACGACGGGCAAATCCGGATCGGTGCGGGCGATCATATGCAACAGAACCGCCGAATCCGCGCCGAAGGACGATACGGCGGCAAGCTCGCCGAAACCGAAGCGTTCCCTGGCCACCCCGATGATCTCATGCGGTTCAAGGCCGCCGAAGCGGGCATCGAGCGCCGCCGCCTCACCGATCGTATCGAGGCCGGCTTCAGGCAGCCTTTGCTTCGCTTCCATAAAGGGCCTCCTTGAATGGGGCAGCCCCCAGCCGCCGGTAGGTATCGAGGAACGTTTCTTCGCGGTCCGAGCGGCAGGCGAGATATGTCTCGACGACCGTCTCGATGGCCCCACCGATCTCTTCCGGACCGAAGCCGCGACCGACGATTTCGCCGATGGAGGTGTGCTCGTCGCCCGAACCGCCGAGTGTCACCTGGTAGAGTTCGGCGCCCTTCTTCTCGACACCCAGAATGCCGATGTGACCGACATGGTGATGACCGCAGGCATTGATGCAGCCGGAAATCTTCAGCTTCAGCTCGCCGATTTCCTCCTGCTTCTCCTGCGACGCGAAACGGCGCGAGATGTCCTGCGCAACCGAGATCGAGCGCGCATTGGCGAGCGCGCAATAGTCGAGGCCCGGGCACGCGATGATGTCGGTGACGAGGCCGGAATTCGCGGTCTCAAGACCGATCGCGACGAGCCGGTCGTAAACCGTCTTCAGGTCGGCGCGCGCGACATGCGGCAGGATCAGGTTCTGTTCGTGGCTGACGCGGATTTCATCGAATGCCAGTTCCTCGGCGATGTCGGCAACGGCGTCCATTTGCGCGTCGGTCGCGTCGCCCGGCGCCTCGCCGATCGTCTTCAGAGAGATGGTGATCGCCGCATAATCCGGATGGCGGTGCGTGGTCACGTTGCGGCGCAGCCAGGCGGCGAAACCGCGATCGTCAAGCTGCGCTTCCTTGACCAAAGCTTCCCCTTCGGGACGCACATTCAAGGCAGGCGGCGCGAAATAGGTCTCGATCGCGCGGATGTCCGCCTCAGGCAGCTTGAGTTCGCCGTCCTTCAGCGCCTCGAATTCCTTCTCCACCCAGCCCGTCAGTTCCTCGGTGCCGGTCTCGTGGACGAGGATCTTGATGCGCGCCTTGTACTTGTTGTCGCGGCGGCCGTGCAGGTTGTAGACGCGCAGGATCGCGGTCGTATAGGCGAGCAGATCGGCCTCGGGCAGAAAGTCCCTGATCTTCTTCGCGATCATCGGCGTGCGCCCCTGACCGCCGCCGACATAGACAGCGAACCCCAGCTCACCCTCCGCATTGCGCTTCAGGTGCAGGCCGATGTCGTGAACCTGGATCGCTGCCCGGTCGCGTTCCGCGCCGGTAACGGCGATCTTGAACTTGCGCGGCAGGTAGGAAAATTCGGGGTGCACCGACGACCATTGCCGCAGGATTTCGGCATAGGGGCGCGGATCGGCCACCTCGTCGGCGGCGGCCCCGGCAAAGTGGTCTGCGGTGACATTGCGGATGCAGTTGCCACTGGTCTGAAGCGCGTGCATCTCCACCGACGCCAGATCGTCGAGGATCGCGGGAATGTCTGCGAGCGCAGGCCAGTTGTACTGGACGTTCTGGCGCGTGGTGAAATGGCCGTAGCCCTTGTCGTATTTGCGCGCGATATGCGCCAGCACGCGCATCTGGCGGGCATTCAGCGTGCCATAGGGGATCGCGACGCGCAGCATGTAGGCGTGGAGCTGGAGATAGACCCCGTTCATCAGCCGCAGCGGCTTGAACTGGTCCTCCGTGATCTCACCGGCTAGCCGCCGGTCGACCTGGTCTCGGAATTCGGCGACGCGGGCCTTCACGAAGCCATGGTCGAATTCGTCGTAGCGATACATGCTGGACTGTCCTTAAAGCGGGACAGCCGCCGGCTCGATCAGGCGGCGACTGCGATTTCGGGGCGGGCCTGCTTGCCCAGGTCGATGCGGTTGGTGGGGCCGGCGGCGCGGATGCGCTCGCGAAGGCGAAGCGGCCGGATCGCGCCGTCCACGACCTCGACGTCGATCAGGTTCACGTCCACGACCTCGTTCTTGAGGAACGCCGCCTTGCCGGTGCGCTCGAGCCGCTCTTCGGTGGCCGCATCCTTGGCGAGTTCGGCGGCGTCGATCGCTTCCGACCAGGAATGATCTGCGGCAAGCCACACTGCTTCACCGTCGGAAAGCCTGTTCGCGGTCAGTATCTTCATCGGGTCGGTCCTTTCTGCGTCTCAAGCGGTCGCCGCAGCGGCAATACGCGCGCCGAGCGGTTCTGATCTGTCGAAATTCGCGCCGGCGACCGCGTCGCCGATAATCGTCATGACGGGACCCGCAAGATCCGTGCGCTCCTGAAGCGCGGGCAGGTCGACCAGCCTACCGTGGAACAGGCGGCGATGCCCCAGGCTGGCGTTTTCCACGACGGCGACCGAGGTATCGGGCGAGAGCCCTGCATCGGCCAGCCGGCCGGCCACGTCTGCGGCATTGCTGCGGCCCATGTAGACGGCAACGGTCGCGCCATCGATCGCGAGCCGCGCCCAGTCCGGCAGCGACTTGCCTTTCAGGTCATGGCCCGTCGTGAAGACGAGGGAGGATGAAACGCCGCGCAGCGTCAACGGCAGTTCGAAATCGGCGGCGGCCGCAAAAGCCGAGGTGACGCCGGGCACGACCTCGTAGGAGACGTTTGCCGCGCGCATTGCCGCCATCTCCTCGCCGGCGCGCCCGAACACCAGCGGGTCGCCCGACTTGAGCCGCACCACCCGCTTGCCGGCCTTGGCGAGTTCGACGAGCAGCTTGTTGATCTCGGCCTGCGACTTTGAATGGCAGCCCTTGCGCTTGCCAGCGGCGATCCGTTCGGCGTCGCGGCGTCCGAGAGCGACGATCGCCTCCGGCACCAGCGCGTCGTGGACGATGACGTCGGCTTCCATCAGAAGCCGATGGGCACGCAGGGTAATCAGGTCCTCGGAGCCGGGTCCCGCACCGACAAGCGCCACGTGGCCGCTAGCCTGACCCCTGTCCTGCAACAGAGATTGCGCGGCTCGATGGGCACCGGTCTCGTCACCGGCATCGAGCGCGCGAGCCGTCGCGCCGGTGAAGAAGGACTTCCAGAAAGCACGGCGCGGCGCGCCCTTGGGCACATGCCGCTCGGCAGCCTCGCGATAAAGGGTCGCCAGCGATGCCAGCGCACCCAGCGACGGCGAAAGCATCCGGTCGATGCGGCTGCGGATCATCTGGGCGAGGACGGGACCGGCGCCCTCGGTACCGATCGCAACCGCGACGGGCGCGCGGTTGACGAGCGCGGGGGTGTAGAAATCGCAGAGTTCGGGACGGTCGACCGCATTGGCCGCGACACCTGCGCGGCGCGCATCGGCCACGATGGCGGCATCGCGCTGTTCGTCGCCGGTTGCAGCAAAGACCAGAACGGCATTGTCCAGATAAGCGGGTGCCCACGCCTTCTGGATTAGCTCCGCGCCATTGGCGTTGGCCCAGTCTGCGAGGGCCGGTTCCGCGGCCTCGGCCACGATGCGGATTTCGGCTGCCGACTGCCCGAGCAGCCGTGCCTTGGCAAGCGCTTCCTCGCCATCGCCGACGATGACGACCGTGCGGCCTTCAACCCGCATAAACACGGGGAAGGCGCTCAGGCGCGTTTCGCGGGTGTGTGGCAGCTCCTCGACCATGGCCGGATTGTCGCTGCCTCGGCCGGTTTTCAGAAGAAACAGCCTCGCTTGGCGGATCGCGGCGGGCAATCGCTTTTGCGCCATGCAGCATCGCCACGCAAAGTTTTGCTCCTGATGCCGATCAAACCGGACAACGGACGGAACGGCCAACGATCCGCAAGCGTTGAAAGATCAACCGGAAACAAGGCTGAAAGGAGCAGGACATGTCTGGAATCAAGCTGGAGCACGACGCGTGGGTTGTCGTCGCCGATGGCGAGAAGGCGCTGTTCCTTCGCAATGAAGGCGATGCGAAATTTCCGAATCTCGAAGTGTTTCGCGAGATGCATGACGACAATCCGCCAACCCACGAACAGGGCACCGACAGGCCCGGGCGCTTCAACGACGGGCCCAATGTTCACCGCAGCGCCGTGCAGGAGACCGACTGGCACCGGATCGAGAAGGAGCGTTTCGCGAAAGAGGTTGCCGAGCGACTCTACAAGTCCGCGCACCGGGGCGATTACAAGCGGCTTGTGATCGTCGCCCCGCCGATGGTTATGGGCGAGGTCCGCAAGGAGCTCCACAAGGAGGTCGAGGACCGCCTCGTCGCCGAAGTGTCGAAAACACTGACGAACCACACGATCGACGAAATCGAGAAAATCTTGACGGCCGACTGATTGGCTGCTCGCATTCTCAGGGGGGCGTCCTTCGAGGCTCGCGGAGCCTGTCCTCGGGCTTGCCGAAGGCAAGACCCGGGGGCTCGCACCTCAGGATGAGGGATGTAGTCTGATCGAGTCTACGACGTCGTGGGCTCGATGGATTTCTGAAGAACGGCCCTCGAACCCACCGGCTCGCCGGAGCGATGCACAACCTCCCCTCATCCTGAGGTGCGAGCGTAGCGAGCCTCGAAGGACGCACAGCTACTCCGCGAGGAAGTCCCGCAACATGGCGATCTCGAAGTCGCTGGCAAGCGTCGGGGCGTGGCCGCAGTCGGGCATGACCTCGAGACGGGGGCGCGGCCCGCGCCGCACCATGTCCTCGGCGATGCCGGCTGGCAGCACGTCGGAGCTTTCGCCTCGTATCAGCAGGGTTTTTGCTGTGATTGCGTCGTAGGAGTCCCACACGTCGAGATCCGACTTGTGATGCGTAAACTGCGAGACGATATTGGGATCGTAATGGACCGTCACGCGCCCATCGTCTGTCCTGCGCGAGGAAGTGTCCGCCATCCGGCGCCAGAAGGCATCGGTGTTGCGGCCGAACGGCGCATAGTTCTCGCGCAGCCATGCCTCCAGTTCGCCGATCGTGTCGTAGACGGGCGGATTGCCGACATAGGAGGCGATCCGTCCCGTGCCGGCCTCGGGTATGTCGGGTCCGATGTCGTTGATCACGAGATGGGTGATACGCTGCGCGAGCGGGCCCGCCGCAAGCGTGACGCCGATCAGGCCGCCCATCGAGGTGCCGACCCAGCGCAGGTCGCCGATGCGGTAATGGTCGAGGACCGCCAGCGCCGTCTCGCCGAACACCCGATAAGAATAGTCGACCGTGTAGTCGCGCGCCCAACTCGACAGGCCGCGCCCGAGCGTGTCGGGACAGATCACGAAATAGGTGTCGCTGAGCGCCTCGGCGGCCTCGTCGAAATCACGGCCGGTGCGGGCAAGTCCATGCCACATCACCAAAGCAGGATTTTGCGGATCGCCCCATTCGGTGACGTGCACCTCGAAGCCGTCGCAGTTCACATACGCCGAACGCGGCAGGGTCATTTAGTGTCTCCCTTGCCCATGAGGGTGCCGGCGATGCCAGCCGGAAAGAAATAGACGAGCAGGATGAAGACCACACCGAGCCACAGCAGCCAGCGGTCGGGGTTCAGCAGGTCCGGTATCAGCGGCACGTCGGCGGTTGCCGCCGCGCCGGCGGCCATGAGGTCCTTCAGGTAGAACTGCGCCAGCGTCATGATGACGACGCCGATCACCGCGCCGAACATGGTGCCCATGCCGCCGATCACCACCATCAGCAGGATGTCGAGCATGATGTCGAAGGAAAGCGCGACGTCGGGGCCGGTATAGCGCAGCCACGTCGCCCGCACGATGCCGGCAAGAGCGGCGATCACCGCGGCGATGCAGAAGATGGCTGTACGATAGGCAACGACGCGATAGCCGATCGCCTCCGCGCGCATCTCGTTCTCGCGGATCGCCTCCAGCACCGTGCCAAGCGGCGAGGCGACAATGCGCAACATCGCCAGGAACAGAATCAAAGAGGACAGGAAGACGAAATAGTAGAGTGCGAGCCGGCCGTTCGCGGCGACGCCGAAGATGCGCAACGCCTTGCCGTCGCTGCCCTCGATCAGCGTATTCGCCGGCGAGAAGAAGCGCGGGATCGAATAGGTCATCCCGTCCTCGCCGCCGGTAAAGTCCGAAAGCTGGCTTGCCAGCACCATCATCACCGAGGCTGCGGCAAGCGTTATCATGGCGAAGAAGATCGCCTTGACGCGCAGCGACAGGAGACCGATCAGCACCGCGAGCACGAGCGCCGCAATCACGCCGAGCGACCCGCCAAGCAGGATCGCGTCGAACCCCGCGCCCATAGTTTTCAGCGCGATCGCCACCCCGTATGCGCCGAGCCCGAAAAACATAGTGTGGGCGAAGGACACGATGCCGGTATAGCCGATCAGCAGGTCGTAGCTCGCCACCAGAACGATGAACACGCAGATGCGCGCCGCCACCTCCTGCGCCCGCACGTCGGGAAACAGGAACGGCGCGAACATCAGGCAAAGCCCGACCGCAAGCACGACGCCGTAGACGATGAGCCTGCCTGCGGGAACGCGACGATCAATCCTGTGACCGGTGGTGGCTGGCGTCGTTGCTGTCATGTCGCTCACCCCTTCACCGCCGGCTTCAGTCCGAAGGGTCGCCACAGCAGGATCGCCATCATCAGGATCATGTTCGACGCCAGCGACATCTTCGGGAACAGGAAGGCCACGTAGTTCGCCATCAGCCCGACGAGGATCGCGCCGAGCAGTGAACCCTCGATGGAGCCAAGCCCGCCGATGATGACGACGATGAAGACGAGGATCATCATCTCCGAGCCGATGGCAGTCGTGATCAGCCCCTGATAGCCGGCCCACATGGCGCCGCCCATCGCGGCCAGCGCGGAGCCCGCCATGAAGACGGCGATGAACAGCCGGTCGATCCGGAAGCCCAGCGCCTCGACCATTTCCCGGTTCTCGACGCCGGCGCGGATCAGAAGGCCGATGCGGGTTCGGTTGAGCGCGAAATGCATGGCGATATAGACGACGAGCCCGAGGGCGAAAGCGAAGATGCGGTAGAGCTCGATGGCCACGTCACCAATGACGATGGAGCCAGTGAGCGCAGCCGGACGCGGCACCGGGATCGGCGCGCCGCCCCAGATCATCAAAATGAGTTCCTCAGCCACGATCAGCGCGCCCATGGTGATCAGGATCTGGCGCAAATGGTCCTTATAGACCGGCTTGACGATGACGCGCTCGAAAGCCCAGCCAGCGAGCGCGCCGAACGCGGTAGCAGCCGCGATGGCCGCCATCAGTGCGACGATGTTCATGGCCGCGCTGCCGCCCGACACCCATACGCCGAACCATGCAAGCACGCTCGCTGCAATAAACGCTCCGAATGAGACGAAGGCCGAATGGCCGAAGTTGAGCACGTCCATGAGGCCGAAGATCAGCGACAGACCGGACGCCATCAGGAAGATCATCATGCCCATGGCGAGACCGGCGACGGTCAGCGTCATCCATGTCGACGGCCGGCCGATCAGCACGAAGGCGATAAGGCCCAGCGCGACCGGCAGCAGCATGACGCCTCCGAAGCGTTCGAAGGTGGCGGAGAGGGTTTTCATGTTGGCCGTTTCCCCGCGATCGTTCGACCAAAGGAACCCACTCTATGTTGCCCCCCTCTGTCCTGCCGGACATCTCCCCCATGAGGGGGGAGATCGGCTTTCAGACCGCTCACCGAGCGCTTGGCAACGCCGGCGATTGGCGAAAACTGCGCGGCCGGCTGATCTCCCTCCTTGTGGGGGAGATGTCCGGCAGGACAGAGGGGGGCGTGACAGAGCGCATACATGACCAACATCCTCAATGCGCTTCCATCGACAGGCTGAGGAAACGGTTCTGGAGCGCCTCGTCGGCCGCGAGCTCGGCCATGGAGCCGCGATGGACGATGCGGCCGTCGTCGATCACGGCGACGGTTTCGCCGAGTGCGCGGGCAAAGAGGAAATTCTGCTCGACCAGCAGGATAGTCGTCTCGCGCGCGATGTCGCGGAAGGCGTCGATCATCGCGCGGATGATCGCAGGCGCCAGCCCCTTGGTCGGTTCGTCGATGAGTATCAGGTCGCGCCTCTCGATGATCGCGCGGGAAATGGCGAGCATCTGTTTCTGTCCGCCGGAAAGCGCATAAGCCTGCCGGTCCCAGAACTTCTCCATCGCAGGAAAGAGTGTGAAGACGCGTTGCAGCCGCTCGTCGTCGAACCGCCCCCCGGTCGCGGCGAGGCGCATGTTTTCTTCGACCGTGAGGCCACCGAAGATGCCCATGTTCTCCGGCACGAACGCCACGCCCAGCCTGGCGATGTCGGGTGTGCGCATGGCCGTGATGTCCTGACCGCGGAATACGATCCTGCCGGACCGCGCCCGCCAGAGCCCCATGATCGTGCGCAGCGTCGTGGTCTTGCCGGCACCGTTGCGGCCAAGCAGCACGTGCACGCCGCCCTCCGGCACGTCGAGCGAAATGCCATGCAGGATGTGATATTGCGCGATGTCGGTATAAACATCCTCGATGCGCAGGATCGGCGCGCTCATGCCACCTCCTCCGCACCGACGCCGAGATAGATCTCGCGCACAATCGGCAGCGCCATCACT
The DNA here is from genome assembly GCF_040970315.1 of Neoaquamicrobium sediminum. Taxonomy (NCBI): domain Bacteria; kingdom Pseudomonadati; phylum Pseudomonadota; class Alphaproteobacteria; order Hyphomicrobiales; family Phyllobacteriaceae; genus Neoaquamicrobium; species Neoaquamicrobium sediminum. Next base: position 1,032,905 of record NZ_JAZHFV010000001.1, on the reverse strand, counting down.
TCGTCCGGCCGGCCGTCGGCAACGAGTTCGCCATTGTGCAGTACCACGATGCGGTCCGCGAGCGCGCGCACCACATCCATCTTGTGCTCCACCAGCAGAATGGTCTTGGAACCGTCCTTCTTGAGTTCGGCGACCAGCTCAAGGATCGCCGGAGCCTCATCGACCGACATGCCCGCCGTCGGCTCGTCGAACATGAAGATGTCCGGCTCCATCGCCATCAGAAGCGCGACCTCTAGCTTGCGCTGGTCGCCATGCGGCAGGGCCGAGGCAGGCAGATGCGCGACAGCGGCCAGTCTGGTCGCTTCGACGAAGCCGTAGGCCTTGTCGCGTATGTCGGTAAGTCCGGCGGCACGCGTGAAGATGCGCGCGCCCTGCCCCGCGCGGGCCTGCACGGCAAGCCTCACATTCTCCAGCACGGTGAGTTTTGGAAACAGGTTAGTGAGCTGGAACGCGCGCCCTATGCCACCCTTCGCGCGCGCCGATGGGGAGAGCGCGGAGATGTCCTCGTCGCCTTTGAAGATGCGCCCCTCGGTCGGCTTCAACTGTCCCGAGACGAGGTTGAACCACGTCGTCTTGCCGGCCCCGTTCGGTCCGACGATCACCGTCAACTCGCCAGGCTGGAACGCGCAGGTAACGCCGTTGACCGCCGCATGGCCGCCAAAACGGATCGTCAGGTTTTCGGTGCGGAGGGAGGAGTTCATCGCAAAGTCTTAGTGTCGGGGCCAACGCCCCCTCCACCGCCTTCGGCGGTCCCCCTCCCCCGTAAACGGAGGAGGATCCAGCGTCGCGGATGTCCGCGACCTCGGTTCCTCCCCTGCGAAGCGGGGGAGGGGGACCATGCGAAGCATGGTGGAGGGGCTGTTATGAGGCCTACTCCTGATTGTTCCGGCCGACCGGAATATCCATCTCTTCGGCCTTGATCTCGCGGACCAGTTCCGGCACCGCCCAGTCGACACCGTCCTCCACCTTGATCTTGAAGTGGTACATGGACTGCAGGGCCTGGTGGTCTTCAGGCCTGAAGGTCATCTGACCTTTCGGGGTGTCGAAGGTCATGCCTTCCATGGTGGCGACCAGCGTCTCGGTGTCCCACTCCTCGGCCTTTTCGAGGGCGGTGACGATGGCCATGGCAGACGCCATGCCGCCCGCGGTGAAGAAGTCTGGCGGGGAGCCGAAGCGCTCCTGATGCTGCTCGACGAGCCAGTCGTTCACCGGATTGTCCGGCGCCTCGTAGTAATAATAGATCGCGCCTTCCATGCCCGGCACCTGCTTGTAGGCGACGAGGGCCGGCAGGATGTTGCCACCGGTGGAGAGCTCGATGTCGTAGCGGTCGAGGCCGGCACCGGCCAGCGGCGTCATCGCGTCGATGCCGGCGACGTAGATCATGATGACCTTGCGGCCGGGCTGATCCTTCAGCGCCGCCGTCAGCCGCTCGATCGTGGCGGTGAAGTCCGTCGTCTGCTGCGGCACATATTCCTCGGCAACGAGGTGCGCGCCGGTGCCGTCGAGCGCCGCCTTGAAGGCCGACACGCCGTCACGGCCGAAGGCATAATCCTGCGCCAGCGTCGCGACGTAGAGGTTCTCGTCCGGGTTAAGCGCAAGCGCCTGCGCCTGCATGTCCATCGACGAGTTGCGCGAGGTCTTGAATACGTAGCGGTTAGAATCCGGCCCGGTGAGGCCGTCGGCCACTGCCGGCTCGACAAGCAGGATCTTCTCGTATTCCTCGGCGACGGGCAGCATCGACAACGCCACGCCCGAGGACGTATCCCCGACGGCGATCAGCGCATCGTCGTCGCCATAGGCCTCGGCCAGCAGGGCGCGGGCGACATCGGGCTTGAACTGCGTGTCCTTGACGATCAGCTCGATCTTGCGGCCCTTGACCTCCATCGTGCCGTCGGTGGCGTATTCGAGGCCGAGCTCGAAGCCGGTATGAGTCTGCTTGGAATAGGCCTCCAGCGGCGAACCCGACAGGCCGTGAAGCAGAGCGATGCGAACCGTGTCATCCTGCGCCAGGCCCGGCGTGGCCGTCAACGCGGTGGCCACGGCCAGCGCGGCAAAAAGCTTCTTCATGATGGTCTCCTCCCAGAGTATGACGGAACGCTGCGACTGGCGCGGTTCGGTCTGGCGGCTATTATCGTTTCCGGAAACCGGAACCCGCAATATCGTAGGAATACGAACGGTAGAAATACGCATCATGAGTTGGGCCGAAAACATCCGCGAGCTGGCGTTCGAGCATGCGCCGGTCGGGCTCGTGGTCACGGAAAGCCGCGTCATCCGCGCCTGCAATCCGCGCTTTGCGGAGATGTTCGGCTATGAACGCGACGAACTGACCGACAGGTCCTTCGCCATCCTCTACCCCTCCTTCGAGGAGTTCGTGCGCATTCGAGATGTCGGCGTCGCGCCGCTCAAGAAGAACAACCGCTATTCCGACGAGCGCATCATGGCGCGCAAGGACGGCACGCTGTTCTGGTGCCGGGTGCGCGGCCACTCGCTGACGCCGGACGACGACCCGCTGCGCCGCGCGGTCTGGAGCTTCGCCGATCTGTCGGAGACCCGCCCGGTACTCGACCTCACGACCCGCGAGCGGCAGATCGTCATGCATCTCGGCGAGGGTCGCACCTCCAAAGAGATCGCGCGCATGCTCGCCATCTCGCCGCGCACGGTCGAGGCCTATCGCGCGCGATTGTTGAAGAAATGCGGGGCGGCCAATGTCGCCGAGCTGCTGTCGCACCTGTCGACGATGCCGCAATAAAGCTGCAGCTTCGCCTTAGTGCGTCCTTCGAGGCTCGCTCCGCTCACACCTTAGGATGAGGACTGTAGTACATCGCATCGGCAAGATCGGGGTTCGAGGGTCGTTCTGTTGAAATATACCAAGACTGCCGCGAGCGGGCTGAGCAACCCACCTCCCTCATCCTGAGGTGCGACCCTGAGCCTGCCGAAGGGGAGCCTCGAAGGACGCACGAGGGCGCGGCAGCATCAGACGTGCTGGCCACCGTTGATGTGGATTTCCGATCCCGTCACGTAGGAAGCCTGGCCGGAACACAGGAAAAAGATGATGTCGGCGACTTCCGCCGTCGAACCCAGCCGACGCAGCGGGATCGTCTCGACGATCTTTTCGGTGCCCGGCGACAGGATCGCGGTGTCGATCTCGCCAGGCGCGATCGCGTTGACGCGGATGCCGTGCGGGCCGAAATCGGCCGCCATCTCGCGGGTCAGCGAACCGAGTGCGGCCTTCGACGTCGCGTAGGCAGTGCCGGCGAAGGGATGCACCCTGCTACCCACGATCGACGAGACATTGACGACGGACCCTTTCGCCCTGGCCAGTTCCTTGAACAGGCCGCGAGCAAGCATGATGGGGGCGAAGAAATTGACCTGGAACACGTCGCGCCAGACATGCATCGGTGTCTCGATCGAGTTCATGCGCGCGCCGCCCTCGAGCTTGGGCGAAATCGCGGCATTGTTGACGAGCGCGTCGAGCTGGCCACCCTCGGCCTCAAGCCGGTGGCGTATCTCGGCCACGGCCTGCCCCACATCCTCCGGGTCGGAAAGGTCGACCTTGATGTGATCCTCCGGGCCTGATGGCCAGGGACAGTTGTCGGCGAATGCCTGCCTGGAACAGGTGATGACGCGCCACCCTTCGCCCGAAAAGCGCTTGACGGTGGCGTGGCCGATGCCCCGGCTTGCGCCGGTCAACACCAGTGTCTTGCGTGGGTCGGCATCGGCCATGGCAAATCTCCTTGCCGCTATCTAGCGGAAGCCGTTGCCCAAAGCGAGTGCGCAAAGACGCACATCAATTGCCGAGGATGATGTCCATGATCGAGCCCACGGGTTTCTGAGCCTGGGCGCCAATATCGGCCTGCGGTGTCGGCGCGTCGATCGAAGCCGTATGCTCGGTACCGGGCTGCGCGCGCAAAATGTCCTCGACCTGCGAGAGCACCCGCCCGTTCCAGTTGCCAGGCAGGTTGGCGACCGGCACGCCTTCATGCGCGGCAGCCATGAAGTCGTTCCAGGCCGCAGCGGGCAGCGAGCCGCCGGTGATGTTCTTGGTCGCGGTCCCGTCGTCGTTGCCGAACCATACGCCCGTGGTGAGGTTCGCGGTGTAGCCGACGAACCAGGCGTCGCGGGAATTCTGTGTGGTACCAGTCTTGCCAGCCGCCGGCCAGCCGAAGGCCGCGCGCCGCGCCGTGCCCTGCGACACGGTTTCGGCCATCATCGCGTTCATCATGCCGACGATTTCCGGGCGCACTACACGCGGCCCACTGGTCGACCTGTGCTGGTATAGCACCTCGCCGCCGGCCGTGGTGATCCGCTTGACGAAGTGGATGTCCGGTCTGAAACCGCCATTTGCGAATGGCACATAGGCGGCCGTCAGCTCCAGCGGCGTGACCTCCGACGTGCCGAGCGCGATCGACAGGTTCGGCGTCAGATCGGATTCGATGCCCATACGCCAGGCCGCCTCGACGATCGCCGAGGCGCCCACCTCCTGCGCAAGCTGCACCGCCACGGAATTGAGCGACTTGGACAACGCCGTGCTTAGCGAGACCTGCCCGTAGTATTTCTCGTTGTAGTTGCGCGGCGCCCACTTTCCGATGCGGATCGGCGCATCGTTTCGCACCGTGTCGGGGAACAGGCCCTTTTCGAGTGCGGCCATGAAGACGAACGGCTTGAAGGCAGAGCCCGGCTGCCGGCGCGCTTCCGAGGCACGATCGAACTGGCTGGTCGCATAGTCGTAGCCGCCGACCATGGCGCGGACCGCGCCCGAGGCGTCGATCGACACCAGCGCACCCTGGCTGACGTTGTGCTTCTTGCCTTCCTCGTCGATCAGGCGGCGGATCGAGCCTTCCGCATAGGTCTGCAGGACGAGGTCGACGGTCGTCTCCACGACGATGTCCTGTCGCACCTCGCCGATGAGCTGCGGCAGCTCTTCCATGATACGGTCGGCGAAATAGTGCTCCGACCCTGTCCAGTAGGCGGTGGCGCGGACGGCCGGCGTGCTCATCGCGGTTGCAAGCTGGCTGTCGCCGATCATGTCCTGGTCGCGCATGGCGGCGAGCACGAGTTGGGCGCGCTGCTCGGCCGCCTGCGGATCGCGGGCCGGCGAAAGCCGCGACGGCGCCTTGAGCAGACCGGCAAGCAATGCGGCTTCGGACAGCGAGACATCGCGCGCGGACTTACCGAAATAGCGCCGCGAGGCCGCCTCCACTCCATAGGCGCCCGAGCCGAAATAGACCCGGTTCAGATACATTTCGAGGATCTGGTCCTTGGTGTATTTCTGCTCCAGCCACAGCGCCAGCAGCACTTCCTGCACCTTGCGCTCGATGGTTCGCTCCGGCTTGAGGAACAGGTTCTTGGCAAGCTGCTGGGTGAGCGTCGAGCCGCCCTGGCTGAACCGCGCACCGGCGATGTTGGTAACGACAGCGCGTGCCAGGCCTATCGGGTCGACGCCGAAATGGGAGTGGAACCTGCGATCCTCGATCGCCATTACCGCCTGCGGGATAAAGGGCGACATCTCGTGCAGGCCGACGGCCTCGCCGCCGGTCATGCCGCGATTGGCGACGAGCTGGCCGTTGACGGCGACGATGCGCACGTTCGGCGGCCGGTCGGGGATCGCCCACGTGGTCGCTGCCGGCATCTGCGCGCCGTAGAAGGCAACGAGGCCTGCAGCGGCGATGCCGCCCCAGATACCCATCACCATCGTCCAGTAGACGCCGCCGCGCAGGAGGCCGAAGAAGCCGCGCCGCTTCTTGTGCTTTCCGGAGCGCGAGCGATTGCCTGAAGCCCGCCGGCGGGTCGATCCGCTCGCCGCCTTCTTGCGGGTCGGGGCTGCCTTGCCCTTTCGCGCTGCAGGCACCACGCGATCGTCTTCGCCAACGAAAAACACCGAAGCGTCGTCGTCTCGCGATCCTCCACCGAAAGTCGGTTCTATGCGCGTGTTTCGATTTCGGCTGGCCATCCCGTCCGCGGGTCCGATCTCAGTCTGTGGGCATCGGGTCGGGTGGAGAGTAAATACGGCTATTTAAAGGGGGGTTAAGACGACAGATCGCGATAGTCAGGGATTTCAATCGCTTGCGAGGATTCTTATGCGCCGCCGATGTCGGAGGCCCCGCCGCTCTATTGTGCTGTCGTCATTTGCGCAGACTGTTCGCTCATTCCCTCGCCACCGCAACCTGCCGCATCGACAGAGCAAACTGGAACGCTTGCCGCGCCTACCGTCCTGCCATCCTGTCGGAAATGGATGTAAAGCCTGTTTGCCGCCGGATCGAACGGGATCGCCGTTCCTTGAGGGCCGACATACGCTGCCAAGGTGACGAATTCACCAGCTTCGGCCGTGAAGGCAACAGACGATCCCTTCGCGCCGATGCATGCGCCGGTACCTGCATCCGTGCGACAGATCGAAAGTCCGGCTGGCAGTGCCTTCGATAACCCCTCCGCCGACGACAGAGCGAGGTGGGCGGCCAGCATCGCACGGGCGCCGACATTCTTGACCGCCACGGCCGCCACGCCGTCGCCATCGGTCGGGATGCGGAGGACACCATCGTTGTTGGAAGTCACCACCACGCTGACGAGATCGACCTGTGCGGCAGCCGTCGCGCGCGCGCCAGCGACACCATCCACCGAGAGGCCGGCGAAAGGCGCGGTCTGCCGGCCGGGCAGTGACCACCCCGCCAGCTCCGATACCGAGCTTGAGGCATGTCTTCCGCCGCCGCGCACGGTCATCCTTATCTGACCTGAATTGTTGCCGTACCCGCCCGCGACTGCGATCTGGTACTGGGTGCCGGCGATACCATTGAAAGTCACGCGTGAACGCCGGCCCAGATCGGGTGCATCGTCGTTGTGCGTGACGACACGCAGGCCGCCGGCCGAGCGACCTGTATAGACCGCCAGTACGGTGTTGAAGTTGCTGCCTCTTGTGTCGATGGTGATCTGGCCGGAAGTGGCCGGCGTGTAACGCCACCACACGCTGTTGGTCGCGGCCGGATGGTTGGCATGTCGTGGTTCGCGGAATTCGTTGGTCGCGTTGATGTTGTGCCCGGTCACGGTACGCGGCCCGAAGAGAGCGCCGTACGGCGAGATCACGATGCGGTTGGCGAAGGTGTCGTTTATCGCCGGCGGATTCACCGCATATCTGCCGCCGCCGCGGATTGTCATGCGTATATGGCCAGAATTGTTGCCGTAACCGCCGACGACCGCGATCTGGTACTGGGTGCCGGCAATGCCGTCGAACACCACGCGCGAGCGCCGGCCGAGGTCCGGCGCATCGTCGTTCATTGCAACGACGCGCAGGGAACGCGACCCTCCGGTGTAGACCGCCAACACGGTGTTGAAGTTGCTACCTCTGGTATCAATGGTGATTGGACCGGAGGTGGCGGGCGTGTAGCGCCACCACACGCTGTTGGTTGCGACCGGCCGGTTCGCATGTTGCGGTTCGCCATATTCGGCTGTGGCGTAGGTGTTGTTGGCGGTGACGGTACGCGGGCCGAAGATCGCGCCGTGCGGCGAGATCGCGATGCGGCTGGCGAAATTGTCGTTGGCGGGCGGATGTTGATCTGTGCCCGCGCCACCATATATCGAGAGTCTGATGCTTCCCTCGTGATTGTTTCTGCCCGCCACGGCGATTTTATACTCGACGCCAGCTACCCCATCGAAAAAGCGAGAGCTGCCAGAAGAGTAAGTTACCTCCTCCGTCAGCGTCTCGATCGTATTTCCCGAGTATATGGCCAGCACCAGCGCTGTATTGGGACTTCCTGTCGTACTGACGGATATCTGCCCGGAGCTTCTTGGCGTGTAGCTCCACCACACGCTATTGCGGGCGCTGGCCGTTCTGGCGTGCACGGGCTCACCCGCTTGCGTGGTGGCTCCCGCATTGGTTCCGGTAACTACCCGGCCCCCATAAAGGCCCGTAGGCAGCGCGATGGCGATGCGGTTCTCGAAATCGTCATTAGGAGGCGCCGGCGGGGCGGGCATGTCGTTGTCTTCAAGCACCAGACGGGCATCGTTCACACGGATGCGGGGCTTCGTGACGCCTGCTGATGAGATGCCCTGACCTGTCGACTTCAGGGCATCTTCGATCATGTCAACCGTTGCGCCGGGGTAGGCCTGACGCAATGCCGCAAAAGCGCCGGCCACATGAGCCGCAGCCATCGACGTGCCGCTCAAAGCCGCGAAGCGCGAGTTGTCTGTGCCGTCGATATAAGAGGATATGATCGAAGAGCCAGGCGCCACCAGATCTATCAGGCTGCCCCAATTGGAAAACGTCGAGCGGACATCGGCCTTTGTAGAAGAACCGACGGTAATCGCGCTTGAAATGCAGGCGGGCGCCGCCACTTCATTGTCAAACCCATTATTTCCCGCGGGGATCACCGTTGCCACGTACGCGGCCTTGAGCTGGTCGATGATCGGTTTGCGGGCGTCGCCGTCGCAGTGCCCCGCGTTCTGGCCTTCGCCAACGCTCATGCTCACTGCGGCGATATTGTATGTGTTGCGCTGACCGTAAACATAATCGAGCGCTCGCAGCTGATCGCTGGCGAAAGCCCGCAAGCAGCTGTTGTATCCGGGAGGCAAAGTTCCGCACGCGCTGGCTGGAAGCAGAGAGAAAACGTTGACCGATATGATCTGGGCGTTCTTGGCTACGCCGCCTATCGGCTCGTCCGCGTATACGTGGAAGCCTGCCGCTATGCCCGCGACATGGGTGCCATGACCACAACCGTAGGTGTTGGCGGCGATGCAGTCCTCGGCCGAGCCTGGAGCCGTCGAATAGTCGTAGCCACCGGGACACCGGCTTATCGAACCTTGAACGCCGGTGGTGTTGAAGCAGGCCTCGGCGGAGACGCTAGCCCTGAGGAACTCGTGGCTGTTCCAGGTTCCGCTATCGAGAACGGCAACGCTGTAGCCATGCCCCGAGGCACGACCGGCATACATGGCCGGCATCTGTATCAGGGGCAGGGTGTCGCTGAGCAGAGGCGGATCGAGCCTATCCTCGACAATCCTGGTGACATGAGGATCGCTCGCCAACCTCGATATCTCAACTGCGTCAGCCAGAATCGCAAACGTTGGCGAAAAATTCAACCGCTTCAGATTGCGTTCGCCACCGGCGGCGAGGGATGGCGCACCGGCTGAGAATGCCGCATTCAGTATCTCGTCTTGCGAGGCGTGTATCGCCTTCATGCGCGCTCCGTCGGCAGCCTCCGGAAGCTCGAAGCCGGCAGCGTTTGGCAACGCCGGCATTTCAAACTGCACGATGACGGGCAGCTTCGTGCCCGGATTGGCAGCCAGCTTCGCCCAGAGCGCGTCATGATCTTCCACTTTCTGGACAAAAGCCGCGGGAGGAGCGTCGGAAGCCGGCGACGGTATCGCTGCCGACACGCTGACACCAATCAACATGCCAGCAGCAATCGCCCCCAGCAAGTATCTCCGCCGTGAACCAGCATTGCCCCTCATGCTATCCCCCTCCCTTCCGCCTGTATGGAAACAGGAAATGTTGCCATTGAGATCGGAATCTCGTGGCCGACGGCAGCATCGAGCCTCAACTCAAGATTTCATCGGCCGCACTGATGCAACATATCCGGCAGTCTACCTATGTCAATCGAGACTGACGAGGGTTTGCAGCACGCCTCAGCGCTCCAAGGCGCCGGCGCCCCTTCTCCATCGCGGGAAAGGAACACCGAAGCGTCGTCGTCTTGCTACCCCCTCGGCGGTCGGCTCAATGCACGTGCATCGCATCGGGCGGAAAGTAAATGCGGCTATTTAAAGGGGGGTTAAGCCCAAAGGTTGCGTTCGCTATCCGTTGACAGACTGTTGACCGTTTCGACAACAGTGCTATGCAACGCTTCTCAGGCAACGGAACCTCGTCGATTCTTTCGAGAGCGGCGGGGTTCTTTTGTTTCAGACGCCCTGAGGGATTAGCTATGAGTTACGCGCCAAAGTGGTAAGTTTCGCGCGATTTCGGCTTGATCTCGATGGAAAAGCCCGGCGCGGACGGTGGCATGTAGGCTGCACCCTCGATCACACATGGCTCGACGAAATGTTCGTGCAGGTGGTCGACATATTCGACCACCCTCCCCTCGAGCGTGCCGGCAATGCAGACATAGTCGATCATAGCCAGGTGCTGCACATATTCGCACAGACCCACGCCGCCGGCATGCGGACAGACCGGCAGTCCGTATTTCGCGGCCATCAGCAATACGGCGAGTACCTCGTTGACGCCGCCCAGCCGGCAGGCATCGATCTGCACCACGTCTATGGCGCCGCGCATGATGAGCTGCTTGAAGATCACCCGGTTCTGGCACATCTCGCCGGTCGCGACCTTCACCGGCGCGATATTCTCTCGAATGCGCCGATGGCCCTCGATGTCGTCGGGGCTGGTCGGCTCCTCGATGAACCACGGCTTTGCAAAGGCAAGGTCTCCGATCCAGTCGATGGCCTCGTCGACCTCCCACACCTGATTGGCGTCGATCATCAGGTTGATGTCGGCACCGACGGTCTCGCGCGCGATGGTCAACCGACGAATGTCGTCAGCCTTGTCGCGGCCGACCTTCATCTTGATATGTTGGAAGCCTGCGTCCACCGCCTCCCGACACAGGCGGCGCAGCTTGTCGTCGTCATAACCGAGCCAGCCGGCCGAGGTGGTGTAACAGGGGTAGCCCTCGCGAAGCAGTGTCGCGATGCGTTCGTCCTTGCCTTCGACCTTGCCGCGCAGCAGTTCGACCGCCTCCGCCGGCGTGATGCAGTCGGTGATGTAGCGGAAATCGATGCAGCGCACGATCTCCTCGGGGCTCATCTCGGCCACAAGCCGCCAGACCGGCTTGCCTTCTAGCCTTGCCCACAGGTCCCACACGGCGTTGACGACGGCGCCGGTCGCCAGGTGAATCGCGCCCTTGTCCGGTCCGATCCAGCGAAGCTGGCTGTCGGACGTAACATGCCGCCAGAAAGCACCCATGTTCTCCGCGACCTTGGCCATGTCGAGCCCGATTACGAGATGGCGCATCGCCTCGATGGCTGCGCAGCATATCTCGTTGCCGCGCCCAATGGTGAAGGTCAGGCCATGGCCTTCATGCTCATCATCGGTCCTGAGGATGACATAGGCCGCCGAATAATCGGGGTCGGGGTTCATCGCATCCGATCCGTCGAGATGGAGCGATGTCGGAAAGCGCAGGTCCAGCACCTGCATGTCGACGATGCGTGTCATGCCGCACTCGCGCATGAACGCTGGAGCCAACGTACCTTGAGGAACCCTGGCCCTACGTTGCCCCCCTCTGTCCTGCCGGACATCTCCCCCACGAGGGGGGAGATCGGCAGCTTCAAGCGCGCCGCTCCATCTGCAACGCTGGCGATTGGCGAAAGCCAGGCGGTCGGCCGATCTCCCCCCTCGTGGGGGAGATGTCCGGCAGGACAGAGGGGGGCAACATGGGGCGCAAACATCGACGGTCGTCTCAAAATTGTGGAGCCGTCGGAAACCTGCGCCTCCGACGGCTCGCTACAGTCAATCGTAAAGAACGGCGGCGATCTCGGGATCGTCGATGTTCGACTTGTCGTACCAGTAGAAGCCGGTGTCGATCGCGGCCGGAACTTCCTCGCCCTTGATCGCTTTCACGGCAGCCGCGACGGTCTCGTAGCCGATGCCGACCGGGTTCTGGGTGATGGCTCCGGCCATCAATCCGTCGCGGATCGCCTGCTTCTGCTGCGCGCCGGAATCGTAACCGATAATGACGAGGTCGGTCTTGCCGAGTTCGCGTGCGCCGTTGACGACCCCGATCGCGGAGCCTTCATTCGCGCCGAAGATGCCTTTCAGGTCGGGATTGGCCTGCAGGATCGACTTGGTGATCTCCGTCGACTGCAGATGGTCGCCGCCGCCATACTGCACGGTGACGATCTCGATGTTCGGATAGGCTTCCTCGACGCGGTTGACGAATCCGTCCCGGCGGTCGATGCCGGTGCGGCTGGTCTGGTCGTGCACGACCAACGCCACCTTGCCTTCGCCACCGATCAGCTCGGCCATCTTGTCGGCCGCAAGGGCGGCGGCGGCGAGATTGTCGGTCGAGGCGGTGGCGACGGGAATGTCGGAATCGACGCCGGAGTCGAACGCGATCACCGGAATGCCGGCCTCCTGCGCCTTGCGCAGCAGGGGGATCGCCGCCTGGCTGTCGAGCGCGGCGAAGCCGATGGCCTGGGGGTTCTTGGCAAGTGCGGCCGCCAGCATGTCGATCTGGCGGTCGACCTGAGCCTCCGTGTCGGGACCTTCGAAGGTGACGGTGACCCCGAACTCGGCCGCGGCCTTGTCGGCGCCGGCCTTCACAGCCTGCCAGAACTGGTGCTGGAAGCCCTTCGAGATCAGCGGAATGTAGGTCTCCTGCGCGCTGGCGGGCACTGCCGCGCCAAGCATGGCGAGCGCGCCGATCGCGCCCAGGATAGTGCGTCTGTTGAGCATGGCATTTCCTCCTTGGTTACACGTATTGGTACGTTTCCGGAGCGCTGACCGCCCTCTCTTGCTAAAGCTTCCGCCGCCGCAGCATGTCGATGTAGACGGCGAGGATGATGATCGAGCCGGTGACGACGGTCTGCCACTCCTGCGCCACCGACAGAATACGCAGGCCGTTGAGCAGAACGCTCATGATGAGGGCGCCGATCAGCGTGCCGAGCACCGTGCCGCGCCCGCCGGAAAGCGACGTGCCGCCGATGACCACCGCCGCGATGGCGTCGAGCTCGTAGCCCTGACCAAGTGCGGGTTGCGCGGAATTGAGACGCGAGGCGATCAGCAGCCCGGCGATGCCGCAAATGGAGCCGGCGAGCGTATAGACGGCGATCTTCCACCGGTCCGTGTTGACGCCCGACAGGCGCACCGCTTCCTCGTTGGAGCCGAGCGCGAAGGTGTAGCGCCCAAGCGCCGTCTTCGACAGGATGAAGGAAACGGCGATAGCAACGAGGAACAGGATCAACACGCCATTGGGCAACGGCACCGACGGTATAAGCACACCGACGATCGATCCCTGCGCGATCTCGGTGAAGCCGGGCGTGTCGTTGAAGTAGATCGGTCGCGTGCCCGAAATCACCAGCGAAAGGCCCTTGAGAATCAGCATCATACCCAGCGTCGCGATGAATGGCGGCACCTTGAGCTTGGCGACGAACGTGCCGGAACAGAAGCCAGCCGCGGCACCAGCCAGGATCGCGCCCAGCACGCCGAGCGGCAGCGGCAGGCCCCAGTAGGTCAACACAACGCCGCAGATCACCGCGCAGAAGGTCATCAGCGTGCCGACAGACAGGTCGATGCCGCCGGTAATGATGACAAGCGTCGCGGCAATGGCGAGCACGCCGTTGACCGAGGTCGCCTGCAGGATTGCGATGATGTTGCTGGTCTGCATGAAATTGGGCGACGCAAGGCTGAAGCCCAGGATCAGAACGATGAGGCTGGCGAAGGCCAGTAGCCGGTGATGCGCCCCGGAGAGCCTCGCTGCTGCCGGCGAAGGGGCCGCTGGTGTGGCTGCTTCGGTGGTCATGCCGCGTCTCCCATCTGCTGTTGCGCTCCGGTCGCGCCGTTGCGCTGCGTTGCCAGCTTCATGATCTCTTCCTGTGAAGCGCCGGCGGGCAGGATGCCGGTCAGGCGCCCCTCGCACATCACCGCGATGCGATGCGAAAGCCGCAGGATTTCGGGCAATTCGGAGGAGATCACGATCACCGCGCGCCCCTGCGCGGCCAGCGAATTCAGAAGCTTGTAAATTTCGCTTTTCGCCCCAACGTCGATGCCACGGGTCGGCTCGTCGAAGATCAGGATGTCGCAATCGCGCAGGAGCCACTTGGCGATGACGACCTTCTGCTGATTACCGCCCGAAAGCAGCCGCGCTTCCTGCAGGTCCGAAGGCGTCTTGATCGAGAGCATGTCGATGTAGCCGACTGCGGCTTCCCGCATCGCCCCGTCGCGAAGAATTCCGCCCGCGCCGGTGAAGCGCGACAGGCTCGCTAGCGCGATGTTGTTGCGCACATCCATGCCGGTGGCGAGGCCGAACTGCTTGCGATCCTCCGAGAGGTAACCGATGCCGGCGCGCACGGCGTCCTTGGGTTGTGCGATCGCCACTTTGCGGCCGTGAACATGGATCTCCCCGGCCTCGAGCGGATCGGCCCCGAAGATCGCACGCGCCACCTCCGTGCGGCCCGCACCCATCAGGCCCGCGAAGCCGAGGATTTCGCCTTTGCGTACCGAAAAGCTGACGTCGCGAATTTCGGCGCCCCGGCGCAGGCCGCGCACTTCAAGCGCAACCTCGGCGGCGCTTAGATCAGGCACCTTGACTGCTTCATCGGAAAGCTTGCGCCCGACCATCATCGAAATGATGGTCTCCACCGGCGTTTCGGCCGCTGGCACGGTGTCGACGGTCTCGCTGTCGCGCATCACCGTCACGCGGTCGGCGATACGCTTCAGCTCGTCCATCTTGTGCGAGATGTAGACGATGCCGACACCCTCGCCGCGCAGCTTGCGGATGATCGTGAACAGTTCGGCAATCTCTGTATCGTTCAAGGCGGCCGTCGGCTCGTCCATGATCAGCACGCGTGACTTGTAGGATAGCGCCTTGGCGATCTCGACCATCTGCTGCCGCGCGATGGAGAGCCCGTGCACCGGTGTGCGCGGGTCGAGCGACAGGTTCATGCCCTGCAGGATCGCGGCGGCGCGTGCGTTGAGCGCGGCTTCGTCGAGCAGCAGCCCGCCGGCGCGGCGCGGCTCACGCCCGATCAGGATATTCTGCGCCGCCGTCAGGTCCGGCATCAGGCTCAGTTCCTGATGGATTATGCCGATGCCCAGCGCCTGGGCAGCGCGCGGTGACGCGATCTCGGCTGGGTTGCCATCAATCAGGATCGCGCCGCGGTCCTTCTGATAGATGCCCGCGAGGATTTTCATGAGGGTGGACTTGCCGGCACCGTTCTCGCCCATCAGGGCGTGAACCTCACCTGCCAGCAACTCGAAGCGCGCGCCATTCAGAGCACGTACGCCCGGGAAACTCTTGTCGATCCCGGCCATGGCGACGAGGGGCGTCAAAAGTCGACCCCACGGTCAACATGCCGGCCTGGAACGAGCGGATATGTGCTCCCAAACGATCGCATTCGCCGATTGTCCTCCCAGTCAATTGGCAGCGTCTCATTCTATATACAAACAGATCGTTCATATGTAAACTGAAATCGCTGACGTTGGGGCATGAGGTCGGGTGATGGAATCTGCGGTGGTCGAGCAAAGGGACAGACAGACGGACGACCGCTATCGCGCGCCTGCGCTGGACAAGGGCCTCGACATTTTGGAGCTGCTTTCGGAGCAGCCGCGGGGCATGACCCGGGCCGAGATCGTCAAGGCGATGGGCCGCAGCGCCAGCGAGATCTACCGGATGCTCGAACGGCTGGTCGCGCGTGACTATGTCAGCCGCTCGCCGGAGGGCGATCGCTATGCGCTGACGATGAAGCTGTTCGTGCTTGCGCACCGGCACCCCCCCGTGCGCCGGCTGGTGGCTCGGGCGCTGCCGCTGATGGACGCCTTTGCGCGCGCGGCCCTGCAATCATCGCATCTGGTGGTGCCCGATACCGAACAGGCCATCGTCGTGGCGCAGGCGACATGCCCCGGCAATTGGGAATTCGGCATCAGGGTGGGAACGCAGATCGCCCTGCTGGGCACTGGCTCGGGGCACACGCTGCTTGCCTTCCAGGACCCGCACCTCACGGAGGAAGCGCTCGACCGCTGGCAGCGCGACGGCAAGGATCACGACATGGACGCAATGCGCGCCGAACTGGAGGCCTGCCGCAATGCCGGGCACCGCATCGGACCCAGCCAGCAGATCAGGGGCGTGGACGACATCTCCGTGCCGATCCGGTCACCGGAGGGCCATGCCATCGCCGTGCTGACCTGCCCCTATATCCAGCGGCTCGACGGCAAGGCGCAGCCCGAGATCGACGAGGTGCTGGCGCTGCTCAAAGGCGTGGCGCAGGACCTGTCGCTGTCCTAGTCATCCGGGCTCCGGCCTCCCAAGCCTTGGCAAGGCCTGCTGACGTCAGGGTGGCAGCAAGGCTGTGCGACGTTCGGCGTCGGGCCAGCCAAGGACAAGGGACAGCGACGCCATGACAATTTCTCCGTTTCATGCGGCTCTCGGATCGGGCGGTCCTGCCGCTGGGATCGCCGGCGACATGAGCCTCTATGGATGGCTGATCGGAAGCTGGGAGATGGATACCGTGCATCACCTCGATGATGGTACAACGGAGAAATCGACCGGGGAAATCCATTTCGGCTGGGTGCTCGAGGGCCGTGCCATCCAGGACATATGGATCAGGCCCAGGCGCCCGGCGCCGTCGACCATGTACGGCACGACGCTGCGTGTTTTCGATCCGGGGATCGACGGCTGGCACATCATATGGAGCGATCCGCTCAACCAGGACTATTCGCGCCAGATCGGCCGGGCCGACGGCAACGACATCGTCCAGGTCGGCGAGGATTCGCGCGGCCTGAAGGCGCGATGGCGCTTTACCGAAATCACGGCCGACAGCTTCCACTGGATCGGCGAGGAGCGCGTATCCGACAAAGATCCCTGGCGGGTGACATACGAGCATTTTGCCCGCAGGACCGCTTCCTGAAACAGAAAAGGGCGGAGAGGTCTGCAATGACCTCTCCGCCCTCTCGGCGTTCCTTTTCCGGCCGGTCGCCTACACGTCGAGGTTGGCGACAGACAGCGCGTTTTCCTGGATGAAGTCGCGCCGCGGCTCGACCTCGTCGCCCATCAGGCGGGCAAAGAGCGAGTCTGCGTCGGTCGCGTCCGTCACCTTGACCTGAAGCAGCGAGCGCACGTTCGGATCGAGCGTCGTTTCCCAGAGCTGCTCGGCATTCATCTCGCCGAGGCCCTTGTAGCGCTGCATGGTCAGCCCCTTGCGGCCGGTTGCAAACACGGCGTCCAGCAGCGCCATCGGCCCCGAAATCGGCTCCGAGGTGTCGCGGCGGCGCAGCACGGGCTGCTTGGCGTAGATTTCCTGCAGCCGGCCCGCATAGCGGTCGATGGCGCGCGCGTCGGCCGAGCCGATCAGCCCGGCATCCAGCGTCACGACCTCGCGCACACCGCGTACGGTGCGTTCGAAGACCAGACCGCCCGCGCCCTCGTTGGACGGATTCACGCGACCTTCCCAGCCACGCTCGGTCTCTTCGGCGATCATGTCGAGGCGTCGGGCGACATAGGCGGCGGCTTCTGCGGCTCGCGCCGGGCTCGACAGCACTTCGGCGTTCAGCGCCCCCGCGATCGCGGCCTGCTCGACGATGGATCGCGAATAGCGCGTATGCAGGCCGTTGATGAGCGTGCGCACGGCAATCGCATCGTCGATGACCGCGCGAAGATCCTGTCCGGCGCGCACTTCTCCGCCGTCCAGTTCCAGCGACGCCTCGTCCAGACCGGACTCGATCAGGAATTCCTCGAAGGAACGCTCGTCCTTGATGTACTGAGCCGACTTGCCGCGGCTGACCTTATAGAGCGGTGGCTGCGCGATATAGAGGTGCCCGCGCTCGATCAGCTCCGGCATCTGCCGGAAGAAGAAGGTCAGAAGCAGGGTGCGAATATGGGCGCCGTCGACGTCGGCGTCGGTCATGATGATGATCTTGTGGTAGCGCAGCTTTTCGGGGTTGAACTCGTCCTTCCCGATGCCCGTACCCAGCGCCGTGATCAGCGTGCCGATCATGTCCGAGCCCAGCATCCGGTCGAAACGCGCGCGCTCGACATTGAGGATCTTGCCGCGCAGCGGCAGGATCGCCTGGTTCTGGCGAGAGCGTCCGGATTTGGCCGAGCCGCCTGCCGAGTCACCCTCGACGATGAAGATTTCGGACTTGGCCGGATCGCGTTCCTGGCAGTCCGCGAGCTTGCCGGGCAGCGACGTGATATCGAGCGCGCCCTTGCGCCGCGTCAGGTCGCGCGCCTTGCGCGCTGCCTCGCGGGCCGCCGCCGCCTCGACCACCTTGCCGATCAGCACCTTCGCCTCGGCGGGGTGCTCCTCGAGCCATGTGTTGAGCGCCTCGTTGACGAGGCTTTCGACCACAGGCCGCACCTCCGACGAGACCAGCTTGTCCTTGGTCTGCGAGGAGAATTTCGGGTCCGGCACCTTCACCGACAGCACCGCCGTCAGGCCCTCCCGGCAGTCGTCGCCGGTGAGCGAGACCTTCTCCTTCTTGGAGATGCCGGAAGACTCCGCATAACCCGTCACCTGGCGCGTCAGCGCGCCGCGGAAGCCGGCAAGATGGGTGCCGCCGTCGCGCTGCGGGATGTTGTTGGTAAAGGCCAGCACGTTCTCGTGGTAGGAATCGTTCCACCACATCGCCACCTCGACGGTGATCCCGTCGCGCTCGGCCCTGATCCCGATCGGCGCGGTAATGAGCGGCTTCTTCGCGCGGTCAAGATATTTGACGAATTCTTCCAGCCCGCCGTCATAATGCAGCTCGACCTGCTTGACGTCGGCATGGCGCATGTCGGTCAGGATGATGCGCACGCCCGAGTTCAGGAAGGCGAGTTCGCGCAGCCGGTGCTCCAGCGTGCCGTAGTCGAATTCGGTCTTCGTGAATGTCTGCGGCGACGGCAGGAAGGTGATCTCGGTGCCCGAACGGCCTTCATAGGTGCCGGGTTGCCGGTTCTCGACGTAGGAGCCTGTCACGGCCAGCGGCGCGTCCGCGTTGCCATGGGTGAAAGTCATCTCGTTGATCTCGCCATCGCGGCGGATCTTCAGCCGAAGCTGGGTCGACAAGGCGTTGACGACCGACACGCCGACGCCATGGAGGCCGCCGGAAACCTTATAGGAATTCTGGTCGAACTTTCCGCCCGCATGGAGCTGCGTCATGATCACTTCGGCAGCGGAAACGCCCTCGCCGGAGTGGATCGCGGTCGGAATGCCGCGCCCGTTGTCGATCACCGTGCACGAACCGTCCGGATTGAGCGTCACCGACACGAGGTCGGCGTGGCCGGCGAGCGATTCGTCGATGGCGTTGTCGACAACCTCGTAGACCATGTGATGCAGGCCGGAGCCGTCATCGGTGTCGCCGATATACATGCCCGGCCGCTTGCGCACCGCGTCGAGGCCCTTGAGGACCTTGATGGAGTCCGCGCCGTACTCGTTGCCGCCGTTGCCGTTTTCGGTCTCGTCGCTCATGAAATTCCAATCTCGCAAAGCCCGGAAATGGAGCACCGGACCGGTGCCGAATCATGCTCCAGAAAGATACCCAGATATAGGTGTTTTGCGGCCCGATTTCCAACAAATGCGCGCTGTTTTGCAGAGGAATGGAGCCGTTTCGGGGACAAAAACCGGCAAAATTCCTGTCCGGCCCGATAATCGGGCCAAACTTCGCAACTCATCGGCCCTGACGGCCTGAACCGCACCACACCGCCTGCTGTAATTCGACGCACTGCTGCGGGCTGCGTGGACTGCCAGCGGGCGGCTTCCTACATTCGGCTTGAACCAAGGATCAGCCGATGACCCAGGCCACGCTCTTCGTACCGCCGGCGCCCAAGCCGCGCACAAAGCCGCCGTCGACGCTCGAGATGATACGGATCGTCTATCGCAATCCGCTCGAATTGTGGGGCGAACCTTCCTACAACGAGCCGTGGATTTCCATCTCCACCGGGATCGGCGGCCCGCTGGTGATCGCCAACGACCCGGCGCTGATCCGTCACATCCTCGTCGACAACGCGAAGAACTACCGGATGGCGCGCGTACGCCAGAAGATTCTGCGCCCGATCCTGCACGATGGCCTACTGACGGCCGAGGGCGAGGTCTGGAAACGGTCGCGCAAGGCGATGGCGCCGGTTTTCACGCCGCGCCACATCGCCGGCTTCGCGGGACCCATGCTGCGCGTGTCGCAGGACTTCGCCGCGCGCTACGAGGACGGCGCGATCGTCGATGTCGCCCGCGATATGACGATGCTGACCTATGAGATCCTGGCCGAGACTCTGTTTTCCGGCGAGATTGCCGGCAATCCTGACGATTTCGCGCACCAGGTCGACCATCTGTTCGAAACGATGGGGCGGGTCGACCCGCTCGACCTGATCGGCGCGCCGGACTGGCTGCCCCGCATCACGCGGCTGCGCGGTCGCAAGGCGCTCGCCTTCTTCCGCGGGCTGGTCGCCGATACGATGCGCATGCGCAAGGCGAAGCTCGCGCGGGACCCGGAAGGCTCGCCCAGCGATTTCCTGACGCTGCTGCTGAAAGCCGAAGGTCCGGAGGGGATTTCGGCATCCGAAATCGAGGACAACATCATCACCTTCATCGGCGCCGGGCACGAAACCACCGCCCGCGCGCTCGGCTGGACGCTGTTCTGCCTTGCCGAAGCACCCGGCGAGCGTGACCGGGTGGAGGCGGAGATCGACGCGGTCGTGGCAAGCACGCCCGATCCCTATGAATGGCTCGGCAAGATGCCTTTCACCCGCGCCGCCTTCGAGGAGGCCATGCGGCTCTATCCGCCGGCGGCTTCGATCAGCCGCGAGGCGATCACGCCCGAGCGCTGGCGCGACCTCGACATCGTGCGCGGCGCGCAGATCCAGATCATGCCATGGACGATCCATCGCCACCGCAAGCTCTGGCACGAGCCGGAAGCGTTCATGCCGGAGCGGTTCCATCCGGACAACCGCGACGCCATCGACCGTTTCCAGTACCTGCCCTTCGGCGCCGGCCCGCGCATCTGCATCGGCGCAAGCTTCGCCATGCAGGAAGCCGTGATCGCGCTCGGCGTCCTGATGTCGCGCTTCCGCTTCGACAGCGTGCTCGAGACGAAGCCATGGCCGGTACAGAAACTCACCACGCAACCCCAGGGCGGCCTGCCGATGCGGGTGACGCGGAGGTAGGCTGGCGGCGGCGGCGCCATCGCTCATCCCGAGCCAGTCGAGGGCGATGAGCAGCCGGTAACCAGGCGTGGTGGTGTGACGACATGCAGCCATGCAACGGCGTCATCCCGGCCAAGGGAGCGTCAGCGACCGCCGAGCCGGGACCCATTGGTCCGAAGAACATGGGCCAGGCCCAGCTCTCATCCCGGCGCGTTTCAGCGCTTTCGCGCGAACCTTCAACCCGGCCCTGCCGCTCAATAGGTCCCGGCTCTCCCTCGCTTCGCTCACTCGGCCGGGATGACGGTGGAGAAGCTGTGCGGCTCGTGAGAGAAAGAGAAGCAGCGACGTTGAAGAGCCAAGTGGAACTACATGGCGGCCGCCTTGATCATGTCCGCCGCCTTCTCGGCGATCATGATGGTCGGCGCGTTGGTGTTGCCACCGATCAGCGTCGGCATCACCGAAGCGTCCACGACCCGCAACCCCTCCAGCCCCCGCACCCGCAACTCCGGATCGACGACGGCGTCGTCGCCGGTCCCCATGCCGCAGGTGCCGACCGGATGGTAGATCGTGTCGGCGCGGGCGCGGATGTGGCCGAGCAGCTCGCCGTCGGAGACATCGCCCTGCATGTAAAGCTCCTTGTGTCGGTAAGGCGCCATCGCCGGCGCGGCGAGTATTTCGCGCATCCTGCGCGCGCCTTTGACCATAAGCGCCGCGTCGCGATCGTCGGAGAGATAGCGCGGATCGATGCGCGGCGGCGACAAGGGATTGGCATCGCCCAGCCCGACCTCGCCGCGCGAGAAAGGCCGCAGCACGCAGACATGGCACGAATAGCCGTAGCCGAGGTGCAGCTTTCTGGCGTGGTCGTCGACGACGCCGATGACGAAATGCAGTTGCAGGTCGGGCCGGTCGAGGTCCGGCCGGGACTTGAAGAAGGCGCCTGCCTCGGCCGAGGGCGTGGCGATCATGCCGCCGCCCTCGCGTCGCCAGATGCCGATCTGCTTGAGGATGTTCGTCGTGCCTCGAAGACCGACGCCGACGAGATCAGTCTCCTTCGATTTCCACGAGGCGATGAAGTCGAGATGATCCTGAAGATTGCGGCCGACGCCGGTCAGTTCGTGTCGCACCGCGATGCCGTGGCGCTTCAGCTCGTCAGCCGGCCCGATGCCGGACAGAAGCAGGAGTTGCGGCGACCCGAACGCCCCGCCCGACAGCACCACCTCCCGACGCGCGGAAGCGAGCATGTCCTGCCGGCCCCTGCGATAACGCAGGCCGACGGCGCGCTTCCCGTCGAATTCGATGCCAGTGGCGTGAGCGCCAGTGATGACCGTCAGGTTGGGCCGCACGCCCATATGCGGATGCAGGTAGGCAGCGGCAGCGGAGCAGCGCTCTCCGCGATGCGCACCGTCCCAGAACTGCGTCACCTGATAGTAGCCGGCACCTTCCTGTTCCGGGCCGTTGAAGTCGGTGGTCGTGCGTAGCTGGGACTGCGCGCAGGCTTCGATGAAGGCCCGGCTGATCGATCGCGGGTGCGGCTGGTCGCGCACCTGCAGCGGTCCATCGTTGCCGTGAAGATCGTCGGCGCCGCGCTGGTTGCCCTCGGCACGACGGAAATAGGGAAGCACCTCGTCCCACGACCAGCCGTCGCAGCCGAGATCGGCCCAGCCGTCATAGTCGGAGCGATGGCCGCGCACATAGAGCATAGCGTTGATGGCGCTTGAGCCGCCGAGCGTGCGGCCGCGCGGCTGATAGCCCCGGCGTCCGTTGAGACCCTCCTGCGGCTCGGTGGTGAAGGCCCAGTTATTGATCTTCGGCCGTCCCGGCAGCATCGCCACGGTGCCCATCGGCGTGCGGATGAGGAAGTCACGGCCCTCGCCGCCTGCCTCTATCAGGCATACCTCGACGGACGGATCTTCCGACAAGCGCGCAGCCAAGGTCGCGCCGGCGGAACCGCCGCCGGCGATGACATAATCATAGGACATCGCTTCCCCTCCCCAGGTGAGCCGCCATTGCCGACGACGAGACGGTAGAGCCGGCCACCGATGCCTGTCCAGTCAAGCAGTCAGGCGAAAGCGAAGATACGGGCCGGACCGCCGGTGCCACCGCGCACCTTTGGCGCGCCGACCACGATAGTTGCGCCCGAGGCCGGCAACGCGCCGAGATTGGCAATGCCCTCGATGCCGTAGCGCCCGGAAGGCAGCCAGGTGTTGTGGACGATGAAGTCCGGCGAAGGCCCGAAGTCGAGAGACAGCGTATCGACCGCGATCGCCTTGGCGGAGGTCTCGTCCATCAGCATCTGCACCGCTTCGACATGGAAACCGGGGAAATGCATGGTCTTGCCATCGTCGCCGACATTGCGGAACTTGTCGGTGGCCACATGCCGGTCCCAACCCGAATTCATCGCAATGCATGCGCCCTCAGGGATGTCGCCGTTCGCCGAAATCCAGGCGGCGATATGATCAGGCGTCACCTGCACGTCGGGGTTCTCCTCGGCTTCGGCGGCAATGTCGATCACCACGAGGGGGCAGATCAGATCTTCTATAGGTAGTTCGGCGACCGACTTGCCATCGGCGGTGAAATGCAGCGGCGCGTCGATATGGGTGCCGGTATGTTCGCTCAGGCACAGTTCGTAGAGGTTGAAGGTGTCCTTTGCGAAATCGTACTGCTTCTCGAAGAAAAGCTGCTGTCCGCCGAAATAGGTCGGGAACGTATCCCATAGCTCATGCGTGAGGTCGCTCCAGCCGGCTGCGGCGGGCATGGACGCGGCCGGGCTCTGGGCGGCGGCTGAAACCGGCAGTGCGCCCAGTGCTGCGGCCCCTGCCACGGCCGCACCACCCTTGAACAGGCTACGGCGCGACAGCATGTTCTGCTTGACGTTTTCAATGACGCAATGATGGCACATCTTCATTCCCTCTCTGGTCATCGTTTCCACGATGCCAGACAGAATGATCCCCCATCAAGGGGCACGCAAGGTAAGGATGTGCGCTGCTCAGACGCGCTGGAAGATGTTCTCCACATGCACGGGCCAGCGGCGCGGCAGCACCGCCACCATGTCGAAACGGATCGAGAGACGGGCATGGTCGGGCTGGCGCATCAGCCAGAGATCGGCAGCGTCCGCGATGCGGCGTTCGCTCAGGTGCCCGATGGCCTCCATGGCCTGCACCAGCGTAGAGCGCACCTTGACCTCGACGATGAGCACGAGGTCGCCGCGCCGCGCGATCAGGTCGATCTCACCAAGCTTGGTGCGGTAGCGCCGTTCGACGATGCGATAGCCCTTGAGCATCAACGCCAGCGAGGCGAGCCACTCACCCCGGCTGCCGCGGCGCAGGGCGCGTTGCCGCCTCGCCCGCACGCCGTCAGCCATCGCTCTTGAGCTCCATCAGCCGGCGGTAGAGGTCGGCCCTGCGCGCGCCGGTCATTTTGGCCGCCTCGCCGGCAGCCCGCGATGCCCCCATCTCGCCGGCCAGCGAAAGCAACAGCGCATCGACATCCTCGACCGTGGAGGCAGCTTCCTGCGGAGGCGCCACGCAGATGACGACCTCGCCCTTGGGCGTGTCTTCCCCGGCATAAGCCTGCGCCAGCGCTGCCAGAGACCCCCTACGCATCTCCTCGAAAGTCTTGGTGAGTTCGCGGCCGATGGCGGCTTCACGGTCGCCCAGCACCTCGGCCATTGCCGCAAGGCAATCGGCAAGCCGGCGCGGCGATTCGTAGAACACCAGCGTTGCCGGCACCGCGCGCAGTTCCTCCAGTCGCGTCTTTCGCTGTCCGGCCTTCACGGGCAGAAACCCGGCAAACAGGAACGTGTCGGACGGCAGTCCCGACGCCGTGAGTGCCGCCAGCAGGGCCGAAGCGCCCGGTATCGGCACCACGCGGCCGCCGGCTTCCACGACCTCGCCGACCAGCCGGAAACCGGGATCGGAAAGGAGCGGGGTGCCGGCATCCGAAACCAGGGCCACGCTCTTGCCCGCCAGCACTGCCTCGACCAGCTTCGGCCCCGCCTCGGCTGCGTTGTGCTCATGGTAGGCGGTGGTTCGGCGCCTGATGCCGTAGCGGTCGAGCAATACGCGCGTGACGCGGGTGTCCTCGCAGGCAACAATGTCTGCGGCCGCCAGCGTCTCCAGCGCGCGGATGGTGATGTCGCCGAGATTGCCGATCGGGGTCGCCACCAGATAGAGCGCGGGCTCCAGCCGGCGCGCGGAAAATTCCGCGTGCCCGATCAGATAGCTGCGCTTGCCGTCCGTGTCCGCCCGGTCCATCGGCCTATCGTGCCAGATCGGCGACTACCGCGTCGAGCACGATCATGCCGGCCGAGGTTGCGCGCAGGCGCGAGTTGCCGACGGGCGCCACCAGCGCCTCCTCCTGAAGAGACGCAATGCGGCGCGACGACAGCGGCCGGCCCGAAAGCTGCTCGTAGCGCGCAAGGTCGATGCCTTCGGCAAGCCGCAAGCCCATCAGGAGGAATTCGTCGGCCTCTTCCGAACGCGTCAGGACTTCGCCGCCGATCACGCCGTGCCCCTTTGCCTCGACAAGATTGAGCCATGTCTCCGGCATCTTCTCGGTGAAGGTGACGATGCGGTGCCCGTCCTCCAGGAAACGGCCATGCGCCCCCGGCCCGACGCCGACATATTCGCCGTAGCGCCAGTAGACAAGATTGTGACGGCTCTCGGCGCCCGGCCTTGCGTGGTTCGAGATTTCATAGGCCGGAAGGCCGCGCGCCGCGGTCACCTCCTGCGTCAGCCGATAAAGGTCGGCCGAATGGTCGGGATCGGGCATCGCGAACTTGCCGGCCGCATGCAGGGCATGGAAGCGCGTGCCTTCCTCGATGGTGAGCTGGTAGAGCGACAGATGATCGGCCGCATAGCCGATGGCTTCGTCGAGCTCCTTCTCCCAAGCGTCCATCGACTGGCCGGGTCGCGCGTAGATCAGGTCGAAGGACAGGCGCGGGAAGGTCTCGCGGGCAAGCCGGATCGCGCCCAGCGCCTGCTCCACATCATGCAGGCGGCCGAGGAAACGCAGGTCGCCATCGTTCAGCGCCTGCACGCCCAGCGAGACGCGGTTGACCCCCGCATCGCGATAGCCGCGAAAGCGCGTCGCCTCGACCGAGGACGGGTTTGCCTCCAGCGTCACCTCGATGCCGGCCGGCACGGTCCAGTTGGCGGCGACCGCCTCCAGCACGGCTCCGACGGTCTGCGGCTTCATCAGCGAAGGCGTGCCGCCGCCGAGGAAGATCGAGGTCACCTCACGCGGACCGGTGCGCTCCCGCATCGATGCCATCTCGGCAGCAAAGGCGGCGGCGAAACGCTCCTCGTCGACCTTCTGGTGGCGGACATGGCTGTTGAAGTCGCAATAAGGGCACTTGGCCGCACAGAAAGGCCAGTGAACATAGACGCCGAAGCCGGGCTGCCGGTCGTCGGGCATCACGCCTCGACCAGCATGGCGGTTGCAAAGCGGGCGAAGGCGCGGGCCCGGTGCGACAGGCCGAGGTCGCCGCGGCCGGCTTCCCAGGAATGCTTCTGCG
This sequence comes from Neoaquamicrobium sediminum, assembly GCF_040970315.1. Taxonomy (NCBI): domain Bacteria; kingdom Pseudomonadati; phylum Pseudomonadota; class Alphaproteobacteria; order Hyphomicrobiales; family Phyllobacteriaceae; genus Neoaquamicrobium; species Neoaquamicrobium sediminum. Next base: position 1,006,592 of record NZ_JAZHFV010000001.1, on the reverse strand, counting down.
AGGCCGGCATCTCGCCGAACGTCTCGTCGTAACCGTCCGGCTTGAAGACCGGGTCGTAGCCGAAGCCGCGCTCGCCGCGTGGCGGCCAGACCAGCGTGCCCTCGACCTCGCCGCGGAAATATTCCGCATGGCCATCGGGCCAGCAGAGGCAGAGCACCGCCACGAAGCGCCCGGTGCGGGCGTCGGGGGTCACCGCACCTTTTTCCTGCAAGAGGTCCTCCACCTTGCGCATGGCCATGGCGAAGTCGCGGCCGTCACCGGTCTCCGCCCAGTCAGCCGTGTAGACGCCCGGCGCGCCGTCGAGCGCGTCGACGACAAGCCCGCTGTCGTCGGAGAGCGCCGGCAGCCCGGTTGCCGAAGCCGCGGCATAAGCCTTGATGTAGGCGTTTTCCTCGAAGGTCGTGCCGGTCTCGGCAGGTTCCGGCAGTCCGTAATCCGCGGCCGACCCCGCTTGCAGTCCGAACGGCGCGATCAGTTCGGCTATCTCTGCCAGCTTGCCCTTGTTGTGGCTCGCCACAACGATCTTCGCTGCCTCAAGCTTCCGCATCTAAAGCCCCCAGATCTTCGGGTTTGCGATTTCGATCGAATTGCCTGCCGGATCGCGAAAGTAGATCGAGCGTCCACCCTGGGGCCACTCGAAATCGGCCTCGATGACGATCCCGCGCCCCTCGATGCGGGTTTTCCACTGCTCGATCTCATCCTCGGTTCCGCGAAAGCACAGATGCCCGGCGCCGCTGGTGCCGTGGGGCGGCACAGACAGCCGCGCATCGGGTGCCGGCGGCTGGACGGTCTTGTCCGGATCGAAGAGCAGGAGAACCCCATCCCCGCAGCGGAAAAAGACATGGCGGCCTTCCACCTTCGCAATGCGCTCCAGTCCCATCACTTCGGTATAGAAAGCCTCGGCCTCGTCAAGATCATCGACATAGAGCGCGGTTTCGAGGATGCCGGAGGGGGTCATCGCTTCGATCTCAGGCGATCGCCATCTTCTGCAGGTTGACCAGCCGGCTGATGCCGGAGCGCGCGAGCGCCATCAGCGCGGCGAATTCCTCCTCCGAGAAAGGCTCGCCTTCGGCGGTGCCCTGTATCTCGACGATGCCGCCCTTGCCGGTCATGACGAAATTGGCGTCGGTGCCGGCCGAGGAATCCTCGTCATAATCGAGATCGATCACCGGCACGCCATTGTGGATGCCGCAGGAGATGGCGGCCACATGGTCCTTCAGCACCTTGCCGACGCTGACCATCTGGCGCGCTTCCATCCATTTGAGGCAGTCGTGCAGCGCCACGAAGCCGCCGGTGATCGCGGCCGTGCGCGTGCCGCCATCGGCCTGCAGCACGTCGCAGTCGACGGTGATCTGCATTTCGCCAAGCGCCTGCAGGTCGACGACCGCGCGCAGCGAACGGCCGATCAGCCGCTGGATCTCGAGCGTGCGGCCGCCCTGCTTGCCGGACGATGCCTCGCGGCGCATGCGCTCGCCGGTCGAGCGCGGCAGCATCCCGTATTCCGCCGTCACCCAGCCCTTGCCTGAATTGCGCATCCAGCCGGGAACGCGCTCCTCGAGGCTGGCGGTACAAAGCACGTGGGTGTCGCCGAACCTGACGAGGCACGAGCCCTCGGCATGTTTGGAAAAGCCGCGTTCGAAGGAGATTGCCCGCATCTCGTCGGGCTGGCGCTTGGATGGCCGCATGGATTCTGTCCGGTCCTGTTCAATGTGCCGGGGCTTGTAGCGGCAGCAACGGCGCGACGCAAAGGAAAAGGCAAAAGGCACGCGACCTTCACAGCCGTTGCACCCACGCAGCCGACGATTATATCCTCCGTTGAACGAGGCAGACAGACAATGACCAAGCCAGTGATGGACCAGCAGTTGCAGTCGCTCGACGCACGCTCGCGCGACATCTTCCGGATGATCGTCGACAGCTACCTGCGCGACGGTGAGCCGTTGGGTTCGCGCAACCTTTCGCGGCTGTTGCCGCAATCGCTCTCACCGGCGACGATTCGCAACGTGATGAGCGATCTGGAACAGCTCGGGCTGATCTACGCCCCACACGTTTCGGCCGGACGGTTGCCCACCCAGCAGGGTCTGCGCTTCTTCGTCGACGCCTTCATGGAGGTCGGCGACCTTTCCGACGACGAACGCCGTGTGATCGACGCGCAGGTCAAGGCATCCGGCAGCGGCGCGACGCTGGAGCACATGCTGACCGAGGCGAGCCAGATGCTTTCCGGCATGTCGCGCGGCGCAGGCCTGGTGCTTGCGACCAAGAACGAGGTGCCGCTGAAGCATATCGAGTTCATCCAGCTCGAGCCGAAGCGCGCCCTAGCCGTGATGGTCTCGCAGAACGGGGATGTAGAAAACCGCGTCGTCGAACTGCCGGCCGGTGTCACCGCATCGCAGCTTCACGAAGCATCGAACTTCCTCAACGCCCACATCCGCGGCCGCACGCTGGCGGAGGCGCGATCGGAGATCGCCAAGCTCAAGGAGGAGACCAAGACCGCGCTCGACGCGCTGTCCCAGGACCTTGTGGAACGCGGGCTTGCAATCTGGGCCGGCGCGGAAAGCGGGCTGCCCGCGCGGCTGATCGTGCGGGGCCGGTCCAACCTTCTGGAAAACATAACGGCCGAGGCGGACCTCGACCTGCTGCGCCATCTGTTCGACGATCTGGAAACCAAGGAAGGGCTGATCCAGCTTCTCGATCTCGCAGAGGAAGGCTCCGGCGTGCGCATCTTCATCGGCTCCGAAAACAAGCTCTTCTCGCTGTCGGGCTCGTCGCTGGTGGTCGCGCCCTATCGCGACAAGGATGCCCGCGTCGTCGGCGCGCTGGGCGTGATCGGGCCGACACGGCTCAACTATGCCCGTATCGTGCCGATGGTGGATTACACCGCGCAGGTCATCAGCCGCCTGTTGCGCTAGCGAGGAACGGGACATGTACGGACTGATCGGCAGGATGCGGGCGGTGCCCGGCCAGCGCGACGCCCTTCTCGGCCTGCAGCTCGAAGGCAGCGGCGATATGCCCGGCTGCCTCAGCTACATCGTTGCCCGCGACCCCGCCGACGCCGATGCGATCTGGGTGACGGAGGTGTGGACTGACGAGGCCAGCCACAAGGCATCGCTTGCACTGCCTGCCGTTCAAGCCGCAATTGCCAGGGCACGGCCGCTGATCGCCGGCTTCGACAGCCATACGGTCACCGAGCCGGTGGCGGGCATCGGCCTGCCTAAAATAGGAACCTTTTCCCCTCCCCTTGCATCCGGCTCTTGATTTTCGCGCCCCGAACATCGATATCGGGCGCAACTTTCAAGAACCATTCCAAAGACGGGATCTGGCGATGAGCGAACAGCCAAAAGACGAACGCGCGCCCGAGCAAACCGCGGCAAAGAGCGAGTATGCCGAGACGGCTGCAACCGGTGAGGCCTTCCAGGCCGAAACGGAGGCCGATGCGCAGGGGCAGGCAGCCGATTATGAAGCTGTCGTGCGGCTGGTAAAGGAAAACGAGGAACTGAAGGACCGAGCGCTGCGGCTTGCGGCGGAGATGGAGAACCTGCGCCGTCGCACCCAGCGCGACGTGCAGGACGCCAAGTCCTATGCGATCGCCAATTTCGCGCGCGACATGCTGCAGGTGTCCGACAATCTGCGCCGCGCGCTCGACGCCATTCCGGCCGAGGCCAAGGCTGCGGGCGATGCCGGCTTCACCGCCCTGATCGAAGGGGTCGACATGACAGAGCGTGCGATGCTGTCGGCACTCGAGCGCCATGGCGTCAAGAAGCTGGAGCCGATCGGCGAAAAGTTCGATCCGCATTTCCATCAGGCGATGTTCGAGGTGCCCAATCCCGAAGTGCCGGCCAATACGGTCGTGCAGGTTGTGCAGACCGGCTACGTCATCGGCGAGCGCGTGCTGCGCCCGGCCATGGTCGGCGTGGCCAAGGGCGGCCCGAAACAGCCTGCCGAGCAGGCCGCGCCCGCAGAACCCGGCCCCCCGGACCCGCAAGCGGAAAAAGACGCCTGAACAGGACCATCGTCGTCCGATCGAAACTCGTCAGTGCGTCCTTCGAGGCTCTCGAACCGGCATTGCTACCTTCCACACGCCACGCCCTTCCGCTAGAGATCGTAGCGGGAGGTCGCGATGGACCAGATCATCTTCCTCGACTATGCCGGCGTCGCGGTGTTTGCCGCGACCGGCGCGCTCGCGGCATCGCGCAAGGAGCTCGATGTCATCGGCTTCCTGTTCCTGGCCGGCGTGACCGGCGTGGGCGGCGGCACGTTCCGCGATCTCATTCTCGACGTGCCGGTGTTCTGGGTGCAGAACCACGACTATCTGCTGGTCTGCGCTGCAATCGCGGTCGCCGTCTACTTCTCGGCTCACCTGATCGAGTCGCGCTACCGTCTGCTGCTGTGGCTCGACGCGGTGGGCCTTGCTGCCTATTGCGTGTTCGGCGCCTGGAAGGGGCTTGTCGTCACCGGTTCGGCGATGGTTGCCATCGTCATGGGCATGCTGACGGCCACCTTCGGCGGCATTCTGCGCGACATTCTTTCAGGCGAGCCATCGGTGCTGCTGCGTCCTGAAATCTACGTCACTTCGGCCATGGCGGGCGCAGTGACCTTTACGGTCCTCGACATCGCCGGCCTGCCGCTGCTTTTGTCGGCGGCGCCGGCCTTTCTCGTCGCGTTCGCCATTCGTGGCGGCGCATTGCGCTTCGGCTGGTCTTTCCCGCCCTACAAGAGCCGGCCCGGCCGGCGTCCGGAGGATATCCCGTGAGCGTCAGGCCAGCCGGTGCTGCTGGGCTTCCTCCAGCAGATTCTGGCGCGGGCGCGGGCCGATCTGCTGGATAACCAGCCCGGCGGCCAGCGAACCCAGCGCGCCGCAATCGGCAAGGCTGCGCCCGGCCGTATAACCGTACAGGAACCCGGCCGCATAGAGGTCGCCGGCACCTGTCGTATCGACCAGTTCGGCGATCTCGATGGCCTTGATCGGCACCGTTTCCTCGCCGCGAACGACAACCGAGCCGCGCTCTGAGCGCGTTACGGCGGCAACCTTGCAATCCCTGCGGATCTGATCCAGCCCGGCCTCGAACGAAGACGTCTGGTAAAGCGACTTCAGCTCGCTCTCATTGGCGAAAACGATATCCACCGTGCCGGAGCGCATCAGGTCGAGGAACTCGTCACGGTACCGATCGACGCAAAACGGATCGGATAGCGTCATCGACACTTCATTGCCGGCCGCATGCGCGTGGCGGGCCGCCATGCGGATCGCCTCCTTGGCACGCGGCGGGTCCCAAAGGTAACCCTCGAAATAGGTCACTTTGGCGCCGCTTGCCTTCTCGGCCTCCACATCTTCCGGTCCGAGTTCGACACAGGCGCCGAGATAGGTGTTCATCGACCGCTCGCCGTCCGGCGTGACGAAGATCATCGAGCGCGCCGTGGGTGGCTCCCCGGTCAGCGGCCTGGTGTCGAAAGCCACACCCTGCGCGCGGATGTCGTGCGTGTAGATCGTGCCGAGGTGATCATTCGACACCTTGCCGAAATAGGCAGCACGTGCGCCAAAGCTCGCAACGCCTGCGGCCGTGTTGCCCGCGCTGCCGCCCGACGCTTCGATCGCTGGCCCCATGCGGCTGTACAGAAGCTCGGCACGCTCGGCGTCGATGAGGTTCATCGCCCCCTTGATGATGCCGTTGTCGGTGAGGAACGCTTCGTCGCAGCGCGCGATGATGTCCACGATCGCATTGCCGATGCAGAGCACGTCGTACTGGCTCATGAATGTCTCCGAAGTGCCGACAAGCGGTCGCCTGCCAAGCATTGAACATCGGCCGGGTTTAGCCGCTGTGCCCCGAAATGCAAGTCCGCGCGCAAGAAGGCTGTTCATCCAAATCAAACTTGAGTATAGGCGCGCATCCTTTCTGACGTTACGGCAATCCTATGGCCGAAAGCTGGTCCTTTCATTTCGACGGCAAGCATCCCGAACGCCGCTATCGCAGCGGACGCGTGCAGTATCATGACGGCCCGTTTCAAGGCTGGATGGAAGGTTCGGAACTGCGACCGGGATTTCATCTCTATCGCATCAACGGCATTTCCACGCACCGCTATGACCTTGCTCCCAAGGGCGTGATGCAGCGCGGTTCGCTCGTTCTCGGCAATATGCTCGGAGGCGCCGGCTGCGTCAAAACAGGCGACGCTGAAGACCAGAGCTGGCGGGACGACCGCAACTTCTTCGCGCTAACGCCCGAGACGCCGGTTTCCTATCACATTCAGCCCGGCAAGACATGGAGCACAGTGGGTGTCGTACTCGAACCGCAGACGCTGGCGGAACTGACGGCCGGCGACGATCTGCCCGACCTCGCGCGCAACGCCATCGACGGCAAATCCCGCCCTTTCAGTATGATGCGCCCGCTAGACGGCCCGGCAACGGCGCAGCTCGCCGACGATCTCATCAACCTGAACTACCAGGGCAGGATGGGTGAGCTCTACCGCCAGGCCAAATCGATGGAGTTTCTGGCGCGCCTGCTGGATATGCTCGACACCCCGGTCGATGCGCGCGCCCTTTCAGCGCGCGAGAAGACACGTATACGCGAGGCTCGCGAGCGGCTGCTGGCCGATCTGCGCAATCCACCCGATCTGCACGAGCTCGCGCATTCCGTCGGCCTCAGCGCCAAGCGTCTCAATCAAGGCTTTCGGGCCGTATTCGGCACAACGGTGTTCGATCATCTGCGTGACGCAAGGCTGGACCGGGCGCGGCAGCTTATCGCAGAAGGCATCGACATGCCGCTGAAGCAGCTTGCCTGGGAGTTGGGCTACGGCCATCCGACAAACTTCATCAGTGCCTATCGGCGCCGCTTCGGCATCTCGCCTGCACGGCACCGGCGCGACGGTTTTCCCGAAGACTGACCTGCATCTCCCTCTGCCACCCTATGCGCGCGGGGCAAAAGCTATGCGTGCGTGAATTACCGTTGCCGATGTCGCGGCGCCGCGACTACTCGTCCGCCATCTGCGAGGCGGCTCCCCGGTCTGCTCGAGCCCCTCGCAGGCAATCGCAGGCGAGACGCAGATGGGCTGGTCAACAACCACTCGGCTTGCTTGCCCGAAGGGCCGGCCCGCACCGCGTCGGGTCGGCCCACAGGCAATTCTTGCGTGGATGCAACGGCCGAACCGCCGCGCCGCAACCCGCTCCTCAACTCATATGCACGGATCATGCTCATGAAAGCGTTCATCACTCCTTTCACGCCGCTGCCGGCGTTCCGCTCCGACAGAATTCCCAGACCACCCGTACGGTGGTTGCCATGAACAGGCTCGCAATCCTCGCGCTATGCACCTTGCTCGCCGGATGCAGCCAGACCTCGACGCCGGCTAGCCCCACCTCGGCCAGCAGCACCGCAGCAACGGCGGCAACATCGCGGACCCCAGCGCGCCAGGCTGCTTCCACTGCAAACGCCTGCGATACGGCAATCAGGAGCCAGGCCAACTCCGCAATGTTGGGTGGTGCGCTCGGTATGGTCGGGGGCCTCGGTGGTTTCGGGGGACGTGGCGGCATGGTTGCCGCGCAGGTCGCCTCGACCGCCGGCGGTGCGATAGCCAGATCCCAGCAAGCGCAAGCCCAGGCCAACGTGATGCGCGAATGCCAGTCACGACAGGGCTACTAGAGGGACCCCACATGAAACGGATAAAGTTTGCGCTGCTGACCGCGCTCGCATCGCTTTTCCTTGCCTCCTATGCAGTCGCACTGGAAAGCAGGCAGGCGGCTATCGTTGCCGACGTGCTGGAGAGACTGGCTTCGGAACGCGGCGAACCGGTCTATTACGACGAAGAGGCCGCTGACGACTGGCATGAATTCGACGCCGACGGTGACGGCCTCATTCCCGCTGCCGGCTTCACCCGCGAGAGCTGGCAAGTCGCCTACGAGCAGACGATGAAGGGTCTTATGGCACTGATGCCGCAGTCAGAATTCGACGCCATGTTCGGCAATGTCGAGGAGAAGGTCGCCGCGCTTCAGGGCCTGACCGCCGAACAGAAGCGCGAGCTGGCGGGCGACTTCATGGCTGAGGCGGAGCGGGTGAAGGCCTACAGGGCCGAAGGCGCGGCCTTTGCCGAAGCGGTGCGGCCCGTGGCCGGCCGGCTGCGCGCGCTCGGCGACCAGTAGCTCAAGCACGTTCGCCGAGGCGGCGGCGTCGTGCCGGGCCTCCGCATCCCTCAGTGCGGAGGCCCACTTCTTGCAGCGGAGGGAGCGGCTGCCTATCTGCGGATGATGCAGGTGCGCCCATGATCCTCCAAGCAGCATCCGCGGCTCTAGGCCGCCTGTTCACGCCCGAATTCCGTGCCGTCTTCTTCAAGACGCTGGGGCTCACCATTCTCGCGCTCATCGGCCTGTGGTTCGCGATCGGCGGCCTGTTCGACATGCTGGCGCTACCCACGCTCCAGGAGCTGATGCCCGACCTGCCGGGATGGGCGGCCTGGTTCGGCACCGCCGCGACATTCGTCGCCGGGATTATGCTGGCGCTGGGTCTCGGCCTTCTGATCGCGCCAGTGACCGCCGTCATCGCCGGCTTCTTCCTCGACGACGTCGCCGAGATCGTCGAACGCGAGGACTACCCGCATGACCCGCCCGGCAAGGCCCTGCCGATGATGACCGCGGCAATCGTCTCGGCCAAGTTCCTCGGCCTCGTCTTGCTCGGCAATCTCCTGGCGCTGCTTCTGCTGCTGGTGCCGGGCGTCAATCTGATCGCGTTCTTTGTCGTCAACGGCTATCTGCTCGGCCGGGAATTCTTCGAGTTCGCGGCCATGCGCTTCCGCAGCGAGGCCGATGCGAAAGCGCTGCGCCGCCGCAATGCCGGCACGGTGTTCGGCGCCGGGCTGTTGATCGCCGCCGTCCTGTCCGTACCCATCGTCAACCTGCTCGCGCCGCTGTTCGCCGCAGCGATGATGGTGCACCTGCACAAGCTGGTGTCGGTTCGCGAAAGCCGGTCCGCGGCTGCGGCAGCGCGCGCTTACTGACCGGTCAGTCGGTCCCGCCGTTCCACTTCATGTTCATGTAGACATCGCCACGCTTCAGCTCGTCCTGTCTGCGCAGCCACCGTGTCTTGACAGCGGAAAGATTCGTATCTATTCAATCTTTACGTTGTAAACATTTGTCCGAGGGGGCTTACCCGATGACCGATCTCATTCTGGCCATCCTCCATCACCTGCTCGTTTTTGCACTGTTTTCCATCTTCGCGGTTCAGATGGCTCTCGTGCGCCCCGGCCTTGGAGCTTCCACCGTCAGCCGCCTTGCGCGACTGGACGGCGCCTATGGCGGCATCGCGCTGGCGGTCATCATCGTCGGTTTCGCGCGGGCGATCTTCGGTCTCAAGGGATGGGACTACTACAGCACCTACTGGGTATTCTGGGCCAAAGTCGGCGCCTTTCTGCTGGTCGGCCTGCTGTCGGTGCCGCCGACGCTTCGCTTCCGCCGCTGGCTCGGCGCTGCCAGGGCCGACGCGGGCTACATCGTGCCGGACGACGAGATCGGCGCGGTTAGAACGTGGCTCGGCCGCGAAGGGCTGGTCCTGCTGTTGATCCCCATCCTGGCGGCGATGCTGGCGCGCGGTATCGGCTACTGAGCAAACGGCTCGGGATCGCCGATTGGCACCAGCGGCGCGGGGGTGGAAGTCGTCTTTTCCGGCGATTTGCAGATGTCGGCGATGACGCAGGCCGGACAGTCCGGCTTGCGCGCCTTGCAGACGTAGCGGCCGTGCAGGATCAGCCAATGGTGCGCGTGGCGCATATACTTGTCGGGGATGATGCGCACGAGCGTGTCTTCCACCTGCTCGGGCGTTTTGCCCGGGGCCAGGCCGATACGGTTGCCGATCCGCAATATGTGGGTGTCGACCGCCATGGTCGGCTGGCCGAAGGACATGTTGAGCACCACATTCGCGGTCTTGCGGCCGACGCCGGGCAAGGTCACCAGCTCCTCGCGCGTCTGTGGCACCTCGCCGCCGAAATCGCGGATCAGCGCGTCCGATAGCGCGATGACGTTGCGGGCCTTGTTGCGCCAGAGCCCGATGGTGCGAATGTGTTGACCGACCGCCTCCTCGCCCAGCGCAAGCATCTTTTCGGGCGTATCGGCGACTGCGAACAGCGCCCGCGTGGCACGATTGACGCCGGCATCCGTCGCCTGCGCCGACAGCACCACCGCGACCAGCAGCGTGAACGCATTGACATGCTCGAGTTCGCCCTTCGGCTCGGCGCGCTGCACCGAAAAGCGGCGGAATATCTCGTCGATCTCGTGCGGCGTGTAGAGGGTCCGGCGGCGATGGCTTGCGGCGGGCCGCTTGGGCTGCGACGCCGCGGCCGCCTTTTTGCTCTTGGGCTTTTCCATGGGCACTCTATACTCCGTGCCATGGACGAAACGAAAGCCGCAGACGAGCCGATTTTCCGCGCGCTGCTGACCCCCTACCGCTCATTGGGACGGACGGGTTTCATCGTGCTGATGAGCGTACTCGGAGCGGTCTGGCTCAGCACCGGCCTGTTCTTCATGTCGATAGGCGCATGGCCGGTCTTCGGCTTCTTCGGGCTCGACATGGTGGCAATCTATGTCGCCTTCCGGCTGAACTACCGCGCCGCGCGGGTGCGTGAGGAGGTGTCGGTGTCACGCAGCGCGCTCGACATCCGCAAGATCGCGCCGTCCGGTCGCACCGAGGCACACCATTTCAACCCCTTTTGGACACGGTTCCGCGTCGCGCGCCACGCCGAGATCGGCATCACCGACATGGCCGTCGAGGGCGAGGGAAAGCGGGTGGGAATCGGCTCGTTCCTCAACCCGGACGACCGCGAGAGTTTCGCAACCGCCTTCGGCCGCGCGCTCGCCACGGCCAAGGCCGGATAAGGCAGGAATCGGGTGGCGAAGACGACCGCGCAAAACGATATTGGCGTTCAAGGAGATTTTGCCATGAACGCACAGACCGCCATCCTGCAACGCGACGTGACGCCGGTCGGCAACGACTACGAGGTCGTTCGGCGCGCGATCGAAAAGATCAGCCTCGACTATCGCGACCAGCCATCGCTGGAAGAGCTCGCGGCGGATGTCGGTGATACCCCGACCGGGCTGCAGAAGCTGTTTACCCGCTGGGCCGGGCTGTCGCCCAAAGGTTTCCTGCAGGCCGTCACGCTCGACCACGCCCGACGGCTGCTCGACCAGGGCATGCCGCTTCTCGACACCGCCTTCGAGGTCGGCATGTCGGGGCCGGGCCGGCTGCATGACCTCTTCGTCACCCATGAGGCAATGTCGCCCGGCGACTACAAGAGCCGCGGCAAGGGCCTGATCATCCGCTACGGCTATCACCTGTCGCCGTTCGGCATCGCGCTCGTCATGGTGACCGATCGCGGGCTTGCCGGCCTTGCCTTCTGCGACCACGGCGGAGAGCGGGCCGCGTTCGAGGATATGTCCGGGCGCTGGCCGAACGCGACCTATGTCGAAGACCTTTCGGCAACGACGCCCTATGCCGGGCGCGTCTTCGAACCGTCGCGCTGGCGGGCCGACGAGCCGTTGCGCGTGGTGCTGATCGGAACGGACTTCCAGGTCCGCGTCTGGGAAGCGTTGCTCAAGATCCCGATGAACCGCGCGCGCACCTATTCGTCGATCGCGGCCGAAATCGGCAATCCGACTGCAAGCCGGGCCGTTGGCGCGGCCGTTGGGGCCAATCCGGTTTCCTTCGTGGTGCCCTGCCATCGGGCGCTGGGCAAGTCGGGCGCCCTCACCGGCTACCACTGGGGCCTGACGCGCAAGCGCGCCATTCTCGGCTGGGAGGCTGGACAGGTCGCAAGCTGACCGGTCTTACTCCACGCCTGCAAATCGGCTAAAGCCTCCCCGGACATCATCCAGGGAGGCTTTTTCGTGATAACCGTCATCGGCTCCGCCAATCTCGACCTGATCGCCACCGTCGATCGCCTGCCCCGGCCGGGCGAAACGGTTCCGGGCGACGGCTTCTCCACGGCGCCTGGCGGCAAGGGCGCCAATCAGGCGCTCGCCGCGCGGCGCGCCGGCGCGGATGTGCGGATGGTCGGGGCGGTCGGTCAGGACGCCTTTGCGGAGCAGGCGTTGGCGCTGCTGCAGGAGGGAGGCGTCGACCTGTCCCAGATGCGCCGGGCCGAGACCGCGACGGGTATCGCCGTGATCCTGGTGGAAGCCGCGGGCGAGAACGTGATCGCGATCGTGCCCGGAGGCAACGGTACGGTTTCACCTTCCGACGTCGCGGCAGCAAAGCTGTCGGCCGACGATTTCCTGATGATGCAGCTCGAAATCCCGCTCGACGCAGTCGAAGCGGCGCTTGCCGCGGCACGACTGGCCGGCGCACCGTCGATGCTCAACACCGCGCCTTTCCGCGCCGAGGCCAGTGGGCTGCTCGCCGAGGCGGACTATGTTGTAGCCAACGAGACCGAGTTCGACCTCTACGCCGAAGCGCTCGACCTCGCTGGCGACGAGCGCGAAGCCAGGATGCGCGATTTCTGCGCACGCACCGGGCGCATCGTTGTCGTCACGCTGGGTGCGGAAGGCGTCATGGCCGCCACGCCGGACGGCGTTGTTCGCGCGCGCGGCCTCGCCATCACGCCGATTGATACGGTGGGCGCAGGCGACACCTTCTGCGGTTATCTGGCTGCCAGCCTTGAGCGGGGGCTTGAGCTTGAAGAGGCGCTGCGGCGCGCGGCAGCCGCCGGCTCGCTTGCCTGCCTGAAACCCGGCGCACAGCCGGCCATACCCTTTGCCGCCGAGATCGACGAGGCGCTGAAAGCGAATTGAACCACATCCGGACTCGTGCAAGCTTGCGCCTTCCGGAGGACGTCCATGAACCCTGAAGCCTATTTCGCCTATCTCGCCGTCTGTCTGGTCGCGATCATCGTTCCCGGCCCGACCAACACGCTCATCGTCGCCAACGGCATGCGCCACGGCACCAGGGCGGGGCTGCTCAACGTCGCCGGAACGCAGGCGGGGCTGGCGCTGATGCTGGCGATCGCGGGTTTCGGGCTGACATCGGTGGTCGAGACCGCCGGTCACTGGTTCGAATGGATCAAGTTGCTGGGCGCGGCCTATCTGATCTGGGTCGGATGGCAGATGATCCGTGCCGGCGGCCGCATCGATAATTCACCAACGGCCCGCAAGCCGCGCGGCGGCTTTTTCATGCAGGGTCTGCTGGTCTGCCTCGGCAATCCCAAGCAGCTTCTGTTCTTTGGCGCGCTGCTGCCGCAGTTCATCGATCCGGCGGCCGACCACGCGATGCAGATCGCGATCCTCGGCGTCACCGCGCTTTCGCTCGCCGCCCTTTGCGACGGCGCCTATGCGCTCGCTTCCGGCCGGATCGGCCGCGCGCTTTCCGAGCGCGTCGTCAGAACCATTACCCGCGTCAGCGGCGGAATGCTGATCGGCGGCGGGCTCTGGCTCGCTTTCTCGCGGGCGAAATAGGACCGCTGGAAAGGAAAGACGTGCCGTCGCTCAGCCTGCGCATCAATCTCGATCCCGAAGGTCGCATCGGGCCGGGCAAGATCGAACTCCTGGAGCATATCGCATCCTTCGGCTCGATCTCGGCCGGCGCCCGGCAGATGAACATGTCCTACAAGCATGCCTGGGACCTCGTGGAGGAGATGAACCAGCTCTTCGGCAAGCCGGTGCTCGACACGCAGAAAGGCGGCCAGCGAGGCGGCGGCGCGCAACTGACCCCGACAGGCCTCGCGCTCGTCAGCCGGTTTCGCGCGATCGAACGGGCGGCTCTCGCCGCAGCCGAGCCGCATATGGCCGCGCTTCAGTCCGAAATCGGCGAGGACTGATGCCCTATTCGCTTTCGCCATCGAGGGCAGGGATGGCCACGCCTGCGATTTCTGCCGCTGTCAGCCGGGCAGCGCCGGCGCGCGCGATCCGCAGCATCAGCGCCTTGCGGGTCGCAGGCGGCAGCCTGTGCTCCGGCGCATCGCGCAGGATCTCCGCGCCGTAACCGTCTGAGAGGATGAAACCGCATTCGTCCGGGAAAATCCCGGCCGGCACTTCCGGATGCGTGGCGAAGAAGAAGCGGTCGGAATGGAGCCGGTATTCCGGCCATTTGCGATCGACCCGGAAATCCTCGATCGAGGACTTGATCTCGATGATCCAGATGTCGCCCTTGCGCGTCAGCGCAACGAGATCGGCTCGACGACCGGACGCCAGCGATATTTCGGGGATCACGGAGGCGCCCATTTCCATGAGCAGGCGCTGGACGCCGCGACGCACCACCATGGCGCGCTCGGACTGGCGTCCGTCGGCCAGGGGATTGACGAGAATCGGGGAGATGATCGGCATGAAGCGAGAATGCCATCAAAGGCGTCGGCATTGAACCGTCAGCCGCGTGTATCCTGCAATGCTCCCGCCATATCGTCGAGGATCGGGCAATCGGGCCGGTCGTCGCCGTGGCAGGCCGTGATCAGGCGGTTGAGCGTGCGGCGCATCGATTCCAGTTCGCGCATCTTCTCCTCGATCGCCGCGACATGCGCGATCGCGATCTCGCGCACGTCGTGGCTGGCGCGGCTTCGGTCCCTGTAGAGCGTCATGAGCTGCCGGCATTCATCGATCGAGAAGCCGAGGCCGCGGGCGCGCTTCAGGAAAGCCAGCCGATGCACGTCGTCGCCGGAATAGTCGCGATAGCCGTTTGCGGACCTGTCCGGCTTCAGCAAGCCGACATCCTCATAGTAACGGATGGTCTTGGCTGGAAGACCCGAGCGCCGGGCGGCTGCCGAAACGTTCATCTAACACCTCTCTTTAGCTATGCCCGCCCTCGAAAGGATGAGCAATGTGGGGCGCGTCTTCTTCACGAAGCCGTGAGAATGTTGCGCATTTACCATAGACCTGCAGTAAGCTGCGACGGGGTCGTTGCACATGGGCGTCGGAGACTTGGCAAACGCCGCTGGGTAAGCCAAACAGACCTTGGCAGAAATACGGCTCGAATCGGGCAACAAGCTGGCTGTGGGGGTTTGAGTATCATATGCGACTGAAGACGCTTTTCATCGTTGCGGCGCTTGGGGCTGCAACTGCGCTTGCGGGATGTAGCACCGGGGGCACGATCTTCACCTCGGAATACGGTGCCAAGAAAGACTCCGGCTACCAGCTTCCGCAGATTCCGATCAACAAGGTGCCGAGGCAGTACCACCGGCAGATTGTCAAGTACGACACCAGCGAGAAGCCCGGCACGATCATTGTCGATACCAGCGACAAGTTCCTCTATTTCGTGATGGGCGACGGCAAAGCGATGCGCTACGGCATCGGCGTCGGCCGCGAAGGCTTCGAGTGGAACGGCACGGCGCGCATCGCCATGAAGCGCGAGTGGCCGACCTGGACGCCGCCGGCAGCGATGATCGGTCGCCAGCCCGAGCTCGCCAAGTGGCGCGGCGGACAGCCGGGCGGTCTCAGCAACCCTCTGGGCGCGCGCGCGCTGTATCTCTTCAACAAGGGTGGCGACACCGGTTACCGGCTGCATGGCACGCCGGAATGGAATTCGATCGGCAAGGCGATGTCTTCCGGCTGCATCCGAATGATCAACCAGGACGTCATCGACCTCTACGAGCGCGCCGACGTAGGCGCGAAAGTGATCGTGAAATAAGGCGGACCGTCTAGGCAACACTGACGTCCCAATGCAGAAAACCGGGCGCAAGCCCGGTTTTTTGTTGTTCATCGACGGTCGCTCGGTTGAGCGAATTATCGGGCAGCGTTCAGGAAATCTGCTCGACCTGCTGCACTTCGGGCACGAAATGGCGCAACAGGTTCTGGATACCGTGCTTGAGCGTGGCGGTCGAAGACGGGCAGCCGGCGCAGGCACCCTTCATGTGAAGGAAGACCGTGCCGTTCTCGTATCCACGGAACGTGATATCGCCGCCGTCCTGTGCCACGGCCGGACGAACGCGGGTGTCGAGCAGCTCCTTGATCGTCAGGACGATCTCCTCGTCCTCCTTTTCGTAGAACTCCTCGCCAGCGCTTGCAGCGCGACCTTCCGCTGCCGCGTTCAACGAAGCCATGACCGGCTGGCCGGACATGAAATGTTCCATGATCGTGCCGAGGATAGCCGGCTTGAGGTGCTGCCAGTCATGCTCGTCGGACTTCGTGACGGTCACGAAATCGTAGCCGAAAAAGACGCCGACGACACCGGGCACGCCGAACAGGCGGCCTGCGAGTGCGGATGCGGCGGTCGCCGAATCGGCGTCGCGGAAATCCGCCGTGCCTTCCTCGAGCACGACCTTGCCCGGCAGGAACTTCAGCGTTGCGGGATTTGGCGTGGCTTCGGTCTGGATGAACATCAGCGTTCTCCGTTCATATAGTTTGGAATAATTCTAAATAGGCCTGCCAGCGCAGAACTGCAAGCGCCAATCGGCCTTCATATGGTGAGCGGTGCCCCGCCGCGCAATCTCTGGGAAGGCTCAGGCGAGGCTTTCGATATCCTCGTCGGAGAGATTCATCGGCACGACGGTGACCGGGATGGGGAATGCGGCACCCTTGCCGGCAACCGAGGCGACCAGCGGTCCCGGCCCCTCTTTCGCGCCACCGGCGGCCAGCACCAGGATTGCGATGTCCTGGTCGTCCTCGATCAGCTTGTGGATTTCTTCCGTCGGCGAGCCCTCGCGGATCACAAGCTCCGGTTCGATGCCGATCCGTTCGCGCACCTTCACTGCCTGGGCATCGAGCACGGCCGCGGCGGCCGAATTGGCCTCCTCACGCATGATCTGCTCGACGCCGAGCCAATGCTGGAAATCGCCAGGCTCGATGACATAGAGAAGCACGACAGAGCCGTTGGTCGCCTGCGCGCGGCGCGAGGCATAGGCGATAGCGCGCTCGGACTCCGGCGTTTCATCGGCGACCGCAAGGAATTTCCGCCGGTGACCGGCTTCACGGCTCAGACGTTTGGAAACCATCTAATCTCCCGACCCGGCACCCGCTGCCGACGGCGCAATCTGCCATCGGATGCGGCGGCGGGCAAGCCGTCGCATCCGGCCAAACCGACAGGCCTTGTCAGTCGTTGAGCAGGCCAATGATCTCGCGCACGCCCTTCATGGTGGCCTCCGCGATCACCTCGGCGCGTTCGGCGCCGTCCCGCAGCACCCCGTCGACATAGGTCGTGTCGGCCGAGATGCGGCGCATTTCGGCTGCGATCGGTGCGAGCCTGTCGACGGCCAGATCGGCAAGCGCCGGCTTGAAGGCGGAGAACTGCTGCCCGCCGAATTCGGCGATCACAGCCTCGCGGGTCTTGTCGGACAGCGCCGCATAGATGCCGACGAGGTTTTCGGCTTCCGGGCGTGCCTTCAGACCGGCAAGTTCGGACGGCAACGGCTCAGGATCGGTCTTGGCCTTCTTGATCTTCTTCGAGATGGCATCCGCGTCATCGGTCAGGTTGATGCGCGACAGATCCGACGGATCGGACTTCGACATCTTCTTGGAGCCGTCGCGCAGGCTCATCACGCGCGTGGCCGGCCCCTCGATCAGCGGTTCGGTCAGCGGGAAGAAGCCATTGACGGTTTCCTCGCCGACTTCCATCTCCACACCAAGGCCGAGATCACCGATCTTGGCGGAGAAGTCGTTGTTGAATTTGGCGGCGATGTCGCGCGTCAGCTCCAGATGCTGCTTCTGGTCGTCGCCAACAGGCACGTGCGTTGCGCGATAGACGAGAATGTCCGCGGCCATCAGGCTCGGATAGGCCAGAAGGCCTAGCGATGCGTTCTCGCGGTCCTTGCCGGCCTTATCCTTGAACTGGGTCATGCGGTTCATCCAGCCGATGCGGGCGACGCAATTGAAGACCCAGGCGAGCTCGGCGTGCTGCCGCACCCGGCTCTGGTTGAAGACGATATGCTTTGTCGGGTCGATGCCGGCCGCCAGGAAAGCCGCGGTGATCGAACGTGTCTGGCCGGGCAGGTCGTCATGGACGAGCTGCGCGGTGATCGAATGCAGGTCGACGACGCAATAGATGCAGTCGTGGCTTTCCTGCAGCGCGACGAATTTGCGGATCGCACCGAGATAGTTGCCGAGATGCAGGTTTCCGGTCGGCTGAACGCCGGAGAAGACAAGGGGCTTGAATTCGGACATTTCGTTTTCCTGGCTTGTGGAGGGCCGTCTGAGGTGAACCGGAAGACCGCCGGCTTCGCCCTTGAACCGCGTGGTTGCAATGCGAGACGCGCGCTTATGGCCGAGCGCGCCTCACGGATCAAGCCTCACACGGGGTCATTGTTCTGGTCGCCGCCCGAGGGTGTACCCTGCTTACGCTTCACGTTGCGGCGGATCATGCCCATATCGGCTCCGCCCAATCCGAAAACAGACGCGAAATAGAAA
Source organism: Neoaquamicrobium sediminum (assembly GCF_040970315.1). NCBI lineage: Bacteria > Pseudomonadati > Pseudomonadota > Alphaproteobacteria > Hyphomicrobiales > Phyllobacteriaceae > Neoaquamicrobium > Neoaquamicrobium sediminum. The sequence goes on along the minus strand of NZ_JAZHFV010000001.1, from coordinate 988,309 downwards.
ACCATGCCACCCGCAACGACGGCGGCGAGCGCTGCCGCCTGAATGTAGAACGGCGTTTCCGGCGCAAATTGCGGCTGCATGTAGCTGACGGCGAGGTGGATCGCACCACCCATGAGCGCGGAGGCGACCAGTATCCGGGGCGCGCGTTTCAAAAGCCCCGCATCGCTGCCCCAATGGCCGCGGCGGACGAGCACGGTGAAAAGAAGCGTCGCGTTGATCCAGCCGGCAACCGCCGAGGCGGTCGCAATGCCGGGCGCGCCCATGGACGGGAACAGCAGAAGCGCGACCGATATGTTCACCGCAACGGAAATGCCCGCGAAAATCATCGGGGTTCTGGTGTCTTCCCGCGCGAAATAGCCGGGCGTAAATGCCTTGATCAGCACGAATGCCGGCAGGCCGATGCCGAAGATCGCAAGCACCTCGGAAACGACAAGCGTATCTTCGGGCAGGAATGCGCCGCGTTCGTAGAGCACCCGAACGATCGGTTCGGCGATGGTGAACAGGGCAGCGGCCGCCGGCAGTGTCAGGAACAGGGTGAACTCGACTGAACGGTTCTGCAGGTTCGCGGCCTCGACGCGGTTGCCCGCCCGCAGAGCGCGCGCCAGCTCCGGCAAAAGAACCACACCAACGGCCACGCCGACGATGCCGAGCGGGAGCTGGTAGACCCGGTCTGCGAGGTTGAGCGAGGGAACCGCGCCGTCCTGCCCGGTGGCGATCGCCGTGCCCACAAGCGTGTTGATCTGCGTAATGCCGCCGGTGATGGCCGCGGGCAGGGCAAGCCACAAGAGACGTTTTACGTTGGGCGTGAGGCGCGGCCTGCGGAAGCCGATGGACACGCCCGCGCCGCGCACTGCGACGAAGACGATACCGAGCTGCACCACGCCGGCAGCCAGAACGCCCCAACCGAGCGCCAAGCCGACCTCGCGGCCGTCATAGCCGCCGTACCAGGCGACAACGAGGACGCCGACCAGAATGATGTTCAGGAATACCGGCGCGATCGCGGCCGCGAAGTAGCGATGTAGGGAATTGAGCATTCCCGCCATCATGGCGCCCAGCGACATGCAGATGAGGTAGGGGAACATGATCGCCGCCAGCTCGACCGTCAGCAGCAGCTTTTCGGGATCGTTCGCGAAGCCCGGCGCGATCGCGTAGCGGATGACGAAAGGCATCGCCAGTTCCATCGCGATGGTCAGAAGCAGCAATACGGTGAAGAGGACGCCGAAGACCTCCTCGGAGAATTTTTTGGCACCGGCAACGCCGTTCGCCTCTATCTCCTTGGCGAAGAGCGGCACGAAGGCGGCGTTGAACGCCCCCTCGGCGAACAGCCGCCTGAAGGTGTTCGGAAACTGGAATGCGGCATAGAAGGCTTCCGCCACCGGCCCGGTGCCTAGCGCCGCCGCCATCATCATTTCGCGGGCGAAGCCGAAGACGCGGCTCAGCATCGTGCCGGAGCCGACAGTGGCGAACTTCTTCACGAGGCTCATTCGATGGGGGTCCCGCCGGTCAACACAGCTTCACTCCGCCGCCGCTTTCGGCGTCGAACCGGTGCCGCGGCCATTGCCGTTGCGCGCGGTGTCGCTGCCGTCCATCACGGCGATCAGCCGCTTGCGGATGTTCTCCTGGCGCGTCGGATTCTCAATCTTCTGCCCCGTCAGGTCGGTGACGTAGAAGGTGTCGATGACCTTTTCGCCGAAGGTGGTGATGTGCGCCGACGCGATGTCCAGCGACAGATCGGATATGGCGCCGGTGATTTCCGAGAGCAGGCCGGGCCGGTCCAGTCCCTTGACCTCGACGACCGAGAAGCGGTTCGACAGGGTGTTGCGCACTTCCGCGCGTGGCTGCACCCGGAACGTCTTTGCCCCCCGCCGTGGCTTGGTGCGCTTCTCGATCATCTCCGGCAGCCAGCTCTTGCCGGACAGAACGTCCTCGATCAGCCGCCCCACCCGCTGAGCGCGCCGGCGCTCGTCCTCGTCCATGTCGAACTCTCGCGAGATCAGGATGGTGTCGAGCGCGCGGCCGTCTGCCGTGGTGAAAATCTGCGCGTCGACGATGTTGGCGCCCGCTGCCGCACATGCACCCGCGATTACCGAAAGCAGGCGCGGATGGTCCGGCGACAGCACGGTGATCTCGGTCACAGCCTCGAACTGGTGCGTGCGCACCATCGTCGCCAGCCGCCGCGAGGCCGCATCGGCCTCCCGGATGAAACCGGCATGGCGTACCTGGTCATCGAGATCGACCGTCAGCAGATAGTTGTCGTAGTGCAGGCCGAGATAGCGCTTGCGCTCCTTCTCGGGCCAGTCCGCAAGCGCATCTTCGAGTACGGCGCGGGCTTCCTGGGCACGCTTGGCGCGTGTGACCTCCGAGAAGCCGCCGGTCAGTTGCAGCTCGGTCTCGTAGTAGAGCGTGCGCAGGAGCTGCCCCTTCCAGCCGTTCCACACGCCGGGCCCGACGCCGCGGATGTCGCAGACGGTCAGCACCAGAAGAAGCTTCAGCCGCTCGACCGACTGCACGACGTCGGCGAAATCCTGGATCGTCTTGCGGTCGTTGAGGTCGCGGGTCTGCGCGGTCATCGACATGACGAGATGGTTCTCGATCAGCCAAGCGATGGTTTCGGTATCGGCTTTGGAAAAGCCCATATGCGGGCACAACCTGCGCGCAATGCGGGCGCCGGCTTCGGAGTGGTCCTCCGGCCGCCCCTTGGCGATGTCGTGGAACAGCACGGTGACATAAAGGATGTCTCGCAGAGGCTGCAGCGACGGCATCAGCGAATGCGACAGCGGATGCACGGCCTCGGCGTCACCATGCTCGATCTCGGCGAGAACACCCACGCAGCGGATCAGATGCTCGTCGACGGTGTAGTGGTGGTACATGTTGAACTGCATCATCGCCACGATCTTGTTGAAGTCGGGGATGAGCTTGCCGAGCAGGCCGGCCTCGTTCATGCGCCTGAGATTGAGCTCCGGGTTGCGGCCGGAGGTGAGCACATCCATGAACAGTCGGTTGGCTTCCTCGTTGCGCCGCAGGTTGCGGTCCGCGAGCTTGAGCGAGCGGGTCAAAAGTTTCAACGCGTCGGGGTGGAATTCGAGGCCGTGCTTGTCGGCCAGCCAGAACAGCCGCAGCAGATTGACCGGGTCGCGCTCGAATACCTGCTCGTCGGCGATGTTGATACGGTGATTGTCGACGATGAAGTCGCTGCTGCCGGCGAGCTTGCGCTTGCGCCGGGAGAAATTCAGGAAGATGCGGTTGAAGCCCGGCACATGCTTGGCCTGCTCCTCCTCGAGCGCCGCACAGAAGATGCGCGTCAGGTCGCCCACCGTCTTGGCGGTGAGGAAGTAGTGCTTCATGAACCGCTCGACGGCGGAAAGGCCCGGATGGCTAGTATAGCCAAGGCGCTCTGCAATCTCGCGCTGAATGTCGAAATGCAGTCGTTCCTCGGCGCGCCCGGTCAGGAAGTGCATGTGGCAGCGCACCGCCCAGAGGAAATCCTCCGCCTTGCGGAACTGCAGAAACTCCCTGCGCGTGAAAACGCCCTTGCCGACCAGCTCCTCGGCGGTCGGCACGCGGTAATAATATTTGCCGATCCAGAACAGGGTGTGCAGATCGCGCAGGCCACCCTTGCCTTCCTTGACGTTGGGCTCGACCAGATAGCGGCTTTCGCCGCCCTTGGCATGCCGCTCGTCTCGCTCGGCGAGCTTCGCTTGCACGTATTCGGCGCCCGTATCCTTGACGACTTCCGCGTCGAACCGGGTGACCAGCGTGTCGTAGATCGCCTCGTCGCCGCTGACGAAGCGCGCTTCCAGGATCGATGTGCGGATGGTGACGTCGGTGCGCGACAGGCGCATGCACTCGTCGAGATTACGGGTCGCGTGGCCCACCTTGAGGCCAAGGTCCCACAGCACGTAGAGGATGTATTCGACGATCTGCTCGCCCCAGGGCGTCTGCTTGTAGGGCAACACGAAAAGCAGGTCGATGTCGGAGCCCGGCGCGAGCGTTCCACGCCCGTATCCGCCGACCGCCACCACCGCCATGCGCTCGGCCGCCGAGGGATTGCGGGTATGGTAGACGTGATCGACGGCGAATGCATAAAGAGCGCGGATCACCTCGTCCATCAGGTGCGACAGCCGCGCTGCGCAGGCTGTTCCGCCGCCATCAGCCATCAGCATCGCTTCCGCGCGGGCGCGGGCTTCGGCGACGCGTTCCTTCAACAGACGGATCAGGGCAGGCCGCGCACCGGCGGCATCCTTGCCCGCCAGCGCAATCATCTCATCGAGCAGCGCGCGGCCGTCGATGATCTCGTCCAGTTTGAGAGGAACTTTCGCCATGCCCACCGGTCTTGCCGCAATCGCGCGGTCTATAGCGCGAAATTTGCGCCTTGTGTATGGCGCTGTTGCGGCTAGGCCGCGACGACACCCAGACCGGCCTTGCGTTTGCGCTCCGCCAACGAGACCGGCTGCGGGGTCATGAACGCCACGAACGCCGCGATGTCGAGCGGCCGCGAAATGAAATAGCCCTGCACGAAGTCGACACGCGCCTGCATGCCGCGCAGCAGCGCTAGCCTTTCGGCCGTCTCCACGCCTTCGACGACCATGACCCGACCGGTCGCCTCGATCATCTCCACGGCGTGGCGCAGCATCTTGGCCATCACCGTATTGTCGGGCGCCATTGCGAAGGCCCGGTCGAGCTTGACGCCGTCGACGGACAGGGCAGCCAGATTCTGCATGTTCGAATAGCCGGTGCCGAAGTCGTCGATATAGGTCTTGATGCCCAGCCGGCGCAGCGCTTCGATTTCCCGCTGGGCGTTCGGCGGTATCTCGTCGCTTTCGATGATCTCCAGCACCACATCGAAGCGATCCGGCTGCGACGTGAAGCCCGAGAAGATGCGCGCCAGGCTGTCGCTATCCAGATCGCAGGGGAAGATGTTGAAGTTGACCTGCAGCCGCTTGCCCGCAGGCAGGTGCTCGGAAAGCTCGTCACACGCGCGCTGGGCAACCAGTTCGGTGAAGCGCCGTGTCATGTCGTGACGTTCGATGACATTGAGGAAGCGATCGGGGAAGACAACGCGGTCGTCAATATCACGCCAGCGGGCGAGCACCTCGCAGCCCGTGATCTCGCCCGTGTCGAGTTCCATCACCGGCTGGTAGGCGCAGACGATGGATTTCCCATCGAGGTGGCGACGGAAACGCGCCTCGAACGACCAGTATCGCGCAATCAGCGCGCTTGTCTGCAAAGTAGCGAGCGTGGCGATAATCGCCGCCGCCAGTAGCGCCAGGGCGACAAGGCCCTTGTATTGCGCGAGAAGCGCACGCAGGTCACCCTCGACGACGACGCAATGCATGCCGCCTGCATCGCAGGAGATCACGCGCATCTTGCCGTCGGCGAGGCCACCGCCATCTGCAATCAATCGCGTGTAGATGCCCGGTCGACCGCTGCGATGCCACCAGTTCCCATCCTCGGCAACCAGCACCGCCTGCATCGACATCCAGTCGGGCCCTCGGAAGCCAGCCTCCTGCGGCGGAACGATGGCCGCGAAGGGCTCATTCAGCGCAATCGTTCCACGCTCGCCCGTAAGCCCCACGAAGCTGAGATCGCGATCGACCCACATCACGATTCCGCGCTCGCCCTGCCGGCCAATGTCCGGCTCTCCGAGATCCACCGCCCCGTCAAACGCAGCAACATTCGCAGAACAGCGCGCACGACCGCCGGGCGCATAAAGGAACTCGTTGAGACCGTCCGGCAGATAGGCGATGCGCCGCAATTGTTCCTGGAAAGCCGGAGAACAGGGTTCGGCGGTCAGGTTTGCGTGCATGACGTCGAAGGTGGAAAGCAGGTTTGTACGCAGCCGGACGAAATGATCCGCCGTGGAACGCGCTTCGTACGTCATCGACCTTCCGGCCTGATCCAGTGCGAACCAGCCGACAAGCGCCAGCACCGCCGCGAAGGCGACGAGCCAGACGATTAGCGAAATCACCCGCCGGTGCGCCGCCGATATGAAGACGCTGACAAACCTTGCCATTGAACGGCCCCCCATTCGCCCGTCACTAGGACATGAAAAGCTCAAGCGAGAGTTAATGGACAAGACGCCGCAACGTAAAGCTTGCATCGTTGCAGGAGGTGCGGCGCATCAACTGCGCGCGGCGAGTTCCTTGAGCCTGTACAGCGCCTCGAGGGCCTCGCGCGGCGTCATCTCGTCGGGGTGCAGGCTCTCCATCGCGTCGGCCAGTGCACCGCCACCCGCCGGCTTTGGAGCCTCGCGTTTTGCAGCAACCGAAAACAGCGGCAGATCGTCGACGAGGCGGGCCGCCTTGCCGGACGTTTCGCCTTCCTCCAGTTGTCGAAGCACCTCGCGAGCACGCTCAACCACAGAATCCGGCAGGCCGGCGAGGCGCGCGACCTGCACACCGTAGGACCGGTCGGCCGCGCCCATGCCAACCTCGTGCAGGAAGACGACGTCGCCTTCCCACTCCTTGACCCGCATCGTCACGTTATGCAGCCGGGAGAGCTTTTCGGCCAGCGCCGTCATTTCGTGGAAGTGGGTGGCGAAGATCGCGCGGCAGCGGTTCTTCTCGTGCAGATATTCGACCGCCGCCCAGGCGATGGACAGGCCATCGAACGTGGCCGTGCCGCGACCAATCTCGTCGAGAATGACCAGCGCGCGGTCGCCGGCCTGATTGAGGATCGCGGCCGTCTCTACCATCTCGACCATGAAGGTGGAGCGGCCGCGCGCCAGATCGTCCGAGGCGCCGACTCTGCTGAACAGCCGGTCCACGATCCCGATATGCGCCGCGGCCGCCGGAACGAAGAAGCCCATCTGCGCGAGGATCGCGATCAGCGCGTTCTGGCGCAGGAAGGTCGACTTGCCGCCCATGTTAGGGCCGGTCAGCAGCCATATCGCGCCGTGTTTCGCATCGCCCTCCGGCGACAGGTCGCAATCGTTGGCAACGAACGGATCTGCCAGTTGCCGGCGCAGTGCCTGCTCGACGACCGGATGGCGTCCGCCGTCGATGTGGAACGAAAGGCCATCGTCGACGACAGGCCGGCAGTAGTTTTCCGAAGCCGCCAGCACCGCCGCTGCGGCGGCCACGTCGATTTCGGAGAGTGCCGCGGCACCGGCGCGGATTGCCTCGGCGTGCGAGACCACTTCCTCCAGCATCGCGTCGAAGACCGCCAGCTCGATCTGCAGCGCCCGGTCGGCCGCGTTGGCGATCTTGGTTTCCAGCCCGGCGAGTTCGGTGGTGGTGAAGCGCATGGCGTTCGCCATCGTCTGGCGATGGATGAACCGCGCCTTCGCAGCATCCGTGCCGTTCATCACCTCCGCATGGTTGGCCGTCACCTCGATATAGTAGCCCAGCACGTTGTTGTGCCGGATCTTCAGCGAACGGATGCCGGTTTCCTCGGCAAGATCGCGCTCCATGCCCGCAATCACCCGGCGCGACTGGTCACGCAACGCGCGCATCTCGTCGAGTTCGGCATTGTAGCCGGCGCGCACGAAGCCGCCGTCGCGCCGCAGCAGCGGCAGTTCCTCGGCGAGCGCCCGGTCGAGATTGGACGAAAGATCGGCGGGCAGTGACGAGAGCGCGTCGCACGCGTTCTTCAGTCCGTCCGGCAGCATCGCCGCCGACACAGCCTCCAGCACCTGGCGGGCCGCTTTCAGTCCCGCGCGCAATGCGCCGAGGTCGCGCGGACCGCCGCGCCTGAGCGCCAGCCGCGACAGGGCACGCGGCATATCCGGCGCACCCTTGAGGACTGCCCGCAGCGCCTCGCAAAGCCGCGTCTCGGCGGACAGGAACGAAACACAATCCAGCCGCCGGTTGATCTCTGCGGGGTCGGTCAGCGGCGCGGTCAGCCTTTCGGCCAGAAGCCGCGCGCCGCCTCCCGTAACGGTACGGTCGATGGCTTTCAGCAGAGAGCCGTCGCGGTTGCCGGACAGCGTGCGCGTCAGTTCCAGATTGGCGCGCGTGGCCGCGTCGATGAAGAGGCTCGATCCGCTCTCCTCGCGTTCGGGTCGTGCCAGCGGCGGACGCTCCGAAATCTGCGTCTTTTCGACATAGGCTATCGCGCCGGAGATGGCCGCGAGCTCGGCGCGGGAAAACTGGCCGAAGCTCTCGGGCGTCGCCACGCCGTAAAAGCGCGCGATGCGGCCCGATGCGGCGGCCGAATCGAACAGGGCCGCCGGCTGCGGATTGGCCACACGGCCAAGCACGTCGAACACCGCGCGCAGTTCGGGATCGTGATAGATCGGGTCGGCAACGATCAATTCGCGCGGGTCGACGCGCAATATGTCCGCGAGCAGCCGGTCGGCCGCGCTTTCGGCCACCTTGAACGAACCTGTCGAGATGTCGATCCAGGCAAGCGCGTAGCTGTCTCCGTTGCCGGACGCGCTGCCGCCCTGCCCCTTCACGCGGCCGAGCGTCATCATGTAGTTGGCTTCCGAGGGCGCCAGAAGCTTTTCCTCGGTGATCGTGCCCGGCGTGACGAGCCGCACCACGTCGCGGCGCACCACCGACTTCGAACCGCGCTTCTTCGCCTCGGCAGGGTCTTCCACCTGCTCGCAGACCGCGACCCGATGGCCCTGCGCGATCAGCTTCTGCAGATAATCGTCCGCCGCGTGCACCGGCACGCCGCACATCGGGATGTCCTCGCCCTGGTGCTTGCCGCGCTTGGTCAGCGTGATGCCCAGCGCCCGGCTGGCGATCTCGGCATCCTGGAAGAACAGCTCGTAGAAGTCGCCCATCCGGTAGAACAGCAGCGAATCCTGGTTTGCCGCCTTGATCTCGATGAACTGCTCCATCATCGGTGTCGCGCCCGCCGTCGACAGGACGGGCGGTGTCGGCGCGGCGCCGGCGGTGCGGATGGGCGTTTCGTCGTTCAACGGCGGATTGCCTTCTGGAGGAAGCGGTTTTCCTGCTTGGCGATTCACGGCGGCCAAGTGTAGCCTTAATCGATGCGGCTCGGCAAAACTCCACAAGAACGAGCCACCCGGGGAAGGAAACAGACACCATCATGCCGTTGAAAGACAAGTCCACGGAGGGCGGCCCCTCCGTCAGCCCTCAGGAAGCGCTCGATTTCCACGCCTCGGGACGACCGGGCAAGCTCGAGATCAACCCGACCAAGCCGATGGCGACCCAGCGCGACCTGTCGCTGGCCTATTCGCCGGGCGTGGCCGTGCCGGTCAAGGCGATCGCGGAAGACCCGAGCCGGGCGTTCGACTACACGACGCGCGGCAACATGGTCGCGGTGATCTCCAACGGCACCGCCATTCTCGGCCTCGGCAATCTCGGCGCGCTCGCCTCCAAGCCGGTGATGGAAGGCAAGGCGGTGCTGTTCAAGCGCTTTGCCGACGTCGATTCGATCGATCTGGAGGTCGATACGCAGGACGTCGAGGAGTTCATCAACTGCGTGCGCTTCCTTGGCCCGTCCTTCGGCGGCATCAACCTGGAGGACATAAAGGCGCCGGACTGCTTCATCATCGAGCAGCGCCTGCGGGAAGTGATGGACATCCCGGTCTTCCATGACGACCAGCACGGCACGGCGATCATCGCGGCCGCCGGCCTCATCAACGCTCTGGAAATCACCGGACGCGACATGAAGACGGCGACGCTGGTGTGCAACGGGGCGGGCTCGGCCGGCATCGCCTGCGTCGAACTCGTCAAGTCGATGGGCTTTTCACCGCAGAACGTCATTCTCTGCGACACCAAGGGCGTGGTCTATCAGGGCCGCAAGGAAGGCATGAACCAGTGGAAGTCGGCGCATGCGGTCAAGACCGACAAGCGCACGCTTGCTGAGGCGATGGATGGCGCAGACATCGTCTTCGGCCTGTCGGCACAGGGCGCGTTCTCGAACGCCATGATCCAGTCGATGGCCAAGAACCCGATTATCTTCGCCATGGCCAATCCCGATCCCGAAATCACACCGGAGGAAGTCGCCGAGATTCGCACCGACGCCATCATGGCGACCGGCCGTTCGGACTATCCTAACCAGGTCAACAACGTGCTGGGCTTCCCGTACATCTTCCGCGGCGCGCTGGATGTGCGGGCAACCACCATCAACGACGAGATGAAGGTCGCGGCAGCGCAGGCGCTCGCGGCGCTCGCCCGCGAGGACGTGCCCGACGACGTCGCCGCGGCCTACCAGGGCAACCGGCCAAAATTCGGCGCCAACTACATCATCCCGGTGCCGTTCGATCCCCGCCTCATCTCGGCGATCCCAGCGGCCGTGGCCCGCGCGGCGATGGATTCGGGCGTGGCGCGGCGGCCGATCCTCGACATCGAGAAGTACAAGCAGGAGCTTTCGGCCCGCCGCGACCCGATAGCCTCGACGCTGCAACGCATCTACGATCGCGTGCGCCGCCAGCCCAAGCGTGTCGTCTTCGCCGAGGGCGAGGAAGAGCAGGTAATGCGCGCGGCAGTGTCATACGTGAACCAGAAGCTCGGCACGGCGATTCTCGTCGGACGCGACGACCAGATCCGGGAGACCGCCCGGCACGCGGGCGTCGACCTCGACCGGCCGGGCATCGAGATCATCAACGCGCGTCTGTCGCGCCGCAACGCGGTCTATGCCGACCATCTCTACGAGCGAATGCAGCGCAAGGGCTTCCTCTTCCGCGACTGCCAGCGGCTCATCAACAACGACCGCAACCACTTCGCCGCCTGCATGCTGGCGCTGGGCGATGCCGATGCGGTGGTGACCGGCGTGACGCGCAACTATTCGACGGCGCTCGAAGACATCCGCCGCGTGATCGACGCCAAACCGGGCCACCGCGTCATCGGCGCGTCGGTGGCGCTGTGCCGCGGCCGCACCGTAATCGTCGCCGATACCGCCGTCCATGACATGCCGGATTCCCTGGAGATCGCCGACATCGCCGAGGAAGCGGCCGGCTTCGCCAGGCGCATGGGCTACGAGCCACGTGTTGCGCTTCTGGCCTATTCCACCTTCGGCCATCCGCAAGGCGAGCGCTCGGCGCGCGTTCAGGAAGCGGTGCGCATCCTCGACAAGAGGCGCGTCGATTTCGAGTATGACGGCGAGATGGCCGCGGACGTGGCACTCAACCCGACCCTGATGCGGCAATATCCGTTCTGCCGGCTCTCCGGGCCTGCAAACGTGCTGGTCATGCCCGCATTCCACTCGGCATCCATCTCCACCAAGATGCTGCAGGAACTCGGCGGCTCGACCGTCATCGGCCCAATGCTGGTCGGCCTCAACAAGCCGGTCCAGATCGTATCGCTGAATGCCAAGGACTCCGATATCGTCAACATGGCGGCCATCTCCGCCTACAGTGCGGGGACGTAAGGCGGACGGAACCGAGGCTGCGATTTCGAGTTTCCACCTTGCCGCGATCAAGCGGGCGATGGGGATAAGGGTGACGACATGCTGATCGCAGCATCGGCCTTGACAGTATTTCTCGCTGTCTCGACGATATTGCCGTTTCTGCCGCTGGCGCACGGCATCGTCCGGGTGGGCGACTTTCCCCGCCAGCAATCGCTTGCGACGGCGCTGTTCGTCGTCGCGGCTTCCCTCCTGCTTGGCGCCGAAGGCGCCGCGTGGCGCGTTATCCAGATCGCTCTCCTCGCCGTCGCCCTCGTGCAGCTATGGTTCATCCTGCCCTTCACACCGATCTGGCGCCGGCAGTCCGCCGATTTCGACCCGGCCACGGACAAGGGCGAGGCACTGAAGCTTCTGGCCAGCAACGTGAAGATGTCGAACGACAGGTTCGGCGAACTGGAAAGCGAGATCCGAAAATGGGATCCCCACATCTTCGTGCTGATGGAGGTCGACCAGCGCTGGCGCGATGCCCTTTCGGAGCTTCTTTCAAGCTATCCGACGGTCGTGGACCAGACGCAGGACAACTCCTACGGCATGATCCTGGCGTCGAAATTCGCGCTATACGACACGGTCGTCGAATGCCTGCTGACGGACGGCGTGCCGTCCATCGTGACCACGGTGACCACGCCGGAGGGGCAGCGCTTTCGGCTTTATTCAATCCATCCGGAACCGCCGGTGCCACATCGCGGCACCGAGGGGCGCGACGGCGAAACCGCCCTGGTAGCGCTGAGGGTCAAGGACGAAACGCTGCCCGTGCTCGTGACGGGTGACCTCAATGACGTCGCCTGGTCGGGCACAACCGAACGCTTCCGCCGGATAAGCCGGCTTCTCGATCCACGTATCGGCCGCAAGGTTTTTTCCACCTTCGACGCGCGCTTCCCGCTCATTCGCTGGCCGCTCGACCATCTGTTTCACTCGGCCGAGTTCCGGTTGGAGGCCATGCACCGGCTGCCGGCCTGCGGGTCGGATCACTTCCCGGTGCTTTTCGAACTCGTCCTGTGTCCAGACGAAGACGCGGAATCGGAACCCGAACAGGCGAATGGCGACGATCTATCCCGCGCGCGCGAACTGGTAGGCGAAGCGAAGAAGCGCGACGAAGATGCGATCGGGACGGATTGGGAGGGTTGAGACAGCCCGACCTCAAGCCGCGAAGCGCTGTGCCTCGGCGCCGTAATAATTGATATAGCGCGCCGAGATCGTCTCGACCGGCAGGACGATGAAGACATCCGTCGTGCCGAAGTCGTGATCGATCACGCAACCGTCCCCGATCTTTGCGCCGAGCCGCAGATAGCCCTTGATGAGCGGCGGCATGGCGGCGAGTGCCGAGCGCGCATTCACCGCCTCGGTCGGCATCAGGTCCATCGGATGGTGGCGTCTTGCCACGGCAGGCACGCGCCAGGCACCTTCCGCGCTGCAATTATGGGCGAGGAACGACAACGCCTCGGCATGCGCCGCGGGCACCGTGCCATGGAAGGACGCGCAGCCGGTCATCACGCCGATGTCGTAATGGTTCACATAGGCCCAGATGCCCTGCCAGAGCAGTTCGATCGTACGCTTCGATCGGTAGTCCGGCAGGACGCAGGAGCGGCCAAGCTCCAGAAAGCGCAGATGGGGATGGCGCGCGACCAGCCTGTCGAGCTCGAACTCGTCGCTCGAGTAGAAGCCGCCGGCAGCGGAGGCACTTTCCTGGCGCAGCAGTCGATAGGTGCCGACGATCCTGCGATGGTCCGGCCCCTCGAGCGAGGTGTCCATCACCAGCAGGTGGTCGCATACATCGTCGAACCGGTCGGCGTCGCGCCGGTCCTGCATGCCCGCGGCAACCGCCCGATTGCCGAGTTCTTCCCGGAAGACGCGATAGCGCACTTCCTGCGCTGCCTCGATCTCGGCAGCGCTGCACGCAAGCCGCACCACCATCGTGCCGATTCGTCCCAGCGGCTCTCCAGCCAGCAAGGTACGGCCGTTGGCGCCTTGCCCGGCAAGGCAACTGCTTGCAGCACGTTCGGTCATGGCATCCTGCATGGCTGATTCTCCTCGCCGCAGCCACTGATCTGTCGTGGCTATAAAGACAGACTGCAACAGGACTGTGACCTAATTCCACCCCGAGGCCGCGACAGCCGTTCTAATTAGCCGGCGCTCAAGTTCGGGAGTGGCTCTCAACAGCGTCCGCCATCGCAAGCGGATCAACGGGTTTGGTCAGAAACCCGGTCGCCCCGTATGCAATCACGCCATGACGGGTCTTTTCCTGACTGTCGGCAGAAAGAACCAGGATCGGTACCGCCGGAAGACCCTTTGCCTCTTCGTGCTTGCGGATGTGGGCGATTGCATCGAGCCCGTCCATGACCGGCATGTGGAGATCCATCAGCACGATGTCGTAGGCATGCGCGCGGCGCGGCGCGGTCAACGCTTCGACCGCGGCCTTGCCGTTGCGTACCACCTCGACGCGGTGGCCCGCCTTCTCCAGTGCGGAGCGCGCCAGCAGGGCGTTGATCTCGTTGTCCTCGGCAATCAGGATGCTACGCGAGCGCGATGCCCGGGCGCGTTGACGGCCGCCGCCATCGACCGCGCCACCGGGTCCGGCAGACCTGGACGGTGATGCGAGAAGGACGCGCAACAGCGTTTCACCGCGGACCGGCCGGGCCAGAAAGGTGTTGTATCCGCTCGCCCGGTATTCGGCGAGCTGGCCGCGATCCGTCGGGGCGATCAGCGTGATGGCTTCCGCCGGGTTCACGCCCGCCTTCTGCAATCTTTTGAGCAGCCGGCCATCGACGCGCTCCAGCGACGCATCCACCAGCACCACATTATAGCCCTGGCCACGAGCATGCGCCGCCGCTGCCGCCTCCTCCGCAGTGCGGGCGATTTCAGCCAGCCCGCCATGCGCGGTTATCGTACGCGCGATCCCTTCAGCCTCCATCAGATTACCCGATATGACGATCGCCCGGCAGTCCGCGAGCGCGCCTTCAAATTCCATCGGCCGTTCCACGGCATCCCGTACAGGCAGGAAGATGGTGAACTCGGACCCCTCGCCCGGCTCGCCATCGACGGCGATGGAGCCACCCATCGCCTCGACGATGCGCCGCGAGATCGCCAAACCGAGGCCCGCACCACCGTGCTGTCGCGTCGACGTTCCGTCCCCCTGTTCGAACTCGTCGAAAATGCGGTCGATGTCCTTCTTCTGAACCCCGGGGCCTGTGTCGGCGACGGAAATGCGCAGCCGCCGCCCGGGCTCGGTGTCGTAAATGTCCACGCTGACCAGCACGCCGCCGGCTTCCGTGAACTTGACCGCGTTGCCGACGACATTGAGCAGCACCTGCCGCAGACGGCCTGGATCGGCGGAGACGAGTTCGGGAACATCCGGGGCGACATGGCAGCCGAGCCCTATGCCCTTGCCATAGGCGCGGGGCGCCAGCAGTTCGACCACGTTCTCAACCAGTTCGCGCGGGCTCACCGGCTGCGGCTCCATATCGAAGCGGCCGACCTCGATTTTCGAATAGTCGAGCAGGTCCTCGATCAGCGCCAGAAGCGCGGAAGCCGACGTGGATACCGCGGCGACGTAGGTCTGCTGCTCCGGTATCAGCTTCGTGTCGGCCAGAAGCTTGGCCATGCCCATGATGCCGTTCATCGGCGTGCGGATTTCGTGACTGACGGTAGCCAGGAAGCGCGACTTCGCCTGGTTCGCGGACTCGGCGCGTTCGCGCGCATTGATAAGTGCCGTCTCGGCGCGCTTGCGAGCCGTGATGTCGCGGGCAATGGCCCGGTGCGATACCGCGTTGTTTTCCTTGTCGCGCACCGAAAGCTCGATCCACGAGAACCAGCGTATACCCGCCTCGGTCCGTATCGCCACATCGGCCGAACTCAGGCACTCGCCGTCGGCGAAGGCGCCGTCCGGCACCACGCCGATGTCGATGCCGAGTTCCAGAAGCTTTCGACCCACAAGCGCGTCGGGTTTGCAGCCGAGCATGTCGGAAAGAACGCGGTTGGCGTAGACGATGCGCCCCTCGCGGTCGCGATGAACGACGATGTCGCCCAGCGCGTCGATCAGCCCGTGAAAGTGTTCCTCGCTCTCCTGAAGCTCCCACATGCGGTCGGCGAGGCTTTCGATTTCCTCGCGGCTGCGGTTGGCATTCTCGTCCAGCAGCGACGTCAGCCGGTTCTCCTTGCGCAACTCGAGGATCTGCATCACCAGCGCCGCGAAGCTGATGAGGAGAAGCCCGCCGGTGACGATGAGGGAGGAACCGGTGAGATGAGCGATACCGGCAAGCGACAGCAAAGCCGCAACGAGAGCCGGACGGCCCAGCGAACGACGTCTCGGCGCCTGAGGCGCATCCGGCGCCAGCGGCGGAGGGCTGACGCGCAGGCGCGCAGGCGCCGACACCTTTTCTGGCTCCGCTTCCGCTGCCGTCTCGAACTGGTTGTGCTCCACCGTCATCGTCGCGGACGATAGCGAAGAAGGCTTAGGGAAGCTTTTGGCCGTTCAGTACAATTTTAGCGAGCGGCGATGCCGTTACATTTCGATGACCAGACGGCCCCTCACCTTGCCGGCCACGATGTCGTGGGCGGCATTGACGATCGCGTCGAAAGGCATCAGCGTCGAGAGCGCGGTCAGCTTGCCGTGGTCGAGGTCCTGGCCGATGCGCCGCCAGGCCTCCAGCCGGATTTCACGCGGCGCCATCACGGAATCGATGCCAAGCAGGGAAACGCCTCGCAGGATGAACGGCGCGACGCTACCCGGCAGGTCCATCCCGCCGGCAAGGCCGCAGGCCGCCACCGCGCCGCCATATGCCGTCATCGACAGCACGTTGGCCAGCGTGTTGCTGCCAACCGCATCGATGCCGCCCGCCCAGCGCTCCTTGCCGAGCGGTTTTGCCGGCGCTTCCAGTTCCTCGCGGGCAATGACTTCGGCAGCGCCCAGTTCCTGCAGGAAACCGGCTTCCGCCGGCCGGCCCGTGGAAGCGATAACGTGATAACCGAGCTTTGAAAGTACAGACACGGCGACCGAGCCAACGCCGCCGGCAGCACCCGTGACGACGACCGGCCCACGTTCCGGCGTGATGCCGTGCCGCTCCAGCGCCATGACACACAGCATTGCCGTGTAGCCTGCCGTACCGACGGCCATCGCGTCGACCGGCGTCATGGCGGCAGGCAGCGGCACCAGCCACTCGCCCTTGACCCGCGCGCGCCCGGCAAAGGCGCCATGATGCGTTTCGCCGACGCCCCAGCCGTTCAGAATGACGCGATCGCCGACCTTCCATTGCGCATTGTCGGACGCAATCACCGTTCCGGCGAAATCGATGCCGGGCACCAGCGGCCAGCGGCGGATGACGGGCGCCTTGCCGGTGATCGCCAGCCCGTCCTTGTAGTTGACGGTGGTTGCCTCGACAGCGACCGTCACGTCGCCTTCCATCAGGTCGTCTTCGCTGAGTTCCACCATGTCGACGGACTGGGTCTTGTTCTCGTCGCGCGAGACGAGCAGCGCCTTGAACGTGTCGGACATGATGGCTTCCTCCCGGTGGCTGTTTCGGACAACTGTGGGGTGGCGTCGCGCGGAGGTCAACAGCACCTTTTATTGCGCGCTGCTGCCCCGCGACCGCCGCCAGACGATGAACTCCTGGAGGATCACCAGCGCCGCGCCCACGGAGATGAAGGCATCGGCCAGATTGAAGATCGCAAAGGACCAGGTCGGCAGATGGAAGAGTATGTAGTCGATCACATAGCCGTGCCAGACCCGATCGATCAGGTTGCCCAGCGCGCCGCCGACAATGAGCGCGAAGCCGAGACGGGCGAGGCGGTGGTCCTCGTCGGTACGCAACGCAATCCACGTCACGACGCCCACCACACCCAGCGTCAACACGATGAGTGCGACGCCGCTCAGGTCGGAAAACATCGAAAAGGCGATGCCGGTATTGTGCGTGCGGAACAGCGCCAGGAACGGCAGCACTTCGACCTGCACATGCATGGCCAGCTCCGTCTCGACCAGATATTTGATGCACTGGTCGATAGCCACCGCCAGGATGACGACGGCGGCGTAAAATCCCCGGCTGTTGAAGCTCAATTCTCGTCCTTTCCGACCACCGGCAGGGCGTGCCTGCGAATTTCGTAAAGCGCAACGCCGGTGGCCACCGCCAGGTTCAGCGAATCCGCGCGCCCTGCCTGCGGGATGCGGATCAACGCGTCGCACGAGGCCGCCAGTTCGTCCGGCAGGCCCTGCTGCTCGTTGCCCATCACCAGCACGACCGGCCGTTTCGCATAGTCGACCGTGCGATAGTCTACCGATCCCTTCAGATGGGTTCCGACGAAGGTCGCCTGGACGCCCTTGCGCCAGGCCAGGAATGCCTCCACGCCGGCCCTTGCGACCGGAACAGCGAAGACCGACCCCATCGTGGCGCGCACCGTTTCCACCGAGAACGGATCGGTCGTCTCGCCGACCAGGATCACGCCTTTGGCGCCCACCGCATCGGCCGTGCGGATCACCGTGCCGAGATTGCCGGGATCGCGCACGCGGTCCAGCGCGATCCAGACATCGCCGTCAGCGGGGCGGATGTCCTTGAGTGCGGCCCAGCGTTGCTGAAACACGCCGACCACCATTTGCGGGTTATCGCGACGGGTGATGGCGCCCAGCACCTTCTCGCTTGCTTCCAGCACGAGGCCACCGGCGGCAACCGTGCGTGCGGCGATCTTTTCCACCGTCGGGTTGCCGCGCTGCGCCTTGGCGAAAACCAGCGTGCGGATCGTCCAGCCGAGATCGAGCGCGTCGATCACCAGCTTCAGTCCCTCGGCCATGAAGGCGTTCTGCTGGTCGCGGAACTTCTTCATCGCCAGGGCGCGGATGTCTTTGACGATGGGGTTCGAAAGGCTGGTGACTTCCTTCACCTGCCCGACGCGCCGGTTGTCGCTCATCCCGCCACCCACCTTGAAAACAACGAGGTCGAGAGCGCGCGGCCGGCGGATTTTTCGCGGATCACCAGTTCGCCGGACTGAACCTCGCCACCCATGCCCGCGAAGGTATCCCGCATCAGCGCGTGGATCGCGAAGAACGATGCGCGGATCGAATAGGCCGTCAGCACCACTGCCAGCGGCTTGGGCGACAGGATTTCGCGGCAGATGTCAGCCATGACCGGAAGGTCGTCGAAAAGCTGCCAGACCTCGCCCTTCGGCCCGCGCCCATAGGCGGGTGGATCGAACAGGATGATGTCGTAGCGGTTGCCGCGGCGTTCCTCGCGCTCGACGAACTTCATTGCATCTTCGCAGATCCAGCGGATCGGCTTGTCGGCCAGCCTTGCAAGCTGCTGGTTCTCGCGCGCCCAGCCGATCGCCTTCTTGGAGGCGTCGACATGCGTGACCTCTGCGCCCGCACGCGCGGCAATCAGCGAGGCGAGACCCGTATAGCCGAACAGGTTGAGCACCTTCACCGGCCGGCCCGCCTTGCGGATCAGGCCTTCCATATGACTCCAGTGCGAGCCCTGCTCTGGAAAGACGCCGACGTGCCGAAAGGATGTGAAACGGCCGAGGTAATCGATGCCGTCATGCTTCATCGGCCAGGTCTCGCCGAGCGGCTCCCTTGGAAAGCGCCAGCGGCCCATGCCTTCCTCGTCGGTATCGCCGGTGAAGACGGCATCGGCCTTGGCCCATTCGGCGGGCTGCAGTGCCGGTTGCCAGATCGCCTGACCCTCAGGACGCTCGATCACATAAGGCCCGTACTGCTCGAGCTTGCGGCCGCTGCCCGAATCCAGCAGCGCATAGTCGGCACCGGGCTCCACCTCAAGGATCAGCGGCAGCGTCTCGGCCGGCAGGGGGCCGGGCCTGCGCGTCAGCGGCCGTTTTACAGGCGGTTCCTCCCGCGCGGCCTGCCTGCGGCCGTCGGCAGGCTGCGGCCCGCGTGCGGGGCGTTTGTCGCGGCGCTTGTCTCGCGAGGCGTTCAAGGAAAGGGTCTCCGCATCTTGTCGCCCGCTTTTGGCACAGGGTCATCCGCCTCGCAACAGAGCGTGGCGGGGTGCGGTCTCCTGACACGTTTGAGCGGAGCCATCTCCTATCATGTGCGGGTCGAAAGGAGACACATCTTGCCCAATCTCATCATTCTTTATGTCGAAGACCCCACCGCCAGCGCCGCCTTTTACGGCAAACTTCTGGACCGCGAGCCGGTGTTCGCCGTGCCCACCTATGTGTCGTTCGACCTTGGCTCCGGCTTCATGCTGGGACTTCTGTCGAAATCGTCGCCCGCGGCGGTATCCGACAAGGGCTTCGAATTCGCCTTTCTGGCGGACGGTCCAGAAGCCGTGGACCGGGAGCACCAGCGCTGGCGGGACGCCGGCATCGACGCAGGGCAGCCATTCGACGCCCAGTTCGGTCGCACCTTCACCGCGCCGGACCCGGACGGCAACCTCCTGCGCGTCTGCCTGGCCGACTAACCCTTCGAGCCCTCATAGACGGCGATGCCCGCCGCGAGGTCTTCCAGCGCGGCGCCGACCGACTTGAACAGCGTGATCTCGTCGGTGCCTTGTCGTCCCGGCTTCTCGCCGCGGCTCAGTTCGAACAGGTCGGCGACGATGCCTTCATGCGTGAGGGCGCCGGAGGCTACCGCCTGCACGATGTCGCCGGCCTCCTTGGTCGCACCCGCGCGCGTATCGACATAGACGCGCGCGCGACGGATCGCCTCGTCGTCGCTCTCGCGCATGGTGGGCGTGAACGCGCCGACCAGATCGAGATGCGTGCCGGGCGTCAGCAATTCGCCCCTCACCAGTGGCTCGGTGGATATGGTGGCGCAGGAGACGATGTCCGCGCAGCCGATGGCTTCGTCGAGATTTTCGGCTACGCTGGCGTTCAGACCCGCCTCGCGCAATGCAGCGGCCGCCTTGGCCGCATTCTCGGAAGTGCGGTTCCAGATCCTGATCTCGTCGATCGGCCGCACGGCCGAGTGAGCCTGCGCCAGGAACGGGCACAACGCACCGGCGCCGACGACCAGCAGCTTTGATGCATCCTCGCGGGCGAGATAGCTGGCGGCAAGCGCGGAAGCGCAGGCCGTGCGCCATTGCGTGATGCGCTGGCCGTCGATCAGCGCGCGGGGCTCGCCGGTCTTGCCGTCGACCAGGAGGTAGAGCCCCATCACGGCGGGTTTTCCGATCTGGTTGTTATCCGGGGAAACGGTGACGATCTTGACGCCGATATAGCCGCCATCGGAGGTGCCGGCTTTCTCGAAGTCGTTCCAGGCGGGCATGAGCAGCAGGGTCGACGCCGCGCCGTCCGGGCGCTGGATCGTGTGGTGATGGCGCACAGGCTGCACCGCGCCGTCGCGAAAGGCCACGCGCAGCGTCTCTACGAGACCTGCAAAGCTAAGCGAGCGGTCGACGCCGTCGGCCGAAATCGTCAACATGTGTGAAACTCCTTCGAGGTCGCCGACAGGCGACGGGTCAGGCGCGCGGTGCCGGCAGCGCGGCCGCGCCGGTTTCGGGCTTGGCCGCTGGTTTCGGCGCGGCTGCGAGTTCAGCCTCGCGCCGACGCGCCAGCTTGCGGTAGTGGCCCTGCCTGAACCAGGTCGCGACACTGCCGACGATCAGCCCAAGCGCGAGGGCGCCGAAGAGATAGATGAACAGCGGCAGCGTCACCGTCAGCCCCGGATTGCCGGGATTGAACGGATCGAGCGTAAAATCGACAGGTCCGCGGTTGGCGACCGCAAGCGCCACAAGCACGATCGCCAGCGGAATGAAGACCACGACGGTCATGAAGCGGTTGAGCATGTGCATTATGCCGCGCCAGCGCGGCTCCCGTTCAGAGTTAGTCGGAGTTGAGCCGCTCGCGCAGTTCCTTGCCGGTCTTGAAGAACGGCACCCACTTCTCCTCGACTTCGACCGATTCGCCTGTGCGCGGATTGCGGCCGACGCGGGCGGGGCGATTCTTCACCGAGAATGCGCCGAAGCCGCGCAGTTCGACGCGGTTGCCGGAGGCCAGCGCTTCGGAGATTTCGTCGAAGATCGCGTTCACGATGTTCTCCACGTCGCGGAGAAACAGATGCGGATTTCGGTTGGCGATGGTCTGCACGAGTTCAGACTTGATCATCGGAAAGCTTCCCCGCTGACAGCGTTGTTATCGTTTATGCAAGTGTTTTTGCTTGATTTTTCAGCCACCAAAGGCATCCCGGTCAGGTTGCCAGAGGGACAGCAGCCCGTCAAGGAACAAGCGGTCGGCGCCGATCTTGCGAGCCACGTCAGGACCGAGGCCCTCGAGGCCGAGCAAAGTTCCGGCAGCTTGTGCGAGCGCCAGCGGCGAGAAGAAGCTGTCGCTTTCCGACGACTTCCATTCGATCACGGAGAGCTCGCCGTCCACACCCTTGGACGCCAGCCACTCGACCGCTTGTTCCTCGCCGCCCAGCCCGTCGACGAGCTTGCGCTCCAGCGCCTGCCTGCCGGTGAAGATGGACCCGTCTGCGACGGCCAGCACCTCGGCGCGGCTCAGCGGGCGGCGTTCTTCCACCAGGCCGACGAACCAGTCGTAGCTGTCCATGACGAGGGCACGCAGCATGGCGCGCTCTTCGTCGGTGGTCGGGCTAAACGGCGACGGCTCGGCCTTGAGCGGCGAGGACTTCACGCCCTCGACCTTGACGCCGATCTTGGCCATCAGCTCGGAAACGTCGGGAAACTGCACCAGCACGCCGATCGAGCCGACGATGGAGGACTGCCTTGCGACGATATGGTCGGTGGCGCTGGCGATCATATAGCCGGCGGAAGCGGCAAGGGTGCCCACCTGGGCAACGACCGGCTTCTGCTCGGCGAGCTTGCGTACCGCCTCGTAGATCGCCTCGCCGCCGACCGTCGTGCCGCCGGGAGAATCGATCGACAGGATCACGCCCTTGACGCTGTCGGCCTTCGCGATGCGTTCCAGCCGCTTGAGAAGCTCCTCGTCCTCGACGATCGTACCTTCGATCTTGACCTTGGCGATATGGCTTCCGCCCGTGCTGGCCAGCCGGTCGCGCATTGCCCAGGACGAAAGTGCTGCAACAGCGAGAACCACGATGACAAGCGCCGCCGCCCGCCAGAACGTCAGCTTGCGACGCAGCCGTCTGCGGTCGATGATGTCGTCTGCCCGATCTGCCATGACGTCCTCTCCGGGTTTGCCACTTGTCCGCCGCCTGCGGACAGCTTTGTAGAACAAGCCGGCAAGGGTTAGAAGAGGCAGCTTGCCGCGCCCTGGGAGCGCCTCTGGGGGAACCCCCTTTTGCGGACGGCGCAAGGCGCCTATATTGTAGGGTGCGCTGGTTTATCCAAAAATTACCATATTAGGATGTAACTCGCGTCGGCACGATCAGAACAGGTCGTCAGCTCCACTTCGGGAGCACTCTTAATTGCCTGCGGGATACGGCAGGCCAGTATCACCATCGCCCCTGATATCGGGTGCGCAATCAGATTTCGGACCAACGGGGTATGACCATTTCGTCAGCGCAACAGCCAACGGGCACGGCGCGTAGAACGGCCGCCACGCCTTCTGCGCAGGAGAGCCGCGTAGAAGAGGCGTTTTCGCGCGCGCGACGGCATTCCGGGCGGGTGCGATTCCTCAAGCTGACCTTGCCGGTTGTTGCCGTGCTGATGGTCGCTGCGTTCGTGGCCAAATCCTGGCTGGCGACACCCGAAGGCGTTTCCGTCGAACTCGGCTCGACCGCCATCGAAGGCGGCAGGCTGGTGATGTCGGATCCCAAGCTCGACGGCTTCACGCGCGACAACCGCCCTTACAACATGACGGCGGAACGCGCGATCCAGGACATCGGCAACGCCAGCAAGATCGACCTAGAAGGCATCGCCGCAAAGTTGCCGCTCGACGACGACAATTGGGTGACGGTCGCGGCAAAGAGCGGCGTCCTCGATCGTGACGCAAACACGCTCGGGCTCGACAGCGACATCACATTCACCACCGACACCGGAATTCACGCCTTACTGCGCTCCGCAGTGGTCGACATGGCCTCGGGCAAGCTGGAAACCAGCGATCCGGTCGATATTATGCTTGACGGCGCGCGCATCGAAGCCGATTCCATGCGCATCAGCGAAAAGGGCGCGGTGATGGTCTTCGAGAACCGCGTGCGTATGGAAATTGACGCCAAGCGTCTGCAGACAGCGGCGAATGCCGAGGGGGATACGGCCAATGGAGGGACGAATGAGAATTGACGGCCGTTCCCTGGTCGTGGCCGCATGCCTTGCATTGCTGCCCGCCGGCAATGCACTTGCGCAGGAAGCTGGCCGCCTGACGGGCCTGAAGCTCGACGGCGACAAGCCGATCCAGATCGAAAGCGACCATCTGGAAGTGCGCGAGAACGACGGCGTGGCCATCTTCACCGGCAATGTCTCGGTCGTGCAGGGCCCGACGCTGCTGCGCTCGGGCAAGATGACCGTGCATTACAACACCGAGGGCGGCTCCGCGACGACGGGCTCGGCCGACATCGACCGGCTCGAGGTCGAGGGCAAGGTCTACGTCAAGTCCGAGACCCAGGTTGCCACCGGCGACAGCGGCAGCTTCGACATGCGCTCCGAGGTGCTGGTCCTTTCCGGCAAGGAAGTCGTGCTGACGGAGGGCGACAATGTCGTCGTCGGCTGCCGGCTGACCGTGCAGATGTCTACCGGGCTCGCGACCCTTGACGGTTGCGGCAAGCAGCAGGGAGGCAGCGGCGGTCGGGTCAAGATGCTGCTCAAGCCCGGCTCGCAGAACCGGTAGGGCGGCCAGACCATTTCATGGCCAAACGTGCGTCTTCTTTCATCCAGTCGCTGACAGACCGATTCGCCTCCAAAGGCGCTCCGGCGGTGCAGGTGCGCGCCGATCGCGAGCGCTTCAAGGGCACCATGATCGCGCGTGGCCTGACCAAGAGCTACAAGGGCCGCCAGGTCGTCAGCGGCGTGTCCTTCGGGGTGCGCGCCGGCGAGGCGGTCGGCCTGCTCGGACCGAACGGCGCCGGCAAGACCACCTGCTTCTACATGGTCACCGGTCTTGTGCCGGTCGATCAGGGCACGATCGAGATCGACGGTTACGACGTGACCTCGATGCCGATGTACCGGCGTGCGCGGCTGGGCATCGGCTACCTGCCGCAGGAAGCGTCGATCTTTCGCGGCCTTTCGGTCGAAAACAACATCCGCGCCATCCTCGAAGTGACCGAGAAGGGGCGCAAGGCCCGCGAGCACCGGCTCGACGAGCTGCTCGAGGAATTCCACATCGCGCATCTGCGCAAGGCGCCTTCCATCGCGCTTTCGGGCGGCGAGCGCCGGCGTCTGGAGATTGCCCGCGCGCTGGCCTCCAACCCCAATTTCATGCTGCTGGACGAACCTTTCGCGGGCGTCGACCCGATCGCGGTCTCCGACATCCAGCAGCTCGTGCGGCACCTGACCGCGCGCGGCATCGGGGTGCTGGTCACCGACCACAATGTGCGTGAAACGCTGGGGCTGGTTGAGCGCGCCTATATCATCCACGCTGGACAGGTGCTGACCCACGGCCTGCCCTCGGAAATCGTCGAGAACCCCGACGTGCGCCGGCTCTATCTCGGCGAAGCCTTTACGCTTTAGACACCTTCCAAGCCATTTTTCCGCGATTTCGCGCTCTCGAGGCGGGTTTTGGCATCGAGAATGCCCTCGCGTAAGCGAATCTAAACCCCGATGCGCTTGACAAGCAAAAGACGGGCCAGTTTCATTCGGTCCGAAATGGCGTGTGGGCGGCGGAAGCCGCAGGCCATTGCAGGTTCGGGGTAAGGGGTAGGTAGCGGTCGCCATGGCACTCAGCGCCAAACTGCAGTTGCGTCAGTCGCAGTCGCTGGTGATGACCCCGCAGCTCATGCAGTCGATCAAGCTGCTGCAGCTTACCCATATCGAGCTGGAACGTTTCATCGAGGATGAGATCGAGAAGAATCCGCTGCTGGAACGCACGGAGCAGCGCGACGACGACCCGCGGCGCGACGATGAGCACGACCGGCGGGCCGAAGGGGCCTCCGACGGCTCCGAGCTCGACCGCATGTTCGATGCTGACGATACGAACGCCGCCGCGATGTCGGAACAGCTCGACACGTCGATGGAAAATGTCTTTCCCGATGATCCGGGCACGGTGGAGCAGCTATCGCCGGACCTTGCCGCACAGTGGAAGTCGGCGCCGTCCGCGACGGGTGGCGGCGAAGGTTTCGACATCGAAGACATGGCTGCCTCCCGCGTCAGCCTCGCCGATCATGTCGGCGAGCAGATCGCCTTTGCCTTTCGGGCGCCCTCCGACCGCCTGATCGCGCGGGAACTCGCCGATTCCCTCGATGAAGCCGGGTACATGCGCGGCGATATGGCGGAGATTGCGGAGCGGCTCGGCACGGACGAAGAGGCCGTGGCCCGTGTCCTGACCACCTGCCAGACATTCGACCCTGCAGGCCTTTTTGCACGGGACCTTGCCGAGTGCCTCGCGTTGCAGCTTCGTGCAAACGACCGTTTCGACCCGGCCATGCAAGCACTGGTCGCCCATCTCGACCTGCTGGCGCGGCGCGATTTCGCCCAGCTACGCAGGCTCTGCGGAGTGGAGGACGACGATCTGCTCGACATGCTGGCTGAGATTCGCGGCCTCGACCCGCGCCCCGGCCTGGCCTTCACGCGCGGCACGGCGGACACGATCGTGCCGGATGTGATCGTCAGCGCCGCGCGCGACGGAAGCTGGTCGGTGGAGCTGAATGCCGACACGCTGCCACGCGTCCTCGTCAACCAGGACTATTTCACCAGCGTTTCGAAGCAGGCAGCCAACAATGCCGAAAAGGAGTTCCTGGCCGAGTGCCTGCAGAACGCCAACTGGCTGACGCGCAGCCTCGACCAGCGCGCGCGTACGATCCTCAAGGTTGCAAGCGAGATCGTGCGACAACAAGATGCGTTCCTGCTCCACGGCATCCGGCATCTAAGGCCGCTGAACCTGCGCACCGTCGCCGACGCTATCGGCATGCACGAATCAACGGTCAGCCGGGTGACGGCGAACAAATACATGATGACGCCGCGTGGCGTGTTCGAGCTGCGCTATTTCTTCTCGGTGGCGATCGCCTCCTCGGCGGCAGGCGGCGACGCACACTCCTCGGAAGCCGTCCGGGATCGCATCCGCGAGCTCATCGACGCCGAAAAACCGCTGGATGTGCTCTCCGACGACGCCATTGTGGATATCCTCAAGCGTGGCGGTGTCGACATCGCGCGCCGCACCGTTGCCAAGTACCGGGAAGGAATGAGTATTCCGTCGTCGGTGCAGCGTCGGCGCGAAAAACGGGCCCTTGCCTCGGCGGGCGGCTGACCCAAGTCTTCCCGTTAGGTAACCTTGCCCGGTTTGACATTGCCAGCCGAAGTGACTAGAAGCCCGCCCGCATATGGCGGACCGCTTCGGAGGCGATGCGACAGCACGTCGGGACGGCGTTCCGCGCTTGAAGGAAGAAGTCCTAACCATCCGAAATGCCGCCAAAAACCTTGTGCGCGACGACCACAGGTATAAACTCCAAGCCCTCTAGAACCGGCACAAGAGAAGGTCAGTTTCATATGAGCCTGCGTATCTCTGGTAAGCACATGGAAATCGGCGACGCTTTCCGATCGAAAATCGAGGGACGTGTCGGGGAGGCTGTGGGCAAGTATTTCGACGGCGGATTTGCCGGGCACGTCACGGTTGAGAAGTCCGGATCGCGTTTTACCGCCGATTGCATGGTCCATCTCGACACCGGCATGGTGCTGCAGGCGACCGGGCAGGCACAGGACCCGCAGTTCGCGTTCGATGCCGCCGCCGAGCGCATCGAAAAGCGCCTGCGCCGCTACAAGCGCCGTCTCAAGTCGCACCAGGCTGGCGTGGTCGCTGACGGCATCGATATCGACTACCGTGTGATGGCGCCCGTTGCCGAAGACGACGAGGAAGTGCCAGAAGACTACGCGCCGGCGATCGTCGCGGAGTCCACGGTTGCGCTGCGTATCATGTCGGTCGCATCCGCCGTCATCGAACTCGACACCAAGGACAGTCCCGTTTTCGTATTCCGCAACGCCGGGAACGAGCACGTCAATGTCGTCTATCGCCGCCCTGACGGGAACATCGGCTGGATAGACACCTCCTCAGCCGTGGTCGCAAGGGCCTAGCCGCCAACAACTCAGCCGGACCGCAGGCGGGGGCTTGCGTCGCGGTTAAAAGGCAGAGCAAAAGGATAATCGGAATGGATCTCAGCGATCTGATCGAGGTTTCGGCAGTAATGCCGGCCTTGAAGGCCAATTCCAAGAAGCAGCTTCTGCAATTGCTGGCCGAAAAGGCCGCATCGGTAACCGGCCTGCCCGAGCGCGAGGTGTTCGACACGATCCTGCAGCGCGAACGGCTCGGCTCCACCGGCGTCGGCAACGGCATTGCCATTCCGCACGGCAAGCTGCCCGGCATCTCCCGGATCACCGGCATTTTCGCGCGGCTTGAAAATCCCGTCGATTTCGAGGCTCTCGACGACCAGCCGGTCGACCTCGTCTTCCTGCTGCTGGCGCCCGAAGGGGCCGGCGCCGACCATCTCAAGGCCCTGTCGCGGATTGCGCGCGTTCTGCGAGACAGCGACATCGTCGGCAAGATTCGCGGCACCAAGGATGCTGCCGCAATTCATACTTTCCTGTCGCAGACGCCGGCGTCTCACGCCGCCTGACGGCTCCCACGGTACAGGTTCCATCCAAGGCGGCCCATGCGGCCGCCTTTTTCATTTTCGGGTGTGCCCGCGTCAGTGAATGCTGACGGGGGTCAGGTCATTCTGGATTGCCCCTGCTAGCGCCGATGCGCGTGCGTCGGTCAGCAGGATCGGCTGGCCATTAGCCGCAAAAACCGCCCAGAGCTTGGTTCCCGGCGCGATCTCGGGCATGCCCGGAAACTTTCCGCGCAGCTCGTCGCTGTCGATTTCCTTGAGATAGGCCACCGTACCTTCGCCGAGATGGGCCAGTTCGGCCTGGGTCAGCACGGTCTTTTCTTCTTCATTCACAGTCATGTCAGCCTCCTACGCTTCAGCGGGGCGTCTCCTTGACCAACCCGCAGCAGAGCCATTGGGTTCCGGTGCGGCCGGAACTCAGTCTTTCACGGAAATGTTTATTTTCCGTACCAGTCGTTCCGGTTCGGGCCTGTCGAGATCGATTGCCAGCAGCCCGTTCTTCAATTCCGCGCCGGCAACCTTCATTCCGTCGGCCAGCACGAACACGCGCTGGAACTGCCTTGCGGCAATACCGCGATGAAGGAATTCGCGTTCCGCATCGTCGGTCTGGCGGCCGCGCACGGTCAGTTCGTTGTCTTCGACCACCACTTCCAGATCGGCTTCGCAGAAGCCCGCGACCGCGAGCGTGATCCGCAACCGATCACCGGTGTCACCGCGCAGGCGCTCGATATTATAGGGCGGGTAGCCGTCGCCGTTCTTGGCGACGCGTTCGAGGGTCTTCTCGATCGTATCGAACCCCAGCAGCAGCGGGCTCGAAAAGGGCGTCATGCGCGTCATCAATCATGTCCTCAAAGAGCGACGTGGAAAGGCGGAAACCCGGATGGCATTTTCGCCTGTGCCACTGATATGGTTCGCCCGCTTTTCCAGTTCAAGAACAAAGACCGAAGGGACCGCCAGTGGCCGAAGCGCGCAAGATCATCATCGATACCGATCCCGGCCAGGACGATGCCGTGGCCATCCTGCTGGCTCTCGCCAGTCCCGAACTGGACGTGCTCGGCCTCACAGCCGTGGCAGGCAACGTGCCGCTGGCGCTGACCGAGAAGAACGCCCGCAAGATCTGCGAACTGGCGGGACGGCCCGAAACCCGTGTCTTCGCCGGCGCGGTGCGACCGTTGACGCGCCCACTCGTCACCGCCGAGCATGTGCATGGCCGCACGGGTCTTGACGGGCCGGAGTTGCCCGAGCCCACGATGAAGCTGGAAACGCAACATGCGGTCGACTTCATCGTCGAGACGCTGATGGCCGAGCCCGAGGGCACGGTCACGCTCTGCCCGCTCGGCCCGCTGACGAACATCGCCCTGGCGATGATCCGCGAGCCTGCGATCGTGCCGCGCATTCGCGAAATCGTACTGATGGGCGGCGGCTATTTCGAGCAGGGCAACGTCACGCCGTCGGCGGAATTCAACATCTACGTCGATCCGCAGGCGGCCGACGTCGTCTACCGCTCCGGCGCGCCGATCGTCATGATGCCGCTCGACGTCACCCACAAGGCGCTGACCACCAAGGCCCGTATCGAGCGCTTCCGCACGATGGGCACGCGCGTCGGCACCGCCACCGCACAGCTTCTCGACTTCTTCGAGCGGTTCGACGAGGAGAAATACGGCACCGACGGCGGCCCGCTGCACGACCCCTGCGTCATCGCCTACCTTCTGAAGCCCGAACTCTTCTCAGGCCGGCAGTGCAACGTGCAGATCGAAACCGTTTCGGAACTGACGATGGGCGCCACGGTTGTGGACTGGTGGAACATCACCGACGGCCCACGCAACGCGCTCGTCATGCGCGACATCGACGCCGAAGGCTTCTTCGCGCTGCTGACGGAAAGGATCGCGCGGCTTTAGCGGGCGCTTTGGTCTCTACCTCTCCACCGTCATCCCGGCCAAGGGAGCGAAGCGACCGCAGAGCCGGGACCCATTGGTCCGAACATCTTGAAGCGCGGCCCGGTTCAAGTGATGGCGCATGTTGGCGCTGCCGAGCGAGCCCGCCACCGGCCGCGCTGCTCAATAGGTCTCGGGTCTGTCCTCGCTACGCTCGGTTGCCCGGGATGACGGCGGTGCTGCGGCCAATTGGCCGATCAACCCTCGCAGCCGCTAATATGAAGCCGTCGCAGTGCCCTACCTGGGCGCGCGCTTGGCCAGGATGCGCTGGAGCGTGCGGCGGTGCATGTTGAGCCGCCGCGCGGTTTCCGACACGTTACGGTCGCACATCTCGTAGACGCGCTGGATATGCTCCCAGCGCACGCGGTCGGCC
Source organism: Neoaquamicrobium sediminum (assembly GCF_040970315.1). Taxonomy (NCBI): domain Bacteria; kingdom Pseudomonadati; phylum Pseudomonadota; class Alphaproteobacteria; order Hyphomicrobiales; family Phyllobacteriaceae; genus Neoaquamicrobium; species Neoaquamicrobium sediminum. The sequence continues at coordinate 958,071 of NZ_JAZHFV010000001.1, read as the reverse complement.
GACATCGGGTTTTCCGGCGGCGCGGCCTTCTCGCCTGCCGTGCGCGTCAGCGCGGCGAACACGTCGTCCGCGTCGGCGGGCTTGGAGAGGTAGTCGATCGCGCCCAGCTTCACCGCCGTCACGGCGGTCGCGATGTTGCCGTAGCCTGTAAGGATGATGGTGCGCGCATCGTCGCGCTTCTCGCGGATCGCCACGACCACGTCGAGCCCGTTGCCATCGCCCAACCGCATGTCCACCACCGCATAGGCCGGCGCGGAGGCCTTGACCTTGCCTACGGCCTCCTCGACGCTTTCGGCCGTATCGACGACGAAGCCGCGCCCTTCCATGGCGCGCGCGAGGCGGGTCAGGAACGGCTTGTCGTCCTCGACGATCAGCAGCGAGCGGTCCGCACCGAGGATTTCGGCTGCATCGATTGCTGTTTCGTCGTTCATTGGGCGTTTTCCTGCTGTTTCATTCTCTTAATAGGCAATATCGCCCGGTTTTCAAACTTCCGAAGCGTCAATAAGCGAGTTCCGCCCTGCCCGCGGTCGACAGGAAGGCCTGCCGCGGCCAGGCGACGCGCACGATAGCGCCCTTGCCGGGCTGGGCCGCGTTGCCGAAAGTCACCGACGCGCCGGAGCGCTCGAGCAGGGTCTTGGCGATGAACAGGCCGAGACCCAGCCCGCGCCCGCCATCAACCGGAGAGCGCTTGGACATATAGGGCTCGCCGATGCGGTCGATGATTTCCGGCGGAAAGCCCGGGCCATCGTCCACCAGCGTCAGCTCCACGCGCGCGTCGTCCCATTTCCAACGCAGAACCACGCTTTCGCGGGCGAAATCGACGGCATTCTCGACCAGGTTTCCGAGACCGTAGATCACGCCGGGATTGCGTCGTCCGACGGGCTCCGGTCCCTGCCGCTCGCCCGGCTCCAGGGTGATCGCGATGCCGAAATCGCGATGCGGGGCGATCACCTCCTCGATCAGCGACGTGAATGGCAGCCGTGCCATATGCGCCTCGTCCTCGGAGGAAAGGCTGGTCAGCCGCTTGAGGATTTCGCGGCAGCGTTCCGACTGGGAGCGCAGCAGCACCACATCTTCCTTGAAGCGCGAATCCGAACCCAGCGCGCGTTCCATTTCCTTGGCGACGAGCGCGATCGTGGCCAGCGGCGTGCCAAGCTCGTGCGCGGCTGCGGCCGCCAGGCCGTCGAGCGCCGAAAGATGTTGTTCGCGCTGCAGGATCAGTTCGGTCGCGGAAAGCGCGTTGGCCAGAAGCCGCGCCTCCTCGGCGACGCGATAGGCATAGATAGCCGTGAACGCGATGGACGATACCACCGCCATCCACATGCCGGCCACGTAGATGAACGGCATCGTCAGCGTCATGCCGGGAAACCACGGCAGCGGCAGGTGGAAGAAGGCGAGCAGCGTGGCCATCGCCACCACGGCGAGACCCAGCAGCATCGTCCAGCGCGCCGGCAGCGACGTCGCCGAAATCACCACCGGCACCGTCATCAGCAGCGAGAAGGGATTGGTCAGCCCCCCCGTCATGTAGAGCAGGCCCGCAAGCTGCAACGCGTCGAACAGCAGGATGCCGAGCGCAAAGTGCGGAGGCAGGCGGTGCGTCGCCGGATAGCGGAATGCGAGGAACAGGTTGAGCCAGGCAGAAAGCGCGATCAGCGCGAAGCAGAGACTGACCGGCAGCGGAAATTCCAGCCAGTAGGCGACGATCAGCACCGCCGCACTCTGGCCGATGATCGCCAGCCAGCGCAGGCGGATCAGCGTGTTGAGCCGCAGATGGTGGATTTCGAGCGGGTCGGGTCTGCCCAGTTTCGCAAGCATGGTGGCTCCTTATGCGCTGCCTCGCAGTCCGCGCCAAGTCCTATCTGGCGCGCGGCTTCGCCCGGTTTGTCGCAGCCGCCTGCAACGGGTCTTCAGGCCAGACGTGCTTGGGGTAGCGGCCGCGCATATCGGCGCGCACGTCGGCCCAGGAACCGCGCCAGAAGCCCGGCAGGTCGCGCGTCGTCTGGATCGGGCGGTGTGCCGGCGAGAGCAGTTCGAGCGTCAGCGGGATCGTGCCGCCGGCAATCGACGGATGCCGGTCGAGCCCGAACAGTTCCTGCACCCGTATCGCGAGAACAGGCTGGTCTTCGTCGTAGCGGATCGGCACCGAGCTGCCGGAGGGTGCCGAGAAATGCGTCGGCGCGAGATCGTTGATCTTGCGCTGCAATTCATGCGGCACCAGCGACATCAACCCGTTGGAAATCGCCTGCGCGTCGATGCGCGCCAGCGAGGCTTCGCCGGAGAGGAACGGCAAAAGCCAGTCATCCAGCGCCTCCGTCAGCGCCTCGTCGGACATGTCGGGCCAGGGCGCGCCAAGACCGCTGCGGAGCCACGCCAGGCGACGGCGCAGTATTGCCGCCCCTTTGCCCCAGTCGAGCAAGGCAAAGCCTTGCTCTCGCAGCGCCGCAATCAGCCCGCGATCGGCTTCCGCGCCGGTGGGTGCCGGCAATTGGCGTTCGGCGAGCCTGATGGCACCGAGCCGCACCGTCTCACGCGCCCGCAGGGCGCGGCGCTCGGCATCGAAACTCGTCTCGGTCGCGGTCTCCAGCCGCCCCGAAAGATGCTGGCGGATCTCTTCCTCGGTGATCGCTGCCGCGGACGCGATCCGCGCATTCTGGGCCCTGCCCTGGAGATCGGCGACGACCAGAAAACCCTCCCTTGCCAGCGGCTCGGCCGGATCGAGCATTGCTCCCCTGCCATTGGCGAGTACGAACCGGCCATACTCGCCCCGCGCTTTCGCAACCCGGTCGGGATAGGCAAGTAGCAGAAGCGCGCCGGCGGAGGTCATGGCTGACGACGCCCCGGACGGCCGTTCCTGGGCAGCCGAGCGGTTGAGCCTCTCCGCCATTTTCCTCGCCGCCTGCGCGCGCGGACCCTTGTCACGGCGAAAGCCGGCCAGCCGCCGGTCCAGATCGACCGCGGTGCCGCCCAGTCCGCGTTCCGTGAGCAGCACCGCCAGTTCGCTTGCGGCCCGGCGGTCGCCGGCTTCCGCTACCATGTGGGCAAGGCGTACCGGCAGGGCCAGCCGCCGCATGGCTTCGCCCGCATCGGTAAGCCGGCCATCGCCGTCAAGCGCGCCGAGTTCGACCAGCAGCGCGCGCGCCTCGGCCAGCGCCGGGGCCGGAGGCTTGTCGAGGAAGGACAGCATCGCCGGGTCGGTCACGCCGAAGGCCGCGCAATCGAGGAGCAGACCGGAAAGGTCGGCTTCGAGAATTTCAGGCGGCGTGAAAGCCGGCAGCGCCGCCGTCTGCTCGGCGCGCCACAGCCGCAGGGCCACACCCGGCTGCGTGCGGCCGGCGCGGCCGGCACGCTGGTCTGCCGAGGCGCGGCTGGCACGCACCGTTTCCAGCCGGGTCAGGCCCGTGGCCGGTTCGTATTTCGGCAGACGCGAGAGGCCGGAATCGATCACGACGCGTACGCCGTCGATGGTGATGGAGGTTTCCGCGATCGAAGTGGCAAGCACCAGCTTGCGCCGTCCCTCCGGCGCGGGCCGGATCGCGGCGTCCTGCGCCCTGCCGTCAAGCCCGCCATAGAGCGGCGCGATGTCGACGTCGGCCGGCAACCGGCCCGCGAGGCGCTCCGCGGTCCGCTCGATTTCTGCCTGCCCCGGCAGGAAGGCGAGCACGCTGCCTGTCTCTTCCGCCAGCATGTCGCGACACGCCGCGGCCGTCGCATCCTCGATGCGCATGTCGGCCGCGCGATCGCGGTAACGTATGTCGACGGGGTACGACCGCCCTTCGCTGGTCACCACAGGCGCCTCGCCCAGCAGCGTGCCGACGCGGGCGCCGTCGATGGTGGCCGACATCACCAGCAGGCGCAGATCGGGCCGCAGCGCCGCCTGCACGTCCAATGCCAGCGCTAGACCGAAATCGCCGTCCAGCGAGCGTTCGTGGAATTCGTCGAATATGACGGCGGCGATGCCGTCCATTCCGGCATCGTCGAGGATCATCCGCGACAGCACGCCCTCGGTCACGACAAGGATGCGGGTATTTGCCGAAACCCGGCTTTCCATGCGCATGGCATAGCCGACCGTTTCACCCGGCTCCTCGCCGAGCAGGGCCGCCATGCGGCGCGCGGCAGCCCTCGCGGCAAGCCGGCGCGGCTCCAGCAGCAGGATGCGCCCTTCACCCCGCCAGCCAGCATCCAGCATGGCCAGCGGCGCGAGCGTCGTCTTACCCGCGCCCGGCGGCGCAACGAGAACGGCGCTGTTGCCTCTGTCCAGCGCCTCCAGCAGGCGCGGCAGGGCTGCGGTTACGGGGAGATCGGGAAGCTGGCGCGTCATCCCCGCGATATGCACGATCGCGGGCGCGGCGGCCAGCCTTCCGGTCAGGCCATTTCAGGCTTTGCCCGATGCGGCAGCGAATGGTGGGCAGGTCGCAGCGGCGGGCCCATGAAGACCTCGGGGCCAGCCGGCACGGACTTGCTGCCGCGCACCAGCCCCCGATACCATTCGATGTAATAAGCAAGGGCGAAATGCGCCCCGATGCCTACGGCCACGATCGCGATGTCGGTCGCAATCGACGGCTCGTGCACCAGACGCCAAGCCTGCGCCACCATAGACAGGATCGTGCCGGTCACGAAGACGGGCAGCGCATGACGACCCATCACGGCAAGCGGATTGTTTGTTGGTCGGCGCGCGAGGCCCGAGATCTGCGGCAGGACCGCGATCAGGTAGGCTGCTGCCAGAACGTGCAGCAGGCGCGGGCCCGAAAGGTAGGTCTTGTCGAAGCCCGTCAGCACAGATGGCAGACCCATCGAGGTGTCGATGCCCCATAGCGGCACCTGCACCCACGCAAGCGACAGCACGAGATAGGCGGCCGCAGTACCGATCATCCAGGGATGCACCGGCAGCTTGCCGCCGCGCTTCACATGCATGGTTGCAGCGAGGCCGATGACGAACAGGAACTGCCACGAAAGCGGATTGAGGAACCAGACGCCTTCGTTGGGAAAGTTCGGAGGGCCGAGACGGAAGAGGCCGGCTGCAAGCCATAGCGCGCCCGATGCTGCAACCATGTGCAGCAGGCCCGCCCGGCTGCCGATCAGCAGCAGCGCCGGCAGCAACAGAAGCACGCCCGCATACATCGACAGAATGTTGTTGTAGCCGAGTTGGTGCCCGAAGGTGACGATGCCGACCAGCGCTGCGGCGGTGTCTTCCATCACCGGGCCGATATTGATCTTCTCCAGCAGTTCGGGCGCGCCGTAATGCAGCGCGAAGAACGAGAATATGCCCAGCGTGGCCATCGTGGTGCCAAGCTGCGCCAGATAAAGAACGCCAACGCGCCGCCACATCTTCAGCGCGGTTGCGAGCCGCGCGCCAGGGCGGAATTTCAGGCCGTAGGCCAGCCCGGCCGACACGCCGGAAATCAGCACGAATGCCTCTGCGGCATCGGAAAACCCGAAATTCTTCGATGTCAGCACTTCGAACGGGTTTCCGGGAACGTGATTGACGAAGATCGTTATCAGGGCAATCGCCCGGATCACGTCGATCCTGGTGTCTCTGGTGCTGCGTACCTGTGAAAGAGGATTGGTCATACGTCCATGCCGCGAGATGTGAACCGGTTCCCGACCGATCACATGAGCCCTTCAACGAACGCTGAAAGACGCACAACCGGGCGAAGCTGTGGCCATAACGCAGTAGCGCCGCAATGGTGGCACTTTCTCCCATCACATTCGGTGGCAGCCTGTTACGCGGGACGGCAGGCAGCCTCCGCTCTTACCTTAGAATTCTTCTAACCTATTGATCTATGAGTGTTTTTGTCATGTTTGAATTGACAAGCCGGCCGCCATAGGTGTTTAAGGGGGCGTGCCTGAAGGCACACCCTTTGATGTCTGGGCCTTGAACCCTTTCGATTGGAGGCAAGGATGGTTTTTCTGCCGATACGGCGCGAGGGCGCCGAGAGCCTGCGGGTGCGGGCACGCAACAACTCCTATGGCTGGCGCGGCGGCTTTCCCGCGACCGACGCGAAACGGCGTCTTGCATCGATATCGCCATTGTTTGCCACGGCGCTGCTCACGGCTGCGATCTTCCTGCTGCCGCCAACCGGAGACGGGCGGCAGGCGCGCGCGTCCGTCGATGACATCAACGCATATGCAACCCATATCCAGTACGATTCAGCCGCGGTTGTACCGACGGTGAAGAAGTAGTGCATCTAGCCCGACCGCCCTCGTCGGCGGTCAAGCCATGAGTAGGTAAATGCTGGTCTGCCATTGCAACCTGATTACCCAGAAGGAAATCGAGCAGGTCATCGTCGGGCTTCTCGATGCCGACCCCTGGCAGCTCATCGTGCCTGCGAAGGTCTATCATACGCTCAAGAAACGCGGTCGCTGTTGCGGCTGCTTCCCAAATGTGGTGGAAACGATCATTCGGGTAACCGAAGAGTACCATCGCCGCCTCGGCGCCGGTGAAACAGAGATCGTACCATTCCTGGACCGCGTACGTGGATTGCGCGGCCAGTACGGGAGCAGCAGCCATGAAGGGCGAAAAACGGATCATCGAGCGGCTTAACGAAGCCTTGTTCCTGGAGCTGGGAGCAGTCAACCAGTACTGGCTGCACTACCGTCTTCTCGAGGACTGGGGATACCAGAAGCTCGCCAAGAAGGAGCGTGAAGAATCCATCGAGGAGATGCATCACGCCGACAAGATCATCGAGCGCATCATCTTTCTCGAGGGACATCCGAACCTGCAGAAGGTCGGCGCGCTCAGGATCGGCCAGAACGTCAAGGAAGTGCTGGAAGCCGACCTTGCCGGCGAATACGACGCCCGCACCTCCTACAAGAAGTCGCGTGAGATCTGTCAGGAACTCGGCGACTACGTCACCATGAAGCTGTTCGAGGAACTGCTTCAGGACGAGGAAGGTCATATCGACTTCCTGGAAACCCAGCTCGAGCTCTACGAACAGATCGGCGAGCAGAAGTACGGCCAGCTCAATGCGGCCTCTGCCGACGAAGCGGAATAAGATCTTCGACTGAAAAAGGGGCTTCCGGTACAGCCGGAAGCCCCTTTTTCATGCGCGATTTTCGTAATTGCGCCGCAGATGGAGCGGTTAAGCCGCCTCGGGCGACAATTCCCGCATGTTCAGCGGCACGGAGCGCAGCCTGTCCTTGTCGTCCAGCAGGCCGCTGGCGCGCAGGAGCGAGGCAAAGCGGCCATTGTCGCGCGCGGCAAGTTCGTTGAAGCCTCCCATCTCCACGATCCGCCCGCGATCCATGAAGATCACGAGGTCGGCGTCGCAGACGGTCGACAGCCTGTGGGCGATGACGAAGGTGGTGCGGTTGCGCCGCAGGCGGTCGATCGCCTCCTTGACCTTGCCCTCCGTCTCGACGTCGAGCGCACTGGTCGCCTCGTCGAGCACCAGGATCGGCGCGTCCTTGAGAACGGCGCGCGCGATCGCGATGCGCTGGCGCTCGCCGCCGGAAAGCTGCGAGCCGCGCTCGCCGACAACTGTGTCGTAGCCTTCGCTCTTGGCCAAGATGAAGTCCTGCGCGGCCGCCGCGAGCGACGCCTCGTGGACCTCGTGGTAGCCGGCATCGGCGCGGCCGAGGCGGATGTTTTCCTCGATCGTGCGATTTAGCAGCCCCGCATCCTGGAACACGGTCGCGATCTGGTCGCGCAGCGACTTGCGCGTCACGGTGCGCGTATCGATGCCGTCGACGCGGATCGAGCCCGACTTCGGATCGAAGACGCGCTGCAGGAGGTTGATGAGGGTCGTCTTGCCGGCGCCCGTGGGGCCGACGATGGCCACCGTCTGACCGGCTGCGACGCTGAACGAGATGTTCTGAACGCCCTCGCCCGAATCCGGGAACTGGAAACACACGTCGTCGAAGACCACGTCGCCGCGCACCCGCTCGATCGGACGGGTGCCCATCGGCTCGCTGCGTTCGCCAACGGCATCCTCCAGCGCATAGAAGGGTTCCAGCTTGGCACGGGCCTCGAAGACCTGATTGACGAAGCCCGTCACCTGGTCGAGCCGGCCGATGAGCAGCGTCGCAAAGCCCGCAAAGGCAACGATGTCGCCGATGCGCAGGTGACCGCGCTGAACGAGGATCGCGCCGATGACCAGAACCACCATCATCGAGATCGTGGCCGACAGGCGCTGCAGGGCGCTGGCCACAGCCCACCAGTTCAGCACCGGGAACTGCGCGCCGATGAGGTCGTCGGTGTAGCGGCGCAGCGCGGCAGCTTCATCCGCAAGCCGGCCGTAGCTCTGCAGCACCGAGACGTTGCTGATCGAGTCGCTGACATGCGCGAAGACCTGATGATAATGCTGCTCGACCTGCGCCTGACCGTCCTTGGTGCGCGCCATCACCGCGCGGCTGATCGCGACGTAGGACGCGCCGAGGCAGAGCAGGACACCGGCCATCCGCCAGTCGAGCGTCAGCGCCGTGGGGATCAGCAGCAGCAGGGCAACGGCCGTCGCCAGGTGCTGGCGCATGAATTCGAGCCATAGCGAGAACAACGTTTCCATCGCGCGCAGCAGCGTGTGCAGCGAATGCGAGGTGCCGTGGCGGTGGTGCCAGGACAGCGGCATCGAGATGACCTTCTCGAAGGACTCGCCCAGCACGTCCACCCGCCGCTTGTGCGCCAGCCTGTCGGCGCCGCGGGCGACGAGAACGAAGGCCACGATGTTGAATGCGCCCAGCGCGGCCCATGCCCCGACCTGGAATGCGATGTTTTCTTCCTGCGAGATGGCCTCGATGATGCGGCCGAACAGAATGGGCTCGGCGATCATGGCGATCGCGAGCGCCACATTGGCAAGGCTGATGACTGCCACCCGCTGCCTTTCGGCGGCGAGGTAGCTCATGGCCCTCCAGTAAATTGACAGAAGTGACAAACGGAACCCCGTTTTTGTTGCAGTGCACCATGCACGCGGTGACGCTATGCCTCGCCGCGATTTACATCAATGGGCTGCGCGCGATTCCGTTGCCTTGTTTGTGTCAACAAGAGCGACAGAAAGTTACCTTTCGTGATCTTGTAACAGACTGAAATATAATAAAAAATGGCGGAGCGGTGACGAAAGCCGGGCGCGATCGTGTGCGCCCGGCGATCCTTCCATGCTGCAAGTGCGTCAGACCACCGTCACAACGACTTCATGGTCACCGTCCTTGACCGGAATTTGCGTCTTCGTCCGCTTCCCGTTGAGCGTCATTTCGGCCTTTGCGCCCCGCTTCACTGTGATGTGCAGACGGGCATTGCCGAGCCGCAGCCGGGTCTCGAATCCGTCCCATGACGAAGGCAGCGACGGCTCCACGAACAGCCTGTCGCCCTCGCGGCGGATGCCGAGTATCGCCTCCACGGCGGCACGGTAGAGCCAGCCCGCCGAACCCGTGTACCAGGTCCAGCCCCCTCGCCCGGCCTTTTCGCCTTGCGAATAGATGTCGGCCGCCACCACATAGGGCTCGACCCTGTATCGCTCGGCCTCGGCCTCGTCCGGCGCGTGGTTCACCGGATTGAGCATCGAGAAGACGCGATAGGCCTCGTCGGCGCGGCCAAGCTTCGCCAGCGCAACCACCAGCCACGTCGCGGCGTGAGTGTATTGCCCGCCATTCTCGCGCACGCCGGGCGGGTAGCTCTTGATGTAGCCCGGTTCCTTGTCGGTGTTCTCGAAGGGCGGGTCGAAGAGCCTCACGATCTTGAGATCGTCATCGGCCAGCAGTTCCATGACCTTGTCGATGGCCTGCGATGCCCTTGCCGGATCGGCGCCTTCCGACATCACCGCCCAGGACTGGGCAATCGAATCGATGCGGCATTCGTCCGACTGCGCGGAGCCGAGGGGCGTGCCGTCGTCATAGGTGCCGCGGCGATACCACTGCCCGTCCCAGCCAGCGTCTTCCAGGGCCTTGCCGAGTTTTCCGGCATGCTGCCGCCACGTCTGAGCGCGCGCATCATCGCCACGCCCGATGGCTATCGGCTCGAAATCGCGCAGCGCCTTGAGCAGGAACCAGCCCAGCCAGACGCTGGTGCCCCGCCCCTCCTCGCCGACGCGGTTCATGCCGTCGTTCCAGTCGCCACCGAGGATCAGCGGCAAGCCATTCTCGCCGGTGCGCTGCACCGCGAGATCGAGCGCGCGCGCGCAATGTTCGTACAGCGTAGCCGCCTCTCGCGAGGTCTCTGGCGTGAAGAAGGCGTCGTGTTCGCCTTCCTTCAGCGGCGGCCCCTCGATGAAGCGGATCTGTTCGTCCAGTACCGCGCGGTCGCCGGTCACGCTCACATAATGATGCGTTCCATAAGCGAGCCAGACGACGTCGTCGGAGATGATGGTGCGCACGCCCGCGCCGCTGCGCGGCAGCCACCAATGCTGCACGTCGCCTTCCTTGAACTGCCGCCCCGCCGCGTTGACGATCTGGGCGCGAGCGAGCGCGGGATCGTGAAGCAGCAGGGCAAGCGTGTCCTGCAACTGGTCGCGGAAGCCGAACGCGCCGCTCGCCTGATAGAAGGCGGATCGCGCCCGGATACGGCAGGCCAGGCTCTGATAAGGCAGCCAGGTGTTGACCATCGCATTGAAGGCGGGATCTGGGGTTTCCACCTGCAGCGCATCGGAAAATTCCGCCCACGCAGTGCCGTTCGCGCCCATGCGGCTCTCGAAATCGGTCTCCAGATGCCGTTTCGCGAGCAAAGACACCTCGATGGCCGAGGAGGCGTCGCCGAGGATGACGTGCAGGTCGGCCGTTTCGCCCGCGCCGATCATCACGTCGCACGCGATCGCGGCGCATGGGTCGCGCCCCGCTTCCACTGTGCCGGAGAGGTCCAGCCCCCGCCGCACGGCAACGGGACTGACCGTGGAGCCGCCGGCCCCGAGGAATTCGGTCCGGTCGCAGGTGTAGGTCACTGCCTTGCCATCGGTGACGAGGAAGGCGGTGCGCTCACCGTAATCGAGGCTGTAGGGGTTATGCGCCATCAGCGCGCCGGTTGTCTCGTCGCGCGCCGGAACGATGAAGGGGGCGGAGCGCGCACGGTTGTTACCCATCAGCCATTCGGCATAGGCATAGACGCGCAGCTTGGCGTTGCCGGTTCCATGGTTGGTCAGGCGCAGGCGCTGCACCTTGACCGGATCGTTCGGGTCCATGAGCTGCGTCAGCTCCGCGCTGAGCGCGCCCTTGCGCGCATGGAAGCTCGAGACGCCCGGTGCATGGCGCGCTTCGTACACAATCGAGGGATCGCGCAACACGCAGGCTTGCGGCGAAAACGCTTCGCCGGTCTCCATGTCGCGAATGTAGAACGCTTCGCCCGGCCGGTTGGTGACGGGATCGTTCGACCACGGCGTCAACTGGAAGTCGCGGCTGTTGCGGCTCCAGGTAAACGAGGCACCCTCGCTCGATGTATGGAAACCGAATTCCGGGTTGGCGATCACGTTGATCCAGGGCTGCGGCGTCACGCGGTCGCCGGAGAGGCGCACGACATATTCGCGCCCATGTTCCGCGAAACCGCCGAAACCGTTCCAGAAGGACAGGTTCTCACCGTCGACCTCCGCGGCAACCGCCTTGTTGTCGTTGCCCGGCGACGGCTCGCGAACGGGCAGCGGCCTGCGTGTCGTTTCAGCCTCCCGCGCTGCGGTCTCCGCCGCCAGCGCGGTCTGCTCGGCCCGCTCGATCTGATCGAGGATCGGGCCGTTGCGGGTGTGCATCACAACACGCGCAGCCGAAAGAAGCGTGCGATAGGAGGTGTCGTCCATCAGGTCGCGGCGCACGGCGAAGATATGCTGGCGCGGCCCGAGTTCGCGGCCGCGCATGCGGGCGTTGTCGCAAAGAAGCTCGATCGCCTGTTGCAGGTCCTGCACGTAGGACGAGGCCTGCTCGTTGACGATCACCAGATCTGCCAGCAGGCCGTGGGCGCGCATGTATTCCTGCATGCGAAGCGCAGTCGCGACGATCTCCAGATCGGCGACGTCTCCGATACGCAGCGCGAAGATCGGGAAGTCGCCCGAGATCGCCATCGGCCAAAGCGCCGACTGGCGGCCGAGGCCGGCTGAGATGGTTTCTGCCGGTGCACGCAACGTCGGGTCCGGATAAAGCAGGCGGCTTGCGAGCTTCTGCACCCCGGCGGCTTCGGCAAGGCTGAGCCCCACATGGCGCGTCTGCACCTGCGAACGCGTCCAAGCCAGCATCGCCTGCCGGCGGAAACTGTCGGGGTGGAGGAAGCGCTTCATTTCCTGCTCGACATCGGGGCGGTTCGCGGCGACGACCGTCCAGAAGGTGAGCATTACCTTCTTGCGCGCCGGCACCCTCACGCGCGCACGCAGCGCCATCACGGGGTCCAGCACATGACCGGCCGAGCCGGAGAGCCGGGCGCCGGCATCGAAGGCAGCGGCGTTGGCGATCGACCGGCCGCGCCCGATGAAGGTGCGCCGGTCCGTCTCCGCCTCGACATCGCGGGCAACGCCGACGCCGGAGGTCACGAAATGCGCGAGCGCGATCGATGGGTCACCGGACGAGCGCTTGCGGCGCTCCGCGAACACAGTCGCGCCGTCCTCGCCGCCGATTTCCGTCTTCACGAACATCTTGGAGAAAGCGGGATGCGCGGTATCGGCCGCCTCGAAGGCCAAGGCCAGCTCGGCGAAGGACGTCACGTCGATATGGCGATCCTGATCGCCTTCGTTCCAAATCGTGAGGCGACGTGCCTCGCCATTGCCTTCGGAAACGACGACGCACTCGACCTCGGAGCGCAGCGTGCCGACGGTCTTGGTGAACACGGCCCGGTCATCGCCGAAGAAGGCGCGGGTCGTTTCGCCCGGCATGCGTTTCGGCTCCGCCGTGGCCGACCACCAGTCGCCATTCTCGGGATCGCTCAGGAACAGGAACGTTCCGGTACGGTCCTCGGTCGGATCGGCGTTCCAGCGCGTGATGGCGATCTCGTCGGCGCGGCTGTAGCCGGTGCCCGTGCCGCTGACCATGACGTGATAGTGGCCGTTGGACATGAGATTGGTTGCGCGCATGCTGCGCAGGGGATCGAGGACGAGCCGCGAATCCGGACGTTCGTCGAGCACCTCCGGCTTGATCCGCTCGCCGGTCTCGGCGCGGATCGGCATTGCCGGGATTTCGCGCGGCGCCTTTTCCTGCAGCAAGAGCTCGGCGGATTCGATCACGGAATCGGCGTGGAAGCGGTCGCGCATACGACCTTCGAAGACGGCGTTGGCGACCGCGACGATCGACATGCCATGATGGTGCGCCATGAAGTTGTGCACCACTGCGTGGCGTTTGCCTTCGGGCACGCGCACGGCCGTGAAGTCCACCGCATCGTGATAGCCGTAGCGGCCGAGCGCCCCGAGTTTGCGCAGCCAGCGCAGGTTCTCGACGGCTTCGGCTGGCTTGAACTGCGCGGCAAGCAGGCTCGCATAAGGCGCGATCACGGTATCCTGCGCCAGCCCGCGCTTGAGGCCGAGGCCGGGCACGCCGAAATTGGTGTACTGATAGGTCATCTCGCGGTCGCGCGCGTGATAGGCCGCTTCGGAAATGCCCCACGGCACCCGCTTCGAGCGGGCATATGACATCTGTTTCCTGATGACGAGGTTGCTGGTCTGGTTGAGGATGCCACCCAGCGGCTCCTTCATGACCAGCGGCGGCATCAGATATTCGAACATCGAGCCCGACCACGACAGCAGCGCGCCGTGGAAGCCGATTTCGGTAACGGGACGGCCGAGACGGAACCAGTGCTCGGTCGGCAGATCGCCCTTGGCGATGCCGAAAAGGCTCGTCAGCCGCGCCTCGGAGGCAAGAAGGTCGTAGCAGGCTTCGTCGAGCTGGCGCTCTTCGATCCGGTAACCGATGGAAAGCAGCTTGCGGTCCTGCCGCAGCAGGAACGAGAAATCCATCTCGAAGGCGAACTTGCGCGTGCGGTCGCGCAGCTGCATCAGCCGCTGCCGCAGCTTGCCGATGCCGGTTTCCTCGACATGCGAATCCGTCAGATGGGCTTCGCAGGCCTTCTCCAGCTTCTCAGCCCAGAGCGCCAGGTCGCCGCTCGCCTGCGAGCCGATCTCTTCGTCGAGCGCCCTGGCAAGCTTGCGGATGTCGGCGGCCAGTACGGTGAGGTTGATGGTACGGATCGCCGCCGTCTCGGGTTCATCGCGGATGTTGTTCACAGCCCGACGCATGCCCTCGATGCGCTCGGCCAGACGCTGGCGCAGCGGCCGCAGCGCGCGACGGTCGTCGGGCAGCGCCGCCAGCTCCTCCTCGAGGATGGTCGCGACGTCGATGATGCCGCCGAATTCACCCTGCAGGTGGGCAGCGGGCGCGGCAGCCCAAAGGTCGCAGGCCGATGCGACGGCGACGAGGTGCCCCGCCAGATTGCCGCTGTCGACGGATGAGACGTAGAGCGGATGCAACGGCCGCAGCGTGCGGGTGTCGTACCAGTTGTAGAGATGACCGCGGTAGCGCTCCATCTTCTCCATGGTGGACATGGTCCGGTCCAGACGGTCGATGGTTTCCGAAAGGCTGATCCAGCCGAAGTCGCGGGCGGACACCACGGACAGCATGTAGACGCCGATATTCGTCGGCGAGGTGCGGCCCGCCACGACCGGGACCGGCACTTCCTGGAAATTGTCCGGCGGCAGCATGTGGTGCTCGGCCGTCACGAAGGTCTCGAAGTAGAGCCATGTCCGCCGCGCGATGGTGCGCAGGGTGGCCGCGTCCTCAGGGTCTACTTCCAGCCGATCCTCGGTCTCCGCCGACTGGCTGACCAGCCACGCGAAGGCCGGCGAACCGGCCCAGAAAATCGCGAAGAACGCAGCAATCACCACACCGGTGGAGCCGGCCATCAGCGGGATTGCAAGGCCCACGAGAGCAACCAGCACCACGCCGCTCATGGCGCGATAATGGCCTCCAAGGCTCGCCTCCCAGGAACGCGCCGCCTGCGAGGCCGCCCGCCATTCCAGCAAATGCCGGCGGCTGACGAACAGCCGATAGAGCGTGCGCACCACGGCATCGCCCATCGACCAGGCGTGATGCGCCATCAGCACCACCTTGAGCGCAACCTGCGCACTGGCAAAGGCGAAGTCGCGCGCAACTGCGGCAATGTGGTTCTTGAGCGTCGCTTCGGGATCGCGCGGCAGGATCGAATCGACAATGCCGTAGGTAAGCGACAGGAACAGGCTCAATACAAGCAGTGCCTGCCACTGGGCGGCTTGCGTGAAGGGCAGCAGGGTCCAGCCCGCCACCGACGCCGCGATCCAGAAGATCGGCGTCAGCGACCGGCGCAGATTGTCGATCATCTTCCAGCGCGACAGGCCCGGCACGCCCGAGCGCGGATTGAGTATCCACGGCAGAAGCTGCCAGTCGCCGCGCGCCCAGCGATGCTGGCGCGACTCGTCGACGAGATAGCGAGTCGGGTAATCCTCGATCAGCTCGACATCGGTCACCAGCGCCGCTCTGGCATAACCGCCCTCGATCAGGTCGTGGCTAAGGATCGTGTTTTCCGGGATGCGATCGCGGAGCGCGGCTTCCATCGCGTCGATGTGGTAGAGCCCCTTGCCCGTAAAAGTGCCCTGATCGAACAGGTCCTGATAGACGTCGGAGACGGCGAAGACGTAGGGATCGATGCCACGGTTGGCGGAAAAGATGCGCTGGAAGAAGGATGCCTCGTCGCCGGTCGTCAGCGACGGCGTGATGCGCGGCTGCAGGATGCCGTGGCCGGACGTCAGGCGCCGCGCCTTGGCGTCGATCACCGGGCGGTTGAGCGGATGTTCCAGCTTGCCGACCAGCTTGCCGACCGCGCCGCGCGTCATGCGCGTGTCGGCGTCGACAGTCATGACATATTCGATGTCCTGCGGCAGCGGGTCCGCGGGCGCGAAGAACGTCGTGTCATGGTCGCCGCGCAGCAGCGTGTTCAGCTCATGCAGCTTGCCGC
This sequence comes from Neoaquamicrobium sediminum, assembly GCF_040970315.1. Taxonomy (NCBI): domain Bacteria; kingdom Pseudomonadati; phylum Pseudomonadota; class Alphaproteobacteria; order Hyphomicrobiales; family Phyllobacteriaceae; genus Neoaquamicrobium; species Neoaquamicrobium sediminum. The sequence goes on along the minus strand of NZ_JAZHFV010000001.1, from coordinate 942,200 downwards.
GCTTGCGCTCCCAGCCCATCCAGCAGCCTTCGGCCTTGTTGTAGAGCCGCCGGCGGTGAAGCAGGTAGAAACGAGCATGGCCATCCTTCGGATAGCGGGCATTGAGCGCCGCGATCAGTTCGTGGGCGTGCTCGAGGAGAGCCAGATCAGCCGCGCTTTGCTCCGTCTGACTGTCGGACCAGTCGGACAGCACGGCGAAATGCAATTCCCCCCCCATGTTTGCGAGGTAGTGCACTTCGAGATTGCGGACGGCTTCTTCGACATCGTCGCGGCTGCCGAACAGGACCGGCGCAACCACAAGCGTTCGCGCATACGCTGGAACGCCGTCCTTGTAGTCATAGCCGATCAGCCGCGTCGGCTTGACGAAGGTCGAGACCAGCGTGTTGAACAGGCCAACGGCCGCCTCGCTCGCCGGAAACGCAAAAAGCGCGACCAGCAGCATCACCGCCCCTGTCGAAAGCCCGTAGTCGGCCAGCGCCACCGCACCAGCAGCGAGCAGCAGGCAGGTCACCAGCGCCACCGGCACGACGACACCCAGCCAGTCGCTCTTGCGGTAAATGCGATGGAGCCTCTCACCGAACGACGGGCTGTAACCCAGCTCACGCTCGAAGTCCTGTCGCCGCGGCCCGACGAGAAAGCAGCCTGCATCGACGCCGGCGCCGCCGTTCGAACGGCATTCGCCCGCCGTCTCGGCCATGACGACAGCCTGCAGGGCAACCTCGTGCTCCTCACGCCCCGAACGTTTCGCCAGCTTTTCGACGGCGCCGCGATAGGCGTCGCGGGATGCGAAATCGAGCTTCTCGAAATCCGTCCGCTCGCGCAGCAGGCGGTCGATATGGCTGACCTCCTCGAACCATACCGTCCATTCGGTGTCGTCGATCAGGCGCAGGCCCTTGATGATGTTGCCGGTGGTGACGTTGCCCGAAGACAGGTTGGCGTGCTCGCCGAGCGTGATCTCCTCGGCGTCGCTGCCGGCCGCTTCCAGTTCGCCCTCCAGCCATGCCAGCGCCTTGCTGGAAACCTGCGAGCCGTCGCGCAGACGATGGAGTAGTTGTGTCGCGAATGTGCGGTCGCGGGCCTGCTGCGCATAGGCGCGCAGGATGTCTACGTCCTCGCCGCCCGGAACCAGTGCCAGCTTGTCAGCCACCTGATTGGCAAGCACCCGCATGTCGCGCGCCTTGGCCACGCGAACCGCCAGCCGTCTCAGATTCTCCACCAGCACGAAGCGCAGCAGCGACGGCAGCGCCCAGAGCTCGCCGATGCGCAACGGCTGCACTTCCTGGAAACCGTCGACCAGAGCGCGGAAGCCGTCGACCGAGACCTCGCTGTCGGACTGCGCCACGTACAGCCATGCGATCGCCAGAACGCGCGGCACGCGCAGGTCCGGCATTTCGGGTAGCTGGCGATAGAAGCGCCGGGGCAAGTCGCGGCGGATGGCGGCGATCGCCTGTTCGATGACGTGCGAATTGTCGAGCAGCCAGTTGGCGGCCGGCGTCACGCTCTCGCCATCGAGTTGCGCACGGTTCAGTACATGGACGACGGAGCGGATGCGCTCGGCGCTGTCCTTCGTACGGTCGCGCGGCTCGAAGGGCTCGATATCCTCGATATGTTCCCTGGCACCCTGCGCCAGCGCTGCGCCGAGCCGGCGCAGATCGCCGTGATGTGCAAAAGGAGAGCGGATAGGCAGATCGCCCCCGCGAAACGAAAGCTTGTTGTCAGACCGAAGTGTCGGGTCTGCATGAACATTCATTGGGTATGAGCCCCCGGATGGGATTTCGACTTCCCGGCTGCCAGCCAGACGTATGCGGGATGCTCTTAAACCGATTATTGAGGCGATAGTTCCACGGGAGTTTCACTCTGCTCAAACACATTATGTTGCAGCGCGAAACAACAGGCGGACAAGGTGTCCCACGCCCACCGTCCTTACAATGTCGACCGTCACTTTAATCTTCCGTGGCCCAGTATTTCCGCATGGCGTCCCTGCAGCGTCACGGTCGCCAAGTCAGGTTCAGAAGCCTTGTTTGAGGCATCGGCACAGGCGCAGATGCAGCATCCATAAGACAGTGAACGCTTCATTAAAGCTTTAACTGTTTAAGGATGATCTGAAGAGTTCATCTGCGGCGAGGGGCCCCAATGATAAGTCTTTTCAGATCTTCGATCGTCTACCAGAGCGTGGCGGTCACCGTAGCGCTCATTTTCCTGACAACCGCCGCCATCGTCGGCGTCATGCACCACAATCTCAGGGCATCGGTGCTGCAGGATGCGTCGAGTGATGCACGCGACGCCGCCCGCACCATGGCCGTGCTGGCCGGCGTGTCGCTTTATGGGCTCAACGTTGAGATCGACGGAGAACAGATCTCCGACCTCACGGCGACGAGCATACCACCGATCGCCAATCACGACCTCGTCGACCGCACCGCGAACGCCATCGCCGGCGTCGCGACGGTGTTCCAGACGCAGGAAAACGAATACCGCCGGGTCTCGACCAACGTCCTCAAGCAGGATGGCAGCCGCGCGGTCGGCACCACGCTTGCGCCGGACCATCCGGCACAGGCCTTTCTTGCCAAAGGCGAGGCCTATTACGGAGAGGCCGTGCTGTTCGGGAAGGCCTATATGACGGGTTATGTGCCGGTGAAGAACGAGGCCGGGGCCAATGTCGGCATCCTGTTCATCGGCATTCCCATGGAAGTCTATTTCGCCAAGATCGACAGCATGCTTTTGCTGCTGACCGGCGTGGGCGCGGTGTGCCTGCTGGTCTTCGGGGCGGTGGCGTTCTTTGCGATGCGGGCGCTCATCCGGCCGATGGCGACGCTGACCGACTCGGTTCACCGACTGGCGTCCGGCGACATGACCGCCGAAGCGCCCTACCAGGACAGGCAGAACGAGTTCGGCGCGATCGGCCGGGCGCTTGCCGTGTTCCGCGACAACGCACTGCAGAAGGAACGCGTCGAGGGCGAAAGCGCGCGCCAGCGTTCGGCATCGGAAGCGGAACGCACCCGTAACGACGAGGAGAAACGCCAGACCGAGGCCGAAATCGCGGAAGCCGTCGATGCGCTTGCCACGTCGCTGGCAGCACTAGCACAGGGCGACCTGTCGCAGCGGATCGACACACCCTTCACCGGCCGGCTCGAGCAGGTTCGCAACGACTACAATGCTTCGGTGGCGACACTTCGCGAAACGCTCGGCGAAATCCGGCAGAACGCGAGGGCGATCAATTCCGGCTCGGAAGAAATCCGCAACGCCGCCGACGACATGTCGCGGCGTACCGAGCGGCAGGCTGCTTCCGTTGAGGAAACCGCTGCCGCGCTTGAAGAAATCACGGCGACCGTTCGCGATTCATCGCGCCGTGCAGAGGAGGTCGGCGCCCTGGTGTCAAGAGCCACCAAAGATGCCCGCATCTCCGGCGAGACCGTGCAGAAGGCGGTTCACGCCATGACGCAGATCGACGCCTCCTCGCGCGAGATCTCCAGCATCATCGGCGTCATCGACGAAATCGCGTTCCAGACCAATCTTCTGGCGCTGAACGCTGGGGTCGAAGCCGCGCGCGCCGGCGAGGCCGGAAAGGGCTTCGCGGTGGTCGCTTCCGAGGTGCGTGCCCTTGCGCAGCGCTCGGCGGAGGCCGCCAAGGAGATCAAGGCGCTCATCATGACCTCGGCGCAACAGGTGCAGTCGGGCGTCCAACTCGTCGGTGATACCGGCACGTCGTTGGACTCGATCGTCCGGGAGGTCGCCGAAATCAACGACCACATCGCGGCAATCGTGACCGCCGCGCGCGAGCAGGCGACCAGCCTTGCCGAGGTCAATTCCGCCGTGAACACGATCGACCAGGCCACGCAGCAGAACGCCGCCATGGCCGAGCAGTCGACGGCGGCCAGCCATTCGCTGGCACGCGAGGCACAGTCGCTTGAGGCCCTGGTCGCACGCTTCTCGCTCGATGCCCACGAGGCCGGAGGTGCGGAGCTGGTCATGCTGCGCAATCCGCTGCACGCCGCCGGCAACGCCATGCGGCAGGCCGACAACGAAGACGCCGCCACTGCGGTCGGACACCGCTAGCGAGCAGCTCGCGCCCCTCCTTGACCGAACTCCAAGGCCGGCTGAAAAGCCGGCCTTCGTCGTTTCCGTTGCGGCAACTCATATTCATTAGACTTTAGTTGAACATGATACGCGGAACGGTTCGTAACGCGCGTCACCGGGCAAGCGACGTATTTATACCAACTTGCCTTCCCCGCATCCTTGTGCATGGTTCTGGCAGACGCGGCGACAGACCGCATCGGCCGGCAAACGGCCAGAGCGCTTCCCGGGAGGAGGGCTCATCACAAAGAACACGCCGGAAGGCGCGAGCGATGAGTGTGAGGAACGTATGAGTGACGGCGTCATTCTGGCCGCTGAGAATCTGACCAAGGAATTCAAGGGCTTCTTTGCCGTCGAAGACGTCAACCTCAGTGTGCGGCGCGGGCAGATTCACGCATTGATCGGCCCGAACGGCGCCGGCAAGACGACCTGCTTCAACCTGCTGACCAAGTTCCTGTCGCCGACCAGAGGCAGGATCACCTACAAGGGCGACGACATCACATCCATGTCATCGGCCGACATCGCACGGCTCGGGCTGGTGCGCTCGTTCCAGATTTCGGCGGTGTTCCCGCACCTGACCGCGCTGGAAAACGTCCGCATCGCCCTGCAGCGCAAGCGCGGCGACAGCTTTGACTTCTGGCGCTCGCAGAAGGTGCTTTCCGCATTCGACGACGAGGCCCGGGCGCTGCTCGCCGATGTCGGCCTTTCCGAATTCGAGACCGTCAACGCCTCCGATCTGTCATACGGCCGCAAGCGGGCGCTGGAGATCGCAACGACTCTGGCGCTCAATCCCGAGATGCTGCTGCTCGACGAGCCGATGGCGGGCATGGCGCAGGAAGACGTCGAGCGTATCTCGGCGCTCATCAAGCGCATTTCCGTCAATCGCACCATTCTCATGGTCGAGCACAACCTGTCGGTGGTGGCGAGCCTGTCCGACACCATCACCGTACTGGCGCGCGGCAAGGTGCTGGCCGAGGGCGACTACGCCACCGTGTCCAAGGACGAACGCGTGATCGAAGCCTATATCGGAGCGGGACATGGCTGAGGCAGCTTTGGCAAAGAATCCGCAGGCCGATGACGCAACGCCGCTGCTGTCGGTCAAGGGGCTGGAAGCCTGGTACGGCGAGAGCCACGTACTGCACGGCATCGACTTCGACGTGCGGTTCGGCGAGGTGGTGACGCTTCTGGGCCGCAACGGCGCCGGCAAGACAACGACGCTCAAGGCGATCATGGGCGTCCTGCCGAAACGCACCGGCTCGGTGCAGTTCCAGGGCAAGGAACTGATGCACGCGCCGGCACGCTTCATCGCCAGGGAAGGCATCGCGTGGTGCCCGGAAGAGCGCGGCATATTCTCGTCGCTCTCGGTCGAGGAGAACTTGATGCTGCCGCCGCAGGTGAAGCCCGGCGGCATGAGCCTGGATCGGATCTTCGAGCTTTTCCCCAATCTCAAGGAACGCCTTTCGAGCCAGGGAACCAAGCTTTCGGGCGGCGAGCAGCAGATGCTGGCGATCGCCCGCATCCTGCGCACCGGCGCCAAGATGCTGCTTCTGGACGAGCCGACGGAGGGGCTCGCGCCGGTCATCATCCAGCAGATCGGCCACACCATCGCGCGGCTGAAGCAGGAGGGCTTCACCATCATTCTGGTGGAGCAGAACTTCCGCTTCGCCTCGACGGTGGCCGACCGGCACTATGTCGTCGAGCAGGGCAAGGTGATCGACATGATCCCCAACGACCAGCTCGAGGCCAATATCGACAAGTTGCACGCCTATCTGGGCGTGTGAGGGAGAGAAGGCGCGAAATGCGTCGCAATTGGAGGAGAAGGAAATGAAAAGCAAATTCGTCCTTGCCGCACTGGCAGGTGTGCTCATGTCGGGAACGGCCTACGCCACCGACGTCAAGATCGGCGTCATGAACGACCGCTCCGGCATCTATGCAGACATCGGCGGCGAAGGTTCCGTGATCGCCGCAAGGCTTGCGGTCGAAGATTTCGACGCGGCCTCCAAGGGCATCAATGTCGAGATCGTGTCGGCCGACCATCAGAACAAGCCGGACGTCGGCTCCAACATCGCACGTCAGTGGTACGACACCGAAGGCGTCGACGTGATCGCCGACGTTCCGACCTCGTCGGTGGCGCTCGCCATCAACGAGATCACCCGCGAGAAGAACAAGATCTTCCTCAATTCGGGCGCGGCGACGTCCGACCTGACGGGTGCCGCCTGCTCGCCAAACACCGTTCACTGGACTTACGACACCTGGCAGCTCGCACACGGCACCGGTAGCGCTATGGTGGAAAACGGCGGCAAGACCTGGTTCTTCCTGACCGCCGACTACGCCTTCGGCCACGCTCTGGAGCGTGATACTTCGGCAGTGGTCAAGGAGGCCGGTGGCGAGGTGATCGGCTCGGTCAAGACGCCGTTCCCCGGCACAGACTTCTCGTCGTTCCTGCTGCAGGCACAGGCGTCCGGTGCGCAGGTGATCGGCCTTGCCAATGCCGGCGGCGACACCGTCAACTCGATGAAGCAGGCGGCTGAATTCGGTATCACACAGGCCGGTCAGGCAATCGCCGGGCTGCTGGTGTTCATCAACGACATTCACTCTTTGGGCCTCGACGTGGCCCAGGGCCTCGTGCTGACGGAAAGCTTCTATTGGGACATGAATGACGGCACCCGCGAGTGGTCGGCCCGCTTCGAGGAGCAGACCGGCAACAAGCCGTCGATGATCCAGGCCGGCGTCTACGGCGCGGTTCTCCATTACCTCAAGGCTGTCGAGGCTGTCGGTAACAAGGAAACCGAGGCGGTCATGGCCAAGATGAAGGAGATGCCGACCGACGATCCGCTGTTCGGCAAGGGCGTGGTTCGGCAGGACGGCCGCAAGATCCACGACTCCTACCTGTTCCGCGTGAAGACGCCCGACAAGTCGGAAGGCGAATGGGACCTCTACGAGACGGTCGCCACGATCCCGGCCGAGAAGGCATTCCGTCCGATCGAGGAAGGCGGCTGCGAATTCGTCAAGTGACGTAACGCTTCGCAAGGGAGGCGCGCGACAGGCGCGCCTCCCTTCTCATACGGCAGCAGGTACCCAGATGTTCGAACTTCTCGGCATTCCGCCCCAGGCGCTTTTCGGCCAGCTCTTGCTCGGGCTGATCAACGGCTCGTTCTACGCCATCCTCTCTCTAGGGCTGGCGGTGATTTTCGGCTTGCTGAACATCATCAATTTCACCCACGGCGCACAGTACATGCTCGGTGCATTCGTCACCTGGATGCTGCTCAACTATCTCGGCGTGAACTACTGGTGGTCGCTGCTGATCGCACCGGTCGCGGTCGGCATTACCGGCGTCATCCTGGAACGCCTGTTCATCCGGCGATTGTATCACCTCGACCATCTTTACGGGCTGCTCCTCACATTCGGCCTGGCGCTCATCACGACCGGCATCTTCAAGCAGATCTTCGGCGTGTCCGGCCTGCCCTACCAGGCGCCGCCACTGCTCTCGGGCGGACATAATCTCGGCTTCATGTACCTGCCCAACTCGCGCGCATGGGTCATCATCGCGTCGGCGGTCGTGTGCCTGGCGACATGGTTCGTGATCGAGAAGACCAAGCTCGGCGCCTATCTGCGCGCCGCGACGGAGAACCCGACGCTGGTCGGCGCGTTCGGCGTGAACGTGCCGCTGATGATCACGCTGACCTACGGCTTCGGCGTAGCCCTTGCCGGCTTTGCCGGCGTGCTTGCCGCGCCGATCTACGCGATCAACCCGGTGATGGGCGAGAACCTCATCATCGTGGTCTTCGCCGTGGTCGTCATCGGGGGCATGGGCTCGATCCTCGGCTCGATCGTCACCGGCTTCGGGCTCGGTCTCATCGAAGGCCTGACGCGCGTCTTCTACCCCGAAGGCTCGGCGGTGGTCATTTTCGTCATCATGGCCCTGGTGCTGCTGGTCAAGCCGGCAGGGCTCTTCGGGAGGACTGCCTGATGACCGCCACCACGGAAGCAACCGGCGGCCCCGTCGTCGCCCAGCAGACGGCGGGCGGCATGCCTGTACACCACATCGCGATCTTCGCCGGCCTGCTGGCGCTGCTGATTGCCGCGCCGTTCTTCTTCTATCCGATCTTCATCATGAAGATCCTGTGCTTCGCGCTCTTTGCCTGCGCCTTCAACCTGCTGCTCGGCTATGGCGGGCTGCTGTCCTTCGGCCATGCCGCTTATTTCGGGATGGCGAGCTATGTCTGCGCCCACGCCGCCAAGGTGTGGGGGCTGACGCCAGAACTTGCCATCATATGCGGCACGCTGGTCGCCGGGGTGCTCGGCTTCCTCATCGGTTCGCTGGCGATCCGCAGGCAGGGCATCTATTTCGCGATGATCACGCTCGCTTTCGCGCAGATGGTCTACTTCTTCTCGCTGCAGGCCGAGTTCACCGGCGGCGAGGACGGCATCCAGGCGGTACCGCGCGGCCATCTCTTCGGCCTCATCGATCTGCGCTCGCAGGAATCGCTGTATTTCCTGGTGCTGGCGATCGCCTTCGCGGGGATCCTGCTCATCTACCGCATCATCCACTCGCCCTTCGGGCAGGTGCTGAAGGCGATCCGCGAGAACGAACCGCGCGCGATCTCGCTCGGCTATCGCGTCAACCGCTACAAGCTCGCCGTCTTCGTGCTGTCGGCGACGCTGGCCGGCCTCGCCGGCGCCACCAAGGCCATCGTCTTCCAGCTCGCCTCGCTCACCGACGTCTACTGGACGATGTCCGGCGAAGTCGTGCTGATGACGCTGCTCGGCGGCATGGGCACCGTGTTCGGGCCGATCGTGGGTGCTGCCGTGATCGTCACCATGCAGAACTACCTGGCGACCTTCGGCGCCTGGGTGACCATCATTCAGGGCCTGATCTTCGTGGTCTCGGTGATGCTCTTCCGTGAAGGCATCGTCGGCGTCATCTCGAAATGGACCCGGAAGCCGCTCTGAGCGGCTTCCATCCCTGCCGCGACCTGCTCAGGCGAGCCAGCGATCCAGGTTTTCGCGCACGAACGCATCGTCGTTGAGTTCGGGATAGTCGCGCATGACGCGCGCGAGTTCCTCTTCCTGCCCCGCCCCCATCGTCTCGTCCGGGTTCAGGCACCAGATGCCCTGCAGCAGGCCCTGCCGGCGCAGTACCTCGTGGATGGCGGCGATGCAGCCGGCGAAGTCGTTGCGCACGTCGAACAGCACGCCGTTGGCATCCGTGGTGCGCGCATCCAGCTCCAGCCATTCGGCGGTTGACCGCTCGTCGGCGCGTTCGTGAATGTCGGCCAGCAACTCGACGGCGCGTCTGGTCCACACTGCCCAGTGGCCGAGCAGGCCGCCCTTGATGCGCACGCTGACCGGCTTGCCGTCGCGCTTGAACGTAAACTTGGTCATCAGGTCGGCGACGATATGGTCGTCGTTGCCGCTGTAGAGCGTGATGCGGTCCTCCGCGCCGGCGTCGATCACCGCCCGCACCACGTCGAGCGTGCGGTAGCGGTTGAAGGGCGCCATCTTGATGGCCACCACATTCTCGATCTCGGCAAAGCGCCGCCAGAACTCGTAGCGCAGCGGCTGCCCGCCGACGGCCGTCTGCAGATAGAAGCCGATCACCGGCATGACCTCGGCGACGGCGCGGCAGTGCGCGACCAGCTCGTCCTCGCTGGCGTCCCGCATGGCCGCGAGCCCGAGCAGCACCGCATGATAGCCCTTGGCGCGCGCCAGCTCGGCCTCACGAACCGCCTGCTCCGTGCGCCCGATCGCGCCGGCGACCATGAAAGGCTGGCTCGCATGGCGCGCGGCCTCCTCCGCCGCCAGCGAAAGCACCGGCTCCAGCAGGCCATGGTCGCGGATTTCGAACTGCGTCGTGTGGACACCGACCGCCATCCCGATCGCGCCTGCGTCAAGATAATAACGCGACAGCGCGCGCTGATGGCGCTCGTCCAGCTTGCGCGAGGCGTCGAGCGCCAGCGGATGCGCGGGGATGACGCCGCCCTTGCGGAGCGCTGCGAGCGGGGTGGCGGGGATGTCGTTGATCTTCATGGATTTGCTCTTGATGTGGAAGGCGTCCCGTCGACGGGGCGCAGATAGCCGAGGATGACGTCGATCACATGCCGGCGACGATCCGCCAGTACTTCCGGCGTCTTCGGCAGGCCGAAGATCGCGGAAAGGGTCGGGCGATTGGCGATGAAGAAATAGCAGATGCTGGCGATGGAGATGTAGAGCTGCACCGGGTCGACGCCAGCGCGAAAGACGCCTTCGCGTTCGCCCCGCTTCAGTATCTCCTCGATCAGCGCGACGAGCGGGCTGTTCAGGTCCCGCGCCTTGGCCGAATGCGCGACATGCACGCCGCCATGCAGGTTTTCGTCGTTGATGAGCTTGATGAATTCGGGGTGCTGGCTGACATAGTCGAACGAGAAGCCGATCAGCTCGCGCATCGCCTCCACCGGCGGCTTGTGCGCCAGGTCGAGCTGGCGCTCCGCCAGCCTGATGTTCTCGTAGGTCTTTTCCAGCACGGCGCTGAACAGCGCCTCCTTGCTGCCGAAATAATGGTAGATCAGCGCCTTGTTGCAGCGGGCGCGCGTGGCGATCTGGTCGATGCGGGTGCCGGTCAGGCCCTTCTTGGCGAATTCCTTCACCGCGGCCGTGAGGATGCGCGCGCGCGTTGCCACCGCGTCGCGCGTCTGGCGCGGCGCATCCTTCACCGTCTTGCCCGTCGGGACGTCCTTGCCGGACGTCCCGTCCGCATCAGTATTTGCCATCTCGAACCTCGAAATGCGTCGGCTTGTCGAGAGACTTGCCGCCCCCTTGCATCCATTTTGCGGTCCAGTCGATCAGCCGGGGCAGCGGAACCGAGGGGTAGCCATGCAGCGACTGCTGCAGGCTCGTGTCCACGATCCATGCCTTGCCCTGCTCCTCGCCTTCGAAGACCGGCGTACGCCCGAAGCGCTCCCCGAACTTCTGCGCAAGCCGGCGCACGCTGACAAGCTCCGGACCCGACAGGTTGAGCACGAAAGGCGGCGTTCCTGCTTGGGCGAGCGACTGGAGCGCGATGTCGTTGGCATCACCCTGCCAGATCACGTTGCAATGGCCGCTGCTCACCTGCACCGGTTCGCCGGAGAGTACGGCGCGCGCGACGTCGTGCAGCACCCCGTAGCGCATGTCGATCGCGTAGGAGAGACGGATCAGCGAGACCCGTGCGCCGTGGACGCGTGAGAAGTGCTCGAACATGCGTTCGCGCCCGACGCAGGAATTGGCGTATTCGCCGGGCGGGTCCAGCGGCAGGTCCTCGCGCGCGCCCTGACCCGCTATGTCGACGAAGGGATAGACGCAGGCGGTCGAGAACACGGCGATGCGCGACTGCACGAAAGCTTCGGCGACGATCGCCGGCACATGCACGTTCATCGCCCAGGTCAGCGACTCGTTGCCCTCGGACCCGAACTTTCGGCCGGCCATGAAGACGACATTATCCGTGCGCTCGAGGCCGTCGACTGCCTTGCGGTCGAGCAGGTCGCACTCGACCGTCTCGATATCCCAGCCCTGCAGCTTCTCCTTCAGGCCCGGCTCGGAGAAGCGGGCAACGCCGATGACGCGCTTTTCGGGCGCGGCGCGCTTGGCCATGCGCGCCAGCGTCGGCCCCATCTTGCCGCCCACGCCGAGGATGGTGATGTCTCCGTCGATGCTGCGCAGAGACGCGACGAGTTGTTCGCTCGGCCGCGACAGCAGCTCCTCCAACTCTTCCTCGGTGCGGATTTCTGACGGGATGGTCTGGTCCATTTCAGTCTCCTCGCCGGCTCAGTCTGCCGGTCTTGCGTTAAGCATGGCGAACGTCCAGTCAGCCGGAGCGATGCGCTTGCCGAGATCGGGGGTGAGCGCGCAGCCGAGGCCGGGCACCTGCAGCGACGCGATGTCGAGATGGCCGTCGCGCACTGCGAGTTGCGCGCCCTGGCCCGTTTCCTCGTAGAGGTCGGGATGTGCCTTCTGCGCCGCATTCGCCTCGGCGCCGGGCAGATGGTCGAGCCCGTGGAAATAGTGGTGCCCGTTGCGCTCCACATGCGTGATGCCGAGCGAGGCGACCACCGCGAGATCCGCCTGCAACGACACGGCCGGCAGGCATGTCAGGTCTTCGGCCGACTGAAAATAGCCGTTCGGTTCGCCCGACGCGCCGTTGTGGTGCGCCACCAGCATCGCGTAGAGCAGCGACCGGACGACGCCCTTGCAGTTCTTGTGGCTGACGCCGCGATAGCCCAGCGCGATGGCATCGCGGAATGCGCCTGTCCAGCCGTCGGCCTCGTCGATCAGCAGCGGCTTGCTAATCGCCGCCAGCGCGTCCGCCCCCAGCGGCCCAACGAGCGCGACCGAGCGCTCCAGCGGCTGTTCGACGAAGAGGATCGAACGGTAGAGCTCGTCCAGCGCTGGACGCGAGCGGATCGCCTCCATCAGGCCGGCGAAATCGTCGAGGCGCTTGTACTGCTCGTTGCCGTCGAGCGTGATCGAGAACGGCCCGCCGACTTGCCTCAGCAGCCCGGCAATCTTCTCGAGACGCGCGATGTCGGCATCGGCGTTGCCGCCCACCTTGATCTTGAGATAGCGAACGCCGTCATGACGCAGATAGTCGGCCAGCGTCTCTGGCAGACCGTCGCCGACGCGCTGAGCCGGATCGAGGTCTGCGGCGTCGATCGGATCGACCAGCCCGACCGTGTGGCGCAGGCCCAGCCGCTTCAGCGGCGTGGCCGGCAACACATCGGCAAGCGACATGCCGTCCAGCTCGGGGAAGACCTGCGCCGGACGCAGCCCGAGGACGTCGCCGCGGATGCACTCGTGGAAGGTCAGCCCGAGCGTTCGTGCGATGCCGTCGATCAGCGCGCGTTCGATCATCGACACGCCGAAGGATGCGCCCAGACGATTGAAGCCGGCGTCGAGCGCGCGCCGCTCGACCTCGCAGTCCAGCGCCCGCCAGATCTCGAACAGCGTGCCCGAAGGCAGGTCGCGCGCGACCTTCGCTGCTTCCTGCACCACCCAGAGCAGATCGGCGACATTGTCGGCCGGCGTCTTTTCCGGCCGCTTGTCGAACCATTTGTAGGCAAGCAGATCAGAGACGTAGCCCACGGCGCGGCGGCCGTCGATGCTCAGTTCCAGTTCGAGCGTGAGCGCCGCCGCCGCCTCCATGGTGACGACGCCGAAACGGAAAGGCATGCGGGCAAACGCATTGTCGATGCCAAACCGCGCCTCGCCGACCTTGATTGCTGGCGCGTTCATGGCGTCCTCTCCGTCTGCTCAAGAAGCCCGTTGAGATAGCCCAGCGCCATTGCGGCAGCCGTTGCTCCGTCCGGGTGATAATCAAAGGGCTCGACCCCGACGACGCCCCTGTAGCCGCCATCGACCAGCGCGCGCATTACCGGCAGGAAGCCGTGCTCCCCCTGCCCCGGCGCCCGGCGGTTGGTGTCGTTGACGTGAACGTGCCGCAGCAGGCCGGTCGGCAGATGCCGCCGGATCAGCGCGTCGGGTTCTTCCGTTTCGCCGGCCCAGGCGGCCGAGGTGTCGATCATCGTCGCGAGATGCGGCGACCCGACCGCGCGCACGATCGCCGCCGCCTCGTCGATATTGGTGACGAAATCGGTCAGCGCCGGCGACAGCGGCTCCAGGCAGTAGACGACGCCGGCGCGCTGCGCGGCTTCGGCCGCGCGAGCCAGCACCACGGTCGCATTGTTGCGCGCCGCCTGCGGGCCGCTCGCATCCGCAAGTCGCCGCTGATCAGGCGAGCCATGAACCAGAACCTCACCGCCGAGGTCGGCGCAAAGCTCGATCATCGCCTCGATATGGGCGACCGTGCGCGCCCGCAGGGCCGCGTCGTCCGTGGTGATCGACAGGCCCTTGGGCACGGTCAGGAGCCAGTGCAATCCGGTGATGGCGATGCCTTCCCGCTCGGCCGTGCGCAGCAGGGCCCGGCGCTTCGCGAGGCCCAGGGACGCCGGTTCCGGGTCAAGCGTGAACGGTGCGAGCTCCAGCCCGTCATAGCCCAGTGCGGCCGCCAGCGCGCATTGGCGCACGAAAGGCAGCTTGCCGAGCACCTCGTTGCAGAGCGAGATTCGAAACGTCCTCATCCCGGCAACCTGACATGGAAGACGACGGTAAAGACGTAGTGGACCACGAAGGCGGCAACCAGCGACAGGGCGAGAGCCCATCCCGTAAGCACCGGCAAGCCCATCCGGCGTTGCGGGTTCAGCCACTCGGCTCCCACGGTAAACACGAAGACGAACAGCGTCGTCGCGGCAATGAACGGTATCCGGCCGAACAGCGCACCGCCGTAGATGACCACCGTGGCTATCGTGAACAGGGTGCGCTTGACGCTGCCTTCGGGCCATACGCCAATCGGCAATGTCTCGGATGCGCCACGGCCCGCGAGCGCACGCAACACGAGCATCAGGCCCAGCACCGCGATGACGAAGCTGACGATGCCGGGCGTCAGGCCGGGTACGGTGAACGGGTCGGCGTTGCGCGCCTCGAAACGCGGCATCCGCAAGGCTTCGACGAAACCCGCAATGCCGACCACCGAAACGACCAGCCCCGATATCAGGTCGGTGCGCATGACCTTGTCCACCTTCATGCGGCATCTCCTACCGGTTCGAGCTGGCGCGTGCGGCTCGCGCAGGCCTCCAGCCCCTCGATTACCCGCGCTATTTCCAGCGCGCCTTCATGCAGGTCGCACATCACCGGCCCGCCGCCATCGAGTGCCGTGCCGAAGATCGCGAAGCTGCGGGCAAGCAGGGATACCGGCGTCACCCCGATCGCTGCCTCGCTGGTCAGGCCTTGCGGCATGACGTCGAAGCCGCCGGGCGAGCGGCGATATTCGACGGTGCCGTGGAACAGCCGGTTGGCGTTGAAATCGAGCACCAGATTGCCGGTCGATCCCATCAGCCGCAGGCTCTTGCTTGTCATCGCGCCGGGCACGAAGCCGTCCTCGGCGAGCCCACCGGCCAGCACACCGAGCCTCAGGCGGCCCTCGATGCCGTTCTCGAATGCGAGATCGATGCGAATATCGTCGACAACTGCCGGATCGAGGTGCCGAGCGACGGCAGCGTCGACCGCGCTGACGGGCGCGCTTGCGAAATGGCGCATCAGGTCGATGAAATGCACGCCGTCGTTTTCGATGAGTGACGAATCCGCCCGCATCCGCTTCCAGCCGGAGAAATCACCCTCCATCAACAGCAGCTTGCCGATGGCGCCTGCCGCGAGCAGGTCGCGTGCGCGCCGCACGAGCGGGTGGCACCGCAGCACGAGTCCGACCTGAACCGGCACGGTTCCGGCCGCCTGCACGAGTGCCTGCGCCTCGCCAAGCGAGCGCACGGCGGGCTTTTCCAGCAATACCGCCTTGCCGAGCGACAGCGCCTGCAGCGCCAGCGGAAGATGATAAGCCGGCGGGGCGACGACATCTACAATATCGGCCTGCGGCATCAGCGTCGCAGGGTCCTCGGCAACCGCTGCCGGTTCGACGCCGCTTGCAATCGCCTCACCACGCGCCGCCTCTGACGGGTCGCTTACCATGAGCCGAACCGAGGGGTCGCAGACGCGCCACGCCTTCGCATGCAGTACGCCGAAAGCACCGAAGCCGCAGATCAGGACGGAGCGCGGCGCGTCAGCCATCGGCGCGTCTCCCTTCGAGCAACCGCACTTTCGCCTGGCCCAGCATGCGCCGCACCGGCGGCAGCGCCAGCACGATCATCAGCAGCACCAGGAGTGCGATGACGGCGCTGATCGGCCGCGTGACGAAGGGTATCGGGTCGCCCTGTGTAAGCGACAGGCTGCGCCGGAAGTTGTTGTCGAGGATCGGCCCCAGCACCACGCCGAGGATCATCGGCGCGATCGGGAAACCGGTTTCGCGCATCAGGAAGCCGATGAGGCCGAAGCCGATCATCACCCAGACATCGAACAGGCGCCCGGCAATCGCGAAGGAGCCCACCGCGCACAGGACGAAGATGATGCCCATCAGCCATTCGCGCCGCACCTTGAGAATCAGCAGCAGCGGGCGTGTCAGGAGAAGCCCGAGCACCAGCATTGCCACGCTCGCCCAGAACACCATGGCGACGACCGAATAGAAGAAATCGGCCTGCGTAACCATGATCAGCGGACCTGGGCGAAGCCCATGGATCACCATCGCGGCCAGCAGCACGGCGGCCGGCGCGGAACCGGGGATTGCCAGGGTGAGCACCGGGATCAGCGCGCCGGGCACGGCGGCGTTGTTGCCCGTTTCGGCCGCCAGCAAGCCGTCGGTCGAGCCCTTGCCGAAGTCGTCGGGCGTCTTCGAAGCGCGCTTGGCGGCTGCGTAGGAGACCCACGCCCCCATGTCTTCGCCGACGCCGGGAACGACGCCCATGAAGGTGCCGATCACGCCGGATCGCAGCCAGGTCCGCACATATCTGAACGATTTCAGGGCAGACCGCAGCACGCCGCCGACCTGCGAGGCGACCAGCGTCGTCGCCTCCTGCCGCATCACCACGAACACCTCCGCGCAGCCGAATGCGCCGACGAGGACGGGCAGCAGCCCGAAGCCCGCCTCAAGATCGAGGATGCCGTAGGAATAACGCGAATAGGCGTGCAGGCTTTCCTGCCCCACCATCGCGACCAGCAGGCCTAGAAAGCCCGCGATCCAGCCCTTGAGCGGATCGTCCATCGATGTGAGCTGGCCGCAAAGCACGATGCCGAAGACGGCAAGCCAGAAGAATTCGAAGGAGGTGAAGTCGAGCGCGAATTCGGCCAGCCATGGCGCGATCAGCGCGAGGCCGACCATGCCCACCATCGTGCCCAGGAAGGAGCCGGACGTCGCCACCGCCATGGCCTCGCCCGCCCGGCCCTGCTTGGCGAGCGGAAACCCGTCCAGCGCCGAGGCCGCATTGGCCGGCGTTCCGGGGATATTGAGCAGAATGGCGGTCCTGCCGCCGCCGTAGATCGCGCCGATATAGACGCAGATCAGCACCAGGATCGCGGTGTTCTGCTCCATGGTGAAGGTCAGCGTGGTGACGAGCGCCACGCCCAGTGTCGCCGTCAGGCCCGGTATCATGCCAACCACGATGCCGAGCAGCGTCGCCCAGACGACGACCAGCATGTCCGCGGACATGCCGATCGCGACGACCGCGCCGAGAAATTGATTCAGACCGTCCATGAAACCGATCGCCTGGCCGTGTACCGCGCGCAAAGACTATCGCGATCCGGCGCGCAGAACGTGCCGGATCGCGTCTGTTGGATGCTTATTCCGGCTTCGGAATGCCGAACTCCGACGGGTCGTTCGGCGCCGCGCCGCTTTCGAACTGCTGCCAGGCATTGATCGAAAGATACGGCATCGCGGCCTTGACCGCTTCCTCGCCATAGGTGGCGTTGAACAGCGCGCCGCGCTCGGCGGCGTGCGCCTTCATGACTTCCGAGCCCGCGATCTTCTCGGCCCAGATCTTGTCCATCGTGTCGAGCACCTCCTGCGGCGCGTCGGCGGGGATGAAGACGCCGAAATAGTTCGGCGCGCTGGCAACCTCCGGCAGCCATTCGGTCACCGGCGGCACCGTGCCGAAGCCTTCGAGCTCGAGCGGCTTGTCGGCCACCACGGCCAGCGGGCGCAGCCGGCCGGCACGGATCATGTCGACCTGCTCGGTGGCGGTCGCCGCGGTGAACTGAGTCTCACCCGATACGGTCGAGATGACGGCCGGGTTGCCGCCCTCATAGACGATCTGGCGATAGTTGATGTCGGCCGCCTTCTCCAGCGTCTGCATGCTGATGGCGGTTGCGGAGGAAAGTCCGCCGGACGAGACGGTGATGGCTTCCTCGGACGTTTTCAGCGCCTCGAGAAGGTCGCCGAAATCCTTCCACTCGCTGTCGGTGCGAACGGAGATGAGGCCGGGATTGGCGACATGCAGGTAGAGGCGCCAGTCCTCGAGCTTCGCGTCGAGCGTGCCCAGCACCGGATAGGCGCCGAGGTCGGCCACCGCGCCGGCGGCCATGGTCATGCCGTCATGCGGCGCCTCCCACACAGAGCGCGTGCCCGTCGAGCCGGACGCGCCGGGCTGGTTGAGGATCACGACGTTCTGGCCGAGCGCCTCGGAAAGCTCGCCGGCGACGACGCGGGTGACGGTATCGGTCGATCCGCCCGCGGACCACGGCACGATGATCGTGACCGGTTCGCTGGGCTTCCAGTCCTGCGCAACGGCTGGACCGGCGACCAGAAAGGCCGCTGTCGCGGCGATGAATGCGTATGCCTTATTGCCCATTCTCGTTCCCCTAACTAACCAAACGGTTAGATAATAGGAGAGAGAATCCGCACCCGAGTCAAGAAGAAGATTCGGCGATGAAAAAGGTTCTGTCCGCAGCGTCCGTCGCACCGGCCCGCTTGCAGGCGAGATACGGGATCGGGGGAAAGGCAAGGCAAGGAAAGGCTGGCAAGGCAGCAGGCGCGACCAAGGGGAAGCAGCGTTGCGGGCTCAGTTCACCGCTTCGACGCTCCAGCGCGCGGGGTTTCGCAGGGCCGCGATGTTTTCCACGCCGAGAAAGCCCATTGCAGTGTCTATCTCGCGCAGCATCATCGACAGGATGGCGCGCGCACCCTCCTCGCCGCCGGCCGCAAGGCCCCAGAGCGGCAACCGGCCGAGCATCACGCCTTGCGCGCCCATGGCGAGATATTTCAGTGCATCGGTGCCGCGCCGCACACCGCTGTCGGCCAGCACGACCATGCTGTCGCCCACCGCTTCCGCGATCGCCGGCAGGCAGCTTGCGGGAGATGGCAGGCAATCGAGATTGCGCCCGCCATGCGCGGAAACGACGATGCCATCCGCGCCGACCCCGTCGGCCAGTTTGGCATCCTCGACCGACAGCACACCCTTGACGATGAGCTTGCCCGGCCATTCGTCACGCAGCCGTTTCACGTCGTCCCAGGAGAGATCCGTCCTCAGCCGCACGGCGTCCGCAACACTGGCGCGGGTGATGGCGCTGCGAAACTCCGGCGGATAATGACCGTAGGTCGGTACGCCTCCGGCAAGCACGTAGCGCAGCATCACGCCCAGCAGCCAGCCGGGGTGAACCGCCATGTCGGCGACGTTTCGCACGATCGGCTTGAAGGGAATGCCGAAGCCGTTGCGCTGGTTGTATTCGCGGTTGGGCGACATCTGCGTGTCGGCCGTCACCACGAGGCATTCGCAATCGCTCGCCCGCACCCGCTTCAGAAGGTCGGCGGTCAGCGCACGGTCACGCCAGACATAGAGCTGGAACCACAAAGCCGCATCGGGTGCTGCGCGGCGGATGACCTCTATGGTCGTCACGGATTGGGTCGAGACGCAAAATGGGATGCCGAGCGCTGCCGCGGCACGCGCCAGCTTCAGTTCGCCGTCGTGTGCGACGAGGCCCGCCAACGCGGTCGGCGCCACGACCAGAGGCGTCGGCAATCCTCTGCCGAAAAGCGTCGTGCCGATATAGCGGCTCGCGTGGCCGGACAGCACCGAAGGCCGCAGCGTCACCGCATCCAGCGAGCCGCGCAGGCGCGTCAGGGCCTGTTCGTCCTCGGTGCCCCGGTCGATATATTCGAACAGGCCGCGCGGCAGTCTGCGCCGCGCTTTTTCGCGGTAGTCGGCTGCGTTCAACAGCATCGAAGGTCTCTAGGAGGAGATCACCCAGATCACTTCCGCATCCTCCGGCCCCTGCGAGGTCCAGATGTGCGGCGATCCGGCGTCGTAATAGAGGCTGTCGCCCGCGTTGAGGATCAGGGGCTCGTAGATCTGGCTGTGCACGACCATCGTCCCCTTGATGACAGTCACGAAAATCTCGGCATCGCTCACCGGCCACGAGCGGTATTCGTCCGGCGACCGCGCCGTCACCCGCGTGCGGATCGGCGTCATGCGCTTGTCGAGCAGGTCGGCGCAGAGCACCGTGTTGGCGCAACTGTTCGACTGGTAGGGACGTCCCTCGTCCGCCCGCGTCACGCTGCGGCGGCCCGGCAGACTGCGCGAAGCCTCCCGGTCGTTGAGCAGCGCAACCACGTCGAGTTCGTAGCCATGGGCAACCCGCTGGAGCGTTGAGATCGTCGGCGACAGTTCGTTGCGCTCGATCTTCGACAGCGCCGATGCGGAGACGCCGGTCCGCTTGCTGGCCTGCTGCAGCGTCCAGCCCTGCTGCTGGCGAAGCTGGGCGAGCCTCGCGCCGATATCCAGGCCGGGCACGGCCGTTTCGACATCGGGCTCAATGACTTCGGCGGGTCGGACGTTCATTGCTGGCTCCAGCCTTCCTGCTGTCTGGCTACCCGGCGGAAACCGCCAGGCGACGCAGTCGCTTATACGATGTCCCTTCCTGTTGGGAAAGTGCGGATAGTACGCTTATCCACTATACGACATTTTTTTGCCGATCAAACTTGACACGAAAATCTCGTTTCGTATGGTAGACAGCTAAGAGGGGCAGGCTACAAGCCCCCAGGGAAACTGCCAAAAGCATTTACATTGAGGGTGAACTTGAGCGTCGTCGGGCCCGCGCCCGCCGCGTCGGGGTCACTGTGACATTCACCACCGACAGCGGAGTTGAGGAAATGAAATCCATCATACGAAAACTGAGCGTTGTTTGCGCCGCGGCGACAATGAGCCTTGGAACCATGATGATCGGCGCCGCCGACGCGCAGACGGTCGTTCGTTTCGGCCATGTCGACGGCGAAGGCGACCTTCTGGCGAATCCTTACTGGGCCTACACCGAGGTGTTCAGCTCGATCGTCAAGTCGCACACCGGCGGGCGCTACGAGATCCAGGTGTTCCCGAACGGCCAGCTCGGCGATCTGGAATCGCTGCTCGAGCAGAATGCGCGCGGATCGCTGCAGATCGTCGGTGGCCTGAATGCCGGCCACGTCGCAGCCTACGCGCCGGCCGCGCAGGTGCTGGAGATGCCCTACACCTTCTCCACCACGGAAGTGGCGCGCGAGGTTCTCGAAGGCCCGTTCGGCAAGAAGCTCTCCGACACGGTCGCCGAGCAGAGCGGCGTGCGCATCCTCAACTACCTGCCGTCCGCGTTCCGCAACTTCTCGAACTCGGTGCGGCCGATCCGTACGCCCGAGGACATGGTCGGCCTCAAGATCCGCACCCAGCAGGTTCCGATCCATATCAAGATGGTCGAGGCGCTCGGCGCATCGCCGACCCCGATCGCCTGGGCCGAGCTTTACAGCGCGCTGCAGACGGGCGTCGTCGACGGGCAGGAGAACGCGCCCTACACGATGCTTCTGGCGAACCTGCAGGAAGTGCAGAAGTACTACACGCTGGATCACCACCTCATCAACATGCCGCTCATCACCATCAATGAGGAGTTCTACCAGGGCCTCAGCGATGAAGACCGCGCGGCGTTCGATTATGCCGGCCGCCAGGCGACGTTCGCCATGCTCGGCATCATCGCGGCCAAGGAATCGCAGGACCTGAAGGTCATCGAGAAGGCAGGCGTGGAAATCTACCAGCCCACGGCGGAAGAATTCCAGGCCTTCGTCGAGAAGACCCAGCAGCCGATCGCCGAAATCCTAACCGAGCAGGTCGGCGCGGAGCTCATCAGCGAGCTGCAGCAGGCTATCGCCGACGCGCAGGACTAGTCATCATGGAGCCCGCGCCTCAGGCGCGGGCTCGTTCATTTGCGCCGGACAGCCAAGGCTGTCCCGGCTTCAACCATGGAGGCGGCGTTGCTCAGAACCCTCGAAAAGCTCGCAGACGTGCTGGGCTTCATCTCCTCCTTCGTTGCCCGCGTCATGCTCGTCCTCGTTGCCGCGATCCTGTTCATGCAGGTCGTGCTGCGCTACGGCTTCGGCTTCTCACTTCCATGGCCCGAGGAAGCGGCGCGCTACCTCATGATCTGGGTGGTGATGCTGGCCGGCAGCCTGCTGGTGAAGGACGAGCAGCTCGTGCGCGTCGACTTCTTCGACGGCTACTGGCCGCGCCGGCTGCTCTCGATCCGCAACGCGATCTTCCGGCTGATGCTGTGCGCGCTTCTCGCCGTGCTCGTTTGGAAAGGCTACGAAAACGCTGATTTCGGACAGCGCCGCATGTCGGCGACGCTGCAGCTCAGCTTCTACTGGATCTATCTCTCCGTGCCGGTCGGCGCGGCCCTGATGCTCTTTCACATGCTGGTTCTGGCATTGCGCGACCTGGTCCGTGGCACACCTGAAAACGACCAGCCCTCCATCCTCAAAGCCGAGATCTGAGGCACCCCGATGGATTACACGCTTCTCGTCGTCATCGGCCTGCTGCTCGTTCTCATGATCATGGGCAGCCCGGTCATTTTCGCCATCGGCTTTGCCGGCATGGCCTATTTCTTCATCAAGCCGGGCATGTCCGGCATGCTCGACATCTATGCCCACAAGTTTTTCACGGGCATGGATGTGTTCATCTGGCTCTCGATCCCGCTCTTCATCATCGCCGGCGAGATCATGACCGCCATCGGCATGACCGACCGGCTGGTGAACCTGTCGCGGCTGATGGTCGGCAGGCTTCGTGGCGGCCTTGCCTATGTCAACGTCGTCGGATCGATGATGTTTTCCGGCGTATCCGGATCGGCACTGGCCGACATCTCCGCGCTCGGCCCGGTCGAGGTCAAGATGATGGAGAAGGACGGCTACCGGAAGGATTTCGCGGCCGCGCTCACCGTCAGCTCGGCGATCCAGGGGCCGATCATCCCGCCGTCGATCCCGCTTATCATCTTCTCGGCCCTGACCAACACGTCCGTCGCAGCGCTTTTCCTCGCCGGCGCCGTGCCGGGGCTGATGCTGGGCGTCGCGCAGATGGCCGTCATCTACTACCTGGCGCGCAAGAAGGGCTTCCCGCGCAACCCGATCGAGAACCTGACGCTGGGCGTTGCCTTCCACATCTTCATGAGCGCGTTCTGGGCGATCTTCATGCCGCTGATCATTCTGGGCGGCATCATCTCCGGTATCTTCACGGCGACCGAGGCAGCCGCCATCGCTGTTGCCTATGCGCTCCTGGTGGGCGTGCTTGCCTATCGCAACCTGTCGCTCAAGGCCTTCTGGGACATCATCGACCGCGCCGCGCGCACCTCCGCCTCCGTCTATCTGATCGTCGGCTTCGCAACCATCATAAGCTGGGTTCTGGCCAATGAGCGCGTGCCCAGCGAATTGCAGGCGCTTGTGCAGGACATGCAGCTCGAGCCGTGGATGCTGCTGCTGCTTCTCAACCTGTTCTTCCTCATCAACGGGTTGTGGATTGGCGATTCCGTGCAGCTCCTGCTGTTTGCGCCCCTGTTCACACCGCTGCTTGCATCCATGGGTGTCGATCCGGTCCATTTCGGGGTCATCATGGTGCTCAACGTCATGATCGGCCTGATGACGCCTCCTTACGGACTGGCGCTCTATCTCGGCTCGACCATATCCGGGGTGCCACTCGGCGCGATCGTGCGCCAGAGCGTGCCCTTCCTCCTCTCCAACCTGGCGGTGCTGCTTGTCGTCACCTACGTGCCGGCGGTTTCGCTGACGCTGCCCCGGTTGTTCGGTTTCATGTGATATTTCTGAAAGGACTTTCTGGATGGCTCTGACAAAAGACGACCTGTCGGGTCTCTTCACCGCAATCGTCACACCGTTCACGGATGACGGTTCCGTGGACTTCGACGCGCTACGCTCGCTCGTCCGCTTCCAGATCGATGCGGGTGCGACGGGCATCGTGCCGATCGGCGGCACCGGCGAATACCCCGCTTTGTCGCGTGGCGAGCGTGCCGACATTGTGCGAGCCTGCGTGGAGGCCGCCGCCGGCGCGCCGGTGCTGCCGGGCGTGCTTGCAACCGGCTTCGCCGATGCGGTAGACGCGGGCCGCGACTTCATCGCCGCGGGCGCCAGCGGCGTGATGACGGTCACGCCATACTACGCCGCAGGCACGCAGGAAGGCATGCGCACCTATTTCCGCAACTATCGCGACGCGGTCGACGCGCCGGTGCTCGCCTACGAGATCCCGCGCCGCACAGGCGTGGCGCTCAAGGCCGAGACCATCGCGGCACTGGCCGACGACGGTTCGATCATCGGCATGAAGTGCTCGTCCTACGATATGCCGGAATTCATCGAGACCATGAAGCTCGCCGGCGACAAGCTTGCCGTGCTCAGCGGCGAGGAGCCGCTGTTCGCCACGCATGTGGCGCTCGGCGCATGCGGCGGCGTGCTCGCTTCGGCGACCGTTTATCCGCGCCACTGGATCGAGGTCTTCAAGCTCGCCCGCGATGGCAAGCTCGACGCCGCGATCGCCCACCAGCAGCGCCTCGACCCGGTCGTCAAGACGATCTTCCTGGAGACCAACCCCGGCCCGCTCAAATATTACATGGGGCTGGCCGGCATGCGCGCCGGCGGCGTGCGCCTGCCGCTGACCGATCCGACGCCAGAGACGCGCGAGGCGCTCAAGGCCGCCTTTGCCGGCATGACGAAGGCAGCCGCTGCGTGAGCACGCTGATCGAGCGGCTGAGTGCGGTTCTCGGCGAACGGGGCCTGATCGCCGACCGGGGCGAGATGGCGCCGTTCGTGACGGATTTCCGTGGCCGCATGACCGGCGCGGCCGACGCGGTCGCGCTGCCGGCAAATACCGACGAGGCGGCGGCCGTGGTGGCGATCGCGCGCGAACACAACGCCGCGATCTTCCCGCTCGGCGGCAATACTGGCCTTTGCTATGCCGCCGTGCCTACGCCTGCTCCCGGACGCCCGGCAATCGTCGTCGGCATGAGCCGGATGGCGAACCTGCGCGCCATGGACCGTGCCGCCAACGTCGTGACGGTGGATGCCGGCATGACGCTTGCGCGCGTGCACGAGCTTGCAGCCGGCGAAGGCCGGCAGTTCCCGCTCCATCTGGGCAGCGAGGGCACCGCCCAGATCGGCGGGCTGATTTCGACCAATGCCGGCGGAACGGGCGTGCTGCGCTACGGCCCGATGCGCGATCTCGTCTGCGGCATCGAAGCGGTGCTGCCCGACGGCAGCGTCTATCGCGATCTCGACGCACTGCGAAAGAACAACACCGGCTACGACCTCAAGCACCTGCTGATCGGCGCTGAGGGCACTCTCGGCCTCGTCACAGGGGCCGCGCTGCGCCTGCGCCAACCCAACCGGTCGTTCGCCCATGGCTGGATTTCCGTCACAGGGCCGCAGGCTGCGGTCGAGCTTCTTTCGCGCCTGCAGGATCGCTGCGGCGATGCGGTCGAAGCCTTCGAGATGCTGAACCGCGCTGAGGTCGATTGCGTGCTGCGGCACATTCCGCGCACGCGGCTGCCGTTCGAGACCACGCCGGAATGGTCGGTGATGATCGAGCTCGCCCACACCGATCCCGACGCAGACCTCGTAGCCGCGCTGGAAGAGGTGATGGCGGCGGCGCTTGAAGCCGGCCTCGCAGACGATGCGATCGTCGCGCAGAACGAGGCCCAGGCGCAGGACATCTGGCACATCCGCCACTCCGTCACCGAGGCGCACAAGATCGAAGGTGTCGGCATCGTCCACGACACCGCAGTGCGCAATTCGGCTGTGCCCGGCTTCATCGCGGCCGCCGACGAGATGTCCGCGAAGCTTTTCCCGCAGGCGCGGGTGCTCGTCGTATCCCACCTGGGCGACGGCAACGTCCACTACATCCTCATGTTCCCGCACGACTACTGGCGGGCGCTGCCGGACGGCGAGGCCAAGGCGCTCGAAGTCGAAATGGCCGTGCACGACATCGCCATGCGCTTCGGCGGTACCATCAGCGCCGAACATGGCATCGGCCGCAAGCTCACATCGGAGTTGCAGCGGCTGGGCGACCCGGTGAAGCTTGCCGTCATGCGCCAGATCAAGCAGGCGATCGATCCAGACGGCATGATGAACCCGGGCGCGCTGCTCGGCTGAGCCGACCGCGCAGCCGCCGCTCTCCTTTTGCGGACACAGGCAGCATCAAGCGCCATTGCGCGCGGGGTTTCATCGGCTTCGCGCAGCAATGTTGCGCGTGCCCCGCCATTCCTGAATGTTCCGTTCCAATCCGGCTCATCGGGGTTGCCCGTTAAATATTACGGCCGTATATAGGCAGCAACTTCGATGCCATGAGGGCATCATATAGCCAGACATTCAATAATCATTTGATATTGCTGAAGGTGCACAACCTTCATGATCCCGTGCGATATTGAATGTTATTTTTGGTCATGGCTGTATTTATTTTTGGACATCACACAATGGATTCATGAAAACCAAAATATCAGGCAAGAATTTATATAAGATATTCGGTGGAAGCGCCGGAGACGCATTGAATCTCCTCGAAGCAGGAAAAGACAAAGACGAAATATTCGAGGCAACGGGACAGACCGTCGGCGTGAACGACGCAAGTTTCGAGGTGGCCGAAGGCGAGATTTTCGTCGTCATGGGACTTTCCGGGTCCGGCAAATCCACTTTGGTGCGCATGATCAACGGGCTCATCAAGCCAAGCGCCGGAGAAATTCTGATTGACGGCGTCGATGTCGCCACTTGCTCGGACGAGCAGCTTCGGTGGGTGCGGCGCGAGAAGGTGGCGATGGTCTTCCAGCACTTCGCCCTCTTCCCGCATAAGACGGTCGCCGACAACGTCGCCTTTGGCCTCAAGATCAAGGGCATGTCCGCAGCCGAACGGCGCGAGCGGGCGCAGGCGGCCCTCGACCAGGTGGGCCTCGGCGCACGTGCCGACAGCTACCCGGACGAGCTTTCCGGCGGCATGCAGCAGCGTGTCGGCCTTGCTCGCGGTCTCGCCTCGGAGCCCGAAATCCTTTTGATGGACGAGCCGTTCAGCGCGCTCGACCCGCTCATCCGCAGCGACATGCAGCAGGAGCTCATCGAGCTCCAGCGCTCGCTCAAGAAGACGATCGTCTTCATCACCCACGACCTGAACGAAGCGCTGACGCTCGGCAGCACCATCGCGATCATGCGCAACGGCGCCATCGTGCAGACCGGCAGCGCCGAAGAGATCGTCGGCAGCCCGGCCGACGATTACGTTGCCGCCTTCACCAAGGACATCGACCGGTCGCTGGTCTTTACAGCCGGCAGCGTGGCGGAACCCGGTGAAGCGCTTGAGCTCGCTGCAGCCGACCTGAAATCGGCGCTCGCCGCCATGGAGCGGCTGGACAGGGACGCGATACACCTCGTTGACGATGGCAAGCCGGCCGGCATCGTAACCTATCGCGAAGCCAACGCCGCGCTGGGTCGCAAAGGCAGCACGCTTCGCGATGTCCTGAACGACGACTTCCCCGCAGCCGAGCCCGACACACGGCTGTTCGATCTCTACGAACTGGCGCAGACCGGCCTTCCGATCGCGCTCACCAATGGTGACGGACGGCTCTCCGGCATTGTCGAGCCGAAGGCGGTCTTCGCGCAGCTTTCAGCGGGAGGCGCCTGACATGATCAGCCCATCCGATTTCGACTTTCTCGCAATCCCGTTCGCCGACTGGATCAACCTGTTCGTTCGAGACTGGCTGGTGCCCAACTTCCGGCCCTTCTTCCGGTCCATGCAGTGGCCGGTGAGCCAGGTGCTGAACGGCCTGTCCACCTTCCTAAACGCAACGCCGATGCTGGTGTTTACCGCCGCGCTCGCGCTGATCGCCTGGCGTACGGCCGGACGCGGCGTCGCCATCTTCACGCTGATCGCGCTCGTCTTCATCGACCTTATCGGCCTCTGGCCGGAGACGATGACGACGCTGGCCATGGTCGTGACGGCCGTGTTCTTCTGCGTTGTGATCGGCATCCCGCTGGGCGTGCTCGCCGCGCGCAGCGACATCTTCCAGGCCGTGCTGCGGCCGATCCTCGACATCATGCAGACGATCCCGTCCTTCGTTTATCTGGTGCCGATCGTCATGCTGTTCGGCGTCGGCGTGGTGCCGGGCATCATCGCAACGATCATCTTCGCGGTTCCGCCGATCATCAGGCTGACCAATCTCGGCATCCGGAACGTGCGCCACGACCTCACGGAAGCTGCCGTCGCGTTCGGCGCGACGCCGTGGCAGTCGCTGGTGGAGGTGCAGTTTCCGCTGGCGCTGCGCACCATCATGGCCGGCCTCAACCAGACGCTGATGCTGGCTCTTTCGATGGTGGTCATCGCCGCACTCATCGGCGCGGGCGGGCTCGGCCTGACCGTGTTCACCGGCCTCGGCCGGCTGGACGTCGGCAATGCCACGGCCGGCGGCGTCGGCATCGTGCTGCTCGCCATCATCCTCGACCGCATCAGCCAGGCGCTCGGCGAAAAACGCTCCGTGCGTACGGTCTCGCTGATGGAGACGATGCGATCCCTTTTCTCGCCGCGGCGCGACGCCGCCGCCGGCGAGTCGCAGCGGGCAGGCTGACCTGCCCCGACCGCGTCTTGCGCGGTCCCATGCCCCGCCATCCGCGTGGGGCGAAAGAAGAAAGCAAGGAGACTGACATGAACAACCACAACCTATCGCGGCTCTTCGCCGTGGCCCTTGCGGCCGGCACGATGCTTACCGCTCCGATGGCGACCGCGCAGGCACAGGAAGGGCCCGGCGCCGGTGTGACCGTGCGCATGGCCCAGGCCACATGGGACACCGGTTGGTTCCCGGCTGCCGTCTACAAGCAGCTCCTGGAGCGGCTGGGCTACACGGTCGAAGGTCCGACCACG
Source organism: Neoaquamicrobium sediminum (assembly GCF_040970315.1). Lineage (NCBI taxonomy): Bacteria > Pseudomonadati > Pseudomonadota > Alphaproteobacteria > Hyphomicrobiales > Phyllobacteriaceae > Neoaquamicrobium > Neoaquamicrobium sediminum. Next base: position 913,557 of record NZ_JAZHFV010000001.1, on the reverse strand, counting down.
CTCGACAACCCGCCTTTCTACCAGGCGGTTTCGCAGGGCGACCTCGATCTGTGGGTCAATGGCTGGTTCCCGCTCCACAACACCTATGAGGACACCTATTCGCAGGGCGCCGAGCTCGTCGGCAATGTCGCCCAGGGCGGCGCGCTCGAGGGCTATCTCGTCGACAAGGCCTCCATCGAGAAGTTCGACATCAAGTCGCTCGAGGACTTCAAGCGCGATGAGGTCAAGGAAGCCTTCGACCGCGATGGCGACGGCAAGGCCGATCTGGTTGCCTGCCCGCCCGGCTGGGGCTGCGAGATCACCATCGAGCATCATCTCGATGCCTACGAGCTGCGCGACCACGTCAACCCGATCAAGGCCAGCTACTCTGCTTCGATGGCGGATGCCGTGGCAGCCTATGGCGAGGGCGACCCGATCCTCTTCTACACCTGGACGCCGAACTGGACCGTCGACACGCTGAAGCCCGGCGAGGACGTGATGTGGATCGAGGTTCCCGAGGTGAACCTGCCTGAAGCGCAGAAGGACCTTGAGGAGGCCGCGACGCTCGACGGCGTCAATGGCTGCATCAACGATCCATGCAAGCTCGGCTTCCCGGCCAACGACATCCGTCCGGTGGTCAACTCTGCCTTCCTGGAAGAGAACCCGGCCGTGCAGGCGCTCCTTGAGGCCGCCTCGATCCCGATCGAGGACATCTTTGCCCAGAACGCCAAGATGAATAACGGCGAAGGCGACGCCGAGGACATTGAGCGTCACGCCAGCGAGTGGATCGAAGCCAATGAGGAGCTCGTCTCCGGCTGGCTCGAAACCGCCCGCGCCGCTGCCGACTGATCGGCCGGACGCATCAAAACCACCCATCCGCCGGACACGGCGGGTGGGTCCTCTCCGATACCACCCGTCTTTCCCGGTCGGGCTATGTCTCCCGGGAGCTCAACCCCATGGCGTCCGCCTTTGAAGGCGTCTCCGCGACGGGCTCCCGATCCATTGCAATCTCATCTTTTTCGTCGCCGAGCGACCGCGGGCGGTGCACCAGCGTCACCAGCACGAACGAGATGATCATCAGCAGATACCATGCGCCGAGCTTGTGGATCGAGACCGGCGTCCAGCCGTCCTCCTGGCCAGGATAGAGCCAGGCACGCGACCACGTGCCGATATTTTCCGCGAACCAGATGAACAGCGACACCAGCAGGAAGCCGACGAGCAGCGGCATGCGGTGGCGGAACCGGAAAACGCGGTAGTGCACCGTCGTGCGCAGGAACAGCACCGCCGTGGCCGCAAAGAGCACAATGCGGAAATCCACGACGAAATGATGCGCGAAGAAGTTGATGTAGATCGCAACGGCCAGCGCCACTGTCGTCCAGAAGGGCGGATAATGCGTGTACCGCATGTCGAAGATACGGCTGACGCGCGCCAGATAGGAGCCGACGGCCGCATACATGAATCCCGAAAACAGCGGAACGCCAGCGATGCGGAAGAAGCTCTCCTCCGGATAGACCCAGGAGCCCGCGCCGGTCTTGAAGATTTCCATCGCCGTTCCGACGACGTGGAAGATGAGGATCACCCTTGCCTCGGAGAGCGTCTCCAGCTTGAGGCCCAGCATGGCGAGCTGGATGCCGAGCGCGGCGAGAAACAGGAAGTCATAGCGGCTCACGATGCTCCCATCGGGCCACAGCAGGCGCGTGCCGATGATAAGCGCCAGCATCGCGCCGCCGAACAGGCACGCCCAGCCCTGCTTGAGCCCGAAAACCACGAACTCGACCGCAGCGCCATAGAGGCCATGCGCCGGCAGTCGGTCGAGCACCATATGCGCGGCTGCATCGATCCGTGCCTCAAGAGAGGTAAAGCGCCTCAATGGGCAAGCGCCGCATTGATGCGCGTCAGGAAGCCGGCGAGGTCGTCGGTGACGTAGTCGACGTCATCCTCGTTATCGGCGTCGCGCTCCCATATCTCGGAGAAGGTCGGCTCGAAATTGTTCGGCACGATCAGCACCGTCGTCATGCCGAGCGCCTTGGGCACGGCAAGATTGCGGGCAAGGTCCTCGAACATGACCGCATGGGCGGTGTCGACGCGATGCAGGCCCACGAATTTGTCGTAGGTCTCGCGCGCCGGCTTGGGCGTCAGGTCGGCCGCCACGATGTCGAAGATGTCGTTGAAATGGTCGAGGATGCCGAGTTGCCGCGCCGTGCGCTCGGCGTGACCCCGGTCGCCGTTGGTGAAGATGAACTTACGGCCCGGCAGGGTGCGGATGGCATCGCCGAGTGCCGGGTTTGGATCGACCCAGGAATAGTCGATGTCGTGCACCTTGTTGAGGAAGTCGTCCGGATCGATGCCATGGCGGGCCATCAGCCCGTTCAGCGTGGTTCCATATTCCCGATACAGGTCCTTCTGCAACACGCGCGCCTCGTCGCGCGGCAGTTGCAGCAACTCCGACACATACGCCGTCATCTTCACGTCGATCTGCGAAAACAGGTTCGAGTGATGCGGATAGAGCGTGTTGTCGAGGTCGAACACCCAGTCGGTGACATGGGCGAAGCGCGCGGGATCGGGAAGATTTGTCATGGCACCTGACTAGACGATTCCATAGGCCGAATGAAGCGCCACGATAATTCGGCGAGTATGTCGAATTGGAGATGCGCTCGAAACGACCGATTCACTTTCCCCTGCCATGAGGTCCGCCAACGGAAGGATCGTCATGAAGCAGGTTTTGGCAAAGGCAGCGTTGTTTGCCGTGGTCTCGGCAGCAGCGTCGCTCCTGATTGTGGTCGCACTCGTGCCGCTCATCGGCGGGGTCGTGGAAGGCAACGCGCTGTTGATGGCGCTGCTTTGCCCGCTGGTCATCGCCTTTCCCGCGAGCGGCCACACTTTGTGGCAGAAGAAGAAGCTCTCCGACGCCCTGCTCGAACTGACCCGCGCCCATGACGAGCTTGCCGATGCTCACATGCAGCTCGCCGAGGCGCATGCGCGGCTGTCGGAAAAGGCCCGTCACGACGACATGACCGGCCTGCTCAACCGCGAAGCCTTTTTCGCCACCTTGAAGAGCCTGCGGCGGCGTACCGACAGCGGCGCGCTGCTCATCATCGACGCGGACAACTTCAAATACATCAACGACACGCACGGCCACCAGCAGGGCGACGTGGCGCTGAAGCTGATCACCGAGGCGATCCGCACCGCCCTGCGCGAGGACGATCTCGTCGGGCGCATCGGAGGCGAGGAATTCGGCGCGTTCCTCGTCGGCGCCGATGTGAACGAGGCCGTCGAGGTGGCCGAACGCATCCGCCTTGCCGTCGAGGCCATCCATTTCTCGCCGGGCGAAGGCAAATACCTTCCGTTGTCGGTCAGCATCGGCGCCTCCAGGCTGCGCCAGCAGCTGACATGGTCGGAAATGATGCGCGAAGCAGACAGGCGACTCTACGAAGCCAAGCGCCGCGGTCGCAACCGAGTCGTTTTCGAGACCGTCGCAAAGGCGGCCTGACCAGGGAAAGCCGCATGAGGCCGGGCACAGCCCCCACAAGGAAGACGGGTAAGGAACGGGTGTCGTTTTTCGCAGCTCCATTGCAAGCATGAGCGCACGGGTCTAGACAGCGTTCGTCCCTCACGCGCCGTCTCCCATGGAACTCTGGATACCCATCACCATCGCTGCCGCGTTCCTGCAGAACCTGCGTTCTGCGGCGCAGAAGCATTTGAAGGCGGTGATGGGCACCACCGGCGCGACCTTCGTGCGCTTCGGTTTCGGCCTGCCTTTCGCGCTGCTCTTCCTGCTCGTGCTCAGCCGCCTTGCCGGCTACCAGATCCCTTCGCCCAACGGCACGTTTCTGTTCTGGGTGGCGGTGGGCGCCTTCGGGCAGATCGGAGCGACTTTCCTGCTCATCCACCTTTTCTCGTACCGAAACTTCGCCGTGGGCACGGCCTATTCGCGCACCGAGCCGGCACAGACGGCGCTGTTCGCGTTGCTCTTCTTCGGCGAGCGGGTCACGGGTGGAACGCTGCTTGCAATCGCCGTCAGCGTCTTCGGCGTCATGCTGATATCGGTCGCGCACATGCATATGAGCTGGCGCAATCTCGTCGCCTCGATCTTTGCGAGGAACGCGCTGATCGGGCTTGGCTCCGGCACGCTGTTCGGCATCGCTGCTGTCGCCTATCGCGCGGCCTCGCTGGCGCTGGGCGGCCCGAACTTCATGATGCAGGCAGCCGTCACCCTCGCCTGGACGATCACGCTCCAGACGCTCGTCATGGGCGGCTGGATGCTGTGGAAGGACCGCGCCGAGATCGGCCGCATCGGCAAGGCCTGGAAGGTCTCGCTGTTCACCGGCTTCGTCGGCGCGACCGCCTCGTTCGGCTGGTTCATGGCGATGACTTTGCAACAGGCAGCGGTGGTGAAGGCGCTGGCCCAGATCGAAATGCTCTTTACCTTCACCGCCTCGGTGTTCTTCTTCAAGGAGAAGATCAACCGGCTGGAAACCGCCGGTTGCCTCCTGATCGTCGCCGGGATCCTGATCCTCGTGCTCGTAGGCTGATTACTACTGGCTGTCCCAAGCGGAAGCCGTGTCGGAACCGTCCAGCTCGGCAAACAGCGCCAGCGCGGCGTTGATACCGTTGATCGCGGCGGGCCAGCCGCCATAAGCTGCCATCTGCAGGATGATCTCGAGCACCTCCTGCCGGTTCGCGCCGGCGGCCAGCGTGTGCTCGATGTTGACCTTGAGCTGCGGCGCGGTCTGCCCGCCGAGCACCGTCAGCGCGGCGACCGTGGCGAGTTGGCGCGTCTTGAGGTCCAGCCCGTCGCGCGCGTAGAGCCGGCCATAGGCGGATTCGATCAGCGTTTCCGCGAATCCCGGCAGTGCCTTGTCGTAGCGGCCGGCAAGGATCGCTTCCAGTTCGGGGTTCAGTTTCCTCGCAATATCGCGCCCCTTGTCGAGCGCCGGGCGCTCAATCGTCTGTTCAGTGTTCATCGTGTTGGTCCTTCCGGCCGTCCTCGGCGCGGTAGCGCGCTTCGATTTCGGCGTAGTTCTTGATCTTGTAGTCGAGCAGTTCCACGCATTCGGTCAGCTCTGCGATCTTCTGCAGCACAGCCTCGCGCTGCTGTTCCAGCATCACGCGCCGCTCAGCCGAGCTTCGATCGCCGTCGCGGCGGAGCCTTGCATAGGTCTCGACATCGGCAAGCGGCATGCCTGTGGCCTTGAGCATCTTGATGAAACTCAGCCACGCGATGATGTTCTCGTCATAGGCGCGCCGCCCCGCCTGCCGCCACGGCGGATCGATCAGGCCGAGCTTCTCGTAATAGCGCAGCGTATCGATGCTGAGCCCGGTGCGCCTTGCGACGTCGCCGATCTTCATGGCTCGGGCCGGGCACGAAAGCGGGTCAGAACCGCGTCGTGCGCATCCACCAGAAGCGAGGGGCCAGCGCGCCCTGCCCTTGGTCTGCCGGGGGTATTTTCGAGGAAAGGTTGTCGCTGCATGTGTGCATCTCCGTTGTCTGCACACATGCATCTACTTGCTGGAGCGAACTCCAGGTCAAGCGCATTTTTACGAAGCATACCGACACCAGACTGGCGCCGGAACGAAAACCGGCCCGCGATCCCGCTGGGGCCAACCATCGGGGTCACGAGCCGGGTCGCGCGACGCACCAGGCAAGTCTGCGCCCAGCCGCGTCGGCCAAATGGAAATGCGTTCGCTTATTTGACGACGATGGCGACAGTGCCCGACTGGTAGCGCTTCACCTCGGAACCGGCCTTGATGCCCGTGCCGTTGACCGCACGGGTCGGGACGCGTTTCTTGCATTGGTTGCTGACGCGGCTGGAAAGTCCGCCATCGGAATATCTGACCAGGTCCGACTTGGGAATCCGCCGCATCACCGCCTCAAAGCTCGGTGCGGGAGCATTGCAGCCATCGCCCCTGTAAGCTGTGATGTGGGCCGTCTGGCCGACTGCCAGTTCGCGCGTGACGTCGGCGCTGCTGGCGCTCACGCAGCCAGCGAGCGGAAAGAGAAGCAGAGGTGCGAGGCGGTGGTACATGCGATGTTTCCTTCAGTCGTTGCCTGAGACGGCGCTGTGCGGCCGTCATCGACAGAAGCTTCATCGAAATTCGCGATCCGTCGTCTGCAAAATGGGTCGATTGCAGGAAACTGCCGGAAAACCGGGTGCGGAATCGACTGAAAGAGGGGCCGGAACAGTGCGACCGGCGGCACTTTGTGCCGCCTAGCAGTCGCCCGACAAGCGTCGTCACCAACGCGCGGCATGTGCGGGAATCGCTTGAGGCCGTCCTGCCTGCGCCCGGCCCGTGCCCAACCGGGAGCGGGAATCGGCTCGCTAACCGGCTGTGTCTGACCGCCTATGCCGCCTACGGCACGATCAGCGTACCGGCGCCGTGGTGCGTAAAGAGTTCGAGCAGCACCGCGTGCGGCGCCTTGCCATTGAGGATGACGACACCCTCGACGCCGCGCTCGATCGCCTCGATGCAGGTCTCGACCTTGGGGATCATGCCCCCGGAGATCGTGCCGTCGGCGATCAGCGCGCGCGCTTCACCGACCGTCAGCTCGTCGATCAGCTTCTTGTCCTTGTCGAGCACGCCCGGCACGTCGGTCAGGAACAGCAGACGCGAGGCGCTCAGCGCACCCGCGATGGCGCCGGCGAATGTGTCGGCGTTGATGTTGTAGGTATGGCCGTCGCGGCCCGGCGCCACCGGTGCGATCACCGGGATCATCTCGGAGCGGGCGAGCAGGTCCAGAAGCGTGCGGTCGACCTCGACCGGCTCGCCGACGAAGCCGAGATCCAGCACGCGCTCGATGTTGCTGTCGGGGTCCTTGATGGTCTTGTGCGCCTTCTCGGCGAAGACCATGTTGCCGTCCTTGCCGCACAGGCCGATCGCCCACTCGCCTTCGGCGTTGATGAGCGCCACGATCTCCTTGTTGATCGATCCGGCCAGCACCATCTCAACGATCTCGACCGTCTTGCGGTCGGTCACGCGCAGGCCGCCCTCGAACTTGGATTCGATGCCCATCTTGTTCAGCATCGCGCCGATCTGCGGCCCACCGCCATGCACGACGATGGGGTTGACCCCGGATTGCTTGAGCAGCGCGATGTCGCGGGCGAAGGCCTGGCCGAGCTCGGCGTCGCCCATGGCGTGGCCGCCATATTTCACCACGACGGTCTTGTTCTCGTAGCGTTGCATGTAGGGCAGCGCGGCAGAGAGAAGGCGCGCCTGCTCTTCCGCGGTGGCAAGCTGGTCCGTCGTCATGGAGGAAACCTCGGGATTGCTGGGCATTTCGGTCGGCGGCGTCTTAGCCTCAAACGCGACCCCGCGCAAATGGTTCGCTGTCAGCCGAAGGCATGCGAAAGCATGAAGGCGCAGACGAAACCCGCCGCCGTGATCAACCCGGCGAAATCATGCGCCGTATCGAAGGCTTCCGGGATCATCGTGTCGGCGATCATCGCCAGCATCGCGCCGGCGGCGACGCCCTGCGCAATGGCCACGTAATGCGGCGGCGCGCCGGCGAAGAGATGGAAACCCGCCACGGCACCGATGCCGCACAGAATGGCGATGCCGCTCCACAGGCCGAACACGAAGCGGCGCGACAGGCCCGATGCTTTCATGCCCGCCGAACTCGACATGCCTTCCGGCACGTTGGACAGGAAGATGGCGATCACCACCGGCAGCGAGACGCCTTCTCCGTCGAGCAGGCTCAGCCCGATCACCATCGATTCGGGAATGCCGTCGAAGACCGAGCCGAGCGCGATCGCCATGGCCGCCGTCGCGGGTGCCGCTGCGGACGCCGACGAGCGTTTGCGGCCGCCGGCATCGCGCCGGGCGAGGTAGAGCGCGCCGAGCGTGAAAGCCATCGCCCCGACCATGAAACCGGTGGCCGAGGCGGCGATACCGCCCTTGCCGGCAGCGTCATCCATCAGGTCGAACGCGATCGCTGAGATAAGCACGCCGCTGCCGAAGGCCATGACGGCGGCGACAATGCGCGGGCTCGGTCGCGCGAACCAGCCGATCGCGGCTCCGACCAGCAGCGCGCTGCCGCCGAAAAGTCCCCAGCCCAATGCCGTCAACGCACCCACAAATCGATCCCCCTGCGAGGTGGTCAAAACGCTACAGCCACGGCACGACAAGGGCAACATCGCTGCGCCAACCGATGGCGCGGCGTGGTTCTGGCAATGTCCGCCGCCTCGGCTATTGAGCCGAAATGTCAAAAACCCCCACCATAGGGCGCGTTGCCGCGCAGACGCCGTGGCGCGCGGAGTTCCGCGCCATGCTGGCGCTCGCCTGGCCGATGATCCTGACCAATCTCGGCCAGACCGCGATGACGGCAACGGACGTGATGATGATGGGCCGGCTGGGCCCGGAGGCTCTTGCCGCCGGAACGCTCGGTGCCAACCTCTATTTCGCGCCGATGATGTTCGGCCTCGGGCTGATCCTCGCCGTCTCGCCGATGATCGCCTTCGAGCTCGGGCGCAAGCGCCATTCCGTGCGCGATGTACGCCGCACCGTCCGGCAGGGCTTGTGGATCGCGCTGTGCGTGGCCGTGCCGGTGTGGGTGCTCCTGTGGCACACGGAGGCGATCCTCGTTGCCATGGGGCAGGACGCGGCGCTGGCGGCAGAAGCCGGCCGTTACGTGCGCGTGATGCAGTGGGCGATCCTGCCCTTCTACTGCTTCATCGTGCTGCGCTCCTTCATTTCCGCGCTCGAACGGCCCGGCTGGGCGCTGGTGATCGTCTTTGCCGCCGTCGGCTTCAACGTGCTGTGCAACTGGGCGCTGATGTTCGGCAATCTGGGCTTTCCGGCGCTCGGCATCGTCGGCGCGGGTGCCGCCACTACGCTGTCGAGCCTGCTGATGTTCGGCGGGCTGGCGCTGGCCGTGTCGCTCGACCGGCGCTTCCGCCGCTACCGGCTTTTCGGGCGCTTCTGGCGTTCCGACTGGCCGCGTTTCCGTCAGTTGCTGCGGCTCGGCCTGCCAATCGCGGGCATCATCACCTTCGAGGTCAGCATCTTCAATGCCGCAGCGCTTATCATGGGCTTGATCGACGCCGTGTCGCTGGCCGCCCACGCCATCGCCATCCAGATCGCCTCGATCTCGTTCATGGTGCCGATGGGCGTGTCGCAGGCCGCCACCGTACGCGTCGGCCGCGCCTATGGCGCCGGCGATCGGGATGGCGTGACGCGCGCCGGCTGGACGGCATTCGTCATGGGGGTGGCGTTCATGGCCTGCATGGCGGCGCTGATGCTGTTCGCGCCGTACCTTTTGATCCGCGCCTTCATCAACCTGTCGGATCCTGCCAACGCGCCGGTGATCGGGCTGGCGGTCACCTTCCTGGCGCTCGCCGCGATGTTCCAGATCGTCGACGGGGCGCAGGCCGTGGCCGGCGGCATGCTGCGCGGCTTGCAGGATACGACGGTGCCGATGGTCTATGCGGCGATCGGCTATTGGGGCGTCGGGCTGACGCTCGGCGTGTGGCTCGCCTTCCCCGGCGGGCTCGACGGCGTCGGCATCTGGATCGGGCTGTCGAGCGGCCTTGCGGTGGTCGCCGTGCTGCTTCTGGCCCGCTGGCTGCGCCGCGACCGGCTGATGGCACCTGCGCCAGTGCCGACTGTCGCAGTCAGTCCATAGGCAGCGACGTTTCCCGCCCTTCGTCGGATACGTCCTGGCTCGCCCGCGAAATGTGCCGATTGAGCAGTGCGGCCGCGAATTTGTAGTCGCCGGAAGCGATCGCCTCCAGAATGCCGAGATGGTCCTTGCAGGCCTCGTCAAGCCGGCGCTTGCTCAGCTTGGAGAAGTCGCTCAGCTCGGTCATCCGCCGCAGGCTGTTCTGGCGCTGCAGGCTCTGCACCAGGAACCGGTTGCCCGACCACGATACGATGGTCTCGTGGAACCTCGCATTGGCGCTGAACCAGTCGACGCGGCTGATTTCGTGGATGGGGCGCTCGAGGATACCGCGCTGGTCGCGTTCGAGCGTCTTGATCTGCGCCTCGTCGGGCCGGTAGTTCGGCACCAGCAGCGCGCCGCATTCGACGATCAGGCGGAACTGGTAGCTCTCGTCGACGGCCTCGTCGGTGACGAGGCATTCGGCGAAGCGCCAGCCATGGCCGGCACGGCGACTGGCGATCCCCTCGTCGGACATGCGCATGAGCGCACGCCGCACCGCGCCTCGCGTCGCGCCGAACTGCTCGACCAGCTCGGTTTCCGAGACCTCCTCTGCGATCTCGCCGGTCGCGCGGGCGCTCATCAGGCGGTCATAGAGGCTCTGGCTTTCGGAGGGCGGCACCATGCCTTGAATGCTCTCGCCCGAGGCCAGCGCCCGCACGAGCTGGAAGCCCCTGCTGCCGTTCTGTTCGAGAAGCCCCTGCGCGGTCAGCGCCTGCAACACCTGTCTGACAGGCGTGCGCGAGACGCCGAATTCCCGGGCCAGCGCCGAATCGGAAACCTTCTCCTTGGCCGCCCAACGCCCTTCGGAAATCAGCGCCAGGACCTTACGTGCGATCTCGGCCTGAAGGCTGCTGAGCGCGGCGGGTTGCTGCAAATCGTTCGGGGAAACCTGCATCGGGCCTCTGGTCGTCATGCCATCTCGGGCAATCGATTGCGACTTTGCATCATCATGACAGGTGGCCGCGGCTTGTTCAAACGCATAATAAATAGGCATAAAACGAATTTCACTCAAGAACGTATGGACATATGTTTTCTGTATCGATAAAGAACATTTTGTGACGTGCCTGTGGAGTGCCAATGCCGGTCGAACCCTTTCCCTTCATCACCGTTTCGGGCGGCGCCTTCGAGCGTGGCCGGCAATACGGCGTGCTACTGGCACCGCGCATCAAACGCAGCGCCGATCTGTATGGCGGCTCGCTCCACCAGCTTGGCCTTCCCGCAGAGCGCAAGGCAGCTCTGATCCAGAGCTATGCCGACTGCATCGCCGAATTCGACGAGAGCTACATCGAGGAGATGCGCGGCATCGCACAGGGCTCGGGCGTCGCCTTCGAAGACATCGTGATGATCAATGCGCGTACCGAGATCGTCGCTTCGGCGCGGGCTGAATTGAACAAACCCGAGCCAGACGAGCCCGATGACGGCTGCACCTGCGCCCTCATCATGCCGGAGCGCAGCAGCACCGGACATCTGATCCACGGCCAGAACTGGGACTGGCGGGTGGAATGCGCCGAGACCGGCGTGGTGCTGCGGGTGCGGCAGGAGAACGGGCCGGACTTCGTCACCTTCGTCGAGGCCGGCGGGCTTGCGCGCAGCGGCTTCAACGCTGCTGGCACGGCAATCACCGCCAACTATCTGGAGTGCGAGCGCGACTTCACCCAGCGCGGCGTGCCGCTGGGCGCGATCCGTCGCAAGGTGCTGCAGAACGAGCATTTCGCCCGCGCCATCAAGGTCGTGGCGACGACGCCGAAGTCCTGCTCCAACAACATCATGATCTCGACCTCGGCCGGTTTCGGCATCGACTTCGAATGCGCGCCGGACGAATCCTTTCCGCTTTATCCCGAGGACGGGCTGCTGGTGCATGCAAACCACTGGGTGAGCCCGGTCGCGCTCTCCAAGCTGCGCGACACCGGCATTCCCTATGTGCCGGAAAGCTTCTACCGCGACTGGCGCGTGCGCCGCCTGCTGGAGGAGCGCGGGCCCCTTCTCGGCCGCGCCGACCTGAAGGCCGCGTTGTTCGACGATTTCCTCACGCCGTTTTCGGTCTGCCGGCCGCCGCGCGAGAACGAGGCGAGCAACATTTCGACCACCGTCGCGATGGTCGTGATCGACTCCTCGAAGGGGTTCATGGAGATCGCAGCTCTTCCGGCGCTCAACCGCGAGTTCCGCACATACGCGCTGGACGACGACGCGCTGCTGCCGGCGGACGCCGGGGCGCGGGCGATCCCGGCATCCGCGGAGAACTGACGGTGCTTCGCTTCGCCATAGGCCGCATAGCGATGGCGATCCCGACGCTGATTATGGTCGGCGTCACGGTGTTCATTCTAGTGCGCATCATTCCCGGCGATCCGGCATCCCTGATGCTGGGCGATGTCGGCGACGCGGCGGCGCTGGCAGCGCTTCGCGAGCGGCTCGGGCTCGACCGCAGCCTGCCGGAGCAGTTCGTGATCTGGGCAGGCTTGCTGCTGCAGGGCGACATGGGCACATCCATCGCCACTGGCCAGCCAGTGCTGCAGACCATCATATCGCGCTTCCTTATCAGCCTGCAGGTGGTGGTGCCTGCCGTGATCCTTTCCACGCTTGTGGCCGTGCCGATGGGCATGCTGGCGGCATGGCGGCAGAACAAGACCAGCGACATCGCCCTTGTCACCTCTGCGACGCTGCTGATGTCGATCCCCACCTTCTGGATGGGCATGCTGATGCTGCTCCTGTTCGGACTGAAGCTCGGATGGCTGCCGATCGTCGGCTATGTCAGCTTCTCTGAAAGCGTTCGCGGTGCCGCCCTCTACCTCGTCCTGCCGATCTTCACGCTCTTCCTGCACGAGGTCGGCGTGATCCTGCGCATGGCGCGCGCCTCCACGCTGGAAGTCCTCGGCCTCGACTACATCACCCACGCCCGCGCCAAGGGTCTGCCCGAAAGCGCGGTGATGTGGCGTCACGCCTTCCGTAACGCCTTCGGCCCGACATGGACGCTGCTCGGCCTCATCCTCGGCAATCTTCTGGCCGGCGTCGCCATCATCGAGACCGTGTTCACGATCCCCGGCCTCGGCCGGCTGCTGGTCGACGCGATCTTTGCCCGCGACTACCCCGTCATCCAGGGCTGCCTGCTGTTCATCGCCGGCATCTACGTGCTGGTGAACCTCGTCGTCGACCTGCTCTATCCGATCTTCGACCCGCGGGTGACGGCGCAATGAGAACCTATCCGCCAAACCTCGTCATCGGGCTCGCGCTCACGGGCATCATCGTCGTCATGGCGGTATTGGGCGTGGTCTGGACGCCTTACGACCCGGTCGCCATGAACTTCACCGCCCGCCTCGCGCCGCCGAGCTGGAGCCACTGGCTCGGCACCGACGAGTTCGGCCGCGACCAGCTCAGCCGGCTGATGACCGGCGCCGCCGCAAGCGTGAAGATCTCGGTGCTGACGGTGACGCTCGCGATCTCGGCGGGCACGGCGATCGGCATCGTCAGCGGCTTTCTGCGCGGCTGGTCCGACCGCATCATCATGTCGCTCAACGATGTGCTGCTCGCCTTTCCGGGCCTGCTTTTCGCGCTCGGCCTGCTCGCCGTGCTCGGCGCCAACGAAACCGGCATCATCCTTGCGCTGGGCCTCGTCTACATGTCCTCCGTGGTGCGCGTGGTGCGCGGCACCGTGCTCAGTCTGCGCGAGCGCGAATTCGTCGAAGCCTCGCACGTCATGGGCAACTCCCTCGGCTACACGATGCGCCGCCATATCCTGCCCAACTGCATCGCGCCGCTGACCGTGCTCGCGACGTCGATGTGCGGCTGGGCGCTGCTGGCTGAAAGCGCGCTCAGCTTCCTCGGCCTGGGCGTTGCGCCGCCGGCGCCGACCTGGGGCAACATGCTGGCGGGCAGCCGCGCCTTTCTCGACCAGGCGGTCTGGCTGGTAACCTTCCCCGGCCTCACCATCTCCATGGCGCTTCTCGGCATCAATCTTCTGGGTGACGCGCTGCGTGACCGGCTCGACCCCCGCATGAGAAGGCGCGTCCTGTGACCCAGCCACTCCTCGAAGTCAGCAACGTCACGCTCGGCATCGGACGGGCAGGCCCAACGATCGTGAAGGATGCGAGCCTGTCGATCGCACCGGGCGAGATCGTCGGCATCGTCGGCGAGAGCGGTTCCGGCAAGACCATGCTCGGCCGCGCGATCCTCGGACTGTCGCCCGCGCCAGTCGGCCTCGTCTCCGGCGACATCCGCTTCAAGGGCCGCTCGCTGGGCGCGCTCGACGATGCCGGTCTGCGGGCAATGCGCGGCAGCGGCGTGACCATGGTCTTCCAGGAGCCTATGACCTCGCTCAACCCGTCGATGCGCATCGGCCAGCAGCTCGACGAGGGGCTGGCCCTGCATGGCGGCATCGGGCGCAGAGAGCGCAAAGCCCGCATCCTCGACATGCTCGGGCGGGTCGGCATCGCCGACGGCGAGCGCGCGCTGGCCGCCTACCCGCACGAGTTCTCCGGCGGCATGCGCCAACGCATCATGATCGCCAGCGCCATGCTGATGCGGCCGGCGCTGCTGGTGGCGGATGAACCGACCACCGCGCTTGACGCCGTCACGCAGCGCGACGTCATGGACCTGCTTGTCGGCCTGACGCGCGAGCATGGCACGGCCGTCATCCTCATCAGCCACGACCTGCCGATGGTCGCCCGCTACAGCGACCGCATCCTCGTCATGCAGACGGGCGAGATCGTCGAGGAAGGCAGGACGGCGGAGCTGCTGGTCACGCCGAAGCACGACTACACCCGTAAGCTGCTCGCATCGCTGCCGGTGCGCGCGCCGGCACGCGCTACGCCGGAGAACGCGCCGATCGTGTCGGTCGAAAATCTGAAGGTCGATTTCCCGGTTCGGGCCGGGCTGTTCGGCCGGCGCGGCGTCAAGCATGCGGTCCGCGACGTCAATCTGGAGATCCGCCCGGGCGAGGTACTCGCTGTGGTCGGCGGTTCAGGATCCGGCAAGACGACGCTTGCGCGCGTGATCGCGGGGCTGACGCGGAACCAGGGCGGACGGGTGCTCTTCAACGGTCACGGCATCGAGCCCGGCGCACCCGGCTATGCCGATTACCGCCGCAATTGCCAGATGGTCTTCCAGGACCCGTTCTCGTCGCTCGATCCGCGCATGAAGGTCGGTGCGCTGGTGGCCGAGGGGCTGCGCGCGCTGCCCGACGTACCGGCCTCGCATTATGCGCGCCGCGTCGAGGAGGCGTTGACCAACGTGACGCTGGACCCATCCTTCGCCAAGCGTTTCCCGCACGAGCTTTCCGGCGGCCAGCGCCAGCGCGTGGCGATCGCGCGCGCGCTCATCCGCCGGCCCTCCTTCGTCATCGCCGACGAGGCGGTCTCTGCACTGGATGTCACTGTCCGCGCGCAGGTGCTGCGGCTTCTGGCCGACCTGCAATCGAAGTTCGGTTTCGCCTGCCTCTTCATCACCCACGATCTCGCCGTCGTCGAGCAGATCGCAGACCGCGTCATCGTCATGCATGAGGGGCGCATCGTCGAGGAAGGCACGCGCGACGCCATTCTCGATACGCCGCGCCACGCCTATACGCGCCGGCTGCTCAACGCGATCCCGATCCTCGAGACCACGCCAGCCGGCGGCGTCGAATTGCGCTGGCGCAACGAACCAGCCGCCGCCGATGCCACCTGAAGGAGATCGATCCATGTCGAACGCCACAGTCACGCCCAAACCGCCGAAGCGCGAGGGCCACGGCATCAATCTCAGCTTCTATGATTTCGGGCCGACGCCGTTCTTCGCCAGCCAGTACGACCAGCGCTTCAGCTACTGCCTCTATGTCCCGCAGGACTACAGCGAGACCAACGGCAAGCAGTACGACCTCGCCGTCATCGTCCACGGCACCGGCCGCACGGCCGCGCAGTATCGCGACCGCTTCGCCGACTTCGCCGAGAAGCATGGCTGCATTATCCTGGCGCCGCTGTTTCCCGTCGGCATCGTCGAGCCCGGCGAACTCGCCAACTACAAGCGCATCGAGTTCCATGGCATCCGCTACGACCTCGTGCTTTTGTCGATGGTCGACGAGGTCTGCGCCAAGTACCGCATCCGCGACGGCGGCTTCATGATGTACGGCTATTCCGGCGGCGGCCAGTTCTGCCAGCGCTTCTTCATGCTGCATCCGCAGCGCCTTCGCGCCGTCGCCATCGGCGCGCCGGGCGTGGTGACGCTGCTCAACCAGGACTACGACTGGTGGGTCGGCGTGCGCGACCTGAAAGCCCGCTTCGGCATCGAGATCGACCTCGAGGCGATGCGCAGGGTCAAGGTCCAGACGCTGATCGGCGGCGCCGACGACGCAACCTGGGAAATCACCATCCCGCGCGAAAGCAAGCTATGGATGGACGGCGCCGACCTTCAGGGCGCCAACCGGCTGGAGCGCATCGCCGCACTTGCCGATTCCTTCGAGGCCCATGGCATCGCCGTGCGCCGCGACATCGTTCCAGGCGTCGCGCACTCGCCGTTCGAGATGGTCGATCCGGCCGAAGACTTCTTCACCAGCATCGTCACCGCAGCCCGCTGAGTGGCGCAATCACAAACAATGGGAGCCTGAGCATGAAACCTTTCGGAATATCCTTCCTGACATCGCTCGCCGCGAGCCTTGTGGTCTCGACTGCGCCGCTGGCCGCGCAAGATGCGGACACGCTGCGCGTGGCGATCCACTCCGACATCGCCAGCACCAATCCGGGCGTCAACCGCGACGCCAATTCGGACATGGTGATGCTACACGTCGTCGAGGGCCTCGTCGGCTTCTCCGACGATCTGTCCATCAAGCCGATGCTGGCCGAGGAATGGTCGGTCAGCGAGGGCGGCAAGGTCTACGATTTCCGCCTGCGCGAGGGCGTGCCGTTCCACGACGGTAAGACGCTGACGGCGCAGGATGTGGTCTGGAACTTCGAACGCTATCTGGACCCCGAAACGGCCTTCCAGTGCGCGGCCCGCTACAATGGCGGCATCGGTCCGAAGCTGGAGACGGTCGAGGCGGTTGACGACACGACCGTTCGCTTCACCTTCGCCGAGCCGACCTCCAACTTTCTCATCACCATGGCGACCGTGCAGTGCACGCCGTGGATCCTCAGCCCCTCCTCGGTCGACGAGAGCGGCGCCTTCGTCAAACCGGTCGGCACCGGCCCCTACAGCTTCGATACGCTGGAAAGCGGCCGCTATCTCGACATCGTGCGCTTCGACGACTATGCCGCGCTGCCGGGCGAGCCCGACGGCAATGTCGGCAACAAGAAGGCCAGCGTCGAGCGCATCCGCTTCATGACGGTGCCCGATGCCAGCACGCGGGCCAACGGCCTGCAGTCCGGCGAGATCGACGTCATCGACGAGGTCGAGCCGACGCTGGTCGAGACGCTGCGCGCCCGCGACATCACCGTAGACATTCAGCCGACACCGGCGATGATGACGCTGCAGATCCAGACCGCCGCGCCGGCGCTGGAAGACGTCCGCATGCGTCAGGCGATCGCACATGCCATCGACCTCAAGCAGCTTTCCGAAGCGCTTGGCGGCGAGTTCTATCGCCCGAACCCGTCGGTCATCGCCGAAGGCACCTACTATTACGACGACTCCGCCGCCGCCTGGCCGGCCTACGACGTGGAAAAGGCGCGCGCTTTGGCGGCCGAAGCCGGCTACAATGGCGAACCGCTTTCCATCCTCGTCGCCAATCGCCAGAA
Source organism: Neoaquamicrobium sediminum (assembly GCF_040970315.1). Lineage (NCBI taxonomy): Bacteria > Pseudomonadati > Pseudomonadota > Alphaproteobacteria > Hyphomicrobiales > Phyllobacteriaceae > Neoaquamicrobium > Neoaquamicrobium sediminum. Next base: position 896,232 of record NZ_JAZHFV010000001.1, on the reverse strand, counting down.
CCGCGTGCAGGTCGCGACGATCGTGCAGGCGATGCTCTCTTCGGCCGGCATCAACGTCAATCTCGATGTGCGCGACTGGGCGACGCAGCTCGAGCAGTACCGCGCCGGCAATTACGAACTGGCCGTCTTCGCCTACTCGGCCCGTCTCGATCCGCTCCTGAGCTTCCAGTCCTTCATCGGCGACAAGTCGGTCGAGCCCACCCGCATGTGGGACGATCCGAAGGCAGAGGAGCTGCTTGAAAAGGTCCAGACCCTGCAGGAGCCTGCCGAACGCAAGGCGGTCTTCTCCGAGCTGAACCGCGAGATGGGCAAGCAGGTGCCGATCCTCGGCCTGTTCAATCTGTCCAACGTCACCGCGCTGTCGTCGTCCGTGAAGGGCTATTCCGGCTGGCTCGGCGGCTCCCACCGCTTCTGGGCGGTGACCAAGGACGCCGAGTAGACTGCGAAGGACTGGCCGATATGCGTGCTTCCGAATTCGACTATGCAACAAGCGACGCGATCGGCCTTTCCGAAGCCATTCGGGCGGGGGTGCTGAGCCCGGACGAAGCCGTCGGCGAGGCCTTCGCTGCGATCGACCGGGCCAATCCCCTGCTCAACGCCGTCATCCTGCGCATGGAGGACGAGGCGCGCGAGCAGCTAAGCCGCCTGCCGCAGGACGCGCCGCTGCGCGGCGTCCCGACCCTGCTGAAGGACGACTGCCCCTCCTACGCCGGCGCGCCGATGTCCTTCGGCTGCCGGGCTGCGGCCGGCAACGTCTCCGACAGCGACCACGAGATCGTTACCCGCTACCGCGCGGCGGGTCTGGTGGTGGTCGGCAAGACCAACCTGCCGGAATTTTCCTGCAACGTCGCAACCGAATCCTCCCTGCACGGGCCGGCGCTCAACCCGTGGAACACGCAGCGCAGCATCGGTGGATCGTCCGGCGGGGCGGCGGCCGCCGTCGCTGCCGGCATGGTGCCCACGGCCTACGCCAATGACGGCGCCGGCTCGATCAGGATACCGGCGTCCTGCGCCGGGCTGTTCGGCTTCCGGCCGTCGCGCGGCCGCGTGCCCTGCGGGCCGGTCTCCAGCGAGAACTGGGGCGGCCTCGTCAGCCACCATGCGCTGACCCGCAGCGTGCGTGACTCGGCGCTGCTCCTCGATCTGACCGATGCGCCGGAGCCGGGTGCGCTCTATTCCGCGCCCGCCAAGGAAGGCTCGTATCTGGCCGCTGCGGGAAGCAGTCCGCGCCGGCTCCGCATCGGGCTCGTCACGCAATCGGGCCTGCAAATGCAGCCGGAACCGGAGATCGCCGATGCGCTGGACGAAGCGGCGGAGCGGTTGCGGGGCCTCGGTCACACGATTATGCCGGTGAGATTCGCCCACGATGCCGGCGCGTTGAAGGATGCGCTGACGAAGCTGATCGCGACCTACACTGCCATCGAGGTGGACGACGTCGCCGCCGCCTTCGGCAAGCCCGCCGACGACGACAATTTCGAGCCCGTCAATCTCGGGCTCGCAGCGTTCGGCCGCGACCTTGCCGCCGCTGACGTGCTCCGCGCCCGAAACACGGCCAACGCGACGGCCCGCGCTTTTGGCCGGCTGTTCGCCGAGGTCGACGTCATCATGGCGCCGGTGATGCCGAACCTGCCTTTGCCGCTCGGCACGCTCGACGTGCGCAGCGCGGACTGGCGCGGCTTCGTCGACCTTCTGATGGACGTCACCGCCTTCACCCACCCCGCCAATGCTGCCGGCATACCGGCCATGAGCGCGCCGATGGCGCAGAGCGCGGACGGCCTGCCTATCGGCATCCAGTTCATGGGCCCGCTCGGCGGCGAGGGCCTGCTCTTCGCCCTTGCCGGCGAGATCGAACGCAACTGGCCGTGGGCCGGTCGCCGTCCCCCCATTCACGCGTAAGACCGATGCTCTACACGAAGCCCCATTTCCAGCCGCACGACCCGGCCGAACTGTTCGACCTCGTCGACCGCGTCGTGCTCGGCACGCTGGTCACCGCCCACGACGAGGGCGTCGCCATCTCGCATCCGGTCTTCATGGCCGACCGCGCGCGCAACCGGCTCGTCTCGCATGTGGCACTCGCCAACGACCACGTACGCTTCCTGCGACAGGGACTGCCCAGCATCGCGATCCTGATGGACGGCGGCAGCTACATCTCGTCGTCTTGGTATCCGGCCGCCCCGCACCGCGACAGCGCACCGACCTGGAATTTCATGGTCGCGCATTTCCACGGCCGACCGGAAATCATCCCGGAAGCCGCCACCGCGCGCCATCTCAGCCAGCTCGTCACCCATATGGAGCGTGGGCGGCGGGATGCCTGGTCGATGGGCGAGCTCGGGCCGGGCGGGCTGGAGCGGCGCCTGCCCAACATCGTCGGCTACGAACTGCCCATCGAACGCAGCGAGGTGCGCTTCAAGCTCGGCCAGGACGAGCGCGCCCGCGACATGCTGGCCGCCGAGGCGCGGTTGCGCGAAGCGGGCCGAAACGATCTGGCCGACAGGATGGCGCGCTACCGCCCAAAGGAAAACGAGTAATGAAGCCTGACGCGATCGAGACCCTTCTGCGCGAAAGAGACATGTCGCTGCCCGCGCTCGGCCCGCTGTTGGCCGGCGAAATCGACCTGTCTGCGCCAGCGAATGACGTGCGCGCCCGGCTGGCGGATCTGACGAAAGGGACATCGCTGCAGGCGCGCGTGGCGCGCATGGACCCGGTGGTCGCGCGGGCACTGCTGCGGCAAGGCGCCGGGCTGGAGCCGGTTCCCGGTGGGGCGGCGCTGCGCCAATGGATCGCAGCCAACGCCGGGGAATGGCATGGCATCATCGCGCCGTCGGTGCGCGACATGCCTTCCGTCGAGCTGGAGCTCGGCGGTTCGGTCTCCGACATCGCCGCGGCCTCGGCCGCGCAGGATCGGAAGACGGCCCAGCGCCTCTATGATGCCTATATGGCGCGAGAGGGCGCACGCCTCGGCATCGGCACCTGGCACGAATACCGCACGGTCTACAGCACCGACAACTACATATCCGTCTTCGATCCCGCCGTCCGGCGCGACCATCATCTCGGCCTCGACCTCTTCGCCGATGCCGGCACGCAGCTCGTCCTTCCGCTGGACGGCGTAGTGGTCGAAGCGCGTATTGTCGACGTGCGGCTCGACTATGGCGGCGTGCTCGTCCTCGAACACGCGTTCGACGACGGGAAATTCTGGTCGCTGTGGGGGCATCTGAGCTTTGCGTCCGCACGGCGCTGGAAGCCGGGCGACCGGATCGCCGCGGGCACCGCCTTCTGCGAGATGGGCGACTTCGAGGAAAACGGCTGGTGGCTGCCGCATCTCCACCTGCAACTCAGCGCCGAGAAATACCCCGATTTCACCATGATGCCGGGTGTCGGCGAAGGCGCCTTCCTGGACATCTGGGGCGACCTCTTCCCCGACCCGACACCGCTGATCTTCGGCTGACTCCCGATCTGTTGACCGCACAGGCGGCTTGTCATTTGGTTCGGGATTGGTATTGGACCGGTCCCGACCATGTCGGCGCCGGCTGCCTTTTGTCGGCGCTCGCGGCAGGAAACCCGTGCGACGGACGACGAAGATTGTCGCGTCCTCGCTCCCGTTTGTGAAACACCCTTCTCGCGGAGACAATGTGAGCGACCATCTTTATATCGGCCTCGATGCCGGCACCTCGCTGACCAAGGCCGCGATCTTCGATCTCGCCGGCAACCAGCTCGCCGAGGCCCAGCACCGTACGACCGTGCTGCGGCCGCATCCCGGCTGGAGCGAGCTCGATCCCGCCGAGGCATGGAAAGCCGCGCTCGACGTGCTGGGTCGCGTCGTGCGCGAGAGCGGCGTCGACGCGTCGCGTATCCGTGGCATAGGCCTGTCTGCGGCGATGGTCGGAGCCTGGCTCATCGATGCGGACGGTCAGGCCGTGCGTCACGGCATTACGTGGGAGGACAGCCGCGCGCAGGCGCTCATCGGCGATCGTGTCGCCCGCGACCCGCAGTTCATGAGCCGCATCTTCGCATCGTCCGGCTCGGTGATGCAGCAGGGCTGCACGCTGCCGCTGCTTGCATGGCTTGCCCGCCACGAACCGGCAACGCTGGCGCGCACGCGCCATGTGCTTGGTTACAAGGATTTTCTGCGCTTTCGCCTGACCGGAACGATCGCGACCGACCGCACCGAAGCGTCGGTGCTGCCCGGATCGGCGACGGCCCGCACCCGTAGCGACGCGATGATCGCGCTGTTCGGTGTCGAGAACGCGGCCGACCTGCTGCCGCCCGTTGCCGAATCGGAGAGCTTCGTCGGCGGTCTCACGAGCGAGGCAGCACAAGCCATCGGCCTGCCCGTGGGCCTGCCGGTCGCCGTTGGCGCGGGCGACGTCGCCGCCACCGTCATCGGTGCCGGCGGGCTGGCCGCTGGAACTGCGACGGCGGTGCTCGGCACCACCTGCATGGTCGGGGTCGCCCACGACCGGCCAATATTCGAGCCGGCCGACATCGGCCTTCTGTTCACGCTGCCGGGCGAGCGCTGGTATCGCGCCATGGTCAATGTCGCCGGCACGCTTAATCTCGACTGGGCGTTCAACGCGCTCGCGCCCGACCTCGCTTCCAGGCCGGAGCGGTTCGCCATGATGACGGAGATGATCCGCGCGGTTCCCGCGGGCGCGCACGGCCTCGTCTACCTGCCCTACCTGTCGGAAAGCGGCATCATCGCGCCCAAGGTCGATCACGCTGCACGGGCGCAGTTCTCCGGCCTGTCGCCCCGGCATGACCGTGCCTGCCTGTTCCGCGCGGTGCTCGAAGGCGTGGCCTTTGCCATGCGCGACCTGTTCGACCTGCTCGCCTTCGACGGCGACCGCGTGCTGCTCACCGGCGGCGGCGCGCAGAACCCCGACTGGGTGCAGATGATCTGCGACCTCATCGGACAGCCGGTCGAGGTGCCGGAAGGCTCGCAGTTCGGCGCGCGGGGTGCGGCCCTTCTGGCGGCCACTGCCGACGGCGCGTTCGAGACGATCAATGTTGCGTCTGCCGCAATTGCCGGCCGCGGCCGCACCTACGTCCCCGACCCGCAGGGCACGGCCGCACTGGAGCCGGCCTTCGCCCGTTACATCGCGGCCCGCGACAGGCTTCTCGGCTGATCGCCTGCGCCTGAGCGGCCTAACTTAACGCCCTGCGGAGCCTCTTGACTCCGTAGGTCCTGCGCGTCAAAGTGAGTGGTATATACCACTACAGAGCTGGACTATACCAGCCGCTGGGGACGCGTGATGGACAATGCACCGCTCTATTTGAGGATCGCCGCCGATCTCGAGGCCGAGATCGCGTCCGGCGTGCTCAAGGCGGAGGAAAAGATCGATTCCGAGCGCGCGCTGTCAGAACGGCTGGGCGTCAGCCGCATGACGGCGCGCCAGGCTCTGCGCCATCTCATCGGCAAGGGGCTGGTTGAAACACGTACCGGGCAAGGCACCTTCGTCTCCAGCCGGCAGATCGAGCAGCGGCTGGAAACGCTGAGCGGCTTTACCGAGGAGATCACCCGTCAGGGCCGGCAGGCCTCGTCCATCATTGTCTCCTCGATCACGCGGCGCGCCGACGAGCAGACGGCACGCGCCCTTTCGCTGCCCGCCACAGGCATGGTCCACTGCCTCACCCGCGTGCGTTTCGTCGACGGCATGCCGGTCGCACTGGAAACCACCGAAATCATCGCCAGCCGCGCCCCGCACCTGCTGGAGCGCGCCGACTTCCGCACCACCTCGCTCTACGCGACGCTGACGGACGAATACGGCATCGTGCCGACACTGGCCGAGCAGACGCTGATGGCCGGGCTCGCCGACGCCAACATCGCCCGCACGCTGCACACCGACCCCGGCGCCCCGGTGCTCGACCTCACGCGTCTGACCCGCGATCAGGACGGCAGCCCGTTCGAGTTCGTGCGCTCCACCTATCGCGGCGATTTCTTCGTCATGAAAGTCGACCTCTCACTGGGAGCCCGAACGCAGGCATGAACACCATACAGGACGCGTATTTCTCCGATCTGATCGCCCGGCTGACGGCGCTGAAGGCCACGCTCGCCGAGCCGATGGCGCAGGCGGTGGATGCGATCGTGGAGACAGCGCGGCGCGACGGGCTCGTCTACGTCTTCGGCACCGGCCACTCCCACATGCTCGCCGAGGAAGTGCATTTTCGCGCCGGCGGGCTGGCGCTGACCGTGCCGATCCTCGCCGGCCCCACCATGCTGCACGAGGGTGCGGTCGCAGGCACCGCCTATGAGCGTATGGAGGGCGTGGTCGGTCCCATCATGGACCGCTACCCCATCGGCCCCGATGACGTGCTGTTCGTGTCGTCCAATTCCGGCGTCAACGCCGCGCCACTGGAAGCCGCCCGCATCGGCAAGGCGCGCGGCGCGACGGTGATCGCGATCACCTCGGTCGACTATTCCAGCGCGGCGGCGAAAGGCCGCGAGCGGCTGGCGGACCTTGCCGACATCGTGCTCGACAACGGCGCCCCGCCCGGAGACGCGGTGATCGGCGTGGAAGGCAGCGAGCTCAAGGTCGGCCCGGTTTCCACCGCCATCGGTGTCGCGATCATCAACGCGATCATGGCGGGCGTGGCTGCCTGTCTGGTCGGCGACGGCAACGCACCGATCTATCTGAGCGCGAACATGCCGGGCGCCAGGGAGAACAACGAGCAACTGGTGGCGCGGTTTCGGCCCCGAAACCCGCACCTTTGAAACAATGTCCGGGGCTCAAGTGGAGTGAGGAAAGGGAACACGAGATGAAATCGATACTGAAGCTGGCGCTCGCCACAACCATGCTGATGCCTGTCGCGGCACTCGCGCAGGAGCCTGTCGAAGTGACGCTCTGGCACATGGAGCAGCCGCCGCACCGCGTCGCGCGCGTGCAGGAGCTGATCGACGCCTTCAACGCCGCCAACCCCGACATTGTGGTCAAGCAGGAGCCGCAGAACTGGGGCGAGGTCTATGCCAAGGCGCCGGCCGCACTCGCCGCCGGACAGGGCCCGGACATGCTGTTCGCCATTCCGGATTTCACGCCGATCCTCAAGGACATCGGCGCGCTGACCTCGGTCGAGGACTTCGTCAAGGAACTCGACGCGAAGCATGATTTCGTCGATTCCACCGTCGAGGCCTATTCCTATGACGGCGGCGTATGGGCCGTACCGCTCTACAACATGGCCATGAACCTCTGGTACCGGAAGAGCGTGCTTGAAGAAGCAGGCATCGAAGCCCCGACGACATGGGAAGAGTGGCGCGCTGCGGCCGAGAAGCTGTCGGTCGACGGCGTCTCGGGCATGGGCCTGCCTGCCAACAAGCAGCTCTACACCGACCAGACCGTCTATTCCGTCATGGTCAATGGCGGCGCGACCGAGATCTACAACGAGGATGGCACGCTGCGCTTCGATAATCCGGAGACCGTCGGCGCCTACGAGTTCTATGCCGATCTCAACACGTTCTCGCCGGCCGACTCCACCTCCTGGACATGGGGCGAGGCGGAAGCCTGCTTCTCGTCGAAGGCCTGCGCGATGGTGATGCAGTTCTCCGTCATCGCCACCTACGACACGCAGGCCGAGGGTGACGCGGCCGACCTCGGCGTCGCGGCCATCCCGTCCAAGGACGGCGGCGAGCACAACACCATCTCCTACGCCAACGCCGTGATGCTCCTGTCCAAGGACGAGGCGAAGATGGAGGCGTCGAAGAAGTTCGTTTCCTTCCTGCTCGAGCCCGAGAACTATGGCCGCTTCCTCAACATGGAGCCGGGCCTGTTCATGCCGGTGACGGCAGACGGCGCCGAGGCGGAGACCTTCTGGGCCGATCCGATGGTCGAAAAGTATCGCGAGCAGATCGAGACCGTCATCGACAATGCACAGAACGGCCGGCTGTTCGGGTTCACGAGCGGCCGCACCTTCCCCTCGATCGCTGCGATCTCGGCGCAGAACATCATCGCCGAGACCCTGCAGTCGATTGTGGTGTCTGGCCAGTCCGCAGCCGAAGCCGTGACCGCGGGCCAGGCTCGGATGCAGGAAGTCGCCCAGTAAGGCGCTGACGGAGACAGCCGGATGCAGCAGACAAGAGCCCTGGCCTTCGTTCTGGTCGCACCGGCCCTTCTTTTCCTGGCGGCCACCCTCGGGTGGCCGCTGGTCCAGGCTGTCCAGCTATCCCTGCAGGACGTGCGCGTCATCGGCGCGCCCGGAGCCTTTGTCGGGCTGGACAATTACAGCCGTGTGCTTTCCAACCCGTCCTTCTGGAACGCGGCATGGCTCAGCGTCGTCTGGGTCGTCGCCAACGCCGTCCTGCAGACGGTTCTCGCGCTGGCCGTGGCGCTGGTGCTTAATGAGAAGTTCCCAGGCGTGCGCGTCGCCCGGACATGGGTCATCCTTACCTGGATCGTGCCCACGGTCGTGGTCGTGGTCATCTGGCGCTGGCTGTTTTCCACCTCCGGCGGCATGATCAATCCGCTGTTGATCCAGGCCGGCATCGTCGAGCGCCCGGTCGGCTTCTTCGCCACGCCGTGGACGGCGATGGCGACGCTCGTCTTTATCAATTCCTGGCGCTGGTTCCCGTTCATCGCGCTTATGATGCTGGCCGGACTGACCCGCATTCCCGACGACCTCTACGAGGCCGCGCGCATCGACGGTGCCAACGCCTGGCAGCGCTTCAAGCGCATCACCTGGCCGCTGCTGGCGCCGACGCTGGGCGTTCTCGCCGTCATCGGCACGCTGCTTTCCTTCAACGTCTTCGACATCATATGGCTCTTGACCAGCGGCGGGCCGGCTGGCGGCTCGCGGACGCTGCCGGTGCTCATCTACGAGACCGCGTTCAAGGGCTATCGCCTCTCTGAAGCCGCAACCGTCTCGGTGCTCGCCACGCTGCTCCTGATGGCCTTCGCCGTCGTCGCCACCCGCGCGCTCGACCGGGGAGACGACCGATGAACCGCTCGCTCGGCCTCAATGCCGCGCTCGTCGCCGTCGTCGCCTTCTTCGTGGTGCTGGTGGGCCTGCCGTTCTGGTGGGTGGTGTCGGGATCGTTCAAAATCCCGCAGGAGATCATCGCGCGCAGCCCGACGATGATCCCGCAAAGCTTCACGCTGCAGCACTACCAGAAGCTGTTCGAGGCGTCGGACTATCCGGTCTATCTGGTCAACAGCCTCATCGTGGCGGCATCCTCGACGGTGCTGACGCTGCTTCTGGCGATACCCGCCGCTTACGCCTTCTTCCGCCTCGTCTTTCCAGGGCGCGGCATCCTCTATCGCACGATCCTGCTCGCCTACGCGTTCCCGTCCATCGTGGTGCTGATCCCACTGTTCGGGCTGTTCGCCAAGGTCGGGCTGGTCGACCGGCTGCCGGCGCTCGTCATCGTCAACGTCGCCTTCGCGCTGCCGTTCTCGATCTGGATGCTGCGCTCGTTCCTCGCCGGCGTACCCAAGGAAATCGAGGAGGCTGCAGTGATGGACGGCGCGCCGACGCTGACGATCCTGCGGCGCATCATGATCCCGCTCATCGCTCCGGGCATCGCATCCGTCGGCATCTACGCTTTCGTGACGGCATGGACGGAATACGTCTTCGCCTCGGTCCTCATCCTCTCCGACGCGAAACGGACCCTGCCGGTCGGCTTCTCCGGCATCATCGGGCAATATCAGATCGACTGGGGCCTGCTGCTCGCGGGCGCGACCGTCGCGATCGTTCCGGTCGTGGCGATCTTCGCGCTGATCGGGCGCGGCTTCGTCAGCGGCCTCACCGAAGGCGCGGTCAAATAGGGAATCCCGGCATGGCGGAACTGGCGCTCAGCAATCTTCACAAATCCTTCGGTGCCACCGAAGTCATCCGCGGCGTCTCGCTCGCGGCACACAGCGGTGAGTTCGTCGTCTTCGTCGGGCCTTCCGGCTGCGGAAAGTCGACGCTGCTGCGCATGATCGCGGGGCTGGAACGTTCCGACAGCGGCACGATCAGCATCGGCGTCCGCGACGTGACAACCACCGACCCCGCCAAGCGCGGCATCGCCATGGTGTTCCAGACCTACGCGCTCTATCCGCATATGAGCGTGGCGGAGAACATGGGTTTCGGCCTCGAAATGGCCGGCATGGCCAAGGCCGAGCGCCAGAAGCTGGTGCGGCAGGCGGCCGAAATGCTGCATCTGACCGACTATCTCGACCGCAAGCCGCGCCAGCTGTCGGGCGGCCAGCGCCAGCGCGTCGCCATCGGCCGCGCCATCGTGCGCAACCCGGACATCTTCCTGTTCGACGAGCCGCTTTCCAACCTCGACGCCGAATTGCGCGTGAAGATGCGGCTGGAGATCGCCAAGCTGCACAAGGACCTCGGCGCGACCATGGTCTACGTGACCCACGACCAGGTCGAAGCGATGACTCTGGCCGACAAGATCGTGGTGCTGCGCGCGGGTCTGGTCGAGCAGATCGGCAGCCCGATGACGCTCTATTCCGACCCCGACAATCGTTTCGTCGCCGGCTTCATCGGCTCGCCGCGCATGAATTTCATCGACGCCTCCGTCTCCGGCATCAAGGACGGCGCGCTGCTCGTCGATGTGCCGGAGCTCGGCCTCTCGGGCCTGCCGGTGCGGCCGCGCGCAATGCTGGCAAAGGCACCGGCGACCGTGACGCTCGGCATCCGCCCCGAGCATCTCAGTGAAGGGGCTGAAGGGCCGTTCCGGGTCACGCTTACCTGCAACGCCATCGAGCGCCTCGGCGCGATTTCCTATCTCTATACCGCGCCCGGCGACGACGCGACGATCATTGCCCAGCTCAAGGGCGCGAGCGGCGTGCGCGTCGGCGAGAGCGTCACGGTCGGCATCGACCCGGAAGCCTGCTTCCTGTTCGACGATGCGGGGCAGCGCATCTAAACAAAAAAGAGGCGGCCGACTGGCCGCCTCGCTTCTTCGCAAGGTCACGTGTGGGCAGCGCCCTTCACGCTGCCACGTCAATGCTTGTGGTGGCCCCCGCCATCGCCGCCCCGTGCGGAGCGCACCGGCAGTTCGACATCCACCGAACCCGCCTTCTCGAATTCGAGCGTGATGGCAACTGTGCCGCCTTCGCGAAACGGGTCCGACACGTCGAGGAACATGATGTGCAGGCCGCCCGGCTTGAGCTCGACCGTCTCGCCGGCCGGAATCTCCAGTTCGCCGTCGACCGGGCGCATCACCATCACGTCGTCGACGACTTCCATGGTGTGGATCTCGACGCGGCCGGCGGCCGACGCGCTGGCGCCCACGAGCCGGTCGGCCTCGTCGCCCTTGTTGGCGATGGTCAGGTATCCGCCGCCGGCAGGCTGACCGGGCAGCATCGCGCGCGCCCAGGCGGCGGTGATCTCGAGGTCACCGGCAACAACGGCCTGCTCGCCGCCGCCATGACCGGCATGGCCATGCCCGCCACCTTCGGCGGCAAGGATCGTCAAGCCCGGTGCGGGATGCGCAAGCGAATGCAGGTCCTGCCCTACGGCCGGGATTTCGTCCCACTTCACCTCGCCGTCGGCGCATGTCTGCGTCGTCACGAAGAACAGTTTCTGCCCTTCCTCGACGCCGGCCAGCGAACCCGACAGCACGAATTCGTCATAGTGGCCGTCTTCCAGTGAACCGCCGGACCAGGTGACTGCCTTGGTGCCGGACGAAACCTCGCGGCCGTGCAGGTTGTAGCTCTTCTGATAGTCACCGCTATCGACGGCCAGCGTCCAGCCCGCCTTGGGCATCGGCTTGACACCGACATAGCCTTCCGGGACCTCGACGCGCACCGTGTGGGTGGCCTGCCCCTCGCAGCCATGCGGGATGCGGACGACGGCCTTGTAGCTGCCGGGCGCGGCATTCGCCGTTTCCAGCGAGGCATGGGCGTAGGCGGTGGCAACGGAGAACGCCGTCAGCGCGCTGGCCGCAGCGAATTGAAGCATGAGATGACGCATGGTTATTCCTTTCAGCGTCTGAAGTATCAAAGGCCCCTGTTCGAGGCCGGCTCGACTTCAGGCGGAAAGGGGCGGGCCGCGGATCGCCGGCGGCGGATCGTCCGGTCGCGGAACGAAATTTTCGTCTGCTTCAACGAAGGTCTGGACGAACGACAGCGCCAACGGCGTCGGGAATGCCGGCTCGGCGGCTGGCAGCGCCCTGTAGATCGGCGCATTGTGGCCGCCGTGGCCGAACAGGCAGATCGGGCATTTCTCCTGCAGCGGCGTCGGCAGGTCGGAGCCGTCCAGCGGCTTTTCCGCGCCATAGACCGTGCAGATCACCCACAGGCCGTTCTCGGCAGCCTTTGCCGCCGTGACGGGTTGCAGCACGTTCAGGAGCAGGATCAGGCAGCCGATCAGCGCGAACAGACCGCGGTCGCGCCGCAGCGTCGCAAACCATGTCGGGCGGCGAGCCATGTTCATGCCCATGCCCTTAGCGCAGTTGCCGCAATCCCGCCAGCGGGTCGCCCTGCGACATGGCGCGCCAAGGTTGAGCGCCCCCTGCGCGAACCGCTACCCCTCAAGCGATCTCGTAGAATTCCTTGACGATGTCCCAGGCTTCCTCGGCGGTGTCGACCGCGTCGATCAGGTGCTGGTCGCCGGGCGAGATGGTGCCCTGTTCGGCCAGATAGTCGAGATCGACGGCCTTCGACCAGAACTCCTTGCCGAACAGGATCACCGGAACGCGCTCCATGCGGCCGGTCTGGATCAGCGTCAGCGTCTCGAAGAACTCGTCCATCGTGCCGAAGCCACCTGGAAACACCGCCACCGCCTTGGCGCGCATGATGAAATGCATCTTGCGGACCGCGAAATAGTGGAAGTTGAAGCACAGTTCCGGCGTGACATAGAGGTTCGGCGCCTGCTCGTGCGGCAGCACGATGTTGAGGCCTATCGAGGGCGCGCCGCAGTCTGCTGCGCCACGATTGCCGGCTTCCATCACGCCCGGCCCGCCGCCCGTCACCACGACGAACTCGCGGTAATAGGTCTTGGCGGAATGCTCCGAACACAGCCGCGCAAAGGTCCGCGCTTCCTCATAGTAGCGGGCGTTCGCCTCGAGGTTCTTGCGCTGGGTCTCGTTCTTGGCTGCCCATGCCTCGCCGCCCGGCTCCGGGATGCGCGCGCCGCCGAACAGCACCACGGTCGAGCGGATGCCCCGCTCGGCGAGCATCATCTCGGGCTTCAGCAGTTCGAGCTGCAGACGCACGGCGCGCAACTCGCGCCGTGTCATGAACTCCTCGTCGTCCCATGCCAGCCTGTAGGCCGGCGCACGGGTCTGCGGGGTGTCCGGCACGGCCTTCGCGCGCTCGAGGTCCTCGTCCGAATGCGGCAACGGCGTCCAGCCGGATTTGTCCTCCGGATTCATGAAAATTCCAATCTGTCTCTATGCGCCGCGCAGCGGCGCGCCCCGTCATTGACCCCCCATCGCGCATGACATAGTTTCCGCGCCAATTCGAGGGCCACCTCGTTACGTCCAGCCTATTGTCTACCCCTTAACAGCGCGTAATGGAGCATTTCATGACCAAGCCGGATCTGGCAGCCCTCGAGAAGACTGTCGAGAAGGCATTCGACGAGCGCGACGGCGTCAACACCGGCACGCGCGGCGAAGTACGCGATGCGGTGGAGGCTGCGCTCGAGCTGCTCGACAAGGGCCAGGCCCGCGTCGCCGAACGGGCGGCTGACGGCACATGGACGGTCAACCAGTGGCTGAAGAAGGCCGTGCTCCTCTCGTTCCGGCTCAACCCGATGGAGATCGTCAAGGGCGGCCCCGGCGAGGCGGTCTGGTGGGACAAGGTGCCCTCCAAGTTCGACGGCTGGTCCCCGAACGAATTCGAGAAGGCCGGCTTCCGCGCCGTGCCCAACTGCATCGTGCGCCGCTCGGCCTATGTGGCGCCGGGCGCCGTGCTGATGCCGTCCTTCGTCAATCTCGGCGCCTATGTCGGCGAAGGCACCATGGTCGACACATGGGCCACCGTCGGCTCCTGCGCCCAGATCGGCAAGAACGTGCATCTTTCGGGCGGCGTCGGCATCGGCGGCGTGCTGGAGCCGATGCAGGCAGGCCCGACCATCATCGAGGACAACTGCTTCATCGGCGCGCGCTCGGAAGTGGTCGAAGGCTGCATCGTGCGCGAAGGCTCGGTGCTCGGCATGGGCGTCTTCATCGGCAAGTCGACCAAGATCGTCGACCGCGACACCGGCAAGGTGTTCTACGGCGAGGTGCCGCCCTACTCCGTCGTCGTCGCCGGCACCATGCCCGGCAAGAACGTGCCTGGCGAGAACTGGGGCCCCAGCCTCTACTGCGCCGTGATCGTCAAGCGCGTCGACGAGAAGACGCGCTCCAAGACCTCCATCAACGAGCTGCTGCGGGATTGATCGGCGCTGCACCCCGGTTCATCCTGACCTAGAACGCGATCCTGCGGAGACCGCCACCGTGCCTGCGAACCAGATGTTATGGCTCTTCTTCGGCTTTTCCGGCCGGATCAGCCGCGCCGCCTATTTTCTGGCCGGCCTGCTGATGATGATCCTCGTCGTCTTCATGGTCTACCGGCTGACGCTGGCGCAAGAGAGCGGCAGCGGCGGCGCGTTCTGGGAGACGCTTCTCAGCGCGGTCATGATCGCCTCGCTGTGGGCGCAGGCCGCGCTCGGCGCCAAGCGCTTGCACGACCTCGACAAGCCCGGCCTGTTCGCCGCCCTGCTGTTCGTGCCGTTGCTCAACTTCATCGTCTTCGTAGGCTTGTGCCTGATGCCAGGCACGCCCGGCGCCAACCAGTACGGCCAGGCGACCAACCGGCCGAAGTAGCAGGCAGGCGCTAGGCGCCCGCCATATCTTCGGGCGTGAGCGCCGGCGATCCCGCGCCGGCCTTTTCCGCATCCCGCACCAGTTTCATGATGCGCGTCGACAACGGTGCTGTCCGGCCGTGTCTTTCGGCTATCTCGACGATGACGCCCTGAAACTCGTCGATTTCCGTCGGCCGCCCGCGCTGCAGATCCTCCCACATCGAGGATCGCGCCTGCGGATCGATCGACAGCATGCGTCGGGCCAGTATGCGGAACAGCCAGTCGGGCAGCCGCAGGATCGAGGGAATCAGAGCCGGGGGCGGTCCGGCTGCCGCGCGGGGCCGGATGCCCGCCGCGCGCAACACGTCCAGCGCCTCGCTCACCTGATCGGCAAACGGCCGCCGCCAGCGGCGGTCGCCAAGCTGCTCGGCCAAGGGCAGGCCCGACAGCGCGTTGAAGGCGTTGTTGAGGTTCATCACCAGCTTGCCCCACAACACGGCGTCGATGTCGCCATGTTCCGCGACCGGAAAGCCGGCGACGTTAAGCAAATCGCGCAGGCCCGGCACACCCGCTGCCAGAAGCGTGGATCCGCTGCTGGCGCGATGGAACATTGGCGCGCCTTCCGCCGTCTCGCCGCGCACCACGTTGAACGGCACCATGCCGGTGACGACGGTCATCGTTGCCGGCAAAGCCCGGCGCAACGCATCGGCGTTCCTGACGCCGTTCTGCAGGCTGACGACCACCGCGTCGGCCCGTGCGTGGCGGGCGACCAGTTCGGCCATCGCCGCCGTGTCGCGGCTCTTCACCGTCACGAGCACGACACCGGCATCGGCCAATGCCACCGCAGGATCGCTTTCGGCCCCGATCGCACGTGCCGGCACGTCGCGAGCGCCTCCGCCCAGATCGACGATCCGCAGCCCCCGCTTTTCCACGGCATCGGCGAGCGCCGGCCGACAGAGCAAGCTGACCCTGCGTCCCGCAAGCGCGAGGCAGCCCCCGGCATGGCAGCCGATGCTTCCCGCTCCCGCAACCGCGATCTTCGTGTCGACACCGATCATGCCAGTCCTCCGCGCGAACCCGGATGGAGACATTCAAACACGGGCTGGTCAATGGCGAAGGACGCACCCTCTGGCCCTATGTTTTTCGCCGTCGACTGCGTCACGCTCCACGTGACAGCTTCGGCGGCTTGGTCTATCCATCGCACACATGAACCTGCCTGTTGATCCGGCGGCGAACCTCGCCGCGCTCATCCGTTGTCCGTCCGTCACGCCCGCCGAGGGCGGCGCGCTTTCGGCCCTGCAGGCGATGCTTGCGCCGATGGGTTTCGCCATCGACCGGCCGACCTTCTCCGAGGCCGGCACCCCGGACGTCGAGAACCTCTACGGACGGCTTTCCGGCAACGGCCCGCATCTGATGTTCGCCGGCCATACCGATGTCGTGCCCGTGGGTGACGAGGCCGACTGGACGCACCCGCCCTTCGCAGCGGAAGTCGCCGATGGCTGGATGTTCGGGCGCGGCGCGGTCGACATGAAGGGCGGCATCGCCTGTTTCGTCGCGGCAGTCGCCCGTCATATCAAGGCGCACGGCGCGCCGAAGGGCAGCGTGTCGCTGCTGATCACCGGCGACGAGGAAGGCCCGTCCATCAACGGCACCGTCAAGCTGCTCGACTGGGCGGCAAAGCGCGGCGAGAGCTGGGACGCGGCGATCGTCGGCGAGCCGACCAACCCGGAGGCGCTCGGCGACATGATCAAGATCGGCCGTCGCGGCTCCATCTCCGGCGACATCGTCGTTCACGGCCGGCAGGGCCACGCCGCCTATCCGCACCTTGCCGACAATCCGGTGCCGGGCATCGTCATGCTGGTCGATGCGCTCCTGTCGCCGGCCTTCGACGAAGGCACCGACAATTTCCAGCCGACCAATCTGGAAGTGACAACCATCGATGTCGGCAATCCGGCCACCAACGTCATCCCGGCGCGCGCGAAGGCGTCGTTCAACATCCGCTTCAACGACACCTGGACGGCGGAGACGCTGCAGGCGGAAATCCATAACCGGCTCGACCGCGCAGCCGCGCGCAGGAAGCTGCGGCCCGGCCGTGGGGAGAAGATCAATTTCGAGCTGATCTGGCGTGATCGGCCGAGCCCGGTCTTCCTCACCCGCGACGAGAAGCTGACGGCCGGCTTAAGCGCGTCCGTCGAGGCGGTCACAGGCCGCAAGCCGGTGCTGTCGACGTCCGGCGGCACGTCGGACGCCCGCTTCATCAAGGATCATTGCCCTGTGGTCGAGTTCGGCCTCGTCGGGCAGACCATGCACATGGTCGACGAACGCGTGGCACTCTCCGATCTGGAGACGCTAACACGCGTCTACCAGCGTTTCCTGGAAGACTGGTTCGCCTGACATGCCGCCCGCCGAGGACATCCAGAGACACCTCCTCGGCGCCTGGCGCATGATGACGGGGAAGCGTGACGCCGTGCGCATGCTCGACCTCTCCGTCGACGGCTTCTGGAACTCGTTCTTCGCAATCCTCATCGCGCTGCCGGTGCTGCTGGTTGGCTGGGTGCCGCTCGCCAATGAACTGGCCGTGCCGGAAGCCCGCTTCGTCGGCCGCGTGCTGCTGGTGCTGCGGCTAGCCGTCGTCGACATCGGTTCGTGGGTTCTGCCGATCGCGGCGCTCGCCGCCATCTCCGGCTATGTCGGCATCCGCGACCGCTTCGTCGCCTATGTCGTCGCCACCAACTGGGGCTCGGCGCTTTTTGCCTGGTTCATGCTGCCCGCCTCGCTGCTGCGGCTGGTCGCGCCGGGGCTCGGCGAGGCGGCGACCGCCCTGTCGCTCGGCATCTTCCTTGCCAGCATGGTGCTCCTGTGGCGCTTGACCGATGCGGCAATAGACAAGGGGCCGGGCGTGGCGACAGGCGTCTTCGCCGGCATGTTCATGGCGTCGGTCCTGACCCTGTTCGCGCTGCAGGACCTGCTCGGCATCGGCGCCCCGATGCCAAGCTAGGGCATTTTGCGGGCCGACCGGATCGTCTGGAGCAGGACAAATGCGGCGGAGAAAGGCAAGCTGGAGCGGCGGAGCAGCATTCGTCAGAACGCCCGCCCGTTTCTCTATTGCATTTCGGAATTTGTCTGACCCGCAATGAGCAACGGAACGCCCCCTCCACCACTTCGTGGTCCCCCTCCCCCGCTTCGCAGGGGAGGAACCAGCGTTGCGGCCGTCCGCAACCTTGGATCCTCCTCCGTTTACGGGGGAGGGGGACCACGAAGTGGTGGAGGGGGCGTTTCTGGAAAAGCCTGAAACGACCTAGCGCCGCGCGGCGAATGCGGCGGCCACAAGCATCAGCGCGACGGCCAGCACCGGCAATACGGCGAAACCGAACGCCGCATAGACCGGACCAAAGCCGATCGTGCCGACAAACAGCGCCAGATAGGTCACGCCGCTGTTGAGCCCCATGATCGCGCCGCGTCGCGAAGGGTCGAGCGCCGTCAGCCGCATGATCAGCACATTGAGCCCGAAATGGTTGATCAGCCCCCAGGCTAAAACCACCGCCAGCATCGCCGCATAGGAAACGCTCGCCACAGCCATGACGGCAAAGACCGCCGCGACACCCAGGAAGATCAGCGGCAGCAGCAGGCCGGGGCCGACCCTGTCGATGAGGCGGTCGAGCAGTGCGGCACCGCCGAAACCGAGCCCGTAGCTGAGCGCGACGAGACCGTTGGCGCTGAGCGGCAGGCCCAGTTCCCCGTGCAGGTGGTCGCCGATATAGCCGTAAACGCCGTAGAACGAGGTCATGAAAGCCGCACAGGCAGCCAGCAACGGTGCCACGCCGCGCACGCGCAGCGCCGCAAAAGGCGACTGCGACACGCTTGCGCCGGCCGCGGCCGTCCCAGCCGCAGAACCTGCAACGCTCAGCGCCGCGGCGAAGGCCGTCGCTGCCACCACCGCATAGACCAGCCGCCAGCCCGCCAGATCGGCCAGCACCGCCGAAAGCGAGACGCCGGCGACCATGCTGAGCGTCCAGCCGGTGAGCACGACGCCGATGGTCTGGCTTTCGCGCCCTGCCGGCGCGACCTCCGCCGCCAGCGTATAGATTGCCGGCAGCGCGACACCTGCGGCGATGCCGACGACGAACTGCGCGGCGACGAGTGCCGCAAGCGCCGGCGCCAGCGCGCTGCCGCCGAGACCTGCGCCAAGCAGCAGCAACGCCGCCAGCAGCATGCGCCGCGCGCCGTGGCGGTCGATGAGCCGGCCGAGAAAAACCGCGCTGGCCGCCGTGCCGAGGCCGAAAGCGGCTGAAGCCGTCATCACCGCCGGAACGCTGGTTCCCAGTGCGCGGGCGACCTCGGGCGCGATCGGGCCGAGTGCCAGCGAGTTCGAGCCGATCACGCCGATGCAAGCGGTCAGCACGAACGCGAAGGGCGGGATCGGCATCCTTGCCGGGGCGGTCACGATAGCCTGTTGATCGATGTTCGTCATTCCTTCATGATTGCAGAATGAAGTTCGGCATCAAGGTTAAATCACGAGATGAACGAAAATACAGATGGCATTCGGCGTAAACGCGCCAGCGGCCGCGCCCTCGACGATATGGACCGAAAGCTGTTAGGCGTTCTGGCCGAGGATGCGACCATCAGTTACGCGGATCTGGGGGAGCGCGTCGGCCTTTCGCCACCCGCCGCGCACGAGCGCGTGAAGCGCCTGCGCCGCTCCGGCGCGATCCGCAAGGTCGCCGCGCTGATCGATCCCGAGGCGAGCGGCAAGCCGATGCTTGCCTTCGTGCATGTCGACACCACCGGTTGGGGCAAGACGCCGGTGCTGCTCGCGATCGAGGAGCACCCCGAGGTGGAGGAGATCCACTCTGTTGCCGGCGACACCTGCATGCTGCTCAAGGTCCGCACGGAAAGCACGCATGCGCTCGAAGGCCTGCTTGCGCGCCTCTACGACACGCCCGGCGTCAAGGCGACCCGCAGCTATGTGGTGCTGTCCACCTATCTGGAACGTCCTGTGCAGCCCGGCGTCACCGCCGAATGGCCGGCTCTGGTGAAGAACGCGCAGGCCGGCGTCGATGCGTTCAATAATCGACCCGGGTGAGATAGAGCCCGTCGGGCGGCGCGACCTGCCCGCAGCGGGCACGGTCGGCGGCCTTCAGTGCCGCTTCGAGGTCGTCCGCGCTCCAGCCGCCCTCGCCCACCTTCTTCAAAGAGCCGACCATCGAGCGCACCTGGTTGTGCAGGAACGAGCGCGCCGACGCGCGAACCTCGATCAGGTCGCCGTCGCGTGACACGTCGAGCCGGTCGAGCGTCTTGACAGGGCTTGCCGACTGGCACTGCACGGAGCGGAAGGTGGTGAAGTCGTGCTTGCCCAGAAGCCGTTGCGCGGCCGTGTGCATTGCGTCCGCGTCCAGCAAGCGCGGCACGTGCCAGACATTGCCGCGCATCAGCGCGGCCGGCGCGCGGCGATTGAGGATGACGTAGAGATAGTGCCGGGCGGTCGCCGAGAACCGCGCATCGAAATCGTCCGCCACGCGCGCCGCCGCCAGCACCGCGACGGCCTCGCCCGCCATCGTCAGATGCGCGTTGAGCGCGCCCTGCACCTTGTCGGCGTCCCATTCCCTGTCGAGATCGACATGGACCACCTGCCCCGTCGCATGCACGCCGGCATCGGTGCGCCCGGCGCCGCGGATCGTCACCGTCTGGCCGCAAAAGCCGAGGATGGCCGTCTCGATCGCTTCCTGAACCGTGGCAAGGTCGGCCTGCCGCTGCCAGCCGGCATAGGCCCGTCCGTCATATTCGATGTCGAGCCGGTAGCGCGGCATCGTCAGAGTTCCTGGAACGCCGGCGCGTAGACCAGCCTGCCGCTGGCCGGCGCCTCGCCCCACGAAATCGCCTGCAGCGCCTCGCCCTGATAGTCGCTCTCGAAGCCTGCGGCCCGCTCGTGCGCATAGCCGAAACGTCCGTAATAGGCCAGATCGCCCAGCACGACGCTCAGCGTCTCGCCCGCGACGCGCAGGCGACGGTGCGCCTCTTCCACAAGCGCCGCGCCGGTGCCTTGTCCCTGCGCGGCGGGCGAAACCGCCAGCGGCGCGAGCGCGACAGCCGCGAAGCTGCGGTTGCGTGTCTCCACCATCAGCCGCGAGAACAAGACATGGCCGACAAGTTCGCCGTTCCGTTCCGCGACCAGTTCGAGCACATCGTCGCTGGCGCCGACCAGCAGCTCGACCAGCCGTGCCTCGCCATCCTGCCCGAAGGCGGCTTCCTCAACCGCGCGGATCGCGCCGCGATCCCGCTCGGCCGCCTCACGGATGGTAATGCCGTTCATGACAGTTCGTCTCCCTCGCCGATCTTGGCGCCGCGCAGGAACTCGCCCGCCGCCATCGGCTTTCCGCCTGCCCGCTGCAGCTCCGTCAGCCGCACCGCGCCGTTGCCGCAGGCTACGGTCAACCGATCGTCGAGGATGCGCCCGGCAGGCCCCTCGCCCTCGGCCATTGTCGAGCGCAGCAGCTTCACGCGTTCCGCCTTGCCTCCGGCCGTCATCTCGCACCACGCGCCGGGAAACGGCGACAGCCCGCGAATGTGATTGTGCACCTCCGCCGCGCCGCGCGACCAGTCGATGCGCGCCTCCTCCTTGGCGATCTTCTTTGCGTAGGTCGCGCCTTCTTCCGGCTGCGGCTCGAGCGACAGCGATCCGGCTTCGAGATCGGCCAGCGCCCGCACCATCAGCGCGGCACCCGTTGCCATCAGTGCGTCGTGCAGTTCGCCAGCGGTCATGTCGGGACCGATGGCGACGCGTTCCGTCAAGGCCACAGGGCCGGTATCGAGCCCCTCGTCCATCTTCATCACCATCATGCCGGTCTCGCTGTCGCCGGCCATGATCGCGCGCTGGATCGGAGCCGCGCCGCGCCAGCGCGGCAGCAGCGACGCATGGCCGTTGAACGCTCCCAGACGGGTGCCGTCGAGGATCGGCTTCGGCAGCAGCAGCCCGTAAGCGACAACGACGGCGACGTCGGCTTCCAGATCGCGGAACGCCTGCTGCTCGTCCTCGCCCTTCAGCGACTTGGGCGTGCGCACCTCGACGCCCAGCTCCTCGGCAAGCAGATGCACCGGCGATTTCGTCAGTTCCAGTCCGCGCCGGCCCGCAGGGCGCGGCGGCTGGCTATAGACGGCGACGATCTCGTGCCCGGCCTCGGCGATCGCGCGCAGCGTCGCGGCCGAAAACTCGGGCGTTCCCATGAAGATGACGCGTAGGGACATGGTGCGGCCTCCGGCTCGCCGGCGCGGGGCTAGCCGGCCATCCGGCTGAGGGGTTTGTCGCGCGCCAGCTTCTTGAACCTGCGCACCACCATGTCGCGCTTGAGCTTGGAGATGTGGTCGATGAACAGGACGCCGTTCAGATGGTCGATCTCGTGCTGCAGGCAGGTCGCCATCAGGCCGTCGGCCTCGATGACCTGTTCCTTGCCGTCGCGGTCGAGATATTTCACCGTCACCGTGTCCGGCCGCTCGACCTCGGCATAATAGTCCGGGATCGACAGGCACCCTTCCTCATAGACCGAAATGCCGTCGCCGCTGGCGACGATTTCCGGGTTGATGAAGATATGCGGCGCCTTCGGTTCGTCCTCCTTGGCGAGATCGATCACCAGCATACGGCGTGGTTCGCCGATCTGGATCGCCGCCAGCCCGATGCCGGGCGCGTCGTACATCGTCTCGAGCATGTCGTCGGCAAAGCGCCGCAGCGCGTCGTCGACCCGCTCCACCGGCTCGGAAACCTGGCGCAGGACGGGATCGGGAAGGATGACAAGAGGTCTGATCATGCCCGTCAGGTAATCGGTAACCCCAGAAGCGTCAACGGCTTTGGAAACAATGTTCACGTTTTGGTCTTATGCGGACCGATCGAATCGTCTATCCTGAAGGGATGGATGATCCGGCCGCACTGCTTTCGCTCCCCGTCGCCCGCCTCGGCGCGACCACGATCACGCTGGGCCAGGCCCTTGCGGGCTCGGTGGCGCTGGCGCTGCTGCTGGTCCTTTTCCTCACGCTCGCCCTGCTGCGCTCCGCTCGCTCCCGCGCCGAGGCGGCAGCCGAAGCCTCGCAACGTGCCCGCGAGGCGGAAGCCCGCATGGCCGAGATCGCCCGCGCGCAGGCCGAGATGCAGGGCCGCATGGGCACCATCGCCGAGGTGTTCGGCAGCCGGCAGGCGGAACTGACGAAATCGATCGGCGAACGGCTCGACGGGATGAGCGCGCGGCTCGGCCATTCGATCACCGAGCAGACGAAGTCGACGCATGAGAACTTGGCGAAGCTGCAGGAGCGGTTGGCGGTGATCGACACGGCGCAGTCCAACATCCAGTCGCTGGCGGGCCAAGTCGTGCAGCTCCAGCAGATCCTGTCCAACAAGCAGACGCGCGGCGCGTTCGGTCAGAGCCGCATGGAGGCGATCGTCGCCGATGGCCTGCCGCACGGCGCCTACGAGTTCCAGGCGACGCTGTCGAACAACAACCGCCCCGATTGCCTCGTGCGCATGCCCAACGGCGCGCCCGACCTCGTCATCGACGCCAAGTTCCCGCTGGAATCGTGGAATGCGATCCGGGCGGCGGCCGAGAGCGAAGGCGCGGACGCGCAGAAGGTCGCCGCGCAGGCCTTTCGCCGCGACGTGGAGGTCCACATCCGCGCCATCGCGGACAAATACCTGATCCCGGGCGAGACGCAGGACACGGCCTTCATGTTCGTGCCGTCCGAATCGATCTTCGCCGAGATCCACGAGAACTTCGAGGCGGTCGTGCAGAAGGCGCACCGCGCCCGCGTGGTCATCGTCTCGCCGTCGCTGCTGATGCTGTCGATCCAGGTGATCCAGGCCGTGCTCAAGGATGCGCGCATGCGCGAGCAGGCACACCTTATCCAGCACGAGGTGGTGCGGCTGATGGAAGATGTCGGCCGCCTCGACGAGCGCGTGCGCAAGCTGCAGACCCATTTCTCGCAGGCGAGCCGCGACGTCGAGACGATTCTCACCTCGGTCGACAAGGTCACGCGCCGTGGTGCCAAGATCGAGGCGCTGGAGTTCGGCATCGAGGGCGGCGCGCCGGAGGCGGACGAGCCCGCGCCGCGCACGGCCTCTTCGCGCACCGGGCAGTTGCGGCTGCATGTGGTCGAAGACGGCGAATGATGCCTGCATCCTGCCACGATCCTGTTTGAAGAAGCCCACCGTCGCAAATTCGAAGGGCATCCATGAACCGCATCGCAAGAGCAGTCAGCGCCGCCGGCGCGACCGTCATGCTGGCAGGCGCGCTACTGGTCGCCGGCTGCCAGACGGGAACCACGCCCGGCGCTTCGGCCGGGGCGTCACGCTCCGGGCAGGCCTATCTGGCCGAGATTCGTAGTGCTGCCGGCCTGCCGGCGCTGAGACCCGATCCGACACTGGAGAAAGCGGCATTGCGCCAGTCCGGCTACATGGCGCAATCGGGCCGCATGGCGCACGACACCGGCTGGCGGCGCGATTTCGCCACCCGGATGAAGGCGGACGGCGTCGCCGCGCCGGCGGCCGAGAACCTCGCCCACGGGCGCATGGAGATGGCGCGGCTGTTCCAGATGTGGATGGCGTCCTCCGGCCACCGCCGCAACATGCTCGACAAGCGCTTCACCCGCTTCGGCCTCGCCTATGCGGGCACCGATGACGACCGGCGCTACTGGACGCTCGTGCTCGGCAAATAGAGCATTTTGCAGCTAAGGAAACGAAGCTGGAGCAGCGGAACGCCTCCTCCACCATGCTTCGCATGGTCCCCCTCCCCGTAAACAAGGGAGGATCAGACGCTGCGGCCGTCCGCGACCTCGGTTCCTCCCCTGCGAAGCGGGGGAGGGGGACCGCCGGAGGCGGTGGAGGAGGCTTTTCTGTGAAAAGCTGAAGCGACAGCACCGCTCAGCCAAGCCGCGCGCGGGCGAAGCCGGCGAGTTCGTCCGTAAACGTCGACAGGTCGTCCTTGAGTTCGGCGAACCCGCCGGTGCGGTCCAGCGTGCCGTGGTCCATGTATAGGGCGCGGTTGATCTCGATCTGCAGCGTGTGCCGCCCCTCTTCCGGCTTCCCGTAGCGCTCCACGATCAGCGCGCCCTTGTACGGATCGTTGAGCCCGACACTGTAGCCGAGCGCCGACAGGTGGTCCGCCACGAAGCGTGTGAGCGCCGGATCGCAGGACGTGCCGTCGAGGTCGCCCAGCACGAAGTCCGGACGCGTTCGGCCGGGGTCTGGCGCCAGCGCATTGCCGACCGGCTGCATCGAATGCCAGTTGATGTGCAGCACTTCGCCGAATCGTTCCGTCAGCCGCGCCATCTCGTCTTCCAGCGCCGCGTGATAGGGCCGCCAGTAGGCATCGATGCGCCGCCGTATCTCGTCCGCGCTCAGAAGCCGGTCGTAGATCGGCACCGCGTCGCCGATCAGGCGGAAGATCAGCCCGACGCCACGCTCCGAACTGACCGAAGGCGCGGTCTCCTCCGCCCAGTCTTCCGGCAGAAGATGTGGATCGAGATCGTCGGCGGTGCGGTTGGGATCGATATAGGTTCTGGCAAACAGCGCTTTGATGAGCGTCGCGCCATGGCTCGGCGCATCAATGACGAGGTCGTCGACGAACCGGTCCTCGCCGCCCAGCAGTAGTCGCATCTCGGCCGCCGGCAGGAAATCCTCGGGATAGACCCGGCCACTATGCGGCGAATCGTAGAGCAGCGGCAGTTCTTCGCCGTCCGGCCGCCGCACCGATACCGCCTGCGGCAGGTCTTCGGGTTCGCCCTGCCTAGACATCGCCGTCCTCGAAGATGCCGGCCGGGTTGGCGCGTGTCGCCATGCGCCGGATATGTGGCAGCAGCTTCTCCGCGAAGACCGAATGCAGCCGCATCAGCTCGCCCACCGGGTCGTCGTGGTCGTCCACGCGAATGTCCCAAAGCGGATATTCCTCGCTGGCCACCACATAGACTGTCGAGGAGCGCTCCTCCTTCCGGTCTCCGCCTTCGGCCATGCCCGCAGCAAGCGCACGGATCAGCCGCTCCACCAGCGGCGTGTTCGGCTTCTCGCCGAAGGCGCGCACTGCCGCCTCGATTACCTGCGGCCCTTCGAGCCGGTTTCCCTGCACGCAGAAATCGCGATGCGCCTGCCCGCCGGCCCAAGGCTTGCAGCCCTCGCCGGTCCAAATCGCGGCGCGGCCGTCGCGGTCGATTACGCCGAGCTGCCGCCGATCCATACGCGGATCATGCTGACGCAAAGCCTCGATCACCTCATCGGCCCACATGCCGCTCTGCAGCAGCCTTATGCCGTCGATGCCGAGATACGGATTCAGCCGCGCCTGTGTGGCGATCGCGCCTGCGCCGGGCGCGGCGTGCGTCAGAAGCTTGCCGACGGCCGGAAGCGCGGTGATGGCGGCAATGCCGAACTCGCCCGTTCGCGGGCAGCGGGCGACGATGGAAAAGGTCATGAAGCGCCTCTGGCTGGAAAACCACGTCAGGGGAACGACGGGCGGCGTCCCCGGTTCCCCCGTCGCGCGCCGGAGGATGGACTGTTCACAGCAAACCGCTTTGCGCGCGGCGGATCGGCAGCCTATCTGTCGGAGACAATTCGGGAGACTTCATGATGGAACTCGGCCTCTACACGTTCGCCGATGTCGGCACTGACCCTGTCACCGGCGTAAAGGTCGGGCCGGCGGAACGGCTGCGCAATCTCGTCGAGGAGATCGAGCTTGCCGACCAGCTCGGCCTCGACTTCTTCGGGCTGGGCGAACACCACCGCCCCGACTATGCGGTCTCCTCGCCCGCCGTCGCGCTTGCGGCCGCCGCCACGCGCACGAAGAATATCCGCCTGTCGAGCGCGGTTTCCGTGCTGTCGTCCGACGATCCGATCCGCGTGTTCCAGCAGTTCGCAACCCTTGATAATCTGAGCGAGGGCCGCGCCGAGATCATGGCGGGCCGCGGCTCCTTCATCGAATCCTTCCCGCTGTTCGGCTACGCGCTCGAGGACTACGACACGCTGTTCGCCGAAAAGCTCGAGATGCTCATCAAGCTGAACGACGGCGAAATCTTCTCGTGGCCGGGTGGCCAGCACACGCCGAAGGTCGACAATCGCGGCGTCTATCCGCGCCCGCTGCAGGAGAAGCTGCCACTGTGGATCGCCGTCGGCGGCACGCCGCAATCGGTCGGCCGCGCGGCGATGCTCGGCCTGCCGCTGGCACTCGCCATCATCGGCGGCGAGCCGCACCGTTTCGCGCCGCTGTTCAAGCTCTACCGCGAGGCGGCAGCCAAGTTCGGACGTGACCCGGCAACTTTGAAGACCTCCATCAACGTGCATGGTTTCGTTGCCGAAACGACGCAGGAGGCCATAGACACAGCCTTTCCGGCGCACACCGACGTGATGAACCGGATCGGGCGCGAGCGTGGCTGGGGCCCGACGGGCAAGGACCAGTTCGCCGCCTCCGCGGCCCCGCGCGGCGCGAACTTCGCCGGCAGCCCGGCGGAAGTCACCGACAAGATCCTCGCCAACCACGAGATCTTCGGCTTCGACCGCTTCGTCATCCAGATGGCGATCGGCGTCATGGACCATGCGAAGCTCATGAAGGCCATCGAACTGTTCGGCACGAAGGTCGCGCCAGAGGTGAAGAAGGCCGTGGCGGCGAAGAAAACAGCCGCAGCGGAGGCATAGGGCCTTAGGTTCCCGCCTTCATGGAAGTGTCCCGCAAATCGCCGATGAAGGTGTCACCCGCCAGTCGCCAACGCTGAAGGTACACCCGCGACCCTACCGCCGTCATCCCGGGCAACTGAGCGTAGCGAGGGCAGACCCGGGACCCATTGAGAGGCGCGGCCGGTCTCCGCAGGTAGCGCCGCGCAGATGCACGGCGGGCGCTTTCTTGCGCCAAGGTAAGCACCGGGCCGTGCTCCACGATGTCCCGACCAATAGGTCCCGGCTCTCGCTCCGCTCGGCCGGGATGACGCCTTCATGGAAGTGTCCCGCAAATCGCCGACGGCGGTGTCACCCGCCAATCGCCAACGCTGA
This sequence comes from Neoaquamicrobium sediminum, assembly GCF_040970315.1. Taxonomy (NCBI): domain Bacteria; kingdom Pseudomonadati; phylum Pseudomonadota; class Alphaproteobacteria; order Hyphomicrobiales; family Phyllobacteriaceae; genus Neoaquamicrobium; species Neoaquamicrobium sediminum. Next base: position 868,517 of record NZ_JAZHFV010000001.1, on the reverse strand, counting down.
AGGTACACCCGCAACCTTCCCGCCGTCATCCCGGGCAACCGAGCGGAGTGAGGGCAGACCCGGGACCCATTGAGAGGCGCGGCCGGTCTCCGCAGGTAGCGCCGCGCAGATGCACGGCGGGCGCTTTCATGCGTCAGGACAAGCACCGGGCCGCGCTCCACGATGTCCCGACCAATGGGTCCCGGCTCTCGCTCCGCTCGGTCGGGATGACGCCTTCATGGACGTTTCCGCAAATCGCTGCCCCTGGCACAAGCGGCAGACGGTTGGTGAACGCGTGCGGACATCCTATATCCGACCGATGATACCGCTCTCCGTACTCGACCTTTCGCCCGTGCCTGAGGGCAGCGACGTTTCGCAGTCGCTCGCCAACACGCTCGATCTCGCCCGCCATGCCGAGCGCCTTGGCTACAATCGCTACTGGCTGGCCGAGCACCACAACATGCCTGGCATCGCCAGTGCGGCAACCGCCGTGGTGATCGGCCATGTCGCGGCCGGCACCTCTACCATCCGGGTCGGGGCCGGCGGCATCATGCTGCCCAACCATTCGCCGCTGATGGTGGCGGAGGCCTTCGGCACGCTGGCAGCACTCCATCCCGGCCGCGTCGATCTCGGGCTCGGCCGCGCGCCCGGCACCGACCAGCTCACCGCGCATGCGCTTCGGCGCAACATGGGCGGCGGCGTCGACACCTTTCCCAACGACGTTGTCGAACTGATCCACTACTTCAAGCCGGAGGAACCCGGCCAGCGCGTGCGCGCCGTGCCGGGCGCCGGCCTCAACGTGCCGGTCTGGATGCTCGGCTCCAGCCTCTACGGCGCGCAGCTCGCCGCCATGCTCGGCCTGCCCTACGCCTTCGCCTCGCATTTCGCGCCGGCCGAGATGGAGCATGCGCTGGAAGTCTATCGCACGCGTTTCGAGCCTTCGGAGCATCTTGACAAGCCTTACGCGATGCTCGGCCTCAACGTATTCGCCGCCGACACCGACGAGGAAGCGCGGCTGCTCTTCACCTCGCTGCAGCAGGCCTTCGTCAATTTGCGCACGGGCCGCGCCGGCAAGCTGCCGCCTCCCGTTCCCGGCTTTGCCGAAAATCTTGACCCGTCAGCCAAGGCGATGCTCGACCACGCGCTTTCCTGCGCCATCGTCGGTTCGCGCGAGACCGTGCGCGACGGGCTCAGGGCCTTCGTCGCGCGCACCGGCGCCGACGAGCTGATGGTCACGGCCCAGATCTTCGACCACACGGCACGGGTGCGCTCGTTCGACATCCTGGCGGCCGCCCGCGACGAGCTGGACCGCGCCGAGGCCGCCGAATAGGCAGCCGGGGCTGTCAACATGCACCTTTGACGTGTATCAACGGGCCGGGCTGATTTTGGGCTAAAGCATTTTGCAGCCAGACAGAATCGTCTGGCGTCGCAGAAATGCGGCTAAGAGAATCAGTCTGGAGCAGCGGAACTGCGTTCTCCAGAACGCCCGCTGCTCTAGAGATCATTCGTTCGCGAATGAGGGAGGCCGTGTGAACGCCGGGCCGATCTACACCGTCGAGGGGGTGACCAAGGTCTACCGCACCGGGGAGGTCGAGGTGCGGGCGCTGCGCGGCGTCGACATTGAGATCGGGGCCGGCGAGTTCATCGTGCTGCTCGGCCCGTCCGGCAGCGGAAAGTCGACACTGGTCAACATTCTCGGCGGGCTCGACACCGTCACCGACGGCAAGGTCTTCTTCCGCGACGAGGAGATCACCGGTTTCGGCGACCGTGAGCTGACGAAATACCGCCGCGACCATGTCGGCTTCGTCTTCCAGTTCTACAATCTCGTGCCCAGCCTGACGGCGCGCGAAAACGTCTCGCTCGTCACCGAGATCGCACGTGATCCGATGGACCCCGGCGAGGCGCTGGAGATCGCAGGCCTGCCGCGCGACCGACACGACCATTTCCCCGCGCAGCTTTCCGGCGGTGAGCAGCAGCGCGTCGCCATCGGCCGCGCCATCGCCAAGAAGCCCGAAGTGCTTCTGTGCGACGAGCCGACCGGCGCGCTCGATTCGAAGACCGGCATCCGGGTGCTGGAAGCGCTGGCGCAGGTTAACCGCGACCTCAGCACCACGGTGCTGGTCATCACCCACAACATGGCTGTGGGCCGCATGGCGGACAGGGTGATCCACTTCGCCGACGGCACCGTCGCGCGGATCGAAGAGAACGAGAAGCGCGAGGCGCCGGCCTCGATCGCGTGGTGACCCCATGGGTGTGCTCGACCGCAAGCTGATGCGCGATCTCGTCCGGCTGTGGGCGCAGGTCGCGGCGATCGCGCTGGTCATGGCCGCCGGCGTGATGACGCTGGTGCTGGCAGTCGGCGCCCAGCGTTCGCTGTTCGAGACCCGCGAAGCCTATTACGAGCGCAACGCCTTCGCCGACATCTTCGCCACCGCCACCCGCGCCCCGGAACGGCTCGCCGATGAGATCGCCGCCATCCCCGGCGTCGCGAGCGTCGAGACCCGCATCCGCGAGAACGCGGTGCTCGACATAGAGGGCATGCTGGAACCGGCCAGCGGCATGCTGGTCTCGGTGCCCGACGATGGCGAGCAGCTGCTGAACCAGCTTTATATGCGGTTGGGCCGCCTGCCCTCGCCGGGCCATCCGGCCGAGATCGTCGTCAACGAGCCCTTCGCCAAGGCCCACGGTTTCGAGCCCGGCGACACGCTGAGTGCGATCATCAACGGCCGCAAACGCGCGCTCACCATCGTCGGCGTCGCACTGTCGCCCGAGTTCATCTACGTCGTGCCAGACCTGATGCCGGACGACCGGCGGCTGGGCGTGGTGTGGATGTCTCAGACGGCGCTCGCCGCCGCGTTCGACCTCGACGGCGCGTTCAACGCGGTTTCCGTCAAGCTCCTGCGCGGGCAGCCGCCCGAGCCGGTGATCGACGAGATCGACCGGCTACTCGAACCCTTTGGCGGGCGCGGCGCGCATGACCGGGACGACCAGCAGAGCCACGCCTTCCTCGACGCGGAACTGACGCAGCTTCAGGCGATGAGCTACGTGCTGCCGCCGATCTTCCTGCTGGTCGCCGGCTTCCTCGTCAACATGATCCTGTCGCGCCTGATCGCGCTGGAGCGCGAGCAGATCGGCCTCATGAAGGCCGTCGGCTACACCGGCGTCGGCGTCGCCTGGCACTACATGAAGCTGGTCATCGTCATCGCGCTGATCGGCGTCGCCATCGGCATCGCCGCCGGCACGTATCTCGGGCGCGGCCTTACCCGCCTCTATGGCGACTTCTTCCACTTCCCGTTCCTGATCTTCCGGCTCAGCCTCGACGTCTATGTCATCGCCATCACGGTTTCGGTGGCGGCCGCATCGCTGGGCGCGTTGCGCTCGGTGCGCGCGGCGGCCGCCCTGCCGCCCGCCGTTGCGATGCGCCCGCCTGCGCCTGCGCGCTATCGCCGGCTCTTCGGCGGCGGCTTGCCCTTCATATCGCTGCTGCCGCAGACCACGGTGATGATCGGGCGAAACATCGTGCGCCGGCCGCTGCGCTCGCTTTTCACCAGCTTCGGCATCGCACTGTCGGTCGCCGTTCTGGTCGGATCGCTGTTCTCTCTCGACGCGGTCGAGGAGATGATCGACGTCACCTTCTTCAGCGCCGAGCGGCAGCATGCGACGATCAGCTTCGTACACAAGCTGCCTGCCGACGCGCTCTACGAGGTCGAGCGCCTGCCCGGTGTGATGGCGGCCGAGCCGGCGCGGATGGTGGCGGCGCGGTTCCGCAACGGCCATCTCGAACGCCGCCTCTCGATCACCGGCAAGCCGGCCGGCTCGAACCTGTCGCGCCTGCTCGACGTCGACCGTCAGGAGGTGACCATGCCGCGCGAGGGCGTCGTGCTGACCACGGCGCTCGCCAATATCCTGAAAATCGGCCGCGGCGAGACGATCGAGATCGAGCTGATGGAGGAGCACCGCGAGACCGTGCAGCTACCCGTCTCGGCCATCGTCGAAAGCTATATCGGCCTCGGCGCCTTCATGGAGCTCGAAGCGCTCAACCGGCTGATGCGCGAGGGGCCGTCCATCTCGGCCGTGCACGTCACCACCGACGGCTCGCAGATCGCAGCGCTCTACGAGGCGGTGAAGAACCTGCCGATGGTGAACTCCATCGCCCTGCAGCGCGCCTCGGTGGCCAAGTTCCGCGAGACCATGGCCGAAAACCTCACCATGATGGTGACCATCTATGTCGGGCTTGCCGGCATCATCGCCTTCGGCGTCGTCTACAACGGCGCGCGCATCCAGCTCTCCGAGCAGGGGCGCGAGCTTGCGAGCCTGCGGGTGCTTGGCTTCACCCGCGCCGAGGTGTCGTGGATCCTGCTCGGCGAATTCGCGATTCTGACGCTCGCCGCCCTGCCGCTCGGCTGGCTGCTCGGTTACGGCATGGCCTATTCGACCGCCGAGGGGCTGGCCACCGAGATGTTCCGCCTGCCGCTGGTGATCGAGCGCTCCACCTATGCCTGGGCGAGCGTTGTGGTGCTGGTGGCCTCGGCGCTGTCGGCGCTGATCGTGCGCCGGCGCATCGACCGGCTCGACCTGATAGAAGTCCTGAAGACGAGAGAGTGACCGATGGCGATTCCGCTTCGAAAATCTGCCTGGATCGTGGCCGGCCTGGTGCTGGCAGGAGCGGCGGCGTGGTGGGCGTTCCGTGCGCAGCCGGTGGCGGTCGACATGGCCGCGGTCGAGCGCGGCACGCTGGAGGTGACCGTCAGCGATGACGCACGCACGCGCATCCGCGACGTCTACACGGTGTCGGCACCCGTGGCCGGCACGGTGCAGCGTACGCCGGGCCATGTCGGCGACCAGGTAGTCGCTGGCGAAACCATCGTCGGCGTGGTTCGCCCGGCCGCGCCGGCTCTGCTCGACACCCGTTCGCGACGCGAGGCGCAAGCCGCCCTTGCGGCGGCCGGCGCGGCGGTGCGGCTTGCCGAAGCCCAGTACCGCGAGGCGGAAACCGCGCTGGAGCTGGCAAGGGCGGAAGCTGCCCGCAACGAGGAACTCAGCCGCCGCAGCATCGTCTCCGATCGCTCGCTGCAGGAGGCGCGGGGAGCCGTCACCCAGGCAGAGGCCCGGCTTGCCAGTGCCGCCGCGAGCGTCGAGATGCGCCGGCGCGAACGCGAAAGCGCACAGGCGCGGCTGGACGACCCCGAAAGTGTCACCAGCAACGGCAATGGCGGCTGCTGCATCACCGTCGAGTCGCCGGTGAATGGCGAAATCCTGACCATCCACCATGAGAGCGAGGCGGTGGTGGCCGCCGGCACGCCGCTCGTCGAGATCGGTGACCCGACCGAACTGGAAGTGGTGGCCGAGCTTCTGTCGGCGGATGCCGTGCGCGTGCCGCCCGAGGCCGACGCCCGGATCGAAGGCTGGGGCGGGCCGCCGCTGGAGGCGCGGGTGCGCCGCGTCGAGCCGACCGGCTTCACAAAGGTCTCCGCGCTCGGCATCGAGGAACAGCGGGTGCGCACGATCCTCGACCTTCTCGCCCCGCCGGAGGATCGCCCGGGGCTCGGCCACGGCTACCGGGTGACGTCGCGGATCACCATCGAGCGCCACGAGGACGCGCTGCTGGTGCCGCTTGGCGCGCTCTTCCGGCAAGGCGCTGACTGGGCGGTCTTTGTCGCGGGCGCGGAAAACAAGGCAGCGCTGCGCACGGTCGAGGTCGGGGCACGCGACGCCCGCAACGCCGTCGCCCTGTCCGGCCTTTCGGAAGGCGAACAGGTCATCATGCACCCCAGCGACAGGATCACCGACGGCGTAGAGATCACGCGGCGCTGACGTCGCCGCCCTGCGGACGCCATCGCCCGTCCGGCCCGCGCGCCAGCAGCGGCGTCGCCGTCGCGCCATGGATGGGCAGGTCGCCCATGCCGGCTTCGGCGAGCGCATCGCGCCAGCGTTCGCCCTGCAGCATCGCGAAGATCGCCGCAGCGGGCCGCAGCCCGGCGCGCTGCAGAAGCCGCAGGACCGAAACCAGCGATGCCCCGGTGCTCACCACGTCGTCCATCAGCACGAAGGGTCGCCCCTCCAGCACCGGCAGCATGCGCGGGTCGACATAGATGCGCTTCTCACCGCCGGGACTGGTGATAGAGCGCAGCGGCTCGGACAGCGCCTCATCGTACCAGAACTTGCGCGAGGTACCGAGCGCGACCATGCGCGGGTGGCCAAGCCGCCGCGCCACGTTGGCTGCCAGCGGCAGACCCAGCGTTGGCACGCCGACCACCACCGCCGGATGATAGTGCCGCGCCGCCTCCGTCATCGCTTCGGCCAGCGCATCCTCGACGGCGAAGCTTGCCTGGTTGACGATCAGCGAGGCGACGGCGCGTTCGGTCCCGCCGGGTAGAATCCGGATCGGCAGCGACACCTGCCGCCCGTCCGGCAGCGTAGCCGGATAAAGATCGGCGAACCCTTCCGCGATGCCGTCGGCAAAGGTGCCCGGCGCGTGGATTTCCTGCCAGAACTGGTGTGGAGCGAGCATCGGCGACTTGCTTTCCGGAATAAAAAGGGCGACCTGCAAAGGCGAGCACCACCTTCTAACCGCATCACGGGACGTGTCCAGAGATGAGCGATTTCCTCGACCCGCAGGACCTCGAAGAACTGGTTGCGCTGCGCCGCGACCTGCACGCCCATCCGGAGCTCGGCTTCGAGGAAGAGCGCACCAGCGCCATCGTCAAGACCTTCCTTGCCGATTGCGGCATCGCGGTCGAGGAAGGCATCGGCAAGACCGGCGTGGTCGGCACGCTCAAGCGGGGCAACGGCACCACGACGATCGCGCTGCGCGCCGACATGGATGCGCTCGCCATGCCTGAAACCGCAAAGGAGCGGCCTTATCGCTCAAAATTTCCCGGCAAGATGCACGCCTGCGGGCATGACGGCCACACGGTGATGCTGCTGGGCGCGGCCCGCAAGCTGGCGCACAGCCGCTCCTTTTCCGGCACCGTGCATTTCGTGTTCCAGCCGGCGGAGGAAGGCCGTGGCGGCGCGCAGGCGATGGTCGACGACGGCCTGTTCGAGCGCTTTTCGATCGACCGTTTCTACGGCCTGCACAACATGCCGGGCATCCCTATCGGCGAGATGGCGGTCGTGCCCGGCCCCCAGCTCGCCTCGTCCGACCGCTGGGAAGTCACCTTCAAGGGCGTTGGCACCCATGGCGGCAAGCCGCATCTCGGCCTCGACCCTACGGTCGCCGCCGGCCAGTTCCTCAGCGCGATCCACACCATCGTTTCGCGCAAGGTCGATCCGGTGGAGGCGGCCGTCGTCAGCGCTTGCGCCATCCAGGCGGGCGATTTCGAGGCGCTCAACGTCATCCCCGACGACGTGCGCATCGGCGGCACGGCGCGCGCCTACAGCCACGCGGTGCGCGATCTGATCGAAGCGGAGATCGGCAGCATTGCCGCCGGCATAGCTGCGGCTGCCGGTATCGGCGCTGCCTACGACTACCGCCGCGGCATGCCGCCCGTCATCAACGAGGCGGACGCAACGCAGCGCGCGCTGGCGGCCGCGCAGGCCGCGCTCGGCACCGCAAACGTGGCGACCGCCTATCCGCCATCGACAGCGGGCGACGATTTCGCCATCTTCTCAGGGCAGGTTCCCGGCGCCTATGTCTGGCTCGGCAACGGCCCGGCGCAAGACGGCGCCCTGCACCACAACACCCGCTACGATTTCAACGACGCCGCCATCGAGCCCGGCGTCCGCTTCTGGACCACACTGGTGGAGCAGGAACTGCAGGCGGGGTGAAGGTGGTGCGTCCTTCGAGGCTCGCTTTGCTCGCACCTCAGGATGAGGGACGCCGGTGCTCGAACCCACGGCGCAGCGGGCTCGACACATTCGCATCTTTAGGTAAGGGCTGTGGTGCAGCGAGCCCACCGAGGGTTGGCTCGATCAATCCACGTCCCTCATCCTGAGGTGCGAGGGCAAAGCCCCAGCCTCGAAGGACGAGGGAGATCGGTACCCAAGCCCATGACGCAGCGGGATCAACACATTCGCACCACAGCGTGAGGGCTTCCCGGCATCGAGCCCACAGGCGGCTGGTTCGATCAATCCACGTCCCTCATCCTGAGGTGCGAGCAAAGCGAGCCTCGAAGGACGCACCTACCCACCTGAAAGCCGTGCGGCCAGAAGCTCAAGCGCTTTTGCGCTATCGACCTTCATCGCCACTGCAATTGCGGTGCCGGCTTTCCGGTCGACGTCGAGCGCACCTGCGTCGGGCGCCTCGCCGAGGTCGACGGCGATCGGCAGCGTCTCCAGCCTGAACAGGTCCTTCCGTTCGGCAAACAGCATGACGCAAGGATCATGCAGCGGCCGGCTCTCGCCACCGGAGGTCGACAGGAAATAGGCGTCGATCAGGTCGGCCGAAGCGGCGGCGGCGGCCACACCCGTCTCGCGCAAGGCAGCCGTATAGGCGCGGGTCGCGCGCACCTTGCGCGTCACGTCGAGCGGCACCAGCACCGTCTCGAGCCCGGCGCGGAAGACGATGTCGGCGGCCTCGGGGTCGGCGGCGATGTTGAACTCGGCGCGGGGGCCGACGTTGCCGGGCTCGTCCACGGCGCCTCCCATGGCGATAAGCCGCCGGATGCGCCCCGCCGCTTCCGGGTGCTCGCCCACCAGCCGCGCGATGTTTGTCAGCGGACCGAGCGCCAGTATGTCGATGCCGCCTTCCGGCTCGCGCATCAGCAGGCCCGCCAGCCATTCGACCGCGTCGGACAGCGGCGGCACGGCCGGCTCGGGAAACCGCACCCCGCCGAGGCCGTCATTGCCGTGGATGTCGGCGACGTCAAAGCCCTTGCGTGACAGCGGCGCCGGCGCGCCCGCGATTACCGGGATGTCGCCGCGCCCGGCCAGCGCCAGGATACGGCCCGCATTGCGGGTGGTCGTCTCGATGCCGATATTGCCGGCCACGGTCGTGACGCCGAGGATGTCGAAGACGGGCGACGACAGCGCATGCAGAATCGCGACCGCGTCGTCGATGCCGGGATCGGTGTCGATCACGGCGCGGATGGTCGTATCCGTCATCACGCCTGCCCATCGGCGGCGTCGATGCGCGCCATCTCCGCCTTGAATTCACCTGCGACCTGCAGCGCGTCGCGCATCACCTTCCGGCGCTCCAGCGTCTTCACGTCGCGGTCGCGCATCAGCCACGCACCCGCCACCATCACGTCGCGCACGTCCACCGGCATCGCCGAGAACACCAGCGTCGCATAGTGATCGTAGATCGGCTGCATGCGCGTCGTCGACACGTCGATGCGTATCAGATCGGCCTGTTTGCCGGGCTCCAGTGAGCCGATGCGGGCATCCATGCCCAGCACCTTCGCGCCCTCGATGGTGGCCATACGGATCACTTCCTTCGCCGGCATCGGCCTGCGGCTGTGGCCCAGCAGCTTCTGGAACATCGTCACCGGCGCGAACTGCGAGAACAGGTCGAGCGTGTTGCCGCTCATCGGCCCGTCCGTCGCGACGCCGACCGGAATGCCCGCCGCGCGCATCGCCTCCACCGGCGCGATGCCGCGCCCCGCCTTGGCGTTGGAGCGCGCATTGTGCGCGACGCAGACCTGCGCGTGGGCCATCTTCTCGATGTCGCTGTCGCTGACATGCAGGCAATGCGCGCAGATCAGTCCCTTGCGCAGCAGCCCCGCCTTCTCCACCACCTCGACCGGGCGCATGTTGTGGTTCTTCGCGCACCACTCCATCTCCGAATCCATCTCGGCCAGATGGATCTGCACCGGCACGTCTGGGTGATCGTCGGCCCAGCGCGCGACGCGGTTAATCACCGCGATGTCGGTCGAATAAGGCGCATGCGGCGCGATCGACGCGGTCACGCGCGGATGGCCGGCGAATTCATCCACCAGCGCTTCCGTCAGCGCGAAGCCCTCGTCGATCGTCTTGTGATCGGGCGGGTTGAAATCGGCGATGGTCTGGCCGACCACGCCGCGAATGCCCGCCTGATCCACCACCCGACCGACTTCGGTCTCGAAGTAATACATGTCGGCGACGGTGGTGACGCCGCCCTCGATCAGCTCGAGTGCTGCCAGCGCCGTTCCCGCGCGCACCATCTGCGGCGTCACGAACTTGCGCTCCATCGGCAGCACGTAACGGTAAAGCCGGTCGTCGACATCCTCCCCCAGCCCGCGAAACAGCGTCATCGCCATATGGCAATGCGGATTGACCATGCCGGGCATGACGATGTCGCCGCCGACGTCAACCACCTCGGCGCCCTCGACCCGCGGCGCCGGACCGGCACCGGCCGCGACGATGCGCTCACCGTCGACATGAACGAACCCGCCCTCGATCACCGGCATGTCCGGCGTGCAGGGGATCAGCGTGGCATTGGTTATGATGGTGGTCATTCGGATCGCCGCCAGATCGCTGATCGCAAAGGCAATGCCCTACGTTGCCCCGCTCTGGCTTGCCAGCCATCTCCCCCACGAGGGGGGAGATCGACAGCTTCGTGCACACCACTTGTTCTGCCACGCTCGCGGTCAGCGAAGGCCGGTCGGCCGACTGATCTCCCCCCTCGTGGGGGAGATGTCCGGCAGGACAGAGGGGGGCGCGAAGGAGCGCGACGGCTCAGTACAATATCCACGTCTCTATTCCACCCCCAGCACGCAGCACTGGTCTGGAACCGGCACCAACCGCGCCGTCGAGCCGGGCTCCAGCGGCGAGGACAGCGGGCCGTTGGCGATCAGCGGGCCGGCCTCCGTCTCGCACTGGTACTGGTAGGCGCGGCCCAGATAGGTGCGCAGGCCGAGCGTCGCGGGCAGGCCCTTGGCGTCGGGATCGGCCGTCACGGCCAGCCCGTCGGCGCGCGCCGCAAGCACGAAATCGTCCGGGATGTCGCCGAAGCGCGCCTTGGGCAGCGCAAGCGCCACGCCGCCCGGCGCCTGCGCCGTCACGTCGTCGCCGTCGCGCGCCGTGACCTTCATCGGGATCAGGTTCTCGAAGCCGACGAAGCGCGCCACGAACGCGTTGGCCGGCCGCTGGTAGAGCACCTCGGGCGTATCGAGCTGCATGATGCGGCCCTGATGCATGATCGCCACCCGGTCGGAGATCGAGAATGCCTCCTCCTGATCGTGGGTCACGTAGACGGCGGTGGTGTTGTTGGCACGCTGGAGCTGGCGGATTTCCACGCGCATGTCGACGCGCAGCTTGGCGTCGAGGTTGGACAGCGGCTCGTCGAACATCAGCAGCGGCGGCTCGATCACCAGAGCGCGGGCAAGCGCGACGCGCTGCTTCTGGCCCCCAGAGAGCGCGCCGGGAAGCCGGTCGGCGAGCTGGTCGAGGCCGACGCGCTCCAGCATCGCGCGTGCCCGCTTGTTGCGCTCGGCCGTCGCGATGCCGCGCTGCTTCAGGCCGAAGGCGACATTGTCCAACACCGACAGGTGCGGAAACAGCGCGTAGTTCTGGAAGACGAGGCCGATATGGCGCTTGTAGGCGGGAAGCCGCGTCAGGTCTTCGCCGCCCAGCGTAATGGTGCCTGCCGTCGGCTCCAGGAAGCCGGCGATCAGGCGCAGCGTCGTCGTCTTGCCGCAGCCGGAAGCGCCCAGCAGCGAGACGAGCTCGCCCGCGCCGACGCTGAGTGAGAGGTCGTCCAGAACCTTGGTCGTCCCGTAATGGGCGGTCAGGTGTTCGACGGCGAGGGGATGGGTCATTGGCTGTTTCTACTTGGCGAGGAAGGTCAGGCCCAGCGTGCGCTCGACAATCGCCATCACGGCGACGGTCAGAAGCATGAGCAGCACGGAGACAGATGCGATGACGGGATCGAAGAACTGCTCGACATGGGCGAGGATCTGGATCGGCAGCGTCGAGATGCCGGGTCCGGTCAGGAACAGCGACACCGAGACGTCGTTGATCGAGGTGATGAAGGCGAGGATGAAGGCGGCGATCACGCCGGAGCGCACGTTCGGCAGCACGATCGTGAAGAAGGTCTTGATCGGACGGCTGCCGAGGCTGATCGCCGCTTCCTCGATGGAGAAGTCGAAGGAGGCGAGGCTCGCCGAGATGACCCGCACGCAATAGGGCAGCACGATCAGGGTGTGACCGATCAGCAGCGTCAGGAAGATCGGAGCGGACTGGCCCACGGCGACCGAGCGCAGCAGCGAGAAGCCGAGCACGATTTCAGGCACCAGGATCGGCAGCACGAACAGCGTCGACAGCCAGGCCGGAAGCTGGATGCGATAGCGGTTCAGCGCATAGGCCGCCGGAATGCCGATCAGCAGCGCCAGCGCGGTCGCCAGGAATGCGATCTCGACGCTCGTGACGATGGTGCGCCGGAACGCGCCGATCTCGAAGATGCGCTCGAACCAGCGCAGCGTCAGACCCTGCGGCGGGAAGGTCAGGAAGGTCGTGTCCGAGAGTGCCGCGCCGAAGACGATCACCAGCGGCCCCATCAGGAACAGGTAGACGAGGATGGCGAAGCCGATCAGGGCAGGATGAAGACGGTTGGGCATCAGGTCGCCATCGGGTTGAGACGGCGGGCGGCCCGCGTCATGAAGAGCACCACGGCCACCGTCACCACCACCATGATGGCGGCGATAGTGGAGGCGCTGACCCAGTCGAAGGCGACCATGGCGCGCTGGTACATCAGCGTGCCCATCACCATCTGGCTTTCGCCGCCGAGAAGCTGCGGCGTCGCATAGGCGGTGAACGAGCCGGTGAAGACCAGCACCGCGCCGACGATCAGGCCGGGCACCGCCAGCGGGAAGATTACCTGCCGGAACGTCGCGGCCGGCGAGGCGCCCAGCGAGGCTGCCGCCTGCACAACGTCGTCAGGGATGTTTTCCAAAACGCCGACGAGGGTCAGCACCATCAGCGGCACGAAGAGATACACCATGGCGACAATCACCGAGCCCTGCGTGTAGAGCATGGAGAACGGCTCGTCGGTGATGCCCATCCCGATGAGGAAGTTGTTCAGGATACCGTTGCGCCCGAGGATGATGAGCCACGCGAAGGACCGCACCACCACGCCGGTCAGCAGCGGGAAGACGGCCGCGATGATGAGCAGGCTCTTGATGCGACCCGGCGAGCGGGCGACCACATAGGCGGTGAGAAAGCCCACCGCCACGGAGATGATCGTGGTGATCAGCGAAATCTCCAGCGTGCGCCAAAGAACGGTGCGGCGGAAGCCGCTGGAGAAGAATTCCATATAGGGCGCGATGATGCCGGCGGGCTCGACGAAGGTCGCGGTAATGGTGGCAGCCACCGGCAGCACCAGGAACACCAAGACGAGGGTCGTGGCCGGCGCGGAAAGCGTCCATCCGGCGAAGCGTTTCAGCACTGCGGTCTTTCCCTTCGCGTCATCGCGTATGTCATGGGTGCGTCCTTCGAGGCTCGCGGAGCCTGTCCTCGGGCTTGCCAAGGGCAAGACCCGTGGGCTCGCACCTCAGGATGAGGGAGGTGGTCTGTCAAATCCATGACGCCGTGGGTTCGATCCGCTGGCACTTCCAGATGAAGATGGCGGTTTGTCGAACCCGCTGCATTGTCGGCTCGATGCACAACATCCCTCATCCTGGGGTGCGAGCGCAGCGAGCCTCGAAGGACGCACCAAAAAACCATGGCTGGCAAGGCACACCCCTCGCCAGCCGTCGATGTCACATCCCGAAAATCTCGTTCCAGCGATCCACCCAGGCGTTCTTGGCCTGGTTCATCTTGGAGTAGTCGACGCGCTTGAGGCCGTCGATCATCTCCTTGCCGTAGGTCCACTGCGCGGCTTCCTCCTCCGTCAGCTCGACAGAAGCGGCAACCGGGGCGTCGACGCCGTTCTGCGCCAGCGTCTTCTGCAGCTCGGGATCGAGGATGAAGTTGATGAACTCGTGCGCCAGCTCGACATTGGCCGCGCCCTTCGGGATGTTGACCGTGTTCAGCGTCGCGATTGCGCCATCCTCGAGATCGGCCCACACCACGCTCGGCACGGCGGCCTGGAGCTGGCCCAGTGCAAAGTCCTGCGCCAGCGACACGGTGATTTCGCCGGTCGAGAACAGGTTTATCATCTCCGAGCCGGTGTTGTAGTTCTTCACCACGTTGGGCTTGATCTTCTCGATCTCGGCAAAGGCCGGGTCGGCGTCGTCGAAGGCGTTCGTGCCCGCCTTCTCGCCGGCGATCATGACGACCATCGGACCGGCGGTGGTGGTGATGCCCGGCAGCGACACCTGGCTGGCAAGGTCCTCGCGCCACAGGTCGGCCCAGCTCGTGATCGGCGGGTTCACCTTTTCCGAATCGTAGACGATGCCCACGCGACCGATCGTATAGGCCGGGCCGTAGCCGCCCTGCGGGTCCTGCGCCAGCTCGTAGAGCCCGTCGATGTTCGGGATCTTCGAGCGGTCGATCTTCTGGAAGAGACCTTCCTCGACGCCGAGCTGCGAGAACGAATCGGTCAGGTAGATGACGTCGACGCCTGCGCCGCCACGGATCTTCACCTTGTTGAGGCGGTCGGCGTTGTTGCCGGTCTCGAACACCAGCTCGCAGCCGCATTTTTCCTGGAACGGCTGGACGATGTACTGGTCGAGTTTCTCGCCGTTGAAGCCCCACCACGAGATGGTCAGGGTTTCGGCCTGCGCCGCACCGGCCGTCATGGCAAGCACGGATGCCGCGGCCAGCATCGTCTTACGGGGAGTGGTCATTTTTCGCGCCTCTTCTGGATAGGTCGGTACCGGGTTCATCCCGGACTCGATGTTCAGCAAAAGCTTATTTTGACCGCCAAAGCCCCGCAAGCCCAAAGAATGTGCAGCGCACAATTAAGGGCACCGGCGCCGCCGGCAATCCCGGCCTAGCGCTTGCGCGCCTTGCGTGCGGCATAGCGCGCGTCGCGCTTGGCCTTGCGCTCGGCCTCGTCGGCCAGCAGCCGCGAGATCATGTCCTTCTCGGCATTTTCCTTGGCTTCGGCCTCGGCTTTTGCCGCGGCTTCCGCTGCCGCCTCGCGCTCGGCGCGCTCGCGGGCTTCACGTTCGGCCTTCTCGCGCTTCTCGCGCTCGCGCTCGGCCTGACGCTGCGCACGCGCCTCGGCAGCGGCCTTTCGCTCGGCCCGCCTTGCTTGCACCGCCGGGTCGTCGGCAGACGGCATCTGGGCCTTCGCCTTTTCCAGCAGCGCCTTGCGCGCGTCCATCGCAGCCTGTCTGCGTTCCGCGAAACCCTGTTCCTTGTAAATTGCCACTCTTCGCCTTCTCGGTTGCGGGGTTTTCTTCGAGGGGCCTTATTGATGGCTCTCCGGCCGCAATTCAAGATGAAAAAGGCCCTCTCCGCACAAAACGGAGAGGGCCTCAGGTGTTTTTCGGTCAGGCCAGTGCCTTAGCAGGGGCCGGGACGCTCGACGCGGTAGCGAGCGTTCTCCGCCTCGCAGGCATTGCCGAAGGTGCGGCGCTCGCCACGGCGGGAGCCGCAGACAGGTGCGTATTCACGCGTGCAGGCCCGCTCTTCGCGGCCGCCACCGCCTCCGCCGCCACGGCATTCGCCCTGGCTGACCACGCGATAGCCCTCGACCTGGGCCGAGCAGGCATTGCCGAAGGTGCGGCGCTCACGGCCGCGCACGGCGCAGACCGGGTCGAACTGCATCGTGCAGCCGACTTCCGGAGGCCGCTGCGGCGGGCGCTCGCGACGGCATTCGCCGCCATAGACGACACGATAGCCGTCCGACCGCGCCAGACAGGCGTTCGAGAAGGTTTCACGCTGACCGCGACGCTCGCCGCAGACGGGCGCGTATTCGCGGGTACACATCTCCGGCGGCCTGTCAGGACGCGGCGGGCGTGGACCCGGTCCCGGTCCGGGACCCTCCTCCACCACGACACAGGCTGCCAGCACGGTGGCAACGACGGCCAGCCCGGCCGCAATCTTCGCAATTGAAAGGAAACGCATTCCCGGTCCTCCAGATGTCCCTCGATCATCACAATGCGTCAGTACCGCATTCGATCCCCATATGCGGGCAAATTGCAAGCCCGCATATCGCGCGAGCCCGCCGATCAGCCGAGAGCCCGCACCAGCTCGGCATCGGGAAAGCAGGTCGGCGCCCGCCCGTTCCTCGCCTGCCACTCGCCGATCGAGCGGCGCGTGCGGAAACCGGGCAGCCCGTCGGCGCCGCCGACATCGTAGCCGAGACGCTCCAGTCCGCGCTGCATGGCGGCGATGTCGGAGCGATAGAGCTTCGCCACCTGCCCCCAGGACCCCGCGAAACGCCGGTCGCCATAGGTGATGCGATCAGCCGCGTGTCCGACGAACAGCGCATAGAGATCGCTCTCGTTATAGTCCTTCAGCACATAAAAATTGGGTGTGACGATGAAGGCCGGCCCCGAGCGTCCGGCCGGCATCAGCAGGAAACCCTCCTGCCGCGCCTCATGGTCGGGAAACGGCCGCCCGCTGACGCGTGTGACACCCATCGCCGCCCAGTCGGAAATCCGCTTGCCCCGGTCGGGACCTTCCAGCGCGCAGGACACGCTTTCCGGCACGGTGACCTCGAAGCCCCAGTCGCGGCCCTTCACCCAGCCGTGGCTCGCCAGATAGTTGGCGATCGAGGCGAGCGTATCGACCTGTGAGCCCCATATGTCGGCGCGACCGTTTCCATCGGCATCGACGGCGTATTTCAGGTAGGAGGTCGGCAGGAACTGCGGCTGCCCCAGCGCGCCGGCCCAGGACGACTTCATCGCCGCCACGGAAACATGGCCGCGCTGGACCATTTCGAGCGCGGCCAGCACCTCCTCGCGGAACATGTCCTTGCGCGTCGCCATGAACGCCTTGGTGCCCAGCACCTCGAAAGCATTGTGCGGGATGTTGGCGTTGCCGAAGCCGGATTCGCGTCCCCAGATCGCCAGCAATATGCCGGACGGAACGCCGAAGCGTCCCTCGATGGCCCCGAGCGCCTGGCCAAGCTGTCCGGCGCGGCTGCGCCCGCCGCCGGTCACGCCCGAGACGATGTTCTCGGCGAAATAATTGCCCGGCGCACCGAACTCGGCCTGATGCTGCACCTTCGGCGTCTGCGACGACTGCCCGGGCATCACGAGGTCCGGCAGCTTGAGGTTCGGGCTCACGCCCCCGAACGCCGCGTTGAAAGTCTCCTGCGACACGCCGCGGGCGCGCGCATCGGGCCACAGATCGTTCTGCAGCCATGTCTGGAACTGCGACGTCACGTTTTGCGCGGATGCCGGAAGTGCCGCAAGGAACGACATGAAAAGCAGGACGCCTGCGAGCAGAGGCGCCCTACGTCGCCCCCCTCTGGCTTGCCAGCCATCTCCCCCACAAGGGGGGAGATCGGAAGCTTCACGCTCACCGTTCCTTCTGCAACGCCAGCGATTGGCAAAAGCCAAGACGGAGGCTGATCTCCCCCCGCGTGGGGGAGATGTCCGGCAGGACAGAGGGGGGCGACGTAGGGTGAAACCTCTCATCACGTGCTCCTTGTTAGCGAAATCCTCAAAACGCCGTCCGCGACCGCAGCGCAGCGGCAAGCGTTCCCTCGTCGAGATAGTCGAGCTCGCCGCCCACCGGCACACCGTGGGCGAGCCGCGTCACCTTCACCTCCATGCCGGAGAGCTGGTCGGTGATGTAGTGGGCGGTGGTCTGGCCCTCGACAGTGGCGTTGACGGCGAGGATCACCTCCTGCACCCCGTCTTCGGCCACGCGCGCGATCAGCGAGCGGATGTTCAAATCCTCCGGCCGCACCCCGTCGAGCGGCGACAGCGTGCCGCCCAGCACGTGGTAGCGCACGTTCATCGCCGAGGCGCGTTCCAGCGCCCACAGATCCGCCACGTCCTCCACCACGATGATCGTCGCGCCGTCGCGGCGCGGATCGGTGCAGATCGTGCAAGGGTCGCTTGTATCGACATTCCCGCAGGTCGAGCACACCCGCACCTTCTCGACCGCCTCGCCCATGGAGGCGGCCAGCGGGACGAGGAGCTGTTCCTTCTTCTTGATGAGGTGCAGCGCGGCGCGGCGCGCCGAACGCGGCCCCAGCCCCGGCACCTTGGCCAGAAGCTGGATCAGGCGTTCGATCTCCGGGCCTGCGATTCGTTTCGACATGACGCCGGTTTAGCGGGGAACGGCGAAATTGGGTAGCGCAGGAATGGCACGGCGCATTAAATTGATGCGTCCTTCGAGGCTCGCTGCGCTCGCACCTCGGGATGAGGACGGTAGTTTGACTTGCCCTACAATGTAGTGGCCTCGATTTACGTCGACAGAACGATCCTCGAGCCCAGGAGCTTGCCAGCGTGACGCACAAAGGTCCTCATCCTGAGGTGCGATCCTGAGCTTGTCGAAGGGGAGCCTCGAAGGACGCACCTGAACACGGAGCCCCCTATGCCTCGCGCCGAAATCACCATCCGCGTCGCCACCCCGGACGACCTCGACATGCTCGGGCGGCTCATCGCCGCATCCTATGCGGGGCTGGACGACGGCTCCTACGAGCCGGAGCGGATCGCGGCCGCCCTGCCTGCGATGTCGAAGGCCAACCCGGTGCTGCTCGCCAGCGGCACTTATTTCGTCGCGGAGATCGATGGCGAGGCGGCCGGCTGCGGTGGCTGGACGAGGCAGAAGCCGGGCAGCGGCGAGGTGGTCGACGGGATCGCACATATCCGCCATTTCGCCACGCACCCCGCCCATCTGCGCAAGGGCGTGGCGCAAGCGCTGCTGCAGCACTGCCTGCGCGAGGCAGCGAGCGCAGGCATCAAGACCATGAAGAGCCAGTCGACGCTGCCGGCCGAGCCGTTCTATGCCGCCGCCGGCTTCCGGCGCATCGGCCCGATCGAGGTCGAGATGGGCACCGGCGTAATGCTGCCCGCGGTCGAAATGGAACGCGCCCTGCCCTAGAGGAGCGCGTTACTCCGCAGCCAACGGCCGCGTCTGGTCCGCAAGCATGGCGCCGATCGCGTCGGCGGCCTGCGGCTCGACGCTGTAGGACATCATCGTCGTGTCCGTCACCACCGTCTCGGCCGGCTTTTCGACCTCGGCGACCTGGGTACTCCTGCGGCTGCGCTTCTCGTAGAAGGCGTTGCCGCCGGCTTCCAGCACGTAGTGCATGTTCTTGTAGGGGAATTTCAGGCCCGCCTGATGGAAGAACTGGGCCTTCTTCACGGCGGGATGCCGTTCGCCCTTGAGCACGGCTTCGGCGGCCGCCTGCACATCCGGCAGTGCCTTGGAATTCATCTTGCGGCTGAGAACGCCCGGCGCGAACTGGTTCTTCTGGCCCACCACGCCGCAGACCGTATCGGCATATTTGCCCGAATCGAGCCGGTTCATCACGACCGTGCCAACCGCGACCATGCCTTCGCGGCTCGACCGGTGCGATTCGAAGAACATCGCGCGCGTCAGGCACTCCTTGTCCTTCATCGAATACGCCAGCGGCTTCGCCTGAAGCGACGAGGTCGTCACGCTGTCGAGCGCTTCGACGCTTTGCGAACAGGCAGAAAGGATGGATGAAAACGCGACGACGCACACAGGCGCGAGCCGCAGCCTACGGGATTTCTGGTACACGAAACTGACCCTCTCCGAACGGTCCCCGCCACTTCGGAGCGTCCATCAGAGCCGGACCAATCGGGCAAAAGCGTGGCAAAATGGTTACCGGCGCCTCATTTGGGCCTATTGCGACCCGAATGCGCCCCCGCCACGCTCCGCAGGAAGCCATCCCGCCTCGGCTAAAAAGGCAGTTTCATGCCGGGCGGGATCGGCAGGCCGGCGGTGAGCTCGCGCGACTTTTCCTGCATCACCGCCTCGACCTTGGACTTGGCGTCGTTGTGCGCGGCGAGTATCAGGTCCTCCAGTACCTCGACGTCGTCTTCCTTGAACAGAGAGGGGTCGATCTTCAGCGAGCGCATCTCGAACTTGCCGGAAAGCGTGACCTGCACCAGCCCGCCGCCGGCCTGGCCGCTGGCCTCGATGTTGGCGATCTCTTCCTGCATGGCCTGGAACTTGGCCTGCATCTCCTTCGCCTTGCTCATCATGCCGAGAAGGTCTTTCATCGTGGTCTCCGCGCTATTCTAGAGTTCGTCGTCTTCGTCACCAACGCCGGGGTCCGGCATCGGCTCCGCCGTTTCGTCGTCATTGTCTTCCGGCGCGTCGGGAATGCGCACGTCGATCACCTTGGCGCCGGGAAAGCGCGACAGGATTGCGGCCACAGCCGGATCGTTGCGCGCGTCCGTGAATTGGGCATCGCGCCTGGCCGTCGCGATTTCCGACAGCGTCTGCCCGCCCGGCTCTTTGGACGTCGTTATCAGCCACCGCCGGCCCGTCCATTCCTTGAGGCGCACGGACAGATCGTTCAGCAGGCTCTTCGGTGCATCCTGCGTGAGGGCCACCTCGATATGGCCGTCCTGGATGCTCACAGGCCGTACATATTTCTTGAGGTTGATCTCGAAGAGCTTGTCGCGGTTCGCATCAGCAAGCGCTGCAATGTCGGCCAGCGACCTGATGCGCGCCTGCGGCTCGGCTTCGGGCTCGGGGGCAGCCTGAGGCGCCTCGAAGACAGGCGCGCTTTCGGCAGCCGGCTGCGAGGAGACCAGCCGCATCGCCTGCCCGCCGCCATTGCTGGACGCCGGCATATATTGCTGCCCCACGGCGGAGGCGGCAGGCCCCGACGATGATGGCGCGGGCGCGCCGCCATTGCCGCGCGGGGCTCCTGCGGGCGCGGCCGCGGCGCCGCTTTCGATCGCCTTCAGCGCCTCGTCCAGCGTCGGCAGCGTCGCCGCATGGGCGATGCGGATCAGCACCATCTCGGCGGCGTTGATCGGCCGGTTCGCCGTCTGCACTTCCGAAATGCCCTTGAGCAGCATCTGCCAGGTGCGCGACAAGACGCGCACCGACAGCGACGTGGAAAAGTCCAGCCCGCGGGTACGCTCGTCCTGCGACAGCGAAGGATCGTCGCCGGCTGCCGGCACGAAGCGCATGCGCGTGACGAGATGGTTGAATTCCGCCAGTTCGGTCAGAACCGTCGCCGGGTCGGCGCCGGCGTCGTATTGCGCGCGGAACTCGCCGAGCGCCGCCGCGACGTCGCCCTTCATCAGCGTCTCGAACAGGTCAATGATGCGGGCACGGTCGGCCAGCCCCAGCATGTCGCGCACGGTCTCGGCCGTCACTTTGCCGGAGGAATGCGCGATCGCCTGGTCGAAGATCGACTGCGCGTCGCGCATCGAGCCCTCGGCCGCGCGCGCGATCATCGCCAGCGCATCGTCCTCCGCCTCCACGCCTTCCAGCCCGCCGATCCGCGCCAGGTCCTGCTTGATCAACGCGGCGTCGATGCGGCGCAGGTCGAAGCGCTGGCAGCGCGACAGGATGGTGATCGGGACCTTGCGGATTTCGGTGGTGGCGAAGATGAACTTCACATGCGGCGGCGGCTCCTCCAGCGTCTTCAGCAGGCCGTTGAAGGCCTGGTTCGACAGCATGTGGACCTCGTCGATGATGTAGACCTTGTAGCGCGCGGAAACCGGCGCGTAGCGCACCTGCTCGATGATGTCGCGGATGTCGTCGATGCCGGTGTGGGAAGCCGCATCCATCTCGATCACGTCGACATGGCGGCCTTCCATGATCGCCTCGCAGTGAACGCCAGGCACCGTCAGGTCCACCGACGGCTGGTCGATCGCGTCGGTCTTGTAGTTGAGCGCGCGCGCGAGAATGCGCGCCGTCGTCGTCTTGCCGACGCCGCGAACGCCGGTGAGCATCCAGGCTTGTGCGATTCGGCCGGTCGAGAAGGCGTTGGTGAGCGTGCGCACCATCGGCTCCTGGCCGATGAGCGCGGTGAAGTCGCGCGGCCGGTATTTCCGCGCCAGCACGCGGTATGCGGCGGGTCTTTTCGTCCCGTCTGTTCCGCTTGTCTCCATGACGCTTGAACCAGCTCCCTGCGGCGGCGGCACCGAAGTATCGAGTTTCGCCCCCGCGAACCGGCGGCGTCAACCGCTCCGTTCCATGGTCTCCTGTGGATGGGGCCCGATGGATGGGGGAAGGGTGGGAGGCTGGCACGATGACCCGTGCCGTGGCTCGTTAGGGCTGCTTCCTTCCGGACCTGACCCGGTTGGCGAGTGGCTCGTCCACCACCAACCTCCCGATCCCCATATCGGCAATTCGCGCCGCGAATGCAAGGGGAGCGTTGTCACGGCCCGTCATTCTCGGGCTTGTCGCGAGAATCTGCGCGGAACGGAGATTCCACATCTTTAGACCGTGGCCGCACCCGGGCAGCAAACCCACCAAACCCGGCAGATTCTCGGGACAAGCCCGAGAATGAGGGGATGAAGGCTCCCTCCGTTCACCCGAGTCCGGAGCCCTGTCGTCACGCGGCAGCATCAAGCGAACGCAGCCGTTCCGGTCATGATGCCTCGCCCGCCGCGCGGCCTAACCCGTCCAGCCATAACGCTCGTCGAGCTTGGAGAGCTGGCTCAGGAAACCTTCCTTCTGCATGGCGGAGGTCTCGGTGTCGTGCATCGGCCACAGTGTCACGACCATGCGGACATGCCCCTCGCCGGCGGGAAAGAACTCCACGACGATAGTGCTGTTGTAGGGCTCCACGCCCGGCAGAAAATCGATGATCTGGGTGAGCACGAGGCGTTCGTGCGGCTTGAACTCGCTGAAGGTGCCTCTGATCCCATGGGAAGGCGGCCTGTCCAGCTTTGCCTCTTCCACCATGTCGTAGTGGAGTGCGCCGTCCTGGCGCGCCTCGATCTTGTGGACATCGGAGCGGAACCCCTGCGGACCCCACCACGATTCGAAACCGGCCTTCGTCGTCCACAGGCCCCACAATTCCTCGGGCTCAGCCGCATAGGTGCGTTCGATGACGATGTTTGCCCTGTCGTTCATGTTTCCGGTTCCTTCCTTGTGGCTTTTTGCCGAATTTCGAGTGCGGCGGCGAAGCGATCGAGCCGCGCCTCCCACAGGCTGCGATACTGCGCCAGCCACTGGTCGAGTTCGCGAAACGGCTCCGGCTTCAACGAATAGAGCCGGCGCTGCCCGTCCGGCCGCATCACCACGAAGCCTGCTTCGTTCAGGATTTTCAGATGTCGCGAGACGCCGGATTGGTGGACCCCCGCATCCTCGACGATGTCGTTGACCTGCCGTTCGCCGCCAAGCAGCGCTTCGACGATGCGGCGGCGGGTGGGGTCGGCGAGTGTCTGGAAAGCATCTAATTGCATGACTGTGTATATGCATTATCGTGTATATTAAGTCAACACCCCGCGAACATTCTTTCCGCAGGACGGCCAAGCCGGCACGATTCGCTTGCAGCCGGGGGACCGCGCCTCTAGCCTTCGCAGGAACGACAAAAGAGGAAACGCCATGCCCGCCGTGCCGGCCGGATTCGAACTCGATCCGCGCATAGAGCGCGATACCTGTCCGCTGATGTGGCTGGGTCTGTGCGAATTGCGGCTGATGGACGACCGCCGCTGGCCATGGCTGATGCTGGTGCCGCAGCGTCCAGGCGTCATCGAGTTGCACGAACTCACGCCGCTCGACCAGACAATGCTCACCTTCGAGATCAACATGGTCAGCCAGGCGCTCAAGCGCGTGACCGGCTGTCAGAAAATCAACATGGGCGCGCTCGGCAACCTCGTGCCGCAGCTCCACGTGCATCTCATCGCGCGCAACGAAGGCGATCCCGCCTGGCCCGGTCCGGTCTGGGGATTCGGAGACCGCGAGCCCTACCGCCGCGAAGATTTGCACCGCTTCGTCGACACGATAAGATCGGCGCTCTCGCCATAGGACTTCGTCTCCCCAATGAGCTTTTTTCTGTTTTCAGCGCCCGAGCGCGAGCCGAGCCAGTTTGTTGGCTTTGCGGGCAACCGGATCGACCGCCAGTCGGAAAACCGCACTGACGAAGCGCTGGAGGTTGCGCTCGCCGATCCGCGCCTGCGCATCATGCAGACGCGCGGCGGCCGGCTCTATCTCAAGCTGAACGGTTCCGGCTTCGATCCGTATTTCGCCCTGGCCGAAGCGCGGGACATGGGCGCCAAACTCGACGACGGCGTGCTTCTGGGCCTGTCGGAGGCCGGCCCCGTGGTCATGGCGCCTGGCGCGGTCGAGCCCGACGACCTGCCCGAACGCATCAAGGCCATCGACCATCGCTCGGTCTATGTGCAGGGCCTGATCGGCCCCGACATGCTTGGCGAGCTGGCGCAGGGGGCCGCCCTTCTTGCGTGGAATCGCAATCACCGCTTCTGCGGCCGCTGCGGCGCGGAAACGCAGGCGCGCATCGGCGGCTACAAACGCTCATGCGCCGCCTGCGGGGCCGAGCATTTCCCGCGCACCGATCCCGTCGCCATCATGCTGACGGTCAGGCAGGACATGTGTCTGCTTGGCCGCAGCCCGCATTTCGCGCCCGGCATGTATTCCTGCCTCGCCGGCTTCATCGAGCCCGGCGAAACCATCGAGAACGCGGTCCGCCGCGAGACGCTGGAGGAATCGGGCATCCGCCTCGGCCGCGTTGCCTACCACGCCAGCCAGCCATGGCCGTTTCCGCATTCGCTGATGATCGGCTGCTTCGGCGAGGCGCTGAATGACGACATCGCGTTCGATGGCAAGGAACTCGAGGATTGCCGCTGGTTCGCACGCGACGAGGTGCTGACCATGATCGCCGGCACCCATCCCGACGGCCTCGGCGTCCCGCCCGACGGCGCCATCGCCAACCACCTCATCCGCGCCTGGGCCGAACACGGTTAGCCTTCCGGGAAACCGGCGATTGGTGGGAAGCACCTATGAAAATGGGAAGGCCGCGATTGCGTCTTCTGCGTTAGTGATTGTCGCAACACGTTCCCGAAAGCGTCATCCCGGCCGACCGAGCTTGCTAGGGAGAGCCGGTACCTATTGGCCGAAAAATCGTGTGGCACGGCTCCGTTCAGGATGTGACGCGGGTCATCGCTGCCGGCGAGAATCCGCCGCCCGGCCGCGCTGCTCAATGGGTCCCGGCTCTGCGGTCGCTGCGCTCCCTTGGCCGGGATGACGGCGGAGAGGTAGCAGCACTTTAGCCGTTCAGCGGCGCTTCAGCCGTTCAACGGCTCATAAAGATCGTTCCAGTCCGGGTTCATCGCCTCGACCAGGTCCAGCTTCCATTTGCGGCGCCATTTCTTGATGCGCTTCTCGTCGTCGATCGCATCGCGGATGTCATCATAGTCGCGATACCAGACCAGCCGATCGACACTGTATTTGCGGGTAAAGCCCTGCATCAGCCCCTCGCGATGCTCCCAGATGCGACGTTCGAGGTCAGCCGTCACGCCGGTGTAGAGCGTTCCATGCTTTCGCGATGCAAGAATGTAGACATAGCCCTCCATCTTGGGATGGCACCAGAAACCTGTTCTTCCGGCAAGTAGGATTTGGCGCCGTGCCTCTCCACCGTCATCCCGGCCGACCGAGCTTGCGAGGGAGAGCCGGGACCCATTGGTCCGCAAATCGTCAAGCACGGCCCGCTTCTCGCCCCGACACGCGCAACCGCAGCCGCAAGCACCCGCCGACCGGCCACACCGCCCATGACTTCCGGATAGCCTGCACTTCGCTTCGGCTTACCGGATGACGGCGGGGAGGTCGTGGCCCAACCTTAATCTCCTGTCTCCCTTTGGGACGGCACGATCCTTGCAACCCGGTTGCCAAGGGTGAGAATTCGGGGAGATCGCCATGAGCATGCAAACCACCGTCGGCGACACGGCAACCTCACCGCGTCCCTGGCAGCATCTGGCCGTGCTTCGCGAGCGCGCCCGAGGCCGGTTCAAGCCGACACTGCTCACCCGCATCGAGCGCTACGGCATCAGGCGCGATCTTACGGTGCCGCGCGATATGCTCCCCACGCGGGTTCCGATCGCGCTGCGGCCCATGACGCACGCCGACGTGGACATATTGTTCCCCGACGATGCGACCGCGCTGTCTCCGAAAGACCGGCAAGAGGTCGTTTGGCGGCGCATGTTCATCGACAAGGCGGGCATCGCCAACGGCATCGTCGGCGTGGACGAGCGCAATGGCAGGCTGTGCGCGGCGTTGTGGCGGTTCTGGCATTCAGACAACGCGCTCGTGCGCCGCATCGGTGGCTTCCCGCATCTCTGCCCCGACGACATTCTCATAGAAGGGCACTACGCGCCGCGCCCCTATCGTGGTGTCGGGGTCATGCCTGTGGTGACCGAAATGGTGGCCCGCGAGGCGGCGATCGCCGGTCTGCGCTACATGCACGGCTTCGTCGGCACCCGAAACCGGCCGTCCCTCAAGAGCGCGCGGCGCATCGGTTTCGAGCCGCATCTGCTGCACACGCGCCGCTTTCGCCTGTTCGGGCTGCTCGTCGACGACCGCTTCGATGTCTTTCCCGACGAAGACCCGCGCCGTCGCTGGGAACTCTGATGTCCGCCCGTCCCGCAACGGGACGGCACGGAAGTTGCTTCGCGTCGACAGGGGCAAAAAAACGATCCCCGGAGGAACCGTCATGAGCATGGACACCGCCAAATCACTGAACGGCAAATCGACCGACATTCTCCATACGCTCGATCATCTCGGGCAGCGCATCCGTGGTCGCCTGAAGCCGACCCTCGTCGCGCGCACCGTGCGCTACGGGCTTCGCCGCGACCTCGCGGCGCCGCTGGAGCATGTCAGCGCCAAGATCCCGATCTCGTCGCGCCGCATGACCCAGGCCGACATCGACATCATGCTGCCGGAGGACGCCTCCGCGCTGCCGCCTGCCGATCAGCTCGAGGTCAAGTGGCGCCGCCTCTTCCTTGACAAGGCCGGTATCGCCAACGGTTTCGTCGCCGTCGACGAACGCGATGGCTCGCCCTGCTACATGCAGTGGCTGTTCGGCCGCACCGAGGCCGACATCGTCGCCGATCTCGGCGGCTTCCCGCGGTTCGGCCGGGACGAGGCGCTGCTCGAATGCGCCTATACGCCGCCGAGCCATCGTGGGCTCGGCATCATGTCGGCGGCGATGGCGCTGTTCGCCGAGCACGCGACCGATTTCGGCGCACGCTACGTGCACACCTTCGTCGGCACCGAAAACATTCCGTCGCTGAAGGGATGCAGGCGTGCCGGCTTCGACCCGCACATGCTGCACACCCGCCGCTTCCGGCTTTTCGGCCTGCTGCGCGACGACACATTCGACGTGATGGCCGAAGACGACCCGCGCCGCCGCTGGGAGATGTGATCCACGTCTGAAGCGGGGCCCTAGTCCTCGTCCACGCTCTGCGTCGCGCGGAACGGATGCGCCGGATAGACGCCGAGGATGCGGACCTCGCGGGAGAAGAACGCCAGTTCCTTCAGCGCCTGGGCGACGTTCTTGTCGTCCGGGTGCCCCTCGATGTCGGCGTAGAACTGCGTCGAGAAGAACTTGCCGCCGAGCTGGTAGCTCTCCAGCTTGGTCATGTTGACGCCGTTGGTGGCAAAGCCCCCCATCGCCTTGTAGAGCGCGGCGGGGATGTTGTGCACGCGGTAGACGAAGGTCGTCATCATGAGCTGTTCGGGATCGACGCGCGGCGCCCAGCTCTTTTCCTTCGACAGCACCACGAAACGGGTGACGTTGTTGTCGGCGTCCTCGACATTCTCGGCCAGGATGTCGAGCCCGTAGAGCGACGACGCCAGCCGCGGCGCAAGCGCAGCCCAGCTTCGGTTGCCCTCCTCGGCCACCAGACGCGCGGCCCCTGCGGTGTCGCCCGCAACCACCGGCTTCCAGCGATGGCGGCGAATCACTTTGCGGCACTGGCCGAGCGCGTGGATATGGCTGTGGACCGACTTGATCTCCTCCATCTTCACCCCTGGCAGCACCATGAGCTGGAAGTGGATGGGCAGGAAATATTCCGCGACGATGTGCAGCCGCGATTCAGGCAGCAGGTAGTGAATGTCGGCGACGCGGCCCGCCAGCGTGTTCTCGATCGGGATCATGGCGAGGTCGGCCTTGCCGCTCTCCACCGCGTTGAAGGCATCCTCGAAGGTCGGGCAGGGCATCGGCTCCATGTCGGGATACATGTCGCGGCAGGCGGTGTCGGAGTTCGCCCCCGGTTCGCCCTGGAAGGAAATCCTGTTCGTCTTTGCAATCATTTCGGCAGGCCTTGTGAAATCAATGTGCGGGCGCGTTCGAGGTCGCGCGGCGTGTCGACGCCCAGCGGCACGGCACCGACGATGCGCGCGTCGATGCGCATTCCGGCTTCCAGCGCCCGAAGCTGCTCGAGCTTCTCGCGCTTCTCCAGCGTCGAGGGCTCCAGCGCGACGAAGCGTGCGAGTGCTGCGCGGCGATAGGCGTAGAGACCGACATGGTGGTAGTGCGGCCCCTCGCCCCAGGGCGCGGTCGCGCGCGTGAAATAGAGCGCACGCAGGCGACCGGGCTCGACCGGCGAGCCGACGATCTTCACCACGTTCGGGTCGGTCCGCTCCTCGTCATGGGTGATCTCGACGCCGAGCGTGGCGATGTCGACGGCGGCGTCGGCCAGCGGTTCGAGTGCCGCGCGTACAATGCGCGGCTCGACGGTCGGCAGATCGCCCTGCACATTGACGACGGTCTCGACCTTTCCGTCCGGGTCCAAGGTCCGAAGCGCCTCGAAGATGCGGTCCGAGCCCGACTGGTGGCCGCTGTCGGTCATCACCGCCTCGTGTCCGCTGGCCACGACCGCATCACGAATCTCGGCCGAATCGGTGGCGACCACAACGCGTCCCACGCCGCTTTCCACCGCCCGGTCTGCAACGTGCGCGATCATCGGGCGGCCGCAAATGTCTGCGAGCGGCTTGCCCGGCAGGCGGGTCGCCGCCATGCGCGCGGGGATCAGGACAAGGATGGACATGGCTGGGAAACGGGTCTCCGGCGCGAATGGCGAGGGCATTCCCGAGTGGCAAAAGGTCTCACTGGGAAGTGCCCTTATATGTGTTGCAAGGACCGAGCAAAAGACCTAGTTTCCGCGCGATTTCACCGGCATCTACCGCACGGGGGATGTGGCTTGCGCACGAGAAGGGGGCAAGCCCGACGGAGCGGTCGGACAAGGGAGCCTCGGATAGATGATGGATTCGTTTGAACTCAACAAGCTGATCGGCGCGTTTCTCGCGGTGGCGTTCGTGGTCTTTTCGGTCAGCATCGTGTCCGATTCCATCTTCGCTACCCACGCACCGGAAAACCCCGGCTACGCCATTGAGGTGGCCGAACAGCCAAGCGGCGACGCGGCCCCGGCCGAGGCCGGCCCGTCGATCGCGGAGCTGCTGCAGACGGCAGACGCCGCAGCCGGCGAGACAGCCTTCCGCAAGTGCCAGGCCTGCCACACGCCTGACGAAGGCGGCGCCAACAAGGTCGGCCCGAACCTCTGGGACATCGTCAACCGCCCGGTCGCCTCGCATGAAGGCTTCAGCTACTCGGCCGGCATGCGCGAATTCGCAGCCGACGGCACCGTCTGGGACTACGATCACCTGAGCGAGTTCCTCAAGGCGCCGCGCTCCTACGTCTCCGGCACCGCCATGGCGTTCGCCGGCATCAAGAACCCGGAAGAAGAAGCCAACCTGATCGCCTATCTGCGCACGCTCTCCAGCAACCCGGCCCCGCTGCCGGAAGTCGCGGCAGAAGAAGCGCCGGCCGAGGACGCCGCAGCGCCCGCCGCCGAAGGCGAAGCCGCCCCGGCAGCGGAGGATGGGGCTGCTCCCGCCGAGGACCAGGCCACCCCTGCCGAGGATCAGGCCGCCCCTGCGGAAGAGCAGACTGCCCCCGCCGAGGAACAGACTGCCCCCGCCGAAGAGACAGAGGCCGAGCCGGCCCAGCCGGAAACGCCCGATGACGGCAGCGCCGCCGCGCCGGAAACCGATGCCGGCACCGAGAGCGGCGAGACGACCCCTCAGCAACAATGACAAAGATGTAATCTCAGCATCACGAAAAAGCCGGGTTTCGCCCGGCTTTTTTGTTAATCTGCGGCGCGCGGAAACTTGCCTGCGCAGGGTTTTCATATGCGCCGCAGAGGCTAGTTTAGGAATTCGTGGACCACACGCTGAATGAGGATGGCATGGGATTGAAGCGCTTTCGCACTCTGGCTCTGTCGATGATCGCAACAGCCTTGCTGACCGGCACGGCCAGTGCGCAGGAGGACCCCGAATGGCGCACAACCTCGTCGCTGATCAGCGAAGCGGCCGAAACTGAGACGTTTGAGCGCTATCCATACGTCAATCCCGATGCCCCTAAAGGCGGCACGCTGAACACAACCACGTTCGGAACTTACGACAGCTTTAACCCCTTCATCGTACGCGGCACACCTGCTGCGGGATTCGGGTCGTTTGGCGGGCTTCTTTGGGAGACCCTGATGCAGCAATCTGTTGACGAGGCAGGAACGAGCCACCCGCAGATTGCAGAGGCGTTTGCCTATCCGGAAGACTATTCCTCGGCTACCTACCGCATCGACCCCAGAGCACGCTGGCATGACGGTCAACCGATCACTCCGGAGGACATTATCTGGTCCTTCGAGACGCTGAAGCGTATCAGTCCCATGCACAAGCACTACTATGCCAACGTGAGCAAGGCCGAAGCGCTTTCGGAAAACGAGGTCAGATTCACCTTCGACCAGACCGGTAACAGAGAACTGCCGCACATCATGGGAGATCTTCCGGTCTTGCCGAAGCATTGGTGGGAAGGCGAAAACGCGCGCGGGCAGAAGCGTAACATCGAAAACCCGACGCTTGAGCCACCCCTGGGCAGTGGACCCTACAAGATCGAATCCTTCGATGCCGGATCGAGGATCGTCTGGAAGCGGGTCGATGACTATTGGGGAGCGGATTTGCCGATCAACATTGGGCGCAACAACTTTGACCGGCTGCGCTACATCTATTTCCAGGACGATAATGCTGAGTTCCTCGCCTTCAAGCGTGGTGGTTTCGAGGACATCAGGCGGGAGATGAGCACTCGCCGGTGGGTGCAGGAATACGATTTTCCGGCTGTGGGAAGTGGGGATGTGATCAAGCGCGAGTTCGTCGAGGGCGGTGTCCAGCACATGCAAGCTTTCGCATTCAACATGCGCTTGCCCCGCTTCCAGGACCGTCTCGTGCGCAAGGCGCTGACGCTGGCATACGATTTCGAAGAGCAGAACCGACTCCAGTTCTTCGGCCTAAATCGGCGCTTCTCCAGCTACTTCCAGAATTCCGAACTCGCATCGAGCGGGATTCCTGAAGGCAAGGAACTGGATATACTTGAAGAGTTCCGTGACGATCTTCCACCTGAGCTTTTCACCGATGAGTTCAAGCTTCCGGTCTTCGACAGTCCGCGAAGCGCGCGAGACAACCTGCGCGAGGCAGTTGGCCTCTTCGACGAGGCGGGCTGGGAAATCCGGGACGGGCGGATGGTCAACAAGGAAACGGGGGAGCAGTTCCGCATCGATTTCCTTGGCGGCTCTCCGACGGCGGAGGTAATTGCCGGCGGCTACATCTCGAATCTGCGCCGTCTAGGCATCGACGCCACACTGCGTATCGTTGATACCTCGCAGTATATCCAGCGCTACCAGAACTTCGACTTCGATGCCGTCACGGCAGCTTTCCCGCAAACCGAGTCTCCTGGCAACGAGCAACGCGACTACTGGAGCTCGCAGGCAGTCGATACGCCCGGCTCACGCAACGCTCCTGGGATCAAGGACCCGGTCGTCGACCGACTAATCGATAAGATCATTTTCGCCAAGGACCGCGAGGAGCTCGTTGCCACGGTTCGGGCGCTCGATCGGGTGCTGTTGTGGAACTACTATACGGTACCCCAATATTATCAGCCGACAATGCGTTACGCTTATTGGAATAAGTTCGGCATTCCCGAGCAGCAACCGCGCTACGCCGGTATTGACACCATGTCCTGGTGGATCCGTCCCGATCAGGAAAAGGCAATCGAGCGCAGCTTCGAGGAGGCGCAATGAAGGCCGGTGGAATGCTTGCCCGGCGCGACTTCCTCGCGCTGGGCGGGGCAGCGCTGGCGGCGCCCCTGCTGGTTCGCGACGCCTTCGCCCAGTTGCCGACGGACACGCCGCTTCACGGCATATCGGTCTTCGGCGACCTGAAATACGGAGCCGACTTTGCGCATTTCGACTATGTGAACCCCGACGCGCCCAGCGGCGGACGCATCGTCACCCAGTCGCCGGCGCGCATCTACAACCAGAACTTCGACACGTTCGATACGCTCAACATGTATGTGCTGCGCGGCAATGCGGCATTCGGCATGGATCTCACCTACGCCTCGCTACTGGCGAGCTCGTCCGACGAGACCAGCTCGATGTACGGCTATGTGGCGGAGACGGTGGTCGTCAGCGAGGACAGGCTGACATGGCGCTTCACGCTGCATCCGGACGCCGCCTTCCATGACGGCACGCCGATCAAGGCCTCGGACGTCCTCTTCACCCTGACGACGCTACGCGACCTCGGCCATGAAAACATCGCCAGCACGCTGCGCGAGGTTGAGACGATGGAAACCCCGGACGAGCGCACGATCTCGGTGACGCTCAAGGCGGATGCCGGCATATCGGTCCTGCTGACCGTCGCCGGCGCGCCGATCTTTTCGGAAAGCTGGTGGGAAGGCCGCGATTTCCAGGCAACGCTCTCGCAGGCGCCACTCGGCTCCGGGCCGTACCGGGTCGGCCGCTTCAATTTCGGCAGCTTCATCGAATTCGACCGGGTCGCCGACCATTGGGCGGTGAAGCGCCCGGTCATGGTCGGGCGCTACAATTTCGACCGCATCCGCTACGAATATTATCGCGACAGGACCGCCTCGTTCGAGGCATTCAAGGGCGGCAACATCCTCTTCAGGGAGGAATTCACCTCCCGCAACTGGGCGACGGACTACAATTTTCCGGCCATCAACGACGGCAGGGTCAAGATCGAGGACTATCCCGACGAAACACCCTCAGGCGGTCAGGGCTGGTTCTTCAACACCCGCCGGGAAAAGTTCGCGGACCGGCGCATCCGCCAGGCCATCGGCATGCTGTTCGATTTCGAATGGACGAATGCCAATATCATGTACGGCCTCTACGAGCGTTCCAACTCCTTCTTCGAAAAGTCGGACAACAAGGCGTCGGGCCTGCCGAACGAAGCCGAGCTTGCACTGCTGGAACCGTTTCGCGACCAGCTTCCGCCCGAGGTCTTCGAAGAACCCTATGTCGCGCCCGTCACCGACGGCAGCGGCCGCGACCGCAACCAGATGCGCGCCGCGCTGGCGATGTTCACCGAGGCCGGCTGCAAGCTCGACGGCCGCCGTATGCTGCTGCCCTCCGGCGAGCAGCTTACGATCGAGTTTCTCGGCAACTCGGACACGTTCGAGCCGCACCACAACGCCTTCATTCGCAATCTGACCCAGCTCGGCATCCGCGCCAGCTACCGCATCGTCGACGCCGCGCAATATTCGCTGCGGCTGCGCGAGTTCGATTTCGACATGGTGGTGTCGCGCTTCACGATGTCGCTCTTTCCGTCGCGCTTCATCAGGCAGGTGTTCGGCTCGGTCAGCGCCAATTCGCCGGGCTCGTTCAACATGGCTGGCATGGCCAATCCCGCCATCGACGCCGTGCTGGAGAAGATCATCGCGGCGAAGTCGCAGGAAGAATTCACCATGGCCACGCGCGCGCTCGACCGGATCATCCGCGCCGAGCATTACGTGGTCTTCCAGTGGCACAAGGCAGCACGCTGGCTCGCATACTGGGACTATTACGACCGTCCGACGGTCAGTCCCAAATACGCCACCGGCGTGCTCGACACATGGTGGACGCGCCCGGACAAGGTCCAGGCAACCGGCATGACCGGCTGACGCAAGCTTCCCATGTGATGACAAAGCCGGTTACAGACGTGTCCAGCTCGAAACCCGAAGGAAACTGATGGGCGCCTACATCCTCCGCCGCCTGCTGCTGATGATCCCGACGCTGTTCGGCATCATGGCCATCTCCTTCATTGTCATCCAGTTCGCGCCCGGCGGACCGGTGGAACAGGTGATCGCGCGCATGACCGGCGACGGCGGCGGCGCGACCGACCGCCTCTCCGGCGGCGGGGCCGACGTCTCGCAGAACTTCGATGCCGGAAACGACTACAAATATCGCGGCGCGCAGGGGCTGGACCCCGCCTTCATCGCCCAGCTCGAAAAGCAGTTCGGCTTCGACAAGCCGCCGCTCGAACGCTTCTTCAACATGCTGTGGAACTATGCCCGCTTCGACTTCGGCGAGAGCTATTTCCGCGACATCTCGGTCATCGACCTCATCATAGAGAAGATGCCGGTATCGATCTCGCTGGGGCTGTGGATCACGCTGATCTCGTATTCGATCTCGATCCCGCTCGGCATCCGCAAGGCGGTCAAGGACGGCACCGCCTTCGACGTGTGGACCAGCGGCATCGTCATCGTCGGCTATGCCATACCGGGCTTCCTGTTCGCGATCCTGCTGATGGTGCTGTTTGCCGGCGGCTCGTTCTTCGACTGGTTTCCGCTGCGCGGGCTCACCTCCGAGAACTGGGGCGACCTGTCCTGGCCGGAACGCATCCTCGACTATTTCTGGCATCTGACACTGCCGCTGACGGCAATGGTGCTGTCGGCCTTCGCCACCACCACGCTGCTGACCAAGAACTCCTTCCTCGACGAGATCCGCAAGCAATATGTCGTCACGGCCCGCGCCAAAGGCCTGTCCGAGCGGCAGGTGCTCTACGGCCACGTCTTCCGCAACGCCATGCTCATCATCATCGCCGGTTTTCCGGGCGCGTTCATCTCCGCCTTCTTCACCGGGTCGCTGCTCATCGAGAACATCTTCTCGCTCGACGGGTTGGGCCTTCTCGGCTTCCGTTCCGTGCTCGACCGCGACTATGCCGTGGTGTTCGCCACCCTCTACATCTTCTCGCTGATCGGCCTGTTCGTCAGCCTTCTCTCGGACCTCACCTACACGATGATCGATCCGCGGATCGATTTCGAAAGGCGGGAGGTCTAGATGTCCGACGTGATCGCCAAGGGCGAAGTGGAGAAGGTACGCGAGCGCACGGCGCGGCCATGGCTGTCGCCGCTGAACCAGCGCCGCTGGCAGAACTTCAAGGCCAACCGGCGCGGCTACTGGTCGCTCTGGATTTTCCTGGTCCTGTTCGTGCTGTCGCTGTTCGCCGAGTTCATCGCCAACGACAAGCCGATCCTCGCGTCCTACAAGGGCGAGATTCTGTTCCCGGTCCTCGTCGACTACCCCGAAGAGAAGTTCGGCGGGTTCCTTGCCGTCACCGATTATCGTGACCCGATCATCAGCGAGGAGATCGAGGCCAATGGCTGGCTGATCTGGCCGCCGATCCGCTACTCCTACCGCACGGTCAACAACGACATCCCCGAATCCGCGCCAGCCAAGCCCTCATGGCTCTACGACGCTGAGACGCGCTGCGGCCGCTATTTCGACGGCGCCGCAGACCCCGCCTGCACGGTCGGCAACTGGAACTGGCTGGGTACCGACGACCAGGCCCGCGACGTGCTGGCGCGCATTATCTACGGCTTCCGCATATCGGTGCTGTTCGGCCTCGTGCTCACGCTGGCCTCGGCCGTCATCGGCGTGTCTGCCGGCGCCGTGCAGGGTTATTTCGGCGGCTGGACCGATTTGATCTTCCAGCGCGTGATCGAGATCTGGTCATCGATCCCGGTGCTCTACCTGATCCTCATCATAGCAGCCGTGCTGCCGCCGGGCTTCTTTATCCTGCTCGGCATCATGCTCCTGTTCTCGTGGGTCGCCTTCGTCGGCGTGGTGCGGGCGGAGTTCCTGCGCGCGCGCAACTTCGAATATGTCAACGCCGCGCGCGCGCTCGGCGTCTCCAACGGCACGATCATGTTCCGCCACCTTCTGCCCAACGCCATGGTGGCGACGCTGACCTTCCTGCCCTTCATCCTCAACGGCTCGATCACGACGCTGACCTCGCTCGACTTCCTCGGCTTCGGCCTGCCGCCGGGCTCCGCCTCGCTGGGCGAACTCCTGCGGCAGGGTCAGCGCAACCTCAACGCGCCATGGCTCGGCATCACCGGCTTCCTGACGCTGTCGATCATGCTGTCGCTGCTGATCTTCATCGGCGAGGCCGTGCGCGACGCCTTCGACCCGCGGAAGACGTTCAAATGAGCGACACACCTCTCCTCTCGGTGCGCGATCTTTCCGTGGCCTTCACGCAGGGCGGCGCGCAGAATCTTGCCGTCGATCGCGTCTCCTTCGACATCGCGCGCGGCGAGACGGTCGCGCTCGTCGGAGAATCCGGGTCGGGCAAGTCCGTCTCGGCGCTCTCGGTCCTCAAGCTTTTGCCCTACCCGGCCGCCAGCCACCCCTGGGGCGAAATCCTGTTCCACGGCGAGAACCTGCTGGCAGGCGGCGAGAAGGAACTTCGCAAGGTGCGCGGCAACAAGATCACCATGATCTTTCAGGAGCCGATGACCTCGCTCAACCCGCTGCACACGATCGAGCAGCAGATCGGCGAGATCCTGAAGATCCACCGCGGCATGGGCGACAAACAGGCCCGTGCCCGCACGCTGGAGCTGCTGCATGAAGTCGGCATACAGCAGCCGGAACGCCGCCTCGGCGCCTATCCGCACCAGTTGTCGGGCGGTCAGCGCCAGCGCGTGATGATCGCCATGTCGCTCGCCAACGAGCCGGAGCTGCTGATCGCCGACGAGCCGACCACCGCGCTCGACGTCACCGTGCAGGCGCAGATCCTCGAATTGCTGGACGAGCTGAAGAAGAAGAACGGCATGTCGATGCTGTTCATCACCCACGACCTCGGCATCGTCCGGCGCATCGCCGACAAGGTCTGCGTGATGACCAAGGGGCGAATCGTCGAGGCCGGCCCGACCAGCGAGATATTCGAGAACCCGCAGCACGAATACACCCGCCACCTGCTCGCCGCCGAGCCGAAGGGCACCGCCCCCAAAGCGAACCCGGACGCCGAGACGGTCATGACGGGCGACGACATAAAAGTCTGGTTCCCGATCAAGCAGGGCTTCTTCAGGAATACCGTGGACTATGTGAAGGCGGTCGACGGCATCGACGTCGTCGTCAAGGCCGGCCAGACGCTCGGCGTCGTCGGCGAATCCGGTTCCGGCAAGACCACGCTCGGCCTCGCCCTGTCGCGGATGATCTCGTCGGAAGGCAGGATCATGCTCGGCCAGAAGGAAATCGACGGCTATTCCTTCAAGCAGATGCGCCCGCTGCGCAGCGAGATGCAGATCGTCTTCCAGGACCCGTTCGGCTCGCTATCGCCGCGCATGTCGGTCTCCGAGATCATCGAGGAAGGCCTGAAGATCCACGAGCCGAACCTGTCCGTCGACGAGCGCGACGCCATGGTCGTCGACGTGCTCGGCGAGGTCGGGCTCGATCCGGCCACCCGTTTCCGCTACCCGCACGAGTTTTCCGGCGGCCAGCGCCAGCGCATCGCGATCGCGCGCGCCATGGTGCTGAAGCCGCGCTTCGTCATGCTCGACGAGCCGACCTCGGCGCTCGACATGAGCGTGCAGGCGCAGGTGGTGGACCTTCTGCGCGACCTGCAGAAGAAGCACGACCTCGCCTATCTCTTCATCAGCCACGACCTCAAGGTGGTGCGCGCCCTGTCGAACCACGTCATCGTCATGCGCAACGGCAAGGTGGTGGAGCAGGGTTCGACCGAGCAGATTTTCGAGAACCCGCAAACCGACTACACCAGGGCGCTGATCGCCGCCGCCTTCGACATCGCCACCGCGCCCGCCGGCGTCGTCAGCCAGTAGCTTCACTTTCAGGACCATCGCCATGTCTTCAATCGCGCGCAGGCGCATCCTGCTTTCCGTCACCGGCTACGATCCGAAGCTCTGGAAGGAGCTCCTGTCGACGGAACACGACGTCGTCACCCAGCCGGACGGCGAAGCGATCGACTATGCGGTTGTCTGGAAGCATCCGCACGGCGCTCTCGATGGGCTGAGGGGCCTCAAGGCGATCTTCTCGCTAGGCGCCGGTGTCGACCACATTCTTGCCGATCCAGGCCTGCCCGACGTGCCGATCGCGCGCATCGTCGCCGACAATCTGACGCAGCACATGGTCGAATACATGACCTGGCGGGTGCTCGACCATCACCGCAACGGCATGACCTACCGCGCCAATCAGGCGCAGAAGATCTGGCGCGAACCGCCGCAGCCCGTCGCCGGCGAGATCAGCGTCGGCATCATGGGCCTGGGTCAGCTCGGCCGCGCCTGCGCCTCCGCGTTTCTGCCGCTCGGCTTCAAGGTGAATGGCTGGACGCGCACGCCGCGCCCGATGGAAGGCGTCACCACCTTCCACGGCGAAAGCGGGCTGCGCGACTTCCTCGCCGCGACCGACATTCTGGTGGTGCTGCTGCCGCATACGCCGGCCACCGAAGGCATCATCGACCATGCGCTCCTGCGCGGCCTGCGCCGCGAAAACCGGCTCGGCGGCGCGATCCTCATCAATGGCGGACGCGGCAAGCTCCAAAAAGAGGCAGACATCCTTCAGGCACTCGAAGACGGCACCTTGAAGGAAGCAAGCCTCGACGTTTTCCAGCAGGAGCCGCTGCCGCAGCAGAGCCCGCTCTGGACGCACCCGCGCGTCTTCGTGACCCCGCACTCGGCGGCCACCTCCGACCCCGTCCACCTCGCCCCGCTGATGCTCGAACAGATCGCCCGCGACCAACGCGGCGAGGCGCTGCAAAACCTCGTCGACCGCAAGGAAGGGTATTGAGCGAAGGTCACACCCGCCGGAACCCCGTCGGCGCGCCATAGAGGTAGGCGATTCGCTCGACCGCCGCGGCGAGCGGTTCGCGTGAGACCATCATGGTGTGGCCGTTGGCGTGGATGATGGTTTTCTCGTCGACCATGATCGCCACGTGGCCCTTCCAGAAAACGAGGTCGCCGCGCCGCAGCCCGGCGAGATCGTTGCCCACCTCCAGCGCCGCGCCGATCGTGGCCGCCTGCATGTCGGTGTCGCGGCGCACATCGCTTCCCGCCATGCGCATGGAAAGCTGTACGAGGCCCGAACAGTCGATGCCGAAGGCGCTCGATCCGCCCCAGAGATAGGGCGTGCGCTCCAGCTCTTCGGCGACCGCGACATAGTCGCCACTGACCGTGCCTACAGGCCGCAGGTGCGCGGCGACCAGCGCCTCGCCGCTTTCAAGAAGCGCGTAGTCCGTGCCGCGCGTCGTCGCTCCGCCCACCACCGTCAGCCGGCTGCCCATGGAGAGGGCGCCCGTGGCCGGCTTCTTCATGTCGGCTTCGCGATAGCTGAAGGTACGCGGCACGGCGACGACATGTGTGGGCGCCGCACCCGGCTCTGCCAGCCCCGTTGCGGGCGCGTAGCCGACATAGCCGTCGCGCGCGCCCTGCACCCAGGCGAAGCCTTCCGTTTCCTCGAAGACCATCACCTCGTCTCCGGCCAGAAGCTGGGTGTCGAGCCCGGCATCGGGCCGCGGCGCGTTGCGCAGGTCGAGAACGGGCGCGGCGACCCGCGCCGGGCGGCCGGTAACGAAACGCTGCGCCTCCACCGTGCCTCGCAGCCGCTCGTCGGCGAGATCGGGCCGGAAGGCCTGCAGCCTGCGGTCGAGGGCGTTCATATCGGCAGCTCCGCAGCCTTGTCGATGACGAGATCACCGAAGCGTTCGACGAACAGCGCGCCCTCCACGGTGCGCTTGATCAGAACGTTGCGCTTGTCCTTCTCGTCGCGGTGGCGCGACAACAGCTTGAGCGAGCCCATCGTGTCGAGCGCGCGGGTAATCACCGGCTTGGTCACGGAGAGCTTTTCAGCCAGCCCGCGCACGGTGTGCGGCGGCGGGTCGAGATAGACCGTCAGCAGGATCGCCATCTGGCGCATGGTAAGGTCGTGCGACGCCGCCTGCACCTCCGCCAGCGTGACCTGCTGCCAGAGCCGCAGCGACTGGCTGGGACGCATCGCGATGCCCATCGGCGCTCCACGGAAGGTCGTTTCGGTTCCGTATCATTCAAGCGAAAAAAAGCGGCCGGCGCAAGGCACCGGCCGCTCTTCATTTCGTCTCTACGGCGGCTACTCGCCAGCCGGCGCCCCCTGCGGCTGCGGAGCGTCGTCCTCCACATGCCCCATCTCCTTGGCGGAGATGAAGCTGTAGAACATCGGCACCACGAACAGCGTGAACATCGTGCCGATGATCAGGCCGGTGAAGATGACGAGGCCCATCGAGAAGCGCGCCGCCGCACCGGCGCCAGAGGCGATGATGAGCGGCACCACGCCCAGCGACATCGCCGCCGTGGTCATCAGGATCGGCCGCAGGCGCACCTTTGCGGAGGCGACGATCGCCTCGAAGCGGTCTAGCCCATGGGCCTCGCGCTGCTGGTTGGCAAACTCCACCATCAGGATGCCGTGCTTGGTGATCAGCCCGATCAGCGTGATCAGACCCACCTGCGTGTAGATGTTCAGCGTCGAGAGGCCGAGGTTCAGCGGCAGCATCGCGCCGAAGATCGACAGCGGCACCGTCATCATGATGATAAACGGATCGCGGAAGCTCTCGAACTGCGCTGCGAGCACCAGATAGATCACCACAACGGCCAGCGCGAAGGCGATGACGATCGTGTTGCCCTGCTCGATCTCCAGCCGCGACTGGCCGGAATAGTCGATGAAGAACCCGTCCGGCAGCAGCGGCCGTGCGATGTCCTCGATCAGCGCGAGACCGTCGCCGGTGGTCACGCCCGGCAGCGGCAGCGCGGAGATCGTCGCCGAGTTGAGCTGGTTGAACTGCTCGATGGCGGCCGCGCTGACGCCGGTGGAGATCGTCACCACCGCTGAAAGCGGCACCATCTGGCCGGTGGCGCTGCGCACGAAGAAGTCGCCCAGCCGTTCCGGATTCTCGCGGTACTCCTGCGGCACCTGCATGATGATGTCGTAGCTGTTGGAATCGCGGTCGAACTGCGCGATCGCGCCGCCGCCCACCAGCAGGCTCAGCGTGGAGCCGATGTCGCGCACCGGCAGGTTGAGTGCCGCCGCGCGTTCGCGGTCGACCGTGATGACCACCTGCTGCGCGTTGAAGGCGAGCGAGTTCTGCACGACGATGAAGCGGCCGCTTGCCTGCGCCTCCTGGCGCACCTGCTCGGCCACCTCGTAGACCTGGCTCGGATCGCCGGTCGACTGGATCACCAGCGAGATCGGCAGGCCGCCGCCGGCACCCGGCAGCGAGGGCGGCGCGAAGACCAGCGCCTCGACGCCGGCGATCTTGGACAGCCGCGCCTGGATGTCCTGCTGGATTTCCTTCTGCGACCGCTCGCGCTCGGCCCAGTCCTTGAGCGCCCACACCGAGATGCCTGAATTGGTCTGGCCGCCGAAGCCGACGATTGAGAAGTTCGCGTCGAGCTCCGGCAGGTCCTCCGTCAACGCGCGCATCTGGTCGGTGTACATCTTGGTGTACTCCGTCGTCGCATAAGGCGGCGCGGTCACCAGTGCGAAGAGCGCGCCCTCGTCTTCTTCCGGCGCGAGCTCGCTCGAGGTCTTCATGAACATGAAGCCGGTCAGGCCAACCAGCACCAGCACGATCAGCACCGTCACCGGCCGATAGTTCAGCGAACCGTGGACCAGTCGCTCGTAACGCGCCGAGACGCGGTCGAAGGTATTGTCGACGGCCTGCTGGAAGCGGCTGTGTCCACCGCGCTTGAGCAGCCGCGCCGACATCATCGGCGTGATCGTCAGGGCGACGATGCCGGAGATGACGACGGCGCCGGCCAGCGTCATGGCGAATTCGCGGAAAAGCGAACCCGTCAGGCCGCCGATGAAGGCGAGCGGCGCGAACACGGCCGCCAGCGTGATCGTCATCGCGACGACCGGCCCGGTGATCTCCTTCATGCCGACGAACGCCGCCTGCCGGGGGCTCAGCCCCTCCTCGATATGGCGGTGGATGTTCTCCACCACCACGATCGCGTCGTCGACCACGAGGCCGATGGCGAGCACCATCGCCAGCAGTGACAGGAGGTTGATCGAGTAGCCGAGCGCGAACAGCACGAAACAGACGCCGATCAGCGACAGCGGTATCGTGACGATCGGCATCAGCACCGAACGGAACGAGCCCAGGAACAGAAGAATGATGACAATGACGATCACCACCGCTTCGGAGATCGTCGTGAACACCTCGCGGATCGATGCGCTGATCTGCTCGGTGGCGTTATACATCATCGTCAGCGTCATGCCCTCGGGCAGGCTCGCCTGGATCGCCGGCAACTCGTCGAGCACGGCGGAGGCCGTGTCGAGCGGGTTGGCGGACGGTGTGGGGAAGACGCCGATGAAGGTGCCCGGCTGGCCATTGAAGGTAACGACCATGTCGCTGCTTTCGGCGGCGAGTTCCACCTCAGCGACGTCGCGCAGCCGCACGACGTCGTCGCCCGTCGCCTTGAGCGGCAACTGGCCGAACGCCTCGGGGTTCTGCAGCGTCGATTCCATCGTCACCGAATAGGTGACGAACTCGTTCTTGGTCTTGCCGGGAGCGGCCAGGAAGTTGGCGGAATTGATGGCATTCATCACCTCCGCTGCCGTCATGCCGCGGGCGGCCAGCCGCACTGGATCGACCCAGACGCGCATGGCGTAGTTGGCCGCGCCCATGATCTGGACCTCGGCAACGCCCGGAATGGTCGACATGCGCGGCCGGATGACGCGCTCGATATATTCCGTCACCTGCTCATTGGTCATGTTCGGGTTCTGCAGCGCCAGATACATGGTGGCGAACTGCATGCCCGTGCCCTTGACGATGGTCGGATCCTCGGCCTCGCTGGGCAACTGGCTGCGCACCTGCTGCACCTTCGACATCACCTCCGTCAGCGCGACGTCGGGGTTGGAGCCCAGCCGCATCTGCACGGAAACGACGCTCGCGGAGGGACGGCTCTGCGAGGTGACGTAGTCGACGTTCTCCGTCGTGGCGACGGCGGCCGAGATCGGCGCGGTGATGAAGCCCTGGATCAGCTCGGCGCTGGCGCCCGGATAGATCGTGGTGATCGTGATCACGGTCTCCTCGACCTCCGGATACTGGCGCACCTGGAGGTTGAAGAGCCCCTGGAAGCCCAGGAGCAGGATCATGATGCCGAGCACCGACGACAGGACGGGCCGGCGGATGAAGATGTCGGAGAAGCTCATTTCGACGCCGCCTGTTCACCGGCCTGCCCCGCCGGATCGATGGTGTTGTCGACGGCGATGGGGGTCCCGTTGTTGAGCCGGTTCTGGCCTGCCGTCACCACCATCTCGCCGCCTTCGAGGCCGGAGGCGATTTCCACCTGGCTGCCGGACCTGCGTCCCACCGTCACGAAGACCTGCCGCGCCTCGAGTTTCTCCGCCTCGCCTTCGGCGGGGACCTGCTCTTCGCCGTCAGCCTCGGGCTTGCGGGCGACGTAGACATAGTCGCCGTAGAGGCTCGTCACGACGGCCGTCTGCGGCAGCGCGATGACGTCGTCCTCCTTCGGCATATCGACATAGATGCGCGCGAACTGGCCGGGCGTCAGACGCTCGTCCGGGTTCTCGATCGCCGCGCGCACCGAAACCAGCCGGCTCGACGGGTCGACCTTCGGGTCGATGCCCACGATCTCGCCGGTCAGCTCGTTGTCGTCGCCATCCACGGTCAGGCGCACCGGCTGGCCGATGCTGAGCTGGCTCAGCCGCTGCTCCGGCACGGTGAAGTCTGCCCGCATCGTCTCCAGATCCTGCAGCGTCACCACGCTGGTTCCCGGCTGCAGATACTGGCCGATGTCGACGCGCGGAATGCCGACGGTGCCGGCGAAGGGCGCGCGCAACTGCTTCTGCTGCAGCACCGCTTCGAGCTTTTCGGCCTGCGCGCCGGAAGCAGCGGCAGCCGCTTCGGCAGCCTGCAGCGACACCGTCGAGCCGACGCCGCGCTGCTGCAACTCCATCGCGCGATCGAGCGCCTGCTTGTCGAGATCGGCCTGGGTGCGGGCGGCGAATAGGTCGGCCCGCTGCACGGCATCGTCGAGCTGCACCAGAACCTCGCCCTGCTCGACCCGCTGGTTGGCGCTAAAGTGCAGCTCCTTGACGATGCCCGTCGTCTCCACCGTCAGGTCCACGCCCCGGATCGCGTTGACCGTTCCGATCGCATCGATCGACGGGGTCCACGATTCCGGCTTGACCTCCACCGTGGAGACTGTGACGGTCGCAACCGGCATGTTGGCGAAGAAGTTCTCGATCGCCTGATCGCGGAACATGTTGAATCCGACCACGCCTGCCGCAAGGACGGCCAGCAGTACGATTGCGATGAGGAGGCGCTTGATCATGGGTGTTGGGCTTTCTGGCTGGAACCGACGAGCAAAGGCCAACGGCCTCCGTGAGAGGGCCGCAATAATAACCTTGCAAATCGAGGGCGATCTACTGTACCGTCTGGACGGTATTGTCAACCCCGATTGTAGGTGAAATGGCAGATAAACGACCCAACACCAGGCAGCGTCTTCTCGAAGCGGCGGCGGACATCTCGCGTGAATCGGGAGCCGGCAGCCTCTCCCTCGACGCCGTCGCCGCCCGGGCGGGCACCTCCAAGGGCGGACTTCTCTATCATTTTCCAACCAAGGCCGCGCTCATGGAAGGCGTGGTGGAGATGTTCGTCTCGAGCTTCGCCGAAACCCTGTCGGCGCGCGCCGCCGAAAAGCAGGGCGAACCCAACGGCCTCGCCGAAGCCTATCTCGAGCTTTTCGTGGAAGACCACGATTGCAACAAGCCGCCGCCCTCGGGCCTGCTTGCGGCACTCGCCGAAAACCCGGACTTCCTGAGACCCGTGCGTCGTTTCGAGCGCGAGCTACTCGACCGCATGAAGGAAAACAGCGCCGATCCGGCGCTG
Source organism: Neoaquamicrobium sediminum (assembly GCF_040970315.1). Taxonomy (NCBI): domain Bacteria; kingdom Pseudomonadati; phylum Pseudomonadota; class Alphaproteobacteria; order Hyphomicrobiales; family Phyllobacteriaceae; genus Neoaquamicrobium; species Neoaquamicrobium sediminum. Next base: position 823,871 of record NZ_JAZHFV010000001.1, on the reverse strand, counting down.
TCGATCGTCATCTTCCTGGTCGCGCTGGGCGTGCGCAATTCGGCCCTCATCAACCTCGACGTCCTGACCGACGAGGAATTCCACCTCGTCACCGAGCGCTTGAAAACGCTGCTCGAAGCCGCGCCGGACCAATAGCGCGCCCTCAGCCGCCGTAGCGGCGCGCCAGCACATCCTCGATTGCGCGAATGCCCTGCGCCTCGCCGCCCACGGGGCAATGGGGCCGGTCGACCGGGCTCCAGCCGTACACGTCCAGATGCGTCCAGCTTTGCGCCTTCTCCACGAAACGGCGCAGGAACAGGGCCGCCGTCACCGCGCCTGCAAAGCCATCCGACGTCACGTTGTTGACGTCGGCGACCTTGGAAGCGAGCTTCCTGTCGTAGGGCGTCCATAACGGCATCCGCCACAGCGGGTCGGCCACGCGCATCGAGGCTTCCGCCAGATCGGATGCAAACGCTTCGTCATCGGTGAAGAAGGGTGGCAGGTCGGGCCCGAGCGCCACCCGCGCGGCACCCGTCAGCGTCGCCATGTCGATCAGCAGCTGCGGCTCTTCCTCGTCCGCGAGCGCCAGCGCGTCGGCCAGCACCAGCCGGCCTTCCGCATCGGTGTTACCGATCTCCACCGTCGGCCCCTTGCGGCTCTGGAGCACATCGCCCGGCCGGAAGGCGTTGCCCGCGATGGAGTTCTCGACCGCCGGCACCAGCACCCGCAGCCTCACCGTCATCCCCGCCGCCATGATCATCGACGCAAGGCCGAGCACATTTGCGGCCCCGCCCATGTCCTTCTTCATCAGCAGCATGCCGGAGGCCGGCTTGATGTCGAGCCCGCCGGTGTCGAAGCACACGCCCTTGCCCACCAGCGTCACCTTCGGCGCGCCCTTCGGACCCCAGGTCAGGTCGACGAGCCGCGGCGCCTGCGCGGATGCGCGTCCCACGGCGTGGATCATCGGGAAGTTCTTCTTCAGGAGATCGTCGCCGGCAATCACCTTCACGCTCGCCTTGTGCGCCTTGGCCAGCTTGCGCACGGCTGCCTCCAGCGCGTCAGGCCCCATATCGCTCGTCGGTGTGTTGATGAGGTCGCGCACGAGGTAGACCGCATCGGCCCGGCGCTGCACCGCCGCGAGGTCCGAGCCGTCGGCAACGGCGAATTCCAGTTTGGGCGTCTCGTTCTTGCGATAGCGGGAGAAGCTGTAGCCACCCAGCGCCAGACCCAGCGCCGCCATTTCCGGTTCCTCGACCTGCCCGGCAAACCGCCATGCCCCATCGGGAAGCTGGCGCGCGAGTGTTCCCGTTTCCAGCGGCGCGAAGCCGCCGCGCTCGGCTGCCACGCCGAACAGCGCGCCTGCTACAGCGCCACCTTCGCCCGGCAGCACCAGCAGCTTGCCCGCCTGCCCCGAAAACCCGTTGGCTGCCGCCCAGGCGCGCGACCGGTCGTCGAGATCGAGCTGCTCGAAGCTCTTCTTGGTGACGAGGTGCACGGGACGTGCGTCACGCGCGGGCTTTTCGGTCAGTTTCAGCGGCATGGGAGACTTCCTGATGCCGGACGGAACCCCGGCGCTGGCGCCAGCGCCTTAACCGTCCGTTAGGGTTAACAGACTATTGCTCGTTCCCGGATGCGCCCTCTTGCAGGGCAATGACGGCATGGAGACGAGCGTGCAGATGTTGACCAACCGCGCGACGAACGCAACGGGAAAACGCCTTCGTACCACGGCAGCGGCACTTGCGCTGGGCCTGGCGCTGGCCGGCTGCGCCACCAAGGACCGGATCACGACCGGATCGGTCAGCCGTCCGTCCTCCGCCCCCGTCGAGACCATGTCGACACAGCAGCTCGCGTCCGAGGCGCAGACGCTGGGCCAGATTTACGCCAAGAACCCCAAGGACGTGAACACGGCGATGCGCTACGCCTCCGTCCTGCAGATGAACGGGCGAACCGACCAGTCGCTGGCGGTGATGCGCAAGCTTGCGATCGACTATCCCAAGGAGCGCCAGGTGCTTGCGGCCTACGGCAAGGCGCTCGCCGCGGCCGGCGAGCTGGAGCCGGCGCTCGACGCCGTGCGCCGCGCCCAGACACCTGAATATCCAGACTGGAAGCTCGTTTCGGCCGAGGCAGCGATCCTCGACCAGCTCGGCAAGCCGCAGGAGGCCCGCCAGCTCTATCGCCGCGCCCTCGAGATGAAGCCCGGCGAACCCTCCATCCTGTCCAACCTCGGCATGTCGCATCTGCTTGAAGGCGACCTCAAGACCGCCGAGAACTACATGCGACAGGCCGTCGAGACGCAGGGCGCCGACAGCCGCGTGCGTCAGAACCTCGCCCTCGTCGTCGGCCTGCAGGGGCGCTTCAAGGAAGCCGAAGAGATCGCCAGCCGCGAACTCTCGCCCGACCAGGCCCAGGCCAACGTCGCCTACCTGCGCTCGATGCTCTCCCAGCAAAACGCCTGGAACCAGCTCGAGCAGGAAGAAAAGAACACCAACTGACAGCGGCGATACTTCGACAAGCTTCACGTCCGCATGCCGGCGGGGGCTTTATGCTGCACTGCACAAAAATGCATGGCGGCCATGCTGAAACGTCGCTTCCGCTGCGGCAGTTGGCTTCCTATCTACGTCGCATCGCACAGCCGATGAGACAGGAAAAATGTCCAACAGATCACTGACGAGGGGAATCTCGGAATTCCTCGACATAGTGGGAAGCGCATTCGCCGTATCGGCGGCCACGCGTGAACACCGGCCCGCAAGGGACGCAGACCTTCTGCGTCTCGGCATCGATCCGGTTCGGTTCCGCGGGATCAAGCGCTTCTGAGAGACCGTTCGAGAGTTCGCTCCAGCGAGGCAGGTGGCGCGGTTTTCGAGAACCGACGCGCAGCGTACATTCGGTACGTGAGCATCGGAAGCGTAGAAAGCCGCATCAGATGCCCGCCGGAGTAGAACCATCGAGCAGTCTCTGAAGCGGGCACGCGCCCGCAAAGGACCGCCGGCCTATCCGCGCAGAAATGTGAGATAGGCCGGCGTCCTTCCTTCTCTTATCGCCTTCGCCTCGTAGCGTGTGCCCGGCCAGCCCTCATAGGGCGTGCGCCAGTCTTCAGCCGAGGCCGCGCGCCATTCGAACGCCTCGTGCTTCCGGCATGCCAGCAGCGTCCAGTCGACATAGGTATCGATGTCGGATGCGAAGCGAAACACCCCGCCTTTCTTCAGCACCCTTGCAAAACGATCCATATTGGCTTCGTTGACGAAACGGCGCTTCCAGTGCTTCTTCTTCGGCCAAGGGTCGGGATAGAACAGGTCTATCCCGTCCAGCGACGCGTCCGGAAGCCAGTCGAGCAGGCGGGTCGCGTCGTCGTCGTAAAGCCGAAGGTTGCCGCGGGGCTCCTCGTCCAGCAGCGAAGCCATCTTGGCCATGCCATTGACGAAGGGCTCCACGCCGATGAAGCCAGTCGTTGGGTTGCGGCCGGCCTCCAGATGCAGGTGCTCCCCGCCGCCGAAGCCGATTTCCAGCCGAACGCCATCGACCGGCACGCCGAACAGGCCGGTCAGGTCGTCCGGCGCCGGGCTGCCGAGGTCGAGCATGAGCCCCGGCAGGAGCCGCGCGGCGGCTTCCGCCTGGGCGGGGCGCAACGACTTGCCCCGCCGACGACCGAAGAAGGCCTCGGTCGCGCGCTTGCGCCGCTCTTCCGCCATTCCCCGATGCTCCTTCAGTGCCGTCCCAGCAATGCGTCAGCGCGAGTCGAAAATGGTGACTTTCGAGAACCGGAGCGGAGCGTACCGAGGTACGTGAGCACCGGAAGCGCAGAAAACCGCCATTTGCAGACCGGCCTCACGCGTTGCTTGCAACCGCTTCCTTGAGCGCCTTGACCAGATCGGTCTTCTCCCAGGAGAAGGAGCCGTCGCGGCCAGCCTTGCGGCCGAAATGGCCATAGGCGGCGGTCCTGCCGTAGATCGGCTTGTTCAGGTCGAGGTGCCGGCGAATGCCGGACGGCGACAGGTCCATAACCTTGCGGATCGCTGCCTCGATCTGTTCTTCGGTCACGCCCTTGCCGGTTCCGTGCAGGTCCACATAGACCGAAAGCGGCTGTGCGACGCCAATGGCGTAGGAGAGCTGGATCGTGCAGCGCTCGGCAAGCTTGGCCGCCACCACGTTCTTGGCCAGATAGCGCGCCGCATAGGCGGCCGAGCGGTCGACCTTGGTGGTGTCCTTGCCGGAGAACGCGCCGCCGCCGTGCGGAGCCGCGCCGCCATAGGTGTCGACGATGATCTTGCGGCCGGTCAGGCCGGCGTCGCCGTCGGGGCCACCGATCACGAACTTGCCGGTCGGGTTGATGTACCAGTTGCAGTCGTCGGCGATCTTCAGGTCGCCGAGCGCCTCGCGGATATACGGCTCGACCACCGCGCGCACCTTCTTCGAATCCCAGCTTCCGTCCAGGTGCTGGGTCGAGAGCACGATCTGGGTTGCCTCGGCCGGCTTGCCGTCGACATAGCGCACGGTCACCTGGCTCTTGGCGTCCGGGCCGAGCTTGCCGGCCTCACCCTCACCAGCGTGGCGGGCGGCGGCCAGCAGTTCGAGGATCTTGTGGCTGTAGTAGATCGGGGCCGGCATCAGGTCGGGCGTCTCGTTGCAGGCGTAGCCGAACATGATGCCCTGGTCGCCAGCGCCTTCCTCGCCCTGCCTGTCGGACGCATTGTCGACGCCCTGCGCGATGTCGGCCGACTGGCCATGCAACAGCACGTCGATCTTGGCGGTCTTCCAGTGGAAGCCATCCTGCTCGTAGCCGATGGCGCGGATCGCCTTGCGGGCGGCGGACTTGAACTTCGACGGATTGATCAGCGGAAACTCCGCCGCATTCGTCATGATCGAGCCGTCCTTATTCTTCCTGAGAAGCGAGTCGGGCACCCGGACTTCTCCGGCGATCACGACCCGGTTGGTCGTCGCCAGCGTTTCGCATGCGACACGCACGTCCCAGGGGTTCATCCCGGTCTTCTTGGCCTCGCGATAGACGAGATCCACGATCTCGTCCGAGATGCGGTCGCAAACCTTGTCGGGATGGCCTTCGGAGACCGATTCGCTGGTGAAAAGGTAGTTCTGGCGTGCCACGGGTATCCCCTCTCGAAAGAAATGCCGGAACGATCCGGCAAAGACGCAATCTGTTACCGAGGCCCGCCTTGTGCCGTCAAGCAAACAAACGTTCGTCAATCCTATGAAAAAGGAGAAAATGGTCGTGCGAAGCCGCTACGCTACCGCGCGGCCACGCCGGTTACGCGGGACGCGCGGGATCATTCCTCGTCGGCGAGTGCCCTTACGAGATCGATGATCTTTGTCCGCACCTTCGGATCGGAAATGCGCACGAACGCCCGGTTGAGCCGCAGGCCCTCGGTGCTCGACAGGAAGTCGACCACATAGGTGGTCTGGCTTTCCTCCGACAGGCCTCCAGCACCTGGTCCTCCCGGCGCGTCCTCGAAGAAGAAGGCGACCGGAACCTCGAGGATCGAGGCGATTGCCTGCAGCCTGCTGGCGCCGACGCGATTCGTCCCCTTCTCGTATTTTTGGATCTGCTGGAACGTGATGCCGAGGCTTTCCCCAAGCTTCTCCTGGCTCAGGCCCAGCATGTTGCGCCTGAGACGGATGCGGCCCCCGACATGAATGTCGATCGGATTCGGCTTCTTCTTGTTTTCCGGCATGATTCCCTCGCCGTTACCTGCAAAGGTTGAACTTCCAACTTCCCTTTGCCGGAATGGATCGGCTGGAGACCCCAATGATCCAGCGTGACGAATCCCTCGGCAGACGGCTTTTCACTATGAATCTCTAATATACGCGCTGTCAATCAGACCGGTAGCCGGAAAACAGGCAGGTCAAGACCGACCAAAGGCCTAGAATCACCAGAAAGGATGCCCCTGCAAGAGCCGGCGAGCCCAAACCTTCGACCCGCTGCCGCGGCACCGAAACGTCCAGCACGCCCACTGCATCGATCGCAAATGCGTCGATTACGCGGCCATAGGCGTCGACGACCCCGGAAATACCGTTATTGGCGGCGCGCACCAGAGGCCGTCCAGCCTCGACCGCGCGAATCTGCGCCTGGCGAAAATGCTGGTACGGGCCGGGCGTGTTTCCGAACCAAGCGTCGTTCGTCACGTTGAGGATGACATCCGCGTCGACATCGCCATAGCCCGCGATGCCCGGAAAGATGATCTCGTAGCAGATGAAGGGCAGCGCCTTTACACCGTCCGCCGTCTCGATGCTGCGGCGAGGACCGCCCGGCGAAAAGTCCGACACCGACTGCACCAGCCTCTTCATGCCGAACCGTCCCAGCAAATCCGCGAACGGCAGGTATTCGCCGAACGGCACCAACCTGATCTTGTCGACCGCGTCATAGGTCTCGCCGGCCGCGTTGATGCCGACGACGGCATTGTAGTAGCGCACGTCCTGCGCCTGGCTCGCGCCCTCCACGCGTACGGCGCCGACGAGCAGCGTCTGTCCATCCGCGACGAGCTCGCCCAGCGCCACCAGCGCATCCGGGCGATCAGCCAGGATGAAGGGCACGGAGGTCTCGGGCCACACGATCAGGTCGGGCGCTGGCGCGCCCTCCGCCGGTGGCCGCGCCGACAGGTCGAGATAGGTCGCGAAGATGCGGTCGCGCACGCTTGCATCCCACTTCTCGGTCTGGTCGATCGAGGGTTGCACGATACGCACGTTGACGAGCGTCTCTGGCGCGGCATCCGCCGTCGAAAGACGCCATGCGCCGTAGCCGGCATGGGCGGCGATCAGGAGGCCCGCGAGGCCGAAGCCCGCCAGCCGCCCCTTGGGAGACGCCAGCAGCGCCGGCATCGCGAACACGAAGACGGCGAGCGCATTCATGCCCGTCATCCCGACGACACCGACCGATTGCATGAGCAGCGGAACGGGCATCGCCGCCTGCCCTATGGCGTTCCATGGAAAGCCCGTCAGGACAACGCCGCGCAGCCACTCGGCCACGCCGAACGCGAAGGCGATTGCCGCGATCCGGCCGAGGCCGTCGCTCCACAGGAGCCGCGCGACCACGGCGGCCAGCCCGTGGAAGATCGCGAGCAGCGCCGGCAGGCCGAAGACGGCGAGCGGCAGCGCCCAGGCAAAGAGATCGGCTTCGACCAACAGCGCATTTCCGGTCCACCAGAGGCCCGCCACGAAGTAGCCGAAGCCGAACCACCAGCCCGTCAGGAAAGGCCTGAAGACGCGTCGGAAGAACCGTTCGCCCGGCGCGCTGGCCGATCCGTCCAGCAGCCACACCAGCACCGGAAAGGCGATCAGGCAGGCAGCGAAGAAATCGAAGGGCGGCTGGCCAAGGGCCGCGACTGCGCCGGCCAGAAAAGCAGCCAGCGCCCTGCGCCACCCCCACAGCAGTATGACCTTGCCGGCCACGCGCTCCATCAGATCCCCGGAATTGCGTGAATCACCCCGACGATGTTCTAGAGCCTTTCCCTGGAAGGGGAAACCTTCGGTGCCGGGAATTCGACGATGGCGCGGCGTCTATCACGCAGCTTTGGCGATGCTCCTGCGCAAACGCTTCTTGGGCTTCTCGGGCGCATCTGCCAGAAGCCTCCGGGCCTCCGAAAGCGCCTGTTTCGACAGCGCCCCAACGTTTTTCCGCAGGAGCCGGTCAAACGGTTTCGTATCGATCGCTTCCGGCAAGCCGAGCGCGCCGCTCGCCAGCCCGTCGCGCATCACGTGAATGTCATTGATCTCGCCGAGCCGTTCGCCCAGTTCCTCGACCTCGGCGCGCCGCTTCCTGATGTTGCCGCCCATGAAATCGCGCAGCAGGCCGAGTTGCGCCCAGTGTGCTTTAACGGCCTTGCGCAACTCGTGAAACTCTTCCGGCTCGCCGCGAGCCCGTGCCTTTTCGAGTGCCTTGCCCCAGTGTTTCAGCGCCTTTGCGAAGCCTTTGGCGAGTACCGCGCCATCGGAGACATCGGCAAGAGGCTGGCTGCGGCGAAGCCGTTCCAGCGCAGCCCGGCACATGGCGGCCGCTTCATCCCGCGCCTCGTCCAGCGCCTGCCCCGTGATCCTCGCATGACGGGCGTCGAGCGCATCGCGAATTTCCGCCAGATGGCAGGCCTCGACCTTCTCCGGGAACGCGGCAATGAACCGGTCGACCGTCTCTACCGCAGCGGTCGCCTCGCGCGGTCCCGCGATCAGCCGCGCCGCATCGCGAAGGCGTCGCCCTTCCCCTTTCATCAGCGGCTTGTCGGCGGCGCGCACCAGAAGCAGCAGGGCACGCAGCTTCTTGATGCCCTTGCGCGCCTCGTGCAGCGCCTTGCCATGATCGCCCTCCCTGTCTTCCAGATGCCCTATGACGCGGCCGCCGGTCTCGTCGAGGATGCGCATCACCTCGGCGTCGAGCGATCTCGACGGAGCAATGCGAAACACCGGCTGGGCCGTCACGGCGCGCCCTCCAGCGCCAGCGAGAGGTTGTAGAATGCCCGATCGCCCGTCACCTCGTCGCCGAGCCAGTCCGGCAATTCCTCATCCGGCACGTCGTCGGGTGTCTCCAGCTCGGCGATCACGAGCCCGGCCAGCGCGCCTTCGAACGTGTCGACATCATATTCGCGTCCGCCATGGGCCACCTTGTGGCGCGTCTTTTCGACGACGTTGCCCAGCGCAAAACGCAACAAGTCGCGCGCATCTGCCAGCGGAATCGGATATTCGAACTCGTCGCGTGCCCGCGCGGCCCCGCCGAACTTGATCGTCAGCTTCGCCTTCTCGCCATCCACGATGCGCACACGCACGGAGCGGTCTTCGCCGGCGCTCACATAGAACTGGCTGATGGCGGTGGCATCCTTCGCCGCCGCCCGCCAGCCGGAGGTCTTCACCAGAAACTTGCGCTCGATCTCCTTGGCCATCGCGGCATGAAAGCCCGAGACGGCCGGCATGGCAAGCGGCCATCGGTCAACCGACTCACCACCGTCATTCTCGAGCTTGTCCCGAGAATCTGCGCACATCGGAGATTCCAGGCCTTTCGACCGTGCCCATACCGGCGCAGTAAACTCACCATACCCGGCAGATTCTCGGGACAAGCCCGAGAATGACGGGATGGAAGGCTCCGCCCGTTGACCTGGGCTCGTTTCCCTGCGGCAGCTCCGCGTCAGGCCCGATGTACCGCGCGGCTGTCGGCGGGCGCCTGTTCGCGCCGCTCTTCCATCTCGTAGTCGCGCACGACATGGGCGATCCGCAGCCTGTAACCGTCGAAGATGCCGCCCCGGCCGGCCTTCTGCGCCAGCCGGTGCTCGCGCGTGTTGCGCCATGCGGCAACAGCATCATCGTCGCGCCAGAACGACAGCGACAGGATGCGGTCCGGGTCCGACAGACTCTGGAAGCGCTCGATCGAAATGAAGCCATCGATCGGGTCGAGCAGCAGGCGCAATTCCGCGGCGAGCGACAGATAGGCATCGCGCCGGCCGGCGGTGGGTTTCACCTCGAAGATAACCGCGATCATGGCGCAATCCTTTCGCCATGCGGCGCCGAGGCCAGCTTCAGGAAGATGCGGTCCTCCTTGAGGATGAAACGCTTCTCGCGCGCGAACCGATAGTTCTCCTTGCCTATCGGGTCGGCGGCCAACCGCGCCCGATAGGTCTCGTATTCAGCGAGGCTGTCGATCGAATAGACACCGTAGGCCGTCGTTGCGGAGCCCTCGTGCGGGGCAAAATAGCCGATCAGCTCGGCTCCGCAGCGCGGGATCGCCTCGCCCCAGTTGCGAGCATAGGTCTCAAAGTCCTCCTTACCGAAAGGATCGATCTCGTAGCGGATGAAACAGGTAATCGTCATGTCGCCTCCCTTGTTCATTCGATGACGCTTCGACACGCAACGAAGCGTTCCAGCGTCGTACCGCGTTATGGTTCAACGCCAGGGCGGCTTGCGGCACTCGCGCTCGGCCATGCCGCGCGTGATGCCGATGTCGTCCAGCATCCGGTCGTCGAGGTCTGCGAGGTCCAGACGCTGCCGGTGGCGGTCGTTCCAGCGCCAGAGCCGGCGCAGCAGGGCAAAGACGCCGCGGCCCGGCGAGGGTGCCTCGGCCAGTGTCTCGGAACGGTTCGGTAGCAAAGGCACGGTGGTACGCATGGCGGAACTCCTTTGAGCAACACCCTACCGATTGCGCGACGGCAATGCTTCGACTATCATCAAACCATGATTGTCATTCAGTGAGCCGGGAGGCACCGATGAAGGAAGGTCCGGATCTGTCGCGTGTCGCAGCGCTTGTCGGCGATCCCGCTCGCGCCAACATGCTGTCGGCGCTTATGGGCGGCACGGCGCTCACGGCCAGCGAGCTCGCGCTGGAAGCGGGCGTCAGCCTGCCGACCGCCAGCTCGCATCTCGCCAAACTGTGCGATGGCGGGCTCGTACGCGTCGCCGCGCAGGGCCGCCACCGCTATTTCGCGCTTGCCGGCACGCAGGTTGCCTTGATGATCGAGGCCATCTCCGGGGTGGCCGAGGCGGTCGGCCCCCAGCGCACCCGCCCCGGCCCGCGCGACAGGGCGATGCGCGAGGCGCGGGTCTGCTACGACCATCTCGCCGGCGAGCGCGGCGTGGCGCTGTTCGACCACCTGGTGGCACGCGGGCTGCTGGACGAGGACGCCGAGCGACTGACGCCCAGCGACGCCGGCCGACGCTGGTTCGAGGCGCTCGACATCGATGTCGGCGCGCTCAAGCAGGCACGACGCCCGATGTGCCGCGCCTGCCTGGACTGGAGCGTGCGCCGCTCGCATCTGGCTGGCAGCCTCGGCGCGGCCATGCTCGACACCATCACGACGCGCGGCTGGGCGCGGCGCGACAAGGACAGCCGCGCCGTGGTCTTCACCCCGACGGGCCGCCGCGCGTTCGAGCGGTTGCTGGCCGATTGAACCGTGGAAGGTTGACCCTGCCGGCACGGCGCTCCAATCTGGGTGAGGGGATCGGAACAGCCTTTCGGCGGGAGGTGGCGTTTCGTGCGCGCGGATGCGGTACATAAGGCGCTCGACGCCTGTTACGACGCGGTGTCGGAGCCGGAGCTCTGGCAGACCGCGCTACACGACCTCGCCTCCTCGCTCGATTCCGCCTGCGCCATGTTCTACCCCAAGGATGTCGGCGAGCGGGCAACGCTCGTGCCTTCATCCGTTCATTATGCCGATCTTCTCGAGGACTATGTCGCCGGCGGTTGGTACGACAACCATTACCGCGCCGAACGCGGCTGGCCGCTGCTGGAGACGCATCCGACCGGCGTGCTGATCGAGCACGATCTCGCCACCGACGAGGAGCGCCGCAAGCTCGCCCACTATCATGACTTCTATCTGAAATGGGGTTATCCCGGCTTCGCCGCGATCGGTTTCCGCGTGGAAGGCCAGCGCTGGTGCCTGCCCCTGCTGCGATCCAGCAGCCAGGGACACTTCTCTTACGAGGAAGCGCATCTGTTCGCACGGCTCGGGCCGGATCTGCGCCGGATGATGCACCTCAGCGAGCAGTTCGCGCAGGCGCGCGCGGCGACCGGCGTCGAGGCGCTTGCGCATATCGGGCGCGCGGCCATGCTGCTCGACTGGCAGGGCCGCGCTATCGAAATCAACGCGCAGGCCGAAAGCCTTCTCGCCTCGGCATCGGAGACGATTGTGGTCCGCGAGGGGCGGCCCCGCGCGGTGCATGCGGCCAGCGACCGGCAGTTGCAGTCGTTGCTCGCAGGCGCCGGCAGCAACGGCCACCGTCGCCAGCGTGCGGTCGAGGCCTTGCCGGTGCGTATCGAGCGTCCCGCCGGGCTGCCCCTGATCGCGGAGCTGGTCTCCGTGCGCGGACTCGTCGCACCCGTCTCCATGCGGGCCTTTGCCATCCTGCTCCTCAGCGACCCGCACGAGCGGCCGCTCGCTGACACCGAGCGTTTGCGACAGGCTCTGGGGCTTACGCCCGCCGAAGCGCTACTGGCCGGCGCGATGGCGGAAGGCCGGAGTCTCGAACGCTGCGCCGACCAGCTCGGCATCGCGATCGGCACGGCGCGCCAAAGGCTCAAGGCGATCTTCGCCAAGACGGGCACCCACCGCCAGGGCGAACTGGTCGCGCTGCTCAGCCGCGTGCTGCGCTAAGCTGCCGCACCGCGACACTCCGCCCCTGCGACAGGCGGCACCTTTGACCCGTCCGCCGCTACGCCCTAACGTTGCAAGCGGGAGCCAAATGGAGCCGGAAGCCGGTCATGGACGCGCTTATTCTTTCCCGCCTGCAGTTTGCTGCGAACATCTCGTTCCACATTCTCTTTCCGACGATCACCATCGCGCTGGGCTGGGTGCTGCTGTTCTTCAAGCTGCGCTACAACGCGACCGGCGACTCGGCCTGGATGCGCGCCTATTTCTTCTGGGTGAAGGTGTTCGCGCTGTCCTTCGCGCTCGGCGTCGTATCGGGCGTCACCATGAGCTTCCAGTTCGGCACCAACTGGCCGGGTTTCATGGAGAAGGTCGGCAACATCGCCGGGCCGCTGCTCGCCTACGAAGTGCTCACCGCCTTCTTCCTGGAGGCCGTGTTCCTCGGCATCATGCTATTCGGCTTCCGCCGCGTGTCGAACCGGGTTCACACGCTCGCGACCTTCCTCGTCGCCTTCGGCACGACGCTTTCGGCGTTCTGGATCCTGGCGCTCAACTCGTGGATGCAGACCCCGGCCGGCTTCGAGATGCGCGACGGCGTGGCCTTCCCCGTCGACTGGTGGGCGATCGTCTTCAACCCGTCCTTCCCCTATCGCCTCGTCCATATGCTGCTGGCTTCCGGCCTGACGGTGGCCTTCCTCGTCGCCGGCCTGTCGGCCCTGCGGTTCCTGGCAGGCGACCGCGCCGAATCGATGTGGAAGGCGCTGCGCACCGGCGTTTTCATGGGGGCGGCACTCATTCCAGTGCAAATCTTCGTCGGCGACATGCACGGCCTCAACACGCTGGAGCACCAGCCGCAGAAGGTCGCCGCCATGGAGGCCAACTGGGAGACGCGGGGCAACGTGCCGCTTGTGCTGTTCGCATGGCCAGACGAGGAAGCCCGCGAAAACCGGTTCGAGATCGCCGTGCCCAATGGAGCCAGCCTCATCCTCAGGCACTCGCTCGACGGCGTTGTGCCCGGCCTCAACGACTATGTTGGCGAGCACCCTCCGGTCGCGCCGGTGTTCTGGGGCTTCCGCATCATGGTCGGTGTCGGGCTGGCCATGCTGGCGCTGTCCTGGGCGACCTCGTGGTTCCTGTGGCGACGCGGGGCGATGCCGAGGCTGCTCGCCTATGCCTACGCGCCGATGGCCTTTTCAGGCTGGGTCGCCACGCTCGCCGGCTGGTACACCACCGAGATCGGCCGTCAGCCATGGCTGGTGACCGGCGTGCTGCGCACCGAAGAGGCAGTCGGCCCGGTCGCCGCCTCCAATGTCGGCTTCACGCTCGCCATCTACATTGTGCTCTACATCGTTCTGATGATCGTCTATCTCGGCGTGCTCACCCACCTGGCGCTCAAGGCGGCCAAGGACGGCGACCAGTCCCCACTCCCCGGCGTCGAAGACCGCGCCCTGACCCAACCGATGGCGGGGGAATAGGTATGGGACTTCGCGCTCCCGACACCGCGATTGCGAATGCGCGCCGATTGCGCCGCAGCCTCACTCTGCCTGAAGCTCTTCTTTGGGAACAAGTGCGCGGAGGACGGCTGGAGGGTTTGCGCTTCAGACGGCAACACGCCATCGGCCCCTACGTTCTGGATTTTTATTGTCCGAAGGCTCGCCTTGCCATTGAGGTCGATGGATCGCATCACGACCTCGAGCACCATATGCGACACGACAATCGTCGCGACGACTGGCTTTGCAACGAAGGCATTCGCGTGTTGCGAATTGCCGCGAGCGATATTCTCGATGATCATCTTTTCGAAGGCGTACTACGCCTAATCGCTCTGACTGCGGCAACAGGAACAATCCCCCAAGAATCCCAGTCGCCAAGATGGGTTGATGGCAAGACACCCCCTCCACCGCCTTCGGCGGTCCCCCTCCCCCGCTTCGCAGGGGAGGAACCGACATCGCTGACGGCCGCAACATCGGATCTTCCCCCGTTCACGGGGGAAGGGGACCACGCGAAGCGTGGTGAAGGGGGTGTTTTGTTACCGGCAATTCTCGCGACTGAAGGCGAAGGAGAGCAGCTATGACCCTCGACTGGCCCACCCTTCTTCCTCTCATCTTCGCCGGACTGATGGGTCTGGCGATCCTGGTCTATGTCGTGCTCGACGGCTTCGACCTCGGCATCGGCATCCTGTTCGCCGCGTCCGACGCGCACGAGAAGGACACGATGATCGCCGCGATCGGCCCGTTCTGGGACGCCAACGAGACCTGGCTGGTGCTCGCCGTCGGGCTGCTTCTCGTGGCCTTCCCCGTCGCCCACGGGGTCATCCTCACAGCGCTCTACATCCCCGTCTTCGTGCTGCTCGTCGGGCTGATCCTGCGCGGCGTCGCCTTCGACTTCCGCGCCAAGGTGCCCGTCCACCGCAAGAAGCGCTGGGACGCGCTGTTCTGCATCGGCTCGCTCGCCGCCTCGCTCTCGCAGGGCTACATGCTCGGCGTCTACGTGCTCGGGCTGGAAACCGGCCTGCCGGCGATCGGCTTCGGCCTGCTCGTGGCGCTGTGCCTTGCGGCTTCCTACGCGGCGATGGGTGCCGCGTGGCTCATCTACAAGACGGAGGGCGACCTGCAGCGCAAGGCCGTGCGCTTCCTGCGCTCCGCGCTGGTGTTCACCGCCGTCGGCATGGTCGCCGTCTCGCTGGCGACGCCCTTTGCGAGCCCGCGGATCTTCGAGAAATGGTTCACCTGGCCGGAGATCGCCCTTCTGGCGCCGCTGCCGATCGTTACGGGCGCGGCCTTCCTCGGCCTGTGGCTGCTCACCTTCCGCATGCCCGCGCCCGGCGACCGCCACGCGATCACGCCGTTCCTGACGCTGGCGGCGATCTTCGCGCTCGGCTTCGCGGGGCTGGCCTATTCCTTCTACCCGTTCGTGGTGCCGGACCGGCTCACCATCTGGGAGGCCGCGGCCGCGACCGAAAGCCTCGCCATCATCCTCGCCGGCACGGCGGTCGTGCTGCCGGTGATGATCGGCGCGTCCTTCTACGTCTACCGCGTCTTCAGCGGAAAGGCCGGCGACCTCAGCTACGACTGAGGCGCCGCCGGCAACCTCAATCCATGTGGGCGGCTGCCGGCGCGCCGGCCGCGGTCATCTTCGGCTTCCTGAGCAGCAGCGCCAGCGGTATCGCGCACAGCGTCACGATCATCATCAGCTTGAAGTCGTCGATGTAGGCGATCATCAGCGCCTGCTGGTTGACGAGCTGGTCGAGCTGGCTCAGCGTCGAAACGTTGCCCGCAGCCGCGCCGGGCATGGCCGCGGCAAGGCTCTGGTTGAACGGCGTCAGCCCCGCGGACAGCTCGGCGTGGTTGACCTGCACGTTGCGCGTCAGAAGCACGGTGACGATCGAGATGCCGATCGACGAGCCGATATTACGCACCAGGTTGAACAGGCTTGCCGCGTCCGTGCGGAAGCGCGGGTCGAGCGTGGCGAAGGCCACCGTCGAGAGCGGCACGAAGACGAGGCCGAGGCCGAGCCCCTGCACGACGCCCGAGACG
The DNA here is from genome assembly GCF_040970315.1 of Neoaquamicrobium sediminum. Lineage (NCBI taxonomy): Bacteria > Pseudomonadati > Pseudomonadota > Alphaproteobacteria > Hyphomicrobiales > Phyllobacteriaceae > Neoaquamicrobium > Neoaquamicrobium sediminum. The sequence goes on along the minus strand of NZ_JAZHFV010000001.1, from coordinate 808,291 downwards.
ATGATCAGGTGATCGTCCATCTGCGGCGAGAAACCGGTCATCATGTGCAGAGACCACGCCGTCAGCGACAGGCCGGCGACGACGAGCACGCGCGCGTCGACCACCTGCACCAGCCGCCCGACGAGCAGCATGGAGATCATCGTGCCGACGCCGCGCGGCGCCATGACGAGGCCGGTGAGCGTGGTCGAATGGTTGAAGAGCCGCGACAGCATCGGCGGCAGCAGCGCAAGGCTCGCCAGCAGGATCACGCCGATCACGAAGATGAAGACGAGGCCGGTCACGAAATTGCGGTCGGCGAAGATCCGCGCGTCGATGAAGGTGTCCTTGCCGGTCATCAGGTGCACGGCGAAGATCCAGAAACCGGTGATCGCCAGCCCGAGCTCGAGCCAGATCTCGACGGCCGAGAACCAGTCCACCTCCGCGCCGCGGTCGAGCATGAGCTGCAGCGCGCCCACGCCCAGCGACAGCATGGCAAAGCCGAAGAAGTCGAAGCCGCGCAGGCGCACGCCCGCCCTCGGCAGGAAGGCGGCCGAGCCGAGGAAGGCGAGGATGCCGACCGGCAGGTTGATGAAGAACACCCAGCGCCAGCTCGCGAACTCGGTCAGCCAGCCGCCGAGCGTTGGTCCGATGATCGGGCCGACCATGATGCCCGCACCCCAGATCGCCATCGCCTGGCCGTGCTTTTCCTTCGGGTTGATGTCGAGAAGGAAGGTCTGCGACAGCGGCACGATCGACGCGCCGAACAGGCCCTGCATCACGCGGAAGGCGACCATGCTCTCCAGGCTCCACGCCAGCCCGCACAGCATCGAGAAGATGGTGAAGCCGGCGATGGTCACCAGGAAAAGCTCGCGCCGGCCGAACCGGTCGGCGAGCCAGCCCGTCACCGGCGTCATGATCGCCGCGGCGACGATGTAGGAGGTCAGCACCCAGTTGATCGTGTCCTGCGACGCGCCCAGGTCGCCCGTCATCGTCGGCAGGGCGACATTCGCGATCGTGGTGTCGAGCACCTGCATGATCGTCGCCAGCATGATCGAAACGGTGATCAGGCCGCGATGCGGATAGTCGGTATCGGTTTTGCTCATTTGGCTAACTCTGAAGGTCGCGTCCTACGTTGCCCCTCTCTGTCCTGCCGGACATCTCCCCCACACGGGGGGAGATCGGCAGCTTGGCGCTCACCGCTCTTCCTGCGACGTCGGCGATTGGCGAAAGCCAGGCGGCCGGCTGATCTCCCCCCGTGTGGGGGAGATGTCCGGCAGGACAGAGGGGGGCGACATAGAGTGCGGCCTTCGCTTATCCGTTCCTCCGCGCCAGATGCTGATGCCCGCGGCACGGTAACGGGCTTCGGGTGGGCCGAAGAGGGCCGCACGGTGCCTATTGTGCCGCTTCGGCTGTGGTCCCGAACAACCCCGCAAAAGCCGGCAGGCCGCGCGCATGGCCGGTGTCGACCGACACCACCGCGCTCATGCCGGTGCGCAGCAGCGCCTGTGCGTCCGCGTCTTCCACCTTCAGCCTCACCGGGATGCGCTGAGTGACCTTCACCCAGTTGCCGGTGGCGTTCTGGGCCGGCAGCACGGAGAATTCCGCGCCCGTGCCCGCGCCGATGCTTTCGATGGTCGCGGTCAGCGGCCGGTCCGGAAACGTGTCCAGCGTCACCTCCGCCGTCTGGCCGACGCGCATGTTGGTGAGCTGCGTTTCCTTGAAGTTCGCCTCCACCCAGCTATCGCCGGTTTCCACCAGCGAGAACAGCGGCGAGCCCGCCGACACATATTGCCCCTCCTTGAAAGAGGATGCCTGCGCGACGACGCCGTCGACCGGCGCGCGCACCGTGGTCTGCGCGAGCTGATAGGCCGCCTTGTCACGCGCAGCCAGCGCCGCCTGCACGGTTGGATGCTCGTCCGTTTCGATGCCGGCATTTCCGCCCAGCGCGGCCAGCGCGCCGGAAACGGCCTCGCGCGCTCCCTGGAGCTGGTCCCGTGCCTGCGCAAGCGCGCGGCCTGCCTGGTCGAGCGACGACTTCGTGCTTACGCCGCGCTTTTCCAGCGCCTGCTGACGGTCGAATTCGGACTGGAGGTAGGTCACGTTGTTTTCGGCGTTGTGCTGCTGCGCGACCGCCTGGCTGTGGGCGGCGCGCAATTGCCCGACATTCAGCCGGGCGCCTTCGAGCGCGGCGTCGGCCTGCGCCAGCGCGATACGGTACGGCTCGGGATCGACGACGAACAGCACGTCGCCGGCCTTCACCTGCGCGCTGTCGGCCACGTCCACCTCGACGATCCTGCCTGCCGTGTCCGCCGCCACCGTGATGCGGGCCTGCCGCAGATTGGCGTTGTCCGTTTCCTGGTAGCGTCCGCCCGTCGCCCACACATAGGCGCCGCCGGCCACCAGCAGCAGCGGCACCGCCAGCATCAGCGCATAGCGCCCGCCGCGACGCTTCTTCTTCGCGGGCCGGGCGGCCTCCTGCGGCTCCGGCGGCTGCGCGCCGGCTTCTTCCTCTTCGATCTTGGTCATCGCATTCATGCTACGTCTTCCTTCGCGACGGTCGTCTTGCAGCCCTCCGCGGCGCAGTCGTCGTCGGAGAGGTTTGAAATCAGGGTTCTGAGGCCGCCGACGAGCGCCGCGCGATCGTCGGGCGACATCCCGGCCAGTGCCTCCTCGTAGATCTCGTTTGCCACGCTCTTCACCTCGGCGAAGGCGCGGCGGCTCTTTTCGGTGGCGAACACCGTGCGCACGCGCCGGTCCGTCGGGTCCGGCCGGCGCTCGATCCAGCCGGCCTCCTCCATGCGATCGAGCAGCCGCGAAACGCTGATCGGCTCGATCTCCAGAAACGTCGCAAGCCGCGCCTGCGGCACGCCCTCGGCCTTCACGAGGCGCACGAGCAGACGCCATTGCGCCGCCGACAGCCCGTAACCGGCCGCCCGCACCTCGAACCGCCGCCGCATCACGCGCGCTGCGTCGTGGATGAGAAAACCCAGCCCTTCGAGGTTCGTCTTATTCATAAGGCTCATATATAATAAGCACGCTTATAAACAAGTGCCCAAAGGCGGCAATCATGTCGCACCCGATGGGCATGATATCGGACGCAGGAGAAGCACGCTGGCTTGAACGCCGGTGCCTCGAACAAGTCGCGGAAGATCGAATTCGACCGTCCCGCGCCGGCGTTTTCCTCTTCCCGTTCGATGCCAGGGCCGCCTGCGCAAATCGCGAGTGCACGGCTTTCCTTACCCCTCCCCACAAGGGGGACGGGGATTCTGGACCGTCGGCGCCCGGACATCAGTCATTCCGGGAATGGAGGGGCCTCCAAGGCCTCCCTCTCGCTTATACCTAGAGGTCTCCGAGCCGCAGGGTCTTGGCACGAATCCTCTCGAGAGCGGGACGCATCAATTCCCCCTCCCCCTTGTGGGGGTCCGAAGGACGGGCGAGACAAGCGGCTCGGCCCCAAGGGGTGGGGGTGGCGCCCTACCCGGTGAGATCCTGCCATCCCCGCGGGAATCCGGAGGCCGGGGCGATACACGCGACCCGTATTAACAGCCGGGTTCTGTGTGCCTCAACTCTCCCCTCACGCCGCCCGCAGTGCCGCAAACCTGCCGTCAGGCAGGGCGGAGATGTGCCCGTAGCGGGCGAGAGTGAGAAGTACCTGTGCCACGCGGGGCTCGATCTTGCGGCCGCCATTGCGGAAGCCGCGCGCGATGGAAGTGGCATCCATCACCCGTCCGCTTGCCGCCAGCATCGCCTGCACCGCCAGCGGCTGTTCTTGACGATCCTTCGGGAATGCTGGCTTGCCCCGATCGATGGAAATGACGGTATCCGCCAGATCGAGTTCACCCGTTCTTGCCTTGACGCCTTTGGTGAAGCGCGGTGCCTGATAGTCCGGTCGCAGCCAGCGGACGTGGCCTTCCGCCTCCTCCCGCGTTCGGTCCGCGTTGAGTGCCACCAGCCGTTCGAGGACTTGCTGCTCGGTCACGTCGCGCGGCCAACCATAGGCGTCCATCGTCAGGCCGTCGATCGTCTCGTGCAGTTCCTTGAGGATCAGCACCAGCCCGCGCTGCTTCACGTCCTCGTCCTTGTCGGTGAGCACAATTCCGCCTTTCAGCTTTTCGAGCACGTTGTAGAGCCCGGTCAGCGTCAGGTCGGGATGATCGGCCAGCACCCGCTTGCGCAGCGCGTCGAGCTCTTCGCCAGCCTCGCGAAGCTGCTGGCGCAGCACATCGGACAGATCAGGGAAGGGAAAAGGATCGAAACAACGGGATTTCACATACACGGCCTCCCGGTCGTACACGCCGAGCATCGCTGAATTTGCCAGGAACCACACGTGATGTGCAGAAGATTGGAGCACGGAAAGATGCTCGGCAGCCCCCAGGGCGATGCAGATCAGCTTGTTGTCCGGCAGTATCGAAGCGTCCAAAAACTGGAAAACGCGATGCTTAGCGGTCTCCACCGTGGCGATATAGCGGTTCAGCCCTTCGATCGCCGGTCGCAGGTCGCCGCGCGGTTCTCCGAATATCCACCACTTCTCACGGTAGGATTTCCGGTTGTTCCATTCGCGTCCGAGCTTGCGGCCAGTCTTGTCCGTGCGAGGCTGTCCGCCCGGCCCGAGGTCGTACCGTACTTTCTCGGTCAAGTGCTGATACACTTCCGGAAAGACTTGCCTCACCTGCTCGGCCGATAGCCCGAACAGATCAATGACGAGCTTGTCGCGGGACCGATCGGTCAGATCACGCCCGTTCCGATAAAGTCGGACATGGGATTCGAGGCCTTCGCGACGACCGAGCCCTAAATGGGTTGCCTCCGTTCGCGATATTATGAAGCCTGAGCCCATCAGTTGGACGCCTCGCGAGCAAAGCCCCTCGGAGGCGATGAGCGTCGTGGCGCGCGTCAGATCCAGCCCGACCGTCAGGTCCGAATTGATCCGCCCTTCGCTGCTGTCGAAATCGAGTTCGGGCTCGTCCGTATCAAGCCCATCTTCTCGAACGACCTCCCACAACACGCCTTCCTTGGTCCCCGCCTCCGCCACGGTCATCGCGATCCGCACTGCGGCGCTGTCCTTCGTTGCCTTCGTCCAGGGATGATCGGAAATGGCGAAGACAAGGCTTATCGGATGCTTCGCGCCGAGATGCCGCTCCATCACGCGGCGCTGGAACACCTGGCTGATCGAATTGGTCGTCACCATTCCGAAGCGCCGCAGCTTCGCGCCTTTGCACGTTAGCAGTTCAGCCGCGCGGTCCCACCAGTACATGACGAAATCCGCACTTTCGTTCATGTGCTTGTGGACCCGCCACAGCGTCTCGACATAACCTCCGCCGAGCCGCGACCGCAAATCCTTGCCGCCCATGAAAGGCGGGTTGCCGACGATGAACTCCGTCTCCGGCCAGTCGGGCCGGCGTGCGTTCGGGTAGGTCTCGACGCGCTTGCCATCCTGTTCAACGATCGTCGGCACCGGATACCCATCCCAGGTCAGCACCGCGTCATAACCTTCGCGGTGGCCGAAATTGATGTTCCGGAACGCTTTCAGGATCGGTTCGGACGGGTGCCCGTCTCGCGTGCGGTAGTGCTGCTGCAGATAGCCGATCCACACGACCAGCTCGGCGATGGCAGCCGCGCGGGGGTTCAGCTCCAGCCCAAGGAACTGGTGCGGGTCGACCGCCTCGCGCTCGAGGCCTAGCGACTCGGACACGCCGAGCCGCGCCAGCGTTTCCAGCACCTCGCCTTCGAGCTTCTTCATCAGTTCGAGCGCCACATAGAGGAAGTTGCCCGTGCCGCATGCCGGATCGAGCACACGCGTGGTGCAAAGCTGGTGGTGATAGCCGCGCACGATGGCGACTGCCTTGTCCTCGTCGCCGCTCTCCTTGGCATCCTCCGCCTTGGTCAGCGCCTTCTGCCAGTCGGCGCGCAACGGCTCCATCACCGTCACCTCCACCAGGCGCTGCACATAGGCGCGGGGCGTATAATGCGCGCCAAGCTTGCGGCGCTCGCCCGGTTCCAGCGCCTGTTCCAGCAGCGTGCCGAAGATCGCCGGGTCGACATCGATCCAGCGGTGGCGCGCAGCCGCCACCAGTTCGCCGATTTCCTCGCGGCGCAGCGGCAAGGCACGGGCGTCGCGGTAGAGGTTGCCGTTGAAGTGCCGCAACTCGACGCAGAGATAGGAAAAGAAGCGGTCGCCGCGCTCCGCGCTATCCATCTTCCTCCACAGCTCCTCGAGCAGAGGCACCAGCGCGGACGGGCGCTCCCGGCATTCTTCGAGCAGTCGCGTGAAGCCGCCTCTCGGCAGGAGGTCGACGTCCTCGGCGAACATGCAGAAGATGCAGCGCATGAGGAACAGCGCCGCCTCCTCGGGATCGTAGTCCTTCTCCAGCGAACGGCTCACCTGCGCCAGCCGGCCGGCGATCTCGCGCGTCACCCGTGCCGATTCCCGCGCCGGGTCCAGGCTTGCCGGATCTGTCCAGATGCGCGCCAGCATGTCGCGGACCTCCTCCCTGCGCAGATCCTCCATGTAGATGCGGAAACCCTTGCGGTCGGGAAACTGGCCGTAGGCGCGGCCGGTGCCGGTGAAATCGGCGAAGATCTCGAAGGCGTGGCCGACATCGCAGGTGATGATGAAGGGCGGCGCGGGATGGTCGGCGTCGAGCAGGAATACGTAGTGCTCCGCCTGCCGGCGCGCATGCTGCATCATCACGTCCCAACCGCGCACGATCGAGCGGCGGCCCAGCGTTTCGGGCTCGTCGGGCAGCATGTTCAACTGCCCCGGCAGCGCGTTCCGACCGCCCGGCAGCCGCGACTGCTTGGCTTCCAGGATGAAGCAACCCTTCTTGTAGAGGTCGATGCGCCTCGACGAGGCTATCTCGTCGCTCGCCCGCCGCTTCACCGCGCGCTCGAACACGTAGTCGTTCTGCGCGCGCTCGGCACCCGCAGGCTCCGGCCGCGGCACGCCGATCGCGTCGCAGAATTCGCTCAGGAACATCTGGTAGTTGGCCCGCTCCGCGCCGCCTTCACGCGACGTCCAGCGGGCGATGAACGCCTCGATATCCATCCGCCCCCTCCCAAGGCCGGCGCGCACGCTGTCGCTGCCGGCAGGCAAGGCCCGCCGGCGCCGTCGCGACGCCGGTTGCATAGACTGGATGGAATTATCTTAGGTTGTGTATTTGCGATATGCAACCATTGCATGCAGCGCGGTGAATCCGGGCCCGCCCCGCCGCGCCCGTCGCCGCCGAAATCCCTTCCCGTTCCGGCGTTCGCCTGCTAAAGGCGCGCCATGACCAAGACGCCGCTCTCCCACATCCGCAATTTCTCCATCGTCGCGCATATCGACCATGGCAAGTCCACGCTCGCCGACCGGCTCATCCAGGCGACCGGCTCGCTCGAAGACCGCGAGATGAAGGACCAGGTGCTCGATGCCATGGACATCGAGCGCGAGCGCGGCATCACCATCAAGGCCAACACCGTCCGCCTCGAATACGACGCGCAGAATGGCGAGCATTACGTGCTCAACCTCATCGACACGCCCGGCCATGTCGATTTCGCCTACGAGGTCTCGCGCTCCTTGCGCGCCTGCGAGGGCTCGCTGCTGGTCGTCGACGCCTCACAGGGCGTGGAGGCCCAGACGCTCGCCAACGTCTACCAGGCCATCGACGCCGACCATGAGATCGTCGTCGTCCTCAACAAGATCGACCTGCCCGCCGCCGAGCCCGACCGTATCAAGGAGCAGGTGGAGGAGGTGATCGGCCTCGACGCCTCCGAAGCGCTCATGATCTCGGCCAAGACCGGCATCGGTATCGCCGAGGTGCTGGAGGCGATCGTCCACAAGCTGCCCGCGCCGAAGGGCGGCGACCGCGATGCGCCGCTCAAGGCGATGCTGGTCGATAGCTGGTACGACGCCTATCTCGGCGTCATCGTGCTGGTGCGCGTCATCGACGGCACGCTCAAGAAGGGCCAGCAGGTGCGCATGATGGGCACCGGCGCGAAATACGGCATCGACCGCGTCGGCGTCATCACGCCCAAGATGGTCATGGTCGACGAACTCGGCCCCGGCGAGATCGGCTTCATCACCGCCTCCATCAAGGAGGTGGCGGACACCCGCGTCGGCGACACCATCACCGAGGACAAGCGCCCCACGGCCGCCCCGCTGCCAGGCTTCAAGCCGGCGCAGCCGGTTGTCTTCTGCGGCCTGTTCCCGGTCGACGCCGCCGATTTCGAGGATCTGCGCGCCGCCATGGGCAAGCTGCGCCTCAACGACGCCTCGTTCTCGTTCGAAATGGAAACCTCGGCCGCGCTCGGCTTCGGCTTCCGCTGCGGCTTCCTCGGCCTCTTACACCTCGAGATCATCCAGGAGCGGCTGGAGCGCGAGTTCGACCTCGACCTGATCGCCACTGCGCCGTCGGTCGTCTACCGCCTCAACATGACCGACGGAAAGCAGATCGAGCTGCACAACCCGGCCGACATGCCCGACGTGGTCAAGATCGACACGATCGAGGAGCCGTGGATCCGCGCCACCATCATGACGCCCGACGACTATCTCGGCGCGATCCTCAAGCTCTGCCAGGAGCGCCGCGGCGTGCAGGTCGACCTCAGCTATGTCGGCAAGCGCGCCATGGCCACCTACGACCTGCCGCTCAACGAGGTGGTGTTCGATTTCTACGACCGGCTGAAGTCGATCTCCAAGGGCTACGCCTCGTTCGACTACCAGCTCACCGACTATCGTGAGGGCGACCTCGTCAAGATGTCGATCCTCGTCAATGACGAGCCGGTCGACGCGCTCTCCATGCTGGTCCACCGCTCGGCTGCCGAAAAGCGCGGCCGCGCCATGTGCGAAAAGCTCAAGGACCTGATCCCCAAGCACATGTTCAAGATCCCGATCCAGGCGGCCATCGGCGGCAAGGTCATTGCCCGCGAGACCATCTCCGCACTGCGCAAGGACGTGACCGCCAAGTGCTACGGCGGCGACGTCACCCGCAAGCGCAAGCTCCTCGAAAAGCAGAAAGAGGGCAAAAAGCGCATGCGCCAGTTCGGCAAGGTGGAAATCCCGCAGGCGGCGTTTATTGAAGCGCTGAAGATGGGGGATGGGTGAGGCGGGCTTTTGGTCGGACGCGTCAATCCAGTGGGCCGCGCCAGTGCTCAGCCTGATCCTTCCCTGTGAAGCGCATTAGGTGGCGCGACCAGCCACACCGTCAATGAAACTATGGGGCGACCAGCTCGGCGAGCTTGGCCGCGACGTCTGCCATAGGATCATCCGCAGTGCTCAGGCCGCTTCGCGAGCCGAGCAGGGGGCTTACTTCGCGGAGAGCTTCATACGTCGTATTGTGCACGATGGGAACGAGCAGATCACGCGCTAGAAGGGCGGAAAGCTCTTTGTCGGCGATGCCTTCTCTTTGGACACGCTGCAGGAGCGCAGGTGTTACCAACACGATCCCGACTCGCGACTTTGCCAGTCCCTTGTCGATTTCGCGGAGCAACGACGTACCGAGAGCGACGTCCTTCTCGCTGAACCAGACCGAGACACCTCGCGACTCTAGTAGATCGTGCAAATCCTTGGCAGCCCCTTTGCGGTCGTCCCACGCGTGGCAGAGAAAGACGTCCCGAAGGTCGGGCAAGGGTGCTCGCTTTTCGACGCTTTCGCGAACCGGCGTGAGCGCCCGCACCTCAGCAGGCGTATACACCACGGACGAACCGGCTCGCGACCAGCGCGGCCTTGCGCTGCTGACCGATCCGCCGACGCTGCTCCGGCCACCTCCACTGCTCCACGATGAGGAGTAAGACGGGTACGAGCTCGACCCGTAGCTGCTGTAGCCGTACGACCGTGAGCGACCACCGCATGCCGGGCAGTCTGCTCGACCGCTCGCTGTGCGATGGCCCCGTGATGGTGCAGTGCATCTAGCCAAATCGAATCCTCCGACGTGAACGTAGAGCGAGCACAAGGCGCTCCAGTGCTGAAATAACTACTCCGCCGATGGAGCCGGCGGTCGATCGATTTGACCAGGGAGAGGCTCCCGAATTTCCCGTTCAACTTCTTGGAATATCCCGTCGATGCCCCTCGCTATCAGAAGGCCCAACGGCGCAACCTCTAAGGCATTGCCCAGCCTGATAAGGCGCATCGTTCGCAAGCATAAGACCGCTAAATCTTCCGGCGGATTTTCCGAACTACGATAGGAAGCAACAAACAACGAAAGCACGGCCTGTACCAAGCGTGGCTCCAAACGGGGCATAGCGGTGTTCCACACATGTATGGCAACGGATTGGCCATCAACCAGAAGGCCGACGTTTGGCGTAAATGTTACTCTGAATGTTTCACCTAGGCTCTGAACCGTGGCAGGCTCGAACCGCAGAACGGGACCCGGATTCATAGTTCTCCAAGCGACCAACTGCCTCAAACCGGTTTGCGCAGATCGTCTTTCGGGTTCCTGCGCAATTGCAGCGGTGGCGGCTAGGACATTTTCCAACGACTCTCCCTCGACCAACAAACGATGGGCAAGGCGGCGGAGACTGCTGTGGAAATCATACCCGCCCTCTCTTGGAGTAAATCTCCGGCGCAGTTCCGACCGCTGCGGCCGCGGGTTCATGTGAACAATTCTCAAGAAGGCTGAAGTTCCAAACGATGGCATTGACGTATCCTTCCAACGCAGTTCCAAAAAGTCTGAGAGGTCCGCCAAAATCGACGGACCTCTCAATCTTTTACGCCGCGTTCTCCAAGCTTGAGGGATACCACACGGGGCTATTGGCCGACGCTTTCATGATTTCGATGCCGCGCTCGGCATCGACACGACGCTTGTAGCCTTCGCTGCTCACCGCGATTGTCTCGCCGTTTGCAGCCTCATACGTCCAACGCCATTCACCACGATTGTCCTTGTACAACCAGTACGAAGGGTACGTACGCTGCGCCATTGGAGTAACTCCTTGTTGCTGGCGTAAGCGAACGTCAGGCTTGACCATAGCGGCTTATTCTGATTCAAAGATCAGTGTACCAAAAGCTATATCCCGCGCCTGACGTCCAATCTCGTGCGGGCTAGAACTTGGGAACCGCCGCGGCTCGCCAGCTTTGCGGCGGTTCTTGTTCTGGACATATACTTGCATGATCTAAGTGCCGCCTAGAGTCAAGGCGCGCTTAAAAAACCGTTAACACGAGGTAACGGTTTCAAAAATTCCTCATAAAAATCAAATTCTTAGCTTTCCCTCCCGGCGTGCCTGACCGAGCGTTTGCGGTCAGGAGCCAAAATAAAGATACCGCAATTCTATCTGGATAGCAAATAATTGTGAGGAAACTGATTCTTGCTGCATTGCAATATACGTAAGTATTACTGCCATTATTCATGTTCATACATATGCACATCTCGTTATGCGATGATGCCGTCAAAATCCCTGTTGCGCCAGGCGCAGCGAGTGCGTCGGCGGCTCGCCGAGCCTTTTCGCAGATAATCGGCATGTCCTTGTTGCGGTAGGCGAAGCCGCGCGGCGCACCTCATGCCGCCGAACGCAGCCCGCCGCCTACCGCGCAGCGATGGCGAGTATCAGCCAGGAAACGGCAGCAGCGCCGGACGGGCGGAGGAAGCGCACCCTCCCTCTCCGCTTGAGGGAGAAGGCGGCCGAGCCGAGCGAAGCGAGGAGAGGAGAGGAGAGGAGAGGAGAGGCCGGATGAGGGGTGTTGGACGGAGCGCAACGCTGCCAAACTCAAGCCCTCATTCCTTCCAGCACCTCTCATCCGTTTCGGCACTTACGCGCCGATCCACTTCTCACTCAAGGGGAGAAGGGAGATCGCGCCCGCCCTTGCCCAAATTAGCCAATTCAGCTAACATTCTCCTATGAAATCCTTCTCCGCCTCCGACGCCAAGAATCGTTTTGGCCAGTTGATCGACATGGCACAGGCCGAGCCCGTGCGCGTGCAGCGGCAGGGGCGCGATGTCGCCATCGTCATGTCGCCGGACGAATTCCGCCGCATGGCCGAGGCTGCGCGCGGCAAGGTCAATCCCGCCGTCGAGCGCCTTCATGCGGAAAGCGCGAAGCGCTGGGCCACCGTCTACGAGGCGCTGGCGAAGTAGGTGGAATACCTCACCCTAGACGACGCGCTCTACATTCACGCCGAGCAGTTGCGCCTGTTCGGCGGCGCGCAGGGCGTCCGCGACCACGGCCTGATCGAATCCGCGTTGCTGCGCCCGCAGACTGGTTATTATGCCGATCTGATTGAGCAGGCGGCAGCGCTGTGGGAAAGCCTCGCAATGAACCACGGCTTCATCGACGGCAACAAGCGCGTCGCGTTTGCCTGCATGGACATATTCCTCGGGCTGAACGGTGCGCGGCTGGAAGCCGAGCCGGCAGCCGTCATCGCCTTCATCTACCGGCACCTGGAGGCCGGCACCTTTCGCAAGCCGGTTCTGGAGGAATGGCTGCGGCAGCATGTGACGGTCGCGACTGGGTAGCGGTCCCTGAGGGCCGAGAAGACAAACACCCCCTCCACCACTTCGTGGTCCCCCTCCCCCGCTTCGCAGGGGAGGAACCGCGTTGCGGCCGTCCGCGGCCTGGATCCTCCTCCGTTTACGGGGGAGGGGGACCACGAAGTGGTGGAGGGGGTGCTGATCTCCAAAGAACGCGCGAAACACCGACTTGCCCAGCAGTTCGCGGCATCGGAGAGCATTCGGCAGAATGCCCGAGCATTCCGTCCCCGCACCACCAAACCTATCCACCCCCTCGTCACCCGCCCGACAATCGCCCCGACCGAACCGGAGAAGGCGGCGATGGACTGGAGTGCGGCGATCGAGACGAACCGGGAGGCGCTGCGGCGCATTCTGGCGACGCTCGTGGCCATGGCCGGGCTTCGCGGCCCGTTTGCCCCGGAGGCGCAAGGTTGTCCTGCCGATGCCACAACCAAAGCCGAAGAAGGCCGGGACGCTGCCGCAGGCAGCGGGGACCCGGCGGGGAAGCGCACCGAAGAACGCCCGACGCTCCCCCGCCATCTCCACCGCGCCGTACTGCGGCTCCTGCGCCCCGCCGAGGCGGCCGCGCGGCGGCTCATCATCGTGGTGGCGCGCGACCTGCTTCCTCCCGAGCTGCAAGCGCAAGGCCCGAGCTTCGAAGGACGCCCGCAGGCGGCAACGCCCGCATCGCCGAAGGCGCGCAAGGCCGCAAGGCGCGCGACCCTGCCGCTGTTCGATCCGCTGCCGCGCTGGCGCGGGCCAACGCGGCCAGTTGCCGCCGGTGTGCCGCGCATCTCGTTTCCCGGCGACGGCGCGTCGGCGCCGCTTCCCCCACGCCAGCCGCCGATGCCGGACGATGCCATCGACGCCACCCGCCTTGCCCTGCGCCTGCGGGCCGTGGCCTCGGCACTCGACGATTTGCCTGCCCACGCAGGCCGCTTCGCCCGCTGGCGGGCGCGGCGCGATGCGGCCCTAAAGGATCAGGCGCAGCGCGCACCATCTGCCCGGCGTGGCATCACGCGCCGCGTCTGGCCGCTACGCCCCGGCCACCCACCCGGATGGCGCAGGGAAGGGCGGCATGCCCACCCGGTCCATGACGTGCTCAACATCGTGCACGACCTCGCCTTCTGGGCGATGGAGCGCACCGACACTTCATGACGGAAGCGGGCAACCATTTCCGGAAATGGCTGAGCAACGGACCGCCCCCTTGCGGACGCACGCGCCCGTGCGCCGGATATTCCGCTCGAACGGCAGGGCAATCGGATACGCAGCTACCCCCACCCCTTACCCCTCCCCACGAGGGGGAGGGGGTACGGCAATGTGGCCGCCTGATGCAAACGTTTTCGGAGTTGGCTGCACATCAAGGTCCCCCTCCCACTTGTGGGGAGGGGTAAGGGGTGGGGGTACGAGGCTGTGCGCCGGTCGTTTCCAGATGCGACCGCTCTGCCTGTTTACGGGCGGGCGGCACCGTGCCAAGCATTGCGCCGACTCTCTCGATTGTAGGATTTCCCATGCGCGCGCTCGTCCAACGTGTTTCCTCGGCCTCCGTCACCGTCGACGGCGCGGTCGCCGGCGAGATCGGGCCGGGTTTCCTCGTGCTGGTCTGCGCCATGCAGGGCGACACCGAAAAGGAGGCCGACTGGCTGGCGCGCAAGGTGGTCAACCTGCGGATCTTCCGTGATGACGAGGGCCGCATGAACCGCTCGCTGATCGACACCGGCGGGGCGGCGCTGGTCGTCAGCCAGTTCACGCTGGCCGCCGAGACCAAGGGCAACCGGCCCGGTTTCTCCACCGCCGCAGCACCCGCCGAGGGCGAACGCCTCTACGGCTATTTCTCGGCCGCCGTCGCCGGTCACGGCGTCACCGTCGCCAACGGCATCTTCGGCGCCGACATGAAGGTCGCGCTCGTCAATGACGGGCCGGTGACGATCTGGCTCGACAGCGCGGCAAAATGAGAACTTCCGCCATGCGCCTGCTGCTCGCCCTTGCAGCACTCGCCGTGCTTGCCGCCTGCACCAGCAGGCAGCCTTCCGCGCCTTCGCCGACGCCGGCGCCGCAGGCCCGGCCGGACATCGTGCCGCTGACCCTCGAACAGGAATGGGAGATCGCCCAATAGGCATTACGGTGGCCGGCGGGCCGGTTTGCTGGCCCAGCGTCTGCCCGCTTCCGCCCCACGCGGCAATCGGCTAAAGCGGAAGTCCCGCCACGCGAAGCCCTGCCGCATGTCCGCCGCCCCAGCCATCCCCCAAGACGACCAAGCGCTGTTTCTCGGCATCGACACCGGCGGCACCTACACCGACGCCGTTCTCTGGTCGCCGGCGCCGGACCCGAGCGGCACCGTGCTCGCCAAGGCGAAGGCGCTGACGACGCGGCACGACCTCGCCGTCGGCATTGCGGGCGCGGCCGACGCGGTGCTGGCGCGGGCCGGCGTTTCGCCTTCGGCGGTGCGGCTCGTCTCGATGTCGACCACGCTTGCCACCAACGCGCTGGTCGAGGGACAGGGCGGCCGGGTGGCGCTGGTGATGGTCGGTTTTGCCGAGGCCGATCTCGACCGCGCCGGCCTGCGCTCGGCGCTGGGCTCCGACCCGGTGCTGTTCGTGCCCGGCGGTCATGACGTCCACGGCAACGCGGCCCCGCTTATACTCGACGAACTGGAGGCTGCACTGGCCGGCCTTGCGCCTTCGGTCTCCGCGTTTGCCGTCTGCGCCTATTTCGCGGTGCGCAACCCGGCACACGAAATCGCGGTAGCAGACCTCATCCGGGAGCGGACGGGCCTTCCGGTCACCGCCAGCCACGAGCTTTCGGCGAAGCTCGGCGGGCCGCGCCGGGCGCTGACGACGCTGCTCAACGCGCGGCTGATCGCGATGATCGACCGGCTGGTGGCGGCGACCGAGGGTTTTCTCGCCGCGCGCGGCATCGCCGCACCGCTGATGGTGGTGCGCGGCGACGGAGCGCTGGTCTCGGCGGGTTTCGCCAGGCTGCGGCCGATCGAGACGATCCTGTCCGGCCCCGCCGCCAGCATCGTCGGCGCCCGCCACATGAGCGGGCTCGACAACGCCGTCGTCTCCGACATCGGCGGCACCACGACCGACGTCGCCGTGCTCGACGGCGGCCGCCCGCGCCTCGACCCGGAGGGCGCCACCGTCGGCGGCTACCGCACCATGGTCGAGGCGGTCGCCATGCGCACCTTCGGCCTCGGCGGCGATTCGGAGGTGGGGCTGGAGGATGGCGGCCTGCGCCCGCGCCTCGTGCTCGGCCCCCGCCGTCTGGTGCCGCTGGCGCTGGCCGCGCATGCCCATGGCGCAGCGGTCATCGATGTGCTCGAGCGGCAACTGCGCGCGACCAACCCCGGCAGGCTCGACGGCCGTCTTGCGCTGCGCACCGGCGTGCCGGACAGGCTGGCCGCCGGGCTCTCGGGCGCGGAGGAGAAGCTTCACGCCACGATCTCGACGACGCCGCAGCCGCTCGACCGGCTACTGACCTCGAACGCGCAGATCGCCACGCTCAACCGCTTAGTGGCTCGGGGGCTCGTGCACATATGCGGCTTCACGCCTTCGGACGCCGCCCATGTGCTCGGCGGGCAGGACAATTGGGACGCCAACGCCGCACGGATGGGCGCGGCGCTCTTCGCGCGTCGGCGCGACGGCCGCGGCGCACCGCTCGAAGCGGATGCGGAAGCGATCTCGGCGCGGGTGCTGCGGGCACTGACCAGGCGCTCGGCCGAAGCGATCCTGGAGACCGCCTTTGCCGAGGACGGGCTCGAAGGCCCCGAGACGGTCGCGCACGCGCTGGTGCAGCGCGCAGTCGACGGCAGCAACGGCATCGCCCGGCTGTCGGTTTCGCTCGACCGCCCGGTGATCGGCCTCGGCGCATCGGCTCCGTTGCATTATGCCGGGCTGGACGTGCTCGTCGGCAACGATTGCATTGTGCCGGAGGACACCGACGTCGCCAACGCGCTGGGCGCGGTGGTCGGCCAGGTGCGCGTCAGCGTCGAGGCTCAGGTCAGCCAGCCGCGCGAAGGCCTGTTCCGGGTGTCGTCGCTGCAAGGCATCCGCGACTTCGGCGACGAGGATGCGGCGCTTGCCGAGGCGGAGCGCGCGGCGCGGGACGTGCTCGCCACGCGCGCCGCTGAAGCTGGCGCCGAAAGTTTCGAGATCACGGTCGAGTGCGACGTGCGTTCCGCCACCGTCGAAGGTCAGCGCAACTTCATCGAGGCTGCGCTGACCGCGACGGCGACGGGGCGCCCGCGCATCGGGCGGTAGGACACGGCCGCCTCAAGTGGAGCGTTCATGCATCCGCCCCGAGCGCTTCGGCCACGCGGCGACGATGACGGCCATCAGCAGCATCTTGATCAGCCAGTCGCCGGCGTGCACCACACCAAGCACCGGCGACATGCCGTCCCAGATCACCGCGCCTGCAAGCTGCACGACATAAAAGCCGAACCAGAGGAAGAGGCCGAGCGCGACCGCCCCCTTGCGATCGTTAATGCCGCAGCTAGCGATCAGCACCGCCAGCACCCATGCCGAGATGATCTCGCGCAGCGGTGCGACGAACAGCTTCCAGATCGGCATGGAGGTCGCGGCTTCGCCGTTGGCGGCCGCCCAGATGTCGCCGAAAAGCAGCGGGCTGTACCAGATGAGCGAGAATGCGAAGCCGGCAAGCCCGGCAACAATGACAGCGACGACGTTCGGTCTGAATGAGAGGTTTGACATGATGAGGCTCCCTGCATGGTTGCGACCGGCGGGAATGCCGATCGCAACCATGTCGCGCGAGGAGCCTCGTTTTCGACAGAGACGGTCAGGCCGGCGCGGACGAAGGTCGCGTTTCGCCTTCCACCGGTGCGGCTGCCCCACTCGTGGCATGGGTCCAGGCGCTGTAGTCCAAGTCGAGGTCGGGGAAGTTGCGCGGATCGAGCACCGGCCGCGCCACACCCGCCCTCAACTGCGCACGGAAGTCGTTGAGGATGCGCAGGGCGACCGGGAACAGCATCATGATCGCCATCAGGTTGACGACCGCCAGCACGCCCATCACCGGATCGGAGAAGAAGAACACCGCGGTGGCACCGGGCGCCGTCGCTCCGAGAAAGACAACGGCGATGATCGCGACCCTCAGTACATGCAGCGCCGCCGGCTGCCGGGTCATCACGCTCAGCGCGGTCTCGCCGAGATAGTAATTGTAGATGATCGAGCTGAAGGCGAAGAGCAGCACGGCGAAGGTGAGGAAGTATTGCGACCACTCGCCGACATGGCTCACCAGCGACTGCTGGGTCAGCGCGACGCCGTCGATGCCTTCCGCACCCGGCACGTAAACCGGGCTCAGCAGGATGATGAAGGCCGTGCACGAGCAGATGATGATCGTGTCGATGAATACGGAGAACGACTGGGTGATCCCCTGGCTGAGCGGGTGCCGGACATCGGCCGTGGCCGCGACGTTCGGGGCGGAACCGAGACCCGCCTCGTTGGAAAAGAGGCCACGCCGCAGTCCCTGCGCAAGTGCCGCGCCGACACCGCCGCTGACCGCTTCCTCGATGCCGAATGCGTTGGCGACGATTGTCCACAGCACGCCCGGAAGTTCGGTGATGTTGAGGATGATGACCAGCAGCGCCATGCCGATATAGCCGAAGGCCATGATCGGGATGATCACATCGGCTGCCTTGGCGATGCGTCGGATGCCGCCATAGACGATGAAGCCGGCGATCACCGCCAGGAACAGGCCGGTCCACAGGCGATCGATGCCCAGGCTGTCCTCTGCAGCACCTGCGAAGGTGTTGCCCTGGAACGCGTTGAAGCCGAAGGCGAAGGCTGCCATCAGGCAGACGGCGTAAAGCACCGCCAGCCAGCGATATTGAGCGCCGAGACCGTAGATGATGTATCCGGCCGGGCCGCCGCGAAACGTGCCGTCGCCGTTGGAACGCTTATAGAGCTGCGCCAGCGACGATTCCACGAGGCTTGTCGCCATGCCGACCAGCGCGATAGCCCACATCCAGAACACGGCGCCTGGCCCGCCGAGTGTGATCGCAACCGCGACGCCAGCGATATTGCCGCCGCCGACGCGACCGCCGACGGAAACGAGAAGCGCCTCGCGCGCGCTGATTGCGTTGGGGTCGCCGCTCTGGTTCTTAGAAGACAGGACACGGAACATCCTGCCGAAGAATTCGAGCTGGACGAAGCCGCTCATGACGGTGATGAATACGCCGAAGATCACGAGGATCGGTATGAGTGACCATCCCCAGGTCAAATCCTCGATCAGTCCGAAAAAGCTTCTGATGAGTTCCATCGGCTGTCTCCCTTCCAGGCATTGCGCCTTGCCGAATGTTGTCGACTGCACCCGTCAGGAACTGGAAACGACTCAACAGACTTCGTGGGCCGACGAATAACTATCCTCCCAAGCGCGCGTCCTTGACAACCTCAGGCTTAGTTCGCCCCTCACCACATCGGCGAATTGACCCCGCGCCCCCGGCGTGGTGAAAGCAGACGGCAACTTTGCCAGCCACGCTTGAAAGACCGGAGACCCCCTGAATGACCGATCAGATCGAGATCCGCGGCCTGAAGGTCGCGCCCGCGCTATACGCCTTCATCAACAAAGAGGCGCTGCCGGGAACGGGCGTGAGCGAGGACGCGTTCTGGTCGGGCTTTTCTGCGATCGCCAACGATCTCGCGCCAAAGAACCGCGCGTTGCTCGCCAAGCGCGACGAGATGCAGCGCCAGATCGACGACTGGCACCGTGCCAATGGCGCACCGAGCGACATGGCGGCTTATGAAGCTTTCCTGCGCGAGATCGGCTACCTGCTGCCGGAAGGCGGAGACTTCAAGGTAACGACGCAGAACGTTGACCCGGAAATTGCGGTGGTCGCCGGGCCCCAGCTCGTGGTGCCAATCATGAACGCGCGCTTCGCGCTCAACGCGGCCAACGCCCGCTGGGGCTCTCTCTACGATGCGCTTTACGGCACGGACGCGATTCCGGAGACCGACGGCGCGGAGAAAGGCAAGGGCTATAACCCCAAGCGTGGCGAGAAGGTCATTGCGTGGGCGAAGGCGTTTCTGGACAGCGCGGCACCGCTCGACGGCGCGAAATGGACCGACGTGACGGATATCGAGGCGGGCGAAACGCTTGTCCTGAAGACGGCAAACGGCGCGGTCTCGCTTAAAGACCCTGAAAAATACGCCGGCCACGCCGAACACGACGGCTGGCGCCATGTGCTTATCAAGAACAACGGGCTCGGCATCGAGATCATCGTCAACCGCGACTGGGAGATCGGCAAGACCGAT
Source organism: Neoaquamicrobium sediminum (assembly GCF_040970315.1). Taxonomy (NCBI): domain Bacteria; kingdom Pseudomonadati; phylum Pseudomonadota; class Alphaproteobacteria; order Hyphomicrobiales; family Phyllobacteriaceae; genus Neoaquamicrobium; species Neoaquamicrobium sediminum. Next base: position 788,634 of record NZ_JAZHFV010000001.1, on the reverse strand, counting down.
CCGGCGGGCATTGCCGGAGTGAACCTGGAAGCCGCGCTGACCACGATCATGGACTGCGAGGATTCGGTCGCGGCCGTCGATGCGGAAGACAAGACGCTGGTCTATCGCAACTGGCTGGGCCTGATGAAGGGCGACCTGACCGAGGAAGTCACCAAGGGCGGCGAGACCTTCACCCGGAAGCTCTACAGCGACTTTACCTACACCGCGCCCGACAGCTCGGATTTCGTCGTCAAATGCCGCTCGCTGATGCTGATCCGCAATGTCGGGCACCTGATGACCAACCCGGCGATCCTGCTGGACGACGGGAGCGAGATCCCGGAAGGCATCATGGATGCTGCGATCACGGCGCTGATCGCGCTGCACGACATCGGGCCTGACGGCAGGCGTGCAAACTCGCGCGAAGGCTCGATGTATGTCGTGAAGCCAAAGATGCATGGCCCTGAGGAAGTGGCTTTCGCGGTCGAGCTTTTCGGCCGTGTCGAGGCGATGCTCGGCATGCAGCCCAACACGATGAAGATGGGCATCATGGACGAGGAGCGGCGCACGACCGTGAACCTCAAGGAGTGCATCCGGGCTGCAAAGGAACGCGTGGTCTTCATCAATACCGGCTTCCTCGACCGCACCGGCGACGAGATCCACACCTCGATGGAAGCCGGGCCGATGATCCGCAAAGGCGACATGAAACAGTCTGCCTGGATTTCCGCATACGAGCAGTGGAACGTGGATATCGGTCTGGAATGCGGCCTTTCGGGCCGGGCGCAGATCGGCAAGGGCATGTGGGCGATGCCCGACCTGATGGCCGCGATGCTGGAACAGAAGATCGGCCATCCGAAAGCCGGCGCCAACACCGCCTGGGTGCCCTCGCCTACGGCTGCGACGCTCCACGCCACGCATTACCACAAGGTCGACGTGCACGCGGTGCAGGAGGGTTTGAAGTCGCGCGAACGGGCGAAGCTTTCCGACATCCTATCGGTGCCGGTCGCCACGCGGCCAAACTGGAGCGCCGAGGACATCCAGCACGAACTCGACAACAACGCGCAGGGCATCCTCGGCTATGTCGTGCGGTGGATCGACCAGGGCGTCGGCTGTTCCAAGGTGCCCGACATCAACGATGTCGGGCTGATGGAGGATCGCGCTACGCTTCGCATCTCCTCGCAGCATATCGCCAACTGGCTGCACCACGGCGTCTGCTCGCGCGACCAGGTGATGGAGACGATGAAGCGCATGGCGACCGTGGTCGACCGCCAGAATGCCGGCGATCCACTCTATCGGCCCATGGCGCCCGACTTCGACAATTCCATCGCCTTCCTCGCCGCGCTTGATCTCGTCTTCAAGGGGCGCGAGCAACCGAGCGGCTACACCGAACCCGTCCTGCATGCCCGCCGCCTGGAATTGAAGGCGCGGGATCGCGCCGGATAGGAAGACCGCGGGAACAGCCTTGCGCCTCCTCGCCATCGATACATCGGCCAACCTTTGCGCCGCCTGCGTTTATGAAGCGGGCGGCGAGCGCGGGCGCGCGGTGCTCGACCTCGGCAAGGGACATGCCGAGCATCTGATGAGCGTGATCGATACCGCGCTCAAGGAGGCCGGGACGGCCTATGGCGACCTCGACGCGATCGCTGTTTCAGTGGGACCTGGCTCATTCACAGGCGTGCGGGTCGGCGTTGCGGCCGCGCGCGGGCTGGCGCTGGCGCTTAAGGTACCGGCCGTCGGCATCACGACGCTCGAGGCCATTGCCGAGGAATGCCGTGACGCCGACCCCGACAGGCCGATCATCGCCCGCATCGACGCCGGCCGGGGACAGGCCTATGTCGCCGCCTTCGCGGCAGATGGCACGCCAACCCTCGATCCGGCCGCAGTCGGTGTAGACGAAGCGGAAGCGCTGATACGGGAGACGGGCGCAGACACGTTGCTGGCCGAAGGCAAGACTGCGGACATCGGGACCTATGCGCGCATCGCCATCAAGCGGCTGGAGCAGGATCCGCACACGGCATCGCTGCCGCCGAGGCCGCTCTACCTGCGCGATGCCGACGCGAAACCACAGGGCGCCTTCGCGTTGCCGCGAAAGGATGCGCCGTGAAGCTGCCGTTCTTCGCGCCGCCGCTGGAATTCGCGATCGAAAGGCTTTCTACCGACGACGCGGATCACCTTCCGAACATCCATGCAGAACACTTTCTGCGCCCCTGGTCCGAGGACGAGTTCAGCTCGCTGCTCGACCAGACGCCGGTTTTCGGCTTTGCGGCGTGGCCGGTGGGCCAGCGCAGGGCGCGGCCGGTCGGTTTCGTGCTGGCAAGGCTGGCGGCGGGCGAGGCCGAGATCCTGACGATTGCCGTGGCGCGCAGCCACAGGCGGCTCGGACTCGGTCGCGACCTGATGGAGGCGGTGCTGCGCACGCTTCATGCCGATCGGGCCGAAGCGCTGTTCCTTGAAGTCGACGAGATGAACATGCCGGCTCTGACGCTCTACAGGCGGCTGGGTTTTCGGGAGGTCGGCCGCAGGCCCGGCTATTACGAGCAGCCCGACGGGCCGCGCAGCGCGGCGCTTGTCATGCGGCGCGATCTTCGCTAGCCGGTTAGGCGACGCACGGGGGCCGCAAGAAGAATGATCGGGACGATCCGTCTGGTGCTGGCGCTTCTGGCAGCGGCCATCGCCACACCCTGCCTGGCTCTCTGGCAGTTCGTCGCCCTGCGGACGGGGTGGCTCGACGAGCGACCGGCCCCGCGCATCTGGCACAGGCTGGTCACCAAGCTGCTGGGCATGCGCATTCGCGTTTACGGAGAAATCGCCGCCGGGCGGCCGCTGCTCATCGCGTCCAACCACGTCTCATGGACCGACATCATGGTGCTCGGTTCGCTGGCGGACGTGCATTTCATCGCCAAATCCGAACTTGCCGGCTGGCCGATCATGGGCACGCTGGCGCGTCTGCAACGCACTGTCTTCGTCGAACGCGAAAAGCGCCGACGCTCGGGCGAGCAGGCCGGGGAGATCGGCGCCCGGCTAAGCAATGGCGACCCGATCGTGCTGTTCGCGGAAGGCAGCACGTCCGACGGCAATCTCATGCTGCCGTTCAAGTCGACGCTTTTCGGCGCGGCGCGGAAAGCGCTGGAAGCCAATGGCGGAAGGACGGTTACGATCCAGCCGGTGGCGATTGCCTATACGCGCCTGCAAGGCATGCCGATGGGCCGCCTGCACCGCGCCCACGCGGCCTGGATCGGAGAACGGGCGCTGGTGCCGCACCTGCGCGAGCTTCTGTCTGAGGGCGCGATCGACCTCGAGGTGCATTTCGGCGAGCCGGTGGTGGCGACGCCCGACGCCGATCGCAAGCAGATCGCCAGAGAGGTGGAACGCCAGGTGCGGACGATGCTTTCAGCTGCCCTGCGCAACCCGGCATGATGCCCCCCGACAGCCGCAAGACAGGCCCTTAAAAAGCAACGCCGAACCTTATTTGACGATTAACCAAGTGCACGGCTTGGGTTTCGAAAGATTTCGGTAAGGGTGTTTCTTAAGCCGTTTGAAAGAGCTCTCTCGTAGTGTGCAGCCATCCGATCGACACAGCAGAAACGTTGACGGAAGTGCTGTAAACACATCGAGTAAGGAGCTCACCATGTCGAAGATCGTTGCACGTTTTGTTAAGGACGAATCCGGCGCGACCGCCATCGAATACGGCCTGATCGCGGCCCTCATCGCACTCGCCATCGTTGCCGGCGCCACCACGCTCGGCAATGCGCTGGACAACCAGTTCAGCTTCCTGGCCGACGAGCTGAAGAACGCTCAGAACTAATTTTGATACCACAGGGTGCTTCGCCACCCCGTCGAATGGCCGCCCACCCGGGCGGCCATTTTCGTTTCGGATTGAAGCGCGCGACTTCACCAAAGCTTAAGCGCGCGGATGCTAGACTATTGCAAGTGAAAATGCCGGCTGGATGGTGCAGCGATGCTTGAAGCGCTGATTTTCGTGGTCTTTCCCTTCTGCATGGTCTTTGCGGCCGTTTCCGACATGCTCTCTATGACAATCGCCAACCGCGTGTCGCTGATCCTGATCGCGACCTTCGCAGTGGTCGCGCCGATGACTGGAATGGACTGGGCCACTTACGGCTGGCACTTCGCGGCGGCAGGCCTCGTGCTTTCTGTGACGTTTTCCCTGTTTGCCCTTGGCGCCATGGGCGGCGGCGATGCCAAGCTGCTGGCAGCGACGGCTCTGTGGATGGGTTTTTCCGGCGAGCTGGTTGCCTATCTCGTCAACGCATCGATCATCGGCGGGCTGCTGACGCTGCTGCTGATCCTCTACCGCGGCTCCAGTCTCGCCGTTCTGACCGGCAACAACGTCTTCCTGCGCCACTTCGCCAATGACAAGTTGGGCATCCCCTACGGCGTCGCGCTCGGCATCAGCGGCCTCATCATGTATCCCTCGACGGCGCCGGTGCAGTGGGCACTGGCACGCCTGACGGCGCTGTAAGCAACGGTACCGTACAGTTCGTGTAAACTTTAAATTAATCACGATTGTAAGGCAGCCATTAACCCTAATTTGACGATTGGAACCGCAAAGTCCGGCTCGGCTATGGGATTTGCCGAGTAAGAGGTTCGGACAATGGCTCCAACGCGTGTGATCATTCTTGGCGTCGCCGTCGTAACGGCGCTCGGCGCAGGCTATGTCGCCAAGAACATGTCGGCACCGCCCGCGCAGATCGTCAGCAGTGCGCCAAGCGAACCGGCAATCCGGCTGACCGAGGTGCTGGTGCTCGACGGCGATGTGGCCATGGGCGCGACGCTCGGCGACAGCCTGAGCTGGCAGTCCTGGCCTTCGGCAGGCATCAACGAGAATTTCATAACACGCGACGCGGACCCGGAAGCCCTCGAGGAGTTCAAGGGCGCTATCGCACGCGTACCGATCTACGAAGGTGAGCCGCTTCGGCGCTCGAAGCTCATCGGCCAAGGCCAGAGCTTCATGTCGTCCATCCTGCCGACAGGCAAACGCGCCGTGGCGACGCAGATCGCAGCCGATACCTCGGCGGGCGGCTTCATCCTACCAAACGATTATGTCGATGTGATCATGACCCGCCGTAATTCGGCGCAGGAAGGCGGCGGTGACGCCTACGTGACGGAGACAATCCTCAAGAATATCCGGGTTCTCGCCATCGACCAGGCGATCCAGGAAGACGAGGAAGGCCGGCGCGTGCGCGTCGGCGACACGGCCACCCTGGAACTGACGCCGCAGCAGGCGGAGATCATCACGGTCGCCCAGCAGATGGCCGATCGGCTGGCGCTGTCGTTGAGGGCGATCGTCGACACCCAGGAAGTGGTTCAAGACCAAGCAGATTATCTGGTCTCCGGCGAAGGCAGGCGCGGAACCGTGCGCCTCATCAAGTCCGGAGAGATGAGCGAAGTGGGGGCTCGCAAATGAAAGCCTTGAAGGAACTGGGAACGGCAAGGACTTTGCTGCGCGCAGCCGCGGTGTCGCTGATCGCGCTGTCGGCAACCACCGGGGTCGGGCTGGGCCTGCTCGCTACGGCGACAGATACCCATGCGCAGGGCATGGTTACCGTGGGCAATGCCGGGACCAGCCAGCGCATCTCGCTTGGCCTCAACAAGTCGATCGTCATCGACCTGCCGCGCGACGCTTATGACATATTGGTTGCAAACCCCGGTGTTGCCGATGCCGTAACCCGCACCGCGCGACGCATTTACCTGTTCGGAAAGCAGGTTGGCGAAACCAACATCTTCGTCTTCGGGCCCAATGGCGAGCAGATCGCGAGCCTCGACCTCCGTGTCGAGCGCGACGTCGCCGGCCTAGACAGTCATCTCAAGCGTTTCCTGCCGAACTCCGACATCAAGGCGGAACTGGTCAACGACAATGTCGTGCTGACGGGTACGGTCGAGACCCCCCTTGATGCAAAGCGCGCGGTTGACCTTGCAACGCTGTTCGTGAGCGGCGGCGAGGCTACGACGGGGCAGTATTCGCAGACTGCGGCAGGCGGCAGCGCTGCTGCCGGTGTGGCCATCGACAATCCGGACAGCGGACGTCGACGCAGCGCCATCGTCAACATGCTGCGCGTGATCGGCGAAGACCAGGTGACGCTCAAGGTGACGGTTGCAGAGGTGAGCCGCTCGGTCATGAAGCAGCTCGGCGTCAACATGGTGGCGCAGACCGACGGCTTCCGTTTCGACATGCTCGATCCCTCCCAACTGGTGCGGGCGGGAACGGGACTTGGCGGCGCGGACCTGCTGCAGGGCTATATCAACGCCATGGAGCAGTCCGGCGTCATGCGGACGCTGGCGGAACCGACACTTACCGCCGTCTCCGGCGAGAAGGCGACGTTCCGGGCAGGTGGCGAATACAATGTCATCACCAATGTCGAGAACGAGGATGGTCGTTTCGTCCGCACGCTGACCCAGATCGAGTACGGCATCGGGCTCGAATTCCAGCCGGTCGTGCTGTCGCCCGGACGCATCAGCCTGCGGGTGCGCACATCGGTTTCCGAACCGACGCCCGAAGGTGCGGTCGAGGTCGGGGGCGAAAACATCCTTTCGCTGCGCAAGCGCCTTGCCGACACCACGGTCGAACTGCCCTCCGGCGGGTCGATGATGATCGCCGGGCTGGTCCAGGACAATGTGCGCCAAACCTATAACCGCATACCCGGCCTGTCGCAGGTTCCCGTTCTGGGCACGCTCTTCCGCAGCCGCGACTTCAATCGCAGCGAGACGGAGCTGGTCATCCTGGTCACCCCTTACATCTCCAAGCCGGTGGCGCGGACCGCGCTGGCAAAGCCAGACGACAATTTCACCCCTGCAAGCGACGGCGCGGGCATCTTCCTCGGGCGCGTCAACCGCGTCTACGGGTCGATGCAGACCGACAGGCCGGCCGGACGCTATCACGGCGTCGTCGGCTTCATCTACAAGTGATCGGAGTGGATCATGTCTGACGTGCTCTTGAACAATGCGCCGCGCCTGACCCTGGTGGCAGCCGTCGCCGCGCTCCTGATGGCGGGCTGCGCCAACCGGGACAGCATCCAGGTCGGCTCCATTCCGGACGACTATCGCACTTCGCATCCGATCGTCATCGGCGAAAAGGACAAGAAGATCGATATTCCCGTCGGCCTGATGGACCGGGGCCTTTCCCGCATGCAGCGCGCGGCCGTGGACGGTTTCATCGCCGACTACGACCGCTCCGCAGCGCCGGTGGTAACTGTTCTGACGCCTTACGGATCACCCAACCAGAATGCGGCATCGCTGGTTTCCGCCGACATGGTCAAGCGGCTGCGCGCGGCTGGCGTCCCGGAAGGCTACATACTGCACCAGCCTTATGAGGCCGCCAGCTACGGCGACAACGCGCCGATCCGGCTGATCTATTCTGAGATGACCGCCTCGACCGGGCAGTGCGGCCGGTGGCCGGCCGACCTGCTCGAAGATTCGGAAAACAAGCATTGGGCCAATTTCGGCTGCTCCTACCAGAACAACCTGGCAGCGCAGGTGGCTAATCCGGCCGATTTCCTCGGACCGCGCAAGCAGTCCGAAGTGGACAGCACACGCAGGGGCGCATCGATCGACGAATACCGGCGTCGCACAAGCGGCTGGGACCAGGAAGTCGAATACTGATGAACACCGGGGGCGCATGACATGAGTAATCTCGCCTACGACGCGACGACGGATTCCGACGCCGTCAGCGAAAACGAAATCGCCGCCATGAGCGAATTGCGGCCGGTTCCGCGCATCTCCATCCAGGCATTCTGCGAGACGGAGAGCGTTGCCAGCCCGATCGAGCGGGCCGCTGCCGACAGGCGGATGTCCAAGGCGCACCTGAAGGTGCACATGGGGGGCATCGGCACCGCGATCGACTTCTATCACTCGGCGCAAACGCCGAACCTGATCATCGTCGAGTCGCGCGACGAGCCGAAGCAGCTTGTCGCGGAGCTGCACCGGCTGGCCGAGGTCTGCGATCCCTCCTCGAAGGTGGTCGTCGTCGGTCACTATAACGACGTGTGGCTCTATCGCGAGCTGATCCGGTTCGGCATCTCCGAATACGTGGTCGCCCCGATCTCCATGGCTGACATCGTCTCGGTGATCTCGTCGATCTTCGTCGACCCGCAGGCCGAGCCGCTCGGCAAGTCCATTGCCTTCATTGGCGCCAAGGGTGGCGTCGGATCCTCCACTGTCGCGCACAATGTGGCCTGGAGCATGTCGACGCTGTTCAGCTCGGAAGTGCTGGTGGCCGACCTCGACCTTGCTTTCGGCACCGCCAACATCAATTTCGACCAGGACCCGGCGCAAGGCATCGCCGAAGCCGTGTTTTCGCCGGAGCGCATCGACGAGACCTATCTCGATCGCCTGCTTGCGCAGTGCGCCGAGCGCCTGTCACTGCTGGCGGCGCCGTCGATGCTGGACCGCACCTACGATTTCGACGCCGAGGCTTTCACCCAGATCATCGACGTTGCCCAGCGAAGCACGCCGCTGCTTGTGCTGGACGTGCCGCATGTCTGGAACGGCTGGACCAAAAACGTGCTGACGCAGGCGGACCAGGTGGTGATCACGGCGACGCCGGAACTCGCCAACCTGCGCAATACCAAGAACCTGATGGACACGTTGAGAAAGCTGCGGCCGAACGACGGCCCGCCGAAATTGGTGATCAACCAGGCGGGTGTTCCCAAACGACCCGAGATCAGCGCCGCCGACTTTGCCGACCCGCTGGAACTCGAGCCGATGGCAGTGATCCCCTTCGATCCCGCTCTTTTCGGCAACGCCGCCAACAACGGCAGGATGCTGAGCGAGATGGATGCCCAGCACGCGATCGTCAAGACGATCAACGAGGTGGCGCATGTGCTGACCGGACGCTCGGAAATCAAGTCGAAGAAAAAGCCGGGGCTCGGCGACCTGCTGGAACGCCTGAAGCTCAAGAAATAATTCGAGAAAAGCGGGATCGGCGCGGAAATGTTTGGCAAAAGAGGCAACGACGGCGGACAGAGCGAGACACCGGCTTTCCGGCCTGCCGGAACACCGGGGCCCGCGCCTGCGGCGCCCCGCGAGGCGGCCACGAGCACGACGACAATTGCGCCCGCACGCCCGCAACAGGCCGCAGGCGGGGCAAGTGCCCCCACCGCGGCCCCGAAGCGCGCCATCGAGGCACCGCCGCTTGCGCCGGAGCCTCCGAAGCGCGCTCCGCGCGAGCGCAGTGACAGCTATTACGATACCAAGAGCCAGGTTTTCTCGGCGCTGATCGACACGATCGACCTGTCGCAGCTGGCAAAACTCGACGCGGATTCCGCGCGCGAGGAAATCCGCGACATCGTCAACGACATCATTGCGATCAAGAATTTCGCCATGTCGATCTCCGAGCAGGAAGAACTGCTGGAGGACATCTGCAACGACGTGCTGGGCTATGGCCCGCTCGAGCCACTGCTGGCGCGCGACGACATCGCCGACATCATGGTCAACGGCTCGAAGAACGTCTACATCGAGGTGGGCGGCAAGGTCGAGCAGACGACCATCCGCTTCCGCGACAACCAGCAGCTTCTCAACATCTGCCAGCGCATCGTCAGCCAGGTCGGCCGGCGCGTCGACGAATCTTCGCCGATCTGCGACGCGCGTCTTCCCGACGGTTCGCGCGTCAACGTCATCGCGCCTCCGCTCGCCATCGACGGCACCGCACTGACGATCCGCAAGTTCAAGAAGGACAAGCTGACGCTGGACCAGCTCGTGCGGTTCGGCGCGATCACGCCCGAAGGGGCGGAAGTTCTGAAGATCATCGGCCGCGTCCGCTGCAACGTGGTCATTTCCGGGGGCACGGGTTCCGGTAAGACCACCCTGCTGAATTGCCTGACCAACTATATCGACCGCGACGAACGCATCATCACCTGCGAGGACTCGGCCGAGCTGCAGCTCCAGCAGCCGCACGTGGTGCGACTGGAGACCCGCCCGCCAAATCTCGAAGGCGAGGGCGAGGTCACCATGCGCGATCTGGTCAAGAACTGCCTGCGCATGCGTCCCGAACGCATCGTCGTGGGCGAGGTGCGCGGCCCTGAAGTGTTCGATCTTCTGCAAGCGATGAACACGGGCCACGACGGATCAATGGGTACCATCCACTCGAACAGCCCGCGCGAATGCCTCAACCGCATGGAATCGATGATCGCGATGGGCGGCTTCGCCCTGCCGCAGAAGACCGTGCGCGAGATCATCGTCGGCTCGATCGACGTCATCATCCAAGCGGCGCGCCTGCGCGACGGCTCGCGCCGCATCACCCACATCACCGAGGTGATCGGCATGGAAGGCGACGTCATCATCACGCAGGACATCGTCCTCTATCACATCAAGGGCGAAGACGCGCAGGGTCGCATCATCGGCGAGCACGTGTCGACCGGCATCGGCCGCCCGGCGTTCTGGGATCGCGCCCGCTACTATGGCGAGGACGCGCGGCTCGCCAACGCGCTGGAAGCGATGGAAAAGGAAACGCAGTGATCGGGCGCGTCCTCACGGCAGGCACTGCATAGGAGACTGGGATGTTCGGACTGGACAGCACTGTTCTGGCCTTCATCGCGCTGGCAACGCTCAGCGTCGGTGCGCTCGCCTATGCCCTGCTGTTCACATCGATCGAGAACGAGAAGAAGGCCGGCAAGCGGCTGGAGACCATCAAGCGCGCCGACACGGACCGCGCCACGGTCAAGGCGTCGCGGGATCGCGTTGCCGAGGCGGCACGTCGGCGCAAATCCGTGCAGGATTCGCTCAAAGAGCTGGAAACCAAGCAGAAAACCCGCGCCCTCAGCACCAAGAAGCCGCCTCTCAAGATACAGCTTCGCCAGGCCGGCATGAAAGTCACCATACAGCGCTTCTATATCTATTCCGTCATCTGTGGGCTGGTCCTGACGGCGCTGCTGTTCATCGTGGGCGTACCGCCGCTGGTGCTGCCCGGCGTTTTCCTGGCGGGAACCTTCGGCATCCCGCGCTGGGTCGTCTCGTTCATGCGTGCGCGCAGGGTGAAGGCGTTTCTGCACGAGTTTCCCAACTCGCTCGACGTCATCGTGCGCGCGGTCAAGTCGGGCCTGCCGCTCAACGATTCCGTGCGGCTGATCGCGGCGGAGTCACCCGAGCCCGTGCGGACCGAATTCCGCCGCATCGTCGAGTCGCAGCAAGTCGGCCTCTCGCTGCCGGAAGCGGTGATGCGCATGCCCGAAACCATGCCTTGCGCGGAAGCCAGCTTCTTCGGCGTGGTCATCCAGATCCAGAGCCAGGCCGGCGGCAACCTCTCCGAAGCGCTGGGCAACCTCTCCAAGGTGCTGCGCGACCGCAAGAAGATGAAGGCCAAGATCCAGGCGCTGTCGATGGAAGCCAAGGCCTCCGCCGTCATTCTCGGCGCGCTGCCGTTCCTCGTTGCGCTGCTCGTCTATCTGTCGAGCCCGAACTACATCATGCCGCTGTTCACCCATCCGACAGGGCATCTCATCCTTGCGATCTCCGGCGTGTGGATGTCGATCGGCATCTTCGTCATGCGCAAGATGATCAATTTCGAAGTCTAGCCTCAGGGAAGCGTCGCCATGCTGGACCAGATCGCCAAATCCATATCCGATCCGAGCCTGATGATCTCGATCGTGGTCGCGGTCGCGGTGTTCGTCACGATGTTCACCGCGCTTCCCGCGCTCAGCGGCAATCCGCTCAAGGCGCGGATGAAGTCGGTTGCGCTGGAGCGTGACGAGCTGCGCGCCAAGCAACGCGCACGGCTTGCCGCCGAGGCCGACCGCAGGCGCAAGGGCCTGCGCGAGGAACAGTCAGTCGGGATGCGGAACATTGTCGACAGGCTCGATCTCCGGCGCCTGCTTGCAGACGAGAAAACCGCCGCGCAGCTCAAGGTCGCCGGCTTCCGCGGCCAGAACCCGCTGACGAAGTTCCTGTTTTTCCGCCTTGTCCTGCCTTTCATCGGGCTGGCTCTCGGCCTCGTCTACATCTTCGTGCTCGGAGGCCTTTCCGAGCAGTCGCCGCTGATGAAACTTTTCGTCTGCATCCTGCTTGGCTATGGCGGCTTTTACGCTCCGATCCTCTACGTCAGGAACCGGGCCACCAAGCGCCAGCAATCCATTCAGAAAGCATGGCCAGACGCGCTGGACCTGATGCTGATCTGCGTCGAATCCGGCATATCGGTGGAAGCCGCATTCCGCCGCGTGGCGGACGAGATCGGCATCCAGTCGGTCGACCTGGCCGAAGAGCTCGTGCTGACGAATGCAGAACTGTCGTTCCTTCAGGAGCGCAAGCAGGCCTACGACAACCTTGCGGCGCGCACGGGACTGGAGGCGGTGAAATCGGTGACGCAGGCGCTGGTTCAGGCCGAACGCTACGGCACGCCGGTTGCCCACGCCCTGCGCGTCCTGTCGGCGGAAAGCCGCGACATGCGCATGAACATCGCCGAGAAGAAGGCAGCGGCGCTGCCGCCCAAGCTGACAGTGCCGATGATCCTGTTCTTCCTGCCGGTGCTTTTCGGCGTCATCCTCGGGCCGGCCGGAATCCAGATTTCGGAGCAGGCGATCTTCAGCAAGTGACGGCGATGCCGTCAACTGCTTGATCAGGCGCTCTGCTTTTCCGGCGCTTTGACTTCGGCAGGCGGCGGCAAGGGCTCGTCGCGCGTGACCATCCGCGCCCTGCGGCGATCCGCAGCCCTGCCCTGAACGATCCTGACCCGCTTGACGCGGCGGGGATCTGCATCCAGCACGTGGAACTCGAAGCCGGGAATGGCCTGCACGACCTCGCCGCGCGCCGGAACACGGCCGAGCGCGTTGAAGATCATACCGCCGATGGTGTCGACATATTCCTCGTGCTCACCGCCGGTGAAGGCCTCGCCGATGGCTTCGGCCACATCTTCGATCTCCGCCTTGGCGTCGACGACGAAAATGCCGTCGCCCGTGCGGGTGATCATCGGCTCCTCGTCCTCGTCATGCTCGTCCTCGATGTCGCCGACGACCATCTCGACGATGTCCTCCAGCGAAACGAGACCGTCGGTGCCGCCATATTCGTCGATGACGAGAGCCATCTGGATGCGCGCAGCCTGCATGCGGGTCATCAGGTCGGAGGCGAGCATCGACGGCGGCACGAAAAGCACAGGCCGCACGATGCCAAGGTCGCCTATCGGCTTGCCGAGATCGACATTGGCCAGATCGAGCGGCAGTGCCGGGGTCTTGCGCGTGGCGCGGCCCTTCTTCTGCTTGGCCGCGCGGGTGATGTAACCCACGACGTCGCGGATGTGGACCATGCCGCGTGGATCGTCGAGCGTCTCCTGATAGACCGGCATGCGCGAGCGGCCCGACTCTTCGAAGAGTGTCAGAAGATCGCCAAGCGCGGTCGACAGTTCGATAGCCTCGATGTCGGCACGCGGCACCATGACATCCTCGACGCGCAGCTCACGCAATCGCAGGATGTTGTTGAGCATGGCGCGCTCACCGACCGAGAACACGGTGCCGGTCGCCTGTTCGGATAGCGCATCCGCCAGGTCTTCGCGCAAGCTCGATCCGTTGCGCGGACGGAACCGCGCAGCCAGCCGTTCGAATAATGAGGGTTTGGTGCCGGATCGTCCGGCGGGCGTACTTTGGGACTCGCCTGACTGGTCGGAGCCCTGTTCGCCGCCCTGCTCCGCAACAGCGGCAGATTGTGCGTTTTCGTTCATCGTCTTTCGGTCGTTTGACCTTTTCAGTTATCCATATGGATCAGGAATGGCAAGTGCGGCGAGTATGCGCCGTTCGAGCGCTTCCATTTCCTCGGCTTCTTCGTCGGTTTCGTGGTCGTAGCCGAGAAGATGCAGCATGCCATGCACGATCAGGTGCCTGAGATGGTGCTCGAAGGGCTTTTCTTCCAGTACCGCCTCCGAAGAAATCGTCTCGAAGGCGAGCACGATGTCGCCCAGCATCGCCGGGAGCGGGTCGCCGGGAGCGATTTCGAAAGCCGGGAACGACAGGACGTTCGTCGCCTTGTCCTTACCGCGCCAGCCGCGATTGAGCTCGGCGATATGCGCGTCGTCGGTGAAAAGCAGCGAAAGTTCGGCCGTATTTGCCGCTTTCAGGTCGAGCTCGACCAAAACCGCGTCAACAGTCGGAGCAGCAAGCGCCGAAAGCTCATCCTCGGCCGGCCACGCGCCGGCTTCGATCGCGATGTCTATGTTGATCATCGGGAGCTGACGTGGAGAAAGCCAACGCCCCCTCCACCATGCTTCGCATGGTCCCCCTCCCCCGTAAACAGGGGAGGATCAAGGTTGCGGCCATTTGCGACCTCGGTTCCTCCCCTGCGAAGCGGGGGAGGGGGACCGCCGTAGGCGGTGGAGGGGGCGTTCGGAAAATTCATGCGTGTCAGATCGCCTATACGTCGATCCGCCCCTTGCGGTCGGCGCCGGAACCATGGGCGTCGTAGGCCCTGACGATTTCGGCGACCAGCGGGTGGCGGACGACGTCCACGTCGTTGAACCGAACGGTGACGATGCCCGGAACGCCGTCCAGCACCTGAAGCGCCTCAACGAGGCCCGACTTGGTGTTTGGCGGCAGGTCGATCTGGCTCGGATCGCCGGTGACGATCATGCGACCGCCTTCGCCGAGCCGTGTCAGGAACATCTTCATCTGCATCGGCGTGGTGTTCTGCGCCTCATCGAGGATGATCGCCGCGTTGCGCAGCGTGCGGCCGCGCATGAAGGCCAGCGGGGCGATCTCGATGACCTCGGCCGCAATAGCCCGCTCGACCTTGTCGGCAGGGATCATGTCGTAGAGCGCGTCATAGAGCGGCCGCAGATAAGGATCGACCTTCTCCTTCATGTCGCCGGGCAGGAAGCCGAGCCGCTCGCCGGCCTCGACGGCCGGGCGCGACAGCACGATGCGCTCGACCATGCCGCGCTCGAGCAGCATCGCCGCATGGGCGACCGCCAGATAGGTCTTGCCGGTGCCGGCAGGCCCTATGCCGAAGACGAGCTCGGAGCGCTCCAGCGCCCGCATATAGGCGTCCTGGTTCAATGAACGCGCATAGATCGTGCGTTTGCGCGTGGCGATCTGCGCTGCCGCCACTTTGCCTTTGCGCTCAAGCGTCGGGAGCGTGAGCTGATCGTCGACGGCTATCGCCATGCGGATCGCGCCATCCACCTCGGAGGGAGACACGTCCGCGCCCTTCTGGAGAAGCTCGTAGAGATAATCCAGCGCGCGCCGCGCCTGCTCGGCAGCGACCGGATCGCCCTTGATGGATAGCTGATTGCCCTTCGAGCGTATATCGACGCCCAGCTTCTGCTCCAGCCGGGCCAGATTCTCGTCGAACTGGCCGTAAAGCGCGCTCGCGTGCTTGTTGTTGTCGAAGGTCAGAACGATATGCGCCATGTCGGAGGCCCCGGCGGGCGGTGCTTTCAGTTCTGTTGCGGCGCTCAAACGTCTCTCCTGATTAACGCCCGTCTCCGGTCACAGGTTCGGAGAAAAGGCTGTTGGGACCCGCTTTCGTGATTCGCACTCTGACAATGTCACCGATTTCGCCGGCCATTTCATCAACAATTACCGGCTGAAGCCAAGGGGAACGGCCGACCCGCTGACCCGGATTTCGGCCGGGCTTCTCGATCAGCAGGTCGATTTCCGAACCGACAAGACTTGCCGCAAAAGCAGTCTGCTGTTCGGCCACCAGAGCCTGCAGGCGTTGAAGCCTCTCATTCTTGACGTCTTCGGCCACCTGTAACGGCAAATCGGCGCCCGGCGTTCCCGGCCTCGGCGAATATTTGAACGAAAACGCCTGCGCATAGGTCACGTCGCGGATAATCCGCATCGTGTCCTCGAAATCCTCATCCGTCTCGCCCGGGAATCCGACGATGAAGTCGCCGGACATGGCGATGTCGGGTCGCGCGGCGCGAATGCGGTCGACCAGCCGGAGGTAATCGGCGCCGGTATGCTTCCGGTTCATCGCCTTCAGGATACGATCCGATCCCGATTGAACCGGCAAATGCAGGTAGGGCATCAGCGACGGCAGATCGCGATGGGCGGCGATCAGCGCATCGTCCATGTCGCGCGGATGGCTGGTGGTATAGCGCAGCCGCGCAAGGCCAGGAATTTCGGCAAGGCGGAACAACAGTTGTCCAAGGCCCCATTCGGTGCCATCCGGACCCTCTCCGTGCCAGGCATTGACGTTCTGCCCGAGCAGGGTGACCTCGCGAACGCCGGCTTCCGCAAGCCGCTCTGCCTCCGCAACGAGTTGAGAGACCGGACGCGAGACTTCCGAACCGCGCGTGTAAGGCACCACGCAGAAGGTGCAGAACTTGTCGCAGCCTTCCTGGACGGTGAGAAAGGCCGTGACGCCCCTGCTGCGCACCGCCTTGCGCTCCAGCGCCGGCAGGTGCTCGAACTTGTCCTCGATGGCGTATTCCGTCTCGACGACCTTCTCGCCCGCCCGCGCCTTCTGCACGACCTGTGGCAAGCGATGATAGGTTTGCGGGCCGATGACCAGATCGACCACCGGCGCGCGACGGAGAATCTCGTCGCCCTCGGCCTGTGCGACGCAGCCGGCAACGCCGACCAAAGTCTCACGGCCGCTGGCGGCTCGCTCGGCCTTGAGCTGTCGGATACGGCCGAGCTCCGAATAGACCTTTTCGGCCGCCTTTTCGCGGATATGGCAGGTATTCAGGAGCACCAGGTCGGCGTCCTCGATCTCGGCCGTAGGCTGGTAGCCTTCCGCAGCGAGCGCATCCGCCATGCGCTGGGAATCGTAGACATTCATCTGGCAGCCGTAAGTCTTGACGAAGACCTTGCGGGGCGCTGCGCCATGCGCCTCGGACGGCAGGTTTGTTTCGCGCGTAATCGTGTCGTTCATTTCCATGGCGCGTCTCTAGCCGTTTTTGATGTCAAAAAACAGATGAATCGCCAGAGATGCCGCGCCTTAACGGTCGGTTCACCAATATCCTTCATTTTTCCTTCAACTGTCCAAGACCTGGAGAACTCGCATGGCGCGGCGCTGGATCAATTTCGTAACGGGCATGGCCCTGGCGAGCGCGATGGCATTGCCGGCCCAAACCCTTGCAGGCGAACCGATCCAGGTTCAGATGAACCAGGCCAAGATCGTCAAGCTCGCGCGCCCTGCCGACACGATCGTCATCGGCAATCCGGCGATCGCCGACGCTTCCGTTCAGGACGCATCGACAATCGTGCTTACCGGCAAAGGCTTCGGCGTGACCAATCTTGTGGTTTTGGACAATGACGGCGCTCCGATCGTCGACGAGCAGATCGTCGTATCGCGGCATCTGGCCAATTCCGTGCGCATCTATCGTCGCTCCGACGTGCAGACCCTGTCCTGCAGCCCGTATTGCGAATCCTCGTTCAAGAACGAGGCCGAGACGACCTCGGAAGCGGAGATGCGTCGCTACTCCGAATAAGCGTTAACGAAGGACTGACTTTGGCCGCTCAATTTGAGAGTTCGCCAAAACGGCCCCTCAACCCGCCTACTGTATGGTCCTGCCATGAGATACCACCGGCAGGGTGCCACCATGCATGATGCAAGCGAGAAAAAACCAGTCGAGACGAGCGGCAAGCCGCGGCGACCAGGCTTTCTGCGTCATTTCGTAAAAGATGCGAAAGGCAGCGTCGCGATCGAATTCACGGCGCTGGCTATTCCGTTCGCCATGCTCGTGTTCGCGATCCTGGAAAGCTGCATCTCGTTTGCAGCCCAGCAGCTCATGTCCAGCATCACTGACGACGTGGCCCGCCAGTTCCGCACCGGCCAGATACAGATTGCCGATGTCGAGGCCGACAAGAACCTGGTGCGCAATAAAATCTGCGACCGGCTGGAGATCGTGGTGTCGGATGGTTGTCCCGGCCTCGAGATCGACCTGCGCAGCTTCAACACATTCGCACAGGCTGCACAGCAGCGCATCGCCTTCACCAAGGACAACGATATCGACACCAAGGGCTTCAAGATCGACCCAGGCAAGGCGCTTTCGAAGAACCAGTTGCGGGTCTTCTACCGCTGGCCGGTGATGACCGATTTCCTGCGCAAGTCGATGTCGAACCTGAAGGATGGAAAGACGCTGCACTACGCAACGGTTACCTGGCAGAACGAGCCGTTCGAGGAATAGTCGACGCCTGGGCCGGGCACAAAAGGCTGCTCTAGGGGGGGAGAGCAAGGGATGAACATGAAACGCGCTATTCTCAACGGATTGGATAGTACCAAGACAAGGCTGCTGCGCCTTGTTGGCGACCGGCGCGGCGTTGCTGCGCTGGAATTCGCCATGGTCGCGCCCGTGCTTCTGTCGCTCTACTTCGTGACGATGGAAGTTGCACAAGGCATCGAGGCCAACAAGAAGGTCAGCAGGATCGGCTCAATGGTCGCCGACCTCGTGACGCAGCAGCAAAGCATCAGCCGCTCCGAACTGGAGGCGATCATGCAGATCGGTGGTGCGATCCTGCTGCCCTATAACCGCAGCCAGCCGGACATCACCGTCACCGCGATCAAGCTCACCGACAAGGCCAACCCCAAGGCGATTGTGCAATGGTCGCGCAGGATGCGGAACGGCGTATTCATGCAGGGGCCGGTAAAGGGGACCGAAACCCAGGTTCCGACGACATTGAAAATCAGGGACACGTTTCTGATCGAGGTCAGCGCCAGCCTGGAATACCGGCCCGTCCTGACCTGGACGGCGGAAAACAAGGCCGCGATAGGACTTGCGGCCTCGTTCGACAGGATCGCCATGGATGAAAGCTACTTCCTGCGCCCCCGCATGACGGCGGAGATTGATTGCAGCGACTGCTGACCCGCAACGATTATTCCGCGGGCGAGGCGGAGCTGGCCGACATCCCCTTGCCGACTGCGCCAACCGCCTCGATAACGGGCTGGTAGTCCTCCTGAGCGGCGGCGGCAAAACCGCCGCCATGACGACGTTCCAGATAGTAGTTGAGATCGGGATCGGCGGCGACGCCAGCCAAAAGGCGCTGCAACGCCTCGACCTGCTCCTGCGGCAGCGTATTGCGGACCGCGTGCGGCCCGTATCGCAGCAGGGCCGAGTGCCAGCTTACCTCGAAAGCAGAGGCGTCCACGCCGGCTGAGGCAAGACGGTCGATGGAGCCGCCGGACAGCGATCCGCCTCCAGGTTCAGGCGCGGCCGGCACCCAGCCGAAATACGCATCGACCGCGCCGCTGAGGAACATGGCCTCGGCCTCGCCGGCGGTCTCGGTCGGGACAAACCTGCCGGCCCCGAGCGCATCCGCGGCGCCGGGCCAGGACGCCAGAGGCGCAAGCCGCGTCGCCAGACTGTCATCCGGCCCCACAGCAATGGATTTCGGGGCCTCGTTGCCTTCGGATGCACGAGCGATCAGCACCGAACGGAACCCAAACGAGCCATCAATGCCGACAGGCGCCGCAACCGGGCGCAGGCAGGCGCAGCGGATCGATGCCGCAGCATAGGCGGGCGCGGTATAGATGGCATAGTCGATCCGGCCATCGAGATGGCTTTCGATGAGCGCGGGATAGTCACGGGCAACCAGCACCTCGACCGGCATCGACAGCGCGTTCGAGAACGCCGTCTTGATCGCCGAAAGGCCCTCGACGGCCGCGCCCTCGCCGCCGGAAGCCACAAGGCCTATCCGGAAGGGCGTTGCGGGTCCTCCGTCAGCCGCCGTAGCCGCACCTGAAATCCAGCATGCGAAAAGGACGGCAGCCCCCGCTCCCGAAATCGCCCGGTGTCGAACCACGTTTCCTGCTCCAAGCCGTTGCCAGCGCGGATTTTCGGCTGTTTTGGTTTCATAATTGCCAAGATCGGCGCATGAACCTATGTCTTGAAAGTCACCGAACCGGCAGAAAGCACCCAGCATATGGCCCGCGCATTCCTTTTCGTGCTCGATTCCTTCGGCATCGGCGGCGCGCCTGATGCGGCGTCTTTCGGTGACGAGGGATCGGACACGTTCGGGCATATCGAAGCGGCATGCGCGCGCGGCGAAGGCGATGCCGCGGGCCTGCGGAGGGGTCCGCTTCAAGTTCCCAACATGCGGGCGCTGGGACTGGGTCACGCTGCCGCGCTCGCCACGGGCCGGCCGATGCCGGCAGAGGCCACCTCCGGCTTCCATGCGGCGGCGACAGAGACTTCGAGCGGCAAGGACACGCCCTCGGGCCATTGGGAGATTGCCGGGCTGCCGGTCCGGTTCGACTGGGGCTATTTTCCAGACACGCGACCTGCCTTTCCTGCCGATTTTACCGAGGCGCTGATCCGCGAAGGTGACATTCCGGGTATCCTCGCCAACTGTCATGCGTCCGGCACGGGCGTGATCGAGGAATTCGGCGAGGAGCATATCCGCACCGGCAAGCCCATCTGCTACACCTCCAGCGACTCGGTCATCCAGATCGCCGCGCATGAGGAGCATTTCGGCCTGGAGAGGCTCTACGAGCTGTGCCGCACGGGACGCAGGCTGGCCGACGCACTGAATATTGGCAGGGTGATCGCGCGCCCGTTCATCGGCGAAACTGCCAGCGATTTCGAGCGTACGCCGAACCGCAAGGATTTCGCCACACCGCCGCCGGAACCGACGCTGCTCGACCGGCTGACGGACGCCGGCCGCAAGGTGCTCGCCGTCGGCAAGATCGGCGACATCTTCGCGCATCGCGGCATCTCGGACCTGCGCAAGGCCCCCAACAACATGGCGATGTTCGACGCAGCGCTCGCGGCAATGCGCGAGGCAGGCGACGGTGACTTGGTATTCGCCAATTTCGTCGACTTCGACACCAATTTCGGCCACCGGCGCGACGTGCCGGGCTATGCGGCAGCCCTGGAAGCGTTCGACGCACGCCTGCCGGAAGCGCTCGCGCTGCTGGGCGACGGCGACATGCTGATGCTCACGGCGGACCATGGCTGCGACCCGACATGGCGCGGAACCGACCATACGCGCGAACGGGTGCCGGTGCTGGGAACCGGCCCTGGGCTCGACGGCGGACCGATGGGCGTGCGCACCAGCTTCGCGGACATCGGCGAGACAGTCGCCGAGCATCTCGGCATCGCGCCGGGCAAATACGGCACGTCTTTCCGGGCCAAGCTTTCCGGCAATGCCTGAGCTTCCCGAGGTCGAGACGGTTCGGCGCGGGCTGCAGCCGGTATTCGAGGGCGCGCGCATCGTCACGGTCGAACAGCGGCGGCCCGACCTGCGCTTTCCGTTTCCCGCCGACTTCGTGGCGAGCCTGACGGGGCGCTCGGTGATCTCACTGGGGCGGCGCGCGAAATATCTGACAATGCACCTCGACCGCGACCCGGTGCTGATCTGCCATCTGGGAATGTCCGGATCGTTCCGCATCCTGGCGGGCAGCGATGACGCCGTGCCAGGCGCGTTTCACCACGAGCGCTCCAAGAACGAAGCGCACGACCATGTCGTCTTCCATCTGGAAAACGATGCGGGGGCGACCAGCCGGGTCGTCTTCAACGATCCACGCCGCTTCGGCTTCATGCTGTTTTCGCCGGGCGCGACCCTTCACGAACACCCGTCACTGGCCGGGCTGGGGATCGAGCCGACGGGCAACGCGCTCGACGGCGCGATGCTGGGTGACCTCCTGCACGGGCGTCGCGCACCGCTGAAGGCGGCACTGCTCGACCAGCGGCTGATTGCGGGCCTCGGCAACATCTATGTATGCGAGGCATTATGGCGGGCGGGTTTGTCGCCGCGCCGCGAGGCCGGGTCCATCGCTCCTGCGCCGGGCCGTACCAACGCCCGCTGCGAGAGACTTGCCGAAGCCATCCGCGAGGTAATCGCCGACGCCATCGCGGCCGGAGGATCCTCGCTGCGCGACCATGTGCAGGCCGACGGATCGCTCGGCTATTTCCAGCATTCGTTCAACGTCTACGACCGCGAGGGGGAAGCCTGCCGCAAGCCCGGCTGCGGCGGCACGGTGCAGCGCATCGTGCAGAGCGGTCGCTCGACCTTCTATTGCCCGTCCTGCCAACGTTAGCTATCTGGGCACGCACCGAAACGCCAATTGGAGGAATGAAACGATGGCCTATGAGACGATCCTCGTGGAGACGCGCGGCAAGGTGGGCCTCGTCACGCTCAATCGCCCCAAGGCGCTGAACGCCCTCAACAGCGTGGTGATGGAGGAAGTGGTCGCGGCACTCCAGGCCTTCGAGGCCGACGAGGCAATCGGTGCGATCGTTCTGACCGGCTCGGAGAAAGCATTCGCGGCCGGCGCCGATATCAAGGAGATGCAGGAGAAGTCCTACATCGACATGTATATGGCGGACTTCTTCGCCGGGTGGGACGCAATGACCCGCATCCGCAAGCCGATCATCGCTGCGGTTTCGGGCTATGCGCTCGGCGGCGGATGCGAGCTCGCCATGATGTGCGATTTCATCATTGCCGGCGACAACGCGAAATTCGGCCAGCCAGAGATCACGCTCGGCGTGATGCCGGGCATGGGCGGATCGCAGCGGCTCACCCGCTTCGTCGGCAAGTCCAAGGCGATGGACATGTGCCTGACGGGCCGCATGATGGATGCAGCCGAGGCGGAGCGCTCGGGCCTCGTATCGCGCGTGGTGCCGGCCGCCGACGTGGTCGAGGAAGCGGTCAAGGCTGCCGAAAAGATCGCCGGCCTGTCGCTGCCTGCGGTGATGATGAACAAGGAGGCCGTCAACCGCGCCTACGAGACGACGCTCACCGAGGGGCTGCGCTTCGAGCGCCGGGTTTTCCATGCGATGTTTGCGCTGGACGACCAGAAAGAAGGCATGGCGGCCTTCTCCGAAAAACGGCCGGCGACATTCCGCAATCGCTGAGAACGGCAGCAACGCATTGAAGCGTTGACGCGCCGGAAAAGCTCATCTATAAGCCGCCGCAACTGAGGCGGCCTATGGCTGCCCCTTTGTTTTTGCGCCAGACGATAGGTTCAAGCGGAATCGATCCGTTCTGGCGCTTCACGTGACATAGTGAGAGAGAGGCATCATGGCCAATACGTCTTCGGCCAAAAAGGCAACGCGCAAGATCGCCCGCCGCACCGCGATCAACAAGAACCGCCGTTCGCGCGTTCGTACCTTCATCCGCAAGGTCGAGGAAGCTCTGGCCAGCGGCGACAAGGCAGCGGCCCAGGCGGCATTCACCGCCGCGCAGCCGGAACTGATGCGCGCCGCCTCCAAGGGCGTGCTTCATCGCAATACGGCATCCCGCAAGGTTTCGCGCCTTGCCCAGCGGCTCAAGACGCTGACTGCCTGATAAGGCCTTAAGCCTTTAGTCGAAACATGAACCCGGTGACCCGTTCGCCGGGTTTTGTTTTGCGTGGCGCAAGCGCCTGTATATGTGCTCCGGCGGGCGCCGCGCAGCCGGCCGTATTTTGCCGGCGCAACCTGGCCTTGTTCATCCATGAGTTGAACCGGCACAAGCTGCCGCCGCGCCCGAGCTTTTTAAGCTTATAAAATATCGTTCAAAATCAGCCGCTTATTCGCGGTTGCGATTCCGCAGCCGCATATCCGGCGAGTCCAAAGCGGATACCCGGCTGTCAAGACATTTTTGTGAAAAACGGTGGCTTTTTAGTACCGCTGGCAAAAGGTTTTGAATCGTAACGACTTCTCTCACCGGGGGCTTTCGCCCGCAGTGCGTCAAGCTGAATCTGCGCTCCGAATCGTGAAAAATTCCTTACCTGTCTCTTGCCCTGCGCGCCGCCTTTTCGGTAAAGTCCAGACATCGAATGGGGCAGGCCCAAACCCTGCTGATCCCAGCCAGACAGCGGCAACAGCGTAGCGCGGGCGCAAGTTCGCGGGCGGTTTGATTGTGCCTGTTCGACGCAAGGGGACTGTTTATTTGTGACGCAATTTTGTTCCCGGACGCAAGTTCGGGAGGGGGTTCTTGTGTCTTGTGTGTGAGTGAAGCCGGCCAGTGCGGATGGCCGGTCTGGAGAATGAAAGGAATGCGACGCCGGTAGAGAGTAACGAGGTACGGCAAAGACAAAAAAGGCGCCCGCGCACCGGATGCGGATTTCAAGTCGGACGACGGAGCGCCACAACGAATACACAGGGAAGTCAGGCAAAGATGCAAAGCGGCATTGCAGAGCGGGCCGAACCGGCCACGTTTGTTCCAGCACAACAGATCGAGGAGAGGACGGGGATGACGCCGGCGAGCGGGCCCGAGGCCAATTTCGAGCGCGTGAAAGCGCAACTCAAGGCCAGGCTTGGCAACGACGTCTATTCGAGCTGGTTCGGTCGGATGAAGATCGCGGAGACGTCCCGCGGCCTGATACGGGTCTCCGTGCCGACGGCGTTCCTGCGCCAGTGGATCAACAATCACTATCTCGACCTGATCGCCGAGCTTTGGAAGCAGGGCGACCCCGCCATGCTCAAGCTGGAGGTCGTCGTCCGCTCTGCCACGCGCAGCGCCGCACCCCAGATCGAGGAGGAGCGCGCGCCGGCCAAGAAAGCGGACCGCCCGATTTCCGTCGGACTGCAGGCACCCGTGCCAACACACCCACGCATGGAGAAGCCGGCGCAGCCGCGCATGAACGGCGCCGACCTTGCCGGCAAGCAGTCCGTGCTCGGCTCACCGCTCGATAGCCGGTACACGTTTGCCTCATTCGTCGAGGGACCATCCAACCGCGTCGCCTTCGCAGCAGCCCGCTCGGTCGCCGAGGCGTCGTCCAACGCCCTGCGTTTCAACCCGCTCTTCATCCATGCCTCGGTCGGCCTCGGCAAAACGCACCTGTTGCAAGCGATCGCGGCCGAAGCGATTAGGCTCAAGCCCAATGCGCGGGTGGTCTACCTGACGGCGGAGTATTTCATGTGGCGCTTCGCCACGGCGATCCGCGATAACTACGCGCTGCACCTGAAGGAGCAGCTCCGCGACATCGACCTACTGATCATCGACGACATGCAGTTTCTGCAGGGCAAGTCGATCCAGCACGAGTTCTGCCACCTCATCAACATGCTGCTGGACAGCGCCAAGCAGGTGGTGGTGGCCGCCGACCGCCCGCCCTCCGAGCTGGAATCGCTGGAGCCCCGCGTTCGCTCGCGCCTCAATGGCGGCGTCGCGCTGGAAATGGCCACCCCCGACTACGGGATGCGGCTGTCGATCCTGAAGCAGCGCCATGCAGCAGCCGTGGCTGAAGTGCCCTCGCTCGACATTCCCGAGGAAATCCTCGCGCATATCGCACAGGCGGTGACCGGAAGCGGGCGTGAGCTCGAAGGTGCGTTCAACCAGATCCTGTTCCGCCAGTCGTTCGAGCCGGAAATGTCGGTCGCCTGGGTCGACGAGGTGCTCGGCAACGTCTACCGCGCCGGCGAGCCCAAGCGGGTGCGGATCGAGGACATCCAGCGCATCGTCGCGCGCCACTACAACGTCTCGAAGACGGAACTGCTCTCGAACCGCCGGACCCGCACCATCGTCAAGCCTCGGCAGGTGGCGATGTATCTGGCAAAGGTGATGACGCCCCGCTCCTTACCCGAGATCGGCCGTCGCTTCGGTGGCCGGGATCATACGACGGTTCTTCATGCGGTACGCAAGATCGAGGGCCTTTCGGGCGCCGACAACACGATGGCGCAGGAAATCGAACTGCTGAAAAGGCTCATCAACGAACAGGCCTGACGGCGCGGTCAGCAGGCCGGCAGCCATCTGTCGGCCGGCCTGCATTTTTCTCTTGAGAAACCTCACCTTGGCGGGTCCGCAACCTCCCTGCGGGCTTGCCTTCGCAGGCATTTTCCTGTCAGGTTCGTTGTCCATTTGCGCGTCCGGCAGGCCCGATCGAGGGAAATGCGGCGCGGCCTCCGAAATGCTTTGCTGCGAGACTTGCGTGTCATGCGTGTTACACTCGAACGCTCCAACCTCCTGAAGTCGCTGAACCACGTCCATCGCGTCGTGGAGCGGCGTAATACGATCCCGATCCTGTCCAACGTGCTGCTGTCGGCTTCCGGCGCAAGCCTGGAAATGAAGGCGACGGATCTCGACCTGGAGGTGACGGAAGCAACCGCGGCCGTTGTCGAGCAGACCGGCGCGACCACCGTGCCCGCGCACCTGCTCTACGACATCGTGCGCAAGCTGCCTGACGGCTCCGAGGTGATGCTGAAGGTGGACGAGAGCGGCAACTCGATGTCGGTGATCTCAGGCCGCTCGTCGTTCCGCCTGCAATGCCTGCCGCAGGCCGACTTCCCCGAGCTCTCGGCTGGATCTTTCAGCCACATCTTCCGCCTGGATTCTCAGGCCTTGCGCGGCCTGATCGAAAAGACCCAGTTCGCCATCTCCACCGAGGAGACGCGGTACTACCTCAACGGCATCTACCTTCACGCCCACGAAGAGGGCGGCAAGCTGATGCTGCGCTCGGTGGCCACCGACGGGCACCGTCTGGCGCGCGCCGAAGTGGAAGCGCCGGCAGGCTCGGAAGGCATGCCGGGCATCATCATCCCGCGCAAGACCGTCAGCGAACTGCAGAAGCTGGTCGACGATCCCGACGTGGCGGTGACGACGGAGTTGTCCGACACCAAGATCCGCTTCACCATCGGCAGCGTGGTGCTGACCTCGAAGCTGATCGACGGTACGTTCCCCGACTACCAGCGCGTCATCCCGACCGGCAACGACAAGAAGCTCATCATCGACCGGCAGAGCTTCGCCCAGGCGGTTGACCGCGTGTCGACGATCTCGTCCGAGCGCGGGCGCGCGGTGAAACTCTCGATTGCTTCCGGTCAGGTGACGTTGACGGTAAACAATCCCGATTCGGGCAGCGCGACCGAGGAAGTGGCGGCCGACTACGATGCCGACCCGATCGAAATCGGCTTCAACGCCAAATACCTGCTGGACGTCGCCGCGCAGCTTTCGGGCAGCGAGGCGCGCTTCATGCTGGCCGATGCCGGCGCGCCGACGCTGATCCACGACATGACCGACGACCACGCGCTCTACGTGCTGATGCCGATGCGCGTCTAGGCGCGCAGCGGACGATCGTGACCGGAACCGGAACAGCCGAACCGCCGCGAGGCGCGGCGCAGACCCGTATCGAACGCCTGCTGCTGACCGATTTCCGCAACTACGAAAGCCTGGCGCTGGATTTCAACGCCGGCGCGGTTGTGCTGACGGGCGAGAACGGCGCCGGCAAGACCAATCTGCTCGAAGCGATCTCGTTTCTGACGCCCGGACGCGGCCTGCGACGGGCGACGCTCGACGACGTGCCGCGCAGCGGCGCGGGGAGCGGCTTTGCGATCCATGCGCGGGTCGCGGGTGCGTTCGGCGAGGTCGAGATCGGCACGGGAACGCTCGGTGAGCGGAATGCGAACGGCGATAGTGTCGGCCG
Source organism: Neoaquamicrobium sediminum (assembly GCF_040970315.1). Taxonomy (NCBI): domain Bacteria; kingdom Pseudomonadati; phylum Pseudomonadota; class Alphaproteobacteria; order Hyphomicrobiales; family Phyllobacteriaceae; genus Neoaquamicrobium; species Neoaquamicrobium sediminum. The sequence goes on along the minus strand of NZ_JAZHFV010000001.1, from coordinate 761,442 downwards.
CAAGGTGCGCATCAACGGTGCGACCGCGCGCTCGGCAGACGAGATGCTGGAGTGGCTGCGCGTGATCTGGCTGGTGCCTGCGATGGACGCGCTGTTCACGGGCGCGGCGGGCGACCGGCGCCGCTTCATCGACCGGCTGGTGCTGGCCATCGACCCCGCCCACGGGCGACGCGCGCTCGACTATGAAAAGGCGATGCGCGGCCGCAACCGGCTGCTTTCCGAGCAGGCGCGCGACGACCAGTGGTTCGATGCCATCGAAACCCAGATGGCGGAGACGGGTACGGCGATCGCCGCCGCGCGGGTGGAGATCGTGCGGCTGCTCGCCGCCATGGTCGAGCGGCTGCCCGGCGACAGCCCCTTTCCGCAGGCCGACATCGCGCTGGCTGGCACGCTTGAGGAAGCGCTGACGCAGCAGCCGGCGATCGAGGTAGAGGAAGGTTTCCGGCGTTCGCTGTCGCAGAACAGGTTCCGGGACCGCGCGGCAGGGCGCACGCTCGAAGGCCCGCACCGCTCGGACCTTCTGGTGCGGCACCGGCCGAAGGACATGCCCGCCGGGCAATGTTCGACCGGGGAACAGAAGGCGTTGCTTACCGGCCTCGTACTGTCGCACGCACGGCTGGTGGCTGAACTCTCCGGGTCGGCGCCGATATTGCTGCTCGACGAGATCGCCGCGCATCTCGACGCCGGCCGGCGGGCTGCGCTGTTCTCGATCCTCGACGAGCTCAACTGCCAGGCCTTCATGACCGGCACAGACGCGGCACTGTTCTCCGCGCTGGAGGGCCGCGCGCAGTTTCTGTCGGTTTCGGCGGGCATGGTCACCGCCGGTTGAGCCGCTGACATTCGCGCCGGCAGCGCTTATGTTGAGTGCCATGGACACGCCCGCGACACCACCGCTTTCGCCCGAGGAACTGGAGCGCTACGCGCGCCATATCGTGCTGCCGGAAGTCGGCGGCCCGGGCCAGCAGAAGCTCAAGCGCGCGCGGGTGCTGGTCGTTGGCGCGGGTGGGCTGGGCGCGCCGGTTCTGCACTATCTGGCGGCCGCAGGTGTGGGTACGCTCGGCATCGTCGACGATGATCTCGTGTCATTGTCGAACCTGCAAAGGCAGGTGATCCACGATACCGCAAGCGTTGACTTACCTAAAACCGAAAGCGCAGCGGCGACCATCACCCGTATCAACCCGCACGTGACCGTCGAGCAGCACCGGCTGCGCCTGACGGCGGAGAATGTCGCGGAACTGGTTTCCGCCTATGACATCGTCATCGACGGGACCGACAATTTCGACACGCGCTATGCGATCGCGGACGCCTGCGCCGAATCGGAGCGGCCGCTGGTGACCGGAGCGGTCGGGCGCTTCGACGGGTCGGTCACGGTTCTGAAGCCCTACGAGACCGGAGCGGACGGACGGCGCAATCCATCCTATCGTGACCTGTTCCCTGAGCCGCCGCCGCGCGACCTCGTGCCTTCCTGCGCCGAGGCGGGTGTGCTGGGTGCGCTGGTCGGCGTCATTGGCACGCTGCAGTCTATGGAGGCCATCAAGCTCATTACAGGCATCGGCGAACCGCTGGTCGGCCGGCTGTTGATGTATGACGGGCTGGGGGCGAATTTCGACACGGTTCGCTACAGCGCAAAAGGTTAGTCATTGCTTACTATACCTCCTGTCACCCTTCTGCGCGTTTATGCCGATTTCGGCAGGATGGACGCGTTGCTCGATCTCATCATGCGCTCTTTTGCCTATATGAATGGCGTTATCGACCCGCCTTCATCGGCCCATCGCCTGACTGTGGAGAACCTGCGCGAGAAGTGCGAGGCAGAGATCGCCATCGCGGCGCAGGAGGACGACCGGCTCGCGGGATGCGTGTTCCTTGCTGAACGCGCCGACCATTTCTATCTCGGCAAGCTTGCGGTTGATCCGGCCCTGCAGGGTCGGGGCATCGGCAGACTTCTGATGCAGGAAGCCGAGGCGATGGCGGTCGCGGCCGGCAAGCCCGTAATCGAACTTCAAACCCGGATCGAACTGACCGGCAACCAGGCGGCATTCGCTCGCATGGGCTTCGTGGAGACCGGCCGCACGGCGCATGCGGGCTTCAACCGGCCGACGAGCATAACCTTGCGCAAGGCGCTCCGATGACGCTGATGCTGGCCGCCGAGGAACGGGCGATCGCAGCTGGCACGGACGGCGCCGCCATGGCGATGCGGATCGTGGCGGACGCCGCGCGCCTGATGGGCGCGCCGCGGCTGATCCCGATCGCATCGGCACACATAGACGGCGCGCTTTATCACGGCGATTCCGGCACGCTTTTTGCCGAAAAGCTGGTCGAGGGTGGCGCCAGGGTTGCGGTGCGGGCAACGCTCAATGTCGGCGCGCTCGATCTGACCGGCTGCGCGCGCGTCCGGCTTGAGGAACCGGCACGGGCAATGGCAGCCCGGATGATGTCGGCGTACCGCACGCTGGGATGCGAGCCGACATGGACCTGCGCGCCCTATCAGGCGGGCCACAGGCCGGCACGCGGCACGGATGTGGCATGGGGCGAATCCAACGCGGTCGTCTTCTGCAACTCCGTGCTCGGTGCGCGCACGAACCGCTATGGCGACTTCCTCGACATTGCCTGCGCGATCGCCGGCCGCGCGCCCGACTACGGCCTGCACCGGCCGGAGAACCGAAAAGCGACCGTGATCTTCGATGTTTCCGATCTGCCGCCGGACTTCCTGGAGACCGACGTCGCATGGCCGATCCTCGGCAGTCTCCACGGACGCGAACTCGGCGACGCCATCGGGGTCGTCACCGGCCTGCGCGCCGATCCCGGCGAGGACGCGCTCAAGGCGTTTGGCGCGGCGGCAGCCTCCACAGGCGCTGTCGGCCTGTTCCACGTCGCCGGGGTGACGCCTGAGGCCCCAGATGTGGAGACTGCGCTCGGCCATGCCGAGCCGGAAAAGATGATCCGCGTCGACGGCAAAATGGTCGCCGATGCTCGGGCGCGTCTTTCGACAGCCGAAAGACCGGACAGGATCGATGCCGTCGCAATCGGCAGCCCGCACCTTTCCAGCGAGGAGCTGGCACGGCTGGAGCACCTGGTGAATGGTCGCAGGCTCGCCGTGCCGATCTACGCCTGCACCGGGCGTCACGTGCTGTCGTCACTCGATCCGGATCGGCGTACCGCGCTGGAAACGGCCGGCGTGGTGCTCGTCGCCGACACATGCGTCGTCGTCACCCCGATCATGCCAGAGCTTGCCGGCGGCGTGCTGATGACCAATTCGGGCAAGTTCGCGCACTACGCGCCCGGCAACACAGGCTATTCGGTGCTTTACGCATCGCTCGCCGAATGCGTCGAAAGCGCCGTTTCGGGGAGGCCGCAGTGGACGGGGTCCCTGTCGTGAAGGGCGAGGTGCTTGTCGAAGGCGCCAGTGGCACTGGCGAGGGGCTTGTGCTTTCGGCGCCGATCAGCTTCTGGGGCGGCGTCGACCCCAAATCCGGCAGGATCGCAGATGTGCGCCATCCCCAGCACGGCCGATCCATTGCCGGAACGGTGCTTTTCCTGCCGGGCACGATCGGCTCTTCGTCGGCATCCGCGGTCCTTCTGGAGCTCGTCAGCGCCAGCAAGGCCCCGGCCGCGCTCGTTCTTCACGAGCCGGACGCGATCCTGCTGCTTGGGCTTGTCGTGGCCAAGGAGATGGGCCTGCACGTGCCTATGGCTGTCAGGCTGGACAGGACTGCGTTTGCGGCTTTCGCGGGTAAGAGCGTGAGCGTCGGCGGGGACGGCATGGTTGAGGTAAACGATTAGCGGCAGCGGTCCTTTGGTGCGTCCTTCGAGGCTCGCTCCGCTCGCACCTCAGGATGAGGACTGTAGTGCCCGGCCCCTGTAGCCTCGCAGGCTCGGACGTTGTTGTGTTGACCTGCATAGAGCCCACAACCTTGTGGGCTCAATCAACCCACCTCCCTCATCCTGAGGTGCGAGCGGAGCGAGCCTCGAAGGACGCACCCAAAGCCTACACCCGTGACGGCAGCACACGGTCCGGGGGGCGGTGGCCGTCGAAGAAGGTGCGGATGTTGATAATCACCTTCTCGCCCATGTCGATGCGGCCCTCGATGGTGGCCGATCCCATATGCGGGAGAATCACCACCTTCCCCTTGGCGGCAAGGCGGACGAGCTTGGGGTTCACTGCCGGCTCATGCTCGAACACGTCGAGACCGGCACCGGCGAGCTTGCCGGTCTCCAGCATCGTTACCAGCGCATCTTCATCGATGATGTCGCCCCGTGCCGTGTTGACCACGTAAGCGGTCGGCTGCAGCAGCGCCAGCCGCCGCGCCGAAAGCAGATGGAAGGTTCCCGGCGTCGAGGGGCAGTTGACCGAGATGATGTCCATGCGGGCAAGCATCTGGTCCAGGCTGTCCCAATAGGTTGCCTCCAGCGCATCCTCGGTGGCGGGAGCGACGCGGTGGCGATTGTGGTAGTGGATCGAAAGGCCGAAAGCCTTGGCCCGGCGGGCAACGGCCGTGCCTATGCGGCCCATGCCGACGATGCCGAGCCGCTTGCCCCAGATGCGCCGGCCGAGCATCCAGGTCGGCGACCAGCCGGCCCATTTGCCATCATCGCTCAGCATCGCCGCACCTTCAGTGAGACGGCGCGGCACGGCCAGCATCAGCGCCATGGTCATGTCCGCCGTATCCTCGGTCAGCACATTGGGCGTGTTGGTGACCATGATGCCTTTGGCGGCGGCGGCGGCTACATCGATATTGTCCACTCCGTTGCCGAAATTGGCGATCAGCTTGAGGTTCTCGCCGGCCTGAGCGATCAGCGAGGCATCGATTCGATCGGTGACGGTCGGCACGAGCACGTCGGCTTCCTTGACCGCAGCGACAAGCTCCGGCTGGGTCAGCGGCCGGTCCTCAACATTCAGCCGTGCGTCGAAAAGCTCCCGCATGCGGGTCTCGATCGCATCCGGCAGCTTGCGGCTGATCACGACGAGAGGCTTTTTCCTGCCGGCCATCAGTTCCTCGAATCCGGGTCTTGTTGAGACCTCTTTAACCAAGATTGGCGACACTTGGGAATGGCGTCGGCCCGGTCGCGGTTCTCGATCCTGTGTATCAAGCCGCCCTGCCGATGACAAAGAAAAAGGGCCGGTGGCAATGCCGCCGCACCCGAGCAGACTTGGGTATCGTGGGTAAGGTCATGTCTTCACGCATCGTGTTTCGTGCGCTTCTGTGCAGCACGCTGGCACTGGTTTCGCTGGCTACCGTCTCCGTGACTGTCCCCCTGGGACAGGCGGCCGCACAAACTGCGGCGGTCGGCCCCAGCGGATTACCGCTGCCGCGCTTCGTCAGCCTCAAATCAAACCGTGTGAACCTGCGCATCGGGCCCGGCATCAACTATCCGGTGGACTGGCTCTATCTGAAATCGGGCGTACCGATGGAGATCATTCAGGAGTACGACAACTGGCGGCGTGTACGCGATGCGGATGGCGCGGAAGGCTGGATCAACCAGTCGCTGCTGTCGGGCCGGCGCACGGCGGTGGCAGCACCCTGGCAGCGCGGCGAGGATACCGAACTGCTGCTGCGCACCGATCCGGACACGACGTCGCGCATCGTCGCCAAGCTGGAGCCCGGCGTGATCGGCACGCTCAAGACCTGTAACGGGCAGTGGTGCGAGATGGAATTTTCCGGCCATCGCGGCTGGATCAGCCAGACCCAGATCTGGGGCGCCTATCCAGGCGAGACCTACAAGGACTAAGGTTTCGCTGCTTGGCACCGCTCGTGTGTGAAGTGGGTGCGTCCTTCGAGGCTCGCCCGCCAAGACCTTTCTCTAGCCTTACACCGAGACACGTGGCTCGCACCTCAGGATGAGGAAGGTCGTGGCCATCGGGCGCCGGTTCTGGAAGGCTATGGCATTTTCGGCTGGGCACGACCTACCTCATCCTGAGGTGCGAGCCCGCAATCCCTTGCAATGTATGATATTGCAACCGCCGGGCGAGCCTCTAAGGACGCACCCGAAAACAACTACCGCGCCTTTGGCCTCAGGCGCACGACGATGTCGACATTGGCGATTTCCATGCCTTCCGGAGGTTCCGGGAGGTTGTGGACCGAAACCGGGCCGGTCTCGATGTCCATCACGCGGTTTTCGCCCTCGATGAAGAAGTGATGATGGTCCGACGTGTTGGTGTCGAAATAGGTCTTTGACCCTTCGACGGCCAGAATGCGCAGGAGGCCGGCATCCGTGAACTGGTGGAGCGTATTGTAGACCGTCGCCAGCGACACGGCCACGCCCGCAACGAGGGCTTCCTCGTGCAGCTCCTCGGCCGAAAGGTGCCTGTCTCCCTTGGCAAACAGCAACTCGGCCAGAGCAATGCGCTGCCGCGTCGGCCGCAATCCGGCATCGCGGACGCGCGTCTCGACTTCGGCGGGTTGATTGCAGTCAGTTTCCATCAAGCCGATTTGCTTCCCTGATCGACGCCGCGGACCCGATTCGGGCATTTCTCCATACGGCAATGTTGTCAATATATATTCGGTCGCAGAAATGCGATCAATAGCGGCACATTGACCCTCGATGATGCGCAAGATAGAGCGCGTCGGTGGTTTCCTGTCCGAAACAGTCTGTGATAGGGGATGGCCCTAACAGGCAGTGACAGAGCCCGGACGGCGAAGGGACGGAGGACTATGGTCGAACAGAAATCGAGCTACGATTACGAAGATCTGCTTGCCTGCGCACGCGGCGAGCTGTTCGGGCCGGGCAACGCCCAGCTTCCCTACCCGCCGATGCTGATGTTCGACCGCATTACCGACATCAGCGAGACCGGAGGCGAATTCGACAAGGGCTATATCCGCGCCGAACTCGACATACGCCGCGACCTCTGGTTCTTCCCCTGCCACTTCATCCAGAACCCAGTGATGCCCGGCTGCCTCGGCCTCGATGCCATGTGGCAGATGACGGGCTTTTTCCTGGGTTGGCTAGGCGAACCGGGCAAGGGCATGGCCCTTTCGACCGGCGAGGTGAAGTTCAAGGGCATGGTCACGCCTTCGGTCAAGAAGGTCGAGTACGGCGTCGATTTCAAGCGCGTGATGCGCGGCCGGCTGGTGCTCGGCATTGCGGACGGCTGGCTAAAGGCCGATGGCGAACCCATCTACAAGGCCACCGATCTGCGCGTCGGCCTTGCCAAGCAGGAAGCCGAATGAGCGGTCGGCCAACGACATCGAATTCAGGGAGCGTCAGATGAGACGTGTAGTCGTAACGGGCCTGGGCATCGTTTCCTCGATCGGGAACAATGCGGACGAAGTGCAGGCATCGCTTCGCGACGCCAAATCCGGCATCAGCTTTTCCAACGATTTCGCCGAGCACGGCTTCAGGTGCCAGGTCTGGGGGGCACCAACGCTCGACCCGACCGAACTGGTCGACCGCCGCGCCATGCGCTTCCTGTCCAAGGGCGGAGCGTGGAACCACGTCGCGATGGAACAGGCGATTGCCGATGCGGGCCTCGAAGAAGGCGACATCACCAACGAGCGCACCGGCATCGTCATGGGCTCGGGCGGGCCTTCGACACGCATGATCGTCGAGGCTGCTGCCATCACGGAAAAGAACGGTAGCCCGAAGCGGATCGGCCCCTTTGCCGTGCCGAAGGCGATGTCGTCCACCGCATCGGCGACGCTGGCGACCTGGTTCAAGATCCACGGCGTGAACTACTCGATCTCGTCGGCCTGCTCGACCTCGGCACACTGCATCGGCAACGCCTACGAGCTGATCCAGTGGGGCAAGCAGGACATGGTCTTCGCGGGTGGCCACGAGGATCTCGACTGGACGATGTCGAACCTGTTCGACGCCATGGGCGCGATGTCGTCCAAGTTCAACGACAGGCCGGAAGTCGCTTCGCGCGCCTATGACCTGAACCGCGACGGGTTCGTCATCGCCGGGGGCGCGGGCGTTCTGGTGCTCGAGGAACTGGAGCACGCCAAGGCGCGCGGCGCGAAGATCTATGCCGAAATCGTTGGCTACGGCGCAACGTCGGACGGCTACGACATGGTGGCACCTTCCGGCGAGGGTGCGGTTCGCTGCATGCGCCAGGCACTTTCGACCGTGAACGGCGACGTCGACTACATCAACACGCACGGCACCTCGACCCCCGTGGGCGATTCCCGCGAGATGGGCGCGATCCGCGAGGTCTTCGGCGACAAGCTGCCGAACATCACCTCGACCAAGTCTTTGACGGGCCATTCGCTGGGTGCGGCCGGTGTGCAGGAATCGATCTACTCCATCCTGATGATGCAGGGCGGCTTCATCGGCGAAAGCGCCCATATCGAGGATTTCGACCCCGAATTCGAAGGCATGCCGGTAGTGCGCAAGCGCATAGACAACGCCAAGATCGATACCGTGCTCTCCAACTCCTTCGGCTTCGGAGGCACAAACGCGACGCTGGTCTTCCAGCGCCATCAGGGCTGACGGGACTACACGCATGGACGGACTGATGAAAGGCAAGCGCGGCCTCGTGATGGGGGTCGCCAACGATCACTCGATCGCCTGGGGCATTGCCAAGCAGCTCGCGGACCATGGCGCTGAGCTGGCCTTCACCTATCAGGGCGAGGCTTTCGGTCGCCGGGTGAAGCCGCTTGCCGATCAGGTTGGCGCAAAGCAGGTGCTTTCCTGCGATGTCGAGGACAGCGAGAGCGTGGCCTCGGTGTTCGACACGCTGAAGAGCGAATGGGGCTCGCTGGACTTCGTCGTCCACGCGATCGGCTTTTCCGACCGCAACGAGCTCAAAGGGCTCTATGCCGACACCACGCGTGAAAACTTCGTCCGCACGATGGTGATTTCCTGTTTCTCCTTCACTGAGGTGGCGCGAGGTGCTGCGGCGCTTATGGAGAATGGCGGATCGATGATCACGCTGACCTATGCGGGTTCGGTGCGCGTCATGCCGAATTACAACGTCATGGGCGTTGCCAAGGCAGGGCTCGAGGCCAGCGTCCGCTACCTGGCCAACGATTTCGGCCCGCGCGGCATCCGCGTCAACGGCCTGTCGGCCGGTCCGGTCCGTACGCTTGCGGGGGCGGGCATCTCCGATGCGCGGCTGATGTATGGCTACCAGCAGCGCAATTCACCGCTGCGCCGCACCGTGTCGCACGAGGAGGTCGGCCGGTCGGCTCTCTACCTGTTGTCCGATCTTTCTTCCGGCGTGACTGGCGAAATCCATTATGTGGATTCCGGATATCACATCGTTTCCATGCCGACACTGGACGAACTGAAGCGCACCGACGAAGGCTGAAACAGCGCAACCGACGAAAAACCAATTCTAATGAACGTCGGAAACGGTTCTTAAGGAATAACAGATATATCCTGCCAGGGTTCAGGGGACTCTGGCATGGACAAAATGCATAATCCGGTAAGAAGCCTTGGCTTCCGCCTCGCGACGATTGCGGTTACTGGCGTCTGCAGTTTCGTAATCGGCCTGTGGGGCATCAAGCTCGGCTTCGGTCCGCACATCGGCGGTGTACCGGCTGAACTGCTGAGCGCCATGCTCGCGACGCTGTGCGCGCTTGCCGCGTCGCTGGCCGTCATGTCGTTCTTCGCTGGCGTCGAGGAATCCGCAGCCTATGTCTACAAGGAAACGCAGCTCGACAAGCTGACCGGGCTGCACGCCCGCACGGCAATGATCGGCAAGATCGCCGAATCTGCTTCAGCGACCATCCGCTCCGGCGAGCCGGTTTTCCTGATCGACATCGACATCGACCGGTTCAAGCAGATCAACGAATCGATCGGCTACAGCCATGGCGACCAGCTTATCCGGATATTCGCCCAGCGGCTGAAGGACCTTCTGCCCGAAGGCACCGAAATCGGCCGTATAGGCGCCGGCGAGTTCGCGGTTCTGATCCCCGACACACCGGATACCGGCTCCGTCGACACGCTGGTCGAATATCTCATCGACAATCTCATGGAGCCCTATCAGCTTCCCTCGCACCTGCAATCGGTGAATCTATCGGTCGGTATCGTCGCCATGCCCAAGGACGGGCTGGACCCGGTGATCCTGCTGCGCCGTTCGAACCTGGCGCTGCAACATGCGCGGGCGGGCGGCATCGGCAACTGGTCGGTTTTCCACCAGCAGATGGGTCTCGTCGCCGAATACAGGCAGTGGATCGAATCGGAACTCCATACCGCATTCGAGCGTGGGGATTTCGTCGTCCACTACCAGCCGCAATACGACCTTCTGAGCGGCAAGGTCGTCGGCTATGAGGCGCTTGTGCGCTGGCGGCATCCCGAGCGGGGCATGATCCCACCGCAGGAGTTCGTGCCGATTGCCGAGGAAACGGGAATGATCGCGCTTATCGGTGAATGGGTATTGCGCAAAGCATGCGCGGACGCCCACCTGATGCCGCCTGAGTGTTCCGTGGCCGTCAACATCTCGACCGTCCAGTTCATGACGAAAGACTTCCTCTCGCAGGTGCGGGGCGTCATCAAGGCAACCGGTATCGAACCGCACCGATTAGAGCTGGAAGTCACGGAAACGGCCATGATGCAGGACCGTGAGCGAGCCGCCACCATTCTGGAGGAACTCGCCAGAATGGGGATCTCGGTAGCCGTGGACGATTTCGGCACCGGGTATTCCAATCTTTCCTATCTGATCGATTTCACGTTCAAGAAACTGAAGATCGACCAGTCATTCGTCCGCCGGCTCGAGACGGACGCCAATTCAGGCGCCGTGGTTTCAACCATCGTGGGTCTGTCGCGCGCGCTTGGCGTGCGCACGATCGCCGAGGGCGTGGAGACGGAAAACCAGGCAACTCTGCTCAAGGCTGCCGGCTGCGAAGTCGTCCAGGGCTATCTGTTCGGCAAACCGGCTCCATTGCAGGTGCGCGAGACCCATGTTGAGCCTCCGCGACGGGTCGCAACGGCGTAGCGCGGGATCATCGCACTGCCCAAAGCACCTTGAAGCGTGTATCGCGCACCGTCTCACCGTGGCGGGCAAAGGCGCTTTCCAGCACAGCTTCGTAGGGTAGCTGCCGATTGGCGACCATAAACAGTCTGCCACCCGGCCGCAGCGCAGCACTGGCGGCCTTGATCATGCCCTCGCCAATCGAGGGTTCCGCCGCCCGCCCCTGATGAAATGGCGGGTTCATCACGATGACGTCGTATCTGCGCTCGACGGGCTCGGCCAGCAGATCGTACCAGAGAACCCGGCTTTCGACGCTGCGCACAAGGTTGTTCATATTGGCCTTGGCTGCGACACAGGCTGAAAAGCCTGCCTCGAACAGCTCGATCGTGCGGATGGCAGGCGCACGCTCGGCCAACTGGACGGACAGATAACCCCAGCCGGCACCGAAGTCGGCTGCATCGCCTTCCAGCTTCTCCGGTAGGTTCTCGGCCAGCAGTTTCGAGGCCGGATCGATGTGTTCCTGCGAAAAGACACCAGGCACGGTAAGAAACCCGCCATCCAGCAGAAGGGGCGGGTTGGCTGCCTCCAGCGCCTCAATGGCGGCATCGGTCGATTCCGAGCGCGTCATCCAGAAGACAACGCCATGGTTCTTCGATGCGTGATCGTCGATCGGCATCAGGTCGGCGAGGCGCTTGCGCAGGCTTGCGGCACCATCGGTCTTGCCGCCTGCAACGACGATGCGACCGCCTTCGCGCGTACGCTTGAGCGCCTCGGCGACCCATAGTTCGTTCTGGCCGCGATGGCGCCCCGTCAGGACCAGAGTGAGATCATACCCTTCGCCGTCGGGCTGCGGAACCACCGTATGGGTTCCGCCCTCAAGCACACGGAATGTCGGGCGAAAATCCTGTTGGAGCGTGACGTTTTCAGGGAATCCCGCCGGCAAGACGAAGCCGGGATCTGCGTTGAGAAAGAGAACCCTGGCGTCAGCACCCGGCCCTTCCAGCAATCCCGTATCGAAAGGATGAAAAAGGGTCTTGAGCGTTCCGTCGTTCATTGTTGGCAGTCCTTACAAGAGAAACGGGCGCAAGCCTTTCGGCTGCGCCCGCCCCCCTCAAAGCAGTCAGTCAGATATCAGGCGTCGGCCTCTTCGGCGTCTTCCTTCTTCTTGTCCTTGGCAAGTTCCTTACCGGTCTCCTGGTCAACGACCTTCATGGAGAGCCGCACCTTGCCGCGCTCGTCGAAGCCCATCAGCTTGACCCAAACCTTGTCGCCTTCCTTGACGACGTCCGTGGTCTTCTGGACGCGCTCCGGCGCGAGCTGCGAGATGTGGACGAGGCCGTCCTTGGGGCCGAAGAAGTTGACGAAGGCGCCGAAGTCGGCGGTCTTGACGACCGTACCCTCGTAGATCTCGCCGACTTCCGGCTCCGCAACGATGGTGTGGATCCACTTCTTCGCCGCCTCGATCTCCTTGGCGTTGGACGAAGCGATCTTGACCGTGCCGTCATCCTCGATGTTGATCTTCGCACCGGTCTTTTCGACGATCTCGCGAATCACCTTGCCGCCGGAGCCGATCACGTCGCGGATCTTGTCGGTCGGAATGTTCATCACCTCGATGCGCGGCGCGAACTCGCCGAGCTCCGAACGGGCGCCGGTCAGGGCCTTGCCCATCTCGCCGAGAATGTGCTCGCGGCCGCCCTTGGCCTGCTCGAGCGCGACCTTCATGATCTCCTCGGTGATGCCGGCGATCTTGATGTCCATCTGCAGCGAGGTGATGCCGGCGCTGGTGCCGGCAACCTTGAAGTCCATGTCGCCGAGGTGATCCTCGTCACCGAGAATGTCGGAGAGAACCGCAAAGCGCTCGCCTTCGAGGATCAGGCCCATGGCGATACCGGCAACCGGCTTCTGGAGCGGCACGCCGGCATCCATCAGCGCCAGCGAGGTGCCGCAGACGGTCGCCATCGAGGACGAGCCGTTGGACTCGGTGATCTCGGAAACCACGCGCAGCGTGTACGGGAACTGCTCGGCGGCCGGCAGCATCGGATGAATGGCGCGCCAAGCAAGCTTGCCGTGACCGATCTCGCGACGTCCCGGAGAGCCGATGCGGCCGGTCTCACCCACCGAATAGGGCGGAAAGTTGTAATGCAGCAGGAAGGCTTCCTTGCGCGTGCCGGTCAGTTCGTCGACGAACTGCTCGTCCTCGCCGGTGCCGAGCGTTGCGACGACAACCGCCTGCGTCTCGCCGCGGGTGAACACGGCAGAGCCGTGTGTGCGCGGCAGAACGCCGACTTCCGAAACGATTGGGCGAACGGTCTTGAGATCCCGGCCGTCGATACGGCTGCCGGTGTCGAGGATGTTCCAGCGTACGATCTTGGCCTGGAGCTCCTTGAACACCGAACCGACCTGCTCGGCAGTCCATGCAGTGTCGTCAGCGCCCTCGGGCAGCAGCGTTGCCTTCACCTTCGCCTTGGCGGCGTCGACGGCGGCGTAACGGGCCTGCTTGTCGGTGTTCTTGTAGGCGGCACGCAGTTCGTCCTCGATCAGGCCTAGCATGGTCTGCTCGAGTTCCTTGAGATCGGGCGCAACGTGGTCGCGCGGGTCCTTGGCAGCCACTTCCGCCAGCTTGATGATGGCGTCGATGACCGGCTGGAAGGCCTTGTGGCCGAACATGACGGCGCCGAGCATGATCTCCTCGGAGAGCTCATGGGCCTCGGATTCGACCATCATGACCGCATCGGTCGTGCCGGCCACAACCAGATCGAGCTTCGATTCCGGCATCTCGTCGATGTGCGGGTTCAGCGCGTATTCGCCACCGATGTAGCCGACGCGGGCAGCCGCGATGGGGCCCATGAACGGCACGCCCGAGAGCGTCAGCGCCGCCGACGTCGCGACCATGGCGAGGATGTCCGGATCGTTCTCGAGGTCGTGCTGGAGAACGGTGACGATGATCTGGGTGTCGTTCTTGTAGCCTTCGGCAAAGAGCGGGCGGATCGGCCGGTCGATCAGGCGCGACGTCAGCGTTTCCTTTTCGCTCGGACGGCCTTCACGCTTGAAGAAGCCGCCGGGGATCTTGCCGGCCGCGAACGTCTTTTCCTGGTAGTTGACGGTCAGCGGGAAGAAATCGAGGCCCGGCTTTGGCTCCTTGGCGGAAACGACCGTGGCGAGCACAACCGTTTCGCCGTAGGTGGCGAGCACGGCGCCGTCGGCCTGCCGCGCGATCTTGCCGGTTTCCAGAATCAGGGGGCGACCGCCCCACTCGATTTCCACTTTGTGATGATTGAACATGTCTTGTCCTTCAATACGGGAACGGGGCGCGCCAGCTCTTGCGGCACGGAGAATGTTCCCTTGCTTCGTTGCAGGACGAGCCACGGGCAAGACAACGGGACGCTTCGCTTTGAAGAGGGCGGCGGAAACCGCCAAAAGCGCCCTGCAATCCTGCCCCATGACCCTGTCCTGGGGCGGCTCCGACATACTGCCTTGTCCGTTGCGGAGCCGGGCGGGCGGCATGTGGGCCACCCATGTGAAAGGCCGGCGGACCCTCGCGGAACCGCCGGCCAAACTGACTTATCGGCGCAGGCCGAGCTTCTCGATCAGCGTCTGATAACGGGCTTCGTCCTTGCGCTTGAGATAATCAAGCAGGCTGCGCCGCTGTGAGACGAGGGCAAGCAGACCACGACGGGAATGGTTGTCCTTCTTGTGATCCTTGAAGTGTTCGGTCAGGTTCTTGATGCGCTCTGAAAGAACCGCCACCTGGACTTCCGGAGAACCGGTGTCGCCCTTCTTGGTCGCGAACTCGCTCATCAATTCCTGCTTACGCTCTGCGGTAATCGACATCGCGCTTTTCCTTATATGTTGGAGGAAACGGGTCGCCCACAGCCAGGATGTCGTCCAGCAGGGGCCGGTGAACATGCGCTCAAATGCGGATGTTGCGGGGCATATAGTGTAAAATCCGCTGGATTGCCAGCGAAATCGCCGAGCCGGCGCAAAGCCCGTCAGGGTTCGTCCCCGTCGCCCTCGGCATCTGCCCGTTCGGGTTCCAGCCGCGCGATCGGTATCGTGAAACGGCATTCGAGCCCGTTGGGGTGAATGACGCGCTCGATCTGCGCGTCCAGCGTTCCGCCGAGCATGCGCTCGATGACCTCCGTGCCGAAGCCGGGCGTGACTGTGCGCCGTCGTAGACGGGGCACGAATTCGCGCCAGAGAAGATCGAGCTGCCCCTGGCTGCGCTTCCACTGGATCGTCAGCCGGCCGGAAGGTGTGGCGAAAGCCCCGTATTTGGATGCGTTCGTGGCCAGTTCATGCAGTGCCAGACCCAGCGTCTGCGCCGCCTGGTTCGAGAGGCGGAACGGGGTACCCTTGATCTCAAGCCGCTCCAAGTCGGTTGGACGGAAAGGCTCGATCTGGGCCTCGATCAGCTCGCGCAGTTCGACACCGACGGCGCCACCGGCAATCAACAGGTCGGTAGAACGGGCCAGCCCATGCACCCGCTTCTGAAAAGCATCCTGGAATGCCGCGAAGGTGCGTGCATGACGGGCCGTCTGCTTTGCGATGGACGATACGACGGTGAGCTGGTTCTTTGACCGGTGAGCGACTTCCCGCATGAGGAAGCGAATCTCGTTTTCGGCAGCCTGACGATCGACGGATGCTTGCGCCAACGCCATAGACACGGTGGAAATCTCGGCAACCGGATACTCTACCGGCTCGACCCTTTCGCCCGCGCCCAGGCGACGCGCATCGCGCGCAAGCCGGCGGATGGGCTTCGATATCTGACGTCCGAGCACCCAGGCAAGCAGCGCGCCAAGGGCGATGATGGTCAGACCGCCTAGCGCCAGCACCCGCAAGGTGCGTTCCAACGGCGCCTGAACCACGGCGGTGGGCGCCCACACGATAGTCTCCCAATCGCTGCGCGACGAGGAAGACCGTATCGTTTCGTAAGACTCGCCTTCAAGCTCGACGGAATCGCGCACCGTCGACCCCGCCTCGGACTTGCTGGTCGCTTCAGCCAGAAAGAAGGGCTTGCCGATGTCAGAGGTC
This sequence comes from Neoaquamicrobium sediminum, assembly GCF_040970315.1. Taxonomy (NCBI): domain Bacteria; kingdom Pseudomonadati; phylum Pseudomonadota; class Alphaproteobacteria; order Hyphomicrobiales; family Phyllobacteriaceae; genus Neoaquamicrobium; species Neoaquamicrobium sediminum. Next base: position 745,562 of record NZ_JAZHFV010000001.1, on the reverse strand, counting down.
ATGTATGACGAGGTAAGCACTGTGCCGTCGCCATCCACCAGCACCGCATTCCAGCCGCCGCGCAAATTCCGGCTTGCAAGCGAATCCGATAGACGTTCCGCATCCTGCGTCAGTATCAGCAGACGCACCTGCCCGGTATCGACGCGCACGGGGAGGATGACATTGAAGACCCAGCGCTGGGCGGTCTGCCCATAGAATGCGCCAGAGACCGCCGGTTCGGCGCTCGCCAGCGCTTTGCGTGCGGTTTCGACATCCGAGATCTTTCCCAGAGGCGAGCCAAAGGGGACACGCGTATTCATAAGCTGGTTAAGGTTTTCGTCAGTGACGATGAGAAACGCGTCGGACCCCTCGAGCGCCTTGCCGGCCCGATAGTAGAAATCCGCGAGGTTTCCGCTGCCGATGGCACGCGACGTGGCGAGAACGCGCAGCGTCGTCAACATGCCCGAGAGCTGGCGATCGACGGTTTCAGCGATCGAACCGGCTGTCGCCTCGGCAAGCGTCGAGACCATTTCCTGCTGGGCCTGGTTGTTGCGCTGGAGAAGCATCACCGCGAAAATCAGCGCGGGGATGATGATCGCAGCCATCAAAAGCGACAGGATCGCGCCGACCGAAATCTGGCCTATGCGGTTGCGCGACCTGGCCGCCGACGACGCAGGCGCCCCAGCCTCGGCAGGCTCTGGATTGTGAGCAGGCCGCGTCTTTTGCGACACCTGACTGGTACTATCGCTCATTTTCCAGATTCATCCACGGAATGCATGGGACAGACAATGCCCGCTGGCGCGCGGTTTCGCCAGAGGAAATCAGAGGCTGAAGACCCGTTTTGGCTTGAACATGCCCGCCTCGATCGCGCCGATCGCCACAAGCCTGCCCCTGGCGAAGGCACAGGCCTCGTCTACCTGTGCGGGTGCATCGCGTCCGCGAACGATAACGGGATTGCCAAGCCTGAGACGAGCGGCCGTGTCGTCGTTGACCACCACCTGCGGCAGGCAGTCGAGAGCCGCGCCGGTGTCCATCAGGAGTGCATCGAGGGCCTTCCACTGATCCGGTCCGGGGCGCGGCGCCTGTGGGGCCTCATCCTCTTCGGTAGCTGCCGGCTGGGCAGTTGCGATCGCTTCCTCGATCTCGGCCATGGTGACCAGCTCGTCCGCGGTGAAAGGATCGACCTCCGTTCTGCGAAGCTCGGAGATATGTCCGTAGCAGCCCAGGTCGCGCCCCATGTCGCGCGCCAGCGAACGCACATAAGTACCCTTGCCGCACTCGATTTCGAACACCGTCGCATCCGCGCCGCGCATCTCCACCAGATCGAAACGGCCGATTTCCACCTCGCGGGCAGGGATGTCGACGGCTTCGCCTTCGCGCGCCAGATCGTAGGCTCGTTCGCCGGCTATCTTGATGGCTGAAAACTGCGGCGGGATCTGCATTATCACGCCGGTATATTTCGGCAGGAGCGCGCGGATCGCCTGCTCATCAGGGCGTTCCGGCGAGGACCTTGTTACCTCGCCCTCGAGATCATCGGTGGAGCGTTCCTCGCCCCAGCTCACCGTGAAGCGGTAGACCTTGGCGCCGTCCTGTACATAGGGAACGGTCTTGGTCGCTTCTCCAAGCGCAATCGGCAGCATGCCAGAGGCAAGCGGGTCGAGCGTGCCGGCGTGGCCGGCCTTGTCGGCGCCGTAGAGCCACTTGATCTTGGACACGGCCTCGGTCGACCCCATGCCGAGCGGCTTGTCCAGGACCATCCAGCCAGAAACCGGCCGGCCCTTCTTCTTGCGTTGGCGCGCCATTGCTATTCCTCGTCGTTGCCGTCGTGATCGAGATCGCGCGCGACTTCCGGAGAACGCAGCAATTCGTCTATGCGGGCCATGTTGTCGTAGCTGGTGTCGAGCCGGAAACGGAATTCCGGCATGTATTTCATCTGCTTGAGCGCGCCGGAAACACGGCCGCGGATAAACTTCGCGTTGCGCGCCAGCGCCTTGATGACCGCCTGATCGTCGGCCGCACCAAGAGGCGTGACGAACGCGGTCGCGATCTTGAGATCGGGCGACATGCTGACCTCGGAGATCGAAATCACGGTGGATTCGATGAGATCGTCGCGGACCTCGCCGCGCTGAAGCACGTCGGAGAGCGCGTGGCGCACCTGCTCGCCCACGCGAAGCTGGCGCTGGGATGGGCCGGAACTGGAAAAGCGGGACATGGTGGCTGTTTCCTGTGTCGCGGCGGCCGGGATGGAACCGGACGCCCGTTGCACACGCGCCGGCGGCGGGACAACCCGCCACCAGCGTCAGTGAACTTGCAAGTAGCTGCCGGGCGCTAGAGCGTCCGCGTGACCATCTCGACGCGATAGGCCTCGATGACGTCGCCCTGACGGATGTCCTCGTAGTTGGCGAACGCCATGCCGCATTCCTGGCCGACGGGCACTTCCGAGACTTCGTCCTTGAAGCGCTTGAGCGTCTTCAGCGTACCCTCGTGGATGACGACGTTGTCGCGGATCAGGCGCACGCCGGCACCGCGTTCCATCTTGCCTTCGGTCACGCGGCAGCCCGCCACCTTGCCGACCTTGGTGATGTTGAACACCTCGAGGATCTCGGCGTTGCCGAGGAAGGTCTCGCGGCGCTCCGGCGACAGCAGGCCAGACATGGCCGCTTTGATGTCGTCCACCAGATCGTAGATGATGTTGTAGTAGCGGATCTCGATGCCGGCCTGCTCGGCCGCGTCGCGCGCCTGCTTGTTGGCACGGACGTTGAAGCCGATGATCGCGGCACCGCTGGTCTCGGCCAGCGAGATGTCGCTCTCGGTGATGGCACCGGCGCCCGAGTGAACGACACGGGCACGCACCTCGTCGGTTCCGAGCTTGTCGAGCGCGGCGACGATCGCCTCGATCGAGCCCTGCACGTCGCCCTTGATGAGCAGCGTGAACTCCTTGAGACCGGTCGTCTGGAGCTGCGACATCATCTGCTCGAGCGAGCCGCGCTGCCCAGCCTGGCGGGCAACCGCCTTCTCGCGGGCAAGCCGCTGACGGTATTCGGAAATCTCGCGCGCCCGCGCCTCGTTCTCGACGACAGCGAAACGGTCGCCAGCCTGCGGTGGCCCCTGGAGACCGAGCACCTCGACGGGCATCGACGGACCGGCTTCCTTGATCTGGTCGCCATGGTCGTTGACGAGCGCACGCACGCGGCCCCACTCGTTGCCGGCGACGAGAATGTCACCCGGCTTGAGCGTTCCGGCCTGCACGAGCACGGTTGCAACTGAGCCACGCCCCTTGTCCAGCTTCGCCTCGATGACGACGCCCTCGGCCGTCCGGTCCGGATTGGCCTTGAGGTCAAGAATCTCGGCCTGGAGCAGGATCGCGTCGAGCAGCTTGTCGAGGTTGGTGCCCTTGGTGGCCGAAACCTCGACGTCGAGCACCTCGCCACCCATGGATTCGACGAATACTTCGTGCTGAAGGAGTTCAGTGCGAACCTTCTGCGGATTGGCTTCCGGCTTGTCGATCTTGTTGATGGCAACGATGATCGGCACGCCTGCGGCCTTCGCGTGATTGATGGACTCGATCGTCTGCGGCATCACGCTGTCGTCGGCGGCAACCACCAGCACCGCAATGTCGGTGGCCTGGGCGCCGCGGGCGCGCATCGCGGTGAACGCGGCGTGACCGGGCGTATCGATGAAGGTGATCTTCTGACCGCCCTGCTCGACCTGATAAGCGCCGATGTGCTGGGTGATGCCGCCCGCCTCGCCAGCCACGACGTTCGCGTGGCGGATGGCGTCGAGCAGCGAGGTCTTGCCGTGGTCGACGTGACCCATGATGGTGACGACCGGCGAACGCGACTTCAGGTCCTCGGCGTTGTCCTCGATATTGAACAGGCCTTCCTCGACGTCGGACTCGGCAACGCGGCGCACCGTGTGACCGAATTCCGAAGCGACCAGTTCGGCCGTGTCGGCGTCGAGCACGTCGCCGGGCTTCATCATCTGGCCCTGCTTCATGAAGTACTTGACGATATCGACCGCCCGCTCGGCCATACGGTTGGCGAGTTCCTGGATCGTGATCGTCTCGGGCAGCACCACTTCGCGCATGATCTTCTCGCGCGTCTCGCCATGCATGGCGCGCTTGAACTTCTCCTGGCGTCGGCGCATCGACGACAGCGAGCGACCGCGGGCCTCGTCACCGGCGAGCGCGGCATTCAGGGTGAGCTTGCCACGGCGGCGATCTTCCTCGCCCTTGGCCTTGACGGGCTTCGGGGTGGCAACCTCCGGCTTGACCGGGCCGCGCTTGACGGCGGCGACACCACGCGGCTTGGCCTCTTCCTCGTCCTCGACGGCCCGCGTTTCAGCGGCAGGGGCGCGGCGGCGCGCTTCTTCTTCCGAACGACGACGGGCTTCCGCCTCAGCCTGGAGACGGGCTTCCTCTTCCGCCTGACGGCGCGCGGATTCCTCGCGCTCGTGGCGGCGGCGCTCTTCTTCCTCGGCGCGACGCGCGGCATCCTCGGCCGCGCGCTTGCGTTCCTCAACCTCGCGCACCTTGGAATCCTGCAGCGCACGACGGCGCGCGTCCATCTCCTCGGTGGAGAGCTCGTTCAGCACCATGCCCGAACGCGACGAAGGGGCTGCCGGAGCGGCCGGACGCGGCGGCGCCGGCGGCTGCGGCGCCTCGGGCTGCGGCGCGCGCGGCTTCAGCGTCACCGCGGGCTGCGGCGCTTCCTGCTTCTCGCCAGGCAAGGAAAACTTGCGCTTCTTGGTCTCGACGACGACAGCCTTCGTCCGCCCGTGCGAGAAGTTCTGACGCACCGTGCCCTGCTCCATGCCGGGGCGCTTCAGCGTCAGCGTCTTCTTCGGGTTTACGCTCAGCGTCTTGTCGTCTTTGGTATCACTCATTCCATATCCTCTGCGGCGTCATCATGATCGCCGGTTGCCGCAAGCATCATCCGGTCTTCGGGGGAACCGCCCCTGTATCGGTCAAGCGCCACCATGCGCTTAAGCACCGCCTTGCCCGTATCACCAGCGAGCACGGCTGCATGTATCACATTTGTACCCCCCAATGCCAAACCCAATTCGGCCTCCGAAAAGAGTTTGTAGGCGGGGATGGACGGGCCTTCCTGCCACACGACCGCACGGCGGGCCTGGTCGAGCTTGCGCACACCATCTGGAGAGGCCTCCAGGGCATGCAGAACCAGCGCGGCCTTGCCGGAGCGGATCGCACTATCGACCTTGGCCGCACCCATGACCAACTGTCCGGCCTTGCGGGCAAGTCCGAGAGAGCCAAGCGCCGCACGCGCCATCAGCATGTCAACCATACCGCCCAGATCATCGGGCGGCGTCACCTTGGCCTTGAACGCCCGGGAGAAGAGGTTCTTGCGGGCCGCTTCCTCGACGTGAATGCGTTCCGCGCTAACCCAGCATCCGCGACCCGGGAGCTGCCGCTTGAGATCGGGAACGACGGACATGTCCGGAGCCACGACGAAGCGCAGCAAGCCATCCGGCTCGCCCGCCCGGCGCGTCACTATACATGTGCGTTCGTTCATCTCGTTCAAGGGCTCTCCCGGCCGGACGCATCATCATGCTCCGGTCGCTTCTTCCTCTTCGGCGGCTTCCTCGGCCTCTTCGACCAGGTCTTCTTCGCTGATCCAGCCCATCTTCAGACGGGCGGCGACAACCATCTGCTCGGCATCGGCACGGCTGACGCCGAAGTCCGCGAGCACGCCAGGATAGAACTTCGTCTCGCCATCCTTGCGCTCTTTCCAGCCGACCAGATCGTCGATCGCGTAGCCGGCAAAATCCTCGATCGTCTTCACGCCATCCTCGCCAAGGGTGACCATCATGGCGGTGGTGACGCCCGGAATCTCGCGCAGCTCGTCCTCGACGCCCAGTTCACGGCGCTTGGCGTCGTGCTCGGCCTCGATCTTCTCGAGGTATTCGCGGGCGCGCATCTGGATCTCTTCAGCCGTGCCTTCATCAAAGCCGTCGATCGAGGAAATCTCATCCGACTCGACATAGGCGACTTCCTCGACGGAGGTGAAACCTTCGGACGCCAGCACCTGGCCGACCATCTCGTCGACGTTGAGTGCATCCATGAACAGCGAGGAGCGTTCGACGAATTCCTTCTGGCGACGCTCGCTTTCCTCCTGCTCGGTCAGGATGTCGATATCCCAGCCGGTGAGCTGCGAGGCGAGGCGTACGTTCTGGCCGCGACGGCCGATCGCCAGCGAGAGCTGGTCGTCCGGCACCACGACCTCGATGCGCTCAGCCTCCTCGTCGAGCACGACCTTGGCCACTTCCGCAGGCTGCAGCGCGTTGACGATGAAGGCAGCCGCATCCTGCGACCACGGAATGATGTCGATCTTCTCGCCGCCCAGCTCGCCGACGACGGCCTGCACGCGCGAACCGCGCATACCGACGCAGGCGCCGACGGGATCGATCGATGAGTCACGCGAGATGACGGCGATCTTGGCGCGCGAGCCCGGATCACGGGCCACCGACTTGATCTCGATGATGCCGTCGTAAATCTCCGGCACTTCCATGGTGAACAGCTTCGCCATGAACTGCGGGTGAGTGCGCGAAAGGAAAATCTGCGGCCCGCGCTGCTCGCGGCGCACGTCATAGACATAGGCGCGAACGCGGTCGCCATACTTGAAGTTCTCGCGGGGGATCAGTTCGTCGCGACGGATGATTGCCTCGCCGCGGCCAAGGTCGACCACGACGTTGCCGTATTCGACGCGCTTGACGGAGCCGTTGACGATCTCGCCGATACGATCCTTGTATTCATCGTACTGGCGGTCGCGCTCGGCCTCGCGCACCTTCTGCACGATGACCTGCTTGGCCGACTGGGCTGCAATGCGGCCGAAATCCATCGGCGGGAGCTGTTCGGCGATGAAATCACCGACCTGGGCATCGGGGTTGCGGGTGCGGGCGTCGGCCAGCGAAAGCTCGCGCGCCGATTCCTCGACTTCCTCGACCACCTCGAGAAGCCGCTGCAGCTTCATCTCACCGGTGTTGGGGTTGATGTCGGCGCGGATGTTGGTTTCCTGACCGTAGCGCGAGCGCGCCGCCTTCTGGATCGCATCGGCCATCGCCGCGATCACGATCTGCTTGTCGATCGACTTTTCGCGCGCGACCGCATCGGCGATCTGCAGAAGTTCCAGCCTGTTTGCACTGACTGCCATGTTAGTCTCCTCGGGCATTTCCACCGGCGCCTGCCGGGTGCTCGTCTCAGTTGTCGTTATCGGGCTCGTGTTCGGCAGCGTCGTCTTCTTCCGCGCCGCTTTTCTTCTTGGCCTGCTGGCGGGCCTGCTTGTCCTTCTTCAACGCCTCGTCGATGAGGTCGTCGGTCAGGATCAACCTTGCCTCGGCAATCGCGTCCCAGGGCACGGTCACCACCGGCTCGTCGCCGTAGCTCGCCTGATCGCGCTCGATCGTGACAGCCTCGCCGTCCGTCGACGCGATCTTGCCGCGAAAGCGCTTGCGCTCTGCAACCATGACCGCCGTTTCCATCTTGATCAGATGGCCAAGAGCCGCCTCGAAATCGGACTTGCGCACCAGCGGCCTGTCGATGCCCGGCGAGGACACTTCAAGATGATACGCCTTGTCGATGGGATCTTCCACATCGAGCACCGGCGAAATGGCGCGGCTGACTTCCTCGCAACCTTCGACATCCATCGTGCCGTCCTTTCGCTCGGCCATGATCTGCAGCGTCAGGCCGTTCTGGCCGGAGAGGCGCACGCGCACCAGCCGAAAACCGATCGTGCCGAGCACAGGCATGATGATCGACGCGACTCGCGCGTCGACGCCAGTCTCGCGAATGATGCGATCATCGCCGGAAGCAGATTCTGCCATTTCGTCTCCAGACGCCGGTTAACAAAAAAGAGCGGGACCGGGTGGACCCACTCTTCGCCATACCGACCAAGAATTTGACGTTGATATAGACGAGACAGCGCAGCTTATCAAGGTCGCTCGGCGGCAATGCGCCAACTGCGTCTTCGGCCTTTGCGCTTCGAAGCCCGACTTGATAGCGTGCCGCGCGCTTTCGACGATCGCTACCCGGCACAGGATGACCCAGCAAACCGACACGCTCCTCGACCGCCTCGGCCGCTTTCTGGCGCGCCGGTTGCAGACGGAATCCTCCGGCTACGAACCCTACACGCCTTCGGACCCCGAAACGCTGCGGCGTACATTGCAGCCCGGCGACATCCTGCTGATCGAGGGCAACCAGAAGATATCGGCCGCGATCAAATATCTGACGCAGTCGACCTGGTCGCACGCGGCACTCTATGTCGGCGATGCGCTGGTTGAACCGGAGGACGGCTCGGAGCGGCCGCGCCTCATCGAGGTCAATCTGGGCGAAGGCTGCGTTGCCGTGCCGCTGTCGAAATACCAGACCTACAACACCCGCATCTGCCGGGCGCTGGGGCTGACGCCGGAAGACCGCAAACATGTCGTCGAGTTCATGACCTCGCGGCTGGGCCTGAAATACGACACCAAGAACATCCTCGACATGCTGCGCTACTTCCTGCCGACGCCGCCGGTACCGGTGCGCTGGCGCAGACGCATGCTGGCCTTTGGCTCGGGCGACCCGACGCGGGCGATCTGCTCGTCGATGATCGCGGAGGCCTATGGCGAAATCGGCTATCCGATCCTTCCCGAAATTACGCGGGCGCCGGGCCGGGCGTCGGCCCAGTCCAGTTTCTCGCGGGCGGAAATCATGCATATCCGCCACCACTCGCTTTATACGCCGCGCGACTTCGACCTCTCCCCCTATTTCCAGATCGTCAAGCCGACACTGGTCTATGGGTTCGACTACAAGCAGGTCGTGTGGGGCGAAGCGCCGGCGGGCGATACCGGCGTTCAGCCAGTCGAATCGCTACCGGCAGATACGGGGGAAGCAACCGAGCCCAAATCCGCCTCGGGCTGAAACCGAATATGGGCAAGTTTGTCGGGATTGCGCACCACGTATATCCCCGCGATCAGGCCGTTTTCGTCGAGCTCCAGGCTCATCGTCTGGTCGAGCTGTCCGTCCAGCGCGATCACCAGACCCGGCAGGTCGTTGATGCGCGCCAGTTCGGAACTGGCCACACGATGTTCGAGCTGCTTCTGTGCCAGACCATAAAGAAGACGGGCGACCTTATCGGCACCTCTGACGACCTGCAGCGCAGCGGTGACCTTGCCGCCCCCGTCGGATACGAACTCGACCTCATCCGCGAGCAGGCGCTTGAAGGGCTCCAGGTCGCCACTGGCCAATGTCTGCATGAAGCTCTGCTGGAACCGGTCGACATCGCCTGCGCTGGGCCGGAACCTCTGCCCGGACGCGGCCAGCGCCGACCTTGCCCTTGTCGCCATCTTGCGACACGCCGCGGGGGAGCGCTGGAGCGTGTCGGCAATCTCGTGGAACGGCATGTCGAACAGGTCGTGCAGGAACAGTACCGCCCGCTCCAAAGGCGACAGGCGCTCGAGCGCGCGCATGACGCCGAATGAAATGTCCAGCGCCGTCTCGCCGACTTCAGGGTCAACGATTCCGGCTTTCTCGATGAGCGGCTCCGGCAACCAGGGGCCGACATAGGTTTCGCGCCTCGCGCGCGCGGACTTCAACCGATCGAGGCACAGATTGGTCACGATCCGCGACAGAAACCGCCCGGCATCGAGGGGCTCGGGCGAGGCCTGGAAACGGATCCATCCATCCTGCACAACGTCTTCGGCCTCGCCTACCGACCCGAGATGCCTGTAGGCAAGGCGCAGCAGTCGCTGCCGATGGGCGAGATAGGCCTCGAGACGACGTTCCTCACCTTCAGCCATCTGCCGCCACCCCTTCGCTTTGAGCCTTGAGCGCGGCAAGGACCGGCTCGCAGGCATTCCCGTGGCCCAGCCCGCGCTTCAACAGCGGGTAGAACATGCCGGATACCGTGGCGGCGGCAAGCCCGGCAAGTCCTTCCTCACCCCAGCGCGCGCGGCACTCCTCGACCAGTTCCATGTGTTCGGGATGGTTGCCTATAATCGCCTCGGCGTATCGGCTTGCGAACCGCATCGGCTCGGGAACGGCGTCGGCGGGCCCGGCCAGCAGCGCGACGACATTGCCTCGTTCGACGCCCGCCTCCAGCGCCATCGCAACGGCGAGCCGCAGGCACGAACCGCAATCGGCGTGACGCACCGCCGTAATCTTGGCCGCGTAGTAGGCATCTCGCGGTGCCCCGAAGGTGTGGCTGGTAAAGAGCGAGACCAGCCCCAGCTTGACCCCGCCGGCGGGGTCCAGTTCGGCCACGCCTGCGAGGTAACTGGCGTCGTAGTTGTAACGCCGGCCGAATCGATCGAATGCGGCCTTCAGGATTGTGGTGAGCATCATGCACGCTCCCCGTTCGGGATCGTGGGTGCCGACTTCAAGGCGACCAACGGCAGCAGGGCTGGCAACACTATGGTCGTCAGGTCTCTCACGGCAGCGGTCGCCGTCGTGCCGTGGGCGATCATTTCGACAACATGCAGCGCCGCGTGGCCTCCAAGAAAGACCAATGCCGAAAGCAGCGCGCTCCGGTGGCCGCGTGCGACCAGCACCAGAGCCATCGCCGCTGCAAGGAAGCCGAGACCTATGTCGCGAATGAAATGGACGTTAATCGGCCCCGTATGCTCGACATCGGGAACGACGGAATACCAGGTTTCGGGCGCTGCGAGCATCACAGCCCCGTTGATGCCGTGATAGGCGGCCAGAACAAAAAGCAGGGTTCGTGTCATATCAGTTTCCTTTCACTGACATGACGAGATAGCCGCCAGAAGTGTGACCCGGAATTTCGTCCCGGCTGCAGAACCCTCTCGATGAAGGCCTGCTCAGTCGGCAGGCGCGATGCGCAAGATGCCGCCGTTCTGCTCGTCTGTCGCCACGTAGATCGCGCCGTCCGGCCCTTCGGCAACGTCGCGGATGCGCAGACCGAGCGGCTCGAGCAATCGCTCCTCGTGGGTGACGCTAGCGCCATCGAGTTCCAGCCGTACGAGCGCCGTCGAAGCAAGGCCGCCGACGAAAAGGTCGCCCTGCCATTCCCCAAACGCATCACCGCCGTAGAACATCATGCCCGAAGGCGCGATGACCGGGGTCCATGTGTAGATGGCGTCGACCATGCCCTCCGCGGTTTCCAGTCCCTCGCCGATGGTACCGCCACTGTACTCGACGCCGAGCGTCACCAGCGGCCAGCCGTAATTCGCTCCCGGCTCGATAATGTTGAGTTCATCGCCACCGCGCGGACCATGCTCGATCTCCCACAAGACCCCGGTTTCGGGATGGAGGGCTGCAGCCTGCACGTTGCGTACGCCGTAGGCCCAGATTTCGGGCAACGCGTCGTCCTGCCCCACAAAGGGATTGTCGTCGGGCACGCTGCCGTCAGGATTGATGCGCACGATCTTGCCGAGGTGGGAGTCCAGATCCTGCGCCTGTCCGCGGAACTGCGCCTGCGAACGCTCGCCGAGCGTGACGTAGAGATGGCCCTCGCCGTCGAAAACCAGCCGCGATCCGAAATGCGCCCGGCTCTGCACCTTGGGCTGCTGGCTGAAGATGATCTCGACACCTTCGAGCGCCGACAAGTCTTCATTCAGACGACCGCGCGCAACCGCCGTGCCGTTCCCGCCCTCGCCCGCCTCGGCGAAGCTGAGATAGACAAGCCGGTTTTCCTGAAACTGCGGGTCGAGCGCAACATCCAGAAGGCCGCCCTGTCCCCGCGCATCGACCTCCGGCACCCCTTCGACGGGTTCCGAAACAGATCCGTCGCTGCCTATACGGCGAAGATTCCCGGGGCGCTCGGTGACGAGCATGCCACCATCCCCCGGCAGGAAGGCAATTGCCCATGGGTGGCTGAGGCCCGAAGCAATTGTCGAGACCTGGATCGCGCCGGTTTCGGTCTCGAAGGTTTCCTCGACCGCATAGGCTTGAGATGACACGCCTGCAACGGTCAGCGATGCAACCAGCGTGTGAAACAGATAGCGGTGCATATGTGGTCCCTCTCGATTTCACGGACGTGGCAACTGGCTCCATACTTAAAGCGCGGCGGGAGCATGTGTTCCGCTTCACGGAATGTTGTTGGTGTATTGTGATTACGTCACGGCATGCTAATGGAAGCGAAGGTCGGGCGCTGGGGACTACTGAACTTAACCTGCGCTTAATGACGTAGGGTTAGCTTGATTCAAATGTGGGTGCGGATAGCGCAACGGTCCGCAGGATGGCCTGCGCGGCCATTTACGCGTGCATGGCGAGGGACGGGTTTGGGGACAGGTAGGCCAACGACACAGGCGCCGGACGAGCCGGAGCCACGCCGCGCCGAGGGGGCAGGCAATCGCCCCGATGCCGCGGCAACCGTCGTTTTGACGATGCGCCAGCTCGGGGTCGTGCCGCTGCCGCGCAATTACGAACTGTTCTACGAAGCCGTAACCGCCGGCAACAAAGAGCTGTCCGATGCGCTTTCGGCGCTCGGCGCACGCCCGACACAGAAGCAGCTCGACGAGATCGCGCGCCGGTTCATGTTACGCCCGAATGAAGGCGACGCCGACGAAGCACGCGATTCGATCACAACCAAGCTGGACGAGATCATCACGCTCCTCAAAAAGGAGCGGTCTTCGATGGAGACCTACAGCAAGATCCTGGGCGAAACGTCGAACGGTCTCGGAAACAGACAGTCCATTACACGCGAATTTCTGGAGAAAATCGTCGGCGTCACCGCGACGGCCACGCGTGCGTCTATCGAGAACCGCAGCCATATCGTCTCGTCCATCACCAACAAGTCGGAGGAGCTGCGGGAGGTCAAATCCAAGCTCGAGGAATACAGGCGCCTCGCGGAAACGGATGCGCTGACCCAGTTGCAGAACCGGCGAGCCTTCGACCAGGCAATCGCCGGCATCTACGACAGCAATCGCGGCATCGCCTTCGGCGCGCTGATCCTTGCGGACATCGACAGCTTCAAGTCGGTCAACGACCGCTTCGGGCATCCGGTCGGCGACCGCATCATCCAGATCGTCGCCAGCATCATGCGCTCCACGGTCAAGGAGCGTACATTCGTTGCCAGGACGGGCGGAGAGGAATTTGCCGTTATCCTCGAAGGCTCAGGAGAGGAAGCCACCGCGCGGGTGGCCGAAGAAATCCGGCAGGCCGTGATGGAAGCGCCGTTCGTGAACGTTGCGAAGGGCACCAATTACGGCCCGATCACGATTTCGCTGGGCATCTGCATGGCCACGCAGGCCCAAGGGCCGGACGACCTTTATGTGAAGGCCGACCGCGCACTCTATGCTTCCAAGTCCGCAGGGCGTAACCGCGTCACGCGTTTCTCGGCGCTATCTGCCAACAACTTCGCCAAAAACTGGCTGATCTATCGCGGCGACTAGCCGGCGCGCGGGCAGCAATCAGCGCGCGGAGAGGTAGGGTCCGACGGTAATCAGGCCTATTGCCGCGATGGCCGCCAGAATGCCCAGGCCCTGAAGCGCGTTCACCTTCTCCCCGAACCATAGGAAGGCGACGAGGTTGACCGCGACAAGCTGGATGACGGCGGAGAGGCTGAGAGCCACACCCATGCCGAACTCGCGGATCAGGCGCAGCATGATCAGGTTGCCCGCCGTATAAAGAGCTAGGACGAGAGCAAGCCGCCAATGGGTGGGGGTTATCGTCCAGCCTTTGGCGGCGCTGGCTGCCAGCACGAAGATCACGGTCGACGCGCCGAGTTGAAACAGTCCTGAGTAGGTCACGACGCCTCCGGGCAAACGGAAAGGAAACAAGGCCAGCAGAAAGCCAGCGCATTTCGACGCTCTGCGCCCACGCCGACGTTCCGTCAATAGGCTGCTTTCGCAAAGCCTGTCGGCGGCTGCACCGCGATGGCTGTCTTTTAACTAAAGTTCGGATACATACCGTCCTTCAGGCAGGGGAAAGGCTTGGGCTGTTGGCCCAAACTGCGGGACCGGGGTATTCATGGCAGTTAGTATTCTGACGTCGCTGAAGCAAAAATTCGCGGCTAGTCTGCGCCTGCGCGTGCTTGTCCTGACGCTGGCGGCGTTTGTCACGGTCGCGATTCCGGCCGCTCTTGCCTTCACATGGATCGTCGATCGGACGGTCGTCACACTGGGCACGCTTTTTGCCGAGCGGCAGATCCTCTACGACCGCTATCGCGGCCTCGAGGCGCTGCGGCGCGAGGTAGCGCTGGCCGAGACGCTGATGCGCTCGCCGACGATCATCGACTGGGCTCGCAACGAGTTCGGTGACGACAGCAAGGCGCGCGGGATCGCCGAGCTGGAGCATTTCCGGCGAACGTTTATCGACCGCAGCTACTTCTTCATCGTCGGCTCTTCCGGCAACTACTATTTCAACGACCAGGACGGCACCTACACCGGCGACCAGCTGCGCTACGCGGTGTCACCGGACAATCCAAGCGACGACTGGTACTACAAGACGCTCGCCGCCGGCCCCGGCTGCCATCTCAACGTCAACCACGACGTCGTGCTGGCAGTCACCAAGGTGTGGATGAATTGCGTCATCGAGGAAAATGGCGACGTGCTCGGCGTCGTTGGCACAGGCATCGACCTGACCACCTTCCTGCGCGAGGTCGTCGAGAGCGACCAGCCCGGCGTCGAGAGCATGTTCGTAGACCGTTCGGGCGCGGTGCAGGCCAGCCGGGACGCCAGCCTGATCGACTTCCGCAGCCTGACCAAGGACGACAGCGACAAGAAGACGTTCTTCCGTTTCCTCGATACGGAAGGCGACCGCGCAACGTTCGCGGCCATGATGGACGCGGTGGCTGAGCAAGGTGGCGGCAAGGCGCAGGCACGCTTCCTGAAGGTGAACGGCACGGACATGCTCGTCGGTGTCGGCCACCTCCGTGAGCTCGGCTGGTACAACGTCACGCTGATGGACGTCGGCACGATCATAGATCGGCGCCTTTTCGGCCCCATAGCCTGCCTGATCGGGCTGGTGATGCTCGTTGCAGCCGGGCTGGTCACCTACCTCTTCAAGCGCAGCGTGCTTGACCGGCTGGCGCGCACCGAAACCGTCGTGCGACGCATCGAGGCTGGCGACTTTTCACAGGCCGCCGACGAAAAGGGCTCGGACGAGATCGCACGGCTGGCACGGACCCTGAACGTGATGGCGCGGACAGTCGGAACCGACCGGGCCATGCTGGAAGCCGCCGTTCGCCAGCGCACGGAGCAGCTCGAGCGGATCGCCTATGTCGATCAGCTCAGCGGCGTACTGAACCGGCGCGGCTTCGTGGAAGCTTTCGCGCAGGAAGAAAGGCGCATGACCATCGATGCGCCGCGCCCAGGCCTGCTGATCCTCGATATCGACCACTTCAAATCCGTCAATGATGGCCATGGCCATGTGGTCGGCGATGTCGTCATCGCCGAGGTGGCGCAGCGGCTGCTTGAAGTGACCCGCGAACAGGATCTGTGTGCCCGCTGGGGCGGCGACGAGTTCGTGGTGATCCTGAAGGCCTGCGACATGCGCTCGCTGGCAGCCATCGGCGACAAGATACTCAATACGATCCGCGCGCGCCCAATCGATATCGCCGGCGGCTCGAAGCTGCGCGTCACGACATCCATCGGCGCGCATCTCGTCAGCGCCTCGGACACGCTCGAAAGTGCCGCAAGCAAGGCCGACCACGCACTCTATGCGGCCAAGCAACAGGGCCGCAACCGCATGGTCATCTACGATCCGGCCGCGCACGGCGAAGCAAAGTCAGTGAGCCGGGTGGTCGCTTAGAGCACCGTCGCGCCCTACTTCGTGCCGTACATCCTGTCTCCGGCATCGCCGAGGCCCGGCACGATGTAGCCCTTTTCGTTGAGCTTCTCGTCGATCGAGGCTGTGAAGACGGGCACGTCGGGGTGGGCCGAGGTGAAGCGCTCGATGCCCTCGGGCGCGGCCAACAGGCAGAGGAAGCGCAGATTGGTCGCGCCGCGCTGTTTGAGCTTGTCGACGGCCGCGATGGCCGAATTCGCCGTCGCGAGCATCGGGTCCACCACGATGACAAGGC
Source organism: Neoaquamicrobium sediminum (assembly GCF_040970315.1). NCBI lineage: Bacteria > Pseudomonadati > Pseudomonadota > Alphaproteobacteria > Hyphomicrobiales > Phyllobacteriaceae > Neoaquamicrobium > Neoaquamicrobium sediminum. Next base: position 729,606 of record NZ_JAZHFV010000001.1, on the reverse strand, counting down.
GATCCTCAAGGTCGCCCGGCGCCTTGAAGAAATATTCCACGGCTTCCAGCGTGTCGTGATCGCGGTAGAGGCCGATATGGGCGACGCGGGCGGCCGGCACCAGGTCGAGCATGCCGTCGAGCAGGCCGTTGCCGGCACGCAACACCGAAGCGAACACAAGCTTCTTGCCCTCGAGCGTCGGCGCTTCCATCGGCATCAGCGGCGTTTCGATGGTGCGTGTGGTCAGGTCCAGCTCGCGCGTGACCTCGTAGCACAAGAGCAGCGAAATCTCGCGCAGCAGGCGGCGAAAGCTGGCCGTCGAGGTTTCCTTGTCGCGCATGATGGTGAGCTTGTGCTGGACAAGCGGGTGATCGACCACGGTTACGCCATTCATGTGCCTTGCTCTCCGAAATCCGTTGATTGCCGGCGATATTAACGACTGCGCGGCAAAGGAGATACCGTGCGCGTTTCGACAACCACAAATTTGTCAGTGACGCGATGCGGGCGCATCGAGCCTTGCCAGCAACGCGGCCCGCGTCTTGCGGTCGACGAAAGCGGCCTCGATCGCGGCGCGCGTGATCTGGTTCAGATCCTTTTCGGACAGGCCGAAATGCTCGGCCGCCACCTCGTATTCGCGCTTCAGCGACGTCCAGAAATAGGGCGGATCGTCGGAGTTCAGCGTGACCTTGCAGCCTGCCTTGCGCAGCGCGGGGAAAGGGTGTTCGGCAAAGGACGGGAAGACCTTCAGTTCGATGTTCGAGACCGGACAGACCTCGAGCACGATGCCTTCGGCAGCGATGCGCCTGACGAGATCTGGATTTTCAATCGCTCGAACACCGTGGCCGATACGTGACGGCCGCAGATGGTCGAGCGCGGCCTGCACGCTTTCCCAGCCCGCCAGCTCGCCGGCATGGACGGTGATGCCGAGGCCTGCCTCGCGCGCGATCTCGAAGGCGCGGACGTAATCCTCGACCTCCCCGAAACGCTCCTCGCCCGCCATGCCGTAGCCGGTGACCAGCGGATGGCCGCATTTGGCCGCAAAGCGTGCCGCAGCCTCGACCGATTCGACCCCGAAATGCCGCACGCCGGTGACGATCATGCGGCCTTCGATGCCAGTCTTGGCCTTGGCGCGCATCATACCTTCGCCGAGCGCATCGGTATACGCCTTCGGCGAAAGACCGGCCTTGGTGGCGTGGTCGGGCGAGGTGAAGACTTCGGAATAGATCGCGCCGTCGCGGGCGAGACCGGTCAGGTAGTGCTCGGTGAGCTTGGCGTAGTCCTCCTCCGTGCGGAACAGGTCGGCAGCGAAATCGTAGGCGGCGAGAAAGGACGTGAAGTCGTGCCAGACGAACGATCCGTCACGGATGAAAGGCTCGACCGGCTTGTCGTATTTGCGTGCCTGTTCGATCACCAGGTCGGGCGCGGCGGCGCCTTCCACATGGCAGTGCAGTTCGGCCTTCAGCGCCATCGCTTTCTCCTCGTCTCGCCGCTGCGAGGCGCGGCCGTTCATCGCGGCTTCGACAATAGCGCCCCGTTCCGCGATCGGCTATGGTCCGGCCAAAATTCGAACAGGTGAGCATATGTCGGAACAGCGCACGACCGCCACGGGCGGCATGGAGACGGCCTACGGCTTTCGCGAGGTCGGCGCTGGCGAGAAGCAGGAGCTCGTCAACGACGTGTTCCACAAGGTTGCCAACCGCTACGACCTGATGAACGACCTGATGTCGGGCGGTCTGCACCGTCTCTGGAAGGATGCGATGGTGGCCTGGCTGAACCCACCAAGGCGGCCCGGCTGGCGTGTGCTGGACGTTGCAGGCGGCACCGGCGACATCGCTTTCCGCATCATCGAGGCTTCACAGCGTAATGCTCACGCCACGGTGCTGGACATCAACGGGTCGATGCTGGCAGTTGGCCGCGACCGGGCAGAGCAGCGCGGCATCGCTCAGCATATCGATTTCGTCGAGGCGAACGCCGAGGAACTGCCCTTCGAAGACCGGACTTTCGACGCCTATACGATCGCGTTTGGCATCCGCAACGTGCCGCGCATCGATGTTGCGCTTGCCGAAGCGTTTCGCGTTCTGAAGCCGGGGGGGCGTCTTCTCTGTCTCGAATTCTCCGAGGTGCAGATGCCGCTTCTGGACAAGGCGTATGAGGCATGGTCCTTCAACGCCATTCCGCGCATCGGCGAAATGGTGGCCGGCGAGGGCGAACCCTATCGCTATCTGGTCGAATCGATCGCCAAGTTCCCCAACCAGGAGAATTTCGCGGCGATGATCCGGAAAGCAGGCTTCGACCGCGTGAGCTGGCGCGATTATTCGGGCGGCATCGCGGCGCTGCATTCGGGCTGGAAGCTTTGAAGCAGGCGGCCGTATGAGTACTTTGGGCGCCTATTTCCGGCTCGTTCGCGCCGGCTGGATTCTCGCGCGAGAAGGCGTGTTCGCAGCCCTGCCGGGCGATCAGCTTACCGGCGCGCCCCGAATGGCATGGCGCACGGCGAAACTGCTTGCGCGGCGCAAGGTGAAGAACCGCGAGCGCAGCCAGAGGATGTCGCTTGCCGTCGATCGGCTGGGCCCCTCCTACGTGAAGCTCGGCCAGTTCCTGGCGACGCGCCCGGACGTCGTCGGTGCCGATGTGGCGACGGACCTTGCCAACCTTCAGGACCGGATGAAGACCTTCCCGACCGCGGAAGCTGTCGCCGAGATCGAGGAATCGCTGGGCCGGCCGATCACTGAACTCTACCGTCACTTCGACGCGCCAATCGCCGCCGCATCGATCGCGCAGGTGCATCCGGCAGCCGTTCTGCGGGATGGCAGCGAGACGAAAGTCGCGGTGAAGGTGATCCGGCCGGGGGTGCGCCGGCGCTTCTTCAACGACCTGGAGAGCTATTTCATCGCTGCGCGGATGCAGGAGCGCTTCATGCCTTCCTCGCGCAGGCTGAAGCCCGTCGAGGTGACGCAGACGCTTGCGCAGACGACCAAGATCGAAATGGATCTGCGGCTCGAAGCGGCGGCCCTGTCCGAACTGGGCGAGAACACGCGCGACGATCCGGGCTTCCGCGTGCCTTGGGTGGACTGGGAGCGCACCGGGCGCGACGTCGTCACCATGGAGTGGATCGACGGCGTCAAGATGAACGACATCGAGGGCCTGCGCGCCGCGGGGCACGACCTCAAGGCGCTGGCGGCATCGCTGATCCAGTCGTTCCTGCGCCACACGCTTCGCGACGGGTTCTTCCATGCCGACATGCACCCCGGCAACCTGTTCGTGGAAGCGGACGGGACCATCGTCGCCGTCGACCTCGGCATTGCCGGGCGGCTCGGAAAGAAGGAGCGCCGCTTCCTTGCCGAAATCCTCTACGGCTTCATCACGCGCGATTATCTGCGCGTCGCGGAGGTGCATTTTGAGGCCGGCTACGTGCCGCGCACCCACGACGTGCATGCCTTCGCGCAGGCGATCCGCGCCATCGGCGAGCCGATCCACGGGCAGCCGGCCGAAACCATCTCCATGGCGCGGCTGCTGACTCTGCTGTTCGAGGTGACAGAGCTATTCGACATGCAGACCCGGACCGAGCTGGTGCTGCTGCAGAAGACCATGGTGGTGGTGGAGGGCGTGGCGCGCACGCTCGATCCGGCCTTCAACATGTGGAAGACGTCGGAGCCGGTGGTGGGCGACTGGATCCGGGCCAATCTCGGGCCGCGCGGCATGCTTGAGGACGCCCGCGACGGCGTCGGCGCGCTGGTTTCGCTGGCCCGCCAGGCACCCGACCTTGCTGCGCGCACCGAGCGGTTGTCGCGCGAGATCGACGCGATGGCCGAAAACGGGCTTCGTTTCGACGACGAAACGGCCGACAAGATCGGACGCGCCGAGGCGCGGCGCACGCGCTCCGGGCGCATAGCGCTATGGGTCATCGCGGCGACGCTGATTTGGATCGCGGTGCAGCTCGGGTAGTTTGACTCCAATGCTAGCAATGGCTACATTGCTAGCATTGAAAGCACAGGTGTCATTGATGGCTACCTTCACAATCAGAAACGTGCCCGAGGATGTAAAAAAAGCTTGGCGCATAAAGGCCGCCAAGAGCGGGCATTCGCTGGAGGAGACTCTACGCATCCTGCTTGCTGAACAGATCAAGGATACAAGACACCCCTCTTCCCTTATCGATGCTGAGGAAATCATGCGCCGCGCGAAGGATCTTGAATCCGACGAGCCCGCTGACGGGCGATATATGTACCTTAGCCAGAAGGAACTCAGCGACATCATATCCGGTGAGTTCGAGGGGCTGTAATGGTTGTCGACACGTCCGCCGTAATTGCGATCGCCCGGCGTGAGCCGGAAGCTTTTGCGTTCAGCAAGTTGCTTGCCGAAACGCCAGGAAAGATCATGGCGGCGCCAACCTATCTGGAATGTGTTTTCGTGGTGGCAGGCGTCGCTCCCACCAAGGGTATCGAGTTCCTCAAAAACCTGATCGCCGACACCCTGATCGAGATAGTGCCATTCGGTGCGGATGAATTGGATGCTGCTGTAGATGCGCGCGCACGATTTGGCCGAGGTTCAGGTCATGCGGCGAAGCTCAACTACGGCGACTGTTTCGCTTACGCCCTGGCCAAGACGCGCGGCCTTCCACTGCTGTTCAAAGGCGACGATTTCGTCCATACCGACGTCGAGCCGGCACTGAAGCCGGCGTGACGTGATCGCGGGCGACGCATGATCCTTTCCGGCAAACGCATCCTGCTCATCATCGGCGGCGGCATCGCGGCCTACAAATGCCTCGACCTGATACGGCGCCTGCGCGAGCGCGGCGCGTCGGTGCGCTGCGTGATGACGGCTGCGGCACAGGAATTCGTGACGCCGCTGGCTGTCGGCGCGCTCTCGGCCGATGATGTGTTCAGCGACCTTTTCGACCGGCAGGACGAGCACGATGTCGGCCATATCCGCCTGTCGCGGGAGGCCGACCTTGTGGTCGTGGCGCCTGCCACCGCCGACCTGATGGCGAAGATGGCGAACGGGCTCGCCAACGACCTCGCATCAACCACGCTGATGGCCACCGACAAGAAGGTGCTGATCGCGCCGGCCATGAACCCGCGCATGTGGAGCCATCCGGCCACGCGCCGCAATCGCGCGACATTGGAGCAGGACGGCGTCGCCTTCGTCGGACCGGGGCGCGGCGAGATGGCCGAGAGCGGCGAGGCCGGTGACGGCCGTATGGCCGAACCGCTGGAGATCGTGGCCGCGATCGAGGCTCTGCTGGACGAAGCGCCAAAACCGCTTGCCGGCCGCAAGATCGTGGTGACATCGGGACCGACGCACGAGCCGATCGACCCGGTGCGCTACATCGCCAACCGTTCTTCGGGCAAGCAGGGCCATGCGATCGCCGGCGCGCTAGCGCGGCTCGGCGCGGAGGTGCATCTCGTATCGGGTCCGGTGACGATCGCCGACCCGGCCGGCGTCAACGTCGTACACGTCGAATCCGCTCGACAGATGAAGGCTGCCGTGGAAGCGGCGCTGCCCGCCGACGCAGGCGTTTTCGTTGCAGCGGTCGCCGACTGGCGTACCGAGGGCGAGGCCGGTGAGAAGATCAAGAAAGAGGTCGGCAAGGGCCCACCGGCGCTGCAGATGGTCGAGAACCCCGACATCCTGGCCACCATCGGACACCACGCCAACCGGCCGAAGCTGGTGGTGGGCTTTGCGGCCGAGACGCAGAACGTTCTGGAGAACGCCCGCGCGAAGTTGAAGAAGAAGGGCGCCGACCTGATCGTCGCCAACGACGTTTCCCATGACAGCGGCGTTAACGCGTCGGGCGTGATGGGCGGCGACCGTAATCTCGTCCGCATCGTCTCCGCCGACGGCGCCGAGGAATGGCCGGAAATGAGCAAGAACGAGGTGGCCACAAGGCTTGCCGCACTGATTGCCGAAAAGCTCGGCGGACAATGAGCGCCGTTCCCGTTCTCCAAACCGAGCGTCTCATCCTGCGGGAGCACCGTCCCGAGGACCTCGACGCCTATCTCGACCTCTGGACCCAGGATGACGTCGTGCGGTTCATCAGCGGGCGTCCGCTCACCAGGTCGGAATGCTGGGGTCGCATCCTGCGTTCGCGCGGCCTGTGGGCCGTGCTGGGAGCCGGCTTCTGGACATTGACGGATCGAGAATCCGGCAAGCTAATCGGCGAGGCGGGGCTGATGGACATCAAGCGCGCCATCGAGCCGCCGCTGGACGGCACACTTGAGGCTGGCTGGGCACTGCATCCCTCCGTCCAGGGAAAGGGACTGGCGCGGGAAGCCATGACAGCGATTCTCGACTGGGCCGACCAACACCATACGGGCGTTCCACTGAGCTGCATCATCAGCGAAGGCAACAAGCCTTCCGTGCAACTCGCGACGCACCTCGGATTTCAAGAAACGCCCCGCGGCGCCCTGCAGGACTCCACCGTCATCCATTTCCGGCGTGCGGCGGGCGCGTAGGCGCTCAGCCCTCGACCAACAGGATCAGGTTTCCGCAGCCATCTTCGAATGTCGCCATCATGGGCATGTCCGATCCGGGCGCACGCGGTTCGCCGCGGAAAACGACGCCGAGCCCTGTCAACCGCTCGTACTCCGCCTTCACGTCATCGCAGCCGAGCTGGGTGAACGGGATGCCGCGCTCGTAGAGCGCCGTCTGATAGTCCCGGGCGAAGTCCATGCCCGCCGGCTCCAGCAGCAGCTCCACACCGGAATCGTCGGCGGCCTGAACGGTGAGCCAGCGCGCCGCTCCGGCCGGAACGTCGTGCTTCTTCACAAAGCCCAGCCGTCCGACATAGAAATCCTCGGCCTTCTGCTGGTCTAGCACCATCACCGAGGACAGACTGCATCGTATCATCGGGTTTGCCCTTTCGTATTCACCAGGCCCCCGCCTTCTCATCCACCAGATGGACGATTGAAGCCGGGCTCGAAATCCAGAACCCCCTGAATTCGGGTCCCAGCGGCTCGATCTCGTCACACCGCACAGCACCCGCCTTTTCGAGGTGGGCCGCTGCGCTGTCCTTGTCTTCGGTAACGATTTCCAGCCAGATTTCGGCCTGGCTCATGCCGGGCACCTTGTCGATCCAGAGCTGGTTTGCCCCGAAATGAAAGCCGATAGCAGGCTCGTGGCCCGTGATCCGGGCGAGGCCGATGACATCGCGATAGAAGCGCACCGTTTCTTCATACTGGTGGGGCGGCACCTTCATGGCGATGTTGCGGCCGCCTGCAAAGTCGGTCATCTGCTGTTCTCTCCGTCGATTTTGTTGAATCTGTCCCGATAGATTGCTTCGAGCCGCGTATGTGCGCTCCAGAAGCCGCGCGGCGTTTCACCCGCGAGCCGGTCGGCAAGGATGCCGAGATGCGCATCCCAGCCGCTGGCGACGCTGACCATCGTCTCCGGGTCGCCCAACCTGCGGTGAGTCACGACAAGCAGCACATCACGCCCTTCGGGAAAGAGCTCGAAGGTAACCTCGCTCGCGCCGTTGTCGCCGGGCCATGTGTAGGCGAGGGTGCGCGGCGGATCCCATTGCGTGACCTCGCCGTGCATGGCGGGGCTGTCCTCAAAGTCGCGGTATCTTTCCGGGGTTGCCTCGTCTGACAGTTCCCGATGACGGAACAGGTGCTCGACCTGCCCGCCGGGGTGGGGCTCCATGATACCGGCAGCCAGCCAGAGCCGCCGCTTGGCGGGATCGGTGAGATAGTCCCATATGCGCTCGACCGGCCCAGGCAGCAGCTTTTGTATCCGCACCGTCGCGGGCTCGGAAACGATGCCCTGCCCGTCCTGTGCCGGATCGACCCTGAACATGGCTCAGGCCTCCAGTTGCGCCGCGAGGGCGTCGAGCATCATGGTCCAGCCCTTGCGGGTCTGCTCGCCCCACTCGGCAAAGACATCCGGCGCCATCTCGCTCGTGAGCGTCAGTTCGCATCCCTTGTCGAGACGCGCGATCTCGATCGTCACGCGGTCGTATTCCGGGCTGAACGCCAGCACCGCGAAGGTGAAGACCAGCCGTCGCGGCCGGTCGATCTCCAGATAGTCGCCGGTATGTTCGATGTCGCCATCTTTGCGGTGGCTGACAAAGGCAAAGCTGCCGCCGACCCGTGCATCCACACGGCCAGTGACGGCCTCACCTTCCTCGCTGCGGAACAACCATTTGCCGGCTGTCTCCGGATCTAGCCAGGCGTCGAAGACCCGCTCCGCCGATGCGTCGAACCGGCGCTTGACCTGCAAGATGACGGGCTGACTGGCGGTCATTTCGAATGCTCCATCTCTTCGTCCTCGGCGCGCAGCAGCGCATCCAGCGCATCGAGACGGCTGGTCCAGAAGCGCTCGTAGTAGCGAAGCCAGGCCTGCGCCTCGGCGAGCCGCGCCGCGTCGAGCCTGCACAAATGCGTGCGGCCTCTTATCTCGCGGCGCACGAGGCCTGCACCTTCCAGCACCTTCACGTGCTTGGAGGCGCCCGCGAGGCTCATTGAGAACGGCGCGGCCAGCTCGCCGACGCTTCTTTCTCCGGTCGTCAGCGTGTGCAGCATCGCCCTGCGGGTCGCGTCGGACAGCGCGTGGAAGACTGCGTCAAGTTGGGCGGCTTCATTCTCAACCATTTGGTTTAATTAGAATGCGCCAGCTTGACTGTCAACCGATCGGTTTAATGTTTTCCGAACTCAGCTTGAGAGCGCGATGCGGCGGATAACTGGCCGAGGCATACGCGGCCTGCCCTCGCCCAGCGTGTAGGCGGCATGAACCGCCGCTTCCGCCTGGTCCGCGTCGGCTTCATTGCGCGCATGGACGATCGCCAGCGCGTCACCCTTGGCGATGTCAGTGCCGACCGGCGCGAGCGCCGTGATGCCGACAGCATGGTCGATCACGTCTTCCGGCTTCGTGCGGCCGCCGCCGAGCGCAACGACGGCGATGCCGATGTCGCGCGATGCGATTGCCGTGACGAAGCCCGACTTACCGGACTTCACCGGCCGTATGACGGGCGCCTGAGGCAGATAGGTCTGGTACTTCTCAACGAAATCCGCCGGGCCGCCCAAAGCCGAGACCATGCGGCCGAAGACGTCGGCAGCGCGACCAGACGAGAGCGCGTTGCCGGCAAGGCTCTCGGCCTGACGGTGGGTGGATGCGATGCCGGCCGCGAGCAGCATCTCGGCCGCAAGCGCCAGCGTCACCTCCTCCAGCCGGCGGTCGCGGGCGCGGCCGGTGAGGAAATCGACGGCATTGGCAACCTCGACGGCGTTGCCGGCAGCACTTGCCAGCGGCTGGTTCATGTCGGTCATCAGCGCCGTGGTCGGCAGGCCGGCGCCGTTCGCCACCGCGACCAGGCTTTGCGCGAGCCCGGAGGCACTCTTCTTCGTTGCCATGAAAGCGCCATTGCCGGCCTTCACGTCGAGCACCAGCGATTGGAGCCCGGCAGCAAGCTTCTTCGACAGGATGGACGCGGTAATCAGCGGGATCGATTCGACGGTGCCGGTCACGTCGCGAATGGCATAGAAGCGCTTGTCGGCGGGCGCCAGATCGGCCGTCTGGCCGATCACCGCGCAGCCCACCTCGCGCACCACCTTGCGGAACAGCGCCTTGTCGGGCTGACTGGCATAGCCGGGGATGGCATCCATCTTGTCGAGCGTGCCGCCGGTGTGGCCAAGCCCCCTGCCGGAGATCATCGGCACATAGGCGCCGCAGGTCGCGACGATCGGGGCGAGCATCAGCGAAACGTTGTCGCCGACGCCGCCAGTCGAATGCTTGTCCGTCACCGGGCCGGGCATGTCCGACCAGTCAAGCACCGTGCCGGAATCACGCATCGCGAGCGTCAGCGCGACGGCTTCGTCGCGCTCCATGCCGTTGAGGAAGATCGCCATGCCGAGCGCCGCGACCTGCCCCTCGGAGAAGGAACCGTCGGTAAGGCCGGCTACGAAAGCGGCGATCTCATCGGGCGCCAGCGGCTGCCGATCACGCTTTTTCCTGACGATTTCCTGAGGGAGCATGGTCAGCGCTCTTGAAGGGCGACGTGGCGCGTTAAGTTGCCCACGCACAAAGCATGGCGTTCGACGTTGCCCCCCTCTGGCCTGCCGGCCATCTCCCCCACGAGGGGGGAGATCGATCGGCCGCGCGGCTTTCGCCAATCGCCGACGTTGCAGAAGGAGCGGTGAACGTGAAACTGCCGATCTACCCCCTCGTGGGGGAGATGGCCGGCAGGCCAGAGGGGGGCGCGAGAGGATGCCTTCATATCCGCTCGCCTACCCGTCCACCGTCCCGTCGGCAAACATCTTCTTCAGGATCGTTGCGAGACGCTGGCCGCCGAGCGGTGCCATCTCCTTCGTCTCGTCATGCGAAAGCTCGCTGCCGGTCATGCCGGCGGCGAGGTTGGTGATGACGGAACACGCGGCCACGCGCAGGCCGAGGAAACGCGCGACGATCACCTCCGGCACGGTCGACATGCCCACTGCGTTGGCGCCCATGATGCGCGCCATGCGGATCTCCGCCGGCGTTTCGAAGGATGGCCCGGAGAACCACATGTAGACGCCCTTGTGGAGCGCCGTGCCCGTCGCTTCCGCGGCCTTCTCGAATGCGGCGCGCATGCCGGCGTCGTAGGCTTCGGTGAGCCCGACGAAGCGTCTATCGGTCGGCTCGCCGAAGAGCGGGTTGGTGCCGGAAAAATTGATGTGGTCAGTGATCAGCATCACCGAGCCGGGGCCCATATCGGGCTCCAGCGAGCCGGCCGCGTTGGTGAGGATCAGTTTCTCGATACCGATGCCGGTCAGCGCCTCCAGTGCCGGCCGCATCGCTGCGGGATTGCCGTGCTCATAATAGTGGGCGCGTCCGGCCAGCATGATGACAGGCGTGCCGCCGAGGTCACCGGCGACGAGCTGTCCGGCATGGCCGGTCACGCCGCTGTGCGGAAAGACCGGCAATTCGGCATAGGGAATGCGCACCGCGTTCTCGACCTCGTCGACGAGGCTGCCCAACCCGGAGCCCAGAACCAGCGCCGTCTTGGGCGTGCGCCCCTCCAGCGCCTCGGTGATCTTCGCAATGGTGCGGTTCATTTGAGGATGTCTCCGGCAAAGCCCAGCGGCAGAATCTCGCCCATGGTCAGTGTCTGGACGACACCCGTTTCGTCGCACAGGTGAAGCCATGCGTCCGGCCCGGCGAACTCGGCTAGCCGCTGGCGGCAGCCGCCGCAGGGCGTGATGCGCGGCATCTTTTCGGCGACCACCGCGATCTCGGTGATCCTGCCGCCACCACCCATCACATAGTGGCCGAGCGCCGTCGTTTCCGCGCACCAGCCCTCGGGATAGGACGCGACCTCGATGTTCGCGCCGGCGAAGATGCGCCCGTCTTCGGTGCGGAGCGCGGCACCGACCGGAAATCTGGAATAGGGCGCATGGCACTTCGCCATCGCTTCGCGCGCGGCAAGGAAAAGATCATGCGACATGGCGGCACTCGAACAATTTCACTCAACGCTCCTTCACATAGGGCACGCCGCCGGCGCGCGGCGGGATCGCCTTGCCGATGAAACCTGCAAGCAGGATCACGGTCAGCACATAGGGCAGCGCCTGGAAGAACTGCACCGGCACACGGCCGACCAGCGGCAAGGGCGTGCCCTGCAGGCGGATCGCCAGCGCATCGAGGAAGCCGAACAGCAGGCAGGCAAACATCGCCGGCACAGGCCGCCACTTGGCGAAGATGAGGGCTGCAAGCGCGATGAAGCCGCGACCGGCGGTCATGTCCTTGACGAAGCCGGCATTCTGCGTCAGCGCCAGATAGGTGCCCGCGACGCCGCAAAGGGCGCCGGTGATCAGCACGGCGCGATAACGCAGCCATGTGACCGAGATGCCGGCGGTGTCGACCGCCGCCGGGTTTTCACCCACTGCGCGCAGGCGCAGGCCAAAGCGGGTGCGGAACAGCACCCACCATGTGGCGAAGACCATGAAGAAGGCGAAATAGGCGAGGATCGATTGGCCGGAAATCAGCTCGTAATAGACGTAGCCGACAATCGGAACATCGCGCACGGCCTCGGCAAACGGAAGGGTGATGGCACCGAAGCGGCTGTCGCCGCCGAGCGATGGGGTGCGACCGCCCTGGCTGAACCAGGCCTGACCGAGAATGATGGTGGAGCCGGCAGCTATGAAGTTGATGGCAACGCCCGAGACGATCTGGTTGCCGCGATGGGTGATCGAGGCAAAGCCGTGAACGAGCGCCAGGAACCCTGAAACCAGGATCGCCGCGCCGAGCCCATACCACGCGGAGCCGTAGACGGCTGCAGCCGCGCCGGCGGCGAACGCGCCGGCCAGCATCTTGCCTTCGAGACCGATGTCGAAGATGCCGGACCGCTCGGAATAGAGACCAGCGAGGCAGGCCAGCAGCAGCGGGATCGACAGGCGGATCGTCGAGTCGAGGATGACGACGAGGGTGTTGAAGAACTCCATCTCAGGCGTCTCCCTGCCGGGCAGCGGTCACGCCCATGGACTTCGGACTGAGGCTTGCAAACAGAGCCTGTACCGAGGGCCGGAACATGTGCTCGAGCGCGCCGGCAAACAGGATGACGAGGCCCTGGATGATGACGATCATGTCGCGGCTGATGTTGGGCATCTCGAAGGCGAGTTCCGCGCCGCCCTGGTAAAGCATGCCGAACAGGATGGCGGCCGGAACGATGCCGGCAGGATGCGAGCGGCCCATCAACGCCACGGCGATGCCGACGAAGCCCGCGCCGGTGACGAAATCGAGCTGAAGCCGGTTTTGGTCGCCCATCACCGGGTTGAGGGCCATCATGCCGGCGAGCGCACCGGAGATCATCATGGTGATGATGATGATACGCGCCTCGCCGATGCCGGCATAACGCGCAGCCTTGGGGCTGAAGCCCTGGGTGCGAATCTCGTAGCCCAGCTTCGTGCGCCAGATCAGCAGCCAGACGAGGAAGGCGCAGAGCAGCGCCAGCAGAAACGATATGTTGAAGGGCGATGAGCGCACGGTGAAGCCGAACGCCTCCATCAGCCAGTTGAGCTTGGGGAGCTGCCCGCCATCGAGGAAGGTGCGGGTCTGCGGCGCCATCGACCCGGTGGGCTTGAGCACGCCCACCAGCAGATAGACCATCAGGCTGGCGGCGATGAAGTTGAACATGATCGTCGTGATGACGATATGCGAGCCGCGCCTGGCCTGCAGATAGGCGGGAATGAAGGCCCAGGCCGCACCGATGGCCGCCGCGCCGAGAATGGCGAGCGGAAAAGTGAGCCACCAGGGCAGGATGGAATCAAACGCCAGACAAACCAGCGCGACGCCGAGCCCGCCGACATAGGCCTGCCCCTCGCCACCGATGTTGAACAGGCCGCCGTGGAAGGCGACCGCGACAGCAAGGCCGGTGAAGATGAAGCTCGTCGAATAATAGAGCGTGTAGGCGATGTTGCGACCGCCGCCGAACGCGCCCTCGACCATGATGGCGGCTGCCCGGAAAGGGTTCTCCCCCACCAGCAGCACGACCAGCCCCGCGACCGCGAAGGCGACGACGAGATTGATGACGGGGATCAGTCCATAGTCGGCCCAGGCCGGAAGCTTTGCGTAGGGCGCGCTCATTCCGCGGCCTCCTGTTGTTCGACGCCGGCCATGAGCAGGCCCAGTTCGCCTTCGCTGGCCTCGCCGTCGCGCTCGCCGACGATGCGACCGTCGAACATGACGAGAATGCGGTCGGACAGCGAGCGGATTTCGTCCAGCTCCACCGAGACCAGCAGCACGGCCTTTCCGGCGTCGCGCATGTCGATGAGGCGCTTGTGGATGAACTCGATGGCGCCGACGTCGACACCGCGCGTCGGCTGGCCGACGACCAGAACGCCCGGGTCCTTCTCCATCTCGCGCGCCAGCACGATCTTCTGCTGGTTGCCGCCGGAGAAATTGGCCGTCTTCAACCGCTCGTTGGCGGGGCGGATGTCGTATTTCTCGATCTTTTCGCGCGCATCGGCGCGGATGGCCTCGATGTCGAGAAAGGGCCCTCGCAAATACTGCTTGTGGTCGTGATAGCCGAGGATCGAGTTCTCATATTCCTCGAACGGCAGGACGAGGCCGACATAATGCCGGTCCTCCGGAACATGGGCGAGCCCCCTGTCGCGCAACTCGCCGGGGTCGGCCAGCCCGGTCACGTCGATCGGCTTGCCGTCGAGCATGACGGTGCCGGATTCGGCGCGGCGGATGCCGGCGATGGTTTCAAGAAGCTCGGACTGGCCGTTGCCGGCAACGCCTGCGATGCCGACGATCTCGCCGGCGCGCACGTCGAAGGAGACCTCGTTGACCATGGTCACGCCGCGCGAATCCTTCACCGTCAGGTTCTTGACCGAAAGCTTGAACTCGCCGGGTTTGGCTGCGCCCTTCTCCACCTGTAGCAGCACGCGACGCCCGACCATAAGCTCGGCCAATTCCTCGACCGTGGTTTCGGCGGTCTTGCGCGTGGCAACCATCTGGCCCTGCCGCATGACCGAGACGTTGTCGGTGATGGCCATGATCTCGCGTAGTTTGTGCGTGATCAGGACGATGGTCTTACCCTCGTCCTTCAACTGGGCGAGGATACGGAACAGATGGTCGGCCTCGGCCGGCGTGAGCACGCCGGTCGGCTCGTCCAGGATCAGGATCTCGGCGCCCCGATAGAGCGCCTTGAGGATTTCCACGCGCTGCTGCAGGCCGACAGGCAGTTCCTCGATGATCGCGTTGGGATTGACTTCGAGGCCGTATTCCTTCTCCAGCCGCACGAGTTCCGCGCGCGCCTTGGCGATGGAGGAGCCCAGAAGCGCCTCGCCTTCCGCGCCGAGAATGACGTTTTCCACAACGGTGAAATTCTGCACCAGCATGAAGTGCTGATGGACCATGCCGATGCCGGCCGCGATCGCGTCGTTCGGCGTGCCGATCTGGATCGGCTTCCCCGACACGCGAATCTCGCCGCTGTCGGCCTGATAGAAGCCGTACAGGATCGACATCAGGGTCGACTTGCCCGCGCCGTTCTCGCCGATGATGCCGTGAATGGTGCCGCGCGGAATCTCGAGATGGATGTCCCGGTTGGCGTGAACCGCGCCGAAACTCTTGTTTATGCCGACCAGTTCGATCGCAGCTTCTGCCATGCGCCCGATCAACCCCTCTGGAACTTTGTTTTTATCGTTTGGTCAAGACATCTAGCATGGCGATTTCCGCCTTGCCAATGCGCTCAACTTGCCACAATCCCGGTTCACTCTCGACAAATCAGCGCGCCCTTGTCAATTTCGACGGCATGGATACCCACGCCTTTGCCCCCTTCACCTTCAACACAACCCCATCCGTGATCTTCGAGCCGGGGGCCGCGCGCCGGTTCGGCGCGCTCGCCGGCCGCAAGCTCGGACGGGTGGTGCTGTTCGTCACCGATCCCGGCCTGCGCAAGCTCGGGCTTTGCGACAATGCGATAACATCGCTGGAGGCGGAGGGTGCGACCGTCACCATTTTCGACGCGGTCGAGGCGGACCCTTCGCGCCAGACACTTGAAAAGGCGGTGGAAGCAGGCCGTACTGCAGGCGCCACGGGTCTCGCGGGTTTCGGCGGCGGATCGTCGCTCGACGTCGCCAAGCTCGCCGCCCTGCTGATCGGCTCCGGAGAGGATCTCGACACGGCCTGGGGCGTGGCGCAGGCCAAAGGGCCGCGCCTGCCGCTGGCACTGGTGCCCACCACTGCGGGCACCGGATCGGAGGTGACGCCGGTCTCCATCATCACCGTTGGCGAGGAAGAAAAGCGCGGCGTGTCCTCGCCAATCATCTTGCCCGACATCGCGGTTCTCGACGCCGAGCTGACACTGGGCCTGCCGCCGGCAATTACCGCCGCGACCGGCATCGATGCCATGGTGCACGCGATCGAGGCCTATGCGTCCAGGAACGCCAACAACAACCCGCTGTCGCGGATGCTGGCCCGTCAGGCGCTGCAATTGCTGGGCGCCAACATCGAGACGGCCGTACTCGACGGCACCAACATCGAGGCGCGCGGCGCGATGCTGCTGGGCTCGATGCTGGCGGGCCAGGCCTTCGCCAATTCGCCGGTGGCCGCGGTGCATGCGCTTGCCTATCCGATCGGCGGCACGTTCCACATTCCGCATGGGCTTTCCAACGCGCTGGTGCTGCCGCATGTGCTGCGCTTCAACGCGCCGGATGCGGCGCATCTCTATGCGGAGATCGCGGCCGATGCATTTCCGCAGCTCGCCGCCGAGGACGGCGTGCAAGGTCGCTGCGCGGCCTTCATTGAGGAACTGGCGAGGCTGTCGCGCAATGTCGGGCTGCAACCGCGATTGCGCGATGTCGGCATCGGCGAGGAGCATTTGGCCAAGATGGCTTCAGACGCGATGAAGCAGCAGCGCCTGCTGGTCAACAATCCGCGCGACGTAAACGAGGCCGACGCGCTGGCGATCTATCGGGCGGCGTGGTGAGCGAGCGCCCCACCCCATCGAGCCGCGGCGACTACCGCGCGTTCCGCACGATTGCGACGCGCTGGATGGACAATGACCTCTACGGCCACATGAACAATGTGGTGCACTATTCGCTGTTCGACACGGCGGTGAATGGCTGGCTGATCGAACAAGGCGTACTCGACATCCACAAGGGCGAGCAGATCGGGCTGGTCGTGGAAACCGGCTGCCGCTATTTCTCGGAGATGGCGTTTCCCGACATGGTCACGGCCGGCATTCGGGTGGCCCGGCTCGGCTCGTCGTCGGTGCGCTACGAAGTCGGACTTTTTCGCAACGAGGAGCAGACGGCGGCTGCCGAAGGCTTCTTCATCCACGTTTATGTGGATCGCGCAACGCGCCGGCCGACGCAGCTCGATCCCGGTCTGCGCGCCGCTCTGGAAGGCATCACGGCATGAGCGACGAGGCGCGCCTGACCCAACTCGAAATCTTGGCGGCCGAGCAGGAGAAGACCATTTCGGAGCTGTCGCAGGAGATCGCCGAACAGTGGAAGACGATCGACAAGCTGCAGCGCAAGCTCGACGCCTTGACCGAACGTTTCCTGGAACTGGAAGAACAGGCTTCACCGGACGTGCCGGTGACGAAGCCGCCGCACTGGTAGCGGCGGCTTCGCAGGTTGGGATACGAACTTACATGGCCGGCAGGATGGCGATGTCGCGCAGCGTGCCGTCGAGGCCGCTGAATTCGGACTCCATGGTTGCTGCACCACTTTCCACATTGACGGTGTAGAGGCCGTTGCCGGCGGCAAGCCAGAGAACGTTGTCGTCGATGGCGCGCACCTCGAAATCGATGGCGTAGTGATCGGCGCCTTCGATACCGAGCATGCCGATGGTGGCCAGCGTGCCGTCATTCGGTGCCGTCTGGCGCAGCAGCGCACCCAACGACGCGTCGATGTCCCACATCGAGGTCTTTTCCGGCTTGTCCAGCCCGTTGGTGTAAGCGGTCGCCACCACGTTGGGCGTGGCTTCGGCATTCGCGTCGCCGGCCTCGAACTTGAGGCTCCCGTCGACAGTCGCAGCGCCGGTCTCGACATCGATGCGCAGATTGGTGCCATCCGAGCCCATCAGGCGAAGCTTGTCAGCGACCGGGTTGAAGTTGACGCTGGCGGTCACGCCGTCAGGCAGCTTCTCCGACAGCTCGGCACCCATGGTAGCAGCGCCGCTCTCCAGGTCGATCGTCACGATCATGCCGTTGCCGTCGACGCCGTAGAGCATGTTGTTCGAAGGACGAACGTCGATACCCATCAGGCTATCGACGCCTTCAACCTCGACGCTGCGCGTGACTTCGGCATTGTCGGTGTCGAACCACACGAGGGTCTTATCGCCGACAAGGCCAACAGCGGGCGCTGCGGTGGCCGCTGCAGTCAGCGCGATGAACGATGCGCCAGCGAGCGTGGAGCGGATGATTGTCCGGGTAGTGGGCTTCATGGCTTGTCTCCTCTAGATGTAAAATGGCGTTGGCGGCACATGTCCGCATTGTGGTTACCCACGAGGCACGCCTGCTGGATGCAGCGACAGCAATTATTTTTTGTCTTGTTTGCATCGTTCGGAGGATTTCATGTGTAATCTGCATAACAGGCTGACCAAGGCGAGGAGAGCAGTCGCTGCATGACCGCGGACAATCATGACGATGCGTGTACCCTTCTTTTGGGGCGGGTTGCCGCTGGAGAGCGCGGCGCGCTGGCAGAGCTCTTCAAGATCGAGGCCGGTCGCCTCGTGGCCGTGGCGCGCCGCATCGTGCGCCGCGCGGACCTCGCCGAGGAAGCGGTGCAGGAAGCATTCGTGACAATCTGGCGCAAGGCGACGCTTTTCGATCCAGGCCGCGGCTCCGGCCGGGTCTGGATGACCACGATCGTCCGCAACCGCGCCCTGAACATGATCCGCGACGGGCAGCGGATGGAATTCGTCGAGCCGCAGACGCTTGCCGCGCTGGGCGATGCCGGTGGGGAGGCGGATCTCGCCTATGAGGCACTGCCAGCAGCAAGCGACCTGCGGCGCTGCCTGGACCAGCTTGAACCCGTACGCCGCCGCTCCATCGTCCTGGCCTATGTCGGAGGTTTCACCCACGGTGAAATCGCAGGGCGGCTGAAGGCGCCGATCGGCACCGTGAAGGCCTGGATCAGGCGCGGCGTCATCGCGTTGCAGGAGTGCATGTCATGAGTCGCGAGGAACGCATGGCGCGTGCCGGAGACTATGTGCTTGGCCTGATGGACGAGAAGGAGCGCACGCGCGCTGAACGCGACATGGAGGTCGATGCGGAGTTTCGCGACTGCGTCATCCATCTCGCCGAACGCTTCCATGCCTTCGACAAGGACGTGGCGCCCGCCGAGGTTCCCGGCGATATGTGGCAGACGGTTGCCGCGCGGATTGCCGACATGCCGCAGATGACCGCGGCAGACATCGCCCGTGAGCGCCTCGATTTGACAACCTTGCAAGCGCCCGACCCCAGCCGCAAGGGGATACTCCAGTTGAAGCGGCCCTACGCACACCAGTCCGCCGGTTGGCGCGGGGGACTGATCGCCGCCTGCCTGATCGGGGCACTGGGCGTCGGCTATCTGTCCGGGCAGGCGATGGGACCTGCGCCCGAGCCGGTCGTCGTCGTCGTGCTGGCCGATGAAGACAATGCGCCGGGCGCTTTCGTCGAAGCCTACGGAAACGATGCCGTCCGAATCGTTCCGCTGGTCGATTTCGAGGTGCCGCAGGGCAAGACCCTCGAAGTCTGGACACTTTACGACCGCGAGGTCGGCCCGGTGTCTCTCGGGACATTCGGACGCTCTACCGAGATCACCCTGCAAGGGCCCGACCAGCCGACGCCCCGGCCGGAACAACTTTACGAGATCACGCTTGAAGACGCGCCCGGCTCGCCGGTCGGCCGTCCGACCGGACCGATCCTGGTCAAGGGGTTCGCGGTGCGTCCGCCACGCTAGCTTTCGCTGCCGGGTATCGGCTCAGAATAGGAAGCATGCAGGCGAGGCCCACAACGGCCACCGCCGACAGGAACCATCCGAAGCCGGACCAACCGGACGCCTCGACCACGGATGCCGCCAATGGTGGGCCGAACACGGTGCCGAGGCCGCCAGCCTGGCAGACGAGACCGATGGCCACGGGAACCGAGCCGTCGCGAGGCGTAATGAAAGGAATTGCCGCGAACTGCGCGGACGCCACCAGAGCGCCCGAGATTGCCAGCGCCAAGACCGAAACTGTCGCAAGCACAGGGTCCGCAAGCGTGAAGGCCGGAACCGCGGTTGCTGCACTGACAGCGAAGCCGAACACGGCAAGCCGCGCCATGTAGCCCGCGCCTCTACCTCTCACCAGGACGCTGGCGAGAATGTTGCCGACGGGCACGCTCAGCGCGACCACGCCGGCGGAAATGAGGAAATGCGCGCCATCGCCGGCCACGAAGGTTGGCATGAAGGTGAACATGGAGACGGACAGGACCACGAACGCGCCGAATGCGACGGCCACCAGCACGACCGGCAGCGACAAGGTCTTCGACACGCCGCCCGTCGCGCCTGCCGGCGCGGAAACCGCAATGCCGCTGACGAGCCAGAGCGCGCCGGCGGCCAGAACGACAAACAGCAGCACCATGACAAGCAGGTAGGCCGGGGGCGCGTAGAGTGGCAGCATCGCCAGCGCGATAAAATCCGACGTTGCGAAACCCAGCGGGACGAACCCGCTCCAGATCGCCAGCACCGGCCCCTTCCAGTTGACCGGGGAGATGTCGGCGAGAATGGCCGGCAACGCCACACACAGGGCAAGATAGCCGACAGCCTCGACCAGCCTTGCCGCAAAGATCGCAACGGGTGTTTCCGCCAGCGCGAGCGCGATACCACCTGCTGCCAGGAGCAGTGCACCGGTCAGGATGGAACGCTTGAGGCCTATCCGGTCGATGAACCAGCCCGCGGGAAGAGCGGCCAACGCAATGAAAATGCCGAGGATCGCCGCCAGCCAGCCGGCCTCGACCAGCGAAAACCCGACCTCGTTGCGATACCAGGGAATGAGCGGCGCGATCTTGCCGAGCTGCGCGCCTGTCAGCACACCTGCAAGCAGGATGAACACGATCGCCGCAAGGCGCGGCGCGATTGCATGGGAGGGGCGGAAGGAATCAGAGCTCATTGCGGGCCACGATAGGCAATGAACGGCGGTCGGTCATTGCACAGAGCGCGAAAACTCATGCGCCAAAAGAAAACCGCCGGGCTCGCGCCCGGCGGTTCGCTGCAAGACTTCCGTTCCCGATCAGTACGGGCAGGAATTGTCGCTCATGAAGTCGTGGACCTCGATCTCGCCGGCGATGATCTTCGCCTTGGCTTCCTCGACGGCGGCCTTCATCTCGTCGGTGATGAGCTTCTCGTTGTTTTCATCGACGGCATAGCCGACGCCGTCCTCGGCGAGGCCGAGCACGTTGATGCCGGCGCTGAACTCACCCTTCTGGGCGTCCGTGAACGCATTGTAGACGGCAACGTCGACGCGCTTGAGCATCGAGGTCAGCACGCTGCCGGGATGCATGCCGTTCTGGTTGGAGTCGACACCGATACCGAGCTTGCCGGCGTCCGCCGCAGCCTGAAGGACGCCAACGCCCGTTCCGCCCGCCGCATGGTAGATAACATCCGCGCCCTGATCGATCTGCGAACGAGTGATTTCACCGCCGCGCGTCGGATCGTTCCAGGCTGCCGGCGTGTCGCCGGTGTAGTTGCGGATGACGGTGGCTTCCGGGTTGGTCTCCATCACGCCCGATGCGTAGCCGCACTCGAACTTGCCGATGAGCGGGATCTGCATGCCGCCGACGAAGCCGACCGTTCCAGTCTCGGATGCCATCGCGGCCAGCACGCCGACAAGGTAGGAACCTTCCTGTTCCTTGTAGACGACGGAGCGCACATTCGGCTTGTCGACCACCATGTCGATGATGGCGAAATCGGTATCCGGGAACTCCTCGGCGACGATTTCGAGCGCGGACGCCCACGAAAAACCGGCCATGACGATCGGGTTACGGCCATCCTCGGCAAAGCGGCGAAGCGCCTGCTCGCGCTGGGCGTCATTCGAGATTTCGAACTCGACATATTCGATGCCGGTTTCGGACTTGAACTTCTCGGCGCCGCCGAACGATGCCTCGTTGAACGACTTGTCGAACTTGCCGCCGAGGTCGAACAGAAGACCCGGCTTGATATCTTCCTGCGCGAATGCCGTAGCGGTCATCGCGGTGGCGGCCAGAAGGCCGAGAACAAAACGCTTCATATGATCCACACCCTGTCGGTTGCTTTTTTGGCTTCACGACGCGAGCTGCCGGCTTGCAACAAGCGGCTACCCCCGTCCGGCAGGGGTTTGAGCCCCCGCTCAGATTTTACTGTTGCACGAGCGTTGCAAAAACTCACGCAGAATTTTGACCTTTTGGATAAGAGCAGGAGCACCGGAAACCAAGTGGCTCCGGCGCTCAGCCTTACGCGGTCTGCCGTTGCAATCAGGCGCTGGCGGGTGCGGGAACGGCGCAGGCGACGCCGGTGCCCTTCAGGCCGCAATAGCCGAACGGGTTCTTGGCAAGGTACTGCTGGTGGTCGGCTTCCGCGAAATAGAACGCAGGCGCCGGCTCGATCTCGGTGGTGATGCGCGAACGGCCGGCAGCAGCCAGCGCATTTTCGTAGGCCTCTTTCGAGGCGACGGCCTCGGCGTGCTGGGCATCGGTGGTGGTGTAGATCGCCGATCTGTAGGTCGTGCCGACATCATTGCCCTGGCGCATGCCCTGCGTGGGGTCGTGGCTTTCCCAGAAAATCCGCAGCAGCTCCGCATAGGAGACCTCGGACGGGTCGTAGACGACCATTACCACCTCGGCATGGCCGGTGAGGCCCGTGCAGGTTTCCTGATAGGTCGGATTGGGCGTCACGCCGCCCTGATAGCCCACCGCCGTCACCCAAACGCCCGGCGTTTCCCAGAACAGGCGCTCGGCGCCCCAGAAGCAGCCCATGCCGAAATAGGCGACTTCCAGCCCTTCCGGATAGGGGCCATGCAGCGGGCGTTTTGAGACATGGTGCTTGGACGCGGTCGGTATTGCGCGCTCACGGCCGGGCAGCGCGTCCTTGGCGGTCGGCAGCTTCAGCTTCTTGTTCAGCATGTCGCTCAGAAAGAACATCTCTTCGCTCCTTTCGCCCTTGCGGGCATTGTCAGCGCTGTACCATGAACCGGCTGGCGGTGCGTTCTCGCCTGCGCCCCGCAATTGCAAGCAGCAGCGCAAGGCCGGCGAACACCGCAAACCCCGGCAGGCTCAGAAAGCCCGTCGCCAGCGGATCGGAGAAGAAGCCCGGCAAATTCTCTGAAATCGATCGTTCGATCGTTTCCAGCGTCGACGGCGCCACTGCGGCCCAGGAATCGCCTAGCGGCGTCAGAACAAGGGCGCTCGCCGCGATCGACCGCGTCGCATCCAGCACCGCCATGATGACGGCGATGGCAAGCATGACCATGGACAACAGGCGCAGCAGTGCTTTGAACATGAAACGTAACGGGCCGTTTGCCCGCGCCGGCGCGACGACGAGCTTCTTCTCCCATCAGATAGGCAAGGAAGGGCACATTGGCAATCGCCGGCGATGTGGAAGCCATCAGCGCGTTCGCAGGAAAGAACGCATTCACGGCTTGGCATTCGGCAAAGGATCGACTAGATGAGCGCCATCGACCGCCCCGCATTAGCGGGGACGTGCTGCGGAGAGGTGGCCGAGTGGTTGAAGGCGCACGCCTGGAACGCGTGTATACGGGAAACCGTATCGAGGGTTCGAATCCCTCTCTCTCCGCCATTTCAGCTTGCCATGCAGTTGCTTTTATTGGCTTTTCTCAAATCCCTTGGGGTACAAACCCTCAATTCACCCCACATTTTTCCTGGATCCTAGTGGACTACATCGTTGCTTTAGCGCGGCACCACCCGTAGCGGCACTATTCCTTGCCTTTCTCGGACTGAACATCGACAAATGTCTGCAATGCGCCCCCATTTCGGTCGTTCGGGTCAGATGCCAGTGCTCCTTAAAGCGGACATGTCGAACTCGGAGCCGGTACCTCGTACGTCCAAACCCTGAAGGCTTTCAGGCCATGCGGTCCGAAGGAATTGATGAGCGGGATGTCGGCCGCGTCGCGGCCGCGTGCGACAACAATCCTGCCAATCCTCGGCGTATTGTTGCGCGGATCGAAGGTATGCCAGTCGCCATCGAGGAAGACCTCCATCCAGGCGCTGAAATCCATCGGATCGACGACCGGCACGCCGATGTCGCCGAGATGGCCGTTGATATAGCGAGCGGGGATGTTGAGGCATCGGCAGAACGTGATCGCAAGATGCGCGAAATCCCGACAAACGCCAACGCGCTCGTTGAATGTCTCGAAAGCCGTCCGCGTCGAACGGGCCTGCATGTAGTCGAAGCGGATTTGGTTGTGCACGAAGTCGCAGATCGCTTGCACGCGACCCCAACCCGGAGGGATCGCACCAAAGAGGTCCCAGGCAGTCTGGCTGAGACGGTCGGTTTCGCAGTAGCGGCTGCCCATGAGGTAGACGAGGCAATCGTCCGGCAATTCCGGCACCGGCATCTCCCGGGCACCCAGCAGAATCCGGTCCGGCCTGCCGTCGTCCTCGATCGTGGCATCGCCCCACATGGTCAGGTCGCCATCCGGCGCGACCAGACGTTCGCAGCGGTTGCCGAAGAGATCGCGGTAGGTCGACACCGCAACGTCGGGAGTGGTGAATATCGTTTCGGGAACCCTGATATCAGCGGCGCGATCCTCGTGGACCGAAAGCAGGCAAACCAACGCCGTCGGCTGCTGGCAGGTCAGCGTGATCTCGTAGCCGTAGCGGATCAGCATCGCGAGCCGCCTAGCGGAAATCCGCGACGGTCAGAGTGTAGGACGGCCGGCGCCCGCGCGAATAGGCCTTGCGTGCGATATCGTGGATGGAAC
Source organism: Neoaquamicrobium sediminum (assembly GCF_040970315.1). Taxonomy (NCBI): domain Bacteria; kingdom Pseudomonadati; phylum Pseudomonadota; class Alphaproteobacteria; order Hyphomicrobiales; family Phyllobacteriaceae; genus Neoaquamicrobium; species Neoaquamicrobium sediminum. The sequence continues at coordinate 705,270 of NZ_JAZHFV010000001.1, read as the reverse complement.
TGCGCGCTGCGTCGAAAGCGGTGAGGAAATCCGTCTCGGTCTGTGAGGTCGTGACAGCTCGATGAAGGGCGGCAGTCTCGACAAAGAACGGTACTTCGAACATGCCGTCATGGCCGATGAACCGAACGGCGTCGCGAGCTTCATCGAAGCTGCGGCTTCTGTTGGGAAACTCCAGCGTCATGGCTCGCAATCCTCGATTGGAGATCGTTCGATCGGTGTGCGTGGCAGGAGGCCCCCCTGAGCCATGCGACGTCCCTGGTTGCCCCGGTTGAGGGACAGCATGCCTTCGGTGGCGTCGACCCGATCGAGATTGGTCATGTTCTGACCCCCTGACCTCGCAGGAACACCACTGAACACATGGTAGACGGTCCAGGAGCGATCCGTTTCGATGCGACGGCCATACTGTTCGTTCGGGGCATGACGGCCAGCGCCACCTTCATTCTCCCAGACGCCGATTGCGAGAAGATTGCGCAGACGTTCGGTATTATCATCCTGTGGGTTCATCATCGCGAAGTTCCTTCGTTCGTCTCCTCGGCGTCGAGAGCGCCGGTATAGAGCACCGCGCCGGCCGCGTCGGTGATCGTTAGGGCATCCGGCCGTTGCGGCATGTCGAGGGTCAACGAAAGCTGCCGTGCGACTTCCATTGCGTCGTCGAGATCCGCGGCCTCCATCATCTCGCGACCGACGACGGCATGCGCGTCGTCGGTGCCCCGCGTGCGGTAGAATTCGATTACGATCCGCATCGCCATCCTTCGTAGTTCCGCAGAAGCGTCATTGCCGTCAGCTCTTGCCTTTGCCGCGTGAGGCGTTGGCGTCCGTGGCGAGCTTGATCTGGTTGCCGAAGGTGCTTTCAGGCTTGGGCGGAGCCTTTTCCTGCTTCGGCTTTCTGATCTCGCGATTGCTTCGTTTCTGTCCCTTGGCCATGGCCAAACGTCCTTTCGATGAGAGTTGCGCCGTCACCGGGCCGCGACATGCCTGCCGGCTCGAGACTGTCCTGTGTCGTCACCCGCTCATGACGTTCGTCGTCATTGCGGATGCGATATTGGGGTGAACCGCCCGTAGGCGGCAGCGTGGCGGTCACGTGGTAGATGTCCGCAGGCAAGGCCGACCTTCCAAAACCGCCCTTCAGGCGGACGCTCTGCCCGACCGCAAAGAGATGCGTTGGGGTCTCCCGCCGCGTCGCCCGGGCGGCATGTCGGATAAGGCTCGTAGAGGTCATGGCTGTTGTTGGTCCTTTTCGAGTACTGAGTCGAGATCGGCGGGGTCAATCGGCACCATCTGCTGCGTCTGACCGTTCATGCCGATGGCCGGCAGGTGGACAAAGGCGCCGACACGTCGCCAGGCAAGACGGGACAGGACCTCGATCAGTTCCTCGTCCTGGTCGACGCGATAATCGCCTGCAGGCTGCGGGGCGTCGAAGCCGGGCAATTGAAAGGGCGAGGAGAACCGGACGACGGTCTGCGTAGTACGGGTGGTCATGGTCAGATGTCTCCGCAGGATTACGCGGATGCGCCGCCTGCATTATTCCCGTCCGAACCGAAACAACCCCGATGCTGCCAGTACATCCGTGGTCAGCGCCGGGTTCATTCCAGTGTTCGAACGAGCGGCATGCGCGCCCGATTGGCGACATGCACATGGTGTCGAGAAGCTGGGTGGTGATTGGCGGGTCCAAGTCTCTGACACCGCGAAGCCAAATCGGCCAAATCAACGTGCCTTATAGATACGCTTCAATCTTGCTCCAAACAAGGGCGCCCGCGCGATTTATTTACAGGCCGACCCTAGTCGCCCTGATTCCTTAGATTCGGAGAAAGTTCTCACTGAGAAAAAGAGCCGAATTGGTCAGAAAGATACGAGATTTCTGCCTTAAATTACTGAGTTTGATACTATCAGCCACTCAATAATAATTCTGGCACTCCTATCATTCGGGTGCCAAAGGCGCTACATTGATGATGTGGTCGCCCTAAGCGCCGACCTCAGAAAGAATCCGATGAAATTCCGGCCACTCCACGATCGTGTCGTCGTTCGACGCGCGGAAGGCGATTTGATGTCCAAGGGCGGGATCATGATTCCCGACACGGCGAAGGAAAAACCCCAGGAAGGCGAAGTGATAGCCGTCGGCCCCGGCTTGCGTGACGAAAGCGGAAAGCTGATGCCGCTCGACGTAAAAACAGGCGACGCGATCCTGTTCGGCAAATGGTCCGGCACCGAGATCAGGATTGATGGCGAAGACCTTCTGATCATGAAGGAGGCCGACATCATGGGAATCTTCGAGAAAACGGAGGGGGCCACCAGAAAAGTGGCCTGATCGATCCCCGATCTCAACATCGAACTGGACGAACATCATGTCTGCCAAGGAAATCAAATTCTCCACCGACGCGCGCGACCGTATGCTGCACGGCGTCGAATTGCTCAACAACGCCGTCAAGGTGACGCTCGGTCCGAAAGGGCGCAACGTCGTCATCGACAGGGCCTACGGCGCGCCACGCATCACCAAGGACGGTGTGACCGTCGCCAAGGAAATCGAGCTTTCCGACAAGTTCGAGAACATGGGCGCGCAAATGGTGCGCGAAGGGGCCTCGAAGACCAATGACCTTGCAGGCGACGGCACCACCACGGCGACAGTTCTAGCCGCTTCCATCTTGCGCGAAGGGGCCAAACTGGTCGCCGCAGGCATGAACCCGATGGATCTGAAGCGCGGCATCGACCAAGGCATTGCCGCCGTCGTCAAGGAAATCCAGGCGCGGTCCAGCAAGGTAAAATCGTCAGGCGAAATAGCGCAAGTCGGCACGATTGCAGCCAATGGAGATGCCACGATCGGCGAGATGATCGCCCGAGCCATGGACAAGGTTGGTACTGAAGGCGTCATCACCGTCGAGGAAGCGAAGTCAGCGGAAACCGAACTGGATGTCGTTGAAGGCATGCAGTTCGACCGCGGCTATCTCTCGCCCTATTTCGTGACCAATCCCGAGAAGATGCGCGTCGAGCTCGAGGATTGCTACATCCTCATCCACGAGAAGAAGCTCGGCAACCTTCAGGCCATGCTGCCGATCCTCGAAGCGGTTGTGCAAAGCGGCAAGCCGCTGCTGATCATCTCCGAGGATGTCGAGGGCGAGGCGCTCGCCGCGCTGGTCGTCAACAAGTTGCGTGGCGGCCTGAAGGTCGCGGCCGTGAAAGCTCCGGGCTTCGGCGATCGCCGCAAGGCCATGCTAGAAGACATCGCCGTGCTGACGGCCGGCCAGATGATCTCCGAGGATCTCGGCATCAAGCTCGAGAACGTCACGCTCGACATGCTCGGCCGCGCCAAACGCGTGGTCATCGAGAAGGACACGACCACGGTGATCGACGGCGCTGGCGATAAGGCCAGCATCGCCGCCCGTATTTCCCAGATCAAGGCGCAGATCGAGGAAACGACCTCGGACTATGACAAAGAGAAGCTCCAGGAGCGGCTCGCCAAACTCGCCGGTGGTGTCGCGGTGATCCGTGTCGGCGGCGCAACCGAGACCGAGGTCAAGGAAAAGAAGGACCGCATCGACGATGCACTTAACGCGACGCGCGCTGCGGTCGAGGAAGGCATCGTTCCCGGTGGAGGCGTGGCCCTACTGCGCGCCAGGAATGTGCTGGCCACGCTGGCCGGTGGTAATGCCGACGTCACCGCAGGCATCTCGATCGTGCTTAGGGCGCTCGAGGCCCCGATCCGGCAGATTGCCGAAAACGCAGGCTTCGAGGGCTCGATCGTCATTGGCAAGCTGGCAGACAGCAAAGACCGCAACCAGGGCTTCGACGCGCAGACCGAATCCTATGTGGACATGATCAAGGCCGGTATCGTCGACCCCGCCAAGGTCGTGCGCACCGCCTTACAGGATGCCGGGTCGATCGCCGCCCTGCTGATCACAGCCGAGGCGATGATAGCTGACAGCCCACCGAATAATGCGACCCCAGCCGGCAACGGCGGGGGCATGGGCGGGATGGGATACTGAGCAATGCCGCAGCCGTTCGGTCACCGTGGCCGGAGGGTCGATCCTCAACAGCAATCAGGAAGGAACATTTCCATGGCTACGCAGAGCAATATTAACAAATCGGTCGCCCAGCGCTGGGACGACTATCGGCCAACAAAATCGACGCTCATCTGGGCGTGTGCCGCGGCGGCTGTCGCCACCATGATCGTCGGATTTTCGTGGGGCGGCTGGGTCACCGGCGGTACATCGCGCGATCTTGTCTCGACAGCGGAAAACGCGGCGCGCGGCGAACTGGCAGGCGACATCTGCGTCGAGCGCTTCAATGCCGCACCAAACTCGGCGGCACGCCTGGTCGAACTGAAGGCGATAACCAGCAGCTCAGCCCAGCGACAATTCGTTGAGGCTGGCGGCTGGGCGACGATGCCTGGGCAGACCAGTCCCGACAGGCGCGGCGCCGAAGCCTGTGCGGTTGCACTGACTGCCTGAAACTCGCCGGAATTGAAACGGCTTCCGCCGGGGCATCCGTCCCGGCGCACATTTCCAATCAACTGAACAAGGAGTGCGACTGATGATCACCTTTGTAAAGAAAGCCGAGCCTCAACCTGCGCCTGACGAAAGCAAAGAGAACCGTTTCGAACAGATCCGCGAGGCCGCAAAGGAGAGGCATCGGAAATCCGACACCGACGGCACCCGCCGCCGCGCCCGCCAGGCGGCCGAGGACAACCGGCTGATCTGAGGTGCACGCGTCCTACCAGAAAAGGCAGCATCCGATGAAATATCTTGATCGAATAACGACGGAACCGTCGCTCTGGCTTCTGATACTGATGTTCGGGGGCATGGCCGGCACGATCCTTTACATGGTTTTCACCAGCATCACCTATTGAGTGATAGTCGGGTGAAACAAGGCGCATCGGCACGCCGAGTTTCAGATATCCGCGACGGGTCGGAACTGAAACCATGGAATGCAACGGCCATCAGATCAGTAAGCGGACGCCGCGCTGAGTTTCGATCATCGCGGTGAAGGCGAGTGGTTCATCGATTGCGGCTGAAATATTGCACTTCTGCAATGGTTGTGTGGTCGCAGGGAGTTTGGACACCAGTTCGCCACAGTGCTGCCTTCAGTTAATCTAGGGGATTTACGCAAGGGGGAATGGGAGAATAGGCATGCTGGTCGATATCGGCCCTGCTAAGCGGATTGGAACCAGAAAGAGTATTCTGGATCGCCCGCTGATCGATGAGGACGTGACGTCCTTTAACGGAGAAACGGTTTTGACTTTCTGCGCCGACGGAGTGCATGGGGTGGGGGCACTGTACCGCTACGAGCTTCGCCTTACGACAGCGGACATGGACTTGCTTCGCGCAGCCGTCGGTTCCGCCTAATCATCCACCTCGTTGGGAAACGTCCTGCAACGCGAGCACGACAGTGGCCTCGTTGGGCCGCCGATAGTTTGTTGCTTTCCGTGCCAAAGAAGCACCAATTGTCAAATCGTGAGCGATGTTACTGGCATGCTGAGACAGAGAGACATATCGCGCTCCCGCCATGGCGAGTAGCAGGTATGCCCCGATACTTTTTTCACGTCATGGATGGCCACGCTATCGTCGATACCGAAGGTCTCGAACTTGAGAACGACACAGTTGCCCGCACAGAGGCTCTTCGTGGAGCCGCAGAAATGATGGCTAATCGCGGGATGACGCTCTGGCTTGGCAACACCTGGGTGACGACCGTCGTCGACGAGCACGCGAAGGTTTTGCGATACCGCTGCCCGTTCGCCCGTGTTCTTCGGTAGCACACGCCGGCGTGGTCGCGCCCGCAGGGCGTTCTCCCGCATTAGCCGCTCGATGCGGTGCAGGCCGCAGGAGAACCCATCGGCGAGGACATCGTGCCAGACCCGACGTGCGCCATAGGTGCGGACGCTGCTCTCGAAGCTTCGATCGATCGTGCGCTGGGAGTCCGGGTGAGCCAGGCATGAAAGCCCGACCGCGACACATCCAGCGCTTCGCAGAGCCATGCCACCGGCCAGATCGAACGGTGCTTTGCAATGAAGGCGAATCTCATATCGCGTCCTTTGCAAAGTGGGTTGCGACCTTTTTTAAGATGTCGCGCTCCGCCTGGAGCTTTGCGACCTCCTTGTGCAATCGGTCGATCTCCAACTGCTCAGGTCTCATCTGCCCGTGACCGGCAAACGCATGTTGCGGGTCAGCGCCTAATTCCCTGACCCATTTGCGCAGCATACGCGCGCAGCCTGGGCGACCCACACGCCTCGTTCCTTGACCAGTCTCACCGCGTCAAGCTTGAACTCGCAGCTGAATTTCCTTCTCTGCATTCACAAACTTCGGCTTCGTCCAAAACACCTTGTCTCGGTGTCCACGAAACCGGCAGCAGCCCAAACTCCTACAACTGGCGGACTTGCCAGCAACTGACTGACCTGCTCCAGCGACTGACACCGACGAGAGGAGCGGACGGCGGCTCTATATATGCCTGACCGTAACCGGACGAGCAGAAGACGCCCCGTTCATGCCGAAATCCGAAATCCGAAATCCTTTCGAAGGACGCGTTTCGAGTCGCGGGCAAACCAAGCCAAACGACCGGGTTGGGGTCGTTGGCCGAAGTCATCTTTCTCAGTTTTCCAACCAGAACCGGACAGGCATCAGACGGCCCCGAAAGGGCCGCCGAACTTCACCCGGATCAGGTGTCTTCGTTAGCCCGGTCTGGCGGTATCCTCAGATGCCTCAGTCAGAAAATCCGTTAGCAGCGCCGCGCATTCGATGGCATGGCTTGTGATGAGGAAGTGGCCGGCTCCTGGAACGATTGGGGAGCGCGGGTCCGGCAGTGCTTGTTTCAGCGCTTCCATCATAGCGACCATTGCCGGGTTGGCCAATGCGGCTCTGACAAGGAGCACCGGAACCTTCAGAACGGCGTAGTCGTTGCTCGCGGCGTCGAAGCCGAAATCGGTACGCCAGTCCAGGACGTCCGCAGATGCCGTTTCGCGGCAGTAGTTCCGGAAAGGCTCCGGCATTGCGCAAACGTGCCGTCTCCGCCCCAGAAGTCGATGAAGAGACCCGCTGCAAAGGGGTCGTCGTCAACCTCGGCTTCGAATTGACGGCTGAGGGCGTATGCCTCCTGATGGAGCGCATAGTTTGGGTGCGCTCGCAGCACTGAGAGCGGATTGGCCTCGAAGAGCGACACACTCGCGACGTCGATTGCTCTACCGAGACCCGCCGCCAGCGCAACTGTGCCGCCAAAGGAATGTCCGACAAGATGGACATGCCCGCCGGCGCGACGGGTCACCTACTCGACGATCCTCGTCTCGTGCCGCATGTCGAAATCGTCGCGCGTTCGGGTTGCCAAAGTTGTTCCGTAGCCGCAGTGGCTGATCCCTACCATCCGGTAGCGTCGGACCCGCACCTTTTGGATCGGGCGCCAAGCTGCATGTGTTCTGTAGGAACCAGGAACAAAGAGCACCGTCGGGCTGCTGCCCACTTCGACGTAATCTATGCCGTGCATGCTCGCCTCCCCAGCTTATTCTGCCGTTATGGCGTCAGCAGTGCACCGAGGCGCAAGGCTTCTTGGACGAGAATGTCGAGATCCTCGCGCCGGGTTCGGTGATTGTTGATCGCCACCCGCAGGCAATGCTCGCCATGGATGGTTGTGTCGGAAAGGGCGGCGATACCCTCTTCCTGCAGCCGCAGCATGATCTCGATGTTGAGCGCCTTGCGCGCGGCATCCTCAATGCCATCGGGGCTATAGCGGAAGCAGACTATGTTGATGCTTGTCGGGGCAACCAGTTCGAGAATGGGCTTCTGCTCGATCAACCCGGTGAGATAGCGGGCCTGTGCAATGTTTTGGTCGATCAGGCGGCCGAACTTCGCGACGCCATGTTCCCACAGTGCCATCCAGACCTTCAGCGCCCGGAAGCCGCGCGTCGTCTGAAGCCCATATTCATACAGCCATTCGGCTGATGCGAGGCCGCGCGGCGTCGATTCGAGATATTCCTGCGAGACAGCGAAAGCGCCGCGATGCGCGGAAGCGTCACGGAACAGGACGCAGCCAACCTCAAATGGGGCATGCAGCCATTTGTGTGGGTCGAGGGCCACGGAATCGGCGCGCGCAATGCCGGAGACGCGATAGGCGTTCGCGGGGGCGATCGCCAGCAGCGCGCCGATGCAGCCATCGACGTGGAACCAGAGACCCTCGTCCGACGCCAAGTTCGCGAGCGCTTCCAGATCATCGATGGCGCCGCTGTTGACCGTGCCGGCCGTTGCGATCAGGCAAGCCGGTTGAAACCCCGCTGCGCGATCTTCCGAAATAGAGGCTCGAAGCGAAGCGATGTCGATTCGCAACTTCGCGTCCGTGGGAATGCGACGCAGCGCCTTGTTGCCCAGCCCGAGCGCTTCCAACGCCTTGCGGTGGCAACTATGCACCTGGTCGGAGGCGTAGAAGCGCAGCGGCTTCTCGACCGCATCGACGCCATCCTCGCGGATATCCACGCCCGCCTTGACGTTGCGCGCGACGGTGAGGGCGATCAGGTTGGCCATCGAGCCGCCGCTGACCAGCGTTCCGCTGGCCGAGGGGGAAAACCCCATCATCTCCTTGCACCAATTCACGACCTGGCTGTCCATCAATGCTGCGGCATGGTTGCCGCCGCCGAGGTTCGATCCCTGGATGGCCGCCAGGAAGTCCGCCAAGGCGCCGGTGACGTTGCTCGACCCCATGTACCAAGACCAGAAGCGCGGATGGATGTTGCCCATCGGATAGGGCATCAAGTTGTCGCTGATCTGCTGGTAGACCTCATTGAGGGGTGTCGGTGCATGCGGCAAAAGTTCCTCGAAGACAGACTCCACCTCCGCCGGCATTTCTTGCCACACCGGACGCTTCCGAATGTCGCGGAGATAGTCGATCGAATCGTCGACCACGCGATGCGCGAGCGCTCGCACATCGCTCCAGTCGGTCGGGTCGAGCGTTTCCTCCGCGTCCGAGATCGCGGGTCTGCGCAAAGCATCCATCTTGTCTCTCCCTGGCGGCGGTTTCACGCGAGTGCGAGCTGGAACCCGGGCGTCGACAGCGAGTAGGCGCGTTCTTGCTCGTCCATGTCGGCCTCGATGCCGTCGAAGAGCGGTGTCGTCATGTACCGCTCGCCTGTGTCGGGGAGAATGCACAGGATGACAGAGCCGGCCGGGGCGCGTCCCGCAATATGGTTGGCCACTGCAAAGCTGGCGCCACCAGATATTCCCGTAAGGATTCCCTCCGCCTGCGCGAGGGCTTTGGCCCATTTGATTCCTTCGGCACCCGCAACAGGGGTCACTTCGTCGTAGAGACGGGTGTCGATGGCTTCCTGCAGGACCTGCGGGATAAAATCCGGCGTCCAGCCCTGAATCGGATGGGGTTCGAACGCGGAGTGGCTTGATGCTGGGGCGCCATTTGGTGCACGCTCCTGCAGATGACCGCTGCCGATAAGCTGTGCGTTTGCGGGCTCGGCAAGCACGATCCGCGTCTCTGGGCGCTCCCGGCGCAGCACTCGGCCAACACCTGCCACGGTGCCGCCGGTGCCATAGCCGGTCACAAACCAGTCGAGCCTCGATCCGGCGAAGTCGTTGATGATCTCGCGCGCGGTCGTTGCTTCATGAATGGCGGCATTTGCCTTGGTCTCGAACTGCCGCGCTAGGAACCAGCCATTCGCCTCGGCCAGTTCGACGGCCTTTTTGTACATGCCGAAACCCTTCTGGGCGCGCGGCGTGAGAACGACCTTGGCGCCGAGCATGCGCATCAGCTTGCGGCGCTCGATCGAGAAGCTGTCGGCCATGGTCACCACCAGCGGGTAACCCTTGGCCGCGCAGACCATGGCAAGACCGATGCCGGTATTGCCCGACGTTGCCTCGACTACCGTCTGACCGGGACGCAGACTTCCGTCGCATTCGGCCTCTTCTATGATGTTGAGCGCCAGCCGGTCCTTGACCGACCCAGCCGGATTGAAGGCTTCCGCCTTCACGTAGAGTTCGACACCGGAAGGGGCGAGTTTGTTGATCCGGATTGCGGGGGTGTCGCCCACGGTTTCCAGCACGCTGGCGAAAAGCCTGCCGCGCCCCTGTGTTGTGCGCATTGTTGTCGCGTCCATCGATTTTCTCCGTTTTGTGATCATCACCCAAGGCGAACCCGCGCGATCGGCGCGGGCGGTCAGTGCCGGTGTCCTGCTGGCTCGAAGAGGATCAGTTCGACTCGGTCGACACCTTCGACATAGGCGTCATGCCCTGGCGGGATTTCGAAGAAGTCGCCGGTGCCGATGTGGGTCTCGATGCCAGTGTCGATCATGCGGACGACCAGCTTGCCCGAAATGCAGTAGCCCTTGTGTCGCATAGGGCAGGAGTCGGGCGACCCAAGAAGTGGCTTCTCGTCAACCTCCCACGACCAGCCGGGTTCGAAGATCGCGTGCATGCCCGCGCTGCCGTCGGCCATCTTTACGATGGAAATGCCACCGCGCTCCTTCATGTCGAGGCGCTCGTCCGGTGTTTCAAATCGCCGGGTTTCTATCGCGTTGTCTTGCATTGTTACGCTCCTTCTCTGCTTGCTTCTGACTCGCGAGGCAGGTTTCGCTCATTGACACTGCGTCATCCGCTTCGGGTATGCTTGATGGAGTTCTGAAGAAATCCTGTAGAAGCAGCCAATTGTGCTGTATGCTTCCCCATGACTTGGTCTTTCGGTGACTATCGACTTGACCCAGAGCGATTCCAGCTTAGCTGCCGCGACGAGCGGGTGAGGCTGGAGCCGCAGGTTCTGTCCCTGCTCATCCATCTTGTCCGCAACCGCGATCATATGGTCACGAAGGGCGAGATCGTTGCCTCGGTCTGGCAGGGCGAGGCTGTCTCGGATGCCAGTATCTCCAGTCGCATACGCTCGGCCCGCCAGGCGGTCGGCGACGATGGTGCTCGGCAGGCCGTGATCCGCACGGTTCATGGAAGAGGTTTCCAATTCATCCCCGAGGTGACGAACGAGTCCCCAGGGCATGCGGCGTCGGAGGGCTTCATTCCTTCGCCGCCAAATCACAACGGAGGGCGTCCCTCGATCGCTGTGCTGCCCTTCGAGCAACTTGGCATGGTGCCGGAACTCGCCATCCTTGGCGACGCTATCCCGCACGAGATCATTGAGGCACTGTCGCGGATGCGTTGGCTTGCGGTGATCGCGCGGGGGTCGACTTTCCGCGTCCGACGGGTCGCCGCAGACATTGATCTGGTGTCAACGGCGCTTTCCGCGCGATACGTTCTGTCCGGGGTAATCGAAAGCCCCGGACGAACCATCGCGGTGACCCTCGAACTGAGCGATTCCAGCTCGCGCGAGATCATCTGGGCCGACAGACTCGTCGCACCCGTCAATGAGGTCGAAGAGTTGAGGTCGCGGATCGTTACGCATCTGGTATCAGCGCTCGAGGCGCACATACCCTTCAACGAGGCGCGCATCGCGCGGCTCAGCGATCCGACCGGGCTCGACGCCTGGGCGAACTATCACATTGGCCTCGGGCACCTCTATCGTTTCACGGCAGCCGACAACGCCCTGGCGAAGCTTTGTTTCGAGCGCGCGATCGCAGCGGACCCTAGACTGGCGCGCGCCCATGCGGGGCTGTCCTTTACCAGCTTTCTCGAGGCGTTCCTGCGCCTGACACCCGATCCGGCTATGGCTGCGCAGAACGCGCGGCGTCATGCAGAGCGTGGTTTGGAACTCGACCCTCTCGACCCGTTTGCGAACTTCACGATGGGGCGCACGTTCTGGCTCTCCGATGAGCCCGATATCGCCGCCGACTGGCTGGCGCGGGCTACATCGCTGAACCCGAATTATGCGCAAGGCTTCTACGCCTCGGCGTTCACGGCAATGCTGACAGGAAACGCGCCTGCCGCGTTCGCCGCGCTGGATACCTCGTTGAATTTAAGCCCCCTCGACCCGCTGCTCTACGGCATTCACGGAGTGCGGGCGCAGATGCTCATCCAGCAAGGGGATCATGAGGCCGCGGCCGGCTGGGGCGACCGAGCGGCAACCACGCCCGGGGCGCATTACCTGATTGCCATGATCGCGCTTGTAGCGAACGGGATGGCCGAGCGTCATGAGCAGGCAGCCCGGTGGCGACGGGCGATCCGGCGGCTTAAGCCAGATGCCAGATCGGCGGACTACTTCGCCGCTTTCCCGACGCGCGAAATGGCATCCCGTGCGCGTATCGAAAAGGAACTGCGCCGTCATGGCTTCTGATCCCACGCCTCGAACGTCCATAGCTGCGCGGTTGGCAGGTTTCTCTTGTGGGCAATGCTTGCCGAATGTCCACTATGGTATCGGACGCAGAACGGCAGCTTACCGCTGATCGATCCCCAGAACCGGACAGGCCGCAATCGGCCCCATTCCTGCCTTTGGTGAGCGACAGCGAGCCCGCACTTCGGGGTATGCCCTCGTGTGACACCTGCCGGGTGACAGATCGTGCCGTAACATCGCGGTTGACGTCGGCTATTTGTGACGCGGTAGCCTCGGCTTTTAAGCCTGAGGTGACACATGGCCAAAATAGGGTACGCCCGCGTCAGCACGACTGACCAAGATCTGGAAACACAGCTTGCCCGACTTCGCGGCGAAGGTTGCGAGGTCGTTCGTGCAGAGAAAGTATCCGGCGCGTCGAGGGAGGGGCGGCGCGAGTTAGAAGCGATCATAGCCTTTCTGCGTCCCAAAGGCAGCGGTAGCGTCTACGTCGACGGCACCTTGGATGACGTCAAAGTAAACATTTCCGGCTCAGGCGACACGGAGCTGAGGGGCCTCACCGCCAAGTCGGTGCAGTTGGAAATCCGTGGCAGCGGGAGTGTCTCGGCAAACGGCACAGCCGATGCCGTTGATGTGAACATCTCCGGTTCGGGCGACGCTGCGTTGAGAAAGCTGACCGCCAAATCCGTGCGGGTAAACATTCAAGGCAGCGGCGACGCCAGCCTGACAGCGCAGGTCGATGCTGACGTGTTCGTATCCGGAAGCGGCGATGTCGAACTGTCGGGCGGCCCCGTCATGCGGCGCTCCGAGGTCAGAGGCAGCGGCAGCATCCGGCAGGTGCCCTGAACAATGGCAGACGGCGGGTGACGCTTGCCAGCGCCACCCGTGTCGACCAGCTTCTCTCCGCACTTCGCCAATGCTCTCCGATGCGCCGGGTTAACAAGTCGGTTAACGAACGCTTAGGGCGGTCGTGACAATGGTAACGGCGTGGCGGGCAACCTCACGAACGAGGACGAGATGACCGCGAAGCCCAGAAGCAAACCCAAGGATACGTCGAGGGCTCAGAATCAGGGGCCTACCGTCGACCTGTTCGATCCCTTCGAGCGGATGTTCCGGCATCGAAGCTGGATAGACTCCTATGCCGGCTTTGCAGAAGTGTCGGATTTCAGCGCTTTCTCAGACGCGGGCAGAGAGCTGAAAGAACGCAAATAACTCCGCCGAAGCGTCGGATGCCGCTTATTGCGGCGCGCTGATCTTCTGGCCGAGACCGCCATCGACCGCGAGCTTCGCCCCGGTGGTGTAGGTCGCCTCGAAAGCCAGAAAGACGACCGCGCGCGCCACCTCTTCCGCAGTACCGTTGCGCTTCATCGGCGTGACGGCGTTGCCGACCTCGTGGAAGGCCCTGCGCTCCTCATCCGACATGCCGGCGACGCCCGCAGTGGGCGTGTCGATGAAACCGGGGCTGACCACGTTGACGCGTATGCCACGCGGGAGGAGCTCTGCCGCCAGGCCCGAGGCGAAGGACCGCAACGCGGCCTTGGTAGCGCTGTAGACGCTCATGCCGGGTTCTCCGCCTTCGTCGGCGACGGATGACGTCACCACGATCGCGCCGCCCTCGCGGATCAACGGCGCCAGTCGCTGGATCGTGAAGAACGCGCCTTTGGTGTTGATGGTGAACTGGCGGTCGTAAGAGGCCTCCGTCACCTGCTCGAACGGTTCCAGTTCCGCGAGCCCGGCATTGACATGCAGGAGGTCGATCGTGCCGAGCTTGTCGCGCACAGTGTCGCCCAGCCGGGCAATATCGCCCATGTCGGCGATGTCGGAACGGGCGGCGTGCGCCTTGCCGCCGAGTTCGGCGAGCGCTGACTGCAGGTTCTGCTCATTGCGGCTGGTGATCAGCACGCTGGCGCCTTCCGCGGCCAGCAGCCGGGCGGTGGCGAGCCCCATGCCATGGCTGCCGCCGATAATGACTGCATTCTTCTCAGGATATCGCATTGCCTTGCCTCATATGTTGCTGTGCGGTTGATCCGCGACCTATGTGGCAACGTGGACGCCCTGTTGAAATCCGTCACATCGGCGACCTTTCATCCACATACGTGGACGATCAATGAGGATGAGCTGCCGCATCCCGCTTGCCGGGCAGGACCGCGCGTGCAAAGCAGCCGGTTCGAGCCGATCCGGGAAAGAACCATGGCACAGAACATCTATGACAACGCCGATTTCTTCGGCGGCTATTCGCAACTTCCGCGGCAGACTCACGGGCTCTCTGGCGCGCCCGAATGGCCGGTAGTGCGGGGCATGATTCCGGACCTTTCGGGCAAGCGCGCCATCGATCTCGGCTGCGGCTTCGGCTGGGTTTCACGCTGGATGCGGGAAAACGGAGCCGCCAGCGTGCGCGGCTACGACGTTTCGACCAACATGATCGCCCGCGCCCGAGCCGATACTAACGATGTTGCCATCGACTATGTCATCGCCGACCTCGAGACACTGGAACTGCCGGAAGCGTCATGCGATTTCGCGTTCAGCTCGCTGACGTTCCATTATGTCGAGGATTTTGCGCGCCTGTCGCGGACGGTGCATGGAGCGCTCACTGCCGGGTCGTGGTTCGTATTCACGATCGAGCACCCGATCTTCATGGCCGCCACGCATCCACACTGGATCGAGGACGAGGATGGCCGAAAGACATGGCCCGTCAACCGCTACGCCATCGAGGGCGAACGGCGGACCGACTGGTTCGCCAAGGGCGTGGTGAAGCATCACCGGACCATGGCAACGACCCTGAACACGCTGATCGAAGCGGGCTTTTCGATCCGCAGGGTTTCCGAATTTGCCCCCTCGCCCGAGCAGATCGCGGTCCAGCCGGCCCTGGCCGAGGAACTCGAACGCCCGATGATGCTCATCATCGCGGCGCAGCGCTGAACGGTTCGGCCCGCCTCAGCACGAACAGCGGCCGTGGCCTCCAAGGAGGAACGGCTCCTCGAAGGGGCGGCGCGCGACTTCCATCTCGCGCCCGCCCAGATAGACGGCCATTGGATGCAGCAGCGTCGAACCCTGACGGGTCTTGCCCTCGACATCGGCAAAGACGTAGTCGCTGTCGACCTGGCGAAGGACGGTGATGTCGGCAGGCGCGCCGACCCCAAGATGCCCAAGCTCCGGATGCCGGATGGCAAGGGCGGGCCGGCTGGTCGACATGCCGATGACCTGCGGCAGCGTCAGGCCGCAATTGAGCAGCTTGCTCATCGTGTGCAGGAGATCGTAGCCGGGGCCTTCGACCGCGATCACATGCACGTCCGAGGAAATGAGGTCCGGCAGGAAACCGTCCCGCAACGCGGCTTCGGCCGTATCGTAGCCGAACGCGCCCATGCCATGCGCGATGTCGAAGAGCACGCCACGCTCGCGCGCATCCAGCAGCGCCTGCATCACCTTGCCGTCCGGCCCAAGCGCGGAGTTCGGCTCTGGCCGGTAGCAGTGGGTGAGGATGTCGCCGGGCCGCAGCATGGAGACGACATCGGCATAGCTCGGCGGCGCGGTTCCGATATGGGTCATCAACGGCAGGCCGACTGCGTCGGCCGCCTCAAGCGCGAGTTCCAGTGCGCCAAGGCCAAGCTCGCCCGTCACGGGACCGCCGATCCGCACCTTGACGCCGACGATGCGGTCTCGGTTTGCCTCGACCTTGGCGGCGCACCGGTCGACCGGCAGCATCTCGCGCAGCGTCGCCTCGCCGATGAACAGCCCCTTGTCGAAGCCGAAGATGCCGGGAAAGGAGATGTTGAGGAACGCGAATATCCGATAGGGCGAATGCGCCATCACATAGTCGCGGAAGCCGTCATAGTTGCCGGCGCCGGCGCTGCCGGCATCGACCATCGTGGTCACCGCCGAGCGGCGGGCGATGAAGCCGGGATCGACGCTCAGCGACGTTGCCTTGTGGTAGACGTGGGTGTGGATGTCGATCAGGCCGGGGGCCACGATCGAACCACTCACGTCCTCGACACGGCGCGCGCCTGCGGCGAGGTTTTCGCCGACTGCGGCGATGCGGCCATCCTTGACCGCGACATCCATGACGCCATCGACGCCGTTGCGCTCGTCGAGCACACGTCCGCCGGCAAGAACAAGGTCGAAGGCCTGGGCGGCCGGCTCACTCATCGGGTTTCTCCGGTTGCTTGGGCCGGCATCGCGCCTGCTCTGACCTTTGTCATCAACTCACGCGAGTTCGATGGCCCGCTTTTCGTGGATGGACTGCTCTGCCGCGAGCACGATGCGCAGGCTGTTGACGGCGGCGTCCATGGACTCGCTCAGGTCGAGGTCCTCGCGGATCGCCTTGAGGAAGAATTCCTGCTCGCGGTCGCACAAGTCCTGATGGCCGGGCTCGTCCTCCATGTTGAACATCTCGTCCTTCTTGACGAAGTTCTTGTCGGGGCCGACCTCTGCATGGTGGTAGCGGATCGCGTCGGTCTTGGTATGGCGGTCGATGTCGGCCGAATCCGAGATGTCCGCAAGCTGGTCCTTGCCCTCGGAATGGCCGGGCACGATCGAGACCGCGCCGCGCGGACCGACGACGTCCTTCACGAAGAAGGCTTCCTCGCTCATCATCGGTCCCCAGCCGGCTTCGTACCAGCCGACCGAACCGTCATCGAACGTCACGTGAAGATGGCCGTAGTTCTGCTTGGCGGCGTCATCCCACAGCTTGGCGCCGATGCCGTGCACGCGCACGGGTTTGGCCTCGGTGAGCTGGCACATCACGTCGACATAATGCACGCCGCAATCGACGATCGGAATGAGGCTGTCGATCAGGTTCTTGTGCCAACCCCAGGCCGGGCCGTTGCTCTGTTGGTTGAGGTTGAGCCGCATGACCAGCGGCTTTCCCAGCGTCTTGCCGAGTTCGATGAACTTCATCCAGCTCGGGTGAACGCGCAGGATGTAGCCCAGCACCAGCTTGCGGTTCTTCTCGCGCGCGAGCTTCACCACCGCCTCGGCATCTTCGATGTTGGTCGCCAGCGGCTTTTCCATGAAGACATGCGCGCCGGCGTTCATCGCCTTGATGGCGTATTCGGCATGGGTGTTGGGCCAGCTGTTGATCGAAACCGCATCGGGCTTCGTTGCCTTCAGGGCCTCGTCGTAATCCTCGAAGAGTGGGTAGCCCTTGAGCTCGTCGGGTATCGGCTTCGACTTGATCGAACGGCTCATGATGCCGACGATCTCGAAGCCCGGATTACGATGGTAGGCGCTGGCGTGCGACGCACCCATATTGCCAAGCCCAACCACTAGTACCTTAACCGCGTCGGCCATGCCGCCCTCCCAAATCTACGTGTCGTGTGGCGCGGGCGGCAGATGCCGCCCGCCGAACTGCTTTCCGGGGACCGTGCTCAGCCCGGCACTGCCTGGGCGTAGAGCCCGGCCTTGACCTTCTCGACGTCGATCGCGGCGAAAGCCTCGGTCAACTCGTAGGCATCGGCATCGGCCTTGACCTTGTCGTGGTCGAAATCGTTGGCCGCTTCGATGCAGGCGTTGGAGCAGACGTCCTCAGCCTTCACCGGCGAGCTGATCTGGCCGAGCTTGTGGATCTCGTCGAAGAAGGTCTGCCAGGCGGCCATGTCGTGATCGCCCCAGCCGGCGCGCTTGTCCATGTCGCCACGGAAGACGTTGATCTGCTGGAGGATCGAGGTCACGCCGAGTTCAGGCCCGATATTGCTCGCCAGTGTCGGGAACTGTTCGAACACGGCCTCGACCGCAGCGCGGGGGTTCTGGTAGCCGAACTCGAGACCCATTGCCCAGGCACGCAGATACTTGTCGAGGAAGGCTTTCCTGTCTGGATCCTCCAGATCGGCGGCACGCACCACGAAGGTGTTTGCAAAGAGCGGCGAATGCTGGACGCCGAGCCAGTATTCGAAATCGAGCCCGGTTCCGATCCACTCCGCACGCAGGCCTTCCCAGCCCAGCGCGGCGTCGCCCTGCCCCGCCTTGAGCGCGGTGGCCCAGGTGGGCCAGCCCGCCTCGACATACTTCACCTTGCTGACGTCGACGCCTTGCACAGCGAGCATCGGATCGACGATCGACTGCCATGCGGCGGACCCGAGAAGGATCGTCTTGCCTTCGAGCGTCTTTAGATCGTTGGTGCCCTCGCCCTTGCGGAACGCCAGGCTGAACGTGTCCTTGGCGCCCATATGGAAGGCGGATTTGAGCTTCATGCCGTTTTCGAGCGCGAAGGAAAAGACGCCCGGAGACGGAAAGCCCATGTCGGCCTGGCCGACATCGACGAACTTCACCGTCGCCGTACCGTCGGAAGGCCCGGGCTGCATGTCCGTCTCCACGCCGAGATCGTCGAAGTAGCCCATCTTCTTGCCGATCCAGTACGGATAGTCGTCGAGCACCTCAAGGGTGCCGCGCGGCGAGATCCAGGTGAACTTCGAATAGGGTTCCGCGACAGCACGCCCAAGCGTGCCCAGCGGGCTGGCGGTGACGACGCCGGCGGCTGAGACCTGCAAGAAGGTGCGGCGACTGAGATTGCCTGACATCGAGAGCTTGTTCATTGCTTTTCCCCTGTTGATGGAACGTTGCGTTGTTCCCGTTCCCGGCGCCAATCCTCCCGGCACCGGATTTCGATCAGGCTTCCCAGCTCGCGAACTTCTTTCCCATCAGGAAGAAGAAGACGTAGATGAGAATGCCCAGAATGGAGAGGATCAGGACCACCGCAAAGAACTGCGGCATCTGGATCATCGACGAATAGGACGTGAGGCGGTTGCCGAGGCCGAAGCCACCGCCGACCATTTCGGCGCCCACGGCCGTGAGCAGGCCGAAGATCGAACCGACCATCAGGCCGACGAAAATCATCGGCAGCGCCATCGGGGCGCGCACCTTCCAGAAGATCTGCAGCGTGGACGCCCCGTAGGAGCGCGCCAGCGCGATCTTGGCCTGGTCGACACGGCGGAAACCGGTCGCGGCGTTGATCATAACCATGGGGCCGGAGGCGAGCGCCACCGCGATGATGCGGGGCTCGTAGCCGAAGCCGAAGCGCAGGATCAGCAGCGGCACCAGCGCCAGCATCGGGGTTGTGACCAGAAGCAGGATGTAGGGGGTCACGATCTTTTCGGCGAAAGGAAACTGCGTGATGACGGCCGCCAGGATCAGGCCGACCGATGCGCCGATCGCGAAGCCGCCAAAGAGCTCGATTAGCGTATGGCCGAGATGCGGGGCGATCAGTGGAAACTCGGTGACCAGTGCAACCGCGATCTGGCTGGGCTTGGGCAGCACATATTGCGGCACGGCGAAGATGTTCAGCAGAGCCTCCGTGCCGCCGATGACGATGACCGCCACCAGCACGATCGCCACGACCTCGCGCACCGACTTGATGCCGGGGCCGGAGGTGAGCGCGGACATGTTGGTGATGCCAACATCGCTGGCGCCGGCGCCCTTGGACTTGAATTCGGGAATGGCGTCGGTCTCGCTCACTGCATCCTCACTCGGCTGCCCGGGCCGGCTGCGGTGCCGCAGCCGTTCCACCCTGCGGATAGCGGCTCTGCCGCGACCCGACGATTTCCATCTTGATCGTGTTCATCAGGTTGAAGACCTCGCTGCTCGCCATGATGTCGAGCGAGCGCGGCCTGGGAAACGGTATCTCGTGGATGCTGGCCACACGCCCCGGCCGCGGGCTCATCACCACCACGCGGTCCGAAAGGAAGATCGCCTCCTCGATCGAGTGCGTAATGAGGACGATGGTGGTGTGCGTATCCATCCATATCTCCTCGACCAGCCGGTTCATCTCCTCGCGGGTGAAAGCGTCGAGGGCGCCGAAAGGCTCGTCCATGAGAAGCAGCGACGGCTTGTAGGAGAGCGCACGCACGAGTGCGGCGCGCTGCTGCATGCCGCCCGAAAGCTCGCGGGGATAGCGCCCGCCGAAACCGTCGAGCCCTACCCGGTGCAGCAGCTCATTGATCCACGCCCGGTCCGGCTTGGTACCCTTGATCTCGAAGGGGAAGTTGATGTTGGCGTCGAGGTCGCGCCAGGGCAGCAGATTGGCTTCCTGGAAGACCAGGCCGATCTCTGGATTGGGTCCGGTCACGGGCACGCCGTCCAGCAGAACCTCGCCCGAGCTAAGCCCATGCAGACCCGACATCGACCATAGAAGCGTGGTCTTCCCGCAACCGGACGGACCGACGATGGAGACGATTTCGCCGTCCATGACGTCGAGCGAGCAACGGTCGATGGCGGTCAGATCGCCCGATCTCGTATTGTAGACCTTGGTCGCACCGGACACCCGGAGCTTGGGTTGCGTGGATTGCTTAGCCGTCATTCCGCCTCGCGCAGTCCCTTGTCGACGGGAGGCGGGCATTTTCATCTTACCCGCCCCTTTCTCGCAGTCTGTAACTATCCGACTTTCCGAGTCAAGCGGCAAACATTACGCAGCGCATCACGTTTGAAACCCTGCGTAAGCCGTAGGTTTTGCTCTTGTTCAGTTCGTAACTTTCCTACATAGTTCCATCAATTTTCTGAGACGGCAACGCTTCTAGACATGTACAAAGGCCGCACCGAAGAACGGCCAGGCGAAGGACGCTCATGACGGACGCAGAGATGGAACAGCCGCTCGACGAGGAGCGAAGCATCAATGGAAAGCCGGACGAGGCCGGTTCCGAACCCTATCTGCGGCCGGTGCCCGACATCCTTTCCCAGATAAAGGATTTCTACGGCGACCTACGACCCGCCGAACGGCGCGTAGCCGACGTGGTGCTCGCCGACGTCACCTTCTCGGTCGACGCATCCAACGCGGAGATCGCCAGGCGCGCGGACGTCAGCGAGCCGACCGTCACCCGCTTCTGCCGGGCCATCGGCTGCGAGGGTGTGCGCGATTTCAAGCTCAAGCTGGCGCAGAGCGTGGTGGTCGGACGGCTCTACCTCTCGCCGCTGCCGCGCCCTGAATCCGGCGAGGACGGCTCGCCGCTCTGGAACGTCGTCTTCGGCGAGGCGCGCAACGCGCTAGCGGTGGTGGAGCGCAGCCTCGACCCGGCCGACGTCATGCGGGCTGCGGAACTCGTTGCCAACGCCCATCAGGTGCTGGTGTTCGGTCTCGGCGGCAGCTCGACGGCGCTCGCGCAGGAAACGCAGAACCGGCTGTTTCGCTACGGCGTCGTCGTTTCCGCCCACTCCGACCCCTACGTCATGAAAATGACGGCCTCGACGCTGAAGCCCAACGATCTCGTCATTGCCATCTCCAGCACGGGACGCACGCGCGAGGTTATCGAGGCGGTCGCGCTGGCCAAACACTACCGTGCCAAGACGCTCGCGCTGACGGCACCGGCGACCGATGTGGCAGGCGAGGTCGACCTGGCGCTGACCGCCGCCATTCCTGAATTTCCGGATCCGCTGAAGCCCACTGCCTCGCGCTACGCGTTTCTCGCGATCATCGATCTCCTGTCCACCGCAGTCGGTTACAGGCTGGATGCGGATGCCCGCGAGACGCTTAGGCGCATCAAATACACCGTCGTCAACCATCGCAAAGGCAGCGCCTCCGAACCGCTCGGAGACTGAGCCTGCGCGCCGGCAACACCGGCATTTCAGGAGGGACTTCATGCACGACACGGCACCCGCGGCAAAGGCATCGGCCTGGCTGGCGCAACTGGCGGACACGCTCCAGCGTCGCGACGTGGCGGGCGCGCTGGAGCTGTTTGCCGAGGACTGCTACTGGCGCGATCTGGTCGCCTTCACGTGGAACGTGAAAACGATGGAAGGCAAGCCCGCGATCGCCGCGATGCTGGACGCGACGCTTGCCGCCACCGGCCCGCGCGACTGGGCCGTGACACAGGGCGCCGGTTCGGAACCGATAGAGGCATGGTTCACCTTTGCCACGGCTGCGGGGCGCGGGAGCGGCATCTTCACGCTCGAAAACGGCAAGTGCCGGACGATGCTGACGACGCTGCAATCGCTCGACGGGCATGAGGAACCCCTCGGGCCACGCCGCGCCAACGGCGTTCGCCACGGCGCGGACCGCAACCGGGCGACCTGGGCCGAGCAGCGGGCCGCCGAAGAAGCCGCATACGGGAACGGCACCGACCCCTACTGCCTGATCATCGGCGGCGGCCAGGGCGGCATCATGCTCGGCGCGCGCCTGAAGCAGCTCGGCGTGCCCACCGTGATCGTCGAAAAGAACGCCAGGGCCGGCGATTCCTGGCGCAACCGCTACCGCTCGCTTGTGCTGCACGACCCCGTCTGGTACGATCACCTGCCCTATATCCCCTTTCCCGCGAACTGGCCTGTGTTCACGCCCAAGGACAAGATGGGCGACTGGCTGGAAATGTATGTGAAGGTGATGGAGCTCACCTATTGGGGCGGCACGGAATGCGTCTCGGCGCAGTTCGACGAAGCCGAAAAGCGCTGGACGGTCGAGCTGCGGCGCGACGGCAAAACGATCACGCTGAGGCCCGCCCAGCTCGTCTTCGCCACCGGCGCCTATGGGCCGCCGAAGATGCTGGACCTCAAGGGCGCCGACAGCTTCGGCGGCAAAATGATCCATTCGAGCCAATATTCGGATGGCTCGGCCTATCGAGGCCGCAAGGTGGTGGTGATCGGTGCGGCGAGTTCGGCCCACGACGTTGCGGTCGACCTTTGGGAAGCCGGCGCCGACGTCACCATGGTGCAGCGCTCGCCGACAACCGTGGTGCGCTCGCAGACCCTGATGGACATGGCCTTCGACATCTATTCCGAGGAAGCGGTCGCACGCGGGATCGATGTCGACAAGGCCGACATGATCGCGGCGGCGACGCCGTTCGCCCTGCAGCCGCCGAAGCAGAAGGCGCTTTACGACCGCATCCGTGCACGCGACGCCGAGTTCTATCGCAAGCTGGAAGCGACCGGCTTCCTCCTCGATTTCGGGCCCGACGAGACCGGGCTTATGATGAAGGCCTATCGTACCGGCTCCGGCTATTATGTGGACGTGGGTGCATCGCAACTGATCATCGACGGCGAGATCGGCATCAAGGCGGGCGTGGAGATCGACAGGCTGACGCCGACCGGTATCCGCTTTGCCGACGGGAGCGAGATCGAGGCCGAAATCGTCATCCAGTCGACGGGCTTCCAGTCGATGCACGAGGTGGTGGCAAAGATCGTGTCGCGCGAGATCGCCGACGAGATCGGCACCTGCTGGGGGCTCGGCTCCGGCACCCGCAACGATCCCGGTCCCTGGCATGGCGAACTGCGCAACATGTACAAGCCGGTCGCGCAGGAAAACCTGTGGTTCCAGGGCGGCAACCTAGCGCTATCGCGGTTTTTCTCGAAATTTGTCGCGCTGCAGATCAAGGCACGGATGGAAAGAATCCCCACCCCGGTATATTCGACGCCCCTGCAATAGCGGCAAAGGTGGACGCGGCGCGGCGGTCTCGACTGGAGCACACGCCGTTCCGCCCCGAGAAGAACGGAGCATCCAATGTCCTATATCCTGGCGGTGGATGGGGGCGGGACACAGTGCAGGGCGGCAATCGCCGCCCTCGACGGCACCATACTGGGCCGGGCGACGGCCGGATCCGCCAACATGGCAACCGACCCGCAGGGAGCGATGGCGAGCGTGGTGGACGCCGCACGCGCCGCGCTTGCCGCCGGCGGAATCGCCGAGACGCCGCTGTCGTCGATCCACGCCTATCTCGGGCTGGCCGGCGCGAATGTCGAGCCCGATCACAGCAGCCTGATTGCCGGCCTGCCGTTTCGCGACACGCGCATCGTCGAAGATTCGGTGATTGCCGTGCGCGGCGCGCTGGGGCCCAACGACGGCGTGATGGCGGTGCTGGGCACCGGCTCGGTCTATGGCGGACGGCGCGACGGAAAGATGCTGCGCGCCGGCGGGTGGGGTTTCGTGGTTGGGGACCAGGGCAGCGGCGCACGCCTGGGGCGGGCGCTCATGGAACAGACGCTGCTCGCTTACGACGGCGTGGTGCCCGAATCGGAGCTCACACGCTCGGTGATGCGCGACTATGGCGACGACCCCAACAGGATCGTGGCTTTCGGCACCACCGCGCGACCGGCCGATTTCGCCCGCTATGCACCGCTCGTTTTCGAGGCCGCTGACCGGGGCGATGCCATCGCCATGGCTGTTGTGGCCGGTGCGGTAGCCGACGTGAATGCTGCACTCGGCGCCATTGTCTGGGACGGATGCCAGCACCTGTGCCTGACGGGCGGGCTGGCACCGAACTACGAGCACCGGCTGGCAGAGACGTTCCTCCGGATTCTCAAGCCTGTGCGCGGCAATGCGCTGGCGGGCGCGGTCGAACTGGCTGTGGAGACCTTCGCCTCACCGCAGGCCTGAATGCGCACAGGCGAACGACGCGCCTTGCCCCTGCATAGCAAGCTTTTGCCGCCGCTCTTTCCGTTCTGGCCCCTTCGGACACCGCATCTGGCCGAGTTGACGAGCGCCGCGGCCTTGCATAGGTTGCAGCCATTCCGAGGGGTGCACCGCACGGTGCTGAGACGGCGTTGAGCCGGACCCTTGAACCTGATCCGGGTCATGCCGGCGTAGGAACGGAAAAAGGGTCCCGCCAATCGGGGCAATCCTGATCTCTTCTTCGCTTCACCTGGATCTCCATGATGACCATCGGGAGATCGCCATGCAGCCATTCTTGTTCGAACGTCCGCCTGATCCGCCGGCCTGAGCGAGAACGCGCATGTCTACGCTGTCGACGGTTCTGCGCACTGTCGTCGTCCTGCTGGTCGCCTGGCAGGCGCTTGTGCTTGTGCTCGAACCGCCCCGCTACATCCTGCCGGGTCCGCTCGACGTCGCCGACGCGCTATGGCGCCAGCGGAACTATCTGCTTGCCAACACGGCCGTGACGCTGGCCGAGATCGCTATTGGCTTCGCGGCTGGCACCGCCCTGGGCATCGTCACCGCGTTGGGCATCGTCGCGCTGCCTCGGTTCGGCGCGGTCGCCTGGCCGCTGGTGCTGGTGGCGCAGGCCTTCCCCGTATTCGTGATCGCGCCGCTGCTGGTGCTCTGGTTCGGCTTCGGCATGGCCTCCAAGGTCGCAATGACCACGCTGATCATCTTCTTTCCCATTGCCTCTGCCTTTGCCGATGGTTTGCGGCGCACCGACCCCGATGTGCTCGACGCCGCCGCGCTGACGCAGGCCGACAACCTCGAAACGCTGTTCCACATCCGGGTGCCGCTCGCCTTGCCCGCGCTGATTTCCGGCCTGCGGGTTGCGGCCCCGCTCGCGCCGCTGGGCGCGATCATCGGCGAATGGGTCGGCGCCTCCGCCGGCCTCGGCTTCGTGATGATCCAGGCCAATGCGCGGCTACAGACAGACACCGTCTTTGCCGCGATGACCATCGTCGTGGCCCTCACCCTTGCCCTGCGCGGACTGGTCGACGCGCTGGCGCCGCTTCTCGTGCCGTGGGCACGGGAAGCATGACGACCGAACCTTCAGGAGCCAACACCGCCATGACAAGACCCATTCTTCTGGCCATAGCCCTCAGCCTCGCCGCGACAGGGCAATCGCACGCGCAGAAGCGCCTCACCGTTCTGCTGGAGTGGTTCGTCAACCCCGACCACGCTCCGCTTGTCGTTGCACAGGAGCTTGGTCTGTTCGAGGAAGCGGGGCTTGAGGTTGAGCTGTTGCCGCCCTCCGATCCCTCCATCGTGCCGCGCGCGATCGCGTCCGGACAGGCCGACATCGGTATCCATTATCAGCCGAACCTCTATCTGGATCATGCCGCAGGTGTTCCGCTCATCCGCGTCGGGACGCTGGTCGAGACGCCATTGAACACCGTGACCGTGCTGGCCGACGGCCCGATCGAGAGCATCGCCGATCTCGCCGGCAAACGCATCGGCTACTCCGTCTCGGGTTTTCAGGATGCGATGCTGGGACGGATGCTGGAGAGCGCCGGCGTGGCGCTCGAAGACGTCGAACTCATCAACGTCAACTTCTCCCTGTCACCGTCGCTGATCGGTGGACAGGTGGACGCGACCATCGGGGGATTTCGCAATTTCGAGCTCACCCAGATGCAGCTCGAAGGCCATGAAGGCCGCGCCTTCTTTCCCGAGGAGCACGGCGTCCCGGTCTATGACGAGCTGATCTTCGTTACCCGGTCTGACCTTGCCGACGACGACCGGCTGCCGCGCTTCCTGCAGGCAGTGGAGCGCGGCGCGATCCACCTGACCAACCATCCGGAGGAGAGCTGGAAGCTCTTCATCCGCGCCTACCCCGACCTCGACGACCCGCTCAACCGGCAGGCTTGGATCGATACGCTGCCACGCTTCGCCAAGCGGCCGATGGCGCTCGACCGCACCCGCTATCGGCGGTTCGGCGCGTTCATGGTGGAAAGCGGACTGATCGAGGCAGCGCCAACTGTCGACACGATCGCGGTGGAACTGCAATGAGCGGCGATTTTCCCGAACAAGCCGCCGAGATGCTGCAACGCCTGCGCGGCGCCACCCCACGCGTCCACTGCCTGATGAACACGGTCGTGCAGAAGCCGGTGGCGGACGGGCTGTCGGCGCTCGGCGCGATACCGTCGATGACGTCCTCCGTCGACGAGGTATCCGGCTTCGTCGCCAAGGCTGATGCGCTTGTGGTCAATCTCGGCACGCTGGACGACCAGCGCAGGCAGGCGATCCGACTGGCGCTCGATACGGTTCAAGACAAGGCGAAGCCGTGGGTGCTTGACCCTGCGCACTGCGATTATTCGCCCCCGCGCGCGACTTTCGCGCAGGAACTGCTGGCACGCGGTCCCGCGGTCATGCGGGCGAATGCGAGCGAGTTCGTCCTGCTGTCGGTGCCAGACACTGTGGTGGGGGTCCGGACCGGCGCGAGCGATCTGGTGAGACAGGGCGAGCGGTCGCTTGCGATCGAAAACGGCCATGCGCTGACGGCGAAGGTCACGGGCACGGGGTGCCTGTCGGGCGCGATCATCGCCGCATTCCTCGCAGTTGAAAGAGACGCCTTCCAGGCGGCCACGGCGGCGATGCTGGTGGTCGGTGTCGCTGCGGAGATCGCTGGCGAGACAGCCCATGGGCCTGGCAGCTTCGAGCCGGCATTTCTGGATGCGCTCGACAGGATCGGTCCGGCAGAAATCACGAAACGCGCGCGGGTGGCTCATGCCCAGGATTGACTACAGGCTGAATGCCATCGTCGACGGATCGCTCTCCGCTCTCGGATCGCTGCCGGAGCTTGCGGCCATCGCGGCGTCGAACGGCGCGACGATCATCCAGTATCGCGACAAGCATGCCTCGACCCGGGCGATGATCGAGAACGCCATCGCTATCCGCGAGGCCATAACGAGCAGCGGCGTACCGCTCGTCGTCAACGACAGGCTTGACGTTGCGATGGCTGCCGGAGCGCACGGCGTTCATCTCGGCCGGGACGACATGCCGGCGGCGACCGCGCGGCAGCTTCTCGGCACGAATGCGATCATCGGGCTGACCGTGAAGAATGCAGCCGATGCCGATGCCGCCATCGCCGCGCCCATCGACTATGCCTGCATCGGCGGCGTGTTCGAGACGCTGTCGAAGGACAATCCGGACCCACCTGTCGGTCTCGACGGCTTTACGTCCCTGCGGCGGAAGATTGCCGCGGCACGCGCTGACCTGCCCGTCGGTGCGATCGCGGGGATCGACGTGGAACGCACCCGTGCAGTCGTCGCCGCCGGTGCGTCCGGGGTCGCGGTCATCTCCGCAATCTTTCGCGCCGACGACATCGCGCAGGCGGCGCGAGCGCTGCGCGCAGCAGTGGACGATACCTTGGTAGGGCATAGCTCATGAATGCGATTGCGCTGACCATCGCCGGATCGGACAGCGGCGGCGGAGCGGGGATCCAGGCCGATCTCAAGACGTTTTCCGCGCTAGGCGTGTTCGGCACCAGCGTCATCACCGCCATCACCGCGCAAAATACGCTCGGCGTGCGCGCGGTGGAGGACATCTCGCCGGAGATGGTCGGGCACCAGATCGACGCGATCTTCGACGACATCGCGGTCGGCGCCACCAAGATCGGCATGGTCTCGCGCGTAGCAACCATCGCAGTGATCGCCGAACGGCTGAGCCGGCGCGCGGTGCGGCCAGTGCTCGACCCGGTGATGGTTGCGACCTCCGGCGACCGGCTGCTGGCGGCCGACGCGGTGGGAGCGTTGCGGGAACAGTTGCTGCCTATCGCAGCCCTCGTGACGCCCAACCTGCCCGAGGCCGCGCTGCTGGCCGACACCGGCATCGCCGAAAACGAGCAGGATATGATCGAGCAGGCCGAGACGATCCTGAAAAGCGGAGCCGGGGCAGTGCTGGTCAAGGGCGGGCACGGCAACGGCGCGGAGAGCGTCGATATTCTCGTCACCAGCAAGGGAACGGCACGTTATGCGGCGCCGCGGGTGCAGACGCCCAACACGCACGGTACCGGCTGCACATTGTCGGCGGCGATCGCGGCGGGCCTCGCTTCCGGCCTTACGCTTGAGGACGCGGTGGCGCAGGCAAAGACCTATCTGCAAAAGGCCTTGCAGGCCTCCGACCGGTTGCTTGTCGGTCGCGGGCACGGGCCGGTGCATCATTTCCACCATTGGTGGGAGACCCGATGAAGCCAGCGGCAGCCGTTGCGCGGTTTCTGGAGCGTGGGCTGGCAGCGGTCTGCGGACTCGTGCTGCTTGCGATGCTTGCCCTCGTGTTGGTCACGGTATTCCAGCGTTATCTGCTGTCGAGCGGCTTCCTGGGAGCGGAAGAGGCTAGCGGCTGGTTGCTGCTGTTGCTTGTATGCCTTGGATTTCCCCTCGTTGCCGGGCATGCCTCCGCATTGCGGGTCGACTTCTTCGCCCCATCGCCTGCGTTCGAGAGCGTGAGGCAGGTGCTCTCGGAGACGATCGTGCTTTTGGCGTCGCTTGTGCTCGTGTCGGCCGGGTGGCAGGCCGCGCTTCAGCTTGGCGGCACGTCCCCGCTGCTCGGATTGGCGGAATGGACACGGCCGGCCGGGCTTGCCGCATCCGGGGCGGTCGCAATCATCCTGCGATGCCTGCAACTGCTTCATCGCGGCGAACTTCGCCGGCTCATTATCTCCGCTGCACTCGCGGTGCTCGGCTGGGCAGGTGTCACCTCAGGCCTGACGCTTGCGGTCATGCCGCCGAGCCTGGCTGCGTTGTTTGTGATCCTGGCAGGAATTTTGGTTGCCGCGCCACTGCCGCATATATTCATCCTCGCCGGGTTCGTGGCGATCGCCTTCGGGAGCCCGCTGACAGAGCCTGCGCTTGCGGCACAGATTCTCTCGGGCGCGGGCCGTTCGCTGCTGCTGGCGATACCGTTCTTCCTGCTGGCCGGGGCGCTGCTTGTCGGCTCGCGCATGGCGGACGGGCTTGTGCGGTTTGCAGCCGCGCTGGTGGGCGGACAGCGCGCGGGTCTCGGGCAGACCGTGCTTCTGACGAGCCTCACCTTCTCAGGCGCCTCCGGCTCATCCATCGCCAATGCGGCATTCAGCGCCAAGACCTTCTTCCGGCCGATGGTCGACAGGGGCTACCGGCCGGACCGCGCATGCGCGATCATCGCCGCCACGGCAGTGCTCGACAATATCGTGCCGCCGTCGATCGCCTTCTTCATCCTGGCGGCTGCGACGAACCTTCCCGTCGGGCCGCTGCTTTCAGGTGGGCTCGTCGCCGGCGCAATGCTGGCCCTGGCGCTCGCCGCGGCCATTCACCTTTCATCGACCCCTCAGGCACCGTCACCAAACGACGAGCGCGGCTCCATATGGCTGCTGGCGGCACGCGCCGCACCCTTTTTCGGGCTGGGGCTCATCGTCGTCATCGGCATACGTTTCGGCATCGTCAGTCCGACGGAAGCGGCGGCCCTTGCTGCCGCCTACACGCTTGCAGCCGCGCTTGCCTCGAAGACTGGCTGGACCGCAATGGCGTCCGCTTTCCGACAGGCAGGGGTCGAAACGGCAGGCATCATCCTGCTCATCGGCGCGGCAACACCGCTTGCGTTTCTCCTGGCAACGGATGGGGTGGCCGCGGGCGCGGCCCGTCTCGTTCTTGCGCTTGGCGATAACCCATTCATCGTGCTCGCAACCGCCAACCTGCTTTTGCTTGCGGCAGGGCTCGTGCTCGACATCGGCGCGGCTATCCTGCTGTTCGGGCCCTTCCTGCTGCCTGTGGCGATCGCGGCCGGCATCGACCCGGTCGCCTTCGGCGTCCTGCTCGTGGTCAACCTGATGATCGGCGGGCTAACGCCGCCGGTAGGCATCCTCGTTCAGGTCGTCGGCGCTACCACCGGCCACCCTGCAGCCCGAATATTCGCGGCCATGCCGCTCTATCTCGCGGCGCTGGTCGGCGCATTGCTGACCATGAGCCTCGGCATCGCGGCCGAGGCATATTTCTTCTAGATCAGGGAGCCCATCATGACCGTTACGCGCCGTTCGCTACTCGCAGGCTTTACCGCCACACTAGCCCTGCCGGCCATCACCGGACGCGCGGCAGCCCAGACACCGCTGGTGGTGGCGTCGGTGCTCGGCGACGACAAACCGGAAACGCTGGTCTGGAACCACATCCGCGATCTGGTCGAAGCCGAGATGCCCGGGGCATTCACCTTCAACATCGTCCCCAACGCCGCGCTTGGCGGTGAGAAGGAGGTCGTGGAAGGCATGCGGCTGGGGTCGATCCAGGCAAGCCTTTCGACCTTGTCGAACCTGACTGCCTGGGTGCCGGAATGCATCCTGTTCGATCTGCCGTTCCTGTTTCGCGACGACGCGCATCTTGCTGCGGCGCTGCGGAGCGCCACGGCAGGTCGGCTGAAGGAACAACTCCAGCGGGAGGGCCTGATCGCACCGGCCTTTATCGACTATGGCGCGCGGCATCTGCTGGCGCCCCGGCCACTGCTGGAGCCGGGCGCAATGAATGGCAAACGTATCCGCGTCATCCAGAGCCGCCTGCACGCGGAATTATGGCAACGCTTAGGCGCGCTGCCGATCGCACTTCCGATCACCGAGAGCTACAACGCTCTATCGACCGGGCATGTCGATGCGATGGACCTGACGATCTCGGCCTATGCCGGCTTCCGCCTGAACGAGGTCGCGCCACACGTGACGCTGACCGGCCATATCAGGGCGGTCGGCGCGGTGATTTTCGCCGACAGTTTCTGGCAGGAACTCGACCCGCAAAGGCGGGACGTACTCCAACGGGCCACCGAGGCAGGCGCGGAACATTTCAACGCGCTGGTGCGGCAGGACGAGCGCCGGTCCATGGACGTCACGAAGGCAGCCGGCGCCCACTTTCATACGATTGCGGACCGGCCGGCGTGGGAAGCGCCCGCGCGGGAGTTATGGACGCTCTTCGCCGAACAGGCCGGCGGCCTGGAACGCATCGAAGAAATTGCCGGGATATAGGGGCGTTGGTGCTTGGTGCTAGGCGACAAGATTGCGCCGGCCGCGCAGAACCTCGCTGATTGGTTCAGGCCGACCCATCAGATACCCCTGAACCAGATCGACGCCGAGTCGCCTGAGCAACTGCTTCTGCTCTTCGGTTTCGACGCCTTCGACAAGCACGGTGCGACCGAGGCTGCGCAACAGGCTGACCATGCCATGCAGCATGCGAACGCCTTGCGCCGTCTGGCATTCGTTGAGGAAGCTACGGTCGATCTTGACGATGTCGAATTCGAATCGGCGCAGCCAGCCGATCCCGGCATAGCCGGTTCCGAAATCATCGAGCCACATCTGCACGCCGAGGTTCTGGAGGTGGTCGAGGTTGCGAGAAACCTGCGGCTCGGGAATGAGATCGATCCTCTCGGTGACCTCGAGGGCAAGCTGATGCGGCGCGAGGCCATGCCTGTTCAGGATTTCCGCGACACGCAGGGAAAAATTCGGGGCCTTGAGCTGAACGGCAGAGATGTTCGCCGCAATCACGGTGCCGAGCCCGGCCCGCGCCATGTCGGCGCAGGCCTGATCGATGACCCACATACCCAGATCGACGATCGCGCCGCTCTGCTCGGCAGCAGGGATGAAGACATCGGGGCTGATCGCGCGTCCATCGACCTCACGCAGTCGCATGAGCGTTTCGTGTCCGAGCAACCGTCCGGTATCGAGCTCGAATATCGGCTGATAAACCACCGAGATGAGCTGCCTTTCAACGGCGTGCGTCAGCAGATCCGTCAGGTTCTCACTTGAGCGGTCGACACCCACAGTGCGCGGATCGTAGATCGTCACACGTGCCCGGCCGGCGAATTTCGAGACGTAGAGTGCGCGATCGGCCTCCTGAAGGATCGCCCGGAACTCGGCGCCATTTTCGGTCGATGTCAGCGATGCGCCGGCGCTGATAGTCACGATACCGATGCCGTCGCCGCGGTCGGGGTGATAGATGCGCAGCTGCTCGACCGCGCGGCAGAATTCCTGCGCGATCTCGCGAAGACGTTTCGTGTCGGCAACACGGCAAAGCACAATGAACTCTTCACCGCCATAGCGTCCGACAATGGCATCGTTGGCTTCCGCCGTCTCCACGAAGGCCCGCGCCAGCCGGATCAGGCAATCGTCGCCCGCCTGGTGGCCAAGCCGGTCGTTGAACCGCTTGAAGTGATCCACATCGACGAGAATGATGCCGATCTCATAGTTCTCCCTGGACCATTCCCGATACAACTCCAGGAAGTCGCGCGCGATCGCGCGACGGTTCCTCAATCCAGTCAGCGGGTCGGTATTGGCGATCTCGACCAGTTCCTGGCCCTTTTCGATCGCCGCCTGTTCCTGGGTCTTGGCCTGAAGGGCCTCGAGGAACGTCCAGTACCTCTCCACCCCGAGACGCCACGAGAGATAGAGGGAGAAAACGAGGCAGTTGACGAACAGCGCGGCGATGACGATGCGCGAAGCAAGATCGGCCTTCAGGAAGAACAGTGTCGCTGTGACAAACACAACCGCGATGATCGTGGAGGAGATCGCCGAAAGCATGAAACGGAAGTTGAAGAACAGGTTGGCGCCAAGCACGAAGACGATGCCGAAGACGATGAAGTGGGACAAAGCCTCCTGATACGCTGTACCCAGCGCGAGGAGCAGCCACGCGACAGCGCCGGTCACGATGGCCGAAGCCGCAATCAAGTGAAGGACAGCAAGCGCTGTGCCACGCCGGACACCCATCTCGATCGCCGCAAGGAATATGACACCCACGGCAATGCGGGCGATCACCAGTCTGGCTGCGATGTCGGGAAAGAGAAACCAGTCGAATACGCCGTAGGCCATGTAGCTGAGCACAGCCGCCCACATGCCCCAACGAACAATATGCCGGTTTTCACCGGCATCTCGCTGGAACAGCAAATTCATAAGCTTGGGGTCGGCCAAGCTCGAACGTGGCCGCGACCGCGCTTCAACGACCTTTCGGGCGATATCGGCGGATAGTTGCATCGCAACCTTCCTTTGCAACAATCGCTTCTCTTAGCAGCCGAGTTGATGGGGATGTCTTAATTCCCCTGCACGCACTGCCCGCCAACCAACGGAAAACATCGAACTACGCTAATCAAGGGTTAACGGATCGTACGCCCGAGCCGCTTATCAGTGTATGCTAAACATTAAGCTTTTATGCGAATTTAATGAAATTGTTTCGCATCGCGGCCAATCCGTCTATACTCCATTTGGTAGCATCGAAGGGGATCACCGTGGCGCAAGGCTCCGAACTGAAGCTCGATGAGCAGAGTCTCATCACGTCCCAGCTCATCAAAAAGCACGCGCCGGCAGTAGATGTCGCCGATGCCGCGGTCGTCAGAGAGAAAACCGCGCAGCTTGCGCTGACGCTCGATCTGGCGCGTCAAGGTTTCGAGGCAGGGGAGCCCGCTGCAACGATCGTCGATCGTCTGGCGGGCCGACTGCACGAGCTGCGAAACCAGGTCAATGCGGCCGTCTGGCAGCAGCTCATCCCCCTGGCGCAGGAGCATCCAGTCTCCGCATTCCTCAAACAGGACCCCTTTACGCGCTGGTCTTTCGACAAGCCGCGCGGCTATTCAGGCGACGCCAGCCTGCTTGACATCTACTACAAGCACCCGAGCGCGGATGAGATCGTGGCCTCCTCGACGGAACTGGGTCGGGAGATTTACGCCTACACCAGCGAAGCGGCGAGTTCGGCCGCAGGTCGCGAGCGGCGCGACATCCTTGCACGAACGGTGGATGCAACCGCCGAACGCGTCGAGAACGCGGAGGTTCTTGCGATCGCCTGCGGACATCTTCGCGAAGCAGAACTGTCCCGGGCGCTGGCCGGGAAGAAGCTGAAGCGCTGGGTGGGGCTCGACCAGGACCCGATCAGCGTCGGTATCGTCAACCGCGATCTGGCCGGCACGGCGGTGGAGGCCGTCGACGGGTCCGTCAAGGGCATCCTGCGCCGCGCCTACAATCTCGGCACGTTCGATCTCGTCTATGCGTCCGGTCTGTACGACTACCTGCCGCGTGCGGTCGGCATCCGGCTGATGCAGCGTGCGATGGAGTTCGTGAAGCCGGGCGGCGAGTTCCTGTTCGCCAACTTCAGCGACGAAATCACGACAGACGGCTACATGGAAACCTTCATGGACTGGCCGCTGATCCTGCGATCGGCCGACGACATGTGGGACATCATCAACGGATCGGTGGACAAGAACACGGTGGAAGCCGAGGTGTTTTACGGCACCAACCGCAACATCGTTTACGGCGTCGTCCGCAAGCACGCGGAGTAGCGTCCCTGCGGCCGCTCGGCCAAGTACCTGGGAAGCGAACGCGTGAACGTCGCGGCGGATCATAAATCGCCACCGCGACGCAAGCCAGACGCCTAGTCCTGCTTGTAGAGAAATTCCTTCACCCGTTCCTCGCCGCCATAGGCCAGGCGCTGCATGCGGTAGAGGTTCTTGGCGTGGTCGAGGGCGCCCTGACGCGACATGTCCATACCGCGAAGCGAAGCTTCCATCTCGACGCGCAGTGCAACGAGCGGGTGGCGTGCGATGCGTTCGGCGTAGGCTTCCGCTTTGGCAAGCACCTGATCGGCCGGCACCACCGCGTTGACGAGGTTGGCACGTAGCGCCTGTTGCGCATCTAGCGGATCGCCGGTCAGCAGCATCTCCATCGCCACGGTATGTGGAATGAAACGCGACAGACGCGTCGAACCGCCGGCACCGCCCATGCCATAGGCGATT
This sequence comes from Neoaquamicrobium sediminum, assembly GCF_040970315.1. NCBI lineage: Bacteria > Pseudomonadati > Pseudomonadota > Alphaproteobacteria > Hyphomicrobiales > Phyllobacteriaceae > Neoaquamicrobium > Neoaquamicrobium sediminum. The sequence continues at coordinate 670,028 of NZ_JAZHFV010000001.1, read as the reverse complement.
TCCGGGAAACCGAATTTCGCGTCCTCGGAGGCCACGCGAATGTCGGTCAGGTGGCTTAGATAGATCATCCCCTGGCCGAAACAGTAGCCGCGCACGGCCGCGATGATCGGCTTGAAACGATCGAGCGCGAGCACGTCGCGCGACCAGCTGAACGTATCCGGCTCCTTGGTTTCCATGCGATGCTTCGGCGCCAGGTAATATTCCAGCTCGGCCATCGGTGTGTCGAACTTGGCATAGGGCGTCTTGATGTCATCGCCGGCGGAAAAGGCCCGGTCGCCGGCCCCCTGCATGATACCCACATGCACATTGTCGTCCGCCAGGAACTCCAGCATGTGGCCGTAGAGCTGCTTGTGCATGGCCGGTGTCATCGGGTTCACGCTTCCATTGCGGATGGTGAAATATCCGATCTTGCCCTTGCGTTCGTATTCTATCGGCATTCGGTAACCTCTCGTGGTTCAGAGCCAGGCGCCGGCAACGCGGTCGAAGCTGCCCGACCTGAGGTCGGCCTTCTCCGCCACCAGCTTCTGCTTGGCGATTTTCTCGGATGGGGTCTTGGGCAGCGCGTCCCGGTACTCGATGAAGCGCGGAATCTTGAACGCGGCGAGCCTCGTGGCGCAGTGTTCGAAGATCGCGGCGGGCGGCGCGTCATCCGGTGACTTGCTAGGCCGCAGCACGATATAGGCTTTCACCTCCTCGCCGCGCGCCGAGTCCTTCACGCCAACGGCGGCAGCTTCGAGGATGGCGGGATGCTCGCGCAGCACCGCCTCGACCTCGCGCGCGGCAATGTTCTCACCACTGCGGCGGATCATGTCCTTGAGGCGGCCGACGATATAGTGGAAGCCCTGCTCGTCCTTCCAGAAGAGGTCGCCGGTGCGGAACCAGTCGCCGAAATAGGACGATGCGTTTGCTTCCGGCTTCTTGTAGTAGCCCTGCATGATGCCTGGGCCGCGGATGCACAGTTCGCCGACCGTACCGGTCGGCACCTCCTCGCCATGCTCGTCTACGATCTTGGCCTCGCGGAAAGGCGACGGCCGCCCGCACGAGCCCGAACCGACCATGTGGGTTGCCTCGCGCGGCAGGAACAGCGCGGAGCCGACCTCCGTCATACCGAAGGATTCACGGGCGATGGTGTTGAAGCGCCGCTCGAGATCGGCATGTCGCTCCCGGTCGAAGCCGAAGATCGACACCCGCTTGAGGCTGTTCTGCCCGTCCAGCGGATCGGGTGGCTGCTGGTAGACGATCTCCGGAAACAGGCAGTAGTGGATCTCGTATTTGCGGACCCAGTCCATGAAGCGGGACGAGCTCGCACGGCGGGCGACGAATATCTGACCGCCGGCGCGCATCGCCATCAGCGTCAGCCATTGCGGGTCCATGTAGAAATAGGGCTGGGCTACGAGGATGTTGGTCGCCTGCTCGTCTGCGCCACCGCGCATTTCTGCCACGAGCGACAGCGTGAGCCAGTAGCGATGGGTGAGCATGCAGCCCTTGGGAAAGCCCGTCGTGCCTGAGGTGTACTGGATGTTGACGAGATCATCGATCGCCGGCTGGGGCAGGTCTGCCGGCAGCGCCGGCGCCTCGTGCAGAAGGCTTGCCATCGAGCGTCCCGAACCGGCAGCGCCGTCCACCACGAGGAGGTTTTCCGGCGCAAGAGGCGCGTCGCTGCCAAGGGCCTCGTAGGCCTTGAGGCAGTCGGCATGGATAACCAGAAAGGTCGCGTCCGAATCGGTCAGCACATAGTGCAGCTCGCGGCCGGTATAGTTGATGTTGACCGGCACCATCACGGCACCAATCCGGGCAATCGCCAGCCATGTGGCAGGGAACTGCGGTATGTTCGGGAGCATGACCGCGACGTGCGTCCCCTTGCGAACGCCAGCCTCGTAGAGGGCAGCCGCGGTGCGCTCGACCCGTGCCCTGACTTCGTCATAGGTCGCGGTGCCGCCCTCGCTTTCCTCGAAGAAGGTCCACATCGGCTTGTGGCCATTGGCTGCGACCGCACCGTCGACAAGCGACCAGATGTTCGGCGGCAGTCTGGTTGCCTCGATCTCAGCGACCAGCCTTTCGACGTCGCCGGAAAGGGTTGCCCAGTCGCTGGCGGGGGCGGGCGCGGTTGCAGTCATGTCAGGCCTCGGGAGGTGTTACGGATTGATAGCGTTGTTCGTTGCGGCGGCGGATGACTTCGCCGATGCCCATGCCGACGATGCTGAGCATGGTCAGCATCACGGCGACGGCGGGCACCGTCGGGTCGAGCTTCAGGCCGAGATCGTTCCAGATGCGGACCGGCAGCGTCTGCGCACCGCCCGAAACGAACAGCGTGATAATCAGCTCGTCGAAGGACGCGAAGAAGGCGAGAATGCCCGCCGCGAACATCGACGGAACCAGATAAGGCAGCGTCACCAGCATGAAGGCCTTGATCGGCCCTGCGCCCAGCACGCGGGCGGCACGCTCGATGGTGGTGTCGAAGCGGCGCAGGCTCGCCGACACGATCATCACCACATAGGGCAGCGCCACGATCGCATGCGCCAGCGTGAGGGCGAACACATTGTCCACGAGCTGCCAGCGCAGGAACACGATATAGAGCGCGAGCGCCAGAACGACCGTCGGCAGGATCAAGGGCGCTATGAAGATCGCCGTCAGCGCGCTCTTGCCGGGAAAGTTGCCGCGCACTAGCGCAATCGAGGCAAGCGTGCCGACGACGAGGCTGAGGGCGGTCGCGCCGATGCCCACGCGGAAGCTGAGGATCGCCGCGCCGACCCAGGTCGGGTCCTCGAAGAAGGCCGCGTACCAACGCAGCGACAGCGAGGTGGGCGGAAACTCCAGGAACTGGCTGGCCGACAGCGAGATCGGCACGAGAAAGATCAAGGGCAGGATCAGGAACCCGACCAGAAGAAGGAAATAGACGGCCAGCAGTCGTTTCATCGACCCAGCCCCGCGCCGCTGAATTCCACCCGCCGGCGCATGAGCAGCCAGAACACGCCGAGGCAGGCGAGCGTGATCGCCAGCAGGGCGGTCGCGAGCACTGCCGCAAAACCCCAGTTGAGTGTCTGATGCACCTGAAGGTCAATCAAGTTGGCGATGATGATGCTGCGGCGACCGCCAAGCAGGGCAGGCGTCACGAAGAAGCCCAGCGACAGGATGAAGCAGATCAGGCCGCCGGTCGCGGCGCCGCTGACGCTGAGCGGAAAGAACACCTTCCAGAACGACTGCGCAGGCGAGGCGCCCAGCGAGCGGGCCGCCTTCATCAGGTCCTTGTCGATGTCGAGCATGGACGCCAGGCAGGTGATGATTACGATCGGCAACAGGATCTGAACCATGCCGATGTGCACGGCGACATTGGTGTAGAGGATCTGGACCGGCGCCAGGCCAAGTGCCCCAAGGCCGGTGTTGACAATGCCCTCGCGCCCCAGGATCACGATCCAGGTGTAGGTGCGGATGAGGATGCTGACCCAGAAGGGCAGAAGGATCAGGTATGTCACATAGGCACGCACCCGCGGTCGCAGGGTGCTCATGAAGTATGCGGCCGGATAGCCGAGCAGCAGGCAGATCGCCGTCACCGACGCCGCCAGCATGAAGGTGCGCTCGAGCACAACCAGCGCGACACGCGAATCCAGCAATTCGCGGATCGGGTCAGCCGTGAAGCTGGTTCCGTCATGAACGGTAAGGCTCATCACGCTGACCAGCGGCGCCACGAAAAGAAGGCCGACCAGCAGCACAGCCGGTGCAAGCAGCAAAAGTATGATCGGCCTTCTCATGGTCATCTTGGGAGGACGCCGTCTAGATCAGAAGCCATTCGTTCCAGCGGTTCTGAACCTCTTCGAGGTTTTCGGCCCACCAGCTCGAATTGAACGCGAATTGCTGCTCGGCGTTTTCAGCCGCGGTCGGCAGTGTTGCCACGAATTCCGGCTCCAGAAGCTCCATCATGCCCGGCACGAAACCCGGATACGGCATGACCTTCACGAATTCGGCGGAGGCGACGGGGTCCATGCGGAATTTCATGAACTGCATCGCTTCCGTGGGGTGCTTGGCTCCCTTGGGGATGCCGAGGTAGGAAAGCAGCAATGCGCCGCCGGCCCAGCTTATTTCGACCGGGCGGCCCTCGCTCTTGAGCGGCGTGATGCGGCCGTTCCAGCAGGACGTCATGTTGACCTCGCCATCGACGAGGAGCTGGACGTGCTGGGCGCCATTGTCCCACCAGACCGGGATGTGGTCCTTGATCTCGTCCAGCTTTGCAAAGGCCCGGTCGACATCGAGCGGGTAAAGCTCGTCAAGCGGAACACCGTCGGCGAGAAGCGCGAATTCCAGATTGCACTTGGGCGAGTTCTCGAGCGAGCGTGGTCCGGGGAAGTTCTCAACGTCCCAGAAATCCGCCCACGTCTTCGGCTGCTTGTCTTCGGGGAAGCGGTCGGTCCGGAACCCAAGCACGGTCGAGTAGGATGCGCGCACCATGGCAGTGGGCAGCTTGGCCATCTCGGGAAGCTCGTTCTCCGGATCGACGATCGAATAGTCGATCTCTTCGAGCCATCCTTCCTTCGTCGCAAGCACGACGTCATCGCCGTTCAGTTCGGTGAGGTCCCATTCGACATTGCCGGACTCCACCATCGCCTTGAGCTTCGGCAGGGAGACAGGCGCAGTTGCGCGCACCTTGATGCCGGTCTGTTCGGTGAACGGATCCTCGAAGAGTTTCTTCAGCACCTCGGCCAGCGAGCCGCCCGAACCGTTGACGACGATTGTCACGTCCTGAGCGGCGGCCATGCGCGCGCTCAACGCTCCCAGCGCTACGGAAGCCGCACCGATACCAAATGCACGTCTCGTCAGATTCACCATGTGACGCTCCTTTGAAGCTTTGTTGAGTTCCCCATGCGTCCCCGGCTCAGGCCGGGAGATAAGTCAGGCTACTGTCGTCGAAATCGAAACGGACCTCGGTACCAGGTGCCGGTACGTTGACCGCGCCGCTGCGCGGTTCGGTGAACGAGATTTCCTTCTCGTCCGTCCCGCGCAGCACGTAGCGGATGGCATTTCCGAAGAAGACCGCCTGCTCCAGCGTCGCGGACGCCCGCCCCTTCGGCGTACGCCTGATATGCTCGGGCCGCAGCGCGACGTAGCCGCGGCTCGGCGGCTCGCGCCCGGTCATCTCGATCGCGCCCAGTCCCTCGATGCTCACGGTCGAGCCCTCCGAGCGGAAAACCTTGAGGATGTTGTTGGAGCCGATGAAGGAAGCAACGAAGCGCGATGCGGGCTGGTCATAGAGCTCCTGTGGTGTTCCGAGCTGCTGGATGACGCCCTTGTCCATGACGGCCAGGCGGTCGGAAAGCGTCAGCGCCTCGCCCTGATCGTGGGTTACGTAGATCACGGTGCAGCCGATCTGGCGCTGGTACTGCTTGATCTCCAGTTGCAGGGTCTCGCGCAGCTTGAGGTCGAGCGCGCCGAGCGGCTCGTCCATCAGCAACACGCTCGGCTCGAACACCACCGCGCGCGCAAAGGCCACGCGTTGCTTCTGACCGCCGGAAAGTTCGTGGGGCATCCGATCCGCGAGCCCATCGAGGCGCACCATCTCTAGCGCCGCCAGCGAACGCCGCCTGACCTCGTCGCGCGCCATGCCGCGCATTTCGAGCGGGAAGGCGACATTGCCCATGACCGAGCGGTGCGGGAACAGCGAATAGTTCTGGAAGACCATGCCGATGCCGCGCTTCTCCGTCGGCACGCGGGCGATCGAGACGCCGTCGATGAGGATGTCGCCATCGCCGATGTCGATGAAGCCGGCGAGGCAGTTGAGAGCCGTGGTCTTGCCGGAGCCGCTGGGGCCCAGCAGCGTCATGAACTCGCCGGGGGCCACGGTCATGGAGAAATCCTCGAGCGCAACGAAGCTCCCGTAGGTCTTCCGCACGCTTCTGAACTCGATCGATGAACCTTTGGTTGCCATGGTCAGATCGGTCTCTCCATCCCTCAATTCAAAAAGTGACGGTATTGTCATTTTTTGTCAAGCGGCTTTGCGAACGGGCGTCGGCGTTGCTATGGCTGGTCGGACAACTGAAGAGGCGAAAGGCCATGCACGACTACGTCGAGTTTCTCGAGCAGAAGCTTGCGAACGCTCGCAACGACAGGAAAACGGTTAGAACCGAGTTGCAGATCGAGATTGCGACGGCGACGCTGCTGCGCACCAAAGCCTATCACTCCATATCGGTCGACATGATCGCCGAGCAGGCAAAGCTGGCGCACGGCACTTTCTATCGCTACTTCGCGGGAAAACGCGAGGTCGTCGCCAAGACGCTCACCGACTATTTCGAATTCGTTCGTGACGCGCGGCCGCCCGTCCCGCGAGAGGCCTCGGACCTCGAAGCCATCGAGATCGGCAACCGCCATTACATCTACTGCTTCCGCCAGAATGTCGGACTGATGCGCTGCCACTTTCACCTCAAGGATGAGGACGAGATGATTGCCCAGGTCGGCCGGCTTGCGGACCGGGGCATGTCGGAGCGCATGATCCGGCGGCTGCGCAGGAGTGTGCAGATCGACGATGACGATTTGCCGGAGCTGCGGTTGCGTACCTACTGCCTGATCAGCATGGTCGACGAACTGCTGCTCAAGATCTACGGCCGCACGAATCCGCCGCTGGTGGAGTTTGCAGACGATCCTGACATGGTGGCGTCGACGGTTTCACGCCTTTGGTACGCAGCGCTCTATGCCGATGCACCGAGCGCCGGGACGTCCAGGGTCAATGCCGCCGAACTATAACGTCATGTTATGATTCTTCCCATTCTTGGTATTTGACTTCATTTCGTGCTCGCCCACTTGATGGGATGGGGAGTCAGCGCGCAGCCGCGGTCGCGCGCACAAGTCAGGGGTCGAACATGAAGACATCCATCGCCACGGTCTCGATCAGCGGAGACCTGAAGGAGAAGCTCGCCGCGATTGCGGAAGCAGGTTTTGACGGCGTCGAGATATTCGAAAACGATTTTCTTGCTTTCGACGAGTCGCCGGCGGAGGTGGGCCGGATGGTCCGCGACCACGGGCTCGAGATCACGCTGTTCCAGCCTTTCCGCGATTTCGAAGGGCTGCCCGAGCCGCAGCGGAGCCGCGCCTTCGACCGCGCAGAGCGCAAATTCGACCTGATGCAGGAGCTCGGCACCGACCTGATGCTGATCTGCTCCAGCGTGTCGCCGGTCGCGCTTGGCGGCATCGACCGCGCGGCTGCCGACTTCCGGGAGCTTGGCGAACGCGCTGCGAAGCGCGGCCTGCGGGTCGGCTACGAGGCGCTCGCCTGGGGCAGCTTCATCAACGATCATCGCGACGCATGGGAGGTGGTGCGCAGGGCCGACCATCCGAATATCGGGCTGATCCTCGATTCGTTCCACACGCTGGCACGCGAGATAGACGTCGCCTCGATCCGGTCGATCCCCGGCGACCGCATCTTCATCGTCCAGCTCGCCGATGCGCCGAAGTTCGACATGGACCTGCTCCAGTGGAGCCGCCACTACCGCAACATGCCCGGCGAGGGCGACCTGCCGGTAGCCGACTTCATGCGCGCGGTCGCCGCGACGGGTTATGCAGGGCCGATCTCGCTGGAAATATTCAACGACCAGTTTCGCGGCGGCTCAGCCCGTTCCATCGCCGCCGATGGACACAGGTCGCTCATCTACCTCATTGACCAGGTGCGGCGCAGTGAGCCGGTGCCGGTCGAACTGCCGCCGATGCCGGACCGGGTGGCGGTGGAAGGGGTGGAATTCGTCGAGTTCGCCGCAAATGAGGATGAAGCGCAAAGGCTTGCAAAGCTTCTCGTCTCGATGGGGTTCACGCTCGCCGCCCGGCATCGCAACCGCGATGTGGTCCTTTACCGCCAAGGCGACATCAACATCGTGATCAACACCGGCAAGGAAGGCTTCGCGCACTCGTCGCATACCGTCCACGGCCTTTCCGCCTATGCGATCGGACTGCGCGTGGAAGACGCAAAGGCGACCGTGGAACGCGCGACCGCGCTTGGAGCGGAAGTCTTTTTCGAACCCCGCGGGCCGGGCGAACTCGAAGTCCCGGCGATCCGTGGCGTCGGCGGCAGCGTTCTCTACTTCATCGACGAGCCGTCGGGACTGTCGCGCGTCTGGGACATCGAGTTCGAAACGTTGGAGCCGGCGGCCTCCGGCGCCGCCCTGCAACGGATCGACCACGTCGCGCAGACCATGAACACCGACGAGATGCTGAGCTGGCTTCTCTTCTACACCTCGATCTTCGCGACACGAAAATCCCCCGTCGTCGACGTCGTCGATCCCGCTGGTCTCGTGCGCAGCCAGGTCGTGCAGGGTCTCGATAGCCGGTTCAGGCTGACGCTCAACGGCGCGGAGAGCCGGCGCACGCTTGCCGGCCGCTTCGTTGCCGAAAGCTTCGGCTCATCCGTCCAGCATCTCGCATTCTCCAGCGCCGACATCTTCGCGACGGCCGAGGCGATCAAGGCCGCGGGTTTTGCCACCCTGCAGATCTCGCGCAACTACTACGACGATCTGGAGGCGCGGCTGGGTCTTGCCCCGGAGCTGGCCGACCGGCTGCGCGAGGCCAACATCCTTTATGACCGAGACATCGACGGCGGGGAGTATTTCCAGCTCTACAGCCCGCTCTTCGGCGAGGGCCTCTTTCTCGAAGTGGTGGAGCGGCGCAACGGCTATCAGGGCTACGGCGCGCCGAATGCCCAGTTCCGGATCGCCGCCCAGCAGCGCGCGCTCGGCCCGAAGGGCATGCCCCGACGCTGATGCCCGTCAGAACACGACGGGATGCGTCTCGCCCGTCTGGACGTTGACCAGGCCCTGCGGCGCATGCTCGCTCGGCGCCACCAGCACCCACCGCCATGGCGCGCAGGTCAACGTGGCGAATGCAAGCCGTTCGGGAAAACCCGGCAACCATCGCGGATGGAAGGTCGGCTCGTACATCCACTCGACCTTCGCGCCCTCCGCATAGAGATTCTGCATCTCCTCGTGCAGCGCCTCTGCCGGGCGGCACGACATCAGCCCCGCGATCTCGTAGCGCACGCGGGCAACCACCTCGCCTTCACGCACCAGCGCCCACCCGCCCCTGTTTTCGGCCAGTGCGTTGACGGCTTTCGCCATCGCGGCATCCGACGAGCCGACACACCAGACATTGTGCTTGTCATGGGCCATCGAGCAGGCGAGCGCGGTCTCGGGCGTGCGGGGACCACAGCCGAGCCAGAACATCTTCGAGACCGCGCCGGCGCCGGAAAAGCGATCGACGATGGCGAACTTGGTGATGTTTCGGCTTTCATCGCGCTGCACCAGACCGTCACGTACGGGCAGCTCGAAGGTGAGGAAGTCGTCGGCCCAGTGGAACGGGCGCAGCACGGCCGCCGTCATGGTATGGCGCTCGGGCGCAGCGGAAATGGCGAAGTCTTCGGCCTGTAGCGACCTGCCGATATTGATCGTATCGGCTGCCCAGTCCGGCCAGTCGATTTTCGGCACGTTGGGCAGGTAGGTCTTGCCCTCGGAAACCTGAGCGCCGTCGGCCCAGACCTTTGCGATCTCGAAATCCGCGACGTTCGACAGGAGCACGATGTCCGCATAGCGCCCCGGCGCGAGCGAACCGACCCACGGGGTCAGCCGCATGTGGCGGGCCGGGTTGATCGTCACGCACTGCACCGCGATCTCGGGTTCAAGCCCCGCCTTGATCGCAAGCCGGACGTTGTGATCGGTCGCGCCGAGTTCGAGCGTGTCGGAGGCACTGCGGTCGTCGGTCGTCAGCGCGACCTGCGACCAGTCGGCCAGCCCCCTCTCCAGCAATCCCGCGATCACCTCGGGGAGCGTATGCGGGCGCAGCTCCATGAACAGGCCGCGGGAAAGCTTGTCCCAGAACTCCTCGAGTGTCCACGCCTCGTGGTCCGAAGCAAGCCCGGCGGCAGCGAAGGCGTTGATGGTTGGCATGTCGCGAATGCCCGCCGCATGGCCCTCTACGACGCCGCGTTGCTCGAAGGTCGCGCGGATCATGCCCCATAGCCGGTCGTAGGACGGGTTGTCGGGATTCCAGACCGCCGGCCAGTCCATCACCTCGTCCAGCCCGGCCACCATCAGGCTTTCGCGCAGGAAGGCGCGCTGCTCGTCATAGCCGAGCCATCCGCCGCCGTGCTCATAGCCCGTGGGCGGGACCGCCGAGCCCGGCAGCGGGAATATCTTGAGAGGCGAACCGGCACGCCGCGCCGCCAGCCAGAAGTCGAGCGTGCGGGCACCGTTGACGTTGGAGAACTCGTGGCTGGCCTCGCAGGTCCAGGTGTTGCCGCGCGGCAGGACGAGTGCCGCTTCCCACTCGGGCGTCAGATGCGAACTTTCTATGTGCTTGTGTACTTCGCCAAGCCCTGGGACCGCGGCCAGATCGGGCTCGTGGACCCGCCGCGCGACTTCGCCGGGCCAGGTGCCCGCATTGCCCACGTAGGCGATCCGCCGCCCGCTGATGACGATCTCCTGATCGGAAAGCCATGTGCGGGTGTGAACGTCGAGCAGGCGACCGACCCGCAGCGCCACATCGGCCGGCCGCTTGCCGAGAGCGACGAGCGTCAGGTTCTGCCGGATGGCGATCTCGGTGTCAGCGTCGAGCGAGATGTCGTGGGAAGCTTGGGTCATGCGCCGCTTATGTCCTCGCGGGCCGGTCACCTGTCAATGGGACAATGTTTCGACCGCAGGCGCTGGACTGGCGAGCCGCAGCGAGGCATTGTCGCGGCGCAATGCTGACCCTGCGCCAGATCGAAGTCATCCGCGCCGTGATGGTTGCCGGCAGCGTCGCCGGCGCCGCGCGCATGCTCAACGTCGCGCAGCCCGGCGTCAGCCGGACAATGAAGCATCTGGAATCCGTCCTGGGTATCAAGCTCTTCGTACGCAAGGGCGGCCGCTACGTACCCTCGCCCGAGGCTCGAACGCTCTTCGACTTGCTGCAGGACGTTCACAAGAAGCTCGGCGACCTGCAGTTCTCCATCAACCAGCTCGAGCGGGGCAAGGGCGCGGAGCTGTCGATCGCTTCCGTGCCCAGCATTGCCAATGTGATGGTACCGCGCGCGATCGCCGGCGTGCATGCGCTTCATCCCGATCTGCGGATCAGCTTCGACGTCATCAAGCTGGAAGACGCGATCGATTTCCTTCTGCTCGAAAAGGGCGAGCTGGCGGTGATGAGCTATCGGCTGGAGCATCCGTCGCTCACTTTCGAGCCGCTGGCCAGAGGGCATCTTGTCTGCATCACCGCCCCCGGCCACCCGCTGGCGCAGCAGAAGATGGTGAAGGCGGCCGACATCGTGAACTACCCGCTGATCGGCATCGACCCGAACGACCCCTTCGGCGGCATCATGGCGGGCATCTTCGCGCGCGAGGGGCTGGACTACGAGATCGCCATCCGCGCCCGGTTCGGGACGACCGTCTGTGCGCTGGTGAAGCAGAACCTCGGCGTTGCCGTGCTCGACATCTTCACCGTCGCCGACATGCGCAGTGACGAGATCGCGGTCATTCCGATCACCGAGGAGACGACGTTCCAGACCTTCGTCGGCATGCGCAAGGACGCGGCCCTGTCGAGCTACGCCGAGAACTTCGTCGCCCAGCTCAAGCTGGCCATGCAGGACGCCGCGGGGCGCTGACCACCCGCCGGCCTCCCGTCAGGGTGTTGTCAGTTGGCTGCAGTTCCCGCCGGGCCGCGCCGTTCAAAAGGCGCATGTAACCTGCTATATGCCAGCGCCCGGTTCACCGCCCGAGGTGTCTCCAGACCGGCACCGAAACATGGAAGCAAGACAGTGAACGAAACGCCCTCCGCGCGAGCGATCTTGTCCGGCCAGCAGCCAGCGTTTGCCATTTCAACGCGTGGGCTGGCGAAATCCTTCGGCACGCTTCGCGCCGTCGACGGCATCGATCTCGACGTGCCGCGCGGTATGATCTTTGCCATTCTCGGGCCCAACGGCGCGGGCAAGACCACGTTGATGCGCATGCTGGCGACGCTCACCAAGCCCGATGCCGGCACGGCCACGGTGATGGGCCACGACCTCGTCAGCGCACCGCAGACCGTGCGCGGGTCGATCGCCATGACGGGGCAATTCGCCTCGCTCGACGAAGACCTGACAGGCCGCGAAAACCTCGTTCTGATCTCGCGTCTTTGGGGTTTCAGAGGCGGGCAGGCCAAGGCGCGCGCCGACGAGCTGCTGGCTGCCTTCGACCTTGCCGACGCGGCGGGCAAACAGGTGAAGGACTATTCAGGCGGAATGCGCCGGCGCCTCGACATCGCCGCCTCGCTGATCGTCACGCCGGGCGTGCTGTTCCTGGACGAACCAACGACCGGCCTCGACCCCAAGGCCCGGCAGGGCGTCTGGCGCATCATCCGGGCGCTGGCGGCGACCGGCGTCACCGTGCTTTTGACGACGCAATATCTCGACGAGGCGGACCAGCTTGCAGCGCGCATCGTCGTGATCGACCACGGCAGGAAGATCGCCGAGGGCACCAGCCGCGAGCTCAAGGCCGCGACGGGCTCCGGCTTCCTGCATATCGCGCTCGCCGACCCGAACCAGATCGACCAGGCCGAGCGGCTGCTGGCGGAGAAGCTTGACGGAACGGTCCAGCGCGGCGTCGAGGGCGGCAGGCTCTCGGTGATGGCGGGATCGGCCCAGGCGGCCAGCGAAGCGCTCGCAGCGCTCATCGAAGCCGGGATCGAGCCCGCCGACTTCTCCATGGGCTCGCCAAGCCTCGACGAGGTGTTCTTTGCCCTCACCGGCGGACCGGCCGACCAACACGCAAACACGGACAACCCGGCATGAGCGAGACGTCTCCCGAAGCCCTGTCGCAGATCCTGCGGCCGATCCCGCGCCCGAAGGAGCCGTCGGCGTTTTCAAACGCGCTGGTGTTCGGTTGGCGCGCCGTGCTCAAGTTCAAGCACGTGCCCGAACAGCTCTTCGACCTCGTGATGACGCCCATCATGTTCACGCTGCTGTTCACATTCGTGTTCGGCGGCGCGCTGGCGGGTTCGACGGGCGATTATCTGCAGTTCTTCCTGCCGGGCATTCTCGTCCAGACGGTCGTCTTCAATGCGGTCTATTCGGGCATGGGGCTTTCGACGGACCTGTCGAAGGGGCTTTTCGACCGATTCCGCTCGCTGCCGATCTGGTCGCTGGCGCCATTCGCGGGGCTGATGGTCGGCGACATCCTACGTCACCTGATTGCCGGCGGCATCATTCTCGCCATCGGGCTCATCCTCGGCTATCGCCCGGAAGCAGGCATCTTCGGGGTGGTCGCAGCCTTCGCACTGCTCATCGCTATCGGCTTTGGCATGGGGTGGGTCTTTATCGTACTCGGCCTGCTGGTACGCACGCCGATGACGGTGATGACGTTCGGCTTCACCTTCCTGTTCCCGCTGGTCTTCGCGTCGAACATCATGGTCGATCCGGGAACCATGCCCGGCTGGCTGCGCGCTTTTGTCGACGTGAACCCGGTTTCGCTGATGACCACCGCCATGCGCGGGCTGATGAGCGGCAACAGCGACGCCACACAGATTGCACTGGCGCTCGCGGCACCGGTGGCACTGACCGTGCTTCTGGCGCCGGTCACGCTCTGGCTTTACCGTAGGCGCTGACGATCAGGCAGCCGCCGGACGGCGTATCACCGAAATCCAGGAGAAGCCGCGATGCAGGCGCCGCTCCTGCGTCGCGCCGCCGACGGATTCGGCGATGCCCGCTGCCGTTTCGAACAGGTCTTTGCGGGGTGCAACGTGATGCAACCGCAGCCATGAATATACGGCCGAGCGGAACGATGCTGGAAGCCCTGCCATGTCGCCGAAGTCGGCGACATGCAGTTCGCCGCCGGGCGCAAGGCGACGGGACGCTTCGGCCATGACGGCACGCCATTGCGGGATCATCGACACCGCATAGGAAATGAATATGCGGTCGTAGCTCTCGCTGCCAAAGGTCAGGCGCGGATCGAAGGTTGCGGCGTCCGCGCAGGCCAGCCGCACACGACCGCGCAGCCCGGCGGAGGAAATCGCGTCGCCGGCGGCAGCGAGCATCTCGCTCGATATGTCGATGCCGTGGAAACGAGCCTCGGGGTAGCGACGGGCCGCCTGCACCAGATTGCGCCCAGTGCCGCAGCCGATCTCAAGCACCGTGCCCCCGGCCGGCGGCGCCAGCGAAGCGATCATCGGGTCGCGGCCGAGCAGATAATATTTGCGCGTGGCGTCGTAAATGCCGAACCGCCGCTGATAGCGGTAGATGCGGTCCATCAGCAACGCGTGGTCGGAACGTGCATCCATGGTGCTCATCCCCGGAAAACGTGCAGGTGGAAGCCGCCGTAGATCGAGGAGCGGTCGCGCGCGTGGAACGCACGCGATTCCGCCTCGCGATAATCCCAGCGCGAAAGCGTGGCGTCCTCGACCCGGCCCGGCAGCAGGTTGTCCGCCGCGGCCGTGCGGAAGATGACCCTCGCATCGGGCTTGGCCGTGCGCGTGATCTCGGCCCATAGCGCGTTCAGCTGCTCGTCGGACATCCAGTCCTGTGCGTCGAGCAGAACGTAACGGTCGACTGATGCGGCGGGTTTGGCCGCCAGCAGCTCTGTGATCGAGACATTGACCACCGAGGCGCGATCGGCGCGGGCCCGCACGGCCTCGAAATTCTCACGCGACAGATAGGGCGGCAGCGGGCAATCACCCTCGCCATAACCGCGGCCGAAGGCTTGCCAGGCAAAATAGTTCTCCGACAGCGGAAAATCGCAGGCAAGCTTTTCAAGGCGCGCGCGCAGCACCGTTGCCATGTCGCTGCCGCCCGCGAGCGCTTCGTATTGCTGCGGCGGAATGCCCAGGCCGAAGAGCGATGATTTCTGGCCCGTGGCCCAGCGAACCAGACGCTTCTCGAACAGCGGCGCGATGGTGCTATCGAAGAAGCGCCGCTGGTCCTCGAGCGTGCGTGCCTGCAACAGGCCGCGCGGGTCCGCGCCGTAGAGGCGGGCGACGCGGTGGCCCCAGCCGATGAAGTTTCCAAGCAGGCCGTGGCGATAGAGCCTGCGGCGGAAGATCGAGATACGCTTGCGGCCCGAAAGGGTGCGGCCCTCCCAATAGGCGCGGGTCTCGGCATCGAGAACCGGTGCGAGATAGCGGCCATAGTCCTCGATATTGGCGCTATCGTCGGCCTTGCCATAAAACCGGTGGAAGGTCTCATAGTCGGGGAGCGTCGCCAGCGCTGCAAGCTTCAGGCGGTTGAACGCGACATGGGCGGGATTCAGGTCGACGGCCTCGATCCGCGCCGGGTCCGCCAGCAGGTAGGACAGCGCATTGCAGCCGCCGGAAGCTATGGTCACCAGATGATGTCCGGGGCCGATCTCCAGCGCCGCCATGTCGACCTCGGGGTCCTCCCATATCTGGGCGTAGACGAGCCCGTGAAAGAGGCGCGCGAAGACGTATTCCGAAAGGCCGGCGGGAGACAGCAGCGAGTTGCGGCGGACAGCCTGCTGCAACCTTGCGCCGGCGTGCTTTTTCGAACCCGTGGGCGAAGCTTGCCGATATGCAGCGGTGGCATTCATCGGGAGATACCTTCTGTAATCGACGCCGGCAGTCTGAGCGTTGCGGCAGGCAGACAATGCCGGGCTGCTGGGAGATTGCGGAGGAATTGCTGGCTGCATTCGCGCCAGTCATAGGTTTCCGCTTTGGCGCGGGCGGTCGCGCGGGGAATCGCGAGCGCAGTCATCGCGGCCCTGGCGAGGTCTTCATCGACAACCACGCCCTCATGGCCGTCGCTGGCGATGTCGAGAGGACCGGTAACGGGAAAGGCCGCGACCGGGCAGCCGCTCGCCAGCGCCTCCAGAATCACGTTGCCGAACGTGTCTGTGCGGCTCGGGAATACGAACACATCGGCTGACGCGTAGATCGAAGCGAGGTCGTCGCCGGTGCGAACGCCCAGGAAGTGGACATCGGAGTAACGTGCCTTCAGCGCCTCCAGCGCGGGACCATCTCCGACGACCACCTTGCTGCCGGGCAAGTCGAGATCGAGGAACGCCGGCAGGTTCTTTTCCACCGCCACCCGACCAACATTCAGGAAAATCGGTCCCGGCAACCCCAGATCGCGCCGGCGGCCGGGGCTGAAGAGCGAGGTGTCGACACCGCGCGACCACAGGCAGATATTGTCGAAGCCACGCTCTGAGAGTTCCCGCCCGAGCGAGGGCGTGGCGACCATCATACCCGAGCCGGCATTGTGGAAACGCCTGAGCCAGCGGTAGCTCCAGCTTTCGGGCACCGGCAGACGCGCGCGCAGAAACTCCGGGAAACGCGTGTGATAGCTGGTGGTGAAAGGGATACCGCGCGACAGGCACACGCGCCGCGCCAGAAAGCCCAGCGGGCCCTCGGTCGCGATGTGGATGCTGTCGGGCTGAACCTCGTCGATGCGGCGCGCCACTTTGCCGGGAAGCGTCAGCGCCAGTCTTATGTCGGGATAGGAGGGCATGGGCACGGAGCGGAAACCAAGGGGCGTGAGGAAATCCACTACCACCCCCATCTCGCCCAGCGTTTCACCAAGCTTTTCAAGGGTTCGCACGACGCCGTTGATCTGCGGTCGCCAGGCATCGGTGACGATTAGGATGCGCAACGCCGTAGGCCTCAAGCGGCGCGATGGCGGCGGAAAGGGATCGCGACCGCCCGACGTGCGTTGAGCGTCTCGCTCACCTCCGACCAGTGGATGATCTCCATCCGTCCGTCCTCGTGCTCGACCAATGCCGTGCAGCTTTCCACCCAGTCGCCTGTGTTGATGTAGGTGAAGCCGTCGAAGTCGCGCATCGCTGCGGAGTGGATGTGGCCGCAGATGACGCCATCGACGCCATGCCGCTCCGCTTCCGCTGCAAGCGTCTCCTCGAAGCGGCCGATATAGTTGACGGCGTTCTTGACCGTGCGCTTCGCCCAGGCTGACAGCGACCAGTAGGTGAAGCCCAGCTTGCGTCGGACCCAGTTGATGCGGGTGCTGATGGCGAGCGCGATCTCGTAGGCCCAGTCACCCAAGAAGGCGAGCCACCTGGCGTGACGTACGACCATGTCGAAGACGTCGCCGTGTATCACGAGGTAGCGCTTGCCGTCAGCAGCGACATGAACGATGGTCTCGCAGACCTCTATGCCGCCGAAATGGGTGCCGTAGAAATCGCGCAGGAACTCGTCGTGATTGCCCGGCACATAGATGATGCGCGAGCCCTTGCGTGCCTTGCGCAGGAGCTTCTGGACAACGTCGTTGTGCGATTGCGGCCAGTACCAGCCCGAGCGAAGCCGCCATCCGTCGACGATGTCGCCGACCAGATAGATGGTATCGGCGTCATGCTCCTTGAGGAATTCGAGCAGGGCGTCGGCCTGGGCGCCCTTGGTGCCAAGGTGAATGTCGGACAGAAACAGGCTGCGATAGTGGCGAGGCCGATCGGAGCCGTTCGAATCACTTTGCCGGGGCGCTTCCATGCGTCACCTTTCAGCAGATTCCAATGACAGGCGCGTGACGTGAGCCGGCTAAGCCGACAGCGTCGCAGCAACGGCCTTGCGAGGTTCGGGAGCCAGGGCGCTCCCATCAGCCTCCGCCAGCCGCTTGCCGGTTTCGGCGTCGAACAGATGGACCGCCGATGGGTCTATCTGAAACGATACCGCCTCACCCTGCTGGAAGGATCGGTCGCCGAAAGCGTGCGCGATCAGCGTGTGGCCTGAAAAATTGCAGTGCATCAGCTTGCCTGAACCGAGCTCCTCAGCGAACTCGAACGAGCCGGAAATGCCACCGGGCACCAGCCGAACGGCTTCGGCCCGGAAGCCGGCGGTCACCGGTCCGTAGCCGACATCGGGCCAGCGGCTGGTGTCGTAGGCAAGCTTTTGACCATCGGGCAGCGTCACCGTGCCCTTGTCCGGGTCGGCCGTGGCGGCGATGAGGTTGAGACCCGGCGAACCGATGAAGTTGGCGACATAGGTGGTCTCAGGCCGCCGGTAGATTTCAGCCGGCGAGCCCACCTGCTCGACGACGCCCTTGTTCATCACCACGATACGGTCGGCGAGCGTCATCGCCTCGACCTGGTCATGGGTGACGAACAGCGTCGTCGTGCCCAGCCACTGGTGCAGCTTGCGGATCTCGATGCGCATGGCGACGCGCAGCTTGGCGTCGAGGTTCGAAAGCGGCTCGTCGTAGAGGAAGACCTTCGGCTCGCGGATCATCGCACGGCCCATGGCCACGCGCTGGCGCTGGCCGCCCGAAAGCTGCCCCGGCCGGCGATCGAGAAAATCCTCCAGCCCCAGCGAGGCGGCGACCTTGCGCACGCGCTCGTCACGTTTGGCGCGCGGCACGCCGGCGATCTTCAGCGAATAGCCGATGTTCTGCCCGACCGTCATATGCGGATAGAGCGCGTAGTTCTGGAACACCATGGCGCAGCCGCGCTCGCGCGGTTCGAGCTGATTGACGACGCGACCGCCGAGCTCGATCTCACCTTCGGTGATGCTCTCAAGGCCGGCCACCATGCGCAGAAGCGTGGACTTGCCGCAACCGGAGGGCCCGAGGATGACGATGAACTCGCCGGCCGAAACGTCGAGATCGACGCCGTGAACGACCTCGGTCTTGGCGTAGGATTTACGGACGTTGCGAAGGGTTATTTCGGCCATGGTCGATGACCCTCTATTTGTCGGTTGAGATGAGGCCGCGCACGAACCAGCGCTGCAGCAGGATGGTGACGAGCACAGGCGGCGTAAGCACGATCAGGTTGGCGGCCATCGCCGTGTTCCAGACCGGAGGCGCGCCGAACAGCGGGCCCGGCACCACCTTCTGCAACTGCATGGTGGCGGTGGCGTAGTTGGCGTGGTCGGTGACGATGAGTAGCGGCCACAGATACTGGTTCCACGACCAGACGAACATGATGGTCGCCAGAGCGGCCATGTTGGTCTTGGACAGGGGCAGCAGCACTTCGAAGAAGAAGCGCAGCGGCCCCGACCCGTCCATCTTGGCGGCCTCGGCAAGTTCGTCCGGGATCGTCATGAAGAACTGGCGGTAAAGGAACGTTCCGGTTGCCGTCGCCACCAGCGGTAGGATCAGGCCGGAATAGGAATTGAGAAGGTTCCACTCGGGCAGGTAGATGCTGATGCCGATGGCGTTGAGGATAGCCTCGAACGGACCCAGCGCATTGGCCGCGACCGCGTAAGTCGGCACGATGCGCACTTCCAGCGGCAGCATCAGCGTGATGAAGATGAGCCAGAACAGGAGCATGCGCAGCCGGTAGTTGAAGTAGACGATCGAGAATGCCGACAGGGCCGCGATGCAGATCTTGCCGGCAGTGACACCGACGGCAACGATCACGGAGTTCAGCATCACGCGGTCAAAATTACCGGCCGCCCATGCTGCCGAGAGATTTTCGAACAGGTGAGAGCCCGGCCACAACGGCATCGGCACCTGGTTGACGGTCTGGTAGTCGTGGCTGGCAGCCACGAACACGACCCACAGCGGCATCAGCAGCGCAACAAGGCTTAGAACGAGGATCGCCTGGGTGATGAAGTCGAGAACGGGAGTGCGTTCGATCATGGTCGCGGCCCTCGTCAGGTGTAGTGGACGCGCCGCTCGATGAAGCGGAACTGGATGAAGGTGAGGGCGACGATGAGGACCATCAGCACGATCGACTGGGCGGCGGCCAGCGAGTAGTCCTTGCCCTGGAAACCGTCGGTGTAGATCTTGTAGACCATGAGGTCCGTGGCGCGGGCCGGGCCACCACCAGTGGTTATGTCGACGATGCCGAACGAGTTCACGAAACTGTCGGTGATGTTGATGACGATCAGGAAGAACAGCGTCGGCGTGATTAGCGGAAGCTGCAGGTCCCACATGCGCCGCATGACGCCCGCGCCATCCATGGCGCCGGCCTCGCTCATGGTGCGCGGGATCGACTGCAGCGCCGCCAGGAAGAAGATGAAATTATAGCCGACGAGGCTCCAGGCCTGCGCGAGTATGATGAGAAGCAGCGCGTCGAAACCATCGAGCGCCGGGTTCCACAGCCCCGGAAAGAACTGATTGATGGCGGAGACGAAACCCGCATCCGGCGAGAAGATGAAGCGGAAGGCGAGGCCTACGGCAGGGGCAGCGAGCGCGTAAGGCAGGAAGAAGGTGAACTTGTAGACCTGATGGCCGGGCAACCGTCGGTCGACGAACAGTGCCATCAGCACGGCGATCACCAGAGAAAGCACGGTGGCCGCGATGGCGAAGATCATGGAGACCCGCACCGAGCTCCAGTACTTGGGATCGCCGAAGACGCCCTCGAAATTGTAGAGGCCGACCCACTCGTTGCCGCCGCCGAAGGGGCGCTCGAGCGTGAAGGCCCAGTAAAGCGCCTCACCCGTGGGCCAGTAGAAAAAGACGAAGACCAGCAGCATCTGCGGCAGGATCAGCGCCGCGGCGAGCCATGTGTTCGAGAAGGTGACACGCTTTTCCAAGACGGCATGCTCCCGCTTGTCTCAAGTGTTGGAAGGAAGACGCCGCGTCGGCGGCGCCTCCCGATCGGTGCTTTGAAGCGGTGTCAGATCACGGCAGGTCGGCGCCACGGTAGGTCTGCTCGTAGCGGCGCAGGATCTGGTTGGACCGGTCGGCCGCATCGCTGAGGGCGGTCTCCATGTCCTTCTGGCCGGTAAAGGCAGCTTCCAGCTCGGCGCGGACTTCGGCACGGATCGAGGTGAAGTTGCCAAGGCGGATGCCACGCGACAGCGGGGTCACGTCCGATGCGGTGAGGGATTCGATCGCGACCTCGCGACCCGCATAACCTTCCTTGTCGTAGAAGCCTTCCGACTTCAGGAGCTCGAAGCCGGCCGTGGTGACCGGGATGTAGCCGGTGTTCTCGGCGATGTACTTCTCGCCGGTATCGGGAGCGGTGACATACTTCACGAAAGCGGCGGTGGCTTCGTACTCCTCAGGCGTCTTGCCTTCCATGATCCACAGCGACGCGCCGCCGACGATGGAGTTGGTGCGCTTGCCCTCTTCGAGGACCGGCAGCATCGCGACATCCCAGTTCATGCCTTCGGCCTTGGTGGAGCCGACGACTCCGTGGTTGGCGATGGAGCTGGTGGTCGACGCGCAGGTGCCGTCTGCGAAGGACTGGATCAGGTTCTTGCCGACCTGGCTGGTCTGGATCTGGGCATAGCCCGCGTCCATCCAGTCCTTGAAGTTGTTCATGTGATCGGCGAACGCCGTCTGGTGGAACTCGACCTCGGCGCCGAGACCGCCATAGCCGTTGTCGAGCGTGGCGATCGGCAGGCCGTTAATGGCGGAGAACTGTTCGAGATTCATCCAGGTGTCGAAGTCGAAGGCGAAGCCGCATTCGACGCCCGCTTCCTTGAGCGCCTTGAGGTCAGCGGCGAATTCGGCCCAGGTCTTGGGCGCCTCGGACTTGCCGATCTTCGCCCACTGGTCCTTGTTCCAGTAGAGGACGGCGGTCGACGAATTATAGGGGAACGACCACATCTCGCCGGTGGAGGTCGCGTAGTAATTGGCGATGCCGGGGAAGTAGGCGTCCCAGTCGACATCAATCTTGTAGTCCTCGGCGAACTTGTTGGCGGGATAGATCGCGCCGGAGAGCATGAAGTTCACCGTGCCGGCGTCGTAGATCTGGACGAGGGTGGGGTGCTGCTTGGCGCGGTAGGCGGCGATCGTGTTCTGCTCGGCCTTGTCATAGCCGCCCTGGCCGACGCATACGGCCTCGTATTTCTCCTGGCTCTCGTTGAAGAGCTCGCACTGCTTGGCCATCACTTCGCCGAGCTGGCCGGTCAGGCCATACCAGAATTCGAACTTGGTGCGCTCCTGAGCGTGAGCGCCCGACGCCATCGCGATGACCGATGCGGCCGCGGCGAGAAGGGAATACCGTTTCATTATCAGCCTCCAGAGGAAGATTGGCGCGGGGTCGATCCCGCTGCCGCTTCCCTAGAGACGGTCAATGACAGTTTTGTATTGGCGCGATTACAGTCCCGCGACCGTTTTATGAACTTTGGACGTCAGACCCCGAGCTCGCGGATTTCGAAGACGTTGCCGCCAGTGGTGACAAAAACTCCGTCTTCGCCGCGCCTGATGCGATAGCACTTCTCGAGCCCGGACCTCGCCTCGCCCCAGCGGGTGCAAACATGGTCGCCGCGCAGCCACCAGCGCCCGACATCGTGCTGCGCCTGCGGACGCTCCACCGTCATCTCGGCGGCGCCGTTGGGCAGCAGAAAGAGGTGCCCGTGACGCCAGCCTTCCATTTCCCACCACGCAATCTGCCTGCCGACCAGCTCGTCCTCGATTTCGCCATGCGTGAGGTCGGATGCCGATGCCGCAGTCGGCAGGGCGATAAGGATACAAAGCAAGAGATGGCGCAACATCGCGGATTCCCCGGGAATCACCGCCGCATGTGACGGCTGGATGACAAGGAAATGACATTCGCCGGCTCAAGTCGAGCCCCTGCCGATCACGGTTGCGACAAATGCCGGACAGGCTGTTGCGAGCGGATTTCCCGGCATGCCGTCAGACGCCCGTCATCAAAGCCGCCGATCATGGTATGGTCACAGGGCATATCGCCCTCACCCAATCCCGCGAACGAGGACCACCAGACATGCTTGCCAACGGCGCTACCGGCACGGGCATTTCGGCCCACAAACGAGCCAACGATCTCAGCGACTTCTCCGACGAACTGGACATGATCGAGGCGCTGGGGGTCGAGACGATCGAACTGCCCACCTACGACATGGATATCGTGGTCGGCGGCAAGATCCGCCGCCCGCAGATGGAGGCGCTCAAGAAGGCCTGCGCCGGACGCGATGTCGCCTATTCCGTGCATGGCCCGCTGGCGATCAATTTCATGGATGAGGCCTGGCGGCTGCCGCGCCACATGGAGGTGCTGGAGGCTTCGCTGGACGTGGCGGCCGAGGTCGGTGCGGAGCATTACGTCATCCATTCGGGGCTGGTGCCGCAGCAGCAGGGCGAAGGGGTCGAAGCGGCCTACGACCGCCAGCGCGAATGGCTGTCGCGCGGTGGCGACATCGCCGCCGAGCACGGTCTGATCCTGTGCGTCGAAACGCTGTTTGCGGGCTACGAAGGCAAGGGCATTGCTTCCTCGCCGAAGCGGCTGGCGGCAGAACTGGGAGCAATCAATCATCCCAACGTTCTTGCCACGCTGGATTTCAGCCATGCATGGCTCAAGCTCGACTATGACGGGCGTCGTGACGATTTCGTCGAAGAGGTGAAGGCGCTGGCGCCATGGTCGCGCCACCTGCACATCCATGACAGCTTTGGCAGGCAGGACGACATCTGGATGTTTACCGATGGCGAACGCGTCGCCTACGGCCATGGCGACCTGCACCTGCCGGTCGGCTGGGGCGAGATTCCCTGGGACAGGATCGTCGCCGAATGCACGTTTCCCGAAGGTGTTCTCTTCAACATCGAGCTGAACGAACGCTACTGGTATGCGGCGCAGGAAACCGTCGACGCCACCAAGCGGCTGGCTAGTGCGGCCCGTACCGCCGCGCAGGCCGAAGCGGCCTAGAGCCCCTCGGCCACCACCAGCTCCACACGGTCGGCGGCAAACAGGGTCTCGGAGAACTGGATCGCGCGTCCCTCCGGGTCCTCGTTGATCGCCACCGTGACGAGCACGATAGCGCCGGCCGACAGCGACAGGTCGGCAAGCACCGTGGCGTCGGCATGGCGTGCCGACACGACGGTCGAACGGCGCATATAATCATCAATGCCGCAGCGGGCGAAGGCGGCGGTGATCGAGCCCGTCTTTGCGTAAGCGTCTTCCATGCCCGAGAAGCGGATCGCGTCGAACCAGCTCGTCGCCCGCGAGACCGGGTGGCCGTCAGCTTCGCTGAGCGTGTCGAGCCGCAGAACGGACGCGCCGGCGTCGAGACCGAGGGCGCCAGCGGTCCGGCTGTCGGCCGGCACGACCGCACTGGCAAGCAGCCGCCCTTTCGTTTCGCGAACCTGGCCTTGCAGGTTGGCTGAAAAGCGCGTGTACCGGCCAAGCGCATAAGAAATCCGAGGAGCGTGCTGGACAAAAGTGCCCCGCCCTTGCTCGGCGCGCAGTACACCCTCCTGCACCAGCGCCGCGATCGCGCCGCGCACCGTATGCCGGTTGACGCCGAAGCGCTCGGCCAGCGCGATCTCGGGCGGCAACCTGCCGCCCTCCTCGAACGTGCCTTCGGCAATGCCCTGCCTTATGCGGTCGGCGATCTGCCGCCACAGGGCCACACCGCTGCCGCGCTCCATCGCCGTCACTGAGCCCGGCGCCTCGATCGTCTCTGTCATCGCCCTGTCATCCTGCCCCGCTAGGGATGCACGATAAGTTGTATAGTTGTCTATAACAATAGACTTATTTGGAGACTTTGGCGATGCGCCATTCGAACCGGGGCGACAAGTTGGGCGAGCACCGCCGTGCGGCGATGGCAATTGTCGCTGCCGCTCCCGCCGCACAGCTCCGGCGTTGTTGGAACGAAGCCGCGATAACCGCCGAAGCGGAAACGCTGCGTGGCCCCGAAACCGGCCTTGTCGCCGTGCGCGGGCGGATCGGCGGTGGCGGTGCGCCTTTCAACGTCGGCGAAGCGACCGTGACACGAGCCACCGTGCGCCTAGCCAGCGGCGAGGTCGGCCATGCCTATCTGCTCGGCCGCGACGCCGAGCGGGCGCGGCTTGCAGCGACCGTCGACGCCCTCCTCCAGCGCGCCGACAAGGCCGGCGAGGTGGAAGAGAGGGTTCTGGCTCCGCTGCGGGCGCTGAATGCTGCCGAGGAAAACAGGCGCCGCGCGGAGACTGCTGCAACGAAGGTGGATTTCTTCACCGTCGCGCGAGGAGAGGATTGATGCACGCATCTCACATCGAAGGTGGTTTTGCAGAAACCGTGCTCGACGCGCAGGCCGCGTTTCGCGCGGTGATGGACGCCATGGCGCGGCCGGGCACTGCCAGCACGCTCGCTGGGACGGCGACGCCGCCCGCCCCGCTTACGGCAACGGCCGCGACGGTAGCCCTCACATTGTGCGACCACGATACGCCTGTGTGGCTCGACCCGGCCCTGAAGGGCTCTGCGGCCGTCACGGCATGGCTTGGCTTTCACACCGGAGCGCCGCTGGCAAGCACGTCGGCGGAGGCGCATTTCGCGCTGGTCGCAGACACAGCGGCGCTCATCGCGCTCGAGAATTTCGCGCAGGGTAGTCAGGACTACCCCGATCGCTCGGCAACCTTGATCCTGCAGGTCGACAGCCTCGACGGCGGCGCGCCGCTGCGGCTGGAAGGCCCAGGCATCGAAACCGTAGCAACACTGGCGCCGACACCGATGCCGCGCCACTTCGTCGAGCAGTGGCGGCAGAACAGCGGCCGTTTCCCGCGCGGGGTCGACCTCGTGCTTGCGGCGCCCCAGGCGCTTGCCTGCCTGCCGCGCACCACCCGTATCTCACCGGCGGAGGATTGAGCCCGTGTATGTCGCAGTCAAAGGCGGCGAGACCGCCATCCGCAACGCGCACAGGCTGCTGGACGACCGCCGGCGCGGCGACCGTTCGGTGCCGTCGATCGGCCTCGACCAGATCGTCGAGCAGCTCGCACTGGCCGTCGATCGCGTGATGGCGGAAGGCTCGCTCTACGACCGTGAGCTGGCCGCTCTGGCAGTCAAGCAGGCGCGCGGCGACATGATCGAGGCCATCTTCCTGGTACGCGCCTACCGCACCACGCTTCCGCGTTTCGGCTATACACGGCCTGTCGACACTGCCGCGATGCTGGTCGAACGGCGCGTGTCGGCAACCTACAAGGACCTGCCCGGCGGCCAGCTTCTCGGGCCTACCTTCGACTACACCCACCGACTGCTCGACCCCGAGCTCGCGGGGGACGCTTCCGTTCCGGAGCCGGAACAGCGGGACGAGCCTATGGAACCTGTTATGAGGGTTTCCTCAATCCTTGCCAGTGAAGGGCTCATCGAAGCCGATGGCGAACTTCCCGACGACCATCGTCCGGGCGACATCACGCGCGAGCCGCTCGAATTTCCGCTGGAGCGCGATACGAGGCTGCAGGCGCTGGCGCGCGGCGACGAGGGTTTCCTGCTGGCGCTCGCCTATTCGACGCAGCGCGGCTACGCGCGCTCGCACCCCTTCGTCGGCGAGGTCCGCATCGGCGAAGTCGAGCTGGAACTGGAGGTGCCCGAGCTGGACTTTGCCGTGCCGCTGGGCTCGATCCGCGTGACCGAATGCCAGATGGTCACCCAGTTCAAGGGGTCGTCGAAAGTGCCGCCGCAGTTCACGCGCGGCTACGGCTTGGTCTTCGGCCAGTCGGAGCGCAAGGCAATGGCGATGGCGCTATGCGACCGGGCGCTGCGCGCCAGCGAGTTCGGCGAAGACGTCGTAGCACCAGCGCAGGACGAGGAATTCGTTATCTCGCACTCGGACAACGTACAGGCGACCGGCTTCGTCGAACACCTGAAGCTGCCGCATTACGTCGACTTCCAGGCCGAACTGGACCTCATACGCCGAATGAGAGCAGAGCAGGCCGACGCTGCGTCCGAGCGCAAGGAAGCGGCGGAATGACCGCGCTAGACGTCCTGATCGGGTGTCCGGCGACCGCGCGCCCGCGCTGCATAACCGCGATAGATGAGGTAGGCCGTCAGCAGCAGGGCTGCGATGGCCGGTATCAGCAACAGATCCATAAGAGCCTCCTTTCAGTGAAGGAAACGCCTCATGCCGCCTAGCGTTGCACCGGCTGCGGCCGCCAGTATCGCCGCCTACAACTTCGCCTATCTGGACGAACAGACCAAGCGGATGATCCGGCGTGCGATCCTCAAGGCGATCGCCATTCCCGGCTATCAGGTGCCGTTTGCTTCGCGCGAGATGCCGATGCCCTATGGCTGGGGCACCGGCGGCGTGCAGGTGACCGCCTCGATCATCGGTCCGGACGACGTGCTCAAGGTGATCGACCAAGGTGCAGACGACACCACAAACGCGGTCTCGATCCGCGCCTTCTTCCAGAAGGTGGCGAATGTCGCGGTCACCACGCGCACGGCAGATGCCACGATTATCCAGACGCGGCACCGTATTCCCGAAAGGCCGCTGAAGGCGGGGCAGATCCTCGTCTATCAGGTGCCCATTCCCGAGCCGCTGCGCTTCCTCGAACCGCGCGAGACGGAAACACGCAAGATGCATGCGCTTGAGGAATACGGACTGATGCACGTCAAGCTCTATGAGGACATCGCCCGGCATGGCCGCATCGCCACCTCCTATGCCTATCCGGTGAAGGTAGAAGGGCGCTACGTCATGGACCCTTCGCCGACGCCGAAGTTCGATAATCCGAAGATGCACATGTCACCGGCGCTGCAGCTCTTCGGTGCCGGCCGCGAGAAGCGCATCTACGCGCTGCCGCCGTTCACCGACGTCGTCAGCCTCGACTTCGAAGACCATCCCTTCGAAATCCAGAGCTTCACCGAACCCTGCGCGCTGTGCGGCGCCAAGGGTGTCTATCTCGACGAGGTGATCCTCGACGACCAGGGCGGGCGGATGTTCGTCTGCTCGGATACCGACCATTGCGAGGAGCGGCGCGATGACCAGTGAAATCAACGACGACGAACCGCTTCTGCGCGTTTCCGGCCTGTCGAAATTCTATGGCGCGCGGGTGGGCTGCGAGGACGTCTCGTTCGAGCTGTGGCCCGGCGAGGTGCTCGCCGTCGTCGGCGAATCCGGCTCGGGCAAGACGACACTGCTCAACTGCCTCGCAACGCGACTGATCCCGTCGTCGGGCAATGTCTCCTATCGCATGCGCGACGCCGAGATGCGCGACATCTACCGCCTCAGCGAGGCGGAACGCCGTTTCCTGATGCGCACCGACTGGGGTTTCGTCCACCAGAACCCGGCAGACGGCCTGCGCATGACGGTCTCGGCCGGCGCCAATGTCGGTGAAAGGCTGATGGCGGTGGGCGAACGCAACTACGGCAGCATCCGCGGCACCGCCACCGACTGGCTCGGCCGCGTGGAGATCGCCGCCGACCGCGTCGACGACGAACCGCGCGCCTTTTCCGGCGGCATGCGCCAGCGCCTGCAGATCGCCCGCAACCTCGTCACACATCCGCGCCTGGTCTTCATGGACGAGCCGACCGGCGGCCTCGACGTGTCCGTGCAAGCTCGCCTGCTCGACCTCCTGCGCGGGCTGGTCGCAGACCTCGGCCTGTCAGCGATCGTGGTTACGCACGACCTCGCCGTCGCCCGGCTGCTTTCCCATCGGATGATGGTGATGAAGGACGGCCGCGTCATCGAGCACGGGCTGACCGACCGCGTGTTGGACGATCCGCACGCGCCATACACCCAGCTTCTCGTTTCCTCGATCCTACAGGTGTGACGATGCCGACACCGCTGGTTGTTTCCGAACTCGCCAAGACCTTCACCATGCATCTGCGCGACGGCATCGAGCTGCCGGTCGTGGAAGGCGTTTCCTTCGCGCTGCGAGCCGGCGAATGCGCGGTGCTCGGCGGGCCGTCCGGCGCCGGCAAGAGCTCCATCCTCAAGGTGCTCTACGGCAACTACTCGGTCGACACGGGCCAGATCATCGTCCAGCATCAGGGGCGGCTGGTCGACATCGCCGCAGCCGCCCCCCGCACGGTGCTAGGCGTTCGGCGCCATACGATCGGCTATGTCAGCCAGTTCCTGCGAACCCTGCCGCGCCTTGCGGCACTCGACATCGTCGCCGAGCCGTTGACCGCGCGCGGCGTGGCGGCGGCCAAGGCCCGCGACAAGGCGGCCGGCCTGCTGTCGCGCCTGAACCTGCCCGAAAAGCTGTGGTCGCTGCCGCCGGCGACCTTTTCCGGCGGCGAGCAGCAGAGGGTCAACATCGCGAGGGGCTTCATCACAGACCATCCTGTGCTGCTGCTTGACGAGCCAACGGCATCTCTCGACGCCAAGAATCGCGAGGTGGTCATCGCGCTGATCGCGGAGAAGAAGCAGGGTGGCGTGGCATTGCTCGGCATCTTTCACGATGCAGGCGTGCGTGAAGCGGTTGCGGACCGCATCATCGACGTGACCCAGTTTGCGATGAACAGGCGCGTGTCGTGACCAGACTTTCGGAAACGCCCCTCGTGCACCCAAGCGCAGAGGTGACGCAAAGCATGCTCGGTCGTTACACGGAGATCGCCGACCGCAGCCGCATGCATGAATCGACGCTCGGTGACTACTCCTACGTCATGCAGGATTGCGGCATCTGGTGCGCGACGATCGGCAAGTTCTCCAACATCGCGGCAGCCGTGCGCATCAACGCCACAAACCACCCGACATGGCGTCCGACGCTGCACCACTTCACCTATCGGGCCTCGGACTACTGGCCTGATGCCACCCATGAGGACGAGTTCTTCGCATGGCGGCGGACGAATGCAGTGACGATCGGGCACGATACCTGGCTCGGCCACGGTTCGACCGTCCTGCCGGGAGTGACGGTCGGCGACGGGGCGGTGATCGGTGCCGGCGCGGTCGTCTCGAAAGACGTCGCGTCCTACACCATCGTCGGCGGCGTGCCTGCCCGACCCATCCGCGCGCGCTTTCCGCAAGCCATCGCCGAGCGGTTCAGCGCGCTCGCCTGGTGGGACTGGGATCATGACCGGCTGCGTGCGGCGCTCGACGATTTCCGCGCGCTGTCAGCAGAAGCCTTCCTGGAAAAGCATGCCGGCTAGGCATTTGCACACATTGCGGGCCCCGCAGCGCGACCAAACTGTGAACCGTCACAAAACCGCAGAAAAAGCGTAATCGAGCTGTCGCGAAACACCGATAGGGGACTCGGCCAGCAGGCCGGAACACGTCCGGACCGCGCTTGAAAAGTTCACCCTCCAAAGCGTCTGGAGCCCGACATGTTTACCCTTCTCACCCGCACCACTGCAGCAGCAGCCATTCTCGCCTCCGCGCTCGCGACACCGGCGATCGCCCAGGACTGGAAGTCCGACCTTCCCGCTTTCCGCGTCGGCCTTCTCGGCGGCGAAAACGAAGCCGACCGCCTGCGCAAGAACGAATGCATGGTCGAGCAGCTCGGCGAAAAGCTCGGCGTGCCGGTCGAACTCTATCCGGCGTCCGACTATGCCGGCGTCATGCAGGGCCTGCTCGCTGGCCAGCTCGATGCCGCCCAGCTCGGCGCCTCGGGTTATGCCGGCATCTATCTCCAGAACCCGGAAGCCGTCGAGCCGGTCTTCGTGGCGCTCGAGAACGACGGATCCGACGGCTACTATTCGGTGATGTACACGCGCGCCGATTCCGGCATCGAGAGCATCGACGACATGAAGGGCAAGACGCTTGCCTTTGCGGACCCGAACTCGACCTCCGGCTACCTCGTGCCCAAGGCCGAGCTGGAAATGCAGGAAATCAACCTCGAGGATTATTTCGCCTCGACCGGTTTCGGCGGCGGACATGAGCAGGCGGTCGTCGCCGTTCTGAACGGCCAGTACGACGCCGGCGTCACCTGGACCTCGGGCGTCGGCGAAGAGTCCGAAGGCTTCAGCCGCGGCGCGCTGCGTTCGATGGTCGACAAGGACCTGCTCGACATGTCCGACCTGCGCATCATCTGGCAGTCGAACCTGATCCCCAACGGCCCGTGGGTCGTGCGCAAGGACGCGCCGCAGGAAGCCAAGGACATCGCCATCGCCTGGATGGAGACGCTGAACGAGACCGACTACCAGTGCTACGTCGACGTGTCCCAGGGCGAAGGCCAGGGCTTCAAGCGCGTGGATCACGAGTTCTTCACCAACGTCGTCGAGATGCGCCGCCGCGAGCTCGAAGGCTCCCGCTAAATCTCCCTGACATCGCCGGCCGCCGTCCATCTGGACGGCGGCCGCCTCGTATTCGGGCTGGACGAACGGAGCCGCCAATGCTGACGACCGAGAAACTCACCAAGAGCTTCAAGACCCGCAATGCGGTCTCCGACGTCTCGCTTTCCATACCGCAGGGCCAGATGGTCGGCGTCATCGGCCGCTCCGGCGCCGGCAAGTCGACACTGTTGCGCATGGTCAACAGGCTGGCCGAACCAACCGACGGCCGCATCACCTTCGAAGGCCGGGACGTGACCGCGCTGCGCGGCAGCGCGCTGCTCGAATGGCGCGCGACCTGCGCCATGGTCTTCCAGCAATTCAATCTCGTCGGCCGCCTCGACGTGCTGACCAACGTCTTGACCGGCCGGCTCTATCACCACGGCTTCGTCGCCTCGATGCTGCAGCTCTTCACCGCTTCGGAGCGCGCCTTCGCGATCCGCGCGCTCGACCGGCTCGGCATGGCGCATACCGCACTCCAGCAGGCCGACACACTTTCGGGTGGGCAGATGCAGCGCGTGGCGATCGCCCGCGCGCTGGTGCAGGAGCCGCGCATCCTGCTTGCCGACGAGCCCATCGCCTCACTCGATCCGCTCAACGCCAAGGTGGTGATGGACGCACTGCGCACCATCAACCGCGAGGACGGTATCACCGTCGTCTGCAATCTGCACACGCTCGACACCGCGCGCTCCTACTGCGACCGCATCATCGGCCTGAAGGACGGCGTGCTGGTCTTCGACGGCACGCCCGAAATGCTGACGCAGGAGATGGCGCGGGAAATCTACGGTGCCGAAGCCGACGGCGCGTTTGCCGAAGGCCTGACCTCGACTTCGCTGGGTGGCGTACCCGCCAAGCAGCGCCTGACCGAGCGCGACCTGGCAAAGAACGCGCAACTCGGCATGGCGGCGAGCTGAGCAGATGGCCGCCATGACATATTCCGGCGACGACACGGTTGCCGAATTCGAACGGCACCGCGCCGAACTGCTGCGCAGCAAGCGCGCGATAACAGCGCTGTTCGTGGTGCTTTTTCTCGCCGCACTCGTTGCGTCGATCTATGTTTCGCGCTTCTACCCGGATCGTCTCGCGTCCGGTCTGCCGCGCATCTTCGAATATTTCGGCACGATCATGCCGAACCTCGAGCTCGACAAGCTGTTCCTGTCGCGCGGCGACGACGGGCGCGCGATTCCCGGATCGATCGCCTACTGGTATTCGGATTTCTGGACCTACATCCAGCTCATCATCGAAACCATCTTCATGGCGCTGACGGCGACGATCATCGGAGCCGCGGGCGCCTTCCTGCTTTGCTTCCCGGCAGCGCGCAACCTCGCGCCCAACAGCGTCGTCTTCCAGATCTCCCGGCGCTTCATGGAAATCTGCCGCGGCGTGCCTGAAATCCTCTACGCGCTGGTGCTGGTCTTCGCCATCGGCATCGGCCCGCTGGCCGGCGTGGTCGCCATCGCCATCCACACCGCAGGCGCACTCGGCAAGCTCTTCGCCGAGGTCAACGAGAACGCTTCGCTGCGCCCTGTGGAAGGCATTCGCGGCGCGGGCGGCAACTGGTTCGAGGAGATGCGCTACGGCGTCGTCCCGCAGGTGATGCCGAACTTCATCTCCTACACGCTGCTGCGTTTCGAGATCAACGTGCGCGCGTCCTCGATTGTCGGCTTCGTTGGTGCCGGCGGCATCGGTACAGAGCTCAATCGCGTCATCAGCCTCTATTCCGATGACCGCGTCGTGGCCGTTCTGCTGCTCATCGTTCTGACCGTCACACTCATCGACCTCCTGTCGGAGCGCCTGCGCACGCACTTCATCGGCAAGGAACATTTCGCATGACCGCCGCAACTCTGGCCGGCATCGGCCCGGACGAGATCGCCAGCGTCCGACGCATGCACCCGCGGGCTTTCGGCTCGTGGCGAGGCAAGCTGGTCCAATGGGCCGTATGGGTCGGCGTCATTGCCTACGTTATCGGCTCGCTTTGGTACTTCGACGTCTGGAAATTCGCCTATGCGTCGGACCGGGTCTGGCGGTTGATCGCGGCGATGTTCACCTGGAAGGACATGGAGACCTGGCGCTACGCCGACATCTATACCGGCATCGCGCAGACGCTCGCTATGGCGTTTCTCGGCACGATGCTTGCTTCCCTTGCAGCCTTGTTCATCGGCTTCTTCGCAGCCCGCAACACAATGCCCTTCGGCCCGCTTCGCCACCTGGTGCGCCGGCTGCTCGATGTGCTGCGCGGCGTCGACCAGCTCATCTGGGGTCTGGTGTTCGTCCGTGCCGTGGGGCTCGGACCGCTGGCCGGTGTGCTCGCCATCTTCGTCTCCGACACCGGCACGCTGTCAAAGCTCTACTCGGAAGCGATCGAGAACATCGACCGCAAGCAGGTCGAGGGCGTTCGCGCCACCGGCGCAGGGCCGATCAAGGTGGTGCGCTACGGCTACCTGCCGCAGGTGCTGCCGGTGTTCATCTCGCAGTCGCTCTATTTCTTCGAGTCGAGCACCCGCAGCGCAACGATCCTCGGCCTCGTCGGCGCCGGCGGCATTGGCATGATCATTATCGAGCGCTTCCGCGCCAACCTGTTCGATCAGGTCGCGTTCGTGGTGCTCAACGTACTCGTCTGCATCTTCGTGATCGACTGGCTGTCGCGGAAGATCCGCGAGCGGTTCATCGGCGAGACATCTCACTAAAGCCGACGGACAGTCGTCAACCTGTCACGTGACTCGCCTAAAGCACGGGTCGATGTGTGACAGGGCAGGATGCGACCATGCGCTATGCGATCTATTACACGCCGGCCGAGCGTGATCCGCTGACGGAGCTTGCCACGAGCTGGCTCGGGCGCTCCGCTTTCACCGGCAAGAGCACGCCGCCGCGCGCGACCGGCAGGCTGCCTGCGGCCGAGGTCGCCTATCACACCGCGGCGGCGCGGCGCTACGGCTTCCATGGCACGATCCTTGCGCCCTTCACCCTTGCGGACGGCGAGAGCGAGCATGGCCTGCGCGCAGCACTGGATGCGTTCTGCGAGGCGCAGGATGCGTTCTGCGTACCGCGCGTAGTTATCACCCGGCTCGACGGTTTCTTCGCGCTTGTCCCCGAGACGCCCAGTCCAGCGCTGAACGGTCTCGCGCGCGACGTGGTGGTGGCGTTCGACCGTTTCCGCGCGCCGCTGAGCGAAGCCGAACGCGCACGGCGCAGCGCCACACATCTCTCGCCGTCACAACTGCGCAACCTCATGCAGTGGGGCTATCCCTACGTGTTCGAGGACTTCCGCTTCCACATGACGCTGACCGGCCGCGTCGATGAGGCAGAGGCCGTACGCGTGCATCGCGCCATCGAAGAGCATTTCGGACCGGTGCTGGAAGAGCCGCTGGAAGTCGGCTCGCTCGCGCTCTTCCTGGAGACGGAGCCTGGGGCCCCGTTCGTGGTGCGCTCCTTCCATCAGTTCGACCTCGTCCCCGAAAGCGAAACGCAAAGAAAGACTGCCTGACCATGCCTGCCGAAGCGAGTTTCCGGAACGCCCGCATCGTCCTTGCCGACGAGATTATCGAGGGCAGCCTCACCGTCGCGGACGGCACGATCGCGGCGGTCGATACGGCCGGCGGCTCGATCGGAGAGGATTTCGAAGGCGACTTCCTGGTGCCCGGCCTCGTGGAACTGCATACCGATCATCTCGAAGGGCACTACGCGCCGCGCCCGGGCGTACGCTGGAACGCCGTTGCGGCAGTGCAGGCACACGATGCCCAGATCGCCGCCTCGGGCATCACCACGGTCTTCGATTGCCTGCGCATGGGGTCGGAGGGCACCGACGGCTTCGCCAAGGGCGAGATGCGGGAGCTTGCAGACGCCATCGACCAGGCGCAGCGGGAAGACAGGCTGCGCGCGGAACACTTCATCCACCTGCGCTGCGAGGTCTCGACGCCGGACGTGCTCAGCGATTTCGAAGCCTTCCGCGCCGAGCGTCGAGTGCGGCTCGCCTCGCTGATGGACCATGCGCCGGGCCAGCGGCAGTTCCAGACGATGGGCCAGTATGAGCTCTACTACAAGACGAAACGCGGCCTGAGCGACGAAGCGTTCGCGCGCTATGTCGAGATGCGTCAGGAGCAGTCGGCGCGTTTCTCCGCTCCCCACCGCAAGGCGATTGCCGAGCACTGCCGCGCCAACGGCGTCACGCTCGCCAGTCATGACGATGCAACGCTCGACCATGTGGGCGAAGCGCTTGATGACGGCGTCAGGCTTGCCGAGTTCCCAACCTCGCTGGACGCCGCGCGCGCATCCCACGAGGCAGGCATGAGCGTGCTGATGGGTGCGCCCAACATCGTGCGCGGCGGATCACATTCCGGCAACATCGCCGCGCGCGACCTCGCCGAGGCGGGGCTGCTCGACGTGCTCTCGTCCGACTACGTTCCGTCAAGCCTGCTGCATGGCGCCTTCAAGCTCGCCGAGGATGTCGAAACGATCAGCCTTCCGCAGGCGCTGGCACTGGTGACGCGGCGGCCGGCTGAAACGGTTGGCTTGAGCGACCGCGGCGAGATCGCGCCGGGCAAGCGCGCCGACCTGCTGCGCGTGCGCTGGCACGGCGGCGTGCCGGTGGTGCGCGGTGTCTGGCGCGAGGGCAGGCGCGTCGCATGAACGAAGAGCCGCTCGGCCCGGGCGTTTTCATTCCGGTGATCGGCCCCAGCGGTGCCGGCAAGGATTCACTCATCGCCCGCGCCCGGCAGCATCTCGACAGTCGACCCGGCTTTCTGTTTGCGCGGCGGATCGTGACGCGCCCTAGTAGCCCCGACGCCGAAGACCACGACACGCTGGACACCGCCTCCTTCGCCGAAGCCGAGGCCGCCGGCGCCTTCGCCCTTGCATGGCGCTCGCATGGCCTGTCGTATGGCATCCCGGTGAGCATCGACAAGACCATCCTCGACGGCGGCGTGGTCGTGGCCAACGTCTCGCGCGGCGTGGTCGCGGCGATCCGCCAGCGTTACCGGAACACGTTGCCGGTCCTCATCACCGTATCGAGGGATGTGCTTGCGGCACGTCTCGCAACGCGCGGGCGCGAGACAGCCGACGAGATCGCCAGCCGCATCCGACGCAACGACGAATATGGAACACTCGACGCAGACTGCCATGTCGTCGACAACAGCGGTGCGCTGGACGAAGCCGCCGCGCAGTTCACCCAGATCATCGAGACGGCGCGGGAGCGGGACCTGCTAGTCCGCGGCGGGAAACGAAACCGTGAAGCGGGTGCCCCCGCCTGACGGCCGTTCATGGCGGACGGTGGCGCCGTGGCGTTCGGCGATCTGCCGCACCAACGCCAGACCGAGACCCCATCCGCCCGCCGCTTCGGCGCGACCTGTCGGGCGGTAGAATGGCTCGAACACCCGCTCGCCCTCGCCGTCGGCGATGCCGTCGCCATGGTCGCTCACGGAGAGTTCCACTGTTTCGCCTAGCTTGCGCACTTGCGCGTCGAACGGCGCAGCGCCGTGGCGCTGGGCATTCTGCATGAGGTTGCGCACCAGCCGTGCGAGAAGCCGGGGATCGCCTTTAACGATCGCGGCATCCCCGGTCACGCCGATGCCGTGCCGCGCTCCCTCTTCCGCCGCCAGCGCAAGCAGGTCGACGCTTTGCGACAGGTCGACCGGCTGATTGTGATCGAGCCGGCTCGACAGCAGGATTTCCTCAACCAGTTCGTCCAGCTCGGCGAGGTTGCGGACAATCTCTTCCTTGCGCGCTTCTCCCGGCTGCTGCTCGTAGAGATCGATCGCCATCCGAAGCCGCGCCAGCGGCGACCGCAATTCATGGCTGGCATTGGCAAGCAGCGAACGGTGCGCAGCGATCAGCTTTTCGATTCGCTCCGCCGCCCTGTTGAAGGTGGCGGATACCGCCGCGACCTCATCCTTGCCCTTGACCGGCACGCGCAGCGCCAGATCGCCCTGGCCCCACGCCTCGACACCATGGCGCAAACGCTCCAGACGCCGCGTCAGATGCCGCACGATCGGCCACGCGGCGATGGCCGTGACACCTGCGATCAACGCCAGCCAGACCAGGGCATTGGTACGGGATGGTCCGAACGGGATGCCGACCCGCGCCGCAAGCACTCGACCGTCCGGCAGGCGGGTGACGAAATGACGGAGCTTGCCTTTGCGATAGGACTGCCAGGAGTGCTCACGAGGAAACGCCAACGGTTCTCCAACCGTGGCGATGGTGTCGCCATCACTCTCGAACAGGGCGATGTCGGCCTTGAACGCCTCGCCCAGGCGGCGCACGACGATCCGGGTTTCTGCCGGGTCGGCTTCGGCCGGCAGCAATGCGGCCAACACGGCGTCGCGCCGCCCGCTCCAGCCGCGCTCGTCCTCGTCGTCACTGAAATGCACGAACATGCCGCTTGCCAGAGCCAGGACAACCAGGCTCGCCAGCAAGGTCAGGTACACTTTCAGAAACAGGCTGTGACGCATGACCCGCCTACCCATCGTCATCCTGCCTGCGCGCGAAGACGTAACCGGCGCCACGGACGGTCACGATGCGGCGCGGACTTTTCGGATCGTCCTCGATCGCTGCCCGGATGCGCGAAATGTGGACATCGATCGAGCGGTCGAAGACATCGAATGCCTGCCCCTTCAACTGGTCCACGAGCTGCTCGCGGGTGAGCGTGCGCCCGGCATTTTCGGCGAGTACGACGAGAAGGTCGAACTGATGACCGGTCATCACGCAGTCGCGCCCGTCGACGCGCGCCATGCGCGAGGCAGGATCGATCTCCAGCCTGCCGAAGCGCAGGACCTTGCCCTCAGGCACCGCACCGGTCCGGCGGCGCAGGATCGCCCGGATGCGCGCGAGAAGCTCGCGCGGATTGAACGGCTTGGGCAGATAATCGTCGGCCCCAAGTTCCAGCCCGACGATGCGATCCGTCTCCTCGCCCTTCGCGGTGAGCATCAGGATCGGCACATCGGAAACCGCGCGGATGCGCCGGCAGGTCTCGAAGCCGTCGAAATCGGGCAGCATCACGTCGAGGATCACCGCGTCGGGCGGGTCGCGCGTGAGCTGCGCGAGACCGGCCCCGGCCGTCGGGGCGGAGCGCACGGAAAAGCCGTTGCCGGTCAGGTAATCGGACAGCATGGCGGAGAGCCGCGTGTCGTCGTCGACGATCAGAATCTCGTCCGCCATGCTTCGTGCTGTCTCCGGTTCGGCCTTGCCGGCCGATCCTATCACCGACGGCCGAACCTGCGCTCCTCAAAATTCTCGATCAGCTTGGCGCGCTGCTCTGGCGTCAGCACTTCGGCGGCCTCGATCAGCGCGGCGGTCATCTTCCGCGACGCGTCGTCAAGCATGGCGATGCGCTCGGCGCGCAGCGTCTCGGCGGCCTCGCGATCGAGCGTGGCAGCGCCGATGAGCTCGGCCACGGCTTCGCGTGTGCCGCGGAACTCGCGCATCATCGGGCGCAGTTCGGCTCGCGCCTCGTCGATGATCGCCCAGATCTTCTCTTCCTGCTCGGCCGTCACATCGACCGCATCGAGCGCGCGGGCAAAGCCATGGCCGGCAAAGCCCATGCCATGGTTCATGCCGGTCTTGACGACGTAGTGACCCATCCCATCAGCGACGCCCGTGGCAGTCGCCACGCCGATGCCTCCGGCTGCAACAGCGGCAATGCCGCCGGCGACCATCAGGCCTCGCGCGAAGCGCCTGCCCTTCGATGCCGGTTCGATAATCTCGATCTTGTGCTCGTCACGTTCCATCGTCCGTTCCTTCCGTTGAGTGGCCGCGGCAGCGGCAGCACGGACAACTTAGACCGGGACTGTTTCCGCCGTTGCCGGGGTTCGTGAAGAAATGTAAAGCGCCATGGCGGATACGCGGCCGCCTGATCGCTTTCAGCCACAATTGTCGTCGCGCTTGCGCGAGGCGACCACGCGGTAAAGGCCCGCAATATCGTTGCCGCCGAAACCGCAGGCGATGCGATGGGCCATCAGCGCCCGCATCGGCACGATCAGACCCGAGTCCACGCCCTGGGCGTTCGATGTCGCGATGATGTTTTCGATCGCCACGGCCTGCATGGCCAGATTGGAACCGTCGGCGGCGGCGTAATTGTGCGTGTCGATCTGACGGGCGATCTCGGGCAGCACGCCCGTCATCGCATTCAGCCACGGCACGAGCATCTCGGTGAACCGCCCCGCTTCGACCTTTTCGCTGCCTGCGAGTGCCGTGGCATGGAGGAAGCCGCCGAACAGGCCGTACATGGCCGATAGCAGCGCCAGATCGTAAAGTGGCGCGAGGCCTGCATCCGGCCCAAGAAACTGCGTAGCCCCCAGAATCTCCAGCGTCTGACGATAGTCGTCGAACGCTTCTGCGGTTCCGCTGTAGAGAATGAATGCGTCGGGGCTGCCGATCATCGGCGGTACCGCCATGATGCCGCCGTCGATGTAGCTCGCGCCTTGATCCTCGACCCAGGTCGCGATGTCGCGTGCGTCCTGCGGGGTGCCGTTGGTGAGATTGACGATGGTGCGCCCCACGAGTTGATCCACCGCGCCCGACAGCACATCGCGAACGGCGGCATAGTCGAGAAGGCAGATTATGACCAAAGGTGCTGCGCCAATCGCCTCGGCGGCGGAACCGGCGATACCGGCACCGCGACCGGCAAACGGGGCGGCCTTTTCGGCAGAGCGGTTCCAGACCGTGACTTCTCGCCCGGCTCCGAGAAGGGCTTCTGCAAGGGCCGCGCCCATCGCGCCGAGGCCGAGCACTGAAATCCAGTGCCCTGAGCTGCTGTGACCATGGCCCGGTCCAGTATCAGCGGGCTCCGGATCTGGCCGGTTGGGCGTTGCAGTCGAATGGTCGTCATGCGGTTCAAACATCGTCCGGTTCCTGAAAGATTGTCGTAGTCCGCAAGATGGTTTTGTGGACGATCAAGCGCCAGTCCGCTATTCATGGACCAACCGTGCATATCCGTGGACGCCGATGCTCAATCTCAACGATCTCCATCTGTTCGTCCGTGTCGTCGACCATGGCAGCTTCGCTGCCGCGGGGCGCGCGCTTGGCCTGCCGAAATCGACGCTCTCCAAGCGCGTGGGCGAACTGGAAAGGAGCCTGGGCGTGAGGCTCATCCAGCGCACTTCACGTTCGTTCACGGTGACCGAGCTCGGGCAGGACCTCTATCGGCACGCGGCGGCGATGGTGATCGAGGCGGAAACAGCCGAAGGGCTGGTGCGCGGGCGGATGGCCGAGCCGAGCGGAACCGTGCGCATCACCGCCTCGGTGCCGACGGCGCAGATTTCTCTCGCTCCCGTGCTGCCGGATCTCGCGCGGGCCTACCCGCGGATCACCGTCCTCGCCTCGGCCACAGACCGGTTTGTCGACATCGTGCAGGAAGGCTTCGACATCGCGTTGCGCTCGCATTTTTCGCCATTGCCGGATTCGGGGCTGGTGCAGCGGAAGCTTGGCACCGATCCTGGATGGCTGGTCGCTTCTCCTGCCTATCTCGACGCGCGTGGCAGACCGGGAGCCCCGGACGAGATCAGCCGGCATGACGGGCTGCTTACAGCCCCTTCCCAACCCTCATGGCAGCTCGAAGGCGAAGACGGAGCGGCAGAGGCCGTGCCGCAGGCACGTTTCTTCGCAGACGAATCGATGATCCTGCTGGAAGCCGCAGCAGCCGGTCTCGGCATCGCATGCCTGCCGACCAAGCTTTGCCGGCAGAGCGTCGATCAGGGACGGCTGGAACGCGTGCTGCCGCGCTGGAGTACGCCGGGTGTCACCACGACACTGCTGATGCCGCACCGGCGCGGCCAGTTGCCTTCCGTGCGTGCCGTCGCGGATTTCCTCATCGAGAAGCTCACAATGTGAGCCCGGCCCTACGTTTTCAGTCGCCCGCAGCGGCTGCGCGTGGTTGAATCGTCAGGACCACGCGGGAGGCATTGGCTTGGCTGATAGAGATACGTTGAGGCGATCGTTCGAGATCGGAGGGCATGGATTGCGCGAGGTGTCGCGAGAGACATCAGAGGCGGACGGATATATCGTCGAACGCGTCGGATTCGAGACGCATGCCGGTGAAGCGGTGCGCGGACTTGTGACGCGGCCACCGGACGCTGTGCGTGCGCCAGCCATCCTCTATCTCCACGCCCATGGCGGGCGCTACGGCATCGGCTCGAACGAGTTGCTGGACGGGCGGCCTGCCCTGCAATCACCGCTCGGCCCGGTGCTGGCGGCCATGGGTTTCGTGACGCTGGCCATCGACATGCCGTGCTTCGGCGAGCGCGCGACCGTCACCGAAAGCGCACTATCGAAAGCGTTGCTGTGGCAGGGCAAGTCGCTGGCCGGGCAGATGCTTGGCGAGCAGGCGGCCGCGCTCGACTGGCTGGCCGCCCGCGAAGATGTGGACGCGCGGCGCATCGGCGCATTCGGCATCTCGATGGGCGCGACCTTCGGCTACTGGCTAGCCGCCGTGGATCCGCGCATCGCCTGCGTGGCGCATCTGTGCTGCTATGCCGATTTCGGCGCGCTGATCGAGACCGAAGCGCACGACCTGCACGGCATCTACCTGACAATCCCTGGCCTACTGCGACAAGCGTCCAATGGCGAGATAGCCGGGCTGGTTTCACCCCGCCCGCAACTGATCTGCATCAGCGACCAGGACCCGCTGACGCCGCCGGCGGCAGTCGACATCGCGCTGGTGCAAACTCGTGCTGCCTATGCCGCCGCCGGTGCTTCCGACAGATTGAGCCTGCACCGCGAACCGGAAACCGGGCATTGCGAGAGCCCGGCGATGCGCGCGGCGGTCCTTGCCTTCTTCGCCGATCAGTTCGCGGCCGGCTGAATCCTGACGCCATCCTTGTCAAAAAGATGAAGGTCAGCCGAATCGAGGCTGAAACGGGCAGTTTCCCCCGCCGCGACGTCATGCTGGCCCGACAGAACTGCGAGCAGGCTCTGCCCGCCCGTCGTGCGCGTGTGAACCACCGTCTCGGAGCCCAGGGCCTCGACCAGCGACACTTCGGCCGTCATGCCCTCGCCACCGTCCACCAGCCGTAGCTGATGCGGGCGAAGCCCCAGCGTTATTTCGTCGCCAGCCGAAGCCGCAACCGCTTCCACTTCGAGCGAACCGGCGCCTTCGAGATCCAGCCGCGTGCGACCGTCTTTCGTCCAACCTATTTTTGCCGGCAAAAAATTCATGCGCGGCGCGCCGATGAAACCAGCGACGAACAGGTTGGCCGGACGATTATAAAGCTCCAGCGGGGTGCCGACCTGCTCGATCCGGCCTGCGCGCAGGACAACGATGCGATCGGCAAGCGTCATCGCCTCGGTCTGATCGTGGGTGACGTAGATCATCGTTGCCGACAGACGCTCATGCAACGCGGCAAGCTCGGCGCGCGTGGAAATGCGCAGTTCGGCGTCGAGGTTCGACAACGGTTCGTCGAGCAGGAATGCCGTCGGATTGCGCACGATCGCCCGGCCGATGGCGACGCGCTGGCGCTGGCCACCGGAGAGTTGGCCGGGGCGGCGGTCGAGATAGGGGGCGATTTCGAGCATGCGGGCTGCTTC
Source organism: Neoaquamicrobium sediminum (assembly GCF_040970315.1). Taxonomy (NCBI): domain Bacteria; kingdom Pseudomonadati; phylum Pseudomonadota; class Alphaproteobacteria; order Hyphomicrobiales; family Phyllobacteriaceae; genus Neoaquamicrobium; species Neoaquamicrobium sediminum. Next base: position 627,786 of record NZ_JAZHFV010000001.1, on the reverse strand, counting down.
CGCGATGCGCTGATCGATCTCCGCGCGCGGCATGCGGGCGTTCTCGAGCCCGAAGGCGAGGTTCTGGCGCACGCTCATATGCGGATAAAGCGCGTAGGACTGGAACACCATTGCCAGTCCGCGATCGGCCGCCGCCACACGGGTGACGTCCTCATCGTTAATCGCGATGATGCCTTTGGTGGGCCGATCGAGCCCAGCGATCAGGCGCAGCAGGGTCGACTTGCCACAACCGGACGGGCCGACGAAGACGACCAGTTCGCCGTCGCGGATGTCGAGATCGATGTCGTGCAGCACCTGTACCTGCCCGAAAGACCTCGATACGCCGGTTAGGGTGATACGGCTCATGAGCCCTCCTACTTCAGGCCGGCGCCGGCGATGCCGGTGGTAATGAAACGCTGCAGGAAGATGAACACCAGTACGACCGGGATCATCGTCACCACCGTCATGGCGAGAATGAAGTGCCATTGGACGTTGAGTTCGCCCGCATAGGTGTTGAGGCCGACCTGCAGCGTGTAAAGCTCGCGCCGCGACAGCACGATCAGCGGCCAAAGGAAATCGTTCCAGCGCCAGACCACGGAGAAGATCGCTAGCACCGCCAGCGCCGGTGCGGTCAGCGGCAGCACGATACGCCAATAGATCTGCCATTCGGAGGCTTTGTCCATGCGCGCCGCATCGATCAGCTCGTCCGGAATGGTGAGCATGTATTGCCGCAGCATGAACACGCCAGTCGGCGTGGCCACCGTCGGCAGGATGACACCCCAGAGCGAGTTGAACAGGCCCATCGCCGAGATGACCGAATAGAGCGGCACGATGATAACGGAGAGCGGCACCATCAGCGTGGCCACGATCAGCATCATCACCGTCGAGCGTCCGCGGAACTGATATTTCGACAGGGCAAAGGCCGCCATCGAATTGGTCAGCAGTGTGATGATCGTCGCCATCACCGTCACGAACACCGAATTCCAGAGATAGCGGAGGAAGTCGTTTGCCACGAGCGGCTCGACGTAGTTTTCGGTCGCGAAGGAGACCGTGCGCCTGGGTGTCCTGTCCTGGATATTGACCTTGATGATCTCTCCCGGATTGGCGGGATCGACCATCTGCGAGACGATGCCGATGCGCCGCACCTCGGCCAGCACGCGCGCATCGCCGTTCTCGTCCGTCACTTCATAGAGCGGCAGCGCATTGTCGTAGCCGTCGACCTGGACGAGTTCGGTGACATAGGGCAGCAGCGTGGGTGGAAATTCCGCCAGCGCGGCAGGCGTCTTGAAAGAGGAGTTCACCAGCCAGGCGGCCGGGCCGAACATCAGGATGAAGCCGCCGATCAGCCAGAACCAGGTGAAGACGTCGGTCCAGTCCCAGCGGGTGTCGCCCCGCCGGCGGAGAAGGAAGCTCGAGACCCTGCTCATCACTTGCCTCCCCGCCTGTCATTGCGACGCACGATGCCGAGCTGGAATAGCGTCAGCACGATCAGCACCAGCCCCATGAGGATCGAGGCGGCGGAAGCCAGGCCGGGATTGCGCAGATGCGAGGCGAAACCGACCTCGTAAATGTATTGGGTCAGGAACAGCGTACTTGTTCCCGGGCCGCCGCCCGTCAGCACGTACACCTCGTCGAATATCTGCACGGCGCGGATCAATGTCAGCACCAGCACGACAAGCAGGTTCGGCATCAGCAATGGCAGGGTAATGCGCCAGAACACGCGGCCCGGCCTGGTGCCGTCCATCTCGGCGGCTTCATAGAGTTCCTTGGGGATGGCCTGCAGCCCGGCAAGCAGAATGAGCGCGTAGAAGCCGACATGCGCCCACACCGACACGCCGACGGCAGCCGCGAAGGCCCAGTTGCGCTCAACCAGCCAGTTGACCGGCTCGAAGCCCAGTTCGTAGAGGCCGAAATTCAGCAGACCCTGCCGCTGCAGGATCCAGCGCCAGATCAGGCCCACAACCACCGGCGACAGCAGCACTGGGAAGAAGAAGACGGCGCGCCAGAAGCTGCGCGCCTTGAGGTCACGATTGAGCACCAGCGCGGTAACCAGCGCCACGCCGACCATGAGCGAGACCTGCAGGACGACGAAGACGGACGTGTTCCAGACCGCAGTCCAGAACAGGTCTTCGCGACAGGTCTGCCGGTCAAGATAATTGCCGCAGTCGAAGAGGCGCTCATACTGGTCTAGCCCGACGAATTCGCGGTTCGTCAGGAACAGCGCGTTTCCGCCGGTCATGGAATAGGCGATGTTGACGGCAAGCGGAAACAGCACGAACACGCCGAAGATCAGCATGTTCGGAGCAAGGAAGAAGGCGGCCATCGCATTGGTGCCGCCAAGCTTCTGCAGGCCGCGCAACGGCGGGTCGAAGACACGCGCAAGCAGGGCTACCGGCGCCATGACGATGGCGCCGGCCCTTCTTGCGATCGTCGTGCTGGCCTTCGCCGTCACGCTAGCTCTCGCTATTTCGACGCTTCGGCGACCTGCGCCTTGATGTCTTCGTCGATGCGGGTGAAGGCGTCGTCGATCGACAGTTCGCCCGCCATCGCCTGGCTGATGCGTGTCACCAGTGCGCCATAGACCGGCGTTCCCCACTTCCAGGCCGGCAGCGCGTTGGCGTTTTCATGCACCTGGCCGGTTGCCTTCACGAAAGCGGTCAGCGCCGCCTTGACGTTCGGATCGTCGCTCTGGAAGTCGATCTCGCCGGCGATGACGCCCTTGTGAGCCGGCAGGAACAGCGTGCGCTCGGTGAACTCGCGCACGACGTCCTCGCTGGCGAGGTAGTCCATCACCTTTCCGACTTCCTCAGGGTTCTTGGTGTATTTGATCCCGACGAGCGCGGCACCACCGGGCAGGCCGGAGCAGGCAACCGTGCCGCAGGGCGAGCCGGTCGCCACCCAATCGAACGCATCGCCGATCTTCGTCGACAGGTTGGCGACCTGCCAGCTACCCGAATAGTAATAGGCGATCTGGGCGTTGATGAAGTCGTCGGCTGCCGCCCGGTAGGTCGTACCGGCAGCGGACACCCAGACGTCCTTGTTCATGCGGCCGCTTTCGGTCCACTCGACCAGCTTGCGCGCAAAAGTCTTGGTGCCTTCATCGACCGGGGCCGGAAGCCGGTCTGGCCCAATATAGTTGGCACCGTAGGACACGTTGGGCGCCGATATGCGGTGGCCGCTTCGGTCGATTGCGAAGGCCGCGTTGAGCTGCTGGCTGTCCTGCACCTTGCCGGCCGCCTCGACCCACTCGTCCCAGGTCGCTTCCGGTCCGGGGATCTCGACCCCAGCCTGCTCGAACAGCGTCTTGTTGGCAAAACCGCCGGTCAGGGTTAGCTGCGTCATGAAGCCGGGAATGATCTCGGAGCCATCCGGCCGCATCCAGTCGAACTGAGCGCCGAGGTTGGTGCGCCAGTATTCGGGGTCCGCCAGATAGGGCGTCAGGTCGAGCCAGTGATCGGCCAGCGTCTTGATATTGGTGACACGGGCGATGTCGGGGCCACGACCCGCTTCCAGCTCGATCGGAAGCTGTTCCTGGATCACCTGATAGGCGACGTTGTCCAGGATGACGTTGATGTCGGGGTTTTGCTCCATGAAGCGGTTGAGCAGGTCCTGGATGACCTCGCCTTCCACGCCGTCAGAATACCACATGACGCGCACGTCGCCGGCAAATGCGACCGTCGACGACATAAGGCCTGCCGTCAGGGCGAGCACAATCTTTCTGGTTTGCATCGTAGTCTCCTCCTTTGGTGCGGCTCCCTATCCGCGTTTACTTGTCTGTCGCTGCGCCCGGCAGCGCGCCGGCCTCATGGAAGGCGGCTTCTCCCTTAACAGTCCATTCTGCCGGGTCGACGATCCGGCCCTCCGCCTCCACCCGTCCATCCCGATGGAATCGGACCTCACCATACTCCGGATCGTCAACCAGCAGCAGGCCGTCGGTTTCACGACGAAGCTGCAAAGTGGAAAAGCGTTTTCCGAAGGTCTCGAGCGCGCCATGCCTGCCGACATCTCCCAGCCGCACGATCCATACTGTCTTGCGGCCGTCCGCGCGCAGTTCGTTGCCGGCAGTCGGTCCGCTCTCGACGATGTGCAGCCCAGTGTCGGTTTTCAATTGGAGCAGGCCGTCGCCGCCGCGCGCAAGCGCGCGCCCGCCATCCACCCACGCCTCGTCGAACGCGGCTCGGGGAAACCAGGCATGGGTGAAATCCGGCTGTTCGGCCGCGCAATCAAACAGCACAACGGCGAGGCCGCGATATTGCTGTACACGCGGCAACGTGCCTGAACCGCCCCAGTAGGAGGGCCGGCCATAACCCGAATGGATCGTCTCCCCAGGATGGTTGATCCAGACCTGCGCGTCCGGGTTGCCGCCCATCCGCAGATGCAGCACCGTTTCCTGATAGCCCCACTCGTTCCAGCGATAGGCCGCCGCCGTGCCCATGGCCCATGCGCTGGTCTTGTAGTGGTAGAGTTTGGCAATGCGGTCCTGACCCTGCGCGAAACACCATTCCTGAGCGCCGTCGCACTCGAAACAGGCGATGGCGGCAAGGAACTCCGGAACGACCAGACCATAATCGCGGATGCAGAGCGCCAGTTGCGGCAACGCATGGAAACGCATGCCGTAATTGCCGTGTCCCCACAGCATGCGCGCGATGCCCGAAAGTTCCAGCGAACGCGCGGCGCGCAACGTGTGCTCGTAAGATCGGCCCTGCGCGCCGGTCAGCACGCCGCGATGCGCCGAGCGCGCGACGATTTCCAGAAGACGCAGGATCGCCGCGCCGGCGCGGCGGCGAACGTCCTCATCTGGCGCGAGCGCGTAGAGGATCGTCAGGCCCTTCAGATCGATGGGGAAATAAGGAGCCGAATTGAACTCGGCCATTTCCCACTGTTCGAAATGGTCGAGCCAGGCACGCACGCGCGAAAGACCGACCGCCGATTGCTCCACCCCCGTGCGCCCTGAACGAACGAAGCGCTCAGACTGCATCATGTGGCCGGCAAGATAGGCTGCCGTGTGGAAGAGAAGCGCGTGGTTTTCGGAAAAATACCACTGAACGTCGTTGCCCGGCTCGTCCATCCAGTAGCGATAGCCAAGGATGGCGCTATCGATGCGGCCGCGAAGGTCGTCCGACATTTGGTCGGCAAATGAATGACGGCACCACAGAAGCGGTACGAGAATGAAATCGGCGCAGTCGTGACAATCCTCGATCGCGGGCAGGGCTGCCGCGATCATCGCTTCGGTTTCGGGCCCGTCTCGTCCCGTCGCAAGGCGCGCGAGCGCCCGAACCGTGTCGGCCTCCGCTCGCTCGGCCACCTCGTCCAGCGCCTCGTCGACCCGATCCGACAGCGCGGCTGGCGCTGCGCCTTGCCGGTCTGCATGGCAAATCTCGACACCGAAAACCCGTGACGCGCTGAACCCGCCGACGGAAAGCGCGACGGTGAAATGGCGGAAATCTGCGGGCAATTCGTCCGTCCCGGCGACGGCCAGCCGTGTCTCGCCTGCCTCCATGCGGCGCGCGAACGACACCGGTTCCTCGATCGACATGAAGTCACCTTCGACGGTGATCGAGACGTCCGCTGCCACCGGCAGAGACGCGGGAGTTATCAACGCCACCTCGCCACCCGTGTAGGTGGGGCGCTCGAAATGCATCGTTGCCAGCGCATGTTCGATGGCCGCGGCGAGCGTACCTTCGACGGCGACAGGCAGGGCCTGTTCGGCCACCGGACCTTGCAGATAGTCGAGCTGGAAATAATAGCGTGCATCGCGCTCGGCCAGATCGTCGAACCAGATGCGAATCTCGTTGTCGCCGGCAACGAGGTCGGCCTCGAAATCGGCTTCGGCCTCCAGGTTTCGGCCGTAGGGCGCCATCCAGCCGATTTCCGTTCCGTTGACGAAAAGAACCGCCCCACCGCAGGTGCGCAGGCGCAGCCGGGCGCGGCCGGGAGTGGAAGCCGCAAGCGCCGTGCACGCCCATGTGCCGATTACGGTGGGGCGGAACCAGAAACCTGAAAGATCGACACGCGGCGAACCGAAGGGCAGCCAGGTGCGCGCCGCGTCGAACGCTCCGACGGGAAGCGGACGTGTGCCCCTACGCTCGGCCGCGAATTGCGTGCGGCAGGGATATTCGTGCGGGATGAAGTTCTTGTGCTTGGTCAGGAAGAAGAAGGGGTCCATCTCCCCCTTCATGGGCTGGTCGGGCACGTCGTAGCGCTGCTCGGCCGTATTGCCGAGCTGCCAGTAGACAACAGGGGACCCGGCCTCGAGCGGCCGGCGCAGGGCAAAATCGCCTCCGACATGCCCCGGTGCGTTCATCGCAGCGTCTCCACGGGGACCGGATTGACGTCGTTGTAGGCCTGGTTCTCGCCAGTCATGCCCCAGACGAACGCATAGGGGCCGGTACCGCTGCCCATGTGAATCGACCAGGCGGGCGAGATCACGCAGTCGCCATTGGCAACGATGAGGTGGCGCGTATTGTCGGGCCGGCCCATCAGGTGGATGACGCGGTCTTCCGACGCCATATCGAAATAGAGATAGGCTTCCATACGCCGCTCGTGCAGGTGCGGGGGCATGGTGTTCCAGACGCTGCCGGGCGCAAGGTCGGTGATGCCCATGAGAAGCAGGCAGGAGGGTGCGACCTCCGGATGGATATACATTGCCAGGCGCCGCTTGTTGGCGCGCTTCTCGTCGCCCAGTTCCAGCGGCTTGGCCTCGTCCTTGCGGATCAGGCGATGCTCGATGTCGGCGCCAGCGGGAACCGAGTTCATGTAGAACCATGCAGGCTGCGCCGAATCCGCGCTTTCCAGCACCACTTCCTGCGCGCCGCGACCGACATAGACGATGTCGCGGTTGCCGACCTCGAAGCGCTTGCCGTCGATCGTGACGGCGCCGTTGCTGCCGAGATTGGCAATGCCCATTTCGCGGGCGGTGAAGAAGAGCGGCGTGCCGACTTCGGCACCGTCGCCGAAGGAAATCGGCGCATCACGCGGCACGGCGCCGCCGACGATCATGCGGTCCACATGGGTATAGGCGAAGGCGATCTCGCCCGGAACAAACAGATTTTCGATCAGGAATTCGGCACGCAGCCGCTCCGTTCCGTAGCCATCGATGTCACCGGGACCGGCGCCGTAGAGTACCCGCATGTTCATGCCGCCCTGCCTTCTTTCTCTGCTTCGTAATGGATGACACCCTCCGTCAGACAGAGAATCGCCAGCGCCTGCCCGTAGCCCGTCGGCTGGATCGGGATGTCGCGATAGAACTGAAGATCATGCCCCATGCGCGTGCCATAGGACACGTTGCCGAGCACGCCATCGTCGTCAATGTTGGAGAGGACCGCGCCTAGCGCACGCAGTCCCGCCTCACCGCAGCCGCGCGGGCCGAGACCAAGTCGCGCCGCCTTGAGCAGGCCATAGCCGAAACCCGCTGTTGCCGACATCTCCTCGTAGGACGAGGCGTCGTCCAGCAAGGTGCGCCACGCCCCGGAAGGCGCCTGCACGTTCAGCAGCGCCTCGATCTGGGTGGTCAGGACGCCGAGCAAATAGGAGCGGACGGGCTCGTCGATGCCGCCGAGTTCGATCAAGTCGAGAATGCCGACCGTAATCCAGGCATTACCCCGCGCCCACAACGCGCGGGCGAAATTGTGCCGCCCGGCAAACGTCCAGCCGTGGAACCAGAGTCCGCTATGAGGGTCGGCCAGATAGCGCGCATGGACAAGGAATTGACGCTGCGCCTCGACCACCAGCTCAGGCTTGCCGGCCGCCTGTCCGTAGGAGGCAAGGAAGAGCGCGACCATGAACAGCGTGTCGTCCCACAGCTCGTCATCGTTGATCCTGTCGGAGACGTCGTGCTGGAAACCCGCTTCCGGCGTGCGCGGCAGGTGGCTCACCACCTCGTCCGCCCAGGCGGCCAGCGGCTTCTCCCATCGCGGGTCGCGGGTCTCGCGCCACAGCAAAGACAATGCCAGCATAGGCGCGGTCGTATTGACATTAAGCGGCGGCAGGCCTTGCTCGATCTGCCTTGAATACCAGTCCTCGACGATGGAGCGCAGCGCAGGATCCTGCGTATGCATCCACAGGCGCACGATGCCGTAGAGCCCTACTCCTTGAGGCCATTCCCACGAATTGAAGGAGATGTAATCGCCGGCGCTACCGTCGAGATTCGGCTCGTCGAAGCGCCCATCGTGGCGCAGCGCCGTCATGCCGCCCACCAGCCGCTCCAGATGCGAACGTATCAATCCTGCCGACGGGGCCACTGCTCCTCCCGAATGCTTGCGGAACCCGCGACAGAGGTTCCACATTGCAAAGACTTGCGCAATCTGAAAATTATTTGCACAGTGCAACCCTCTTGGAGCAGTGGAGCGCGTACCGCGATGGTGTCGGAGGGAAAACGTGGAACGCCCAGCCGGCGGGTGCGCCTCGAAGACGTTGCCGCCCAATGCGGCGTTTCGGTCAGCACCGCATCGCGCGCGCTCGCGAATGCCAAGGGCGTGCGCCCGGACCTGCGCGCGACCATCCTTGAGACAGCGCGCCGGCTCAACTACACGGTTCCGACCTCGATTGCCGGCCGCAAGGTCATTCTCGCGGCCTCCAGCGCGGCCATGCTCGACTATGTGCGCAACCAGTTCACCTTCTATGTGCTGGAGGGACTGGCGGAGCGGGCCAAGTCCCTGGGCGTGGAAGTGATCTCGCGGGCCATCGCCAACACGGCGGAGGAAGCCGCCCTGCTCGCCGATGCCAGGGCGGATGACGGAGTGGTCGGCTGCCTGTTCCTCACGCTTGACGACGAATCCGTGCTGACGCTCGCCAGCGATTTCGACAAGCCCATTGTGCTCGTCAATGGGGATGACCCTGAGATGCGACACTCGAGCGTCACGCCCTGCAACAGGTCGGCGGCGCGGCTGGCGACCGAGCATCTTCTTGCGCTGGGCCACGAACGTATCCTGTTCCTGATGCGGCGCGGCCGTCGCACGATCGAACGGCGATACGAGGGATGGCAGGACGCGCTGCGCGCGCACGGGCTGGAGGCTTCCGCCGATCTCGTCGTCGATGTACCCGACTGGCTGCCAGAACTCGCGGCCGAGGCGATCACGCAACGCATCGCGGGGGGCGGACGCGACTTCACCGCGATCCTTGCCGCCGGCGACAGCCTCGCGGTCGGGGCGATGATGGGGCTTGAAAGTGCGGGCCTGGGCGTGCCGGGCGATGTCTCGGTGATGGGCATGGACGACCTGCCACAAGCCGCTTTTCACAACCCGCCATTGTCGACGATGCACATTCCCATGCGTGAGATCGGCGCTGCGGCGCTGGACCTGCTGCTTGACGACCTCGGCAGCCAGCGCATGCCACCCCGCCGCATCGAATTCGCCTGCCACCTCGTCGAGCGCCAATCGACGGGGCCTGCCCCTGCCGGTGCCGACATTGGGGGCGGCGCGAAACATCACGCGAACCTGTCGAACCGGCCGTAGCCACCGCCTGCAAAAAGAAGCGGTTCGCCTTCCGCGAAGCTGGCGGCGACGACCCGCGCCACGACGATCGCATGGTCGCCGCCATCATGCGTTGCCAGCCGCGAGCATTCGAAGCGAGAGAGGCACCCTTTCAACAACGGTACGCCCGCCTCGCTGCGGTCGTGGTCGAGCCCGGCAAACGCCTCGCCAGCACACGCGAAGCGGCGGCTAAGCTCAAGCTGGTCCGCGCCCAGCACATGAACGGCGAAGTCGCGGCATTGAGCGAAGGCCGGGAAGCGCCGCGAATGGCGACCGATCGACCACAACACGATCGGCGGGTCGAGCGACACGGAAGAAAAGCTGTTGGCGGTAATGCCGACCGGACCCTCCGGCGTGTCCGTCGTCACCACGGTCACGCCGGTCGCGAAGCGGCCAAGCGCATCCCTGAATTCACGCTGGCGTTCCGGGCCGGGGACAAAGCTTTTCATCGGTCGGGCGTGATCGCTGTCGGCGAAGTGATACATCAGGCAACCTCCCTGCCGAGCTCGGCGGTGTAGAGTTCGAACCAGGTTTCACGGTCCATCGGAACCGTGAGGGCATCGGCAAGCCGCGCGATGCGGGCGGGATCGTTGGTGCCGAGCACCGGAAGGATCCGCGCCGGATGTGCGAGCAGCCACGCAACCGCGACCGCACCCGCATCGACGCCGAATTTTTCGCCGAGCCCGGCCAGCAGCTCTGCAAGCGGACCCTGCGTTTCGCGCACCAGCCGGCCGCCGCCGAGAGGCGACCACGCCATCGGCGCGATGCCCCGCTCCTGCAGGAACGCCACGTCGCCGTTGACGAAGGCCTCATGCGCGAGGAGGGACAGCTCGATCTGGTTGGTGAGCAGCGGAGACTTCATCGCCGATTGCAGCAGCGTCCAGTCGTGCGGGCGGAAGTTCGACACACCGACCGCACGAACCTTGCCGGAGCGTACTGCCTCGTCGAGCGCTGCCCCGGTCTCGTGATGATCCATGAACGGGTCCGGCCGATGGATAAGCAGCAAATCGATACGTTCTATGCCCATTGCACGCAGCGATTGATCGATCGACGCCCGGATATGATTAGCCGACGTATCGTAATGTTTCACGCGCCGGTCGGCGTAGCGCGCAATAGGCGCGACGATGCCGCATTTGGTGACGATCTCCAGCCGGTCGCGCAAGGCGGGCGCCGCTTTCAGGCAGGCACCCAGCAGGCCCTCCGCCGTATAGCCACCATAGATGTCGGCCTGGTCGATGGTGGTGATGCCCTGCTCGAGGCAGGCTTCTATCTTGGCCCGAACGCGCGCCGGCGACGTATCGCGGTCGTCGCCCAGCCGCCACATGCCGTAGACGATGCGCGACAGTTCCAGCCCTTCGCCAAGTTTCACCCGTTCCATCAGCGGCGCTCCCCGTTTCCAAGCGGTGTTGCCGGCACATCAGCGGGCACGCGGTCGTAGACATGCGGCAGCGAGCAGGTTTCCAGATGCGGCAGAACCAGCCTGCCGAACGCCTCGCATTCGTCGAGGTGCGGATAGCCGGAGAAGATGAAGGCGCGGATGCCCATCTTGCGATAGGCCTCGATCTCCGAAAGAACCTGATCGGCGGAACCCACAAGGGCCGCGCCGCAGCCCGAGCGGGCCCGACCGACGCCGGTCCAAAGGTGCGGCTCGATGAAACCCTCCGCATCTGCCGCATCGCGGTTCTTCGCCTGATGCGCCACGCCCAGCGATGTCGAGTCGAGCGCGCGCGAGCGGATGGCGGTTCCCTGCTCGTCATCCAGTTTCGAGACCAGTTCACGGGCATATTCCCGCGCCTCAGCTTCGGTGTCGCGCACGATCATGTGGACACGGAGCCCGTAATCGAGTGTACGGCCATGAGCGGCGGCACGCTCGTTGACGGCGCGCATGCGCCCGGCAAGCTGCTCCTTCGTTTCGGGCCACATCAAATAGACATCGCAGTGCTCGGCGCAGAGTTCGAGCGCGTCGGGCGAATAGCCGCCGAAATAGAGCAGCGGGCCGCCGTTCTGCTGATAGGGCCTGGCGGGATCGGCTGAAACCTTAGCCAGATCGTAGACCTCGCCTTGATGGTCGATCTCGTCGCGCGTCCAGGCCTGCTTGAGGATTTGCACCACCTCGCGCGAACGCTGGTAGCGGAAGCTGCTGTCGGCGGTCTCGCCGGGGAAATCCGACGAGATGACGTTCAGCGTCAGACGGCCTTTCAACATGTGGTCGAGCGTCGCCACCGTGCGCGCCAGCATGATCGGTTGCATCTCGCCACAGCGGATGGCCGCAAGCAGGTTGATCTTCGAGGTGATGGGCGCGCAGCCGGCGACGAAGGAAAGCGTGTCCTGCCCCACCTGATAGGACGAGGGACACAGAATGTTGCGGAAACCCAGCGCCTCGGCACGGGTGACGATTGCGGAACAATGTTCCCAGCTCGACCGCAGGCTGCCGTCGGGAACGCCCAGATAGCGATAATCGTCCGAGCAGAGCGCCGAGAACCAGGAAACTTCAGAAGCTTCGAGATCGGCGGATGTCACCGGCACGACGGTCATCGTTTCATCCCTTTCCCGCAGCGAAGGACCGAGCCCGTCGGGCTGCTTTGCGATCGGCTGCAATTTCCTATTGCGTAACACTCACATTGATGTAGATCAATAGTGTATCAATTTTTGCTGTGCTGCCATGTCCGACCGCTACGCCTTGCCGCTTCACCAGCAGATCAGCGAAATGCTGATCCGCGAGATCGCGGCCGGGCGCATGATCGACGGCGAAAAGCTCGCACCCGAGCGCGAAATGGCCGCAAACCTCAACGTCGCGGTCGGAACGCTGCGCAAGGCGCTCGCCGACCTGCATGCCAAGGGCCTGCTGGAGCGCGTGCAGGGCTCCGGCAACTATGTCCGCTCGCGGCCAGACGTCGACAGCATCTATGCGATGTTTCGTCTAGAACTGACCGAAGGCGGCGGGCTGCCGACAGCGCGCGTTCTTTCGGTCGAGCGGCTGGCAAAGACCGCCGACATGCCGCGTTTCGGCACAAGCAACCAGGCGCATCGCATCCGCCGGCTACGGAGCCTCGGCAGCAGGCCGGCGGCGGTCGAGGAAATCTGGCTCGATGGCGACTACGTCGAGACGATCGCGGCGGAAGACCTCTCCGATTCACTCTACCTATTCTACCGGCAGGCACTGGGCATCTGGATTTCGCGGGCGGAGGACCGCGTCGGCGTCGATGCCGTGCCGCCATGGGCTCCGGCGGAGTTCGGGCTGGCCGCCGGGGCGCCGGCTGGCTTCATTGAACGCATCGGCTGGACACAGGACGGCGCGAGCGCGGAATTTTCACGAACCTGGTTCGACCACACCAAGGCGCGCTATGTCGCGCGGCTGCGATAGGAACAAGCATGGGCCGGCATATCTCCTACGGCGTCGTCGGATGCGGCATGATGGGGCAGGAGCATTTGCGCAACATCGCGCTTCTGCCGGATGCCGACGTGGTCGCGATCTTCGAGCCGGATGCGGCGATGCGCGCCATCGCAGCCTCGCTCGCACCCAAGGCAGTGCTTGTCAGCTCGCTGCCGGAACTGCTCGCTCGTCCGGAACTCGACTGCGTGCTCATTGCAAGCCCCAACCATTTGCATTCGGCACAGTTGCGTGAGATCGCCGCAACGAGAGCGCTGCCGCTGATGGTCGAAAAGCCGCTCTTCATCGATCAGGACGAGGCAGAAGCCATGCGGGCGTTCGCCGCCGGCTATCCGGCGCCCGTGTGGGTCGCGATGGAGTATCGCTACATGCCGCCGGTGGCCAAGTTCATCGCCGAGGCGGAGGCTGCGACCGGCGGCATCCGCATGCTGACGATCCGCGAACACCGCTATCCTTTCCTGCAGAAGGTGGGTGCCTGGAACCGCTTCAACCGGACCTCGGGCGGAACCTTCGTCGAAAAATGCTGTCACTTCTTCGACCTGATGCGCCTCATCCTGCGCTCCGAGCCGGTGCGGGTAATGGCGTCCGCCGGGCAGGCGGTGAACCATCTCGACGAGCGCTATGGCGACGACGTGCCGGACATATGGGACAACGGCTATGTGCTGGTCGACTTCGCAAGCGGCGCGCGCGCGATGCTGGAATTGTGCATGTTCGCGGATGGCAGCCGCTATCAGGAGGAGATTTGCGCGGTGGGCGCGAGAGGCAAGATCGAATGCCTGGTACCCGGACCAACCCGCTTCTGGCCGCCGCAGGCCGGGCCTGCCCCTGTGCCGCTGGTTACGGTGAGCCCCCGCCGGCCTGACACGCCCTACACGTTCGAATTGCCAGTCGACCCTACCCTGCTTGAAGCAGGTGACCACAACGGCTCGACCTTCTACCAGCACCAGCGCTTCTGCGCGGCGCTGCGGGGCGAGGGTCGTGTCGAGGTGACGCTGGATGACGGCTGGCGGGCCGTCGCCATGGGCATGGCTGCGCAGCGCTCGGCCCGCGAGGGCATCGCGATAGCCGATCCGATGGCCCAGAGGTTGTCCTGATTACCTTGCAGACCGGCAGACGTCAGACCCCGGCGCTGCGATCGACCACCCTGTTTCTGAGGATGCCCAACCCCTCGATCTCGAGTTCGACCACGTCGCCATGCTTCAGGAACCGGCCGAGTTCCAGCCCGCAGCCGCTGCCGACGGTTCCCGAACCTATGAATTCGCCGGCATGGAGGGTCTCATCGCTCGATATGTGCGCCAGCACGGCAGGAAACTTGTGGTGCATTTCGCCGGAGTTGCCGCGCGACCACTCCTCGCCGTTGATCCGCGCCGTCATCGTCAGATTGTGCGGGTCGGATACCTCGTCCGCCGTGACGAGCCAAGGGCCCATAGCGTTGCCGGTATCGAAATCCTTGCCCTTCGCCGGGCCGAGCTGGCCCGTCATTTCGCGAAGCTGCGCGGTACGGGCGGTGAAGTCATTGAAGATGCAGTAGCCGAAAATGTGGTCGTTCGCGTCCTCGGGGCGGATGTCCTTGCCCTTGAGTGAGAGGAACACGCCGAGCTCGAGTTCGTAGTCGAAGCGCGTCTCGCCGCGGGGCACGATCACGTCCACGTCCGACCCCACGACCGAGAAGCGGTTTGCCTTGTAGTAGATCGGCTGCTCGTACCAGACCGCCGGCACGTCGACCTTGGCCGGATCGCGCGGAAACCCTTCGTAGCCGAAGAGGTGGCGGTTGGCGCGTGCCTGTCGGAGGTGCTTTTCGAAGCACAAAGCGTCGCGCATCTGGCGGGGTTCCGGCACCGGCGCGAGCAGGCGCACTCCCCCGGCTTCGTGAACGTTTTCCCGCTTCGAAAGTACCCCGCGAGCTTCCTCGAGCCCGCGCTCGCCAGCGTCGATCAGCGCAAGCATGGAGCCAAAATGAGGAGCGGCTGACGCAGCAAATTCGCAGACGGCTCCGCTTTCATCGAGCACCGCGCCGATGCGCTGGCGTTCTTCGCCCGGAAGATTGAAAGTGACCAGCTTCATAGCGCGACTTCCTGCAGTTCGGGATAACGGTGCGAGAGGCGGCTTCCCTGATAATAGGTTGCCGCGTTGGCTGGCCGCGCGCGCATGGCGGCGAACCAGCGACCAACATCAGAGGCCTCCGACCACATCGCCGCGTGGCCGAGATCGGCCATACGATCGAAGGTCGGATAGACGCAGATGTCGGCTAGCGTCAGCGCGTCGCCGCAAAGCCATACATTGCCGGCAAGCCGCTTTTGCATGCGCGCGATCGTCTGCGCGAGCGCATGGAAGGACGCCTCGACCTCCTGGTCCGAGAAACCTGTGCGGCCCATCTTCTGGTAGAAGTGAGTGCGCAGAGGCCGCGCCTTGGCTTCGGCACCAAACTGCTCGTCCGTCAGGCCCGCGAAGTGGCGCACGAAGACCTGCGAGAAGGACGGCACGCGGATCGCCGCCGTCGGCACTTCCTCGAAATAGCGCAACCAAGCCCGCATGTCTGCGCGGCCGACCGGACCGTCAGGCGACAGCGGCACCTGCGGAAACACCTCATCGAGATATTCCATGATGACCGATGAATCGAGGATGGGCTGCCCGTCATGGACGAGGGTCGGCACGACGCCGTTCGGGTTGAGCGCGAGGTAGTCCGGCGCCAGATGCTCGTTCTTGCGGAAGTCGATCTGCGTATCCGTGAAGGGCAGTCCCTTCTCGTGAAGGCACAGGCGCACCTTCTGACTGCAGGTCGAATAGGCGTTGTTGAGAAGCTCGATCATCGATGCACCTAGTGGTCGTGGCCGCAGTTGCAGGCGGGGGCCTCGTGCGGCGACCGAGCACCGGCGCGATAACGTCCCATCAGTTTCTGCAGCTCGGATCGCTCGGGGGAAATGCTGCCGCCGGAGAGCTCGCGATAGATCTGCGCGACATTGACCACGACGCGTTCGCGGTCGAGCCAGCTATCGTAGGCATCGAAGGCGATGTCCCAGGCCGCGTCGGCATAGTTCATGCCGGCCTCATAACGCGCCTTGGCTGCGTCGCGGGTGTAGACGAGATAGTCGCGCATGGCGCGCAGCGCCTGCTTGTCGCCGACGGGGCCATGGCCCGGCACGACGATGTCAACATCCCAGCCGAGTATCGCCTCGCACGCATCGATCCAGTTGCCGACCGGTCCTGCCCACAGGATGGGATGCCCCTCGGAGAACAGCAGGTCGCCGGTGAACACCGTCTTCGCCGACGGAATATAGGCGACGATATCGCCAAGCGTGTGGGCCGGGCCGAATTCGTGCAGTTCCACCTGCGTGTCGCCGACCATCACATCCGTCCGGCCACTGAAGGTCGTGTCCGGCGGCGTGAATACGATACCGGAGAAATCGAAATGGGCGCCCATCACCTCATGCATGAAGCGGCCGGCCTCGCCGTTCTCGCGCCACCGCTGCATGGTGTCGCGAAACTGCTCCGGCGGACGCTCCCGCATCTCTTCCAGACAGGCGGCCGAGGCGACGATGCGTGCGCCCTCGACAAGCTGATTGCCGAAGGTGTGATCGCCATTGGCGTGGGTGTTGACCAGCGTGTCGATATGCCTGGCTGCCGGCGTGGCGTCGCGGAAGGCGCCGAGCATCTCCCGCGTAAGATCGAGCGTGAACAGCGTATCCACCAGCAGGCTGCGATCGCCGTCGGTGATGAGGCCGGCGTTGCTCCAGCCCCAGGAACCATCAGGCTGGACATAGGCGAGGAGACCGTTGCCGAGATCCTCCACACCCTTGCGAAATGCGCGTTGCGACATGCGAATTGCCTTTTCGTATTTTTACAGAAGAGCGGTCGCAAGCTGCGGTATCAGCAGCACCAGACCGATCATGACGAGCATCGCGACGACGAACGGAAACGCGCCGGCGAAGATGACGTTGAGAGGGATGTCGAGCTTTTCCAGATTGGCCTTGATGACGAAGCAGGCAATGCCAAGCGGCGGCGTCAGCAGGCCGACCTCGACGGCTATGATGGTCAGGATGCCGAACCAGATGAGATCGACCTGAAAGCTGGCCATGATCGGCAGGATCAGCGGCAGCACGATCAGCATGATCGACGACGAATCGAGGATGGTGCCAAGCGCTATGATGGCCAACAGGTACAAAGCCATCACCGCGAACAGGCCCAGCTCGTAATGCTGGATCAGCGCATTCATCTGGCTGGGCAGGCCGGAAAGCGCCAGCAGCCTGGCATACATGTGAGCGGCAACGATCAGGAAGGTGATTGCCGCCGTTACCCTGCCGGTTTCGACGAGAAGGCCCCAGAACTGCCGCCAGCCCAGGCTGCGACGCGTGACGCTGATGACGAGTGCCGCCAGCGCGCCGACCGCGCCCGCCTCCGTCGGCGTGAAGACCCCGCCATAGATGCCGCCGAGCACGATGACGATCAAAAGCACGACCGGCGCCGATTTGCCGATCATCTGCGATGGCGAAAGATCGTCGGCGACGAGGCTTCTGGCGCCTTCCTCAGGCTTGGCCAGCACGAAGCCCGGCCTGAACTTCGCCAGAAGCAGGATCGTCGCCACGAAGAGCAGGGAGAGAACGATGCCCGGCAGGATGCCGGCGGTGAAAAGATCGCCGATCGAGACCTCCGCGATGATGCCGTAGAGGATCAGCAGCAGGCTCGGCGGGATCAGCATACCAAGCACCGACGACCCGGCAACCACGCCGACGGAGAAGCGGCGCGTATAGCCCGACCGGAGCAGTTCCGGCACGGCGATGCGCGTGAATACGGAAGCCGACGCGATGCTGGTCCCGTTGACCGCGGCAAAGACGGCATTGGCGAAAACGGTGGCAATGCCGAGCCCGCCCGTCAGCCTCCGAAACAGTTGCCCGGCGACCTCGAAGACATCGCGGCCCAAACCAGAAATGCCGACCAGAAGTCCCATCAGGACGAAGAGCGGAATGACCCCGAACGAGTAGCGCGCGACGCTTTCGAGCGCGGCTAGCGACAGGAAAGTCCCCGCCACGTCGAAATTGCCACGGATAAGCGCAACGCTGAAAAAGGAAACCGCAGCCAGCGCGATCGCCACATGCAGGCCGGACTGGATCAGGACGAGGATGAGGACGATCGACATCAGGCCGATCTGAAGATTGCTCATGCTGCGCCTCCCGAGACCAGACCGGAGATCAGCCGCCGCATGCAATGGATGGTCTTCACGGCATATTCCACGGTCGCCAGAGCCGCACCGAACAGGACGCCCGCGTAGAATGGCCAGACGGGAGCCAGAAAGACACCGTAGACGCCGATCGTGTGACCGGCCGTGTAGGCGCGCGCGACCTTGGGATAGACGTAGTAGACGAGCAGGGCGAGCATCAGCGTGCCGGCGGCGTTGAAGAGCGTTTCCATCGCAAACGCCACACCGGGCCGCTGGCGGGTCAGCCGCTCGATCCACATATCGGAACGGATCATGCGATCACTGCGGATGCAGTCGGGGAGCTGCAGGAAGATGATGGTGACGATGGAGGCCGAAACGATCTCGGCCACGCCGGGTATCGGCTGGTTGAAGAGATAGCGCATCGCCACGTCGGAATTGATGAGGACCATGATGCCCACGATCATCAATGTTCCGACTGCCGAAAACGCCTCGGTTACCCGACCCAAAGGTGAGGTTCGCCGCAAAGGCGAACCCGTCGCGGAGGGGTCCTCCGCGAACAGATCCTTGCTCATGTCGATGCCTATTCAGCCAGCCAGTTGCGGGAGAAGCTGACGCCGGCTTCCTCCGACAGGCGCAGATAGGCTTCCAGCGCCTTGGTGCCGGGAACGCCGCGATCGTCCAGCGACTTCGCCCATTCCAGCGCGATGTTCGGCATGGCATTGGCGAAACCGGCGCGCATCTCGTCGGACGCTTCCTTGATCTTGGCACCGCCCTCTGCGGCGATGTTCAGGCTCTTTTCGGCGCTGTTGGTGTAGTTGTCTGCGGCGTAGTCCTGATACTCGATCGCGACCTGCTGGATGATCTCCTTGAGGTCGTCGGGCAGTCCCTCCCAGACATCGAGATTGACGGTGAGCGCCGATGCCGACTGGGCGCCGAAATTCACCTTGGTGATGTGCGGTGCAACCTCGAAGAACTTGTAGGGCGCCATCGCCGAGCCGAAGGTCACGGTTCCTTCGGTCAAGCCGGTCTGGATGGCATTGTAGTAGTCCGGCAGCGCGCCGGCGACCGGCACAGCGCCCGTACCGCGCAGCCAGTTGGTCTGCAGCCCCGCGGTGGACAGCTTGCGCCCGCTGATGTCCTCGACGGATTCGACCGGAAAGGTCGTGGCCAGGTGATAGGTGTCGACGCCGACGGCGGCGAGCATGAGCTGGTTGTTGTCCCGCCAGGCCTGCGCCATCTCGGGAACCTCGTCGTGCAGGTCGCGAACGAGGCGCATCATGGTCTTCAGGTCCGCCGAACCGAACGGCGTGACATAGGTGATCTGCTCGAGCGGAAGCTTGTCGGCTTCGAACAGGTGCGGAACGTAACCGAAATCACCGACACCGCCTTCGACAGCTTCCAGAACGCCCTGCACGTCGGCAAGCGCGCCGGCGTAGGCTTCGTTCCAGGTGATCGTATGGTTGCCGCCCGCTTCCTCGAGACGACGGTTCACCTCGGGGATGAAGAAGTCGCGGATTGCGGCGACGCCGGCCGTGATCGGCGGGTGACCCGCCACAACGGTGAACGAAAAGTCGTCAGCGGCCGCGCCCTGTGGCCACGACGCTGCAGCCGCCATGACAGCGGCTGCCGAAACGGCAGCAATAGTTCTCATGTCTTCCTCCCGTAGAGTTGGTTCGTGATTTCAGTTGCAGTCGGCCTCTCCCACGCGGACCGAACCTGCCTCCTGCAGGCCCGGCGCGACCGGCTCGCCCGGCGGCCCCGACAGCATGTTGATGAGCACCCGGCGCAATTGCACGGCCAGAACGTCGGCCTGGGCCGTGTCGCACTCGCCCTGCGAGAGGCTCAGCAAGCGCTTGGAGCGCGGTGCGTCGGACAGTGCGAAGATCACCGTTCCCGGCATGAAATAATAGCGCCAGTAAAGCTCCGACTTGTCGCGGTCCGGCAGCGCCAGATGCAGCGCGTCGACGAATTCGCGCGCGAGCGGATCGAACTGGCTGGCGATGATCTCACGCGTCCACTGCGTCGGCTCCACCCGATGCAGCATGACCAGATGCACGAGCAGCATGGAGGTCCACGGCTCTTCCCTGCCCACATAAGGCTCCAGGAAAATATCGACGAGATCGTCGACGCCCGGAAGACTGCCCGCCGCTTCGGCGGCCGCCACGCACCTTGCGATTTCCTCACGCCGCTTGGTGTTGACGCGCTCGGCCAGGTCGCGGAACACCGCGTTGGCAAGCGCTTCCTTGCTGCCGAAATGGTAGTTGACCGCGGCCATGTTGACCTTGGCCGCGCGGGTGATCTCCCGCAGCGTGGTGTTGGCCACGCCGTTCTTTGCGAACATCGAGGCTGCCGCATCGAGGATGCGGGAGCGCGTGTTCTCGGATTTGCCCAACGACTGTTTCAATTCCATGTTTCAAACATACGTTTGAATTTTGACGCGAGTCAACGGCCTTCGTGTCCGCGAAGGCGAGAAAGCGCAGAGCGACGGGCGAAACGAGTTCACCGCCGGGCGGAAATCGATCCGCACTGCAGCTCTGGCGTCAGAAGGAGTGGGTGGGTCAGGCCGTCAGGCGCCGGACTTTCCGGCCCGTTTCCCGAAGACCGAAACAAGCCCCTTGGGGAAGAACAGCAGCACCAGCACCATGGCAATGGCGACGAGCATGAAACGGCCTTCCGCGAGGCCGTCGACATTGGCGAGGCCTTCGGAGATGAAGGTCAACACAAGCGCCGCGATGACCGGACCATAGATGCTCGACGTGCCACCGACCAGAACCATGCTCAGAATGAGGGCCATGGTCGAGAAGTTGAAGACCTCCGGCGAGGCGACGCGCAGGTAAATGGCGAAGAAGCCACCCGCGATGCCGGCGAAGAAAGCGCTCGCCACCAGCACCTTCAGACGCTGCAATCCGATCGGGATGCCGCGCGCCAGCCCGTAATCCTCATTGTCGCGCAAGGCGCGGATCGACAGTCCGAAATCCGTCCTGGTGATGAACCGCAGGCACAGGGTCGAAAGCACCAGCAGCGCAAAGGCGACGTAGTAGTAGCCGAACTTGTAGTCGCGCAGGAAATTATAGCCGAACAGCTCGATCGTCGGCACGCGAACCAGACCCTGCGTTCCGCCGGTGATCTGCGACTGGCTGATGACGAACTGGAGCACGAGCTGGCTGAAGGCGAATGTGACCAGCACGACATAGATGCCCTGCAATCGCACGACCGGCAGGGCAACGACAGCGGCAGCCACCGACGCCACCACTCCGCCAATCAGCATCGCGATCCACGGATCAATGCCGAGCAGCTTGGCGCACAGGCCCGTTGCGTAGACGCCGATGCCGAAGAAGGCGACGTGGCCGAAGTTGAAGATGCCGGCATAGCCGAGGCTTAGATCCCAGCTCGCGGCGACGATCGCGTAGATGAACGCGATGATGAACAGGTGGCGGACATAGGTGTCCTCGACGAATACAGGCACCAGAAGGCCAAGGATCAGGACAGCGGCGACCACGAGCGTTTTCATGTTGAAGGCGACAGGCATCAGCGCACCGTCTTTCCGAAGAGGCCCTGCGGCCGAAGCATCAGTACCGCGATGAGGAGCGCGAAGAGCATGGAAGGCGCCCAGTAGATGCCGACGAAGAAGATCAAGGCAGCCTCGACGACGCCGATGATATAGGCGGCGGCGATGGTGCCGCTGAGCGAACCGAGCCCGCCGAAGATGACGATGATCAGCGCCTTGACCAGCGGCTCCGCGCCGAAGGTGGGCGTGATGAAACGCACCGAGCCAAGCAATATGCCGGTGAGGCCGGCAAGTGCGGCAGACAGGGCGAAGGTCAGGATGAAAAGCTTCGACACGTCGACGCCGATCAGCTTCGCTGCGGCCGGGTTCTGGCCGACCGCGCGGATGCCTCGACCGGTGTTCGAATAACGCAGGAAGGCCCAGAGCGCACCCAGCAGCAGCGGCGCCAGTACGATAATCAGCGCCTCCTGCGCCGAGATGGTCGTGCCGATCAGGTTGACCTGCCCCGGCACCAGAGGTTCGAGCTGCTTCAGCCGCGCGCCCCACATGAACTGGATGCCCTTCTCCAGGAAGATCATCACCGCAAGGGTGGTCATGACGGTGATGAGCAGGATGTCCTTGTCATCGTAGAAGGGGCGGATGACGGTTCGCTCGATCAGGATGCCGACGCCGACCATGCCGGCGACGGCGATCGCGACGCCAGCGCCGAGCCAAAGATTCAGGCCGGCAGCGTCTGTCATCGTCCAGGCGAAATAAGCGCCCAGCGCCATCAGGCTGCCATGGGCGAAATTGAAGATGCCGAGCGTCGTCCACACAAGTGACAGGCCGCTGGCCATGAGGGCGTAGACCGACCCCAGCACCAGCCCGCTGACAAGAATTGCGCTGATCATATCCATCGTCATGACGACACGTGCCCCCCGAAATACATGTCCATGATCTCGTCATGGTCGACGTCGCCGCCTCGCGCGACCTCTCGCGTGATCTCTCCGTGGTCGATGAGGTACATCCGGTCGACCAGCGAGAGCACGAAGGCGATGTCCTGCTCGATGAGCAGCAGCGGAATCCCGTCCGCCGAGATCTTGCCGATCGCCACCGCCAGCTCGTCCTTGAGCTTGGGCGAGAGGCCAAGCGTCGGCTCGTCGAGCATCAGCATGCGCGGTGCGCACATCAGGCCAACGCCGATCGAGAGCATCTGGCGCTCGCCGCCGGAAAGCGTCTTCGCCTCCTGCCGCCGCCGCTCCGCAAGGCGCGGGAAAAGCTCAAGAACATGCTCCAGGTTGGCCTTGCGATCCTTCCGGGCGCGCGGCGTGTAGGCCGCGAGCTCCAGCGTCTCCATGATCTCCATGTCCGGGAACATGCGGTTGGCCTGCGACACGTGGACGAGGCCCATGGCAACGATCTCCTGTGCGGAACGCGCCTCCAGCGACTCGCCCATGAAACGCACCGAACCGGCCCGCGGCTGGATGAGTTTGGAAACGGCATTGAGAAGCGTCGTCTTGCCGTGGCCATTGGGGCCGAACAGCCCGACGCGCTCGCCGACGCCGACATGCAGGCTCATGCCCTGCAGCACGTCGAAGGCATCGTAACCGGCGCGCAGGTTCTCAACCTCGAGGGCTCTTTGAATGTTCGTCAAAGTGCTGCCTCCCTCTTGCCCAGATAGGCCTCGACGACCTGGGGGTCGCGCACCACCTCGGCCGGTTTGCCCGAGGCGATCACCGATCCGTGGTTGAGGATCATCAGATGCTGCGACACCGAAAGAAGCAGCGGCAGCACATGCTCGATCAGAAGAACTGTGACGCCGCGGCCGTTGACGGTGCGGATCAGCTCGGCCAGCGCGCTGACCTCCGGCCGGGTGAGGCCAGCAGCCGGCTCGTCCAGCAGCAGGATACGCGGCCGCCCGGCGATCGCCGAAGCGATCATGAGCTGCTTGCGTTCAAAGACCGTCAAATCTCCGGCTGCCTTGTCGCGCCGTTCCTCACCCAGGCCAACATCGTCCAGCGCCTTGGCTGCCTCGTCGCGCGCCTGAACGCCCGAAAGGCCCGCACAATAGACCGCCCCGGCATAGGCGTTCTCGAAAGCGCTCAGCGTCGCGAACTCGGCGTCCTTCTGAAAGGTGCGCGCGATGCCCGCCCGGCTGATCTCGTGCGCCCGCAGATGCTGAATCTCGCGGCCTTCGAGCAGCACCTTGCCGCCGCTTGGTCCGAACGGAATGCCCGTCATGACGTTGAAAAGCGTGCTCTTGCCGCTGCCGTTCGGGCCGGCGATGCCGAAGACCTGCCCCGCAGGCACGGTAAAGGACACATCGTTGACGGCCACCAGCGCGCCGAAGCGCCGTTCGACATTGCGCACTTCGAGCAAGGGGGCCTCGTGCGTGGATTGAGCCACCTGTTCCTCCTTCCCGGGGAATTCAGCGCCGCGGCCGCGCGGTTTTTGCCGCGCGGCCGCATCCGAATGGACTACTTCATCCAGGGCGGGGTCTGGAATTCCTCGGTGGCGTACCGAGCCGGGTAGAAGAGCTCGCGCTTGCCGTCCCAGATCTGGAAGAACTGGATCGGGATCGCGTCTTCGCCCTGCACGGCCAGGTGGGTCTCCGGATCAAAGCGCAGCATGCCGGCCGCGATCTGCTTTTCCGTCTCACCGATTGCCTGGCCGATCGCCAGCCTGTCGGTCGGATCGCCGACCTTGGCGAGTGCATCGGCGTATAGGTAGACCTGCTCGTAGAGTGCGGGACCATAGACGCCTGGTGCGGCGCCATACTTGGCCTCGTACTTGCCGACCACTTCGGCGGCGCGCGGGTTCTGCGGCGTATCCAGCACGCCGCCAAGCATGTTGTAGACGACGCCCGTGGCGCGGTCCTTGGTCAGGTCGAGGAATTCGGGGACCGACGGCGCATACTGGATGAAGACAAGGCTGTCGGTCGGCTGTTCCAGGAACTGCGTCATGAAGGTCGCCGCATTGCCCGGCAGGTAGTCGGTATTGATAATGATCGACGGGGCAGCCTGGCGCACGCCAGCGAGGAAGGCACGCCAGTCGTTGATCTCGCCGAAGGGCAGAAGATCGGCCGAAGTGACTTCCCAGCCGGCTTCCTCAAAGTTCTTCTGCAGCCCTTCCATGATCGTCTTGGAATAGGGATTATCGGACGAGATCAGCGCGACCTTCTTGTTCGGCAACTCCAGTGCGCCGCCATCGAGCAGTTGCTGGATGACCGGCACCATCGCCGTCTCGTAGGCATCGTAGGACGGCGAGATCGACCAGACGGTCGGGAAGTCGTCCGGGCTCGGCGCGATGATGTCGCGCGTCTGCGCGGCGTTGGCCGAGATGATGTAGGGCATCTCCTGCTCCGCCATCAGCTCGATCTCGAAATTGCTGCCGCTGGCGTAGCCGGTCATCATCACGTTGACATCGCGGTCGCCCGCAAGGCGCTCGAATGCGCTCGTCACCGTGTCGGCAGCCTGGTCCTGCGTGTCGCCGACAACGACCTCGAAGGTGTAGCCGGCAATGCCGCCGGCCGCGTTGATCTCTTCGACGGCAAGGCGTGCGCCGTTGACCATCTCATTGCCGTCGGCGGCCGCGCCGCCCGTCATAGGCGCGAGTACGCCGATCTTGGCCACTTTGTCCTGCGCCTGGGCCGACGCCACCGAAAGCGCGGAGGCGGCCAGTAATGCCAGTCCCAACTTGCGTATCGTGTTCATGTCCATTTCCCCTGTTTGGTGTTGTCGTTGTGCAATCAGCGGACGTCGCACCAGTCGATGATGGCGGCCGCGATGGTCTTGGTGGCTTCCTGCAACGATGCGATGTCCACGTATTCGTCGTAGCCGTGGAAGCCATCACCGCTAGGGCCGAAGATGACGCTCGCGACGCCGGCGCCCGCATAGTGGGCGGCATCTGTGACCGCTTCGAACCCCTTGATAACCGGGGCCTTGCCGAGCCTTGTCTTGTGGGTGACGAGCGACTGGATGACCGGATGGTTCGCGTCGGTATCCATCGGCGGGAAGTACAGGCCTGAATAGTCCCAGTCGACGGTGATCGGGTGCTCGCGCAGCCAGCGATCCTGCTGGCAGAAATGATGCACGAAGCTCTCGAATTCCTTCTTCACCTCGGCCGGGTCTTCGTTCGGCAGGAACTTGTAGTCGAGATCGATGACGACCACGTCCGGTATGATGGCCGGGTTGGTCAGGATGATCGGCAGTCCGTCTTCGCCGAGGCCCGCGCCGCCACGAATGACACCCGGATTGATGGTGTTGAGGCCGGGCGGCACCAGCGGATGATAGCTGGTGCGGCAGCGGATGCTTTCGAATTCGCGCAGCGCGGCGAGGAAGCGTGTGGAAAGTTCCACCGCGTTGACGCCCGGAAGCGTGCGGCCAGGAAGATCGCGCTGCGGCCACACCTCGTTGAAACGCAGGCCCGCGTGACCCTGCCGGCCCTTGATCGTGACGCGGGTCCAGAAAAGCCCGCCCTCTGAAGGGATGACGTCGCCCCAGGTCGGCTCCGCGACGATTGCCGCCTTGGCAAGCTTGCCCTTGGCGACCGCGTCCATTGCGCCGAAGCCGCCCGCCTCTTCGTCCACGACGGTGTGGATCGACAACCGGCCCTGAAGATCGACGCCCGCCTTGTTCAGGGCGCGCGCCGCCGCGATGCAGGCTGCGACGCCGCTCTTCATGTCGACGGCGCCACGGCCGTAAAGCTTGCCGTCGGCGATCTGCCCGCCGAAGGGCTCGACGGTCCACTCCGACCGCTCGCCGATCGGCACGACATCGACATGGCCGCAAAGGATGAGGCTCTTGTCTTCGTCGCCGGGAAGGTCGGCGACGAGGTTCGGGCGGTCGGGAAACACTTCCCAACGGTCGGACTTGAAGCCGAGTGCTTCGGTTTCCTGCTGGAGCCGATCCTGGACGGCTGCTTCGCGGTTCTGCTCGGCATCCGTCACGAAGCGCGGGTTCACCGAGGGAATGCGGACGATGTCCTGTGTCAGCTTGACGACGTAGTCGGCCTCCTCGTCCAGGAGCTTCCAGACTTTCTCGATTGCGGTTTCCTTGTCGGCCATCCTATTCCCCTTCTTGTTTCGTTCGGCGACGGGTCCGGCACTTCCTCCGGGCATGGTGATTGGTTCAGCCAGCGATCTCCGCGAGCAGTTCGTCGGTGCTGATCTGGCGGCAGTAGCCCTTGATGGCGCGCAGCGAAAAATCGTGCCGTTCCTGCGTATAGGTCCCGCATGCGTCGGGAACGAGCGTGACCAGGTAGCCGAGGTCGCAGGCGTCCCGGACCGCCGACTCCACGCACTGGTCGGTCAAAAGCCCGCAAAGCACGAGCTGACGGACCCCCAGATTGCGCAGGATGTAATCGATATGCGTGGAGACGAAGACGCTGGACGAGCTCTTGGGCAGCACGATCTCGTCCTCGCCCGGCGCCAGCTCGTCGACCACTTTGCCGTCCCAAGATCCGCGCGGAACGTTGAATCCGGTGATCTTGTAGTCGAGGCTGCGGTCGCGACCGTCGAGCGTCAGGCTTTCGATCGTCGTGTACATGACCTCGATGCCGGCGGCGCGAAAGCCCGCCTGAAGCTTGCGCATGTTGGGCATCGCGATCTTGTCCAGCCGGTCGAAATAGTAGCCGTACCGGGCTTCCATCTCTTCGGCGGGCACGTCGCTGAACTCGCCACCGTCGCGGCGCGCGGAAAAATTCTGAACATCGATGAAGAGGATGGCCGACTGTGCCGGCACAAGGGGCACCTCGCGGGTCAGATTATCCTGCATTTCCAGCCTCTCCCTTGATCGACACGGCAGCGCGAATGGCGACCGCCAGAAATTCCGCCCATCGCGCCTGCCCGGCCGCATCGGCGATCAGATCGTTGCGTATCTCGATCAGAACATGCTCGATGCCGCGCTTCTCGCCATGCACAGGGATGGCGTAGTCGGTCAGGTCGTTGCCGGTGTAAGGCTCGTTGAACGCCGCGTTGACGGTGTCGTCCAGACCGACAATCGCGGTCATCAGCTTGCGGGCCAGACGGTCGTCTCGATTGTAGAGCAGGCCGATCTGCCACGGGCGCTCTATGCCGTCTTTCATCAACCGAGGCGTAAAGCTGTGTACGGACACCAGCGCCGTTCTATGCCGGCGCCCATGCCGATCCAGAAGCCGGCTAACCTCTCTATGGAAAGGAACGTGGATTTCCTCGTACCGGGCCAGCCTCTCAGCCTTCGAAAGAGCCCGATTGCCGGGGATTAGGGTCGTATCGCTCGTGGACGGCATGCAGTCCACTGAGTCGAAGGCTCGATTGCAATCCACGACCAGGCGGCTGTAGCGCTGCAGGACAAGCGGCGCGTCGAGAGCCACCGAAAGACCTCTTGCGACCCCTTCGGCGCCGATGTCGTAGGCGATATGCCGCTCGAACTCGTTCTGGGAAATGCCAAGGTCGCCGAGCTTGCCAGGAACCTGTCGTCCCGCATGCTCGCACAACAACACGACACGGCTGGCGCCTTCGCCATTGGCGATCTCAAAGGGAGCTGGATCGTCTGGACCCAGCAATTTCCCATCCGCCCTGGCATCCGTATTTCCAGTCTGCAGCATGCGCTTCCGTTCAATCCCGTTACTTCGACCAAGGCTTCGCCCTCGGCCGGGACGACAAGTTCCCGGCCGCCGCCACGCATGGGTCGGGGCATCACATGACCGGGATTGGAACGAAAATAGTTCGTCAAAGTCAATCAGAATTTTCGGATTGATAAATTATTTTCGAAATGCCTATAGTCGGCGACAGAGGGGCCATGAGGAGGGCCGATGACCGAGGGCACCGGAACAGGCAGCCTGAAGGACAGGATCAACGCGGAGATGGAGCAGCTCACGGCAAGTGAGCGCAAGATCGCCAACGTTGTCCTTGCCGACTACCCGTATGGGGGGCTCGAAACCATTCAGGAGCTTGCGCGGCGCACACGCGTCAGTGCACCGTCGATCACCCGCTTCATCGCCAAGATCGGCTGTGCGGGCTACCAGGATTTCCAGCGCCAGCTCATCAGCGAACTCAAGCAGCGCGAACTTTCGCCCATCGAATTGAAGATCACGGAGGCCCCGCCCGAAGGCGCGCACCTCCTGACCGACTATACCCGCCGCCTGATACGGCAGATGACCTACATGGCGGAGAACATGCCCCAGCGGCAGTTCGACGAGGTCTGCGAGCTCATCGCCGACCCGAGCCGCAACGTTTTCATCATCGGTGGCCGCGTCACAGACAGCATCGCCCAGCTCCTGTCGATCCATCTGCGCCAGATGCGCAGCCGCATCTACCACATGCCCGGAAACCCCGAGCTCTGGCCCGAATATGTGCTGCGCATGCGCAAGCAGGACATCGTCATCGTCTTCGACGTACGCCGCTACCAGCCGCAGCTCGCGCAGCTCGCCCATCTCATTTCGGAGCAGCGCCAATCCACCATCGTCGCCATCACCGACAAGTGGATGTCGCCGGTTGCGAGCTATGCGCGGCACGTTTTCGCCGTGCCGATCGAACTTGAAACAGCATGGGACACGCAGGTGTGCCTCGTCACCCTCGTCGAGGCGATCATCGTTCGCGTCTCCGAGATGGACTGGACGGCGACCCGCAAGCGCATCGAATCCTGGGACCGCATCCGCTTCTCGCTGCAGGATGCACTGAAAGAAGGGGGAGGTACGGAACCCGATGCAGAATGAGCATGTGATCTACGCCTGCGCGACCGATATCGCGGGCAAGGTGCGCGGCAAGGGGTTTCCCGCCGCGGAGTTCGAGAAACGGCTGAAGCGCGGCATCGGCTGGGCGCCGACCAACGTTCAGATAACCTGCTTCGACGCCATCGCGGAAAGCCCCTTCGGCTCGCTCGGCGACATGGTGCTCATCCCCGATGCCGCCACGCGCGTCAGCGTGCGATCAGAGGAAAGCGGCCTTTCGGAAGACTTCGTGTTCGGCGACATCCGCCATACCGACGGCACGCCATGGGACTGCTGCACACGCTCCATCCTCAAGGCCGCTTTGGCACGGCTGGAAAAGGCTGCCGGGCTGACGCTGGTCAGTGCTTTCGAGCACGAGTTCCAGTTCAAGGGCAAGGCGATGCCGATGGGCACCGCCTATACGATGTCTGGCTTCCGCCAGCGGCGCGCCTTCGCGGAAAAGCTGATTGCCGCCATGCGCGCGGCAGGCCTCGACCCCGACACGATCATGAAGGAATACGGCGCGGACCAGTATGAGGTCACGATGGGGCCGCAGCGCGGCGTCACCAGCGCAGACCATTCGGCAACGCTCCGCGAGCTGATCCAGGCGGTGGCGGCCGAGGCTGGCGAAGAGGTGACGTTCACGCCGCTGCGCGATCCGGCCGGTGTTGGCAATGGCGTTCACATCCACATGAGCTTCCTAGACGCCGACGGCAAGCCGGCCACCTACGATCCGTCGGGGCGCCACAGGCTGAGCAAGCCTGCCGGCCAGTTCGTCGCGGGCCTGCTGAAATATCTCGACAGTTATCTGGCGCTGGTCGCGCCGAGCGTCATCTCATACGGCCGCCTCACCCCGCATCGCTGGAGTGCGGCCTACAACAATCTTGGCCTCCAGGACCGCGAGGCATCGGTGCGCATCTGCCCGGTTTCGGCGATGAGCGACATCGACAAGGCGCGCCAGTTCAACTTCGAGTTCCGCGCGGCCGACGCCACGGCAAGCCCGCATCTGCAACTCGCAGCGATCGTCAATGCCGGCGTCCAGGGCATCGAGGAAGGGCTCGACGTACCGGATGCCACGGAGGAAGACCTTTCCCTCCTGCCGGCGAGCGAGCTTGCGGCGCGCGGATTGAGCCGGCTGCCGACGACGCTGCAGGAAGCGCTCGAACGCTTCGCTGGAAACGACGTGGTCAAGGGCTGGTTCACGCCGCGCTTCGTCGACGTCTACACCAAGCACAAGCGCAGCGAGATGGCCTTTCTGGACGACAAGAGCGAGGCGGAGATCTGCGCCGCCTACGAGACGGTCTACTGAGCCTTGAACTGCATTCGAAACTGAGGTGAAGCATGAGCGGGCTTGTCGCCAGAAACCTGAACATGGTGCCCTTCGTCAGTGTCGAGGACATGATGAAGCT
This sequence comes from Neoaquamicrobium sediminum, assembly GCF_040970315.1. Taxonomy (NCBI): domain Bacteria; kingdom Pseudomonadati; phylum Pseudomonadota; class Alphaproteobacteria; order Hyphomicrobiales; family Phyllobacteriaceae; genus Neoaquamicrobium; species Neoaquamicrobium sediminum. Next base: position 597,206 of record NZ_JAZHFV010000001.1, on the reverse strand, counting down.
GGTTCTGAAAACCGGGACGGAGCGTTTCATCCAGGAGCTCGCCGGTTATATCCGGGATGATTTCGGGCGCTGGGAGAGGTTCGACAAGACGCCGCGTGTCGGGTCCTACGGCCATGAAGGCGTCATCGAGCTGATGCCCACGAGCGACGGCGAGCTCTACGGCTTCAAATATGTCAACGGCCATCCGAAGAACACGCGTGACGGTCGCCAGACCGTGACGGCGTTCGGGGTGCTTGCCGATCTCGGCAATGGCTATCCCATGCTGATTACCGAGATGACGCTGCTGACGGCGCTGCGCACCGCCGCAACGTCGGCGCTGGTCGCGAGTCACCTAGCACCAAAGGGATCGCACACGATGGCGCTGATCGGCAACGGCGCCCAGTCGGAATTCCAGGCGCTGGCCTTCCGGTCCCTGCTCGGCATTGAGCGGTTGCGGCTCTACGACACCGATCCGGCGGCAAGCGAGAAGTGCAAGGCCAATCTGGCCCCGCTCGGCTTCGAGATCGAAATCTTCCGGAGCGGCGAAGAGGCGGTGGAAGGAGCCGACATCATCACCACCGCAACGGCCGACAAGCGCAATGCCACGATCCTGACCGACAACATGGTCGGGCCGGGCGTGCACATCAACGCCGTGGGTGGCGACTGCCCCGGCAAGACCGAGCTGCACCGCGACATTCTTCTCCGGTCCAGCATCTTCACCGAGTTCACACCGCAGACGCGGATCGAGGGCGAGATACAGCAGCTCGACGCGGACTATCCGGTCACCGAGTTCTGGCAGGTCCTTGCCGGCACCGCCGACGGCCGGCGCGGCGAACGCGACATCACGCTGTTCGATTCCGTCGGCTTTGCCATCGAGGATTTCTCGAGCTTGCGTTACGTGCGCGACCTCGTTGGGCCGACCGGGCTCTACGAGGAACTCGACATGCTCGCCGACCCCGACGATCCGCGCGACCTTTTCGGCATGCTTCAGCGAGCTGCTGCGCGCCTCTAGCCGATGCGGCGCAGGTGATTGTCCCAGCCGACGGCAGGCTGTTCCGCGACGGATCGAAGCCGGCTTCTCGCAATGTCGACGGCTGCAATCGTGCCGCGCCCGCTGGTCGCAAGGATGCCGCCGTCTTGCAGCGGTGCGATACCGCAGCCGTCGGCAAGCGACGTCTGCCCGAGATTGCGGCCGGTGGCGGCGTCCCAATAGGTGATTAGTCCGCCTAGCGGCGACGACGTCGCGACGATCTCGCCTGACAGGTCCACCGCCACAGAGCCGACATAGTTGTCGAGCGCGCGCAGGGTTTCGGCCGGGCCTGCAAACAGCACAGGCTCCTCGCCGCGCCGATGACGTCCGACCAAAGGCGGCCTGTCGGCGGCTTCGCCCTCATACTGGCAGCCGAACCAGACGACGCCGTACGCGTCCACAACAAGATGGCGGATCGAAAGACGATGGAGTTCGGGCGCCAGCCGAACCTCTTCGACCAATTCGCCACTGTGCAGGTCGACATAGGTGAGGCTCGGCGTCATCTCGTCCAGATTGAGCTTGATGCCGTCATAATCGGGATGGGTAAGGATGCCGCCATTGGCGACGCACAGTGTGCGCCCGTCCGGCATCAGCACCACGTCATGAGGACCGACCCCGCCGCTCGCGAACTCGCCGATGCGGCGGCACCCCGCCGCAACGTCGTAGACGCCCAACACCCCGCGACCTTCATCATAGTCGTTCTCCGAGGCGAGCAGCAGCTTGCCGTCGCTGGAGAAGATGCCGTGTCCGAAGAAATGGCGCCCGGGCGCCGCCACCAACGGCAGCGGGTCCTTGCGATTGTCGACGTCGAAAAGCACTGCATGGGTGCCGGGCGCGCGGTCGAACGCGACCGCCATCCGGTTGCGGGCATCGATCGCAAAGGAATGACCGCGCGCGTCGACGGGGATGGAGAAAAGCTCCGAACCGCGGCTGTCGAACACCGCGATGGCGTGGCGGCCGGCTTCGGTGCGGGCCGCGAGGAAAAGCGGCTCGCTGTCGGGTGCCGCAAGAACGTTTGCCGGCGCAACCAGAAGGCCGCCGAACAGCGCCATCAATCGTCTGCGGTCAATCTCCATCGAGCGCATTGAACCCCATGGTCAGGCCGAGTGCGGCCGAGAGGTGCTCGGAGACAATGTCCCGCGCGTGATCGAGCGCCAGCAGCGCGACAGCCAGGTGGCCGCGCGCCGCCTCGTCGGCGAAGGCCGCTTCCGCCGGCAACCCGATCTCGCCAAGCTGCGTCGAAGCCGTGTTCAGCTCGAAGCGCAGCGAGTCGATCGCATAGGCCTGGTCCGACGGAACGGTTTCGGCATAGCCGCTCGCGTCGAGCAGCGCCTGCACCCCGCCAACGCGTGCCCGTGCCAGCGCGAAGGTCAGGTCACTACGCCACAGCGGGGCGCGGCGGCCATTGGCCTTTTCCGGCGTTTCGCCAAGCGGCGGACGCAGTTCCGCCGCGCCGAGAAACTGCAACGCCGTCGACATCGCCTTCACGATTTCGCCGTCCACTTCCCTTGGTGATCGATAGATTTCCGCGTCGGCGGACGGAGCGGTGAAAGACCGGGCGAAGGCGGTATCCGCCGACCAGCCGTTCAGGGTTTCGGCAGCGATTAGGCCGATATTGCGGGAAATAGCGGCGGCATAGGCACACCGGAACGCTCCGTCGCTGCTCGCAAGCTGCTCTGAGCCACTGCCGAACAGCACGAACTCGAGCGCCGGAATACCCTGCAAGGCAGCGCTCTTTTCGGCAAGCGTTTCCTGACGGGCAGCGGTGTCATCCGCCTTGGCCAGAACGCCCTGCACCTGCCTGAGCGCGATGCCGCGTGGGTCGGGCCAGAAGAACAGGCGCTCGATCCGGCTTTCGGCGGCCAAGGGGCCGAAGCGCAGGACGCTCGCGCGGCCGAAACCGGTGACGAGCGTGTCGAATGTCTCCCGCGCAGCCTCCAGCCTCTCCGCGCCGGGTTCGGCGCACAGGGCATCGACAGCAATGCTGTTGCGTTCGGCCGCATCCACCAGCGCCTTCAAGGTCGGTCGCGCGAACTGATCGGCGATCCGCGTCCCTGCGCCATCGGCAGCCTGCGCGGCGAAACCGGGCAACAGCAGGAACATCAGGATAATAACGCGTTTCATAGCGACTCCAGAAAAGCGATCAGGGCATCGCGTTCGGCCTTTTGCATCTTTGCAAAAGCATCGCGGGAAGCCTGGGCCTCGCCACCATGCCACAGGATTGCCTCCACCAGCGATCGGGCGCGCCCATCGTGGAGAAAGCCCGCTTCGGCGCTCACCTGATGCGCGAGCCCGATGCCCCAAAGCGGTGGCGTGCGCCATTCGCGCCCGTCCGCCAAACCTTCCTCGCGGTTGTCGGCCAGCCCTTCACCCATGTCGTGCAGCAAAAGATCCGTATAGGGCCATATGAGCTGGAAGCGGTGCGCCTCGTGCCCGGCGTTGCGGCTCGTCACGAATTTCGGCACGTGACAGCTTACGCAGCCGGCTTCGTAAAAGGCTTCCTTGCCGGCCAGAACCTGTGGCGCGTCGATCTGCCGTCGCACCGGCACGGCGAGATTGCGTGAATAGAACACCACGAGATCGAGCAGATCCCGAGGCACCTCCTCGTCGCCGAATTGCGATTGCGCCCCGTGTGGCAGCGCCCGGCACTCGGGCTGACGTTGGGTGCAGTCGCCCCAATGGTCGGGCGCGACCGGCGTCGAAAGCCCCATGTCGCCGGCAAAGGCATGCGCGGTCTGGCGCTCGACAGTCGGCTCGACCGCCTTCCACCCGAACCGGCCAAGCACCAGCCCGCCCTTGCCGTCGCCGACCATGTTGGGACGGCCGGAGATACCGTCGCCATCGCTGTCGTCCGGATCGGCAAGAGCCAGAATATCGGCCTCGTGGATCGCCTCCAGCAGTCCCATACCGCTCATTGGCGGCGATACGCGCGCCGACATCCTCAATCCGTCCAGATCGGCGTCGGGAGACGTGTCCACTATCGAAAGCCGGGGGCGGCGCAGCGCGACGATCTCGCCGCCTGCGAACTCGACTGGCTTGTCGCTGTAGTCGATGCGAATCCTGCCCTCCGGGTTCAGTCCCGCGGCGGCATTGTCCTGAAGCTGGAAACCCAGCACCGGGTGCGGCGCGGCCGGCTGCAGTCCCTTTTCTATACGCTCCCGCTGTCCGGCGTCAGGCTCCACCGATAGGCGAACGAGCAGCGATGTTGCATTGCCGCCCGGCTCCAACGGTGCGTGGCCCCGACCGTCCTTGATGTGGCAGGCCTGGCAGGCGCGTGCATTGAAAAGCGGGCCCAGCCCGTCCGAAGCGATCGTCGACGACGGCGCGGTGACCCAGTCCTTGCGGAAAAGCCCGTTGCCGACCAGAAAACGCTGCTCGTCCTCGAAGACGAGATTCTCACCAGGATGAGAAAGCGCGTTGGCGTCGGAGACGCGCTTGGTGGTGCCTGCCCCGCCCTGCATCAGCTCGAACGGCTCCGGCCGGGAGAAATCCGTCGCAGGACGCGTCACGGCTTCGACGCGTGCGCGATCGGCCTCGGAAAGGTCGTCGCGGGACGACTGCGCCGCCGCGACGGTTGCTGGCATAAGCAGCAGCGCGACGGTCAGGAGCCTGGCGGAAAAGCTTGGCATGATCCCGCGGTTACGAACCGCGCCCTATTCGAAGACGGCGTCGGGATTGTCGAGGCTGTCGGAACCTTCGATGGTCACACCGCCAAGGTCAAGCGCTGCGATCACGCGTTCGAGCGAGCGGGTCTGCTTGACCAGCCCGTCGATGACGGCCTGCACCACCGCATTGCCCTCATCGTTGCCCTCGCCGATCATCTGGTCATAAGCCTCGCCGGCTTCCGCGCGCGCCTTGAGTGCGGTTGCCGCTTCCACGGTCGCTGCAAGATCAGCCTCGATCTCGTCGGCGACCGCCGCATCCTTCTCGCGCACGAATTCGGCCAGAGAGGCACCCGACACAGTGGATCCGTCAACGCGCTGGTAGCTGCCGTGATAGACGTTCGAGATGCCCAGCACGTCGTAGTAGTGCGAATTGTGGGTGTTGTCGGAGAAGCAGTCGTGCTCTTCCTCCGGATCATGCAGCAGCAGCCCGAGCTTCATGCGTTCGCCCGCCAGTTCGCCGTAGGACAGGGAGCCGAGACCGGTGAGGATGGCCGAAAGTCCGGCCTCGGGCGATTCCTCGGTCAAGGCCGCACGCGCCGCGCCATCCGTCTGCCAGTTGGCGACCATTTCCTCGAGATCGGCGATCAGAAGATCCGATGCAGCCGCGAGATAGGCGGCGCGACGGTCGCAATTGCCGTTGCTGCAATTGGCTGTGTCGAAGTCAGTCGCCGGGCGCGCGCCGGCGCCGGCATCCGTGCCGTTGAGGTCCTGCCCCCAGAGCAGGAACTCGATCGCGTGATAACCCGTCGCGACATTCGCCTCGATGCCGCCAATCTCCTGAAGCGACTGGATCAGCTCGGGCGTAATCTCCGAGGCGTCGACCGTCTGTCCGGCGGCGCTGACGGAGGCGTTGGCAATGATGTTGACGGCGTAGAACTGGTTGGTGTCGCTCTCCATGCCGTAGCTTGGGTCGACATAGTCGATCAGGCCCTCGTCGAGCGGCCAGGCATTCACGCGGCCCTCCCACTCGTCGACGATCGGATTGCCGAAGCGGAAAGCCTCCGTCTGCTGGTAAGGCACGCGGGCGGCAAGCCAGGCTTCACGCGCGGCCGTCAGATTGCCTTCGGTCGGGTCGGCGGCCAGCGCCTCGATCGCGGCGTCCAGCTGCTGCGCCGTTTTCAGACTGTCCTCGTAGCCGGCCAGCGCGATGTCGGCATAGGTATCCAGAATGGCGGCAGGCTCGGCAGCCTGCGCCTGCGCGCATAGCGCCAGCGAAGCAGCAGTCAGAAGCAGAATGCGGGCGATCGACATGGCGGTAATCCTCCGTGGTTGCCCGCTATATCTCACGCTAAAACATGAATATCAAGGTCAGCTTATGAAGCGTTTCCTAGCGCGCCAGTACCGAGCCGTCGACGTCGGTGATGCGTCGCTTGCCGCACAGTGCCATGGTGATGTCCAGCTCCTTGCGGATGATTTCCAGCGCCAGCGTCACGCCTTCGCGGCCCATGGCCCCGAGCCCGTAGAGGAACGGGCGGCCGATATAGGTGCCCTGTGCGCCCAGCGCGACGGCCTTCAGCACATCCTGGCCGGAGCGGATGCCGCCGTCGACATGAACCTCGATCCGTCCGTCGACGGCCTCCACGATACGCGGCAGCATCGAGATCGAAGACCTTGCGCCATCAAGCTGGCGGCCGCCGTGATTGGAGACGATGATCGCGTCGGCGCCCGTCTTTGCCGCCATGCGGGCATCCTCCTCGTCCAGAATACCCTTGATGATGAGCTTGCCGCCCCAATGCTCCTTGATCCAGGCGACGTCGTCCCACGAAAGCTTCGGGTCGAACTGCTCGGCGGTCCAGGACGACAGGGACGACAGATCGCCCACGCCCTTGGCGTGGCCGACGATGTTGCGGAAAGTGCGCCGCTGCGTGCCCAGCATCGCAGCACACCAGCGCGGGCGCAGCGCCATGTCGAACAGGTTGGCAAGCGTCAGCTTAGGCGGGGCCGACAGGCCGTTGCGGACGTCCTTGTGGCGCTGGCCGAGGATCTGCAGGTCGGCGGTGAGCACGAGGGCGGAGCAATTCGCAGCCTTGGCCCGGTCGATCAGATTGCGCACGAAGTCGCGGTCGCGCATCACGTAGAGCTGGAACCAGAACGGCTTCGTCGTCACCGACGCCACATCCTCGATCGAGCAGATGCTCATCGTCGACAGCGTGAAAGGAACGCCGGCCGCTTCGGCCGCCTGCGCGGCCAGCATCTCGCCGTCTGCATGCTGCATACCGGTCAGTCCGGTGGGCGCCAAGGCCACGGGCATCGATACCTTCTCGCCGATCATCGTCGTTTCCAGCGAGCGGTCGGTCATGTCGACGAGCACGCGCTGGCGCAGCTTGATGTCGGCGAAGTCCTCCTCGTTGGCGCGATAGGTGCCTTCGGTCCAGGCGCCGGAATCGGCGTAGTCGAAGAACATGGTCGGCACGCGCCGCCTGGCGAGTTCCTTCAGGTCGGCGATGGTGAGAAGATGGGACATTGCGTGGCCTGCATGCGGATGAACATCTGGCCTTGCGGCCGGCTGGCATTTCGGATGCCGGAATTTTTGCCCCCGGCAAGGAAACCAAATGCCTGCGGATGCCCCACTCTGCAAGTCTTCTCTATGCCGAAGCGTCTGATTCCGCCGATCGCGCAAGCCGGATCAGCATACGGGGATGCAACTCGTCCAGCGTGTTGATGCCCAGCAGCGCCATGTTCCGGTCGATCTCGTCGTGAAGGATGGAAAAGGCGTGGCGCACGCCGGGCTCACCGCCGATGGCGGCGGCATAAATGAACGGCCGCCCCAGAAAGACGAACGATGCGCCGAGCGCCAGCGCCTTCAACACGTCCGTTCCGCGCCGGAAACCGCCGTCGATCATCACCGGAATCCGGCCGCCGATCTCCTCCGCGACCGCAGGCAACACGCGCAACGGCGAGGCCGTACCGTCGAGCTGCCGGCCGCCATGGTTGGACAGGATCACGCCGTCAGCGCCGCGATCGAGCGCGATGCGTGCATCCTCGCGCGTCATGATGCCCTTGACGATGAAACGCCCCTTCCACCGCTTGCGGATGAGGTCGAAATGATCCCAGCTCAGCCTGTCCTTGGGGCCGAACTGGCGCACGACATTGCGCGACAGGATCGCCGATCCGCGCTCGACCGAGGCATTCTCGAAATGCGGCATGCCGTGCCTGACGATCGTCCGCAGGAAGGTTCCAAGGCTCCAGCGCGGCCGCACCATGCCATCCCAGAACAGTCGTGGGGTGGGGCGCATAGGCGTCGAGAAGCCGTTGCGGATGTTGTTCTCGCGATTGGCCATGACCGGCGTGTCCACCGTCAGCACGAGCGTCCCGAACCCCGCCTGGGCAACACGATCAACGAGCGCAAGCATCCAGCGCTCCTCGCCAGGCACGTAGGCCTGAAACCACGCCTGCGGATTGGCAGCGACGATCTCCTCCAGCCGGATCAGCGATGTGCCGCTCATGATCATGGGGATGCCGCTGGCGGCGGCAGCCTGCGCCAAAACCAGATCGCCGCGATAGGCGGAAAGCGCGCTCAGCCCGACGGGCGCGATGCCGAAGGGTGCGGCATAGGTTGTGCCGAAAAGTTCCCGCTTCTGCGAGCGTTTGGAAACGTCGATCAGCGCGCGGGGCAGGAAACCGAACTCGGCAAAGGCCGCGCGATTGTCGTGGAGCGACGCGTTGGTTTCGGCGGCACCCGAGACGTAACCGAAGACCGGCCTCGGGAGATGCCGGCGCGCCGCCACCTCGAAATCGTCGAGCGCCAGAATGTTGCGCAACCGGCGCGGGGCCGTTGCGGGCGTCCCGTCATATTTCACGCTCATGCAGTTCTTCCCCCGACGACAGGAAGACCATCTTCGCGCCGGCGGACGCACCCCGCAACCGCAAAAGACCTGCTGGCGGATCAGCTTTCGGGAAATAGCCCCTTCAACCCTTCGGCTGAGGCTTCGGCGACACCGCGTTCGGTGATGAGGCCGGTCACAAGCCGCGCCGGAGTCACGTCGAAGGCGGGATTCGCCGCCTCGGTCTCGTCCGGCGATATGCGAACCTGCACCACCTCGCCGGAGGGCGCGCGGCCCCAGACCAGAGACACCTCGTCGCCCGAACGCTCCTCGATCGGGATTTCGGCGAGGCCATCCTTCACCGTCCAGTCGATGGTTGGCGACGGCAGGGCGACGTAGAACGGAACGCCGTTGTCGCGCGCGGCCAGCGCCTTCAGATAGGTGCCGATCTTGTTGCAGACGTCGCCATTGGCCGTGGTGCGGTCGGTCCCGACGATCACCATGTCGACCTGGCCGCGCTGCATGAGATGGCCGCCGGCATTGTCCACGACCAGCGTGTGCGGCACCCCGTGGCCGGCCATCTCCCATGCTGTGAGCTGCGCGCCTTGATTTCGCGGCCGTGTTTCGTCGACGTAGACGTGGACGGAAATGCCCTCTTCCGTGGCCATGTAGATCGGCGCGGTGGCGGTGCCGTAGTCGACGGTCGCCAGCCAGCCGGCATTGCAGTGAGTGAGGATGTTGACGCTTTCGCCCGGCTTCTTCGACGCGGCGATCTGGCGGATCAGTGTCAGGCCGTGCGAGCCGATCGACCGGTTAAGCTCGACGTCCTCGTCGGCGATCTCGGCGGCGCGCGCATAGGCGGCGTCGGCGCGTTCAGCCACGGGCAGCGGCTTCAGGAGCCGCGTCATCTCATCAAGCGCCCAGCGCAGGTTGATCGCCGTCGGACGTGTCTCGTGAAGCGTATGCCATACCGCTTCCAGCGCTTCATCGGACGGATCGGCGCGCATGGCGATGGCGACGCCGTAGGCTGCGGTGACCCCGATCAGTGGCGCGCCACGCACCCACATGTCGCGGATCGCGGTCGCGACATCCTCTACGGTCGACAGTGTGACGATCCGGAACTCGTGCGGCAGCCAGCGCTGGTCGATGATGTCGACCGCTCTGCCATCGTCGTTCAGCCAGATTGTACGGAAATGCTTGTCACCGACCCTCACGCCACCGCTCCCGTCTCGATCAGCGCTGCAAGCGCATTGGCTTCCTTCATGCCGTTCAGATGGGCACGGTTGACGGCGATCTGCCGTCCGAACTTGAGCGCTTTCGCCTCACATTGCGCCCGCATGTCAGGATCCTCGATCGTCTCGAAGTCGGCGTTGTGCGCGAGCCCGAGGATGCGGCGGTGAATCTCGATGCCGGCGAAACCGAGCAGGTCAACCCATATCTCGCGCAGGACCTCGCCCAGCGCCTGCTCCGCGCCGAGATGATCGCCCTGCTCCTCGAACAGGCTCTTCTGGTAGAGGATGCCGTTCCGCTCGGTGCGCCACAGGCGCGAAAACTCGGCCACGAAGCCGTTCCAGCAGCGCTCCTGCACATCCAGAAGGTAGGCGCGCATCGCGTCGCGATTGCCCTCCTGCTCATGACCCGACTGCGAGAAATAGGACATCCAGAAATTGGCGAAGAGCATGCCGACATCGAAGGCCATCGGGCCATAGTAGGCGAATTCGGGATCGATGACCCTGGTGTCCGTCTCCGTGACCATGATCGAGCCGGTGTGCAGGTCGCCATGCACCAGTGTCTCCGCCCTTGCGGCGAAGATGTGTTTCATGCGCTGCGCGGCGACCTTGAGGTCGCGGTCGGCACGCAACTGCGCCACCAGACCGTCGAGCTGCGGTGAGGTGTGCGAGTTCATCTCCGCGTCGAAATAAGGGTCGGAGAAAACCAGGTTCTCGGTGATGTCACAGAGTTCGACATTGTCGGCGAAGAGCGCCAGATCGGCCTTGCGCTCCCGTGTCTGCATGGAAAGGTCCGACCCGCGGAAAAGCGTGCGCGCCATGAACAGCGCCAGGTCGTCGGCGATGCGCGGCAGCATCCGGCCGTCGATCAGCGCACGGCGCAGGATCACGTGCGGCGACAGAAACTCCATGACGATCAGCGCCTGCTGCTCGTCGAAATGGAAGATCTCCGGCACCTGGCCGGGCGCGCGGGCAGCCTGGCGCGCCAGCGTGTGGTATTCGAAGAAGGAGCGCTTGAGCGGCAGCGGCCAGCTTTCGCCTACAAGGCGCACATAGGGCAGGGCCTGCTTGACGATCACGCTGCCTTTGTCGCCGTCGACGATGAACACCAGGTTGAGGTTGCCATCGCCGACCTCGCGGACGCGCCATGCTGACGGATCGTCTCCGAGACGGGCGCGCAGCGCCTCCAGCCCACCCAGCCTCGGGCCCAGCGTTTCGGCATTCAGCGCCTCGAAAGATGCGGCGTCCATGCAACTCCTCCCGTCACTGCGCATGGTTGCGGATACGGTCTTGATACGCCGGTTCTCCGCCTCTGAGCGAAAACGCTAGAGACGAGACTGGCAATTGTCAATCATGTTGACAATTGCCGATACAGTGCCGTAGCGTCCGGTGCCAGGGAGGAGTTGGCGGCCATGGAAGCCATGTTCCGCATTGCGGGTCTGGAGAAGGCGTTTGGCCCCATTCGGGTGCTGAGCGACGTCGATCTCGAGTTGCGCGCAGGCGAAGTCACCGTACTGATGGGAGCCAACGGCGCCGGCAAGTCGACGCTGGTGAAGGTGATCAGCGGCGTGCATGCGCGCGACCGCGGCACGATGCATCTTTCAGGCGAGCCGTTCGATCCCGCCTCACCCGCCGAGGCAATCCGCGCCGGGGTAGTGACGGTTCACCAAAACATCAATGACGGCGTGGTGGCCGCCCTCGACGTTGCCACGAACCTGACCATGGACAGGCTCACCGGCAAGGGCGCGCCTTTACTTTTCAATCCGCGCCGCGTCAGGCGCGAGGCGCAGGCTGTCGCCGACCGGCTCGGGCTGCAGGTCAACCTTTCCGCCAGCATCTCCGAGCTTTCGCTCGCTGACCGGCAGATGGTGGCCATCGCGCGCGCCATGGCGCACGAGCCCAAGGTTATGATCCTCGACGAGCCGACATCGTCGCTGTCGAGCGCGGAAGCCAACCGGCTGTTTGCGGTGGTCGAGCGGCTGCGCGAGCATGGCGTCGCCATTCTCTACATCTCGCATCGCATGTCCGACATCCGCCGCATCGCGGACCGCATCGTCGCGTTGCGGGACGGCGTCATCGCGGGCGTCTTTGCCAACAAGCCGCTCGACTACGAGGGCGCGGTCGACGCTATGCTTGGCCGGGCTATGGACCTTTCAGCCGTATCGGTGAAGGACGCGACGCGAACGGTCTTCGAAGCCAAGGACCTGCGCATCGCAAGCCAGGCCAGACCCTTTTCGCTTGCGCTCGGCGACGGCGAGGTGGTCGCGATCACCGGCCTGGTCGGCGTCGGCAAGACCGCGCTTGCCGAGACGCTGTTCGGGGTGCGCCGGCCGCTCGGCGGCACGATGGCGCTGGAGGGGCGCGAGTATCGCCCTCGTTCGCCGGCCGACGCCATAGAAGAAGGCGTCTTTCTCGTCGCCAAGGATCGTGCGGAAAGCGGCATCGTCGCCGATTTCAATCTCTACAAGAACGTAAGCCTGCCGTTCCTGCGTCGCCTTGCCCGGTTGGGCGTGTCGCAGCCGCGCGCCGAGCGTGCAATCGCCCGCCGGCAGATCGAGGAACTCGGCATCGTCTGCCGTGGCGAGCGGGACCGGATGCAGACCCTTTCCGGCGGCAATCAGCAGAAGGTGATGGTAGCGCGCTGGACTGCGCAGCCTTCCTCGCTGCTGATCCTTGACGAGCCCTTCCAGGGCGTCGACATCGCCGCAAGGCGCGACATTGCGGCGAAGCTGCGCGCCGGCGCGGCGGGCAGGGCGACGCTCCTGTTTCTCACCGAACTCGATGAGGCGCTAGAGACCGCCGACCGCGTCCTCGTGATGTCGGAACACACCATCGTCGGCGAGCACCGCAACGCCGGCCTGGATATGGACAGGCTGCTGGCGCAGGTCGCCGGCGAAGACATACGAGGCGCCGCCTGATGGCCGACACCGTCATCCGCTACGGATTCCTGGCCCTTCTGGCCGCACTGATCGTGTTCTTCGCGTTCGCCGCACCCGGCTTCGCTTCGCCGCAGAGTGCCGTCTTCATCTTCCAGTCGGTTGCCATCACCGGCATTCTCGCACTGGGCGTGACGGCAACGCTCGTCGTCGGCGGCTTCGACCTGTCTATCGGCTCGGTCGCCACCAGCGCGATGATGGCAGCCGCCTACGCGATGGTGGTGCTGGAGCAGAACGCGCTTGTCGCGGTGCTCTTCTGCCTGGCCATCGGCGCCCTGGTCGGCCTCGTCAACGGCATCATCATCGTCTACATGCGCGTGCCCGACCTGCTTGCCACGCTCGGCATGATGTTCCTGCTGGTCGGGCTGCAACGCATACCCACGGAAGGCCGCTCCATCGCCACAGGCATGACCATGCCCGACGGCTCGACGGCGACCGGCACGTTCAGCCCGACGTTCCTGGCGCTGGGGCGACACCGGCTCGACTTTTTCATCGATAATCTGCTTCCGGTGTCGGTCGTGGTGTTGCTGGTGCTGGCGGTCCTGATCTGGTTCTTCCTCGAATTCACGCGGTTCGGGCGGATGATGTATGCGGTCGGCAGCAACGAAAAGGCGGCTGAACTCGCAGGTGCGCCGGTCAAGGCTTACAAGATCTGGGCCTATGTCATCTCCGGCGTCTTCGCATCGATCGGCGGCATCCTGCTAGCCGCGCGCCTGGGCCGCGGCGACATCGCCTCCGGCAACAATCTGCTTCTCGATTCGGTGGCCGCCGCGCTGATCGGCTTCGCGGTGCTGGGTGCCGCCAAACCGAACGCCTTCGGCACGGCGATCGGCGCTCTCTTCGTGGGCGTCCTGCTGCAGGGGCTGACGATGATGAACGCGCCCTACTACACGCAGGATTTCGTCAAGGGCGCGGTTCTCGTCGTCGCGCTCGTCTTCACATTCGCGCTCTCCAACAGGGCGAGATGACGGGTTCAACAAGGCTGCAACAAGCCACAAAGTGGAGGAAACGAGCATGAGCATTACTCGCAGGACATTCAGCGCCCTTGGCCTCGCCGCGGCCACCGGCATCTTCGCACTGCCGGTGCTGGCGCAGGACCGGCCGGCGCCGTTCGACAATGCCGCCGACGTCCAGATCGCGCTGGTGCGATACCTGTCCACCGGCGACTTCTTCCAGGCCTATCTGGCCGGCGTCGAATCGCAGGCCAAGGCGCTGGGGGTCGACCTGCGCGTGCTGGACAGCCGTCAGGATGCGGCACTGCAGGCCGACATGGTCGACCAGGCGATCGCGCTCGGCGTCGACGGCATCATCATCCAGCACGGCCTGACCGAATCGATGAAGGAGGCCGCTCAGCGCGCCGTCGACGCCGGCATCAAGGTCGTCGCCTTCGACGTGAACGTCGAGAACCATGCGATCCCGCAGATCGAGCAGTCCGACCGCGACCTCGCAAGGCTCGCGCTGGAACAGGCTATCGAGGACAATGGGGAGGCCTGGAAGGCAGCCTATGTCTACGTTGCCGGCATCGCACCGCTCGACCGGCGCGACGAGACCTGGCGCGAATTCAAGGAACGCTATTCGGGCATCGAGGAAGTCGCCATGTTCGGCACGCTCGACAACCCGATCGCCAACTCCGTCGCCAATCAGGCGCGCTCGGTGCTGACCGCCAATCCCGGCATCCAGGTCGTGTTCGCACCCTATGACGAGTTTGCGAAAGGCGTGAAGATCGCGGTGGACGAAGCCGGGCTCTCCTCGGACATCAAGATTTATTCGGCCGACATCTCCACCGCCGACATCTCGGCGATGCGCGAGCCCGGCAGTGCATGGGTCGCGACGGCTGCAACCAATCCCGCCGTCGTCGGCCAGGTTTCGGTGCGCGCGCTCGCCATGATGCTCGCAGGCGAGGAGCCGGGCGCCAGCGTCATCGTGCCGCCGACGCTGATCACGCAGGCCGAACTCAACGACAGCGACATCAAGAACATGGAGGAATTGTCGGCCAAGATGCCGCAGTTCAACCATGCCGATGTCGCCATGCCTGCGTGGATGCCGAACCCGAACGAGTAGGCGGTTTCAAGCTTCGGGCGGGGCGGTTCGCAACGGACCGTCCCGCCTGTTTCACCTTACCGGTCTCGCTCGCGCGCAGTACGTACTTTTGTCATGACGACGAAAGGAAGGGACAGAGCCATGCCAATCCGCCCCGGCGACCAGATCGTGCACAAGGCCGCGTGGCTCTACTACACGCATGGCCTGCGGCAGGACGAGGTCGCGCGGCGGCTCGACATCTCGCGCGCGTCCGTGGCGCTCTACCTGCGCAAGGCGCGAGAAAGCGGCATCGTCACCATCGCCACGTCGACGCATCTCTTTGCCAGCGACGTGCTGGCCCGGCGCGTGGAGGACACCTACGGGCTCGCCGGCGTGTGGGTCGCGCCTGAAACGGGACCGGTCTTCGAGCCTGCCATCGAAATCCCGGCACTGGCGGCAAGCGTTTTTCTTTCGCTGGCGGCGAGCGGCCAGAAGATCGGCATTGCCTGGGGCCGGACCGTCTATTCGATCGCCGACGTCATGTCCTATGCCGATCTTCAGGACGTCACCGTCGTGCAGCTTTGCGGCAATCTCGGCGCGCCCTACTCCTACCGGCCGGACCAGTGCACGATGGAAATCGCCCGCCGGCTCAATGCCAAGGGCCTCAATTTCTACGCACCGCTGGTGCTATCGAGCGAGCGGCTGGCGCGCGAACTGCGCGACGAACCGGTGATCCGCGAGCAGCTCGCGGGTGTGTCGGATTGCGATCTGGCCCTGTTTTCCGTCGGCATGGTCGACGAGGACGCCCACGTGGTCAAATGCGGTGCGATGACCGCCGACGAGGTGCACGCCCTGCGCGATCGCGGGGCAGCAGGCGTGATCGCCGGCCAGATGATCGACGCCACGGGCGAACTTCTCGACTGCGACTACAATCGCCGGGTCATTTCCGCCGACTTCGCCTCGTTCCGGCATATCCCGAAGCGGATGATGGTCGTGCAGGAAAGCGCCAAGCTCGACCCGCTCAAGGCCGCCCTTGCCGGCAAATTCGCAACCCATCTCGTGCTTTCGCAAAGCATGGCCGAACGCCTTCTCGCCGAGGCGGCCGACGCTGCGGCCTGACATTCGTATCCTCCCCAAACCACTGACGGACAAGACATGAAAAACCTCTGGAACGACACCGACGCCGAAGCCCTGGTTGCCGCCTATGCGGAAAAGGGCGTCGAGCGCGACCTCGCGCTGCGCGTCTACACCACCCGCCTGCTGGGCGGCGAGCCGCGCCTCGTGCTGCATGGCGGCGGCAACACCTCCGTCAAGCTCGAGGCTACAGACCTCGTCGGCGACCACTGGCCGGTTCTGTGCGTGAAGGGCAGCGGGTGGGACATGGGCGTGATCGAACCGCAGGGCCTGCCGGCAGTGAAGCTCGCGCCGCTTCTCAAAGCGCGCGCGTTGGAGAGCCTTTCCGACGAGGACATGGTGGCGCTGCAGCGCGCCAACCTGATCGATCCCGGCTCGCCGAACCCGTCTGTCGAAACGCTGCTGCACGCCTTCCTGCCGCACAAGTTCGTCGACCACACCCATTCGACAGCCGTGCTCGCCATCGTCGACCAGGGCGACGACAGCGAAGCGCTGATCCGCAAGGTGTTCGGGCCGAAGATGGGCTACGTGCCTTATATCAAGCCCGGTTTCGACCTCGCCAAGGCCGCGGCTGAAATCTACGATCAGGATCCTTCGGTCGAGGGGCTCATCCTCGACAAGCACGGTATTTTCACATTCGCCGAGACGGCGAAGGATGCATACGATCTGATGATCCGCTACGTCACCGTGGCGGAAGACTATGTGGCGCAGAACACCACAAACCCGCTGGTGCCGATCAAGCTGCCCAAGCGCCTGCCGGACCCGGCGCAGATAGCCCCCCTGCTGCGCGGCGCGGTCGCGATGCGCCACGGCGAAGGCCGCTTCGACCGGATGGTCAGCGACTTCCGTACGTCGCCCACGATCCTGGAATTCCTGAACGCGGAAGGGCTGGAGCGTCGCGCCGCCCGAGGCGTTTCCACGCCCGACCTTTCGATCCGCATCAAGACGGGTCCAATGGCGCTGCCTGCACCCGACGCCGACAATCTGGACGCCTACGCCGAGACGGTGAAGACGCATGTCGCCGACTATGTCGCCAAATACACCCGCTACTTCGAGGAGAACGACGCGCGCGACGACGTGAAGCGCACCATGCTCGACCCGATGCCGAGGCTTCTGCTCGTGCCGGGGCTTGGCATGTTCGGTTTAGGCCGCACGCTGAAGGACGCGAAGATCGCCTCCGACGTCGGCGAAATGTGGATCGAGGCCGTGCGCGGTGCCGAAGCGATCGGCGATTTCCGCCCGCTTGCCAAGTCCGACCTTTTCGAGCTCGAATACTGGTCGCTGGAGCAGGCCAAGCTCGCCGGCAACAAGCCGAAGCCGCTGACGGGGCAGGTCGCGCTGGTGACCGGCGGCGCCGGCGCTATCGGGGCCGCAACGGCAAAGCTGTTCGCCAGCCAGGGCGCACATGTGGTTGTCGTCGACCTCGACGCTGAGAAGGCAAAAGAAGCGGCCAAGGTTGCAGGCAACGGCTCGATCGGCGTCGGTGCCGACGTGACGAAGCCGGAAGATATCGCCGCCGCCTTCGAACAGGCAGTGCGCAATTACGGTGGCGTCGACATCGTGGTCTCGAACGCGGGAGCCGCCTTTGAAGGCGGAATCGGCGAGCTGGACGACGCGCTGCTGCGCAAGAGCTTCGAGCTCAATTTCTTCTCGCACCAGAATGTCGCGCAAGCGGCCGTGCGCATCTTCAAGCAGCAGGGCACCGGCGGCGCGCTGCTCTTCAACACCTCCAAGCAGGCGGTCAATCCGGGTCCGAAATTCGGCGCCTACGGCATACCGAAGGCAGCAACGCTGTTCCTGTCGCGGCAGTATGCCCTGGAATATGGCGGCATCGGCGTGCGCGCCAATGCCGTCAACGCCGACCGCATCCGCTCCGGCCTGCTCACCGACGAGATGATCGCCAGCCGCTCGAAGGCGCGCGGGCTTTCCGAGAAGGACTACATGTCCGGCAACCTGCTCGGGCTGGAGGTGACCGCCGAACACGTGGCGCAGGCCTTCCTGCACCATGCGCTGGCCGAGCGCACGACCGCCGACGTTACAACCGTCGATGGCGGCAACATAGCGGCAACGCTGCGCTGAACGAACCCACATTTGCCCGCGTCGCGCCTTTGGTCGCCGACGCGGGCAACATCACTGCGCTGTTTCCTACATACGGAGACGGAAAATCCCAAACCAGACGCACCACAGGATAGAATTTCTATTTCCCGGGCGGGCGTCCCCGTAAACGTGCCTCTCCCGCACCTGCGAAGACGGATATTCTGCGTGAACTGGACGCATGTCCTTTCTCACGGAGTTCCTCATGAAACGCCTTCTTCTCGCCGGCGCCGCCGCCGCGCTCCTTTTCGCCGCGCCCGCGCAGGCGCAATCGCCGGACAAGATCCTCAACTCCTCCTACGACATCGCCCGCGAGCTTTTCGCCGCGATCAACGAAGCCTTTGTGCCCGCCTATAAGGCAGAGACCGGACGCGACGTGACCGTGGACCAGTCCCACGGCGGCACCTCGGCCCAGGCGCGCTCGATTGCCGAAGGCCTCGAGGCGGATGTGGTGACCTTCAACCAGACGACCGACATCGATTTCCTCGTGCAGCAGGGCTTCGTTTCCGACGATTGGCAGAGCGAGTTCCCGAACAACGCCTCGCCCTACTACTCTTTCCCGTCGTTCCTCGTCCGCGAAGGCAACCCGAAGAACATCACCGACTGGGACGATCTCGCCCGTGACGATGTGGAAGTGATCTTCCCCAACCCCAAAACCTCCGGCAACGCGCGCTATACCTATCTGGCCGCAGTTGCCTACGCCAAAGAGGAATTCGGCGACGACGAGGAGAAGATCGCGGAATTCGTCGGCAAGATCTTCGACAATGTCCCGGTGTTCGATACCGGCGGCCGTGGTGCCACTACGACGTTCATCGAACGCGGCATAGGCGACGTGATCATCACATTCGAGGCCGAGACGCGATCGATCGCCCGCGAATATGGCGAAGACAGCTACGACAGCGTCGTGCCGTCGCTCAGCCTGCTGGCCGAGTTCCCGGTGGCCATCGTCGACCGCGTTGCCGAGCGGCGCGGCAGCCAGGAACTGGCGAAGGACTATCTGGATTTCCTCTATTCGGAAGAGGGACAGCGCATCGCCGCAACGTTCGGCAATCGCGTCCACGATGAAAAGGTGACGGCCGAGTTTGCCGACCAGTTTCCCGAGGTGCGCTTGGTGACGGCCGAAGACGTCTTCGGCGGCTGGGACCGCATCCAGGAGGAACACTTCGCTTCGGACGCCAAGCTCGACCAGATTTTCGGCGACCGCTGAGCCCGTCAATTCGCTAGTGTGCGGCCGGCGGTTGGAAACCCGCCGGCCGCAACCCTTGCCCCGAAAGGTCCAGCGATCTTGAGACGTCGAATTCTGCCCGGTCTGCCGCTGTCGCTCGGCATCACGCTGTTCTATGTGGCGCTGATCGTGGCGTTGCCGCTCGGCGCGCTCATCTTCAAGGCCGCCAGCCTCGGCCCCGAGGAATACTGGCGCATCGTCTCGTCCTCCCGCGCCATAGCCAGCTACCGCGTCACGGCCTTGTCCGCGCTCGCCGCGACAGCGTTCGGCCTCGTCTTCGGGCTGGCGCTGGCCTGGGTCCTTGTTCGTTACGAATTTCCCGGCAAACGGCTGATCGACGCGCTGGTCGACCTGCCTTTCGCGCTCCCGACAGCTGTTGCCGGCATCGCCCTCACCTCGCTATTCGCGCAGAATGGCTGGCTCGGCTCGATCCTGGCTTCGGTCGGCATTCAGGTCGTCTACACGCCGCTCGGCATCATGGTGGCCATGTTCTTCACCAGCCTGCCATTCGTGGTGCGCACGGTGCAGCCTGTGCTGGAAGACCTCGATCCGGCGCTTGAAGAAGCCGCGCAGTCGCTTGGCGGGTCGGATGGCACGATCTTCCTGCGCGTGATCCTGCCGCTGCTGACGCCTGCGCTTCTGGCCGGCCTGTCGCTTTCATTCGCGCGCAGCCTCGGCGAGTTCGGCGCCGTCATCTTCATTGCCGGCAACCGCCCCTCTTCGACCGAGATCACGGCGCTGCTGGCCTTTATCCGGCTCGAAGAGTTCAACTACAGCGCCGCGGCAGCGATCGCTTCGGTGCTGCTGTTCACGGCCTTTGTCATGCTTGCCGTGACGAACTACCTGCAGGCGCGCGCCCTGCGCTACATGGCGAGGGCATGACTATGGCGCAGCACCCCGCCAAACCGCCACGGGTCGGCGATACGCCTGCCATTCGCTGGACACTGATCGCCTTCGTCGTTTTCTTCGGCTCACTGCTCGTGCTGGCACCGCTGCTGGTGATCTTCGCGCAGGCTTTCGCGCTCGGCATCGGCCATTTCGCGGAAACCATTGCGCTTCCGGACACGCGACACGCGATCTTCCTGACCGTACTGACGGCACTGATCGCCGTGCCGCTCAACACGATCTTCGGCATCGCGGCCGCCTGGGCGATCACAAAATTCGAGTTCTGGGGGCGGCGTTTTCTGCTGATCGTGATCGAAATCCCGTTCTCGATCTCGCCGGTGGTCGCGGGCGTTGCCTATCTCTTCGTCTACGGGCTTCAGGGCCTGTTCGGCCCGGCGCTGCAATCGGCCGAGATACAGATCCTGTTCGCCCTGCCCGGCATCGTGCTCGCCTCGATGTTCGTGACCGCGCCGTTCGTCGCGCGCGAGCTGATCCCATTGATGCAGGCGCAGGGGCGGGACCTCGAAGAGGCGGCGACCTCGCTGGGCGCATCGGGCTGGCGTACATTCCTGACCGTGACGCTGCCCAATATCCGCTGGGCGCTGCTCTATGGCGTGGTGCTCTGCAACGCGCGTGTGATGGGCGAGTTCGGCGCGGTCTCGGTGGTGTCCGGAAAGATCCGCGGCCAGACCAACACGCTGCCGCTGCACATCGAGCTGCTCTATCACGACTACAACACCGTCGGCGCATTCGCGGCCGCCTCGATACTCGCCGTGCTTGCGCTCGTCACCATTGTCGCCAAGCTCGCGCTGGAGCGCCGCGGCGCGGGACGCGCGGGCCGTCCGGCGCTGGCCAGCCCAACAGTCGCCATCCAGGAAAAGACCTCATGAAGATCACCCTCGACCAGGTCGTGAAGACCTTCGACACGTTCCGCGCCGTGCATGGCGTCTCTCTGGAAATCGAAAGTGGCGAACTTGTCGCACTGCTCGGCCCCTCCGGCTCGGGCAAGACGACGATCCTGCGCATGGTGGCGGGCCTAGAATATGCCGATGCCGGATCAATCCATTTCGGCGACGAAGACGCCACGAACATCCCCGTGCGGGAGCGCGGCGTCGGCTTCGTCTTCCAGCACTATGCGCTGTTTCCGCATATGACGGTGGGCGAGAACGTGGCCTTCGGCATGAAGGTATCAAAGGTGCGCCGGTCGAAGGACGAGATCGCGCGGCGCGTCGAGGATCTGTTGCGGCTCGTGAGGCTGGAAGGGCTGGGCAACCGGTTCCCGACGCAGATCTCCGGTGGGCAGAGGCAGCGCGTGGCGTTGGCGCGGGCGCTGGCGGTCGACCCCAAGGTGCTGCTGCTCGACGAACCGTTCGGCGCGCTGGACGCCAATGTGCGACGTGACCTGCGGCGCTGGCTGCGCGAAATCCACGACGAGCTCGGCATCACGACGCTGTTCGTGACCCATGACCAGGAAGAGGCGCTGGACCTCGCCGACCGCGTCGTCATCCTCAATGAGGGGCGGATCGTGCAGCAGGGCACGCCTGAAGATGTGTGCCGGCGGCCAGGATCGGCGTTCGTCATGAAGTTCCTGGGCGACACCAACCGCCTGGCCGGAACGGTGACGGGCGGCATCGCACGGGTCTCTGGCGCGACCGTTCCCGCTCCGGGTGTCGGGGACGGGCCGGTCGAGATACTGGCGCGGCCGGTAGACCTCGGCTGGGCGACGGCGGGCGACGGCATTCCGGCGCAGGTGGCCCGTGTGATCGACCAGCCCCAAGGTCGGCGCATCCTGGCCCGCATCGAGACCGGCGAAGCTGTCGAACTGGATGTGCCGGCCGACATGCAGGTCGCAGCCAGCGACCATGGCTATGTCAGTATCCTGCGCGGTAACGTGTTCCCGGTGTCCTGATCATCGCCGGCACTGCCCGATGTCGGAGCCTTGCGGCTTGTATGTGCCGCCGCCCGATCCTATGAGGAATGGGTGCCTCGCCGCGACAAGGTAAAGCTGGATTGCCTGGCCGTCGCATCGCTCTTGCGTAGGCGCGGTGGTCGGAGAATGATGCGGACATGCTCACCAAGAAGGGCAAATACGGCCTGAAGGCTCTCGTTTATCTGGCTCACCTGCCGCCCGGCCAACTCGCCTTCGTCAACGACATCGCCGTTGCCCGGAACATTCCGAAGAAATTCCTCGATGCGATACTGGGGGAGCTGCGGAATGCCGGCTTCGTCGAGAGCCGGAAAGGCAAGGACGGCGGCTATCGGCTGGCAAAGCCGGCCGGCGACATCAGGATCGGTCATGTCGTGCGGGTGCTGGACGGGCCGCTCGCGCCGATCTCCTGCGCGAGCCAGACGCGCTACCAGCGCTGCGAGGACTGCGACGAGGCGACCTGCGAGGTCCGGCATATGATGCTAAATGTTCGTCGCGCCATTGCCGAAGTGCTCGACGGCCAGAGCCTTGCCCAGATGCGCGATGCCGACAATGACGCGGTTGGCGGCCTTTATGAGGTAAGCGCCACCGGCGCTATCTAGGCTACCAGGCCGAAGACGAAGGCTGCGGTGAAAACCACCGAAACCGTGAAAATGAGATAGGTGAAGGCGCTGCCGCGTGGGCGAACGATGGCCCGTTCCGCCGCCCCTTGCTGCGCCTGGCGGCTGGATCGATTGCTGTTTCCGTAAGACATGGTTCCTCCGTCCATGTCTTTAATCTATAAAATCAGTAGACTTTGTCGACTATAAATTTTCTACCGTTCACCGCTTCCTCGCCGACTGTCCCGGAAAATTTGCAATAATCGGCGAAAAATATTCCAATCAGTCAATCAGACCGGCTGCGAATGCGCCGGTCTGCTGCCGGAACGGCGTCCCGTCGATGGCCGCCGCCATAAGGGCCTGGGTGTAGGCTTCACGCGGGTGATCGAAGATCGCGTCCGTCGGCCCCTCCTCGACGATCCGGCCCTGTTTCATCACCACGATGTGGTCGGCCATCGCCCGCACAACCGCAAGGTCGTGGCTGATGAAGAGGTAGGAAAGATCGTGCGCTTTCTGCAAATCGCGAAGAAGATCGACGATCTGCTTCTGCACGGAACGGTCGAGCGCAGATGTCGGCTCGTCGAGCACGACAACCTTCGGCTTAAGGATCATCGCGCGGGCGATGGCGATGCGCTGGCGCTGGCCGCCGGAGAATTCGTGCGGATAGCGATTGCGCATGGCCGGGTCGAGCCCGACCTCTTCCAGCGCCTCGATGGCGCGCCGGTCACGCTCGCGCGCAGGCAGTTGCGGTTCGTGAACCTTCAGGCCCTCGGTCACCACCTGGCCGATGGTCATACGCGGCGAGAGCGAGCCGAACGGGTCCTGGAAGACGAGCTGCAGTTCCTTGCGCATCGGCCGCATGGCACGCTTGTCGGCGGCGCTGATATCCGCCCCTTCGAAGCGGACCGTACCCTCGCTCGGCAGGAGCCTGAGCAGCGCGCGACCGAGCGTCGACTTGCCGGAACCCGACTCGCCGACGACGCCGATCGTCTGGCCCTTGTGCAAGGCGACCGAAATTCTGTCGACGGCGCGGATTTCGGCTTCGGGACCGGAGAACCACCCGCCACCGCCGCCAAAGACAACCTCGACATCGCGTCCTTCGAGCAGGATCGGTGCTTCTCGTGGTGGCTGCGCCTTGCGACCGGTCGGCTCGGCTGCGAGCAGCATCTTCGTATAGGGATGGCCGGGGGCAGCAAAAAGGGCTGATGTCTCTCCTTCCTCCACTACCTCGCCGTGGCGCATCACATAGACCCGGTCGGCGAAGCGGCGGACGATGCCGAGATCGTGCGTGATGAAGACGATCGCCATGCCAAGCTTGCGCTGCAACTCGGCCAGCAGTGCAAGGATTTGCGCCTGTATAGTGACGTCGAGTGCGGTGGTGGGCTCGTCGGCAATCAGCATGTCGGGGTCGTTCGCCAGCGCCATGGCGATCATAACGCGCTGACGCTGTCCGCCGGACAGTTCGTGCGGATAGGCATCGACCCGGCGGGCGGGATCGGGAATGCCGACAAGCTCCAGCAATTCGATGACACGCTCGCGCGCAGCCTTTCGCGACATCCCGCGGTGATGGACAAGCGGCTCCGCGATCTGCCGCCCGATGCGATAGAGCGGATCGAGCGAGGTCATCGGCTCCTGGAAGATCATGGTGATCTTCTCGCCGCGGATGCGGTTGAGCTTGCGCTCCGACAGGCCGATCAGCTCCTGACCACGATAAGTGGCGGAACCACGGGCGCGGCCATTGCTTGCAAGCAGGCCCATCAGCGCCATGGTGGTCTGGCTCTTGCCGGACCCGGACTCGCCGACGATCGCCACGGTCTCGCCGGGTTTGACGTCGAGATCGATGCCCCTGACCGCGTGAACCATGCCGTCATTGGTCTCGAACTCGACATGCAGGTCGCGCACGCTGAGGATGGATTCCTGCGTCATGTCAGCGATCCTTCGGGTCTAGCGCGTCGCGCAATCCATCGCCCAGGAAGTTGAGCGCGAACAGGATCGCCGTCAGCGTCACCGCCGGATAGATCAACAACCACGCTGCACCGCGCATGTTGGCCGCACCTTCGGCGATCAGCAGGCCGAGACTGGTCAGCGGCTCCTGTACGCCGAGGCCTAGGAAGGACAACAGGCTTTCAAGCAGGATCGCTTTCGGAACCAGCAGGGTGACAAAGACGACCACTGGGCCGAGCGCGTTCGGAATGATGTGGCGGCGTACGATGCCGGCATCGCTCACGCCAAGCGCTTCTGCCGCCTGCACATATTCCTGGCGCTTGATGGTGAGGGTCTGGCCACGCACGATGCGCGCCATGTCGAGCCATTCCGTACAGCCGATCGCGATGAAGATCAGCACGAAGTTTCGTCCGAAAAAGACCACCAGCAGGATGACGAAGAATATGAAGGGCAGCGAATAGAGGACGTCGACCACGCGCATCATCAGATTGTCGACACGACCGCCGAGATAGCCCGCGATGGCGCCGTAGGTGACGCCGAGCAGCAGTGCCATCATCGATGCCAGCACGCCGATCGCCAGTGAGATGCGGATGCCGATGAGGATGCGCGAGAGCAGGTCACGGCCGTTGGCATCCGTGCCAAAGACGAAGCGCAGCCGCTGAACGTCGGCCACCATGAAGGCGCTTGTCGCGCCTTCCATCATCTCGTTGCCTTCTTCATCCTCAAGGCGGGCATTGGAGAAAAGGTCGGAACGGTCGATATAGCGCACGATGCGCGGATCGAGCGCTTCGTCGTCGGAGACCGGGGCGCGAACAGTGGAGCCGGAAAGCTCGGTCTCGCCGATCTCCACCCTCGCCCGCTCAAGCGCGCTTTCGAAGGCCGGCACGATGGCGTCCTCCTTCGGATAGGCCTCCAGGCTCGCCGGCGCACGCACATATTGCGGATAGATGCGGTCGTAAGGATGCGCGTGGATCCAAGGACCGACGATGCCGGCAAGCGCCAGCAACAGCAGCACGATCGCGCTGGCGACGGCCGCCCGGTTGCGCCTCAAGCGAAGCCAGGCATCTTGGCCGAGGGACCGCCCAGCGACGAGTGGCTCCCGAGGGCCTGATGCTTGTTCAAGCGTGGTGTTGCTCATTGACGCCTCCTCAGTCGTAGCGTACGCGCGGGTCGAGCCACGCATAGAGCACGTCGACGATGAGGTTGAAGACGATGACGAAGCAGGCGATCACCACCACCGTGCCCATCACCAGCGTATAGTCGCGCCCGAGCGCGCCCTGCACGAAATAGCGGCCTATGCCGGGAATGCCGAAGATGGTCTCGACGACCACCGATCCGGTCAGGAGCGCCGCTGCCGTCGGCCCGAGATAGGACACCACCGGCAGGATTGCCGCACGCAGCGCATGAACACCGACCACGACGTAGGACGGCAGGCCGTAGGCGCGCGCGGTGCGCACATGGTTGGAGCGCAATGCCTCGATCGTGGCGCCGCGCGTCAGGCGCGCGATGATCGCGATCTGGGGCAGGGCCAGCGTGGCGATGGGCAAAACCATATGCTGCCAGGTGCCCCAGCCCCCCGCCGGGAGCCAGCCCATCATGACGCCGAAAAAGAGCGAGAAAACCGGCGCGATCACGAAGGTCGGGATGGTGATGCCGAAGGTCGCCGTGCCGACCACCATGTAGTCGACCCAGGTGTTCTGGCGCAGTGCCGCCAGCGCACCAAGGAACACGCCGACGACAAGCGCGATCGACAGCGCGATACCACCGAGCTGGATCGACACCGGCAGGCCGGTCCTGAACAGATCGACGACCGAAAAATCACGCCGCGTGAAGGACGGGCCGAGGTCGCCCTGCGCCAGATTGCCGAGATAGATCAGGTATTGCTGCCAAAGCGGCTTGTCGAAATTGTAGGCGCGTTCGAGGTTCTTCATGATCAAAGGGTCGAGCGGGCGTTCGAGATCGAACGGGCCGCCCGGCGCAAGCCGGATCATGAAGAAGGCGATGGTGACGATGATGAACAGCGTCGGCACCGCTCCGGCAAAACGCCTGAGCACGTAGGCAAACATGGCCTGCTCCGGTCAAGGTCGCCCATGCGCGGCCACAGTCGCGCATGGGCAAGTCGTCTGTGGGACTACTGCTCGATCGACATCCAGCGGGTGCCGTGGACGTTCATCACGTTGTCTTCCCAGCCGTTCAGCTTGTCGGAGACGAGCGAGCCGGACGAATAGTACATGATCGGGATGATCGGCAGTTCTTCCAGAAGCAGGGCCTCGGCATCCTTGAGGATTTCCGCGCGTGCGTCGATATCGATCGTCCCTGCGGCCTTTTCCATCAGGGCGTCGTAGTCGGCATTCTCCCAGCGGGGATAGTTGAAGCCGAGATTTTCGCTCTCGAACAGGAACAGGAAGTTCTGCGGATCGGAATAGTCGCCGATCCAGCCGGCGCGCGTCATGTCGAAGTCGCCGTCCTGCTTCATGTAGTCGAAATAGCCGGTGCCCTCCATTTCGACGATGGTCGAGTTGATGCCGATGTTCTTCAGCATGTCGCTCAGCGCCGTCATGGTGTTCTTGTGGTTCTCGCCGGTGTTGTGGCGCAGCTCGATGCTGAGCGAACCCTCGGCCACGCCGGCTTCCTCGAGCAGTGCCTTGGCGGCATCCTCGCGGTCGAGGATGTCGTCCTCGGCATAGGGCAGAGTGGCGTTCTCACCGTAATTTCCGATGCCTGGCGGCACGAAGGACCATGCCGGGATCATGGTGCCGCGCCAGATCTCGTCAGCCAGGAACTCTCGGTCGATGGCCATCGAGATCGCTTGGCGCACGCGCGGATCGGCAAGCTTTTCCTTCTTCACCTTCACCGGCAGATAGTAGACGCCGAGATAGGGCGCGATGCGGAGCTGCTCGCCGAGGTTCGCCTTCATATAGTCCATCTGCTGGTTGTCGAGGTCCGAGCAGGAGTGGACTTCACCCGCCTCGAAGCGACGCAGGCAGGTGGCGCGGTCCTCGAACGGTATGAAGTTGACGACGTCGATCTTAACGTTATCCGCATCGTGGAAATGCGGGTTCTTGCGCATCGTGATCTTGTCGTTGGGTGTGAAGTTCTCCAGCATGTAGGCGCCGTTGGTCACCATGTTGCCGGGGCGGGTGAACTCGGTGCCGTGCTCCTCCACCGAGGCCTGATGAAGCGGCAGGCCGGTCTGATGGGTCAGCAACTCAAGAAAGTAGGGGGTCGGCGCGTTGAGCGTGATCTCGAGCGTATGGTCGTCAACGGCCTTGGCGCCGAGTTCCGCAAGCTCCTTCTCACCCTTGTTGATCGCCTCGGCGTTGAGGATCGGATACTGCATGTTGGCGTAGGGCGCCGCCGTTTCCGGGTTCTGGATGCGCTGATAGGTGAAGACGAAGTCGCTTGCCTTCACCGGGTCTCCGTTCGACCACTTCGCGTCCGGCCGCAGCTTGAAGGTGTAGACGAGGCCGTCGTCGGAGATTTCCCAGCTCTCCGCAACGCCCGGAACCACTTCGGCCTTGTTGTTCTGAACCACGAGACCTTCGTAAAGGTCGCGCATCAGGTGACCTTCCGCAACTGTCGTCGTTTTGTGGTGGTCGAGGGTCGTCGGATCGGTGTCGTTGCCGCGGTTGTAGACCACTTCGGCAAAAGCCTGGGTTGCGACGAGGCCGCCGGGCACAACCATCGCAGCCGAAAGCATGGCCGCATTCATCAATTGACGTAGCATCGGTACTTCCTCCTCTGGAACCGGTCCCCGCCGCCGGGTGAGGCAGATTATGAACAAGCCTAATCCGAGAGCAAGCGTGAATCGGACGCGCGGCCGCCCATGCGCCCTTTCCGCAATGCGATTAGCCTGAAGGCATAATTTTCGCACGAACACGCGCATCAAAAAGGTGAAATTGACGGAATCTTGCTCTCCGGTGCATGCAAGAAAGTCTTCACCAAGCCAGCAAGATGCCCGCCGTTCCGTTGGCGGGTTAATGGTTCGCTGGCCTCGGCGTGCTAGGTTTGCGCCCAATCAAAAGCGCATTCCGTAAGCGCAGGGAGCACGAAATGGCTGAAACCGCGACACGCATCGGGTGGGTCGACATCGCCAAGGGCATCTGCATCATCTTCGTGGTGATGATGCACTCGACGCTCGGCGTCGGCAGCACCATGGGCGGCGAAGGGTTCATGCACTATGTCGTGGCGTTTGCGCGCCCCTTCCGAATGCCCGACTTCTTCCTGATTTCCGGCCTCTTCCTCGGGCTCGTCATCGACAGGCCATGGCTGCGCTACGTCGACCGGAAGGTCGTGCATTTCCTCTATTTCTATGTGCTGTGGCTGACGATCCAGTTCGTCTTCAAGGCGCCCGGCATGGTGGCTGAAGACGGGGCCGCCGCGCCGCTGACAGCCTATCTCTGGTCGTTCATACAGCCGTTTGGCACGCTGTGGTTCGTCTATATGCTGCCGATCTTTTTCATCTTCACGCGGCTGGTGAAGACGCTGCCGGTCTGGCTGGTGCTGGGTTTCGCCGCCGTGCTCGAGATGCTGCCGATCCACACCGGCTGGGTGCTCTTCGACGAGTTCTGCTCGCGTTATGTCTACTTCTTCGCCGGCTATGCCTTCGCAACGCGGATTTTCGACCTTGCCGAATGGGTTGCTGCGAACCGCGCCAAGGCTCTCGGTCTTCTTGGGCTGTGGGCGGTCATCAACGGCATCTTCGTCTTCACGCCAGCGCCGGCCTCCTTCGCCATCTTCCACCAGCCGGGAGGCGATGCCGCCGGTGCCGCTGGACTGGCAGTGCTGCCGTTCATTTCGCTGGCGCTTGGCGTCGCCGGCGCGATGGCGATCGTAACCGTCTCGGCCCTCGTCGCACAGGTTTCATGGATGCAATGGCTATCGTGGCTCGGCGCGCACTCGATCGTGATCTACCTCGCCTTCTTCCTGCCCATGGCCGTATCGCGCGTGATCCTCATCCGCACCGGCATCATCACCGATATCGGCACGATCTCCCTGCTTGTAACCATCGCAGGCGTGATCGGCCCGGTCATGCTCTATGGGCTGATCCAGTGGACCGGCTGGGGCAAATTCCTGTTCGAGAGGCCTGACTGGGCGATCATCGATCGCCCAGCAAAGCCGCAACGTGCCGCGCTGCCAGCCGAATAGGCCCGGCACAACCCCTCACGAGTGGGCGAAGATGTCCTGCTCGTCCCAGCCCATCAGATCGAGCCTGGCGCGGGTGGGCAGGAAGCGGAAGCAGGCTTCGGCCTCTTTCGTCCGTCCGTCGCGCTCCAGCCTGAACAGCAGCTTTTCGCGAAGCTGGTGCAGGTAGAGAACGTCGGAAGCGGCATATTCGAGTTGCTCCGGCGTCAGCGTCTCGGCTGCCCAGTCGGACGATTGCTGCACCTTGGACAGGCTGACACCCAGCAACTCGTTGCAGATGTCCTTGAGACCATGGCGATCGGTATAGGTCCGGGTCAGCCGTGAAGCGATCTTGGAGCAGAAGACCGGCTCCGGCATCACGCCGAATGCGTGGTAGAGCACCGCAAGATCGAAGCGGCCGAAGTGGAAGAGCTTGGTGATCTTGCGGTTGCGGAGCAGCGAGACGAGGTTGGGCGCACGCTTCTGACCGGGCGCGATCTGTATCACGTCGGCGGTGCCGTCGCCGGGCGAAAGCTGCACCACGCAGAGCCGGTCGCGATGCGGGTTCAGCCCGAGCGTCTCGGTGTCGATCGCAATCGCATCGACGTCATAATTGGCAAGATCGGGCAGGTCGCCCTTGTGAAAGCGGATGGTCATCGAGCGGCCTTTCGGGTTCAGGCGGTCAGGGCGGCGAGGATGCGCGCCCAGCTTCTCTGGCCCTTGTGAAACGAGGTAAGGTCGTATTTCTCGTTGGGCGAATGGATGCGGTCGTCGTCGAGGCCGAATCCCACGAGCAGGGTGTCCATCCCGAGGCGGCGCTTGAAATCGCCGACGATCGGGATCGAGCCGCCCATGGCAAGCACGAGGGCCTTGTTCGGCCACTCGTCCGTCAGCGCCGAGGCGGCCTTGGTCACCATCGGGGAATCATAGGCGAGCTGCAGCGCCGGCGACCCGCCATGCTTGTGAAACGTCACGGAGCAGTCGGCTGGAACCCGATCCTCGACGAACTTGCGGAATGCCGCGCGGATCGCCTCGGGGTCCTGATTGCCGACGAGGCGGAAGGACACTTTCGCCGAGGCCTGCGCGGCGATCACCGTCTTAAAGCCCTCGCCCTCGTATCCGCCGGAGATGCCGTTGAATTCGGCGGTCGGGCGCGCCCACACCATTTCCGGGATCGAGCGTCCCTTTTCGCCCGACGGGACCGACAGGCCGATGTCGCCCAGAAGAGGGCTGATGTCGAGCTTATCCCAAGATGCCTTGATCTGGCTCGGCGTCTCTTCAACGCCGTCATAGAAGTCGGGGATTGTGATACGCCCCGTCTCGTCGTGCATGTCCGCGAGGATCCTGGAAAGGATGCGGATGGGATTGGCCGCCGCACCGCCATAGACGCCGGAGTGGAGGTCTCGGTTGGCGGCGTGGATCGTCACCTCCTCGCCCACGAGTCCGCGTAGGCCGACCGTGATGCAAGGCGTTTCGCGGTTCCACATGCCGGTATCACAGACCATGGCGAAATCAGCCTTCAACTCCTCCGAATTGGCGTCGAGGAACGGCTTGACCGAGGGCGAGCCGGATTCTTCCTCGCCTTCGAACAGCAAGGTGACCTTGCACGGCAGACTGCCATGCACCTGTTTCCAGGCGCGGCAAGCCTCCACGAACAGCATGAGCTGCCCCTTGTCGTCGGACGAGCCGCGGCCGGTGATGACCTTTCTGCCGGGCTCCAGATCCTTGATGCTCGGATCGAACGGGTCGGCATCCCACAGGTCCAGCGGGTCAACCGGCTGGACATCGTAATGGCCGTAAAACAGGACATGCGGAGAACCTTCCGGCCCGTCGTGATGGGCAACGACCATCGGATGGCCGGGCGTGTCGCGCACGCTTGCATCGAAGCCAATGCCCTTCAGATCATCGACCAGCCATTCGGCGGCGCGGCGGCAATCCTGCGCGAAGGCCGGGTCTGTCGAGATGGAGGGAATGCGCAGCAGCGCGAACAGCCGTTCGAGGCTTGCTTCGAGGTCTGCGTCAATACGTTCGAGGACGGGAGCGAGTGCGGACATGGTTGGACCTTTCGATTCTGCGGCCGCGACCCTATCGTCCGGCGCACCGCTCGAAAAGCCCTGCTTCCTTGTGCCAGCAGCACAAAAAAGTGCCGCCGTGGTGGAGGGGAACCACGGCGGCCTTACTCGAAACGATGCGGGAGCCCGGAGAGGGGGATGAGGCTCCCGCAATGTCCGGTTCAGGCGGGGGACGGGCCTATTTCCCGGACTCGGCGAAAATTGCCGATGACCTGCATTTGGGTCTTTGAAAATGGCGATTCAAGGGCGTCAACATTACATCTCTGTAACATGGCCGTGATGGGCGGCCTGCCCTGACGACGTGGCAGGAACAAGGGGCTCTGAAGCGGTTTGCGATGGACACCACGGATGCCCCGCGCTAGGCGTTTGTCCATGAAAAAAGGCGATCATCTCTTCCTCGTCGACGGCTCGGGCTACATCTTCCGCGCCTATCACGCACTGCCGCCGCTGACGCGAAAATCCGACGGTCTTCCAGTCGGCGCGGTCTCCGGTTTCTGCAACATGCTCTGGAAGCTGATGCAGAACGCGCGCGACACCGATGTAGGGGCCACGCCGACACATTTCGCGGTCATCTTCGACTATTCGTCGAAGACGTTCCGCAACGAACTCTATCCCGAATACAAGGCAAACCGCTCGGCGCCGCCCGAGGACCTGATCCCCCAGTTCGGCCTGATCCGCGAGGCGACGCGCGCCTTCGACCTGCCCTGTCTGGAAATGGAAGGATATGAGGCGGACGACCTGATTGCCACCTATGCGCGGCTGGCCTGCGAGGCCGGCGGCGATACCACCATCATCTCCTCCGACAAGGACCTGATGCAGCTCGTGGGTCCCACCGTGTCGATGTACGACCCGATGAAGGACAAGGAAATCAACGTCCCCGAGGTGATCGAGAAGTGGGGAGTGCCGCCGGAGAAGATGATCGACCTGCAGGCGCTGATGGGCGACTCGGTCGACAACATTCCGGGCGTTCCCGGCATCGGCCAAAAGACGGCGGCGCAGCTTCTGGAGGAATATGGCGACCTCGACACGCTGCTGGAGCGGGCGGGCGAAATCAAACAGCAGAAACGGCGCGAGACGCTGATCGAAAATCGCGACAAGGCGCTCATGTCGCGTGAACTGGTGCGGCTCAGGAACGACGTGCCCGGCGTCGAGCCGCTGGACGATTTCGTGCTGCAGCCGCCGAACGGCCCGAAGCTGATTTCCTTCCTCAAGGCGATGGAATTCACCACGCTGACGCGGCGCGTCGCCGAGGCGTCCGGCGCCGAGGCCGCGGAGATCGAATCCGCACAGGTGGATGTCGAATGGGGCGAGGCAGCGCACGGTCCGGATGTCGGTTCAAAGCCTGCTGACGCAACTGCCGAGGGGGATGCCGCATCGCCTGCGGCGGCGGCTGGAGACACGCCGGGAGCGCTCGCTGCGGCCCGCGCCGCCGAGGCGGTCGCGCAAAAGGTCGACAACACCGCCTATGACTGCATCCGCGACATCGCCACGCTGCGCGAATGGATCGCGGAGGCACGCGAGGCAGGCGTCGTCGCCTTCGATACGGAGACGACATCCCTCGACCCGATGCAGGCGGAGCTGTGTGGCTTCAGCCTTGCCACCCGCCCCGGACGCGCTGCCTATGTGCCGCTGATCCACAAGTCGGGCGCCGGCGACCTGCTGGGCGGCGGGCTGGTGGAAGGCCAGATTCCTGCGCGAGACGCGCTGGCCGAACTGAAGCCCCTGATGGAGGATCGCAGCGTCCTCAAGGTCGCGCAGAACCTGAAATACGATCTCGTCATCATGCAACGCCACGGCATCGACGTTGCGCCCTATGACGACACGATGCTTCTCTCCTACGTGCTCGACGGCGGCTCCAACGGCAGTCACGGCATGGATGCGCTGTCCGAGCGCTGGCTGGGCCATACGCCGATCGCCTTCAAGGACGTGTGCGGTTCCGGCAAGGCGATGGTCACCTTCGACTTCGTCGATCTCGACAGGGCCACCTGCTATGCCGCAGAGGATGCCGACGTGACGCTGCGGCTGTGGCGGGTCCTCAAGCCACGGCTTGCCGAAAAGGGCCTCGTCTCCGTCTATGAGCGGCTGGAACGCCCGCTGGTGCCGGTGCTCGGGCGGATGGAGCAGCGCGGCATTTCAGTCGACCGGCAGATTCTGTCGCGGTTGTCAGGCGACTTCGCCCAGGGCGCGGCGGCACTGGAGGATGAAATCTATCAGCTTGCCGGCGAGCGCTTCACCGTCGGCTCGCCGAAACAGCTCGGCGACATCCTGTTCGGCAAGATGGGACTTCCGGGCGGATCGAAGACCAAGACCGGACAGTGGTCGACCACCGCGCGCGAACTCGAAGACCTTGCAGCCGCCGGGCACGAGCTGCCGCGCAAGATCGTGGACTGGCGCCAGCTCACGAAGCTGAAATCGACCTATACCGACGCGCTGCCCGGCTTTATCAACCCGCAGACGAAGCGCGTGCACACGTCCTATGCGCTGGCGTCCACTACCACCGGTCGCCTGTCGTCGTCCGATCCCAACCTTCAGAACATCCCGATCCGCACCGCGGAAGGCCGCAAGATCCGCACCGCCTTCATCGCCGAGCCCGGGAACCTGCTGATCTCGGCCGATTACAGCCAGATCGAGCTTCGCGTGCTCGCCCACGTCGCCGACATTCCCCAGCTTCGCCAAGCCTTTGCCGATGGCATCGACATTCACGCGATGACGGCATCCGAGATGTTCGGCGTGCCGGTCGAGGGCATGCCGGGCGAGGTGCGCAGGCGCGCCAAGGCGATCAATTTCGGCATCATCTACGGCATCTCGGCATTCGGACTGGCCAACCAGCTTGCGATTCCGCGCGAAGAGGCCAGCGCCTACATCAAGAAGTATTTCGAGCGCTTTCCGGGCATCCGCGACTATATGGACGCGGCCAAGGCGCATTCGCGCGACAACGGCTACGTCGAGACGATCTTCGGCCGCCGCATCCACTTCCCCGAGATACGCTCGCCGAATCCCTCCGTGCGGGCGTTCAACGAGCGCGCCTCGATCAACGCCCCGATCCAGGGCTCGGCCGCCGACATCATCCGCCGCGCGATGGTGCGGATGGAGGCTGCGTTGGAGAAAGCAGGGCTGCACAACACGCAGATGCTGCTGCAGGTGCACGACGAACTGATCTTTGAAGCGCCGGAAGGCGAGATCGAGGCGGCCATGCCGGTGATCCGCGACGTCATGGAGCATGCCGCCATGCCGGCACTCGCCATGAAAGTGCCGCTGCACGTCGACGCCCGCGCCGCGAAGAACTGGGACGAGGCGCATTGAGGTGGAGATATTTCTTACATACCGAGGAAAGATTCCATCCAAGAGAAAAAGCCTTGCGGCGATATGGGAGATGCGCCGCAGCTTTCACCATCAATTAGCAAAAGTCCGGAAAAGCGACCCCTTCAATGTCCTCGATCGAGAATTCTTCGCAAATTCGGCACGTACAATTCGCGAGCAGCGCTTTGCGCCACTGTATGGAAAGCATGTCAAAGTGCAGATTATGCTGGACTTAGTCCTACTTACAGGGACACCCGAACGAAAATCTGCCCTTAGTTCAGGTGACCTAGACAATCGTCTAAAGCGAATTATTGACGCACTCAGAATGCCAAGCCAAGCAGATGAAGTGTATGAAGATCCAATTTCGCCGGACACGTGCTACTGTCTAATGGACGATGACAGCGGCGTGAGCAGTGTAAGCGCCAAACTCGGTCCATTCCTAGGATCGAACGATCCCGAGGAATCGTTTGTTTTCATTAAAGCTCGAGGGACACCGGAAGCTGTTACTCTGGAAAATCTGGCACTTCTTTTCTAGAGCATGGATGTGCTTCCTTTCACAACCCTCCTCTCCTTCGCGCTCGCCTCGACGATCATCGAGCTGACACCTGGCCCGAACATGACCTATCTGGCGCTGGTTTCGGCGTCGGAAGGCCGGCGTGTCGGCTTCGCCACCGTCGCCGGCGTCGCGCTTGGTCTGGCCGTGATCGGGTTCGCGGCAGCTTTCGGCGTCGCGGAGCTCATCAGCGCTTCGCCGCTTGCATACGAAATCCTGCGCTGGGCCGGCGTGGCCTTCATGCTCTATCTAGCCTGGGATGGATGGCGCGGCGGCGGCGATGTCGTGGCATCGGATGCCAGGGTCGGAGGCCGTTATTTCCTGCGCGGACTCGTCACCAACCTGCTCAACCCGAAGGCTGCGATGTTCTACGTCGCCGTGCTGCCGACATTCATCGACGCTGCCGGGCCCCTCCTGGCGCAGACCGTGACGCTGACCGTCGTCTATGTGTTGGTCGCAACACTCATTCACGCGGGCATCGTCGTCCTAGCCGGTGCGCTCGAACCGCTGCTGAATGACCCGCGCCGGGAACGGATTGCGCGACGCTCACTTTCAGCCCTGCTGGCGCTCGTTGCGGTCTGGTTCGGGTGGACCACGGCCCGCTGAAAGGGGCACCGACGTTTCCTAGACCATTCGCCCGACGGCTGCATCCGCCGCGTCACGAATGGCGGAGATGTTCGTGGCATAGGCGTCTTTCGATCCGCCCTTGAACACCGCCGAGCCTGCGACAAGCACGTTCGCTCCGGCCTTCGTGACCAGCGGGGCCGTTTCCGGCGTCACGCCGCCATCGATCTCAATGTCGATCGGACGGTCGCCGATCAGCGCCTTCACGCGGCGCACCTTTTCCACGACCGAGGGAATGAAAGCCTGTCCGCCGAAGCCGGGATTGACCGTCATCAGAAGCACGAGGTCGAGCCGGTCGAGCACGTATTCGATGACGTTTTCCGGCGTCGACGGGTTTAGCGACACACCAGCCTTCTTGCCGAGCGCCTTGATCGCCTGCAGCGAGCGGTCGAGATGAGGGCCGGCCTCGGCATGGACGGTGATGATGTCGCAACCGGCATCCGCGAAGGCAGCGAGATAGGCGTCCGTCGGCGCAATCATGAGATGGCAGTCGAACACCTTGTCGGTGCGGTTGCGGATCGCCTTGATGATGGGCGGGCCGAAGGTGATGTTCGGCACGAAATGACCGTCCATCACATCGAGGTGGATCCAGTCGGCGCCTGCGGCAACCACCGCCTCGACCTCGTCGCCGAGCCGGGAAAAGTCGGCCGAAAGCACGGACGGTGCGATGATGGTTCCGGTCATTGCGGACGGCTCCCGTTGATCTGCCGTCCGCCTAGCGTGTGCGTTCGCCGTTGTCGAGAGGCCGAAGACCTTATCCTATGCCCATCATCCTGCGCAGCGCGGCGCGGTCGACGCCCGAATCGGCGAAATCGTCGAATGCCTTCTCGGTGACGCGGATAATGTGACGTTTAATGAAGGGCGCGCCTTCTGCCGCCCCGTCCTCGGGGTGCTTGAGGCAGCATTCCCACTCGAGCACCGCCCAGCGGTCGTAACCGTACTGCGCCAGCTTCGAGAAGATGCCGCCGAAATCGACCTGTCCGTCGCCCAGCGAACGAAAGCGGCCGGCCCGCTCGGTCCAGCCCTGATAGCCCGAATAGACGCCCTGCCGGCCAGTCGGGTTGAACTCGGCATCCTTTACGTGGAAGGCCGAAATGCGCTCGTGATAGATGTCGATGAAGGCGAGGTAGTCGAGCTGCTGCAGCAGGAAATGCGACGGATCGTAGTTGATCGTGCAGCGCTTGTGGCCGCCGACCGCATCCAAGAACATCTCGAAGGTCGCGCCGTCGAAAACGTCCTCGCCCGGATGGATCTCGAAACCGAGATCGCAGTCAGCGTCCTCATAAGCGTCGAGGATCGGCTTCCAGCGCTTGCCGAGTTCGCCGAATGCCTCCTCGACAAGGCCGGCCGGACGCTGCGGCCAAGGATAGAGATAGGGGAAGGCCAGCGAACCGGTGAAGGACACGCTCGCCTTGAGCCCGAGGTTCTGCGATGCCTTCGCCGCGAGCTTCATCTGCTCGACGGCCCATGCCTGCCGCGCCTTGGGATTTCCGCGCACCTTCTCCGGCGCGAAACCGTCGAACTGCGCGTCGTAGGCCGGGTGGACGGCGACAAGCTGGCCCTGGATGTGGGTGGACAATTCGGTGATCTCCACGCCCGCCTCGGCGCAGACGCCCTTGACCTCGTCGCAGTAGTCCTTCGAAGACGCCGCCTTTTCCAGGTCGAAGAGGCGCCCGTCATTGCTCGGCACCTGAATACCCTTGTAGCCGTGTCCGGCTGCCCACCTGGCGATCGATGGCAGCGTGTTGAACGGCGCCTCGTCGCCAGCGAATTGCGCCAGAAAGATCGCAGGGCCCTTCATCGTAGCCGGCATGTCATGTTCCTTTCCTGTGTCGATTTCACGGGCGCGCGTAGCGCACGTAAGCGAAGGCAGTCGAGTCCGGCGCCCAGCAGGGCACATTGATCGACCCCTGCCCGCCAAACAGCGAGACTGCGGTGCGGATGCCGCCGCCCTCGGGGTTCATCAGGCGCAGATCCACGTCTCTGTCGCGCGGATGGCCTTCCGTGCCCGCTTCATAAGCAAGATAGAGCACGGCGGTTCCGTCGGGAGAGGGGTGCGGAAACCAGTTCACGCGGTCGTCATTCGTCATCTGCTCGATGCCGCTGCCGTCGGTCCGAACGCGCCATAACTGCATCGTTCCGCCCCGGTCGGAATTGAACCATATCCATTTCCCGTCCGGTGTGTAGTCCGGCCCGTCATAATGACCGCCACCATCGGTGATCCGGGTCTCTTCGCCGCCGGAGGACCCGACAGTGTAGATGTTCATGCCGTCATCGCGTGCTGCCGCGTAGGCCAGCGTCCTGCCGTCGGGCGACCAGCCATGCCACCACGACGGTACGTTGTCCGTGACACGACTCGGCACGCCACCATGGATGAGCAGCGTGTAGATGCAGGACTGCCCGGTTTCGGACTTGTCGCTGATGACGAGCGTGGCGCCGTCCGGCGAGATGCCGTGGTCGTTGTTGCAGGCCGTGGCGAAGCCGGTATCGATGCGTTGCGGTTTCGCGCCGCTTGCAAGATCGAGCCGCCAGATCAGGCCCTCGCCGTTGAACACGAGAAACGTGCCGTCGGGCGACCAGTTTGGCGCCTCTATCAACGCGTCGGTGGCGTGGACGACGCGCTCGGCACCCGTCGCGGGTTCGTGGATGACGATTTCGCTCTTCATCACCCGCGCTCGTAGCTGAACCAGTCGAAATCGGCATGAAGGCCGCTGCCGCTGGTGTCGAATGCGGCCATGCCGACAAAGGCCCCGGTAAAGGAGCCGTGCTCGCCGCGACCGCCTTCGTCCGAGATCACGCTGGCGTCGAGCGTCGGCCCAACTTGAGTCCACTGGCCGTCGCGCTGGTAGCTGAAGGCCAGGGTCGCGCCGTGCACCTCGGCTGCCAGGGTGACGGGAGCATCGCCCGGCAGCGGGATCGGTTGGCCAAGTGGAAAGGTAAGCCGGCCGTCCGGCCAGTCTCCGGGACAGCTCATCACGGTCAACACGCGGCCATGGCGCGCGTCGTGGGTGACGGCGAGAAAATGGAACTTGTGCCGATTGTAGTAGTGGACGAGGCCGGCGGCCTGCTGAAATGTCTTGGGCTCATAGTCGAGCCGAGTCTCGGCGCGGAAGGAAAAGACGTCCTGTCGCCGCGCGACAAGCGCCTGCTCGTACCAGCTTCCGATCGACTCGCGGCCGAACAGCCGCAGGAAGCCCGGGCGGTCGCTCAACGAGAACAGTCGCTGCCAATCCGGCGTGCGCAGCCACTGGAATTCGAGTGGCAGCTTGCCATCATCGAAATCGTGTCGCTCGACCGCGGGCGGATCGGCGCGCTGCACATCTCGCGGCGCGGGAACCTCGACCGCCGGCACCTGGCCGCCCTGCTCCAGATAGAGCCAGCCATCCTCCTTCCAGACGCATTTCTGGATTGCCGTTTCCCGGCCGAGCGGCGAGCGACGCAGGCCCGGCAGCGGCCGCGAGGTCAGATGCGTGTGGTAGATTTCGCCGTTCGGCGTCTCCACAATCTGCCCATGCCCTGCCCGCTGGAGAACCGCGTCGGGATCGTCCTTCGAGGTAATGAGATGGGTGAGGGGATGCAGCTCGTAGGGCCCATCGATGGCGCGGGAACGTGCCATGGTGACGGCATGGTCGTAGCCGGTGCCGCCCTCCGCGGTCGTCAGATAATACCATCCGGCCCGCTTGAAGAGATGCGGCCCCTCCACCAGCCCATGCGGGCTGCCGGTAAAGACGTTGCGCGGCGCGCCAACGAGCGTCTTCGTCTTTGCATCCCATTCCTGAAGCAAGATACCGGCAAAGGACGGATGCTTGGGTTGCCCGCCTACGCCCGACGACACATGTTTCCAGACCATGTTGAGGAACCACTTGCGGCCATCCTCATCGTGGAAAAGCGACGGGTCGAAGCCGGACGAGTTGACGTAAGCCGGGTCGGACCACGGCCCCTCGATGGACGGCGCAGTGACGATGTAGTTATGCGTATCCTTGAAGGCCCCGTCGATGCGCTTGACGTCGGTGTAGACCAGCCAGAACAGCCCGTCGGCATAGGACAGGCACGGCGCCCAGATGCCGCCAGAGTCCGGATTGCCGCGCATGTCGAGCTGGCTCGCGCGATCGAGCGGCCGCCCGACCAGCCGCCAGTTGACGAGATCCTTCGAGTGGTGGAGCTGCACGCCCGGATACCACTCGAAGGTTGAGGTTGCGATATAGTAGTCGTCACCGACCCTGCAGATCGAGGGATCCGGATTGAAGCCGGGCAGGATCGGGTTGCGGATCATCTACTTCCTCTGCGGCCCTTGGCGCTCGGCGGATGCCGCCCACAGGTTGATGTCCGCATCCTTGGCGAACTGGTCGATCTCGGCGAGTTCCTCGGGCGTGAAGTTCGGATTGGCGAGCGCGCCGACGCAGTCTTCCACCTGTTCAGGACGGCTGGCGCCGATCAGCGCCGTGGTTACGCGGCCGCCCCGCAACACCCAGGCCAGCGCCATCTGGGCAAGCGTCTGGCCGCGCCGCGAAGCGATCTCATTGAGGGCGCGGATATTGGCCAGGTTCTTTTCGTTGAGGAAGCCTGGACGCAGTGATTTGCCCTGCGCCGCGCGCGCGTCGTCGGGGATGCCGCCGAGGTATTTGCCGGTCAGCATG
Organism: Neoaquamicrobium sediminum; assembly: GCF_040970315.1. Classification (NCBI taxonomy): domain Bacteria; kingdom Pseudomonadati; phylum Pseudomonadota; class Alphaproteobacteria; order Hyphomicrobiales; family Phyllobacteriaceae; genus Neoaquamicrobium; species Neoaquamicrobium sediminum. The sequence continues at coordinate 556,466 of NZ_JAZHFV010000001.1, read as the reverse complement.
CCCTGCGCGAGCGGCGAGAAGACGATCGAGCCCACGCCGAGATCGTCGAGCGTGTCGAGCAGGCCGTCCTCCTCAACCCAGCGATTGATCATCGAGTAGCTTGGCTGATGGATCAGGCACGGCGTGCCGAGTTCCTTGAGGATCGCCACCGCCTCGCGCGTGCGCTTCGAGTTGTAGGACGAGAGGCCGACATAGAGCGCCTTGCCAGAGCGCACGGCATGGTCGAGCGCCATCATCGTCTCTTGAAGCGGCGTCTCGGGATCGAAGCGGTGCGAGTAGAAGATGTCGACATAGTCGAGCCCCATCCGCTTGAGGCTCTGGTCGAGCGAGGCAAGAACGTATTTGCGGCTGCCCCATTCGCCATAGGGGCCGGGCCACATATTGTAGCCGGCCTTCGTCGAGATGATCATCTCGTCGCGATAGCCGGCGAAATCGTCGCGCAGCATCTCGCCAAAGGCGACTTCGGCAGAGCCCGGAGGCGGGCCGTAATTGTTGGCGAGATCGAAATGCGTGATACCGAGGTCGAAGGCCTTGCGGCAGATCGCGCGCTTGGTCTCGTGCGGCGTGTCGCCACCGAAATTGTGCCAAAGTCCAAGCGAGATGGCAGGCAGCTTGAGACCGGACCGTCCGCAGCGGTTGTAGGTCATGGTGTCGTAGCGGATGTCGGCTGGCTGCCAGGTCATGTCGGTTCCTTTCACGAGAGGCCGGCGCGGAAGACGCGCCAGCCCCGTCGTAACTATTTCTTCCGCGCTAGCATAGCCTTGGCCTGCGCGGGCGAAAGCGCTTCCGGCCGCTCGCAGGTCGTGCGCATGGCAACGAACCTGCCGGTCTCGCCCGAACGCAGGATGCCGGTCATCACGTCGATGACGTGCAGCGAAAGCTCCAGCGAGCAGCGATGCGGCCGGCCCTCCAGAATGCCCAGCGCCATGTCGGCGAGACCCGACGCGCGGTAGTTCGCCATCATGCCCTGGGCATGCTGCTGGTTGGGCACCGCGAAGGCGTGCTCCCATTTCGGCAGCTTCTTCACCGCATCGGTGCGATTGGTCATCATCACGTCGCCGCCGAAGAAGTTGGGGTCGGGAACGAAGATCGTGCCTTCCTCGCCATAGAGCTCGATCGGCGCGTGGCCGTGCTTCCACACATCCCAGCTTGCGTTGAACGTCACCGTGGCGCCGTTCTCGAATTCCATCAGCGCATGGATCGTCGTCGGCGTCGTCACCTTGATCTTCTCACCGAAGCGCGGCTTGGAGGTGATCGTACGCTCGCTCGCAGGCGTTGCCGCGAGCGCGGCCACACGCTTCACCGGGCCGATGAGCTGGACGAGATTGGTGATGTAGTAGGGGCCGATGTCGAGGATCGGCCCGCCGCCCGGCTGGAAGAAGAAGTCGGGGTTCGGATGCCAGTGCTCCATGCCATGGCTCATGACGTAGCACGTGCCGCTGGTGACACGCCCGACCTTGCCGTCGTCGATCAGACTGCGCACGCGCTGGTGCGCGCCGCCGAGGAACGTATCCGGCGCGGAACCGACACGCAGGCCTTTCCTGTCGGCCCGCTTCTTCAGGTCCTGCCCTTCCCGCACCGACAGCACGAAGGGCTTTTCGGAATAGACATGCTTGCCGGCGTCGAGAATCGCCTTCGACACCTCATAATGAGCTGCCGGAATGGTCAGATTGACCACGATGTCGATATCGTCGCTGGCCAGCAGGTCAGCGACGCTGGACGCACGCACGCCGAACTCCTTGGCGCGCGCCTGCGCCATCTTCATGTCGAGGTCCGCGCCCGCGCGCATCTCGATGCCCTTGAACAGAGGCGCAAGCATGAAATAGGCGGCCGAGATGTTGCCGCAGCCGATCACGCCGACTCCGAGTTTCTTCGCCATCCAAGTCTCTCCTAGAAGGTCTTTGCTGCCTCGATCGACCGGCGCGCGAAACGCCCGACATCGCTCGGGTTGTCGTGTTCCATGACGAAGACGCGCGCCGGCGTCTTGTCGCGCAACGCCTTCATGATCGCCGGCCAGTCCATCGTGCCGTGGCCGACATCGGCCCAACCGTCCTCGTCCTGGGCTTCGTCTGCGGGAGCTATGTCCTTCACATGGGCTGCAACGATGCGCGAGGCGTATTCGTCGATCCATCGCATCGGATCGGCGCCGCCGCGTACCACCCACGCAACGTCCATCTCCCAACCGATCTCCGGCGCTGCATCGAGTATCACGCGCTGCGGCACCGGGCCGTCGCTGCAAGGCACGAACTCGAAGTCGTGGTTGTGCCAGGCAAAGCGCAAGCCGGCCTTGCGGCAATTCTCATGCACGGCGGCAAGGCGCGCAGCAAAGGCCCGCCAGCCGGCCTCGTCGGACGGGCGTGACTCCTCAGCGATATGCGGACAGATCAGCGTGCCGATCCCCAGCGTTTCCGCAATGCGACGCGCGGCGGCGAAATCGCCCTCCAGCATGTCGAGGGAGAAGTGCCCCGTCGGCATGGTCAGGCCATTGCGATCGAGCATCGCGCGCAGGGCGGCCGGGTCATCGTAGAGCCCCCCAAACCCTTCGACCTGCGCATAACCTGCCTTAGCAACCATGGCGAAGACGTCTTCCCAGGGCTGGAACTTGCGGGCTGAGTAAAGTTGGAATGACCAATTCATCGTTTTTGTCCGTCGGTTGGGAAAATCAAATGCGCTCGTCAGTGCCGGCGTCGAAAATGGAGGCGCGGCCGGGATCGAAGCCGATGCGCACCACGTCCCCCTTGGCGACCACGCGCTCGGCATCGATCCGGAAGCTGAGGTTCTGGCCGCCGAACTTGCCCCAGACCAGCGAGTCGGAGCCCATGGGCTCGACGATCTCGACCGTAAGGTCGCTCTGGAAGGGCATCGCCTCCGCGCCATCCCCGAGGACCACGTGTTCCGGCCGCACGCCGAACACCGCCTTTCCTGCGCGCAGGCCGTCCGCGAACTCATAGCGGTCGAGCGGAACCTTCACGCCGTTTGCCTCGAATGTCCCGCTGCCGCCGGCGACACACTCACCCTCGATGAAATTCATGCCCGGCGAGCCGATGAAGCCGGCGACGAAACGGTTGACCGGCCGCGAATAGATCGCCTGCGGCGTATCGAGCTGCTGGATGATCCCGCCGCGCATGACGGCGATGCGGTCGGCCAGTGTCATCGCCTCGATCTGGTCGTGCGTGACATAGATCATCGTGTTCTCGAGCTTCTGGTGAAGCCGCTTGATCTCGACGCGCAGCTCGGAGCGCAGCTTGGCGTCGAGGTTCGACAAAGGCTCGTCGAACAGAAATACGTCGACGTCGCGGACCAGTGCCCGACCGATCGCGACACGCTGCCGCTGGCCGCCGGACAGTGCCGATGGCTTGCGCTTGAGGAGCGGTTCGATCTGCAGGATCTCCGCCGCGCGTGCGATGCGGCGCTCGATCTCATCCTTGGGCAGCCGGGCGTTCTTCAGCCCGAAAGAGAGGTTTCCCTCCACGGTCATCTGCGGGTAGAGCGCGTAGGACTGGAACACCATGCCGATGCCGCGGTCCTTGGGCTCGTCCCAGGTGACGTTGCGGTCGTTGATGAAGATCTGGCCGGCGGAGACGTCGAGCAGTCCTGCGATGCAGTTGAGCAGCGTGGACTTGCCGCAACCCGAAGGACCGAGCAGAACGAGGAACTCGCCTCTGCCGACCTCCAGGTCGAGGCTTTTCAAGACCTCGACGGCACCGAAATTGAGCGAGACGCCGCGCACCGCCACACTCGGCGTGTTGCTGGTATCCATCATATGCATCAACCCTTGACCGCGCCCGCGGCGATGCCGCGCACGAAAAGCTTGCCTGAAATGAAGTAGACGATCAGCGGCACCAGCCCGGTGAGCAACGTCGCCGCCATGTTGACGTTGTATTCCTTCACGCCCTGAACAGAATTGACGATGTTGTTGAGCTGAACCGTCATCGGGTAGTAGTCGGGGCGCGTGTAGACGACGCCGAACAGGAAGTCGTTCCAGATGCCCGTCACCTGCAAGATGACCGCCACGACGAAGATGGGCAGCGACATCGGCAGCATGATCTTGAAATAGATCCCCCAGAAGCCCGCCCCATCGACGCGCGCGGCCTTGAACAGCTCTTCCGGCAGCGAGGTGAAGTAGTTGCGGAATAGCAGCGTCAGAATCGGCATGCCGAAGATGCAGTGGACGATGATCAGACCGTAGAGACCGCCGTAAAGGCCGATCTCGCGCAGCATGATGACGATCGGATAGAGCATCACCTGATAGGGGATGAACGCGCCGAAGATCAGGATGGTAAAGAACACGTCGGCGCCCTTGAAGCGCCAGTTCGCCAGCGCATAGCCGTTGACCGATGCGATCGCGATCGACAGCACGACCGAAGGAACGGTGATGCGCACCGAATTCCAGAAGCCGCGGCTGAGCCCCTCGCAATTGAGACCCGTGCAGGCTTCGGCCCAGGCCTTGACCCAGGGCTGGAAGGTGATCTCGACGGGGGGCGAGAAAATGTTGCCGAGGCGGATTTCCGGCATGCCCTTCAGCGAGGTGACGATCATCACATAGAGCGGCAGCAGGTAGTAGACGGCCACAACGAAAAGCGTGCCGTAGAGGATGATGTTGCGCCGGGAGATGACCTTGCGGGGACGGGGACCGCTCGGACCAGCAAGTGCCTGGTCCGCGTGGCCCGCCGGCGCGGAAACGGGAATAGCGACGTCAGCCACGTTTCTTACCTCCGAATTCGAGATAGGCCCACGGGATCAGCACGATCAGCACGGTCAGCAGCATCATGGTCGATGCGGCAAAGCCCTGGCCGAGGTTCTGCGACAGGAACATCGCGTCATAGACGTATTTGGCGGGCACCTCAGAGGCGATGCCCGGTCCGCCGCCGGTCTGGGCCACCACGAGGTCGTAGACCTTGACGATGCCCGAAGCGATTATGACCAGCGTCGTGATGAATACCGGGCGCATCATCGGGATGACGATGAAAGCGTAGGTCTTCCACATCGGTATGCCGTCGACGCGCGCGGCCTTCCAGATGTCCTCGTCGATGCCACGCAGGCCAGCGAGCATCAGGCACATGATGAGACCGGTGCTCTGCCAGAGGGCGGCAATCAGTATGCCGTAGATGACGATGTCGGCATTGTAGAGCGGATCGAACGAGAAGCTTGTCCAGCCCAACGAGCGAACGATGCCCTCGACGCCGAATTGCGGATTGAGGATCCACTGCCAGACAAGGCCGGTGACGATGAAGGACAGCGCGAACGGGTAAAGGAAGATGGTGCGGAAGGTGTTTTCGAACCTGATCTTCTGGTCCAGCAGCGCCGCCAGCAGAAAGCCGACGACGAGCGAGAAGACAAGCAGGCACACACCATAGATCAGCAGGTTCTGGATCGAGATGATCCATTTGCTGGACGACCACAGCCGTTCGTACTGGTCCAGCCCGACGAAATTCTCGCGCGGCAGAAGCCGCGAATTCGTGAAGGAATAGATGATCGTCCAGATCGTGCCGCCGGCAAAGACCACCAGCGCGGTGAGGATCATTGGGATCGCGGCAATCTTCGCGCTCAGATTCCTGAACAGCGGGTTCGGGCGCCGGGCCTCGTGCATGACGGCAACTCCCTGATGAGGGTCACGCTCGCGCCCGCCGCCCCCGACTTCCAGGGGCGGCGCGGCGCTGCTGGCTCGCAGATCAGTCGGCGTTCGCCACCAGGTCGACGAAGCGCTTCTGCGCGTCCTCGGCCGTGATGCTCGTATTGTTGAAGAACTCGACGAACAGATCGTTGATCTGCGTCAGCGAGTCCGCCGACATGAGCTGGTCGGGCGACTGGATGATGTTGCCCTGGGCAAGGATCTCCAGTCCCTTCTTCATGCAGTCGTTGGCCGCTTCCAGGTCGACGTCGCCGCGCACGGGCAACGATCCCTTCTTGAGATTGAAGGCAACCTGCACTTCCGGCGACAGCATCAGCTTGGCGAGGTCCGCCTGCGCGGCACTCTTTTCCTCGTCATCCAGAACCGGGAAGTAGAAGGCGTCGCCACCGGTCATGATGACCTCGTTGACGCCCAGCCCGGGCAGGCAGGTGTAATCCTTGCCTGCGACTTGACCTGCAACCTGGAATTCACCCTGCGCCCAGTCGCCCATGATCTGGCCTGCGGCCTGGCCGGTGATGACCATGTTCGTGGCCTGGTTCCAGTCCTGCACGTTGGACTTCGCCGACATGGAACGGGCCTGCGCGGCCGCCTCGAAGACCTTGGCAAGCTCTTCGCCGGCGGCAAGGTCCGCATCCTTTTCGCCGAAGATCTTGGTGTAGGCATCCGGCCCGGCAATCGCCGTCAGCAGAACCTGGAACGCAAGCGTGGTCTGCCAGGGCTGCTGGCCGACAGCGAGCGGAATGATTCCCGCTTCCTCGAGCGCGGGTGCGGCGGCGGCATATTCCTCCCAGTTGGTCGGAACCGGGACGCCGGCCTTTTCGAACGCCGCGTTCGAAAGCCAGAGCCACTGCTGCGAGTGAATGTTGACCGGCACGCAATAGATTTTGCCGTCAAGGGTGCAGGAATCCAGCAGCGAGCTCGGATGCACCACCTCGCGCCATTTGCCTTCCTCGGCGATGTCGGTCAGATCGCGCATCAATCCGGCTTCCACCAGCTCCTCGGCCTGGCGTCCGTGGTTGAATTGCGTCGCACCCATGGGGTCGCCGCCGGTGATGCGGCTGATCATGATCGGCCGGGCGGTGCCGCCGGAGCCGGCAATTGCGCCGTCGATCCATTTATGACCGCTGGCGTCGAACGCCTTCGCGAATTCGGCAACGGCCGCCGCTTCGCCTCCAGAGGTCCACCAGTGCGTGACTTCGAGTTCTGCGGCCTGCACCGGGCCGGCAATGTTGAGAGCCGCCGTCGCAGCGAAGGCGGCGGTAAGGAGCCTATAACGCATCATATTTCCTCCCTGAAACTGTAACGTTACAGATTGAAGCGTAGGGCAATCCAGAAGGTCGCGCAACGGGGAAAGCGGCGTCAGCGGCGATTTTTTTCGAACCTCGAACTAATGTACCACTCGCTCCTGCGCAGCTCAGGCTCGCGGCGAAAACATGCTGCATTGCGGTATTTCGTTTCGAATTTGTAGCTAAAGCGCTGATTCATAGAAGCTGTGCATTGCAGCATATGGCCCACCCAGGGCGCGATCCAGACCCCATGGAGATCAGATCGACTTCAACAATCGGCAGATTTCCCGTGCAACTCTCCTCAAAAACTGTAACGTTACAGTTTCCATTTTCAGCTCGGGACTGGTGCGGCTTGGGCGAATGCGATAGGCCGTGCGCCGGGTCAACGGGCAGCGACGTATGAACGATCAGCGCAGGAACGGACAGAACGAGGTGGCGGCCGGCGGCCGGCCCACCCTCAAGACGATCGCCTTCATGACCGGGCTCGGCGTCACCACGGTTTCGCGCGCCCTGAAGGACGCACCCGACATCGGCGAGGAGACGAAGAAGCGCGTCCAGCTCGTCGCGCGCCAGGTCGGTTATCGCCCCAACCGCGCGGGCGTTCGCCTGCGCACCGGCAAGACCAACGTGATCTCGCTTGTCCTCAATACCGACGAACAACTGATGGGCTTCATTTCCGACATCATCTACGGCGTGTCGGAAGAGCTGGCCTCATCGTCCTATCACCTTATCCTGACGCCCTATTCCAGCCGTAACGATCCGATGGATCCGATCCGCTACGTTGTGGAGACCCATTCCGCCGACGGCGTCATCATTTCGCAGACCGAACCCAACGATCCGCGCGTGCGCTACCTGACGGAACACGGATTTCCGTTCGCCACTCACGGGCGCACGCATACGGGGATCGAACACCCGTGGCATGATTTCGACAACCATGCCTTCGCCATGCAGGCCGTGCGAGCTCTGGTGGCGAAGGGCCGACGCCGGCTTGCCCTGCTCGCGCCGTCGCCGAAGCTGACCTACTATCGCCACATGAGCGACGGCTTCGCCGAAGGTATCGAAGAACAGGGCTGCGCTGCAATCCCGTTTCGCGATGCCTGGGTGGACATGCCCGTCGAACAGATCAAGGCAGCCGCGACGGCGCTTCTACGACGCAGCACGCCACCTGACGGTCTCGTCTCGGGCAGCGGTGCAGGCGCCTTCGCACTTGTCGCAGCCATCGAGGAATGCGGGCTGCAGCTAGGCCGCGACATCGACATCGTCACCAAGCAATCGACGCCACTGGTGCAGATGTTCCGCCCGCAGATACTGGTGGTGAACGAGGATTTCCGCCTTGCCGGTCGCGAACTGGCCCGCGCTGTCAGGGCGAGCATCGACGGCGCAGTGCCGGCATCATTGCAGACGCTTGCCGTACCCGATGGCGTCGAAGCCCCCAGATCCTGACCTCAGCCCTTAACTCGCCGCGCCGGATCCCCACGGTCCATGGTGTTCACCCTCGACGTCGACGCGCTCGAAGCCGTGGGCTCCGAAATAGTCGCGCTGGGCCTGGATGAGATTGGCGGTTCCACGCGCCTGCCTGAACGCATCGAAATAGCCCAATGCTGCCGAAAGCGCGGGCGCGGGCAGTCCCCCAAGTGCCGCGTGCGAAACCACACGGCGGAGTGACGGCTGCGCCTCGTTCATCATCTCCACGAAATCGCCGATCAGCAGGAGGTTTTCCGCCTTCGTATCGGCTTCGAAGGAGCGCGCCAGCGTTCCAAGGAATTGCGAGCGGATGATGCAGCCGGCGCGCCAGATGCGCGCGATCGCCGGCATCGGAAGGTTCCATTTGAACTCCGACGACGCCTCCGCCATCACGGCGAAACCCTGGGCGTAGGCCGCGATCTTGCCGGCAAACAGGGCGAGTTCGAGATCGTCGATGAAGGCCTTGTCCGGAGCGCGCCCCGCCGGCTCGGCAGCGCCGCCGTAGGCGCTGGCTGCAGCCTCGCGTAGCTCCTTTTCGGCAGACAGGCTGCGCGCGGCGACGGCCGATTCGATCGCGGTCGCCGGCACCCCCATCATCTGCGCCTCTACCGCCGACCAGCGGCCTGTACCCTTCTGGCCCGCCCGGTCGAGGATCATGTCGACCATGGGTTTGCCTGAAACGGGGTCGGCAGCTTCCAGCACGGCGGCCGTGATCTCCACCAGATAGGAGTTCAACCTCCCCTCGTTCCAGCGCGCGAAGATCGCGCCGATCTCTTTGGCTTCCATGCCGAAGCCGTCGCGCAGGATGCCGTAAATCTCGGCGATCATCTGCATGTCGGCATATTCGATGCCGTTGTGGATGGTCTTGACGAAATGCCCGGCTCCGCCTTCGCCCAGCCAGGCGCAACACGGCTCACCCTCGTAGCGGGCGGCGATGGCGGTGAGGACGGATTCGACCCGCTTGTAGGCGTCTTCCTTGCCCCCGACCATGATGGACGGGCCGTGACGCGCGCCTTCCTCGCCACCCGAAACACCCATGCCGATGAATGTCAGGCCCGAACCTTCAAGCTCGGCGAAGCGCCGCATCGTGTCGCGGAAATTGGCATTGCCGGCGTCGATGATGATGTCGCCCTGTGCCAGCAGGTCGCGCAGGCCCTCGATCTGCTCGTCGACCGCCTTGCCGGCCTGCACCATGAGAATGATGGGGCGCGGCGGCTTGATCTGCGCGACGAGTTCCTCGAGGGAGGCACAGGGCACGATGTTGCCCCGCAGGTCCCCGGCATTCTCGAAGAAGGCACCGGTACGAGTGGAGGTGCGGTTGTAGACGGCTATGGGATAGCCTTTTTCGGCAATATTGAGCGCGAGGTTCGAGCCCATGACACCGAGGCCGATCAGGCCGATTTCCGCTTTGGACATGAGGCGTTTCCATCGATGTGGGTTTTTTGTTCTGGCGGCAATGATGAACGCCAGCCAATCGATGCGTCAACCTGCTCCTTCCGCATGGCAGCCATGACGGAAGCGCTGCACAATGATGTGGTGCAAGGCACGCGCGAACGACACGACGCCCCCTAAGGAAGGACAGCCGTCGCTTCGATCTCGACCTTGGCCTCGTCCTCGATCAGGGCCACCACCTGAACCATGGTCATCGCCGGGAAATGCCGCCCCATGACGGCCCTGTAGGCTTCGCCGATACCCTTCAGGTTGGCGAGATAATCCTGCTTGTCGGTGACATACCAGGTCATGCGGACGATGTGTTCCGGTCGGCCACCGGCTTCGCCGAGGATCGCCACGATGTTTTCCAGCGTCTGCCGCGTCTGGCCGACAAGGTCCTTCGCCTCGAAGACCTGATCGCCGGTCCAGCCGATCTGGCCGCCCATCCAGACGGTACGGCCTTCCGTCATCAGTCCGTTGGCATAACCCACAGCCTTCTTCCAGGATGCTGGATGGAGAAGCTGGTGCGGGGTTTGTATGTCGGTCATCGGTATAATCCTCCGATAGACAGGCGCTTGCCGCCTGTTCTTCGTTGCGGCGTCAAACGCCGAGATAGCGGTCCTGAAGCGATGGCGTGAGTTCGCCCGGACGGCCGCTCCAGACCGTGGCGCCCTTTTCCAGCACCACGCAGCGATCGGCCGAGGGCAGCAGTTCGGAGAGCGTTTTGTCGACGATGAGGATCGACTGTCCTTCCGCTTTCAGCACGCGGATCACGGCCCAGATGTCATTGCGGATCACGGGCGCGAGGCCTTCGGTCGCCTCGTCCAGGATCAGCAGGCGCGGGTTGGTCATCAGCGCGCGGCCGATCGCCAGCATCTGCTGCTCGCCTCCCGAGAGTGTGCGCGCCATCTGGTCGCGGCGCTCTTCCAGGCGCGGAAACAGCCGGTTGATCTCGGCGAGGTTCCAGCGGCCCGAGCGGGCTGCGGCCAGCAGGTTCTCCGCGACCGTCAGGTTGGGGAAGCAGCGCCGGCCTTCCGGCACCAGACCGATGCCCAGCCGGGCGATCCGATGGGGTCGCATGGCCTGTATCTCGCGCCCGCCAAGCCGCACCTTGCCGGCACGCGCCGGGGTCATTGCGAGTATCGAGCGGATGGTCGTGGTCTTGCCCATGCCATTGCGGCCCATCAGCGCCACGACCTCGCCCTCGGCAACGTCCAGGTCGACGCCGAACAGCGCCTGGCTCGCGCCGTAGAAGGTCTCCAGCCCGGCAATCTCGAGCAGCTTCATTCGGCACCTCCCAGATAGGCGCGGCGGACCTCCGGATCGCTGCGTATCTCCTCGACCGTGCCGGTTGCGATGACGCGGCCATAGACCAGCACCGAGATGCGGTCGGCCAGCGCGAACACGGCGTCCATGTCGTGCTCGACCAGCAGGATCGGCGCCTCGCGGCGCAGCCCGTCGAGGAAACTTGTCAGGGTCTTCGACCCCTCCGGGCCCATGCCGGCCATCGGTTCGTCGAGCAGGAAGGCCCGCGACCCGAGCGCGAGCGCGATGGCGATCTCGAGTTGGCGCCGCTCGCCGTGCGAAAGCTCGGCGGCCGGCACGCGGGCCCGGTCCTTCAGGCCGGCGCGTTCCAGCGCCTCCATCGCGGGCTCGACCAGAGCCGCATCGCGCATCACCGGCTTGAAGAAGCGGAAGGATGTTCCCTGCCGCGACTGAACGGCAAGCATGACATTGCGCAGCGCCGAGAATTCGGGCGCCAGCGAGGACACCTGGAACGAACGCCCCAGGCCCATGCGGGCGCGCTCTGCCGCGCCGATATGGCTGACAGGCTTTCCTAGAAACTCGATCTCGCCGCTGTCCGGTTTCAGCGTGCCGGCGATCTGGTGGATGAGCGTCGACTTCCCGGCTCCATTGGGGCCGATCAGGGCGTGAATTTCGCCCGGAACGAGATCAATGCTGACATTCTCCGTTGCTCGCAACGCCCCGAAAGACTTGCAGAGATCGCGGATGGCAAGAACGGCTTCAGCCATGACGCGCCCTCCCCGCAAGCAATCCGATCAGCCCACCACGCGCAAAGAGAACGACACCAAGCAGCAAGAGCCCGAGGAAGAACTGCCAGCGTTCGGTCAGGCCGCCGAGGATGTATTCTAACATGACGAACAGCATCGCGCCTGCGAGCGGGCCGCACAGCCGGCCGACACCGCCAAGGATGATGAGCACGATGAATTCGCCCGACATGTGCCAGGACAGCATCGACGGGCTGACGAAGCGGTTGAGATCGGCATAGAGCGCCCCCGCCAGCCCGGTGATCATGCCCGAAATAACGAAAGCGACGAGCTTGATGCGGAAGGGCGCAATGCCGACGGAAGCGACACGCACCTCGTTCTGCCGCGAGGCCTGCAGCGCCGCTCCGAAACGCGAGTCGCGCAGCAGGGCAAACAGCACGAGGCCGACCACCAGCAACGCATAACAGATCAGGAAATAGTTTTGAGGCACGAGCGTGTTGACGCCCGGAAACGTGTTGCGGATCGTGATCGACAGCCCGTCTTCGCCGCCATAGGCGGGCCATGAGATCGCAAAATAATAGGTCATCTGTGCGAAGGCGAGCGTGATCATGATGAAATAGACGCCCGACGTACGCAGGCTGATGGAACCGATCGCCGCCGCAAGCAGCCCGCCCGCCACGATGGCGACCGCCCATATCACGGGCATCAGCTTGCTGCCCGGCACCGCGAACAGTCCGAAATCGAGCGGCTGGCCGGAAAAGGCATGGCTGGCCAGGATGCCGGCCGCATAGCCGCCGATGCCGAAGAAGGCCGCGTGGCCAAACGACACCAGGCCGCCCAGGCCCAGCGCAATGTTGAGACCGATGGCCGCGAGGCCAAGGATTGCCATGCGGGTCGCAAGCGTGACGTAGAACGGCTTGCCGAGCTGCATGGCGATGAAAGGCACGGCCAGCAGCAGCAAGGCCAGAACCACGTTGATCGCCGTTTCGCGTGAGATCGTCATCGCCTTACCCCTTCGCCGCAAAGAGGCCCCGCGGGCGCACCGCAAGAATGACGGCCATGACAATGTAGATCAGCATCGACGCGACCGCGCCGCCGACGAGGCCCGCCCGCGACGGGTCCATGAACACACCGAAAAGCTGCGGCAGCAGGATGCGCCCCATTGTATCTGTGAGACCGACCAACAATGCTCCCACAAGGGCGCCCTTGATCGAGCCGATGCCGCCGATGACGATCACCACGAAGGCGAGGATCAGCACCGGCTCGCCCATGCCGACCTGCACGGATTGCAGCGCGCCGACCATTGCGCCGGCAAGCCCGGCAAGTGCCGCGCCCAGCGCGAACACAACCGTATAGAGCGTGCGAATGTCGACGCCCAGCGCGCCGATCATCTCACGGTCGGACTCTCCGGCGCGGATGCGCATGCCCAACCGGGTGCGCGAGATCAGGAGGAACAGGCCGACCGCGACCGCGACGCCGACGCTAATGATCGCCAGCCGGTAGAGCTGATAGCGCGAGCCGCCGGGAATCGGGACGGTTCCCTGCAACAGCGGCGGGATGTCCAGATAGAGCGGGAAGGAGCCGAAGAGCCAGCGCGTGCCTTCGGAGAAGATAAGAATGAGGGCAAAGGTCGCCAGAACCTGGTCGAGATGGTCGCGTTCGTACAGCCGCCTGATGACGAGGATTTCGACCAGCGCGCCAGCAGCCGCAGCCGCAGCGAGGCTGGCCGCGAGCCCCAGCCAGAACGAGCCGGTCGCGCCCGCGACCGCGGCACAGGCGAACGCGCCGACCATATAGAGTGACCCGTGGGCAAGGTTGATCAGCCCCATGACGCCGAAGATCAGCGTCAGCCCGGCGGCCATGAGGAACAGCATCACGCCCAGCTGCAGCCCGTTGAGAATCTGTTCGATGAAGAGAGCGGTTTGCACGGGTGGAATGTCCGGGTCAGGCCTGTTGCTTCGCTGTCTGATGGGTGCGGCATTGTTGTCCCCTTTCCCCGTTCGTGGAGAGAGGGTTGAAGGAGGGGCGGCACGATGATCTTAACAAGTCCCCGCCCCCCTCATCCGCCTGCCGGCACCTTCTCCCCGCAGGCGGGGAGAAGGTGCCTGCCGCTAAGCGATGGACCTACTGCAACGAGCACTCGGCCGCGTAGGCGTCCTTGTGATCGGTGAAGGCAGTCGAGACGATCTTGTTCGTCAGCACGTCACCTTCCTTGATAACTTCGCGAACGTAGATGTCCTGTATCGGATGGTTGTTGGTGTTGAAGGAGAACTTGCCACGGACGCTGTCGAAGTCGGCTTCCTTCAGCGCGGCCCGGAACGCATCCGCGTCCTTGACACTCGCCTTGCCCGCCGCAGCGACGATAAGGTTCGCCGTGTCGTATGCCTGTGCGGCATAGACGGACGGCAGGCGGCCGTATTCGGCCTGGAAGGTTTCGACGAACTTTGCATTCGCCTCGTTGTCGAGATCCTTCGCCCAAGAACCGGAGTTCTTGACGCCGAGGGCCGCGTCACCGATCGCGCCCAGCACATCCTGGCTGAACGAGAAGCCGGGACCCATCAGCGGGATGTCGACGCCCGACTGCGCGTACTGCTTGGTAAAGGCGATGCCCATGCCGCCCGGAAGGAACATGAAGACGGAGTCGGCGCCGGAAGCGCGGATTTGCGCGATCTCGGCTGCGTAGTCGGTCTGACCGAGCTGGGTGTAGACCTCGCCCGTCAACTCGCCCTTGTAGAAGCGCTTGAAGCCGGTCAGCGCGTCGGTACCGGCCGGATAGTTCGGCGCAAGGATAAAGGTCTTCTGGTAGTCCTGGTTTGCATACTGGCCCATCGCCTCGTGGAAGTTGTCGTTCTGGTAGGCGACGTTGAAATAATTCTCGTTGCACTGCGACCCGGCAAGCGGCGAGGGCCCCGCGTTGACAGAGAGGTAGAACTTGCCCTGCGCCACGGCGCTCGGCACGACGGCCATGGCAAGGTTCGACCAGATGATGCCGGTCAAAATGTCGACCTGGTCCGACTGGATCATCTTGTCGGCGATCTGCACGGCGAGCTCGGGCTTCTGGCCGTCATCCTCGGTCACGACCTCGATCTCGGATGCCGCGTCGCCGGCATTCTTGAGCGCGAGCATGAAGCCGTCGCGGGCATCGATGCCGAGGCCAGCACCGCCGCCCGAAAGCGTGGTGATCATTCCGATCTTGACCGGCTCGGCGAAGGCCGCGCCCGACACACTCATGGCAAGCGCGGCAAGGCCCGCTGCAATCACTTTCTTCATAGTTCTACTCCCGTTGTTACCTGGAACCCCTCTGGGTTCCCTACGTTGGAAAAATCCGCGGGCGTTGGCCAGCCCGTCTCCTTCATTTTGTTGGGCCTTGCGGCCACCGCATCAAAGCTCCGTCCTCACGGTCCAGAGTTCAGGGAAAAGCTCGACCTCCAGCATGCGCCGGAGATAGGAGACGCCGGCGGTGCCGCCCGTGCCCCGCTTGAGGCCGATGATGCGTTCCACCGTCGTGACGTGATTGAACCGCCAGCGACGGAAATAATCCTCGAAATCGACCAGCTTCTCGGCCAGCTCGTAGAGCGCCCAATGGGTTTCCGGCGCCTGGTAGATGGCCTGCCAGGCAGCCTTGACCGCATCGTCCGGCTGTCGCGTGGCGCGCCAGTCCGTCCGTTTCGCATCACCGCCGATGTTGAAGCCGTTGCGGGCAAGCAAGGCAATCGCCTCGTCGTAGAGGCTTGGCCGCGCAAGAATGGATTGGAGCCGCGTCAGGATTTCCGGCCGATGGTCGTGCGGCTTGAGCATGGCCGCGTTCCGGTTGCCGGCAAGGAATTCAATGGCCCGGTACTGCCACGACTGGAAGCCGGACGACTGGCCGAGGTCTCCGCGAAACCGCGTATATTCAGACGGCGTCATCGTGCGCAGGACGTCCCACGCGCTGTTGAGCTGCTCGAAGATGCGGGCAACGCGCGTCAGCATCTTGAAAGCCGGCTGAAGATCGTCACGCCGGATCGCCTCCATCGCCGAGGAAATCTCGTGGATGGCAAGCTTCATCCACAGTTCGGATGTCTGATGCTGGATAATGAACAACAACTCGTCGGGCGAGGCGGAGAGGGTCTCCTGCGCGTCGAGGATTTTTTCCAGGTGCAGATAGTCGGCGTAGGACATACGGCCGCGAAAGTCTGTTTCCGCGCCGTCCGGCGGCGTGGTCCTAGCGTCGTCGTCGGTCACGCGACGCCTCCTTCGCGCAGGCGGAAGCGCTGGATCTTGCCGGTCTGCGTCTTCGGCAGTGCGGTCACGAACTTCACCGAGCGTGGGTATTTGTAGGGCGCGATCGTCGCCTTGACGTGGTCCTGCAGCGTGCGGATCGTACTGCCGTCGGCCGCAGCTCCATCAACGAGCACGACATAGGCCTCGACGACCTGCCCCCGCTCCTCGTCCGGCGCGCCTATGACGGCGCATTCAGCAACGAACGCATGCCCCAGCAGCGCGGCCTCGACCTCCGGCCCGGCGATGTTGTAGCCGGCGGACAGGATCATGTCATCGGAGCGCGCTGCGAACCGGAAGCGGCCGTTCTCGTCCTGCACGAAGGAATCGCCGGTGAGGTTCCAGCCGTCGCGCACATAAACCATCTGCCGCTCGTCAGCGAGATAGCGGCAGCCGGTCGGTCCGCGAACGGCAAGCCGGCCGATCGTGCCGCGTGGCAGTTCCTTCATGTCGCCGTCGACGATCTTCGCCTCGTAGCCGGTCACCGGCCTGCCGGTCACGCCGGGCGCGCGATCGTCCAGCCGGTTGGAAATGAAGATGTGCAGCATCTCGGTCGCACCTATACCGTCGAGGATGGGCTTGCCGGTCTTGGCAACCCACTCCTCGTAAACCGGGGCAGGCAGCGTCTCGCCCGCCGATACGGCGATGCGCAGCGACGACAGATCCGCGCCCTCGTCCATCGCCTTCATCATTGCGCGATAGGCGGTCGGTGCTGTGAATGAGATCGTCGCTTTGTAGGTCTCGATGATCTCGACCATGTTCGGCGGCGTCGCGCTTTCCAGCAGCGTCGCGGCAGCCCCGAACCGCAACGGAAAAACCGCCAGCCCGCCGAGACCGAAGGTGAAGGCCAGCGGCGGCGAGCCGACGAATACGTCGTCCGGCGTCACGTTCAGCACTTCGCGTGCGTAGGCATCGGCGATGATGAGAATATCGCGATGGAAATGCATGGTCGCCTTGGGCACGCCCGTAGTGCCCGACGTGAAACCGAGCAACGCAACGTCGTCGCGACCGGTTTTCACCGCCTCGAAGGTGACCGGCTTGTCGAGTGCTGCGCGGTCGAGTTCCGCATCGTGATTGGCGGTGCCGTCGAAACCCACCACCTGCTTGAGGAAACGGCTGTCCTTGGCGCAGGCGACAAGCTCGTCCTTGATGCGCGTGTCGCAGAGCGCGACTGCGATCTCCGCCTTGTCGACGATCTTGGCGAGTTCGCCGGCGCGCAGCATCGGCATGGTGTTGACCACCACCGCGCCGGCCTTTGTCGCCGCCAGCCAGCAGGCGACCATCGCAGGATTGTTGGGCGAACGGATCAGGATACGGTTGCCGGGCTTGACGCCGTAATTCTCAACGAGCGCGCGCGCCAGCCTGTTGGTCCAGTCCGAAAGCTCCTTGTAGGTCCGGCGCCGGCCGTTGCCGATGAGCGCCGTGCGGTCCCCGTACCCCTTCTCGACCAGACGATCGGTGAGCTCGACCGCGCAGTTGAGGTAATCCGGATAGTCGAAACCCTGCTGCGGCAGGTCCGGCCACTGGTCGAGAGGCGGAAGGTTGTCGCGACTGAAGGTGTCGACGTGACCGCTGGGCCCGAGGCTCATGACGCTGCTCCCATTGTCTGCCGCGCGATCACCACCTTCTGGACGTCTGATGCGCCCTCATAGATGCGCAATGCGCGGATTTCCCTGTAGAGGCTCTCGACGATGTGTCCCCTGCGCACACCGTCGCCCCCATGTATCTGCACCGCCTTGTCGATCACGGCCTGCGCGCGGTCGGTGGCGTAGAGCTTGGCCATCGCCGCCTCGCGCGTGACGCGTGCGGCACCCGCATCCTTGGTCCAGGCCGCACGATAGACGAGCAGCGCGGCCGCATCGACATCGAGCGCCATGTCGGCCACATGACCCTGCACCATCTGCAGGTCGAAGAGCGGCGCGCCGAAGAGCTCGCGGTTGCCGACGCGCCTAACCGTTTCATCAAGCGCACGGCGGGCAAAGCCCAGCGCCGCGGCCCCGACGGTCGAGCGGAAGACATCCAGCACCGACATGGCGATCCTGAAGCCGTCCCCAGGCTTTCCGATCATTGCCGATGCGGGGACCCGCACCTCATCGAAAGACAGACGCGCCAGCGGGTGCGGCGCGATCACCTCCAGCCGCTCGGCAACCGTCAGGCCGGGCGTATCGGCCGGCACCACAAAAGCGGAGATGCCCTTCGCGCCCGGCGCTTCGCCGGTACGGGCGAAGACACAATAGAGATCGGCAATGCCGCCGTTGGAAATCCAGGTCTTTTCGCCGGAGAGCACGTAATCGCCGCCGTCCCGCGTCGCCGTCATCTCCATGTTCGCGACATCGGAACCGGAGCGCGGCTCGGACAGCGCAAACGCGGAGATCGCCTTGCCGGCGCGCGTCTTCTCCAGCGATTGGCGCTGCTCCGGCGTGCCGAACAGGCTGATCGCCCCCGTGCCGAGTCCCTGCATGGCGAAGGCGAAATCGGCGAGGCCGTCATGCCGGGCAAGCGTCTCTCGGGTGATGCAGAGCGTACGCACGTCGAGCGGCTGCGGGTCGGCGGGATCGATCCCGCTCGGCCTGAGAAAGCCGGCGTCGCCAAGTGCTGCAACGAGCCGACGGCAGGCCACGTCGACATCCGAATGGTCGACCGGCAGGTTGGACGTGCACCACGCTTCCAGCCGTTCGGCATGCTCGCGATGGCGGTCCTCGAAGAAGGGCCAGGAAAGGAAGGAACGGTCGGCCATCAATCCCCCTCGAATACCGGACGTTCTTTCGCGACGAAGGCGCGGTAGGCGCGTTCGAAGTCGCGCGTCTGCATGCATATCGCCTGCGCCTGCGCTTCCGCCTCGATTGCCTGGTCCAAGCCCATCGACCACTCCTGGTTGAGCTGGGTCTTGGTGATGCCATGCGCGAAGGTCGGGCCCGCGGCCAGTTGGCCGGCAAGCTTGAGCGCCTCGGCTTCCAGATCGGAGGCGGCGACGAGCCGGTTGTAATAGCCCCAGCGCTCGCCTTCGTCCGCGCTCATCGTACGGCCGGTATAAAGCAATTCGGCAGCGCGGCCCTGGCCGATGATGCGCGGGAGCATGGCGCAGGCGCCCATGTCGCAGCCCGCGAGGCCTACGCGGGTGAAGAGAAACGCGGTCTTCGCCTCCGGCGTCGCCAGCCTGATGTCGGAGGCCATGGTAATGATGGCGCCAGCCCCCACGGCCACGCCGTCGACTGCCGAGACGATCGGCTTGCCGCAATTGATCATCGCCTTGACGAGGTCGCCGGTCATACGCGTGAAGGCGAGCAGGCCCTTCATGTCCATGTCGACCAGCGGACCGATAATGTCGTGCACATCGCCGCCCGAGCAGAAATTGCCGCCATTGGGGAGAAAGCAGACGACATCGACATCGTCGGCATAGACGAGGTCGCGGAAAGTGTCGCGCAGCTCGGCGTAGCTTTCAAAAGTCAGCGGGTTCTTGCGCTCGGGCCTGTCGAGCCGCACGGTCGCGACCCGGTTCTCGACACTCCAGAGAAAATGCTTCGGCTTCAGGCCCGCCATCTGGCTCAATGTTCGTTCTCCCAATTGCTGCGGAAGGCTTTCAGCATGACCGAAAGCCGCCGAGCATCCTCCTCGCTCACCTCGCCCAGAAGCTCGGCGATCCATATCTCGTGGGCCTCAGCCATCGCCGCAAACCGCGCCGAGCCAGCTTCCGTGAGCCTCGCGATCGATGTGCGCCGGTCGCCGTCGCGGTTGGCGCGCACGACGAACCCGTCGGTCACCAGCCGGTCGACGATGCCGGTCACGTTGCCGTTCGAAACCAGCAGAAACCGCGACAGGTCGCTCATCAGCATGCCTTCGGGCTGGCGATAGAGCGCCGACATCACGTCGAAACGCGGCAGCGTGGTGTCGAACTCGCGCTTCAGCCGCTCGCGCAATTCACCCTCGACGACCCGCGCGGCGCGCAGCAGCCGGATCCAAAGGCGCAGCCGCTCCTTGTTGGCAGCGGGTTTTTCCAGCGTCTCTGGGGATGCGTCCATCGTCATCCGCCTCCCGAGATCGGAATCGCCTGGCCAGTCACCGAGATGGCCGCATCGCTGACGAGCCACATGGCGGCGGCGGCCACCTCCTCCGGCTTGATCAGCCGGTGGTTGGGATTGATCTCCGCAAAACCGCGCCGCGCTTCTTCTTCGCTGCGGCCGGTCTTGTCCATGACGCGGCGGATCGATTGCTCCAGCATCTCGGTCTCGACATAGCCGGGGCAGATGGCATTGACGGTGACGCCGGTCTTGAGCAATTCGGCGGCAAGCGAGCGGGTGAGGCCGACCACGCCGTGCTTGGAGGCCACATAGGGCGCGACATAGGCAGAGCCGCGCAGGCCGGCGACCGACGCGATGAAGACGATGCGCCCGCGCCCGCGCTCGGCCATGCCGGCAAGCGCCGGACGCACGGTCAGGAATGCGCCGGTGAGATTGACGTTGACGATGCGGTTCCAGTCCTCGAGCGTCGTGCGATGCGCGGGCGCGCTGGAAGCGATGCCGGCATTGGCCACGACGATGTCGAAGGGACCGCGTGCGGCTTCCGCCTGCGCATAGAGCGCCCGGACCGAATCCTCGTCGGTCACGTCGGCGACAATCGCGTGGATGTTGTCTGCCTTGTCGGCGACCTTGGCCAGCTCGCTTTCGCGGCGCCCGCAGATGGTCACGGCGACGCCCGCCCCGGCCAGCGACAAAGCGATCGCGCGACCGATGCCCGACGAGCCGCCTGTGACGAGCGCGTGCTTCCATGCCATCGTCATCACACTTTCCCCGTCATCTGTTCCTGCCGTTCGGCAAGGCGATAGAGCTGGTCGCGGCCCGGCAGGTAGGGGTCGGGCCACACCACGCCACGGTCGCCCAGTTGGGCTGCGGCGTGAAGCGTCCAGTACGGGTCGGCCAGATGCGGCCGTGCCAGGCACACCAAGTCGGCGCGGCCCGCCATCAGGATCGAGTTGACGTGGTCGGGCTCGTAGATGTTGCCGACCGCCATCGTCGCCATGCCCGTCTCGTTGCGAATGCGATCCGAGAATGGCGTCTGGAACATGCGGCCATAGACCGGGCGCGCGCGCTTCGAGGTCTGGCCCGCAGAGACGTCGCAGATGTCGACGCCGGCGGCCTGCAGCAGCCGCGCGATCTCCACCGCCTCGGCCGGCGTGATGCCTTCCTCGCCCACCCAGTCATTGGCCGAGATGCGCACGGAGATCGGCTTGTCCTCCGGCCACACGGCCCGCACCGCATGGAAGACCTCGAGCGGATAGCGCATTCGGTTTTCGAGGCTGCCGCCATAGTCGTCATCACGCAGGTTGGTCAGCGGCGAGATGAAGGAAGACAGCAGATAGCCATGGGCCATATGCAGTTCGAGCATGTCGAAGCCGCAGCGCTCCGTCATTTCGGCTGCCGCCACGAACTGGTCGCGCACCACATCCATGTCGGCGCGGTCCATCGCCCTGGGCGTCTGGTTTTGCGGCGACCATGGCACAGCCGATGCGGCAAGCAGCGGCCAATTGTCTTGCGCGAGCGGCGCGTCCATTTCTTCCCAGCCGAGCTGGGTCGAGCCCTTGGCGCCGGAATGCCCGATCTGTGCGCAGATCTTGGCCTGCGTCTCGGCATGCACAAAATCGACGATGCGTTTCCACGCAGCCTCGTGCTCCGGCGCGTAGAAGCCGGGGCAGCCGGGGGTGATGCGTCCTTCCGGCGAGACGCAGGTCATCTCGATATAGACCAGTCCCGCACCACCCTTGGCGCGCTCGCAATAATGGACGAAATGCCAGTCGGTGGGGCAGCCATCCATGGCCTTGTATTGCGCCATCGGCGACACGACGATGCGGTTCTGCAGCTCCATGCCGCGCAGCCTGTAGGGTGCGAACATCGGCGCGCGGTTCTCGTTGGCGGCGGCACCCGCCTGCCGCTGGAACCACGCCTCGGCGCTGCCCAGCCATTCGGCGTCGCGCAGCCGCAGGTTTTCGTGGCTTATGCGCTGCGAGCGCGTCAGCAGCGAATAGTTGAACTGCACGGGGTCGAGATCGAGATAGCGCTCGACCTCCTCGAACCATTCCATCGAGTTGCGCGCCGCCGATTGCAGCCGTAGCACTTCCAGCCGGCGCGCCTCCTCGTATTTGGCGAAGGCGGCTTCGAGCGTCGGTTCGGAATGCAGATAATCGGCCATGGCGATGGCAGACTCCAGCGCAAGCTTGGTGCCGGAACCGATCGAGAAGTGCGCGGTCGCAGCCGCATCGCCCATCAGCGCGAGGTTGCGATACGACCAGCGCTCGCACAGCACGCGCGGGAAACTGATCCAGGCTGATCCGCGAATGTGGTTGGCGTTGGTCATCAGCGCGTGACCGTCGAGGTGATCCCTGAAAATCTCCTCGCAGACGGCGATCGACTCCTGCTGGCTCATGTCGCCAAAGCCGAACTTCTCCCACGTCTCCTGCGAGCATTCGACGATGAAGGTCGCCGTATCCGGATCGAACTGATAGGCATGCGCCCACACCCAGCCATGCTTCGTCTTCTCGAAAATGAAGGTGAAAGCGTCGTCGAATTTCTGGCGGGTGCCGAGCCAGACGAACTTGCATTTGCGGGTATCGATGTCCGGACGGAAATGCTCGGCGAATTCCGTTCGCGTCCTCGAATTGAGCCCGTCGGCGGCGATCACCAGATCGTACTCGGCCATCAGTTCTGCGCGGTCACCCACTTCCGTCTGGAAGCGAAGATCGACGCCGAGCTCGCGTGCGCGTTCCTGCAGCAGCAGAAGCAACCGCATGCGGCCGATGCCGCAGAAACCGTGTCCGGTAGACAGCGTCCGTACGCCCTTGTGAATGACGGCGATGTCGTCCCAGTAGGCGAAATGTTCGCGGATCGTGGCAGCGCTCTTGGGGTCGTTGGCGGCAAGATTATCGAGCGTCTCGTCCGACAGAACGACGCCCCAGCCAAAGGTGTCATCAGCCCGGTTGCGCTCGAACACGGTGACGTCGTGCGCGGCGTCGCGCAGCTTCATCGAGATGGCAAAGTATAGGCCGGCGGGGCCACCGCCGAGCACTGCAACCTTCATCCGTCACGTTCCCCGTTCTTTTATTTTCAGGGAGCATGGCACCGATCCCGGCATGCTTCAAGCCTAAAATTTCAAGGTTGAAATATTTTGCGCACTGGACAGTATGAAGCCGGCAGGCGAAGGAATGGCGCAGGGAGAGCGTGAACCACATGATCTATCACCGCATCACGGACTGGGACGACGCATACGCCAATGGCGCCAATATCCCGCAGGGCGATCGCTGGCCGCAGGCTTGGGTCGAGCCGGCAAAGGCGTTCCGCGACCGGCTTGCCACGGACGGGCGCGCTCGACTGGGGATTGCCTATGGCGATGCGCCCCGCAACCGGTTCGACCTGTTCATGCCGCAGGGCGATGCCAAAGGTCTCGTCGTTTTCGTCCATGGCGGTTTCTGGCTGCGGCTCGACAGGAGCTTCTGGTCGCATCTGGCCGCAGGTCCCCTTGCGCACGGCCACGCCGTCGCCATGCCCTCCTATACGCTCTGCCCGGACATCCGCATCGCCGGCATCGTCGGGGAGATCGGCTCGGCCGTCGAGGCCGCGGCCGGCATGGTGGCCGGTCCGATCCGCCTCACCGGTCATTCCGCCGGCGGCCATCTCGTCAGCCGGATGATCTGCGCCAACTCGCCGCTGCCGGATGTCGTGCGGTCGCGCATAGTCAACACCGTTTCGATCTCCGGCGTGCACGATCTGAGACCGATGATGGCGACGGCCATGAACGAGACGCTGAAGATCGACCGGGAGGAAGCGGACGGCGAAAGCCCGGCGCTGCTGGAGCCGATGGCGGGCGCGCGGATCGCCTGCTGGGTAGGCGCGGCCGAGCGCTCCGAATTCGTGCGCCAGAATGCGCTGCTCGCCAATGCGTGGACCGGACTCGGCGCGGAAACGCTGACGGTCGAGGAGCCCGACCGGCACCATTTCAACGTCATCGACGGACTGGCAGACCCGGACCATGCGCTGACGCGAACGTTGTTGACAGGCTGACGGCCAGACACGAGTCTGGCTAAAAAGAGAGTGCGTCCTTCGAGGCTCGCTCCGCTCGCACCTCAGGATGAGGGAGGGTGTGCATCGAGCCCGCTATGCCGGAGTTCGACAAACCACTTCCCTCATCCTGAGGTGCGACCCTGAGCTTGTCGAAGGGGAGCCTCGAAGGACGCACCAACATTCCGGAGTATTTTGATGAGAGCGGTTTTCGTACAGCTTCAGGTTTCGCCGGGCAGGACTTACGAGGTCGCCGACGAATTGTTCAAGCGCGAGGTCGCGTCCGAGCTTTATTCGACCAGCGGCGACTACGACCTGCTGATGAAGATCTACATCGATGAGGGCGTGGATATCGGCAAGTTCATCAACGACAACGTCGCCAACGTACCCGGTATCGTCCGCTCGCTGACCACGCTGACCTTCAAGGCTTTCTGAGGCTCACTCCATCCGCTCCAGCGCCTTCCTCTGCCGGTGCATTTCGAGGAACACCCGGTAGTCGCGGTCGAAGCGGGCGTGCGCGGCGGCGTTGGGCCGGCGCTCGCGACCTTGCTGCCGCATGCCGGCGCAGGCCTGCGCGAGCGAGGGGTAGAGCCCGGCGGCGGCGGCCGCTGCCATGCCGGAACCGGTCAGCACGGCATCGTCGCCAAGGGGCTCGACGACTCGGCAGCCGGTGGCATCCGAATAAAGCTCCATCAGGATCGGGTTGCGCGTATGCCCGCCGGTGACGTGCAGCGTGTCGATGACGAAGCCGCCGTCATTCAGCGTTTCGAGGATATGGCGGACGCCGAGCGCGATCGCCACGCAGGTGCGCCAGTAGAGCTTCGCGAGGCTGTCAAAGGATGAGTCCAGCGTCAGGCCGGAGATCACGCCGACCGCATGCGGGTCCGCGAGCGGCGAGCGGTTGCCATGGAAGTCCGGCAGGACATGCAGCCGGCCGGCAAAACCATCTCCCTGCTCGGCCCGCAGCACGGCAATACGCTCTCCGATGCGCCGGTGCATGGCGGCATCGGGCTCGCCGCCCGCGCCATGCCATCGGATGACGTGATCGAGCAGCGCGCCCGTGGCCGACTGGCCGCCCTCGATCATCCAGAAATCCGGCAACGTCACGCCCCAATAAGGGCCCCAGGCCCCTGCAAAGGACCGGCGATCCCTGGACATCGCCATGACACAGCTCGACGTGCCCGCAATCAGTGCCATGTGGCGCTCGAGCTCGTCGTCATCGGCAGCGAAGCCTCCGATGACGCCTAGCGCGCCGGCATAGGCGTCGATCATGCCGGCCGCGACCCGGCAGCTTGTCGTCAAGCCGAGTTCGCGGGCCGCCGCCTCCGTGAGCGCACCGAGGTCGGCTCCGACGGGGACCGTCCGATCCGGCAAGCCGCCATGCGACGGCAGCTCGGGCAGGCCGACGGCATCGAAAAAATCGCGCTGCCAGCCCGGCTCGGCATGCGCCAGGAACGTCCATTTGCAAGCCAGCGTGCATTGCGACCGCGCCAGCGATCCGCTGGCGCGGTAGGTCAGGAAGTCCGCGAGGTCGAAGAAATGCCCGGCGACCTGCCAGCTTTCGGGCAGATGGCGCTTGACCCACATCAGCTTGGGCGCCTGCATCTCCGGTGACATCACGCCGCCGGCATGGTCGAGGACGGCATGGCCGGTGGCGGTGCATTCGTCGGCTTCCGCGATGGCGCGGTGATCGAGCCAGACGATCGTGTCCCACCTTGCCTCACCGGTCGACGACAGCGTCAGTTGGCGCCCGCCCGTGTCGCGCGCCACGAGTGAACAGGTAGCATCGAAGCCGATGCCGACGATCGATTCCGGTGCCGCGCCGGAAACGGACAATGCGGCGCGCACTGCCGCACACACCGCCGACCAGATGTCTTCCGAATCGTGTTCGGCATGGTCAGCGCTGGGCCGATTCATCAGTATTGGATGCTCGCCGCGCCCGAGCAGCCGCCCGGTGCTATCAAGCACGCCGGCCCGCGCGCTGCCCGTTCCGACATCGACGGCGCAAACCAGCGGCTCGCTCACGGAAGCGACGCCTCCGCGAGAAGCGCGGGCAGGCTCCGCATGTCATCGAAAACCAGATCGGGCCCGAGCGTTTCAAAGGCTTCACGCAGGCGGCCCGGTCCGGCATGGGAGCCGCCGGCAAACGCAAAAACCCGCATGCCCGCGGCTTTCGCCGCCTCGATGCCGGCAGGGCTGTCCTCGATGACGATGCAAGCGGCCGGGTCTGCCGCCATCTGGCTGGCGGCATGCAAAAAGAGATCCGGAGCAGGCTTTCCGCGCTTGACCATGGTCGCACTGTAGATGGCCGGCTCCAGCAGGTCCAGAATGCCCGCGACCTCCAGCGACAATCGAATGCGCTCCGGTCGGCTGGAAGAAGCCACGCAGCGCCGGTGCGGAAGCGCCAGCAGCGTTTCGCGTATTCCGTGGATCGCCTTGAGTTCGGCGCGGAACCGCGCCGACATCAACCGGCGCGTCTCTTCCAGGTGCTCTTCGGTGAAGCGCAGGCCGTAGCGCAGCACCAGCGTCTCGCCGATCGTCGTCATCGAGCGGCCGAGGAACAGCCGGTAGGCGGTTGCCTCGTCGATGTCGCAGCCGGCGCTTGCGATCACGTCGCGGAGCACCGCGATCGAGATCGGCTCGCTGTCGACCAGAACGCCGTCGCAATCGAAGATGACCAGTTCGGTCTCGCGTTTCATGGATATTTATTCGCCTCCGGCAAGGCCGGTCGGAGCTTGCCGGCGAGATAGGATTTCAATGCGCCCCTCGCCCCCTGCTCCCACACGGCATTGAGGTTGCGGGAAAAAGCGTCCGCGAAGGCAGGCACATTGCCCATATCGCCGAAAATGTCGGAAAGCGCCAGAAAGGCCTGCGGCGACTGCCGGGCCTGAAGGGCCGCCTGTTTGAGGCGCTCCGCACTCGCGTCATTCGGCTCGATGGTCCGGCCTGAGTCACTGGTCCCCGTGCAGTAGCGGCACCACAGCGCCGAGACCAGGGACAGGCCTTTCACGCCGCCGCCAGCCTTCAACCGGTCGGCAGCCGACGGCAAGATGAATTTCGGCTGGCGGTTCGAGCCATCCTGACACAGCCGCGCAATGGTGTCGCCGATCTTCGGATTGGCGAAACGCCGCTCTATCAGCGCCAGATAATCCTCGAGCTTGGTATCCGGCACCGGCGGCACGACCGGAATGATCTCCTCCCGCTCCAGCTTTTCGAGGAAACCGCGGATCAGCGGTTCCTCCATCGCCTCGTGCACGAAATGAATGTCCATCAACGCGGCTGGATAGGCGATTGCCGCATGGCCGCCGTTGAGCATGCGGATTTTCATCAGTTCCCACGGCGCGACATCGTCGACAAGCGTCACGCCGACCTCTTCCAGCGGAGGCCGGCCGGCTGAAAACCTGTCCTCCAGCACCCATTGCCGAAACGGTTCGCAGAAAACGGGCCAGGCGTCGGTGACACCGAATTCGCGCGCGAGGATCTCGCGCTCTCGGTCGCTGGTGGCCGGCGTGATGCGATCGACCATGGCATTGGGGAATGCAACGTTCTCCTTCACCCATTGCGCCAAGTCCGGATCGACCAGCGAGGCAAGACCGGCGACCGCGTCTTCGGTGACGTGGCCATTGCCTGGGATGTTGTCGCACGACATGACGGTGAAGGGCGCGATGCCAGCCGACCGCCTCCTCATCAGGCCGGCAACGATCATGCCGAACACCGTACGCGAGGCAGCAATGTCGCGCGCATCGGCAACGATCGCGGGATGCGCCGCGTCAAACCGCCCCGACGCGGGATCAATGAAGTAGCCCCCCTCGGTTATGGTCAGCGAGACGATACGGATTGCCGGGTCGGCCAGCCGCTCAATTGTCGCCTGCGCGTCGCCAGGCTCGACAAAGTCGATCATCGCGCCGGTTACCCTTGCGCTCATATGTCCGGCATCCTGCTCGACCAGCGTCGACAGGAAATCCTGCGCGGCAAGCTTCTGCCTGCCCGTCCGCTCCGCTTCCAGCACGCCGGCACCCACGATCGCCCAGTCGTGCCCCCGTCCCGCGTTGAAAAGGTCGTCCAGATAGGCGACCTGATGCGCGCGATGAAAATTGCCGACACCGAAATGCAGAATGCCCGGTGAAAGCGCCTCGCGCTGATATTGCGGGCGCGCGATGCCTTCGGGCAGGCGGTCGAGCGTGGCGAGGGAAAGTGTCGTTGCCATCTCAGCTCATCCAGTTGCCGCCGTCGACATTGTAGGTCTGGGCGACCACGTAGTCGGCTTCCTTCGTCGCCAGAAAGATCGCCATTCCGACGAGATCCTGCGCGGTGCCCATGCGGCCATAGGGAACGGCCGCGCCGACCTGCTTCTTCTTTTCGCCCGGAGCCAGACCCTCGTGTTTCGCAAACAGGGAGTCGACATGCTCCCAATGCTCGCCTTCCACGACACCCGGCGCGATCGCGTTGACGTTGATGCCGTGCCGGATGAGATCGAGGCCCGCGGATTGGGTGAGCGAGATGATCGCGGCCTTGCTGGCGCAATAGACGCCGACCAACGCCTCGCCGCGACGCCCTGCCTGGCTGGCCATGTTGATGATCTTGCCGCCCTTTCCGCGCGCGATCATCGACCGGGCGACGGTCTGCATGGTGAACAGCGCGCCGGCGACATTGACGGCAAACAGGCGATCGTAGCTCTCGCGGGTGATATCGACGATCGGCGCCATGTCGAACAGGGCAGCATTGTTGACGAGAATATTGATGCCGCCGGCATGTTCTTCGGCAGCCTTGACCGCCTCGTCGATGGAGCTTTGACGGGTTACATCGAGCTGGAGCGCGTAGGCAGCGTCGCCGATCTGACGCGCGGTCTCACTGGCCCTGTCGAGATCGATATCGGCGATGGCGACTGTCGCGCCCTCGCCGGCATAGGCTTCGGCGAAGGCGCGGCCGATGCCGCGCGCCGAGCCCGTGATCAATGCCGATTTGCCGGCCAGACGCCCCATCAGATCGCGTGCCCGTCCGCGTCGAAACGATGAATCTTCGTCTGCTCTGGCGTGAGCCAGACTTCATCGCCGTGGTGCACGGTGAACTCGCCATCCGCGCGCGCCGTGACCTGGCCGATGCCTTCGGCCTGAATGTGAAGGAACGTGTCCGAACCCAGATGCTCGGCGACGCCGACCACCCCTTTCCAGGCACCCTCGGTGGTCGACAGCCTGATATGTTCGGGCCGCACGCCGATGGTCGCCGCGTCGTGCCTGGCAGCTTCATCGCCGGTGACGAAGTTCATGCGCGGCGATCCGATAAACCCTGCCACGAAGAGATTTCGGGGCGAACGATAGAGGTCGAGGGGCGAGCCGACCTGCTCGATGTTGCCCGCATTCAGCACCACGATCTTGTCGGCCATCGTCATCGCCTCGACCTGATCGTGGGTGACGTAGATCATGGTCGTCCTAAGCTGCTGGTGCAGTTCGCTGATTTCCAGCCGCATCGTCCCGCGCAGGGCGGCGTCCAGGTTCGACAGCGGCTCGTCGAACAGGAAGGCCGAGGGCTGGCGCACGATGGCGCGGCCGATGGCGACACGCTGGCGCTGGCCCCCTGAAAGCTGGCCCGGGCGCCGTTCGAGATAGGCGGTGAGGTTCAGCGTCTGGGCCGCTGCCCGCACCTTGGCGTCGATGGTTTCCTTGTCGGCCTTTGCCATCTTCAGGGGGAAGGCGATGTTGTTGTAGACGCTCATATGCGGATAGAGCGCATAGGACTGGAAAACCATCGCCAGACCGCGCTTGGCGGGTGCCTCGCCCGTCATGTCGGCGCCGTCGATCAGGATGGTGCCGGAGGTGGTGTCTTCCAGACCCGCGATCAGCCGCAGCAGCGTGGACTTGCCACACCCCGACGGGCCGACGAAGACGACGAACTCGCCGTCCGAAATTTCAAGGTCGATGTCGGGGATGATGACTGTCGCCCCGAAAGCCTTGTGCACGTTCTTGAGCGTGATGTTGCCCATGGCTTCCTCCCGAAACCTTATTTGACGGCGCCGAAGGTGAGCCCGCGCACGAGCTGGCGCTGCGAGAACCAACCCATGATGAGGATCGGCGCGATGGCGAGCGTGGACGCTGCCGAAAGCTTGGCCCAGAAGAGGCCCTGAGGGCTGGAGAAAGAGGCGATGAACGCTGTCAGCGGGGCTGCGTTCGCCGCCGAAAGACGGATCGACCAGAACGCCTCGTTCCAGGCGAGAATGATGTTGAGCAGCATGGTGGACGCGATGCCTGGCACCGCCATCGGCGTCAGCACATAGACGATCTCGCCCATCAGCGTCGCGCCATCCATGCGCGCGGCCTCGAGAATCTCGCCGGGGATTTCGCGGAAATAGGTGTAGAGCATCCACACAACGATCGGCAGGTTGATGAGCGTGAGGACGACTGTCAGGCCGATCCTCGTGTCGAGCAGGCCGGTATCGCGAAAGATGAGGAACATCGGCACGAGCACGCCGACGGCCGGCATCATCTTGGTCGAAAGCATCCACATGAGGATGTCCTTGGTCCGACGCGTCGGCGAGAATGCCATCGACCATGCGGCCGGGATGGCGATCAGCAGCGCGATCAGCGTCGAGCCCAACGATATGATCACCGAATTCAGGAACGGCTTGAAATAGTCGCGCTGGGTCTGGACCTCGACATAGTTCTCGAAGGTGCCGGAGGGGATAAGGCTGATGCCGGCGATCGCCTCGGGCTCGGTCTTCAGCGAGGTGACGACCATGTAGAAGATGGGAAAGAAGATCACCAGGGCGACCACCCAGGCGGCTGCCGTAGCGATCCATTTGCGGCGTGTGGAGACTGCACGTGCCATATCGTCTCTCCCTTACCTATCGAGGTTGCGGCCGACGGCGCGCATCAGGAAGATGGCGACGATGTTGGCGAGGACGACCGCGATCACGCCTCCGGCCGATGCGCCGCCGACGTCGTAGGACAGAAGCGCCGTGCGGTAGATCAGGAAGGCGAGGTTTGTCGTGGCATAGCCGGGGCCGCCATTGGTGGTGACGAGAATCTCGGCATAAACGGCGAGCAGGAAGATCGTCTGGATCAGGATCACAACCGTGATCGCCCGCGCCAGGTGCGGCAGCGTCAGATACCAGAAGCGGTTGGCGAAGTTGGCGCCGTCCATTTCGGCGGCCTCCTTCTGCTCCTCGTCGAGCGACTGCAGGGCCGTCAGCAGGATCAGGGTCGCGAACGGCAGCCATTGCCACGCAACGATGATGATGACCGACGTGAGCGGATACTGAGCGAACCAGTCGACGGGCTGGAGACCGAGGAAGCGCGAGACATCTGCCAGCACCCCGTAGCCGGGGTGCATGATCATGTTCTTCCAGATGAGCGCCGCGACCGGCGGCATCACGAAGAAGGGGGAGATGACGAGGATACGCACGATGCCCTGGCCGAAGATCGGCTGGTCGAGCAGAAGCGCCAAAGCGATGCCGCCGACGATGGTGATGAACAGCACCCCGACGACAATGAACAGCGTGTTGATGATCGCCTGATAGAAGGCCGGATCCGTATAGAAGTAGACGTAGTTGAAGAAGCCGGCGAAGCCGCGCATGGCCGGGTTCAGCATGTTGTAGTTCTGGAACGAGTACCAGATCGTCATGGACAGCGGCACGATCATCCAGATCAGCAGCAGAACGACGGCGGGGGCCATCATCAGGCGGGCAAGCGTTCTGGTTTGTCGCGTAGCCATGGCAGGGGTCCCTTGCTGGGTTCCTGGTCCGTATCGTCCGGCGAGATTTGCCGGAAAGTGCGTCCTTCGAGGCTCGCTGCGCTCGCACCTCAGGATGAGGCAGGTAGTTTGATCGAGCCAACCGCTTGTGGGGCTGATGCACGGCAGTCCTCATCCTGAGGTGCGAGCGCAGCGAGCCTCGAAGGACGCATGATCTTCCGAAAGGGCGGCCGCCCGGCCGGAGCCGGACGGCCAGGCTTCGGGAGGAAGCCTATTTGATGTAGCCGGAGCGGGTCATTTCGCGGGTCGCGACATTCTGTGCCTGCGCCAGCGCGTCATCGACCGACATCTGCCCGGCGAGAGCCGCCGAGAAGAGCTGGCCGACCGTCGTGCCGAGCCCCTGGAATTCCGGGATCGCGACGAACTGGCCACCTGTGTAGGGCACCGGCTTCACCGACGGATTGGTGATGTCGGCGGCATTCATGGCAGCAAGGGTTGGCTCCGCGAAGGGCGCGGCTTCCTTGTAGGCCTCGTTCTCGTAGAGCGAGGTGCGGGTTCCGGGCGGAACGTTGGCCCAGCCCTCCTTCTCCGCAACCAGCTCGGTATAGGCCTTGTTCGTCGCCCAGGCGATGAAGGTCTGCGCGGCGTCGGCCTTGGCCGAGCTCGCCGGCACCGCCAAGTTCCAGGACCACAGCCAGTGACCGTGATTGCCGTTGCCGGTATCGGGGAAGATCGCATAGCCGACCTTGTCGGCCACGGTGGAATCTTCCGGATTTGAGACGAAGGATGCCGCGACCGTCGCGTCCATCCACATGGCGCACTTGCCCTGCTGGAAGAGCGTCAGGTTCTCGTTGAAGCCGTTGGACGAGGCACCCGACGGGCCGGCCTCGTTCATCAGGTCGACGTAGAACTGGAAGGCTTCCTTCCACTCCGGCTGGTCGAACTGGGGCTGCCAGTTCTCATCAAACCAGCGGCCGCCATAGGAGTTCACCAGGGCGGTGATGAACGCCATGTTCTCGCCCCAGCCGGCCTTGCCGCGCAGGCAGATGCCGTTCACATCCGGGTTGTCCGCCTTGATCTTGCGCGCTGCCTCTCCGATGAATTCCCAGGTCGGGGATTCCGGCATTTCAAGACCGGAACCCTCGAACAGGTCGGTGCGGTACATGATCATCGCCGACTCGCCGTAGAACGGCGCAGCATAGAGCTTGCCGTCGACGGAAAGGCCGCCGCGAATGGCGGGCAGAAGATCATCGACGTCGTAGTCGTCACCGAGGCCGTTGAGTTCGAGCAGCCAGCCCTGCTTTGCCCAGATCGGCACCTCGTAATTGCCGATGGTCATCACGTCATACTGCCCGCCGCTGGCGGCGATGTCGGTGGTGACCCGCTCACGCAAAACGTTCTCCTCCAGCGTCACCCACTGCAGCTCGATATCCGGATGCTTGGCCGTGAAGTCTTCGGCGAGCCGCTGCATGCGGATCATGTCGCCGTTGTTGACTGTTGCGATGGTGATCGTCTCGGCGAGCGCGGAGCCCGACAGGGCGACGACGGAGCATGCGCCGAGCAGCGCAGATCTCAGTTTCATGGATATCCTCCCTAGAACCATGATGAGCAATTGCTAGTTTGTTGGGCAAATATTCAGTTTAGCTTGCCGAAAGTCAAGCCGGATTCGATGCTGCGGCGCAGCATCGAATCTCAGGCGACGGACACTTCGATGCGGGGTTGCCTCAATCCGATTGTGACGCCGCAGCCTCTGCCAGGATCCACGATCGGAAGGCGCTGATCTTCGGCAGGTTGCGGCGCCCCTGTGGATAGACCAGCCAGAAACACGCCTTGTCCTCCCACAGGAGATCGAAAGGCTGAATGAGGCGGCCCGAAGCGAGTTCGCTCGTGAAGAAAAAGGGAGTCAGAATCGCGACGCCCTGACCCGCGATCGCCGCGCGCGCCTCATTGGCCTGCGAGCCCATCTCGTTCTGTGGACGGCCCTTCAGTCCCTCCGGAGAGACGCCCGCGGCCGTCAGCCACTGTGCCCACCAAGGATCGGTCGGGGTCAGGATCGGTAGGCGCAGAAGATCGGCAGGTTCGTTGATGCCGCCGATCGAGGCTGCAAGCTCCGGACTGAGCATCGGGGTGAAAATCGTCGGCAGCAACGGATGAGCAACAAGGCCGGGCCAGTTGCCGGTGCCGACACGGATCGCAACATCCACATCTTCCCGGCTGAAGTCGACGTAGCGCGGCGACGTTTCCAGCCGGACCGCGATCGACGGATTGGCAAGCTGGAACAGACCCAGCCTCGGCGCCAGCCAGTTGGTGGCGAGCGTGGGCACGGTGCTGATCGTCAGCTTGCCCGCAACATCGTCACGCATCGTGCCGAAGGCTGCGGAGAGGACGTCGAGCGCCTGCGTCGATGCTGCGGCGAGACGAAGTCCCGTCTCCGTCAGCTCGACCTGACGGGGCCGCCGCAGGAAGAGCGGCGCCCCAACGCGCTCTTCAAGCGCCTTGATCTGATAGCTCACCGCCGCCTGCGTCATGCCGAGCTCGTCGGCAGCGCGCGTGAAGCTGCCGTGACGCGCCGCCGCCTCGAAAACGCGCACGGCAGAAAGTGGCGGCAGGTTACGATACATAAGTAATCCTTATGTCTGATGATAGACGTTTTGTTGGATTTTAGCGCCTTTTGGGACGATCTGAAACACTGAAGCATAAGCAGGATTTCAGGAAAGCAGCCCCTCATGGTTACAATAGAATCCCCGATGCGACATCCCAAGCGCACAAGGTCAAACCGGGCAGGCCTGGCGCATGCCATTCTGTCTCGATTGACGCGCAAGAAGACGAGAAGGGTAGAAATCCGCCATCTGACGGAACACATGCAAAGAGACATCGGCCTGATAGACAGCCACGATCCGCGAAGTCGAATCTAGCCGCTACATGGCAAGAAGTGCGGACGCCGTGCGCTCATCGGTAATCAGGCCGTTGACGAGCCGACCGCTGACCGCAGCGAAAATGCCGGGCAGCTTTCGCTCGCCCATGGCGAGCGCGATCACCTCGGAGGAATCCCGCGACGGGATCGGTGTCGAGGCCACGCGGTCGTTGATGACATCCTCCACCGGTCTGCCCTTGCTGTCGAACGCCCAGCCGACGATCTCGGCGACTGCGCCGGCCTTACGCAACGCCTCGAGCTCGTCCTTGGAGATAAAACCGTCCTGGTAGAGCGGCGCCTCCGGCCCGAGATCGCCAACGCCGACAAAGGTAACGTCGGCCTGGGCGGCGAGTGTCATCGTCGCGCGGATAAGTTCCTGACCGTGCAGCAAGGCGCGCTCTTCCGGCGACGAGGCGATGACCGGCAGAGGCATCGGGAAAGAGCGCGACTTGACCTTGTCGGCCATGGTGAAGACGACATTGTAGAAAGCAGCCGAACCGTCCGGCGCGATATTTCCGGTCAGCGATACGACCTTGTGCTGCTGGCATTCCATCGCAGGCAGCTTTTCGATGGCGGCCTTCAGCGTGCGCCCGGTGCCGAGCGCCATCACGATCGGCTGCTGTGAAGACAGCCGCCTCTCGATCTCGGCGGAAGCGGCTTCCGCGACGCCAAGCGTTGTCGAAGCCGATCCGGGGTCGCTGGGCACGACCTCCACAAGATCAAGCCCAAACCGCTCGCGTAACCGGGAGGCCAGTTCGAGGCAGTTCGCAATCGGATGATCGATGCGTACCTTCACCAGCCCCTCGGAAACCGCCAGCGATACAAGGCGTTGCGCAGACTGGCGCGAGACGCCGAGCTTGGTCGCAATCTGGTCCTGCGTGTTGCCAGCAACATAGTAGAGCCAGCCGGCTCGGGCCGCATCGTCGAGCCTGGATGATGTGGTATCGCGAACTGTGCTCATGGGTACCTGTGCAGGACCGGCGAAAAACAAATGATCGCCGCGCCGCAGCGATCAACTCTGGCCGCGCAGGCACGCACAGTCAATCCGTGCCTTTCGGCTGCTCCCCGTATGGTCAACCGTTATCGCGGACGACCAATACCGATGTTTTGGAATGGCGCACGACGCGGGCAGCGTTCGGACCGATCAGGTAGTCCTCAGGCCCCTCTCGTCCCGCGGCGAGCACGATCAGATCGGCCTTCACCACACCTGCATAGTGCAGGATTTGGCGATAGATCGAGCCGTGACCGACGATATGGCGATGCTTGACCTCGGCCGGCACGTGCTTGCCGGTGAACTCGTGTAACGCCTTGTTGGCGTGGTCGATCGCCTCCTGCTCGTGCCCCTTCGGGAAGAACCCGCCGACGATGGAAAGGCCATAGTCGGGCACCACCGTCATCACATGCAGCGTCGCGCCGAAGAGCCTTGCATAATCGACGGCGGTGCCAATCGTGCGCGTTTCGTTTTCGGCGTCGCCAAGATCGACCGACACCAGGATGTTCTTGTACATGATCGCACCTCCCTACGCGGCCTTCGGATTGCCGAACAGCGTCCCGCCGCGGCGGCGCTGGGTGAAGACGACCAGCCCGAAGAGCAGCAGCGCCGGAATGTAGAAAATCTCGCGCGGCATCCGCTCGGTGGTCACTTCGATGGCAGTGATCTGAACCGGACGTTCCGGATCGTAGAAATCCAGGTTCGACAGGGTGCGGCCGGCAAGGCTGTTCATGTCCATCGGCTCGTCGAGGATCGCCTTGTCATCCTGGACGGTGACATTCATGCCCATGGCGTTCTCGAAACGAGCCTCGCCGCTTTCGCCCTGGGGTCCGAGGTCGAACGCCATCGTCCGCTCGACCAGGGTGTCGGGATTGTCGAAGTCCGGACCGGTGATGACGAGACGGGCCTGCGCACCGTCGGGCTCACCTTCCATCACCTCGAACAGGCGCGTTGGCTCTACCTGCTCGTAGGGCGGCTGCACGAGGTCGAGGAAGAAGCCCGGCCGCAGCAGCATGAACGTGACGAGCAGAAGTGCTGCCGATTCCCAGAGGCGTGAGCGGGCCATGAAGAAGCCCTGCGTGGCGGCTGCAAATATCAGCATCGCAAGCGTTGCCTGGATAACCACCCAGATCGCCCCGGCCCAGCTCACGTCTATCAGCAGCAGATCGGTGTTGAAGACGAAGATGAACGGCAACAGCACGGTGCGCAGCGAATAGAAGAACGCGGTGAAGCCCGTCTTGATGGGATCACCACCGGAAACCGCCGCCGCCGCGAAGGAGGCAAGCCCCACCGGTGGCGTGACGTCGGCCATGATGCCGAAATAGAAGACGAACATGTGGGCCGCGATCAGCGGGATGAGGACGCCGTTGGCGGCGCCCAGCTCCACGATCACCGGCGCCATCAGCGAGGAGACGACGATGTAATTCGCCGTGGTCGGCAGGCCCATGCCCAGGATGAGGCTGATAATCGCGGTGAAGACGAGGATCAGGAAGATGTTGCCGCCGGAGAGAAATTCGACGAACTCCGCCATCACCTGCCCGATGCCGGTCAGCGTGACCGTGCCGACGATGATGCCGGCGGCCGCCGTCGCACAGGCGATGCCGATCATGTTGCGCGCGCCGGAAATCATTCCGACAATGAGATCGTCGAAGCCTTCGCGCATCGCGGCGCTGGTCTCAGCGCTTTGCATGCCCCTGAACATGGCCTTCAGCGGCTTCTGGGTGAGCATGATGATGATCAGCAGGATGACCGCATAGAAGGCCGACAGCCCAGGCGAACGGCGCTCGATCATCAGGAACCAGACAAGCACGAACAGCGGCAGCAGATAATGCAGCCCCGTCTTGATCACCTCGGACGCGATCGGCAGCTCCACCACGGGCGCATTGGGATCGTCGAGTTCCAGATCGGGCTGCTTGGCGGCATACCAGATCAGCAACACATAGGCCGCCAGCAGGGCAAGCAGCAGTACCGGCGCGGAAATTGCCGGCAGAAGCCATTTCACCATGTTGATCGCGTAGTAGATCGCGCCTGCCAGGATGATGATCGACAGGGTCACCAGACCTGCACGCAGCAGTGCGATCCTGGCCGGGTGCTGCACCCGCTTGGGCAGCGAGGGCATGTCGTTCTTCACCGCCTCGAGATGCACGAGGTAGAGCAAAGCGATGTAAGAGACCACCGCCGGCAGGAAAGCGTGCTTGATGACCTGCAGGTAGGAAATGCCGACATATTCGACCATCAGGAACGCGGCGGCGCCCATGACCGGTGGCATGATCTGACCGTTGACCGAACTTGCGACTTCGACCGACCCGGCCTTTTCGGCGGAGAAGCCCACGCGCTTCATCAGCGGGATCGTGAAGGTGCCGGTCGTCACCACGTTGGCGATCGAGGAGCCCGATATAAGGCCGGTCATCATCGAGGCCAGCACGGCCGCCTTGGCAGGGCCGCCCTTGAGGTGCCCCAGCAGCGCGAAAGCGAGCTTGATGAAGAAGTTGCCGGCGCCTGCGCGGTCGAGCATGGAGCCGAACAGCACGAACAGGAAAACAAAGGCCGTCGAAACACCCAGCGCAACACCGAAGACGCCACCGGTCGACAGCCACATCTGGTCCATGGCGCGCGCGAACGATGCGCCACCCCAGCGGATGATGTCAGGCACGAAGGTCGACGAACCGAAGAACACATAGGCCAGGAACACCAGTGCGACGATCACCAGCGGCGGGCCGAGGGCTCGTCGTGTCGCCTCGAGCAGGAGAACCATGCCGAGCCCGGCGGCAACAAGGTCCTGCGTGATTGGCAGGCCTGGGCGCTGGGCGAGGTCACGGTAGAAGATGAAGATGTAGAGCGCGCAGAACGCAGCCAGAATGCCCAGAAGCCAGTCGAGTAGCGGGATTCGGTCGCGCGGACTGCTGGACAGGGCCGGAAAGGCCATGAAGGCGAGGAACACGCCGAATGCCAGGTGGATGGAGCGTGTCTGCGTGTCGTTGAAGACGAGTTGCAGACCGGTCATGCGAGACAGCATGAAGGGCAGCGGCGAAGCGATGTAAAGCTGGAACAGCGACCAGCACAGCGCAACGCCTGCGATCACAAGACCGGCCGTGCCGACCGGATTGCGCGCGCCGGTATCACTCGATGCCACGAGATCCTGAAGTTCGTCGTCGGTCATGGCCGTTGTTGCCTTGCCGGCAGTCTTCGGATCGTTCGCCATCTGGGTCCCCTCCTGACGCGCACATTGCCCTAATGGGCCATGTTGATCGAAAACGGGGCGCCCGGCAATCGGACGCCCCGAATTTCTGGTTTTACTGGAGCCAGCCCTTCTCCTTGTAGTACTTCTCGGCGCCCGGATGGACCGGCGCGGAGTTGCCCTGGCCGACCATGTCTTCCGGCGTCAGGTTGGCAAGCGCCGGATGCAGGCTCTTGAAGTTGTCGAAGTCGTCGAAGACGGCTTTGACGAACTGATAGACGACCTCG
Organism: Neoaquamicrobium sediminum; assembly: GCF_040970315.1. Taxonomy (NCBI): domain Bacteria; kingdom Pseudomonadati; phylum Pseudomonadota; class Alphaproteobacteria; order Hyphomicrobiales; family Phyllobacteriaceae; genus Neoaquamicrobium; species Neoaquamicrobium sediminum. The sequence goes on along the minus strand of NZ_JAZHFV010000001.1, from coordinate 517,283 downwards.
TCGTCGACGGTGGCTGAGGTCACGACCGTGGCGCCGACACCGAAAGTGTTCACGTCATTGTCGGTGCCGCGATACATGCCACCGGGGATCACAGCCTTGAAGTAGTACGGATTGTCCGTGACCAGCTTTTCGACGGCCTCACCCTCGACCGGAACGATCACGCTGTCGCAAGTCGTTGTGGCTTCCTGGATAGCGCCCGCCGGATGGCCGACCGTGTAGGCGAAGGCGTCGATGTTGTTGTCGCAGAGCGCGGAGCTCTGTTCGGCCGGCGCCAGCTCGGCGGCGAGCGCGAAGTCGGCGTTGGTCCAGCCCTTCTCTGCGATCAGCAGGTCCATCAACGCACGCTGGCCGGAGCCGGGATTGCCGATGTTGACACGCTTGCCCTTGAGGTCGTCGAAGCCGGCCACGCCTGCTTCGGAGCGTGCCACGACGGTCAGCGGCTCGGCGTGAAGCGAGAACACCGAACGCAGGTCTTCATGCGCGCCACCCTCGGCAAAGTTCGCCTCGCCGTTGAAAGCGTTGTACTGCACGTCCGACTGCACGACGCCGAACTCGAGGTCGCCGCCCTTGATCGCGTTGACGTTGAAGACCGAACCGCCGGTCGATTCGACCGAGCAGCGGATGCCGTGTTCGCGGCGGGTCTGGTTCATCAGGCGGCAGATCGCGCCGCCGACCGGGTAGTAGACGCCGGTGACGCCGCCGGTGCCGACGGAGATGAACTGCTGCTCCTGCGCAACGGCGCTACCGGCGGCCAGCGAGCCGCCCATTGCCATCGCCAGGCCGAGGCCAATCAGGTTTCTGGGTTTCATATTTGCGTCTCCTTGCTCCTTGCACGTTCCCCTTAGCGGGTTGGTTGATATAACCCGGATCCCTCCGTGCGCGAGGGTCGGTTGTTCGGTCACCCGGAGGCTGCCGAAATCTCGCTGACGGCCGATGCGGGTACTCGCCAAAGCCTGCGCAAATCCGCGGCCTTTGCAACCCCACGATCGCAATCTCCTGCCTTCGCCACCGTCGCAGCGACGATTGCGGCGTTATCCGACGCCAATGACCCATCGGGCAACCAGAGATTGTTCTCGAAACCGACACGAGCGTGGCCGCCTGCGCGCGCCGCGCGCGCCATGAATTCCGTTTCGCGGGGCCCGAAGGCGCACAGCATCCACTGATGCCGATCGATGCCGTTGGAAAGGAACGCGGCGAGCTCACCGTCAGTCGCGCCCTGCTCCGTGTACCGGCCGAGCACCGCGAGCACTGCGAGCGGCCCATCCGGCAGCACGCCGCGCCCGGCAAGCGCGTCAAGGCGCGCCAGTTCGGCCGCCTCGTATATGATGATCTGATGCAGTGTGCCGGCTTTCTCCATACGCTCGAAGAGCGAGGTGGCCAGGCGCTCGTCACCGTTCTCGGGCAGGATTTCGCGCAGTGCGATCGATACGGATTCCGGCTGCAACGCGTCGATGACGGCAACCTGCTCGTCAGGTGTATAGCGTCCGACAGCTTCGGTGGTGACCTGCACGACCAGATCGTTCCCGACGGCCTTGCGCACGGCTGCGACTGCCTCGCGATAAAGCGCCGCGTCGAGCGTGTGCGCTCCGTTGCTGTCGCGCACATGTAGATGAATCATCGCCGCGCCGGCGGCCAGCGCCTCTGCCGCATCGCGCGCGATCTCGTCCGCCGTCATCGGCAGGCGCGGATGATCCGCTTTTGTGCGCCGCGCCCCGTTCGGCGCGACGGCAATGGCGAAAGGATGGGTCATCAGGCGGCGATTCCGGCCGCAGCGGTCGCTGCAGCGACTGCCCGCTGGAGCTTCTCGACGATCATGCCGACATGACCCTCGCCGATGATGAATGGCGGGGCGACCAGAACATGATCGCCGGCCCTGCCGTCGACCGTTCCCCCAGCCGGATAGACCATCAATCCCTCCTCCATCGCGGCAGCCTTGATGCGCGCATGCAAGCGCAGGGCGGGATCAAAAGGCTTCTTCGTCTCGCGATCTTCGACCAGTTCGACGCCGATGAACAGGCCACGGCCGCGAATATCGCCGATACGGGGATGGCTTGCGAACGCCTCGCCGAGACGCTCTTTCAGTCTCGCGCCCATGAGGCGGCAGTTTTCAAGGAGCCCGTCTTCCTCGATGACACGCTGGACGGCCAAAGCGCCGGCGGCTGCCGTGGCATGGCCGATATAGGTGAAGCCGTGCTGGAACGCCCCCGAGCCGCCCGTGATCGTATCGAAGATGCGTTCCGAGAGGATCGTCGCACCGATGGGCTGATAGCCGGCTCCAAGCCCCTTTGCACAGGTGAGAATGTCGGGCGCGATGCCGTCCTGCTCGCAGCCGTAGAGCGTGCCGGTGCGACCCATGCCGCTCATGACTTCATCAAGGATCAGAAGGACGCCATAGCGGTCGCATATCTCGCGGATTCGACGAAAGTAGCCCGGCGCCGGCGGCACGGCTCCCGCGGTCGCGCCCACGACCGTTTCGGCAATGAAGGCGATAACGGTTTCCGGCCCGAGCCTGAGGATTTCGGCCTCCAGCTCGTCGGCGGCGCGGATGCCGTATTCCTCAGATGCCTCGTCCGATCGACGGTGGCGGTATTCGAAACAGGGCGCGATATGGCTGGCCGGCAGAAGGATCGGCTCGTAGATCGCGCGCCGTCCCGCATTGCCACCCACCGAGAGCGCCGCAATGGTGTTGCCGTGATAGCTCTGGCGGCGCGCGATGAAGTGCCGCCGGCCGGTCTCGCCGCGTTCGAAGAAATATTGCCGCGCGAGCTTCATCGCCGTCTCGTTGGCCTCGGAGCCGCCCGAGACGAAATAGACATGGCCGAGCCCTTCCGGCGCGCGTTCGATCAGATGATCGGCAAGCGCCTCCGCCGGCTCGTTGGTGAAGAAGCCGGTGTGTGCGTAGGGCAGGCGGTCGAGCTGCGCCTTGATCGCCTCGATCACGCGACGCTCGCTGTGTCCGAGGCAGGACACGGCCGCGCCGCCGGAAGCGTCCAGATAGCGCTTGCCCGCGCTGTCGATGACGAATGGTCCATCGCCGCTCATCGCGACGGGCAAGTCGCGGGACGGTTCACGATGCAGGATGCGGGTGTGGTTCGCGCTCATGGCTTAGGCTCTTCTGGCAGATAGGCGGAGATGGCTTCGAAGGTGGCCTCGCGGCGGCGCAACGCATCCAGCGCGCCATCGCCGGCGCGCGCCAGCACCAAAATGGCCAGCGCCTGGGCGGCAGCGATCGGCCCGATGGGCGAGGCGATGTGGGCCGGGCTTTCATTAGCCGCACCAAGCGTGGCGTCGGCTAGCCGGGCAATCGGGCTCAGCGGACCGTCGGTAATGGCGACGACGCGAACGCCCGAGTTCCGTGCATGGCGCGCAACATCGACGGTCTCGCGGCTGTAGGGCGCGACCGAGACCACCACCAGACAATCGTTCTCGCGCAGATGGTGCAACTCGTCGAGCGGAGCGCTGCCGATGCCGGTCATCAGCCTCACATGCGGCATGAACAGCGACAGCGAATAGTGCAGGCTGAAGGCGACCGGGAAGCAGCTTCTGATGCCGGCGATTGCCACAGCGGGCGCGGCGACCAGCATGTCGGCGGCCTGGACAAGGCTGCGTCGCGCCTGCGGGGCGAGCGCGTGGGAAACGTTGTTCCGCTCGGCCGCGGCCATCGCGTCGAGCAGCAGGTCTTCTGCGCCCGGCCCCCGCGATCCGCTGATGACGCGGTCGGCACGATCCGAGAACGCACCCTGCCTGCCAGCGGTGAGCCATGCGCGATGGTCTGCCTGAAACGCGTCCCAATTGTCGAAGTCGAGCGCCTGCATCAGACGGGTCATCGATGTCGGTGACACGCCTGCCTCTCGCGACACGGTGCGCAGCGAATGCAGGGCGACATCCTGCGGGTTCTCTCGGACGAAACGGGCGGCGCGGCGAAGCTGCGGCGAGAATGCGCCGTAGCGGGATTCGATGCGCTGCCAAATCTCCTGAAGGCTCACGACGCTTCCACCCTACGAAACGCTTGTCACGCAGTAAAGCTGGAATGAAACGTTTGTGTCAATCAGATTCCGTCAGGCCGGCACCGGGCGCGGTCGGCTGCTGCGGAGCAGGATCAGCACCATGATCGAGATGTTCATGACGTTCCAGCCGATCCCGTTCCAGAAGGCGGCCGCGTAGGAACCGGTGAGGTCGTAAATCCAGCCTGAAAGCCAGCCGCCCAGCGCCATGCCGGCGATCGTCGCCATGATGACAACGCCAACGCGCTGGCCGGCTTCGCGTGCCGGCAGATATTCGCGCACGATCATGGCGTAGCTCGGCACGATGCCGCCCTGCGACAGGCCGAAGACCATGGACACGATATAGAGCGAGACCAGGCCGTCGAACGGCACGTAGGCGAAAAGCGCCAGGCATTGCAGCACGGAGCCGATCAGCAGCGTCTTCACGCCGCCGATATAGTCCGCCAGGAAACCGGAGACGAGCCGGCTCGCGATGCCACCGACCAGCATCAGCGACAGCATCTCCGATCCGCGCGCGACGCCGTAGCCAAGGTCGACGCAGTAGGCGACGATGTGAACCTGCGGCATGGACATCGCCACGCAGCAGCCCACGCCGGCAAGGCACAGCAGCAATTGCAACGCGCGCGGCGAGAGATCGATGGAGCGCTTATGCGCCACGCCGGTGGCAGCGACTGACTCCGGCTCGGCATAGGGCGCGCGGCGGCGCAGCAACTGCGCCAGCGGCACCATCGTCACCACACAGACAATGCCGATCGCGATATAGGTGAAACGCCAGCCCTCGGTGGGCAGCGTAAACTGCATCACCAGCGGCCAGATCGCGCCGGCAAAATAGTTGCCGCTTGCGGCGGCGGCGACAGCCACGCCGCGGCGACGATCGAACCAGTGCGAGAGATCGGCGATGAGCGGGCCGAAGGTGGCGGAGGCCCCGAACCCGATCAGTGCCTGCAGCAGCGCGAACAGCCAGATGGAGGGTGCGATGGCTGCCAGCACGTAACCTGCAAGAAGCGAGCCGGCCGCAACCATCATCGGCAGCAGGATGCCGGCCCGATCGACGAACCTGCCGATCATGACGTTGCCGAAGGCGAAGCCGATCATGGTGGCGGTGTAGGGCAGCGAGGCGACGCCACGATCGACGCCGAATTCCGCCTGGACCGCCGGCAAGACGACGATGACCGACCACATGCCGACACTGCCGATCGTGGCGATCAGCACCGAGACGAGCAGCCTCGTCCAGGCATAGCGGCCGTCTATGTCGGCCCGAGCCTTCGCGTTCGCCGCGGCATCCATGGCGTTTTCCGATCCCTTTCGGCGGCGGTCCCGCCATCATGTTTTCAATGGCAGCATCGTCGCTTCGTGCCGCGGGCCAAAGCGCCACGGGCAAGACATCGACCGTTCCAGACAGCTCAGGCCGGCGTGATGATAACTGCTATCAGATGAGCCATTGCGGGTTCAGGCCCAGTCGCCGCCGTCCTTCCACTTGATCGAGCAGCCTACAGAGGCGACCTGCTCGCGCGGTCCCTCGCCCGTCTGCGCGATCTTGACCATCGCCTCGTAGAGATCGCGGCGAAGGTCGGCCGGCCCCTGCTCGCGGCGCGAGGCATCTAGCCGGCCGCGATACTGGAGGCGCATGTCGGCATTGAAGCCGAAGAAGTCCGGCGTGCATGCGGCGCCATAGGCCCGTGCAATCGACTGGTCCTCATCGTGGAGGTAGGGGAAGGTCATGCCGTGCTGGCGCGAGAACGCCTTCATGTTCTCGAATGAGTCTTCCGGATAGGCGTCGGCGTCGTTGGAGTTGATCGCGACGAAACCGATGCCGTGGGCGCTGAGGTCTCGCGCATCGCGCACGATGCGGTCGATCACCGCCTTCACATAGGGGCAGTGGTTGCAGATGAAGGCCACGACGAGGCCGCCGGGGCCGACATGCTCGGAAAGCTGATGCTCGTTACCATCCACACCGGGAAGGATCGCGTCGATCCCCTTCCAGCCAAAATCGCAAACGGGCGGAACCGCCGCCATGTTCATCCTCCATCGTCGGTGCATCGACGCCCATCATAGACATGTTTGGCTGCACCCGCGAAGTCCGGCGGCTCAATCGGAAAAAGCATCGGCCCGCCGCTTGGGAAAGCGGCGGGCCGGAAAGCCGGCTGCCAGGCGAGGGGAACCCGGCTGCGGCGTACTACTCGTGGACCCTGGGGTCTACTCGGCAGCCTTGAGGTTGACCCGACTCTCAGCCAAATTCGTCAGCTTTTCGTCAGTTGCCTTTTCCTCGTCGAGGTTCTTCTGAAGGACGGCGGCGCAGTCGTTGCGTCCCAGTTCCGTCGCCCAGGCGACAAGCGTGCCGTAGCGCGTCATTTCATAGTGCTCGACGGCCTGAGCGGCGGCGATCAGCGCGGCGTCGAGCACGCGGTCGTCGTCGACCTCACCAGCGACTTCGTCCGCTTCCTTCAGGATGCCATCGATAGCCGGGCAGTTTACCGCCTTGGCCTCGACCCCATGCATCTTGAACACCTGCTCCACCCTTTCGACATGGCCTTCCGTCTCAGCCATGTGCTTCTCGAAGCCCTTGCGGAGTTCGGCGCTCGTCGCCTTGTCGATCATCTTGGGAAGGTTCTTCAGTATCTGCTTTTCCGCATAGTAGATGTCGCGGAGCGTGTGGACGAAGAGATCGTCCATCGTTTTGATGTCCTTGGAAAAAATGCCCATCGTCGTAGCCTTTCTTGCTTCTTCTTTTTAAGGGGCGGCTGGCTCCCAGCGTTCATTCGATTGACGCCGGGGCCAGTGTCTGTCCGGACACCTCTCCAACGTCGAAGCGCGGAGGCGGTTCCGCTTGGGCCTGGCCAATCGGGATAATTTTTCGGCAGCGGGGCGGCGAGAAAGGGCGTTGCGCAAATGCAACACGGGCAGGCAATCGTCGCGCAGCCGCGAAAGGGCCGCGAATCACTCGCAATTGCGTCACGGATCGCGCCCTAAACAGCTACCCATTAACAACGCGTTCACGGGTTATTCACGGGTCTGCGCTACAATCAATGCCATTCGGAAGGGACATCCGAGAGGACGGGAAATTCGGGTCATGACGGTCTGGGCTCACATCATCAGCCGCGCAGTTTCGGTGCGCGAATTCTTCATGCCGAGCTACCGCCCGGAGCGCCATTACATGCGCGGCCCCGGCCCCGCCTGCGCACGCATCCGCGGCGTGCACCCCGACGCCAGCTTCCAGTAAGTCAGGGCTTTCGGCAGGGTTCGATGACGACCGGCTCCGCCGCGTCAGCGCCCACCTCGACACACCGGCCCTCCGCACAGACCGTCCAGCCCGAAGCCGTTGCGCCCGAGGCGGCAAGCACCAGTCGCGGCAGCGGCGGTATCGAGGGCTTCCAGCGCCACCATCCATCATGAAGAACCGAACCCTCGGGCGGGTCCATGCCGGCGCCCGAGCCCTTGACGCGTGCCTGCAAAGCGTGAAGGCCGGCCGGTGTCGCCAGCCAGTCCTCCTGCCATGCGATCTTCTCGACCGAGTGCTCCCAGGAGAGCGTGAACAGGCTCGCCGCCAGCATCAGCGTCTTGCCGGCAGCGGCGATGCACACGCTCATCCTATTCGCCCGCCTCGCGCGCAGGCGGCACCTGCTCGCGGGTGCGCCACCAGTGCAGGCCGATCATCGCGGCCGCCAGCGCAAAGCCGATCTCATCCGTTGCCGGCAGGGCGGCGATCAGCGTGAAGGCGGCAGCGGCTGCAAGCAGGCGCTCCCATATCGCGAGATCGGCGCGCAGATAGCCGATGACGGCGACGCCCCACAGCATGATCGACAAGCCCGTCTTGAAGACGATGTAGATCACGGCGGGCCAGAAGCCGATCGACTGGGTGAGAGCACCCCCGTCCTGCAGCATCAGCGCCGGCGTATAGACGGCCATGAACGGGATGACGAAGCCGGCAGCGGCGATCTTGATCGCCTGCATGGCGATCTTCAGCCCGCTTTCGCGCGCAATGGGCGCTGCTGCGAAGCAGGCGAGCGCCACGGGCGGCGTCAGATCGGCCAGTATGCCGAAATAGAAGACGAACATGTGGCTGACGATCAGCGGAACGCCCAGCGCCAGCAGAGCCGGCCCGGCGATCGTCGAGGTGATGATGTAGTTGGGGATCGTCGGGATGCCCATGCCGAGGATCAGACAGGTGATCATTGTCAGGACCAGCGACAGGAACAACGAGGTCTGGCCGACCGATACGATGTACTGACCGAAGGTGTTGGCGACGCCGGTCAGCGTCATGGTACCGATGATGACACCAACGACCGCGCAGGCGACACCAACAGGCAGGGCAGTCTTTGCGCCCTCGGCGAGGGAATCGCGGCAGGCCGCGAGCGTGTCGCGACCGCCCGCTATGAAAACGTTCACCAGGATCAGCGCCACAACAGCCGCCAGAATGACATTGATGCCGAGGCGGAAGAAGCTTGCCGCAACCACGCCAAGGCCGATCCAGAAGACGTAGCGCAGCACGGTGTTGGGCAGGCCGAGCGCAACGGTGGTGCCGAGGATGAGCAGGACTGTCAAAGACAGGCCGACGGTGCCGGCGAAGAGCGGCGTGTAGCCTGAAAAGAGCAGGTAGACGAGTGCAGCCAGCGGCAGGATCAGATACCAGCTCTCGCGGAGCGCGCGCAGCGGCGAAGGCAGTTCGGAGCGAGGCAGGCCCATCAGCCCGCGCTTGCCCGCTTCCAGGTGAACCATCCAGAAGGCCGAGGCGAAGTACAGGATCGCGGGGATGATCGCCGCCTTGACGACCTCGTAATATTCGATGCCCAGCGTCTCGGCCATGATGAAGGCCACCGCACCCATGACCGGCGGCATGATCTGCCCACCCATCGAGGACGTCGCCTCCACGCCGCCCGCAAAAGCGGGGCGGTAGCCGAAGCGCTTCATCAATGGGATGGTGAACTGGCCGGTTGTCACGACGTTTGCGACGCCCGAGCCGGAGATGGTGCCCATCATGCCGGACGAGATGACGGAGACCTTGGCCGCGCCGCCGCGCGCATGACCGACCCAGCCCAGCGATACGTCGGTAAACAGCTTGATCATGCCCGCCCGCTCCAGGAAGGAGCCAAACAGGATGAAAAGGAAGATATAGGTCGCCGATACGTAGATCGGGATGCCGTAGATGCCTTCGGTGCCGAACGCCATGTGGTCGATCACCTGATCGAAGGCGTAGCCGCGATGGTTGAGCGGTCGCGGCAGGTATTGGCCGAACAGGCAGTAAGCGAGGAACAGGCCCGAAATGATCGGCAGCGCCGGTCCCATGATGACCCAGGCGGCGATGAATACGGTGATCAGCGCGACGACGCCCACGGCGATGTCGCGCGTGAGCGGAAACCCCGTCCGCTGGATCAGTGGGACGTATTCCCACCACTGATAGAATGCGACCGCCATGCCGGCGGCACCCAGCGCCCAGGCCACGGCGCGAACAGGAAGCGCACGGCCCGTCATCGCCGCGACCAGCGGGAAGGTCAGCAGCACCAGAAAGCCGAGATGGAAGGCGCGCACCACCTGGCTCGGCAGGTTGATGATGTGCGCTGCGGAACCGATCTGGTAGAGCGAGAAGGCTACCGCGATCCAGAACAGAACCCTGCCTTCACGGGTCAGCGGAAAGCTGCCATGGGTGGGATCGTGAATGGCTGCCGCGGCCTCGTCCGCCTTGGACGGGCTGGATGCTGCATTGGTCATCGCGTGCTCCGAAAGGGATAGCCACGTTGCTGCGGGCAACGGGCCGGCGCGAAACCGCGCCGGCCGATTGCACGCCCCGAAGGCGAAGGCCTAGAGGAGGCCAGCTTCCTTGTAGTAGCGCTCGGCGCCCGGATGCAGCGGGATCGGCAGGCCCTGCGGACCCTTCTCCGCGGAGATCGCACGGGCCGCCGAATGAGCGGCGACCATCTCGTCGAGGTTCTCGAACAGCAGCTTGGTCATCTGATAGGCGACCTCGTCGGTGACACCGTCATGCGTGACGAGGATGTTGGTGATCGCCACGGTCGGCACGTCCTCGGCCTGGCCTTCATACGTGCCGGCAGGTATCGTCGCCGCGATGAATGGCGCGCCCATGCTTTCCGCGATCTCGGCCGGCACCGCCACGACAGTGGTCGGCAGCGAGATCGCCAGATCCTTGATCGAGGCGACGCCGAGGCCGGCAGACTGAAGCGTAGCGTCGAGCTGGCGGTTCTTGATGAGTTCGACGGATTCGGCGAACGGCAGGTATTCGAGCTTGCCGAGGTCGTCGTAGCTCATGCCGGCCGCCTCGAAGATGGCGCGCGCGTTAAGCTCGGTGCCCGACGCGGGCGCGCCCACCGACAGGCTCTTGCCCTTGAGCCCTTCAAGATCGGTGATGCCGGACTCCTGCGAGGCGACGATCTGAACGTAGTTCGGATAGATCGCGGCGATGGCGCGCAGCTTGTCCAGCTTGCCGGGGAAGCCGGCTTCGGTGTTGCCCGCCCAGGCGTTCTGAACCGAGTCGCCGAGCGCCAGCGCGATCTCGCCACGGCCCTGCTGCAGCAGGTTGAGGTTTTCGACCGACGCCTTGGTCGACTGGACCTGCGTCTGCACGCCGTCCATGTTGTCGCTGTAGATCTTCGCCAGCGCCACGCCCAACGGATAATAGACCCCCGACGTGCCACCGGTCAGCACGTTGATGAATTCCTGCGCCTTGGCAGCGGTCGCGCCGAAGCCCAGCGACACGGCGACAGCGCCGGCGGCAAGCAGATTCCTGGTGACGTGTTTCATGGTGCAAAGTCCTCCCTGACTTCCTGTCGTGACACGGCACCGATGCCGCGCACCCGGATGAAACCTAGCATCCTGCGTGCCATTTCCAAGCATTTCGCCAAAGCCTTGGAATTCCCGGCTCTCAGCGAGCTTCTTCCTGCTGGTCGCGGCAGGATTCCGCCTGACCCTACGAAAGCGCGGCAAGAATCCGCCGAAGTCTCAGGATCGCGACGGCCTCAGCCCATGGCGCTGGATCTTTTCGTTCAGCGTTCGCAACGGCACTCCAAGCAGGCGGCTCGCCTCCTGCGTATTGCCCCCGGTTTCGGCCAGCATCTGTGCAATGAGCCGCGCCTCGTAGGTCGCGACGCGCTCTGCAAGCGACGGCTGGTTAGCCTGCCCCGCGACCGCCGACCCCGGATCCAGCGTTAGTCCGAGCGCAAAGCGCTCGGCGGCGGCGCGCAGCTCTCGCACATTGCCCGGCCAGTCGGTATCCTCGAGAGCAGTCAGCAGGCCCGCATCCGGCTCTCGCGGATCAACGCCGTGGCGGTTTGCCGCCTCGATGCAGAAATGGCGGAACAGCAAGGCCACATCCTGGCGGCGCTGGCGCAGCGGCGGGATGGTGACGATGACCGTCGCAAGGCGGAAATAGAGGTCGGCGCGAAAACGCCCCGCGTCGCTCTCCGCACGCAAATCCGCCTTGGTCGCGGCAACGAAGCGGACATCGACCGGCACGTGCCGGTTCGAGCCGAGCGGTTCGACCTCGCGTTCCTGTATCACACGCAAAAGCTTCGCCTGAAGGCCAAGCGGCATCGATTCGACTTCATCGAGGAAAACCGTGCCGCCATTCGCGTGCTCGATGCGACCGACGCGTTTCTGGGCCGCTCCGGTGAACGCGCCGCGATCGTGGCCGAATACCTCGCTTTCAAAGACGCTTTCGGGAATGGCGGCGCAATTGAGGGCGACGAAGGGACTGCCGCTGCGCTTGCCGAAATCATGCAGCGCGCGCGCCACGACCTCCTTGCCGGTACCCGTTTCGCCATGGATGAGCACATCGACGTCGAGCGATGCCAGTTGCGCGACCTGCGCGCGCAGCGCCCGGGCCGGGCCGGAATCGCCTATGAAGCGCGTCTCGATCGACGCGGAAGCGCCAACCGCATCGCGCAGCCGCTCGACCTCGCTGTTCAGCCGGCGTTGCGAGACGGCGCGGTCGAGCACGGCGACCAGATGGTCGGCGTCGTAGGGTTTTTCCAGAAAGTCATGCGCGCCGCCACGCATCGCCTCAACCGCGAGGGGAACATCGCCGTGACCGGTAAGGAGGATGACGGGCAGAGCGGCGTCCCTGCGTCGTGCCTCCGCAAGCAGCGCGAGACCGCCCATGCCAGGCATGCGGACATCCGTGATCAGCGCGTCGCAGCCGCGCGCGTTGAACCCCGCCAAAGCGGCCTCGGCGTTGGGTGCGGTCACAACATCGAACCCGCTGAGGACAAGCCACTCCCGCGCGGATTCGCGCACATTCTCCTCGTCATCGACGAGCAACACGAAGCCCCGACTCATTCCGCGGCCTCGCGGAGCCGGTTCTCGCTGATCACGGGGAGGTCTATGCGAAAGGTGCAGCCACCTTCCTCGCGCGTTTCGAAATTCATCCCGCCACCGAACTCGTCCAGGATCGCGCGCGATATGGAAAGGCCGAGCCCCAACCCCTCGCCGGTGAGCTTGGTGGTGAAGAACGGCTCCGGCTCGGCGATGCGGTCACGCAGATGCTCCGGTATGCCGATGCCATTGTCGCGCACGAATAGGCGCACGCGCTGCCCGTCGTGCTCGCTCCACAGCTCGACCTCTCCCTCCGGCCTCTCCTTAACCGCATCCAGCGCGTTGACAACCAGATTGAGGATGACCTGTTCCAGCCGTGTGGTGTTGGCAAGAACACTCGGAGGCGACGACGATTTGCGCAGCTTGACCTGCGCGCCCTGCTCGGTTGCGCGCGCCGCGGCCAACTCGACCGCAACGGCCATCGCCTTGTCGACATCCACGGGTTCGAGCCTGACCGGCTCGTTGCGCGCGAAGGATTTCAGCAGTTTCACGGTTCGCTGGATACGGCGTACCAGATCGCGCGCGGAGCGCACCTTGTCGGCGACAGCGGCCGCGTCACCGCGCGACGCCAGCAATCCGGTCGAAGCGAGCGTATTCTCCATCGCCGCGAGCGGTTGGCTCACTTCGTGAACAATCGCAGCCGACATCCGTCCCAGTGCCGCCAGCTTGGCCGCTTGAATGAGGGATTCCTGCGCCTGACGCAGCTCCGCTTCGGCGCGGCGGCGATCCTCCACCTGCCTGTTCAGTTCGGCGGTTCGCTCGACCACGCGCCGTTCGAGTTCGGCGTGGGCATGCAGCCGCGCCCGCGTGAGCTGGCGCCGCTGCCGCATATAAAGGCCGGCGCCGGCGATCAGCAGGCCGGCCAACGCGGTCAGCAGCGCCAGCAGCAGGCTGTTGGCGCGGATCGGCGCGAGGCTTGCGAGCCCGAGCAGCCTCCATCCATCCGGGTCTATGCCCACCTGCAGAACGAGGCGGCGCGCATCCTCGCCGTCGACAAGCGCCGTTTCCGGGAGCCTGCCGGCATCGGAAAAGATCGGGTTGGCCGCCGCGAGATCGGCACTGCCATATTTGCGGGTGCGGGCGAGGTCGAACAGGGTTTCCTCGCTCAATGCCTGCAGCGGCCGGTATTTCCACGGCGCATGACCGGTAAGGAATACGACCCCGTCAGCGTCGGTGACCGCGACGATCGAGCGGGCATCGGTCCACGTCGCCTCGATCTTGCGCATGTCGACCTTGACGATGGCAACGCCGACGACCCGGCTGTTGTCGCGAATGACGGAGGACAGGAAATAGCCGGGTATGCCCGTCGTCGCGCCGACCGCATAATAGCGCCCCTCGCCGCGCGCGAGCGCGTCGGTGAAATAGGGGCGGTACTGATAGTTCTCGCCGACAAAGCTGGTCGGCTCGGCATGGTTGCTGGCGGCGACTGCCAGACCGTCCAGCTTCATCACGTAGAGTTCGTCGGCGCCGGAATCGGTTCGCACTGCCTCAAGATAGGCGTTGGCGCGCTCAATCGTGGCTGGCTCGGGAGAGGCCAACACGTCGAGAATGCGCCGGTCTCGCGCAATCACGGCGGGCAGGTAGCGGAAGCGCTCGATCACACCCTCGACGGTGCGTGCAAGCACATGCAGCTCGTCGTCGAGAGCCGCCAGCGCACGGCTCTTTCCGGTCTCAAGCGAGATGAACCATACCGCCGACGCGGCCGACGCGATCAGCGCCAGCGCCAGTATCGCGACGAGGCCGCGGCGAAAACGGAAACCGGGCATGGTCCTCCCGAGATGCTGCCCATTGCGTGGCCTCATACTAGAAGCCGCGCGCTCGTCGATGCAACTACGACCGCGTAGCGATCGCCGCGGCGGCGCCAGCCATGAAGGTTGCCGCCGTGCGGTTAAGCGCCTTGAGCGCGCGCGGTGTCGCCAGGAACCAGCGTGCCTTGGCGGCCAGCGCCAGGTAAGGCATCAGGACCACGAGCAGAACCATGGCGGTGATTGCAATAAGTACGCCGTAGTCGGACGGGGTGATCGAAGCGATATCGATAATCGTCGGTGTGATCGCCAGATAGAACACCATCACCTTCGGATTGCCAAGCGTGACCAGCAGCCCGCTCAGCACGCTGGTCCAGATGCCGCCGCGGGTACGGTCGGCATCGACCTTTTCGGCGGTTATGCCGGTGCGCCAGAAGTTCCAGGCCATCCAGGCGAGATAGGCAACACCAACCCACTTGATGACGAGAAAGGCCGTCCCGAACGTCTGGGCGACGAGAGCGAGACCCAGAACCACCGCCGTCAGATAGACCAGATCGCCAAGAACCAACCCGAACGCCATGAAGATGGCCGAGCGGAAACCGGAGCCGAGGGCCCGCGCGACGAGGGCAACGACGCCGGGACCGGGAATCGCGGCAGCTATGGCGAGCGCGCCAGCATAGGTGACGAAGCCTGCGAGGGTCATGTCTGGGAAGCCTCCGAGAATTGCGGCTTCCCTATCGCATGACGCGGGCCTCTTTGGAAGCGTGTCGCCTACCCCCGCGCGGGTATGGTGAGGCCCTTCTGGCTTGCCGGTCGCGCCAGGCATCGATCCAGCCACGCGATCGTTTCGGGAAAATCACTGAGCCCGATAAGGTCATCCGCCTGATAGAAATCGCGCAGCGTCCGCACCCATGGGAAGGTTGCGATGTCAGCGATGGTGTATTCGTCGCCCATGATCCACTGGCGACCCTTCAATCGTCCTTCGAGAACGCCCATCAGGCGCTTGGACTCGTTTGCGTAGCGGTCTAGCGGCCGCTTGTCCTCGATCTCCTTGCCAGCAAACTTGTAGAAGAAGCCGAGCTGGCCGAACATCGGCCCAACCCCCGCCATCTGGAAGAAGACCCACTGGATCGTCTCGTAGCGGGCTGCCGAATCCGCCGGAATCAGCCTGTCGGCCTTCTCGGCGAGATAAAGAAGGATCGCCCCGGACTCGAACAGGGCCAGTGGCTTGCCACCAGGCCCATCCGGATCGACGATTGCCGGGATCTTGCCGTTGGGGTTGAGGGACAGGAAGTGGTCCGTCCAGGTCTCGTTCTTGGTGATGTCGATCAGGTGAGCCTCATAGGGCAGGCCCAGTTCCTCCAGCGCTATCGAGATTTTCACGCCGTTGGGCGTGGGGAAAGAATAGAGCTGCAGCCTGTCTATGTCCCGGGCCGGCCAACGCGTGGCGACCTGGAAGCCGGAAAGATCGGTCATGGGAACGTCCCTGTTACGGTGGTGCCACAGAACGCGGCGGGAGAGGATAACCGGTTTTAGATAGCGAGCCGGCTTGCCGATACAAGGCAACCGGGACCGGCTTCCTGACACTGTTTCAGGGACGGTATGCCTTTACGGCAACAGTCGCGTTGGTGCCTCCAAACGCGAAAGAATTGCTGATTGCGGCGCGTATCTCGCGTTGCCGCGCCGCGTTGGGCGTCACATCGAGGTCGCAGGCCGGATCGGCTTCACGATAATTTGCAGTCGGCGGCACGACCCCGTCGGTGATCGCCTTGACGCATGCGATCAGTTCGATCGCGGCCGTCGCCCCGAGGCAATGGCCATGCATGGACTTGGTGGACGAGACCGATAGCCGATCCGCCGCCGCCCCAAAGGCACCACGGATCGCCTGCGTTTCTATCTGGTCATTTGCCTTCGTGCCGGTGCCGTGCGCGTTGACATAATCGACGTCTTCGGGCGCGAGCCCGGCGTCCTCGAGGCAGTTGCGGATCGCGTTCGTCGGCCCGTCGACAGTGGGGGCGACGATATCGGTGGCGTCGGCCGACATGCCCGCACCCGCGTATTCTGCAAGAATGGTCGCGCCACGCGCCAGCGCGTGGTCGAGCGTCTCCAGAACGACGACGCCGGCGCCCTCGCCGATAACCAGACCTTCGCGATCGGCGGAAAACGGCCTGCATGTCTCCTTGGCAAGAACCCGCAACGCCTCCCAACCCTTGAGGATGCCCCAGACCAGCGGCGCTTCAGTGCCGCCTGCCAGCATCACATCGGCTCGGCCGAGCAAAAGCTGGTCGACGGCACTGCTGATCGAGTGATTGGCAGTGGAACATGCGGAACTCACGCCGTAGACAGGCCCGCGCAGCCCGAGATCCATGCTGACCTGACCAGCGGGTGCGCCGGTCATGGCGCGCGGCACGGAGAATATGTTGGCGCGCGGCCGGCCATCCAGCAGGATGCCCCGATAGTTGTCTTCGATGGTTTCCCAGCCGGCAACGCCCGCGCCAATGACGGCACCAACGCGTCGGGTGTTGTTCTCGTCGATGCCAAGGCCCGCCTGTGCGGCGGCCTCACGCGCGGCGATCACCGCAAGCAGGCTGAACCGGTCCATGGTGACGAGCCGGCGATGCTCGATGCCGTGCTCTGGCAACGTCTTTATCTCGGCGCCCGTATTCACCTTGAGATCATGCAGCGGAACCGTCGTCAGCGGGCCGATGCCCGAGCGGCCGGCACGCATGGCGTCCCAGATCGCCGCTACGTCGGTGCCGAGCGCGCAGACGCCGCCCAGGCCGGTAATGACGATCCGCGGTCTGGCCATGTCAGGATTTTTGCTGGATCAGGCCGCGCACGGCTTCGACGATATCGCCGACATTCGAGAGATTGGACCAGGCATCGACCGTGCTCATTTCGATCTCGATGCCGAACTCGTCCTCGAGGTCGAATATGATTTCGGTCAGCTCCAGCGAATGGATGCCGAGTTCCGTCAGGTCCGTGGCCAGCGTGACCTCGCCTGCATCAGGGCTGGCGTGCGCCTTGATCTTTTCGATGATTGTCGCCGCCAGTTCGTCACTCATTCCGCTACCCCCAAACCAGACTGTGCCCGCAAACGGGGCAAAACTCCTTGCATGCGCCTCTCCACGCACCTGTGACCTCTATAAGAACCCATTCGCCCTTGCGCAACAAGTGTCCCTGGCGACAATGCCCGGCAGCGGCGCGAATGGCACGAGCGTTGCTTTCATTTTGCGGCAAGGAGCCCGCATCGGATGAACCAACTGCAACCCCGCCTCGAGCAGGCCAAGCTGCAACGCGTATCGGCAAGCGGTGGATTGTCGGCGCGACGGCGCGATGGCACCACCCGCCTGGAAAGGCTCTATCAGGAAGGCGCCGCCAAAATCCGGCTGCCGGCGCGCGGGGACGGCCCACTGGAAGCGATCCTGATCAACACGGCCGGCGGCCTGACCGGCGGCGATCGGCTCGCATGGGACATAGAAGCCGGCGAAGATACGGCCGTCACCGTCACCACCCAGGCCTGCGAAAAGGTTTACCGCACCACGGCGGGGCATGCCGAAGTTACCTGCAAAGTCGTGGGCAGATCGGGCGCGCGGGTCGCATGGCTGCCTCAGGAGACGATCGTTTACGACCGCTCCGCTTTCCGTCGCACGCTCGATGTGACCCTTGCCGAGGATGCCGAGGCATTGCTCGTCGAGGCGACCATCTTCGGGCGGCGGGCGATGGGCGAAACCGTTCGGACGGCGATCTTCCGCGACCGCTGGCGCGTGCGCTGCGGAGATCGGCTGGTTCACGCCGAAGACTTCGCGATCGGCCCCGATGTCGCGGTCACAATCGGCCGGAAGGCCGGGCTTGGCGGCGCTGCAGCCTGCGCCACCATCCTTCTCGTGGGCCCTGCGGCTGCCGCCCATCTCGACGCGGTGCGGACCATAGTCGACGGTGCCGGCGGCGCTTCGGCATGGCAGGTCGGTTCGACTGGCAAGCTTCTTGCGAGGCTGGTCGCAACCGACGGCTACGCCCTGCGCGAGCGGCTGGTTCCGCTTGTCGCGATGCTCAACGGACAGGCAGGCCTGCCTAAAACCTGGTCACTTTAAAGGGTGGAGAACGATGAACCTGACGCCGCGTGAAAAAGACAAGCTGCTGATTTCCATGGCCGCCATTGTGGCCCGCAGGCGGCTGGAGCGCGGAGTCATGCTCAACCATCCCGAAGCGATCGCCCTGATTACCGATTTCGTCGTCGAAGGCGCCCGTGACGGCCGTACCGTTGCAGACCTTATGGAGGCCGGCGCGCATGTCGTGACGCGGGAACAGGTGATGGAGGGCGTGGCCGAGATGATCCAAGACGTGCAGGTGGAAGCGACATTTCCCGACGGCACCAAGCTCGTCACCGTGCACGAACCGATCCGCTAGGAGTTCGCGATGCTTGAACTGCGCCCCAACTGCGAGTGTTGCGACCGCGACCTGCCACCCGCGGCACGGGACGCCGTGATCTGCACCTTCGAATGCACCTTCTGCGCAAGCTGCGCCTCCGACGTGCTCGGCGGCGTCTGCCCGAATTGCGGGGGCGAACTCGTTCGCCGTCCGATCCGGCCCGCCGACAAGCTTTCACGCTTCCCTGCATCGACGCAGCGCGTGCTCAAGGCGGATGGCTGCGCGCCGAAGGAAGCCGCATGAAGAGGTTTCATCGAGATGACAAACCAAGGGAACACTCCATGACAAGAACCAGGATCGCATCGCTTGCGGCATTCGCCTTCATCGCGAGCGCAAGTCCGGCTCTCGCCCACCTCGACCCCGTGGAGCACGGCTCCTTCATGGCCGGCTTCTCGCACCCGCTGTTCGGCACCGACCACATCCTTGCCATGGTCGCGGTCGGCCTGTGGGCAGCACTGCTTTCCGGCCGAGCCCTGTGGCTGGTCCCGCTTGCCTTCGTGGGAACCATGCTCGCCGGCTTCCTGGCCGCGATGGCTGGCGCGCCACTGCCATTCGTGGAGCCGGCAATTCTCGCCTCGGTGGTCGTCATCGGGCTGCTTGCAGCGATCGCGCTCAACGTGCCAACCGGGGCGGCGATGGCCATGGTCGGCTTCTTCGCATTCTTCCACGGGCACGCCCATGGCGGGGAGATCGGCGAGGCGGGCGCCTATGCCTATGCTGCCGGCTTTGCCATCGCCACGGGATTGCTTCACGCTGCGGGTGTGGCCGCGGGTCTATTCGTCGGCAGGCTCTTCGGCGGCGATGCCGGCCGCACGGTCACGCGTATCGCTGGCGCTTTGACGGCGCTGGGCGGTGTCTGGCTGGCCATCGGCGGCTGAGGGAGGCGTCAATGATACCGGGCGAGATAATCACCGCAGAGGGCGAGATCGAACTCAACGCCGGCCAGCCGACGGTGACGCTCAAGGTGGCAAACAGCGGCGATCGGCCGATCCAGGTCGGCAGCCACTACCACTTCTTCGAGACGAATGAGGGGTTGCGCTTCGATCGGGAAAAGGCACGCGGAATGCGTCTCGACATTGCCTCCGGCACGGCCGTTCGTTTCGAACCCGGGCAGGAGCGCGACGTCACCCTCGTGCCGCTCGGCGGCCAACGCCAGGTCTATGGCTTCAGGCAGCAGGTAATGGGCCCGCTATGAGCGGACAGGCGGCCAGCCCTGCCTTCGTATTATCAGGGCTCGCCGCCCGCGACGAAGATCGTCACGGCGTTCTGGTCGTGAAATTCGAGGGCGATGACGTCGGTGAGCAGGACAGAACGCGAATCGATGGCATGGTAGAAGATCGCGCTACCCTGGATAGCTTCGCGCAGAACGGCGACGTCGTCCTTGTACTCTTCCATCTTCGCCTCGACGGCCGTTTCTTCCTCGCCCAGATCCGGAAGGAAGACGATCTCCACATCATCGATGGAGAAACGCTTGCGCACGTCCGCGGCGTTGTCGGTCGACTTCTCGATCGCCGCCAGAATGCGCTCTTCATCGGCGGCCGTCTTGCTTTCACCCGTCTTCACATCAGAACCGACGATGGTGTCGATGGCCTCCTCCGAATCCAGACCCTGTGCGAGCAGTGCGACATTGGGCGCAGATGCGAGGAGAAAGGCAGTCGCGAATACGGCATGAAGCCAGTTCGGCCTGTCGGAGGCAATCGTGAATGGCAAAAGTCAGGCTCCCTTTCATTTGATCGGGCTGATCGCGCCCGAACCAGACTCATCAATGCGCGACCGGCGCATTTGGTTCAGGCCAAGCCTACACAAGCGGTCGGCACAGCGAAACCGACGGATCGTCGCGCATCGGTCGGCCGGCGCGAGATCGAGCTCGCGCCGGCCGATGAAAGTCAGCAACAATCACATCACGTAGACGGTAACCTGACCATCCGCTTCAATCTGGGCCGCAACCACCGCCGAGGTGTCGACCCCCTGGCTGCGAAGTTCCTCGCTGAGCGCCGCATTGGCGCCGATCGATGTGCGCAGCTCATCCAGGCTGTCGCTGTTCTGGCTCACGGCCTGATCGAGCGCGGCCTGATCGTGACCTTCCAGATCGCTGACGCTGACAACCTTGACGGTGTCGACCTCACTCAGCGTACCGATCGCCTGTGCGTTGGACGAGCCGGCGCCGATAGCCGTCAACGCGGATTCGAAATTCCCACCGATCGCGGCCGTGGTGCCGGTATCGACATCCGGCATCGTCGTGGTCGCGCCGGCATCGCCGGAGAGGTCCATCTTGCTTTCCGCAAGGGCCGGAGCGGCGAGAACCGAAGCACCCAGAAGAGCGGCGGTGGTGAGGCCAAGAATGCGTTTCATGATCGTACCTTTCATTCCGTTCGGGTTTGTCCCTTCTTTCGGAGCGGCCGCGTCGAGGCGGCCACCGGGGAAATGCATGGGCCCGCCTCCGGTTTCATGAACGCAGCGACCTTTTCGGGGTCATTTGGTGGCGGCAATGTGCAAGCCGCCCGACGCCTTCGCCAAACGCCTTTTACGGCTCCGCCGACAGCACACTGATCCGAGGGAAACAGCCCATGCCCGCAAGAATCCAGCGCTCCGCCTATGCCCGCATGTTCGGCCCGACCACGGGCGACAAGGTGCGGCTGGCCGACACGGAACTGTTCGTCGAGGTCGAGAAGGACTTCACCGTCTATGGCGAAGAGGTGAAGTTCGGCGGCGGCAAGGTGATCCGCGACGGCATGGGCCAGAGCCAAGCGAGCCGCGCCGACGGCGCCGTCGATACCGTCATCACCAATGCGCTCGTGCTCGACCACACCGGCATATACAAGGCCGATATCGGGCTCAGGGACGGACGCATCGCCGGCATCGGCAAGGCCGGCAATCCGGATACCCAGCCGGGCGTCACCATCGTCGTCGGGCCGGGCACCGAAGCAATCGCCGGCGAGGGCAGGATCCTGACGGCGGGCGGCTTCGACGCGCATATCCACTTCATCTGCCCGCAGCAGATCGAGCAGGCGCTGATGTCGGGCGTGACCACCATGCTGGGCGGTGGCACCGGCCCGGCCCACGGCACGCTGGCGACGACCTGCACGCCCGGCCCTTGGCATCTCGGGCGGATGATCCAGTCGTTCGACGCGTTTCCGATGAACCTCGGCCTGTCGGCCAAGGGCAACGCATCGCTGCCGGCCGCACTGGAGGAGATGATCCTCGGCGGGGCCTGCGCGCTGAAGCTTCATGAGGACTGGGGCACGACGCCGGCGGCGATCGACAACTGCTTGTCGGTCGCGGACGACTACGACGTGCAGGTGATGATCCACACCGACACGCTCAACGAGAGCGGCTTCGTCGAGGATACGGTCGCGGCCTTCAAGGGCCGCACGATCCATGCCTTCCACACAGAGGGCGCGGGCGGCGGCCATGCGCCGGACATCATCAAGGTGTGCGGGCTTTCAAACGTGATCCCCTCATCCACCAACCCGACCCGCCCCTATACGCACAACACCATCGCCGAGCATCTCGACATGCTGATGGTGTGCCACCACCTCTCGCCTTCGATTCCCGAGGACATCGCATTTGCCGAAAGCCGCATCCGCAAGGAAACGATCGCGGCGGAGGACATCCTGCACGACATGGGCGCCTTCTCGATCATCTCGTCGGACAGCCAGGCGATGGGCCGCGTCGGCGAGGTCATCATCCGCACCTGGCAGACCGCGGACAAGATGAAGCGACAGCGCGGCGCGCTGAAGGAGGAGAGCGGCGACAACGACAATTTCCGCGCCCGCCGCTACATCGCCAAATATACCATCAACCCCGCGATCGCCCACGGGATCAGCCACGAGATCGGCTCGATCGAAGTCGGCAAGCGCGCCGATCTCGTTTTGTGGAACCCGGCATTCTTCGGCGTGAAGCCGGACATGGTGCTGATCGGCGGCTCGATCGCGGCCGCGCCGATGGGCGATCCCAACGCCTCGATCCCGACGCCGCAACCGGTGCACTATCGCCCCATGTTCGCGGCGTATGGCAAGGCGGTCACCAACTCGTCGGTCACCTTCGTCAGCCAGGCCGCCCTCGATTTCGATCTCGGCAGGAGGCTGGGTGTCGAGAAGAGCATGGTGGCCGTCGCGAATACGCGCGACGGCATCGGCAAGCACTCGATGGTGCTCAACGATGCTACTCCGTATGTCGAGGTCGATCCGGAGACCTACGAGGTGCGCGCCGATGGTGAACTGCTCACCTGCGAGCCCGCGACCGTGCTGCCGATGGCGCAACGCTATTTTCTGTTCTAGCGTGCCGGCCGACATGCACAGGGAGGCTGCAAGCCATGATCTACGTCGTCGCCACGCTCACCATCAAGCCCGGTTCACTGGAGGCTCTGCGCGAACCCGCAGCAGCCTGCATGGCAGAGACCCGCAAGGAGAAGGGCTGCATTTCCT
The DNA here is from genome assembly GCF_040970315.1 of Neoaquamicrobium sediminum. Classification (NCBI taxonomy): domain Bacteria; kingdom Pseudomonadati; phylum Pseudomonadota; class Alphaproteobacteria; order Hyphomicrobiales; family Phyllobacteriaceae; genus Neoaquamicrobium; species Neoaquamicrobium sediminum. Next base: position 494,354 of record NZ_JAZHFV010000001.1, on the reverse strand, counting down.
ACGAACTTTTCGCCAGCCTCGACGATCCTCAGAAGCTCGTCTTCATCGAGCAGTGGGAGACGCGCGAGGACCTCACCGCCCATTCGAAGCAGCCGCATCTCCTCGCCTGGCGCGATGCCAGCGCGCCGCACCTCGTCGAGCGCCGGATCGAGATTGTGCATCCCGAGCGAATCGAGCAGTTCTGAAGCGCTCGCAACGCAAGGGAGGACAACGCATGTATCAGGCCGTCGGATCGCCGGGTTCCCGCCTCATCCGGGTCACCTGGATGCTGGAGGAACTCGGCCAGCCCTACAGCATTCTCAAGGTCAAGCAACACACTGACGAGATGCGCCGCTACAATCCCTCGGGCAAGGCGCCCGCGCTGATCGATGGCGACGTGGTGGTCACGGATTCCGCGGCGATCTGCGCCTATCTCGCCGAAAAGCATCCCGAGAAAGGCATGGCGCCGCAGACGCCGGCCGAGCGCGCCCACCTCAACGCCTGGCTTTTCTTCGCCCAGTCGGAACTCGAGGCGCCGCTGTGGAACAAGCTCAAGCACCGCATGCTGCTGGCCGAGGAAGAGCGGGTCGATGTCGGGCCCTGGACGACGGCGGAATTTACCCGCGAGATCCGCGCGCTAGAAATGCGGCTGGGCGAGCACGAATACGCCATGGGCGACCGCTTCACCGCTGCGGACGTGATTCTCGGCCATTGCGGGCAGTGGGCACGCAGCGCGCGCTTCGACGTGGCCTCGGACCGGGTCAATGCCTATTTCGACAGGGTGCTTGCCCGCCCCGCACTGGCGCGCGCGAAAGCCCGCGAGGAGGCCGCGTGAAGCTGCAGATCAACCAGGATTTCACCAAGCTGCCGCGCGCAGGCGCGATTGTCCGCGCGGCCGAGGCGGCAACCGGCACGGCGCCGTTCGACAGCGTTGTGCTTGTACATGACGAGCGCCATCTGCGCCGGCGGGTGGTCGAGCTTGCCGGCGGCGACAAGGTGCTGGTCGACCTGCCGGAGCCCACGGCGCTGGAAGACGGCGACCTGCTGGTGCTCGACGATGGCCGCACGGCGCGGATCGTCGCGGCCGAGGAGGAAGTCTACGAGATCGCCCCTCGCAATGCGCTGCACCTTGCCGAATTGTGCTGGCACATCGGCAATCGCCATCTCGCCGCGCAGATCGAGACCGGACGCATCCTCGTCCTGCGCGACCATGTCATCAAGGCGATGCTGGAAGGGCTCGGCGCGACGGTCACGGACATCGTCGCGACCTTCAACCCGGTGCGCGGCGCCTATTCCGGCCATTCGCACGGCCATGATCACCATCATCATGGCGAAGCCGACAAATTCGGACGCCTTCCCGGCGATCCGCATTACGGGCACAACCATGCCTGAAGGCGGGACGGCGTCGCTGCTGCGACTGATGGCATGGCTTTCGCCTGCCTTTCCCGTCGGATCGTTCAGCTACAGCCACGGGCTGGAGCGCGCCGTTCATGACGGACTGGTCGAAACCGGGGCCGACCTGGCCGAGTGGATCGCCACCTTGCTGGCCGAGGGTTCCGGCTGGAACGACGCGGTGCTGCTGGCCGAGAGCTTTCGCCTTTCCGCCAACGGGGCTTCGCTGAGCGACGTGGCCGAACTTGCCGAATCGATGGCCGGTTCCGCCGAGAGGCATCTGGAATCGACGCTGCAGGGTGCGGCCTTCCTCACATCGGCAGCATCCTGGCAGCCGGATATTGCCGATCGCTTGCCGACCAATTGCCCCTATTGCGTGGCGGTCGGCGCCGTGGCCGGGGCACAGGGCGTGCCCTTGGAAAGCGCGCTTGCCGCATATCTCCAGGCCTTCGCGTCGAACATGATCCAGGCCGCGATCCGGCTATCGGTCATCGGCCAGAGCGACGCGGTCGCAATTCTTGCCGGGCTCGAAACGACGGTGGCACAAACCGCTGCGCGTGCGGCAATCTCCTCGCTCGATGATCTTGGTTCGGCGACACTCGTTGCCGAGATCGCCGCGATGAACCACGAAACGCAATATTCGCGGCTGTTTCGCTCATGACCCTGGTCGCCACCCTCGTTGCGCTGGTGCTGGTCCTTCTCGCAGCGCTGCATGTCTATTGGGGCCTTGGTGGGGTCTGGCCGGGAACGGACCAGAAATCCTGCGCGCGGGCGATCGCCGGGTTCAAGGGCATCGATCGCATGCCGTCGCCGCCTGCGGCTTTTAGCGTGGCGGCCGCACTTGCCGTCGCGGCCCTGATCGCGCTGGCTCTGGCCGGCATCGTCACATTGCCGCTGCCGGCCGCGCTCATCCGGCTGGGCGGGCTTGGCGCCGCCCTCGTCTTCCTGGGACGCGGCATCGCCGGCTTCACACCTGCCTGGCGGCGGATCACGCCGGAAATGCCGTTCGCCCGCAACGACCGGCTTTATTTCTCACCGCTCTGCCTGCTGATCGGCGCGGGCTTCACCCTCCTGCTCTTTCAAGGAGTAGCCACATGACCTCACCAAACGGCCCCTTGCGCATCGGCATTGGCGGACCGGTCGGTTCCGGCAAGACGACGCTGACGGAAAAGCTCTGCAAGGCGCTGCGCGACGATTTTTCGATCGCCGTCATCACCAACGACATCTACACCAAGGAAGACGCGCTGATGCTGGCGCGGCTGCAGGCGCTGCCGGAAGACCGCATCATGGGCGTGGAGACCGGCGGCTGCCCGCACACCGCCATACGGGAAGACGCCTCGATCAACCTGCAGGCGATCGCCGAGATGCGTGGAAAATTTCCCGACCTCGACATCGTCTTCATCGAATCGGGTGGAGACAATCTCGCGGCGACCTTCTCGCCGGACCTCGCCGACATCACCCTCTACGTAATCTCGGTCTGCCAAGGTGAGGAAATCCCGCGCAAGGGCGGGCCGGGCATCACCCGCTCCGACTTCCTGGTCATCAACAAGTCCGACCTCGCGCCCTATGTGAACGTCAATCTCGACGTGATGACGGACGATGCAGGGCGGATGCGCAAGGGCAAGCCTTTCGGCTTCACCGACCTATCGCGCGGACGCGGCCTCCACGCCGTCGTGGGCTTTATTCTTGAGCAGGGTGGCCTGGAACCGGCCCGGAAGGTTGCGGCAGAGGCCTGATCGGGCCATGCTTGCGCCGAACCAGCGGAGCATCCAGAGATGAGCGTTACCCAGCTTTCCGAACGCAACCGGTCGAACCTTCCGTTTCAGGAAGAGCGCGCCGATCTCGCGGCGGCCTTTCGCTGGACGGCCCGGCTCAACATGCACGAAGCCGTGGCCAATCACTTTTCGCTGGCGGTGAACGAAAAAGGCACGCAGCTTCTGATCAATCCGAACCAGATGCATTTCTCGCGCATCCGGGCGTGCGACCTCTTGCTGATCGACGCCGACGACCCCGAAACGATGAACCGGCCGGACGCACCAGACCCGACCGCGTGGGGCCTGCACGGCGCGATCCACCGCAATTGCCCACATGCGCACTGCGTCATGCACGTCCACTCCGTGCACGCCACGGTGCTCGCCTCGCTTGCCGACTCGCGGCTGCCGCCGATCGACCAGAATTCCGCGATGTTCTTCAACCGCGTGGTGGTCGACGAGCATTATGGCGGCCTCGCTTTCGAGGAGGAGGGGGAGCGCTGCTCGAGGCTCTTCGCCGATCCCAAAGCGAAGGTCATGGTGATGGGCAATCACGGGGTGCTCGTCATCGGCGACACGGTGGGCGACACGTTCGACCGGCTCTATTATTTCGAGCGTGCCTGCGAGACCTATATCAAGGCCCTTTGGACGGGCAGGCCGCTACGTGTGCTATCCGATGCGGTCGCCGAAACGGTGGCAAGCCAGATGGACGATTATCCCGTGAACAGCGCCGGCCGCCATCTTCAGGAGCTCAGGCTTATCCTCGACGAGGAGGGCTCGAACTACAACGCCTGACTATCAGCCGTTCCTGATGGTCTCGTCGGGTGGGCGGCGGGAGGCCAGCACGCGCTCGGCATTGGGCAGGTCGTTGGAGAACACACGATTGCGCGCCTCGTCGGCGGCATGCCCATGGTCGAGCCAGCGCTGCACCAGCCGACGTTCAAGTTCCTGCATCGGCACATCAAGCCAGACGGAGTAGTCGAACAGCGGCCCAAGCCCATACCAGGGGCTTTCGTCGAGCAACAGGTAGTTGCCCTCGACCAGAACGAACCGGGCCTCCGCCGGCACAACCGCCGCGCCTGCGCGGGCAAGATCGGCCTTGCGATCGAACACTGGAACGGTCACATCCGCATCGGCTCTGCCCAGGCGTTCCAGCACATGGCGCAGGCCATCGAAGTCGAAGGTTTCCGGCGCGCCCTTGCGGGCCCGCAAACCGCGGGCATCCAGCACCGCGTTGTCATAGTGGAAGCCATCCATCGGCACGGTCACGGCGGTGCCTTCGGGCAGCAAGGGCATCAACGCTTCCGCGAATGTCGACTTACCCGAACCCGGCGGCCCGGCGATCGCCACCACAATCCGCTTGCGGCCGGCCGCCTTGCGAAACAGCGTCGCCGCCAGATGCGCAATCTCCGACATGGCCTCCTCCGTACGGCCCGATTGTCAGCCGAGCCACCTTCGATAGTCCGATACGAGCAGGTGCGTCGGCTCGACATCCTCCTCGATCCTCGCGAAACGCTTGATCGGCTCAGCGAAGACATTGTCGGTCTCGTCGTCGTTGACGGTGGAGACCTCGCCGATCAGCACATCATCGCCCTCGGCCCAGAAGGCGTGCCAGACGCCGGGCAGCAGCGTCACGCTCTCGCCGGGATGGAGCTTAAGGATGCCGCTGGGTTCCAGCGTGCGCACCACGCCGTCGGTGGACACCTTAACCTCGGCCGCCTCGTCGATCGAGCCGTCGGGCGCAGACATATAAAGCTTGAGCGCCAGCGTACCGCCGCCGCGGTTGATGATGTCCTCCGCCTTGACGTTATGGCGATGCATCGGCGCGAGCTGGTCCCTGCGCGAAATCATGATCTTCTCGGCGTAGAGCATGCCCCGGCCGTGGGCCAGGTCGGCTGCGTTGCCATTGCGCACGGTGAACAGGAACAGGCCGGTCGAGGCAAAATCGCCCGTGCCGTAGTCGGTGATGTCCCAGCCGAGGCGCGCATCGACAATGCCGCCGATCCCGGCGCGCCGCGCCTTCATGTCCTCAGGCGACCAGTAGGCGAATGGCGGCAGCACATAGCCGTGGGATCGGATGAAGGCATCCGCATCGGCAAGGATGGCATTCACTTCAGACCGCTTCATCATGTCTCCTCAGCGCGAGGCGCTCGCTTGCGACGCGCGCGGCATATAGACCTCGATCAACTGTTCCATATGTTCGTTGCGGACAGCCGCGCTTTTGCCCCCCATGACAATCGCGACGATGCGCCGCCCGCCGCGCCCGACCGACGTTGCCAGGTTGAAGCCGGAGGCGCGGATATAACCGGTCTTGAGCCCGTCAACGCCGGCGACCCGCCCCAGCAGGTCGTTGTGGCCGCGAATGATCTTGCCGGCATAGGCAAACTCCCGGTTGCTGAAATAGTGATAGTAATGGGGAAAGCGCTTGCGCAACGACATGGCCAGAATCGCCATGTCGTGAGCGGTCGTGCGCTGTTCGGCGTCCGGCAGGCCGGAGGCGTTGCGGAATGTGGTGGAGCGCATCCCCAGGGAACGCGCCTTGGCCGTCATCATCGCGGCGAAGCGTTCCTCCGTGCCGCCGAGATACTCCCCAACGGCCGAAGCGACGTCATTGGCCGACCTTACGCAAAGCGCAAGGATCGCCGAGCGAACGTCGATGCTCCCGCCCTTCTTCAAACCGAGCTTGGACGGCGGCCGCCCGGCTGCGTAGGCGGAAACGGGTATGCTCGTCATCACGTTGAGCTGCCCGCTGTCCATAGCCTCAAACAGCATGTAGAGCGTCATCATCTTGGTGAGCGACGCAGGGTAGCGAGGCTCGCGGGCTTTGTCTTCGTAGAGGACCCGCCCGCTATTGGCGTCAACGACGATGGCTGCGTATTTCTCCGACGGCAGCGGCGCAACCGCCGACTGCATGACCGTCTGCGTCGTGCAGCCCGCCAGAAACACGAATGCCGCCATGATGATGGCGGCGCGGCGCGTGATGCCCGTTACGGCACGAGTTGCGGCTTGCAATAGGTCCCCCGAGTGATCGATCCGGCAATATCTGACGGATTCGGATCATGCCCGAGCCTGTCCGCCATCGCAATCCCGTCACAAAAACGGCGGCGATGGCATCCATCGCCGCCGTATGCATGACCACCTGGTGCTTGTGCAGATCAGGCCGAGGGCTGCTTGGTCTTGCGCAGATAGGGCAGGATCGTCTCGTAGGAGCCGAAACGCTTGGTGGCGTCCTCGTTGGAAACCGCCGCGGTGATGATGACGTCTTCGCCCTGCTTCCAGTTGGCCGGCGTCGCCACCTGATGCTTGGCCGTAAGCTGGATCGAATCGATCGCGCGCAGGATCTCGTCGAAGTTGCGCCCGGTGGTCATCGGGTAAGTGAGCACCAGCTTGATCTTCTTGTCGGGGCCGATCACGTAGACGGAGCGCACGGTGGCGTTGTCGGCCGGCGTGCGGCCCTCCGCGCTGTCACCGGCATCGCTCGGCAGCATGTCGTATAGCTTGGCAACCTTCAGGTCCTTGTCGCCGATAAGCGGGTAGTCGACAGCGAAACCCGTAGCCGTCCGGATGTCGTCTTTCCACTTGGCGTGGCTTTCGACAGGATCGACCGAGATACCGATGATCTTGACGCCGCGCTTGCGGAATTCGCCCTCAAGACCGGCCATCGTGCCGAGTTCCGTCGTGCAGACGGGCGTGAAGTTCTTTGGATGCGAGAACAACACGGCCCAGCCGTCGCCGATCCAGTCATGAAAGCTGATCTGCCCCTGCGTGGTGTCGGCCGTGAAATCCGGTGCGGTATCGTTGATGCGAAGGCCCATGGCGTTTCTCCTCAATGGCTGTTGTGCTGATCATAATGCAATGACGGCGCAAAACGAGAGTTGACGCGGCAAATTGCGACGATTTGTAGAACGGAACGAACGATTATGCCGTCCGTCCAGGAATGGTTTGCTCAGCATCGACCCGAGCTGAAGGGCATACCGCATCTGGACAATCAATCCAGCAAAATAGTCGACTACTCACACGTGGCCCCCGATTGTCGCCGAAGCCGGACAGGCGTAGATTTATCGCGTCGGCTGGAGTGGCAGCACAGGCCGAACGCTATTGCGTTGCGATCAAACGGCCTCGACCATCGGAGGGGCAAACGGTCGCCCCTGCTGCCATTTTGGGGAACATCATGCCATTTCTTGCTACGCTCTATTTTCGCACGGCCATCCTCTTCCTCATCATAGGTATCGGTATCGGCCTCCACATGTCGATTTCCGGCAATCACGGGGTGATGGGCGCGCACGCCCATCTCAACCTGCTCGGCTGGGTGACTTCGGCACTGTTCGGCACCTACTACGCGGTCAATCCGCTCAAGGCCGCCGGCAGGCTGCCCTTGCTACAATACGCCATCTACGTGATCGGCATCGTGATCATGATCCCGGCGCTCTACGTCCTGCTTGCAGGCAATCCGGGTGCGGAGCCTATCGTGGCCATGGGGTCGCTGATCGTGTTTGCCGGCGTTCTGCTGTTCGGCTGGATCATCTTCAGCGGTGACGGTGTCGCCAGGGCAACAGGCATGCGCCAGCCGGCAGAGTAGCCACGCCGCCGCGCAGGGCATTCAATGCTGTCTTCGGCTACGCCGCGTCGCGGACCTGATAGTCCTTGATCGCGGCGAAGCGGATTTGTTTCCACCGTTCGGCCTCGTAGTTGAGGCCGAATTCGTGTGGGGCCAGGAAGACGGGATCGCCGTCGAGATCGCGGGCGATGTCGCCGCGATGCGCTTCGACGAAACGCTCGAGCTCCGCACGGCTATCGGCCGAAATCCAGCGGCAGACGGTGAAGCGCGCCATCTCGAAGTCGACCGGCAGGCCGTATTCGACGTTCAGGCGCTCCTTGAGCACGTCGAGCTGCAGCGCGCCGACGACACCGACCATGGCGGGCGAGCCGTCGTCGGGCGAGAAGAGCTGGACGACCCCTTCCTCGGCCATCTGCTGCAAGGCTTCCTTCAGCTTCTTTGCCTTCATCGGGTCGCCGAGCCGCACCCGGCGCAGGATTTCGGGCGCGAAGTTCGGAACGCCACGGAACAGGATTTCCTCGCCCTCGGTCAGCGTGTCACCGATGCGCAGCGTGCCGTGATTGGGGATGCCCACAACGTCGCCGGCATAGGCCTCGTCGGCCGTGATGCGCGACCGGGCAAAGAAGAACTGCGGCGCAGACAGGCTCATTGCCTTGCCGGTGCGCACCAGCTTCGCCTTCATGCCCCGCTGCAGCGTGCCCGAACACACGCGCACGAAGGCGATGCGGTCGCGGTGGTTCGGGTCCATGTTGGCCTGGATCTTGAAGACGAAGGAGGTCATCTTACCCTCGGTCGCCTCGACGCGGCGTGAATCCGCCTCCTGGGCTCGCGGTGCGGGTGCCCATGCGCCCAGCGCCTCGATCAGGTCACGCACACCGTAATTGCGCAGCGCCGAGCCGAAGAAGACCGGCGTCAGGTGTCCTTCGCGGAATGCGGCAAGATCGAACGGCCGGCACGCCTCGCGCGCCAGCTCCAGCTCCTCGATGAAGGCCGGCCGCTCGTTTTCGGGCAGCAGCCCAGCGACGCGATTGGAGTCCGGACCGTTGACCTTGGTGCGCTCGACCTCGTCGTCGCCGCGCCGGACGGCATTGTCTGCAAGGTGGTAGGTACCGGAGAAAGTTTTGCCTTGACCAATCGGCCAGGTGATCGGCGCGGTGTCGAGCGCCAGCTTCTGCTCGATTTCATCGAGGATCTCGAAGGTGTCGCGCGCTTCGCGGTCCATCTTGTTGACGAAGGTGACGATCGGAATGTCGCGCAGCCGGCAGACCTCGAACAGCTTCAGCGTGCGCGGCTCGATGCCCTTGGCGGCGTCGATGACCATGACGGCCGAATCCACCGCCGACAGCGTGCGGTAGGTATCGTCGGCGAAGTCCTCGTGGCCCGGCGTGTCGAGCAGATTGTAGACGTTGTCGCCATATTCGAACGTCATGACCGAGGTGACGACGGAGATGCCGCGTTCACGCTCGATCTTCATCCAGTCGGAGCGCGTCTGGATCTTGTCCTTCTTGGCCTTCACCTCGCCGGCGAGCTGGATCGCGCCGCCGAACAGCAGCAGCTTTTCGGTCAGCGTCGTCTTGCCCGCGTCGGGGTGCGCAATGATTGCGAAGGTGCGGCGGCGCGACACCGCCTTTTCGATCGTTTCGGCCATGTGAAGAGGTTCCTTCGGTCGGCGGGCTTATAGCTGCGGCGTCGAGCCATGTCGAGAAAAGCCGACTGCACTTTTCATCGGGCTGTCATCAATCTGTGTGGCCGGCCGGGTAGGCAAACACAACAAGCTCCGGCGTACGCGCCGAGCTTCGTTGCAAGCCACCGGATGAGAAGGGAGCAAGCCATGACCGATGTAAGACAGGAAAGACCGACATTCGACGAGTGGGACGAGATCAATTTCCCGCGCCCCGAGGAAAACGAGTTCGACCGCGTTGTGGAACGGGCGATCTCGCGGCGCGGTTTTCTGGGCGGCGTGCTCGCCTTCGGATCGGGCGCGGCCGTCATGGGCGCCGGCATTCTCAATTCCGTTCCCGCTCGCGCCGCACAGGATTCGCGCTTTGCCTTCAAGCCGATCCCGATTTCCACCGACAACACCGTGCACGTGCCGGAGGGCTATCGCTGGCAGCGGCTGGTGAGCTGGGGCGACCCGCTGTTTTCCGGCGTGGCAGAGCTCGACCATGCGACTGGCGGTTCCGTTGCCGATGCCGACAAGATCTTCGGCGAGAACACGGACGGCATGGAGCTGTTTATCATCGGCGGCAAGCAGGTCATCGCGGTCAACCACGAATACACCAATAACGACATCAACCTGCCCGAGGCCACGGACGGCGTACCACGCGACGCGCAGGACGTGTTGAAGCTGCAGAACCTGCAAGGGGTTGCCGTCTTCGAGATCAGCGAAACCGACGGCAACTGGTCCGTGGTCAAGGACAGCCCGTTCAACCGTCGCATCACGCACAACACGCCGATGCGCATCGCGGGGCCGGCCGCCGGCCACGACCTGATGAAGACCGAGGCCGATCCGACCGGCACGGAAAGCCTTGGCACCTTCAACAATTGCGGTTCCGGCAGGACACCCTGGGGCACCTATCTGACCTGCGAGGAAAACTTCAACGGCTATTTCGGCGCCACGGGAGACACGCAGATCGAAGGGCTGACCGCCGAAGGCTACAAGCGCTACGGCATCGCCGCGGAAGGCTGGGGCTACGACTATCACAAATGGGATGCACGCTTCGACACGTCGAAGAACCCCCACGAACCGCACCGCGCCGGCTGGATCGTCGAGATCGATCCCACCGATGCGGCAAGCACACCGGTCAAGCGCACCGCGCTCGGCCGCATCAAGCACGAGAACGCGGCAGCGACGCTCGCGCCCGACGGTCGTGTGGTCGTCTATATGGGCGACGACGAGCGCGGCGAGTTCATCTACAAATTCGTCTCGCGCGACATCTATGTGCCCGGTGGCGATACCTCGACGCTGCTGGACGAAGGCCAGCTTTACGCTGCCCGCTTCGACGATGACATGACCGGCAAATGGATTGCCCTGACGCCGGAAGCAACCGGCATGTCGGCGGCCGAAATCGCCATCTTCACGCGCACCGCCGGCTCGCGGGTCAACGCGACAACGATGGACCGGCCGGAATGGGTCGCTGTGAACCCGCTCGCCTGCGAAGCGTATTGCGCGCTAACCAACAACAGCCGCCGCGGCGTCAGGGCCAATGCAGGCGGTGACTGGACGCCGGTCGGCGGGCCGAACCCGCGCGAGGCCAACGAATACGGCCAGATCGTGCGCTGGCGTCCCGCCAATGACGATCATGCGTCCGATACGTTCGAATGGGACCTCTACGTCATGGCCGGCAACCCGACCGTCCAGGAGGGACCCTATGCGGGCTCCGAGAACGTCAACGAAGGCAACCTCTTCAACTCGCCCGACGGTATGGCGATCGATTCCACCGGTCTGATCTGGATCCAGACCGATGGCGACGATTCCAACGAAGGCGACTTCGCGGGACAGGGGAACAACCAGATGCTGGCCGGCGACCCTGTCACGGGACGCATCGAACGCTTCCTGACCGGCCCGAACGGGTCGGAGGTGACGGGTCTCTGCTGGTCGGCGGACAGGCGCACGATGTTCGTCGGCATCCAGCATCCGGCCGCACCTTTCCCGGACGGCGAGGGCAAACTGCCGCGCTCCTCGATCATCGCGATCAAGCGTGAAGACAACGCCCCCGTCGGCTGACCGGAACACGCCATGGGCGCGTTATGAAACGCGCCCATGGAGCCTTCGCTGAATCAAATCGCCAGATCAAACCCGCCTTCGGCCACCGTGTCGCCGTTCAGCATCAGCTCCACCTTGTGGAAACCTGCATTGTGGGTGCGGGTGGTGAAGTCGCGGATTGTCTGGGAGATGGACAGCGGCTGCGTCGCACCTGGCTCGAGCGCGAAGGTCTTGAGCTTGAAGACCTTGCGCGAGGCGGCACCGCTCTTCTTCACATAATGAACGGCATAGTCGGCAACGACCTGCTGCGTCTCGCGCGCCTGCGAAACGACGGTCGCGGCAATTGTCAGGCGGTCGCCCAACGCAAGGCGCACCGGCGCAACTGAAAAGCCCTCGATCCGGGCCTCAACCTTCTCGGCCGCCCCAACCAGCGCCAGCGCAGAGCGGTCGCCCTTCTTGATCAGGGTGCGCAGGGCCTGCCTGACGATCCATCGCGTGCGTTCGTCCTCCTGCGGCCAGCCTGCCAATTTATCGACAAGCCAGGCCGGATGGTCCTTGCTGATGTCGTTGAGGTGGTTGGCGACGGATTTGCGAACGTAGAGGCTTGGATCGCTCTTCAACGCCTCCAGGATCGGCCATGTGAGCGACGGGTCCGCGACGATCGGCCGGAGCTGGAACGACCATGGCAGGCGCGGCCGCGCCCCCTCGCTGGCTAGCCTGCGGACGTGTTCGTTCCCGTCGAGCGACCATTCCCGCATCATCGACAACGTGCGGTGAAGGTCGTGTTGGAGGAAATGCCGGATCGCGAACTCGGCCGAGCCATACCGGGTGAACAGCTTCAACGCGTCCATCGAGCGATCGAAATCCTCGAGGCCCCGCACGATGACGAATTCACACAGTGTGATCGATGCAAAGCCATGCCCGATACGCGGCGCGAGTGCCGAGAGAATTTCCAATGCCCGCTCATAGTCGGACGGCAGCGTCGCCGCGAAAGCGTCCGCCGCCAGCCGCATGCGCTGCATGATGCCGAGATCGTCGAGCCCGGTGGTGGCGAGCGTCTCGAACCGATCCGCATCGAAATCCGGCCAGATGGTCTTCGTATCCTCGGCGAACCGGCGCATGCGCGCGCGGTCGAATATTTCCTTCAGCGCGGCGGCAGCCGGTTGATCGCTCACGTAAGCACCCGTGTGTTTCGTCAGATGCCGCGACCATAGACGCTACTCCCTGACGGATGCTGTCAGGAGGTGACGAAATCCACAGCACCTTGCACGATACGCAGATGTCAGCCGAACACAGACCAGCCCATGCGCTCGGCCAACTGCTCCAGCGCGAGCGTGCCGAGAAGCGAATTCCCGTTGTCGTCCAGTCCCGGCGACCACACGCCGATGGATGCAACACCAGGTGCGATAGCCAGAATGCCGCCGCCGACGCCACTTTTCGCCGGCAGGCCAACCCGGAAGGCGAACTCGCCCGATCCGTCATACTGCCCGCATGTCAGCATCAGCGAATTGACGCGGCGTGCCAGCAATCGCTGCTGGTCGGTCGGTTTGTCGCCGCCGTCCATCAAGTAGCGGCCGGCGAGCGCGAGCTGTCGCGCAGAAAGGGCGATCGCGCACTGGCTTACATAAGGCTTCATCACCGCCTCGACCTCGTGGTTGAGGTTGCCGAACGACTTGCACAGATTGGCCATGGCGCGGTTGTTGAATCCGGATGAGGATTCCTTGTCGAACACCTTGCGGTCGATGCCGACATCCTCGCCGATCTGGTCGGCAAGGAATTCGCGCACCGTCTTGTTCGTATCGCTCTTTGCCGAAATGTCGAGCAGCATGTCAGACACGACGATCGCGCCGGGATTGATGAACGGGTTGCGCGGAATGCCCTTCTGGCGCTCCAGATCGACAATGGAATTGAACGGATCACCGGACGGTTCCCGGCCGACCCGTTTCCAGACCTCGTCGCCGAAAGCCTGCAACGCAAGCGTGAGCCCGAAAACCTTGGAGATGCTCTGGATTGCGAAAGGCTCGTCGGCTTCTCCGCCTGTCACCGTAGCGCCACCGTCGGTGACGACCGCTATGCCGAAGCGGTCGGTATCGATCTCGGCAAGGCCCTCGATGTGGTCTGCGGCCTTGCCGAAGCGTTCGATCACGCCCATGCGGCCGACGACTTCCTCGACCGCGCTTTCGAGTTCCTTGATTTCGACTTTCACGCCGCGCTTCGCCATTGCCTTCTCCGGTTGGTCCGGAGCGCAACGCGCAGCGCGGCGTTTCGATCCGTCAGGCGGGGAGCCCCTCCGCCCGGAGCGCCGCCTGTACGGCAGGGCGCGCCTCCACCCTGGCAGCGAAATCCAGAAGCCGACCATCGACTTCGTAACCGAAATCGCGCGCCCAGCGCACCATCACGTAGAACAGCGCGTCCGCGCCGCTAAAGACGTTGCCGAACAGGCAGGCGCCCTCGATCCGCCCGGCCAGATAGGTGAGACGGGCTGAGATCGCCTCCCGCGCAGCCTGCTTTTCAGTCTCGGCGGGCGAGAACATCGAGCGCATGAACGGCCGATGGACCTCGGTGGCGAGAAAGGCGAGCATCTCGATATTGCGCGCCCGTCCGAGCGGACCGGGAGGGGTGAGCGCTGGAGCCTGGTCCGACACCCAGCCGATAATGGCGACGTTCTCCGTCAGCACGGAGCCGTCATCGAACTCGAGGGCCGGCACATAGCCCTTGGGATTGATCATGGTGAAATCGTCACCGTGCTCGGTCGTGCGTGTGCGCAGGTCGACCTTTACCGGCTCGACGGTGATACGAGCCTCGGCCAGCGCGATGTGATCGGCAAGGCTGCAGGCACCGGGGGTGAGATAGAGCTTCATCACGCCGCCTTGCCGCCTTCGAGATAGGTTTCGAGGCCGTCCAGCGATTCGTTCCAGCCCTCCGCATGGCCATCGCGCGATGCATCGCTGAGGAAGAACGCCTGATGGAACGTCAGCCGGGTCTTGCCGTCTTCGACCGGATCGAGGGTGATCGTCACCACCGTCTCGTGTTCGCTGTTGCCGGCCTCATCCTGCCAGGCGTGCGTGAAGACGATCTTCTCCGGAGGCGTGAGTTCGCGGTAGACGCCGCCGACCCAGTGGTCGGTGCCGTCCGGCGCACGAAGGCAGGAGCGGTAGCTGCCGCCAGGCCTGACATCGGCTTGTGAATGCGGAACGGTGAAGCCTTTCGGGAAGAACCAGTTCTTCATGTGCTCTTCCTGCGTCCAGCAGGCGTAGACCAGCTCGCGGGGCGCATCGAGGACCCGCTTGATCGTCAGTTCGGGCCGGGCTTGGCCTTGTGTCGAGGCATTCATCAGCGGTCTCCCTTCTGGATTTCCTTTAGGTAGTCGTCGAGCTGGTCGAGGTTTTCTTCCCAATAGCGCCGGTAGTCTTCCAGCCATCCGGCGAGGTCGCGCAGCGGATCGGGCCGCAGGCGACGGGGCCGGAACTGTGCTTCGCGTCCCTGCTCGACCAACCCCGCCCGCTCCAGAACCCGCAGATGCTTGGACACGGCCGGCATGCTCATCTGGAATGGTTCCGCCAGTTGCGAAACCGTTGCCTCGCCACGCGACAGCCTGGCGAGGATGGCCCTGCGCGTCGGATCGGCGAGGGCTGAAAGCGTGAGGCTCAGTGGATCGTTTGACATCTATTGAACCATCTGGTTACTTAACTTTGTGGTTCAATACATTTCGCAACCTATAGAGTCAACCCCCTGTCAGTCACCGCAGGAAAGAGCTTCCCAAGGCACCCCTCCGGGCCGCCTCGTGCTTCAAGGTCATTCAGCAGAGCCCGTGACGACCCACCCAGGAGGCAATGGCCTTGCCGATCGCTGCCGGCTGATCCTCCGGGCACACATGACCGGCCGGTCCGCAACGCTCGATCTCCAGCGACGCGATGTTCTGTCGGGCCCAATCGGTCATCCCGGTTCCGATCATCAGCGTTCCTTCCTCGCCTTCGAAGGTCAGCAGCAGTTTTGGCGTGTCGGAGGAATCCGCCAGCCAGGCATCGTAGGCGACGATTCGCTCTATCGTGTCGGCGGGTTCGCCCTCGATCGGCATCTCGCGCGGCCATGCGAGCAGCGGGCGCCTGCTCTCGCGCGTCGCGTAAGGCTTTCGGTAGACGTCATGATCCTCCGGCGATAGCCCGCTGCGGACGGTCAATTTCAGTGCCTGCTCAATGAAGAAGTTCTCGTCGAGCACCTTGACCTCGCCCGTGCCCTCACCGCGCAGCGTCTCGTATCTGGCACGATGGGCGCCCGGAAAATCAGCCCAGATCATAGGTCGCAGGATCGTTTCCATCAGAACGATGCCGGCGACGCGGGACGGGTTGCGGGCGGCCCAATCCATGGCGAGCGCGCCACCCCAGTCGTGCCCGACCAGAACCACCCTGTCCAAATCCATCGTGTCGAACCAGGCATCGAGGTAGGCAGCATGGTCGGCGAAACGGTATGCGATTTCGGGCTTACCGGACTGCCCCATCCCTATCAGATCGGGGGCAATAGTGCGCACCGGCGCATCGATATTGGCGATGACGTTACGCCAGACATGGGAGGAGGTCGGATTGCCATGCAGGAACACCAGCGGCACACCGGCTCCCGCATCCCTGTAGAAAATCGTTGAGCCAAGGACAGGCAGGACAGGCATGGGTTTATTCCTTCTGTTCGATTTGGTAAGGTGCCTGTCTATATCCGTTTAGACAGGCACCTGTCAATATGCCCGATAGCTCATCCTCTGCGCCGCGATCCATCGGCGTGCTTTTGCGTCTCGCCCATCAACAATTTTCGTCCGCCGTCGACGGCGCACTGGCGGAGCAGGGTTTCGGAGACATCCGCCCGCACCACGCTAATGTCTTCACCTTCGTGCCCCCTGAAGGCATCCAGGTATCGGACCTCACGCTGAAGGCAGGTGTGCGCAAGCAGACGATGGCACAGGCTGTAGAAGAGCTGGAGGCGCTTGGTTATGTCGAGCGACGGCCGCACCCCACCGACAGGCGGGCGCGCCTCGTAATGCTGACCGAGCGCGGGAAGCAGATTCGTCCGCTGGCGATGGCCATCGGACAAAGCGTGGAGGACGACTGGGGCAAGCGCCTGGGGCAACCACGACTGGAAGCCCTGCGCGCCACCCTTGAGCAAATCCTCGACGTCTCCGAGGATCGCTAAGGCGAACCGTCAGCCGGCTAGAGCGAGCGAGGCCACAGCCGGCGCGAAGGGGCGAACGCTCATACCTGCGCGCGTCATCGTCACGAAGCTGCCTTCAGGCACCGGCGCCCATTGCGGTCCGTCGCGATCGAACGGCTCGGAAACGAGACAGCGCCCCGACCCACCGCGCAGTTCTCCCGCATAGAGGGTCGGCGCGGTGCCGATCGTCGCATAGCGTATCGCGTAGAGCGTTTCGCCATCGGCGAAGGCTGCCGTCAGCTTCAGGGCAGGTTCCATCGCCACCTGTCCGGCAGCGGCCACGACATGTGCGACGGCGCGTGTCGCAGCGCCTTGCGGATCGGTTTCAAGGCCTTCGGCCAGCATCAGCAGGAAAAAGAGTTCCGAATCGGTGGTGCCATGCAGTTCCGCGTAGAGCGCGTCGGGCAGGCTTTCTTCCAGCCGGCGGCGGATACGCTCGAAACCGCCGATCTGGCCGTTATGCATGAACGACCAGCGGCCTGAAACGAAGGGATGGCAATTGTCGCGGCTGGTGGCGCCGCCGGTCGAGGCGCGCACATGCGCGAGGAACAGCCCGGACCGTATTTGCCGGCACAAGCTTCTCAAATTGCAGTCGGACCAGGCTGGGAGGACGTCGCGATAGCGGCCGGGCTCCCGCCGCTCACCATACCAGGCTAGGCCGAAGCCATCGCCATTGGTGGCCGTCTTGGCTTCCAATGCCTGATGGCTTTGGGCGATCAGCGAATGGCAGGGTGCCGCTACAACGTCTTCCAGGAAGACGGGATCACCGAGATAGGCCGCCCACCGGCACATTGCTCTTGCTTCCCCTGTTGTGTGTACGCTCGTAGAGTTCGCGCACGATCCTCGACGCCGTAGTCTCGAACAGAAACGGCAAGAAAGCGTGAAAGAGGGCCGCGCCGGCCGCCATGAACAGCCGCGAGGCAAACCACGCGGCAAAGGCCATATGGCCGAAATAGGTCTCGCCGACCGTTTCGGGATGTGCAGTGAAGATGCGGGCGATGCGGTTGGCCATGGACTGTTCCCCTGTAGTTCGAGCCGGCTCATGATACCGCTCACGGCCAAGGGGAAATCCCAATCTGTCCTTGTCTTGCCTGCACTCATGGGACATTGTCCCGAGATGAAGCATGAAATCGATACGATCGACCGGCGCCTGCTCGCCGAACTGCAACGCGATGCGACGCTGACCGTCGACCAGCTCTCGGAGCGGCTGAACCTGTCTCGAAACGCCTGCTGGCGGCGCGTCAAGATATTGGAGGAGAAAGGCGTCATCACCGGGCGCGTGGCGCTGGTCGATGCGGACAAGCTTGGGCTGGGGCTCTCCGTCTTCGTGATCCTGCGCACCTCTCACCACGATCCGGACTGGCTGAAGCGGTTTCGCGACGCGGTCACTTCTTTCCCGGAGATCACTGGCGTCTATCGCATGTCGGGCGATCTCGATTACGTGCTGCGCGCCCGCGTGGCCGACGTAAAGGCCTATGACCGGCTCTATCAGCGACTGATCGCCAAGGTGCCTTTGGATGATGTCTCCGCGTCATTCGTCATGGAGGAGATCAAGGACACAACGATCGTGCCTGTCGAGGTGCGGTAGCGCCGAAAAGCGCTGGAAAGGGTAACTGCGTCGATTGACCAGAGCGGCATGCCCCGCCATAGCATGCGCGTCATGAAGCTCGCTCCCGACACCCGCTCCGCACCAGTCCTCGGCATCGTCCGCATGCCGCATTCGCAGGGGCTGGCGCTGCCAGCCTATGAAAGCGACGGCGCGGCCGGCTTGGACTTGCGCGCCGCGGTGCCGGAAGACCGTCCGATGATATTGCTGCCGGGCCGGCGGGCGCTGGTGCCGACAGGGCTGATCTTCGAGATTCCTGCCGGCTACGAAGGACAGGTGCGGCCTCGCTCCGGCCTCGCGTTCAAGCATGGCATCACCTGCCTCAACACGCCGGGAACCATCGACAGCGACTATCGCGGCGAGTTGCAGGTGCTGCTAGTCAATCTCGGTGACGAGGATTTCGCGATCGAGCGCGGCATGCGCATCGCGCAGCTCGTTCTTGCGCCCGTCAGCCACGCGACGATCGAAGAGCGCGATCTGGCCGGCGAGACGGCAAGGGGTGCTGGCGGTTTCGGCTCGACGGGTACGAAATGAGCGCAGCTACGCAAACGCCGCCGGGCCTCGTCATCTTCGATTGCGACGGCGTCCTGGTGAACACGGAGGAGCGGGCCAATCGGGTGCTCGCCGAATGGTTCTGCGCAGCGGGACATGACGTCACCTACGAATACTGTCGGCGCGTCTATTCGGGCCGTAGCATGAAGAGCGTGCAGGAAGAGATCGAAGCCGGCGACTATCGGCTAGGCTTCGACCTCACCGAACGCTGGTATGGCTCGCTCGAGGAGATATTCGGCGCTGGCGTCGACGCCATCCCCCATATCGAGCACGTCGTCGATACGCTTCGCGCACGCAACGTACCCTGGTGCGTGGCGTCTTCGGCCAGAATCGAAAAGATGCACCTGACGCTCGGCTCCACGGGTCTGCTTTCCCATTTCGGGCACGCGCTTTACAGCTCGACCATGGTGGAGCGCGGCAAGCCGTTCCCCGATCTTTTCCTCCATGCTGCGCGCGAAATGGGATACGAGCCATCGGACTGCGTGGTGATCGAAGACAGCGTACCGGGAACCCTTGCAGGTGTCGCGGCGGGGATGCGCGTCTTTTCCTATCACGCGGACCCGATGTCGGATCGCGAGGCGCTTGCTGCAGCCGGTGGCCTGCCGTTCGATGACATGCGCGAACTGCCGCGCCTGCTCGGTCTCGCCTGACCGTTTCGGCAACGCGCAAGTGGCCAAAAAATCTTGAACGATTGATAGCGTCGCGCGTTCTTCAAGCGGAGCGGGGGGATAACTGGAGGCGAGAATGCCAACTATCCCTGAATCACGCATCATGATCCTTGCAACCAACGGTTTCGAGCAGTCGGAACTTGAGGTGCCGCTGGAAAAACTGCGGAACGCCGGCTCAACGGTCGATGTCGTTTCTATCGAGAACGGCGAGATTACCGGCTGGGAAAAGAAAGACTGGGGTTCGGCCGTCAAGGTCGACCGGACCCTGAGCGACGCTCGGGTTGAAGACTATGACGCGCTGGTGCTGCCGGGCGGACAGATCAACCCTGACGTGCTGCGCACCGACAAGGCGGCAGTAGGGTTCATTCGCGATTTTCATGCGACCGGAAAGCCTGTCGCGGCGATCTGCCATGCACCGTGGCTGCTGATTGAAGCCGGTCTGGTGAACGGGCTGAGAGCCACATCCTACCACTCGATCCGGACCGACATGGAAAATGCCGGCGCGCGATGGGAAGATTCCCAGACAGTGCGCGACGGCAATGTGATAACCGCCCGCAAGCCTGACGATCTGGAAGCGTTTACGGCGGCTATCGTGGAGGCCGTAGAAAACGATCCCGGACAGCGCACGGCGGCAGAATGACGAGGTTCGGCCGCTGAGTAGCGGATCAGTCTCGCGGCCGGGCAAGGCGGCGCTGGCGCCCTTACGGGCTGCCGCGCCGCTTTCTTTTCGTTTCCCAAGCGCAAACGATCATGTCAGGAGGGTGCGGCTGGCCCAATTGCGAGCCTTTGCGGATCAGCTTCCGGCGACCTAACGTGTCCGCTCGCGACAAAGCCAGCGGAGGACTTCATGAACAAAGCGGAAGAATTCAGACGGCTGCACGACGGCCCGAGCGCCTTCGTCATCCCAAACCCATGGGATATAGGCACAGCCAAGCTGCTGGCCGATATGGGCTTCAAGGCACTCGCCACCACGAGCGCGGGCTACGCGTTCTCGCGCGGCCTGCCCGATGGCGGCGTCGACTTCGAAACGATGCTCGCACATTGTCGCGAACTGGTAGATGCCGTCGACGTTCCAGTCTCGGCCGATCTCGAAAAGGGCAAGGGCGACAGTCCTGAAGATGCTGCGGAGACGATCCGGCGCGCCGCATCTATAGGGCTCGCCGGATGCTCGATCGAGGATTCGACTGGCGATCCGGACAAGCCGATCTTCGAATTTTCGCATGCTGTGGAACGCGTCGCGGCCGCCGTCGAAGCGGCCCGCGCGCTCAGGCACGATTTCGTCTTCACCGCGCGGGCGGAGAATTTTCTTTGGGGCCGCCCCGATCTCGATGACACGATCCGCCGGCTGCAGGCATTCGAAAAGGCCGGAGCCGACGTTCTCTACGCACCCGGTCTTTCGGAGATCGCCGACGTGAAAACCGTCTGCACAAGCGTCAGCAAGCCGGTCAACGTGCTTGCGGTGCCGGGTTTTTCCGTCGCCAGCCTGTCGGAAGCAGGTGCCCGGCGCATCTCGGTCGGTTCCAAGCTTACAACAGTAGCCTTTGGTGCCGTGGAAGCCGCAGCGAAAGAAATGCTCGAAGACGGCACCTTCGAATATGCACGTCACGCAATGTCGTTCGCCAAGCTTCAGGCGATGTTCTCGAAAGGTCGCTGATGCAGGGCGGCTTGCGCGTTGTCGACATGCATACCGGCGGCGAGCCGTTGCGGATCGTCACTGCCGGCTACCCGCCTCTGCCGAAAGGCACGATCCTCGAAAAGCGCGCCTTCGTGCGCGATAATCTCGATCATCTGCGCCGCCTGCTGATGTTCGAGCCGCGCGGCCATTTCGACATGTACGGAGCATTGCTGGTCGAACCAGACCTGCCGGACGCCGACCTCGCGGTGCTGTTCATGCACAATGAGGGCTATTCGACGATGTGCGGCCATGCCATCCTGGCGCTGGGCCGCTATGCGATCGACGAGGGGCTGGTCGCGAAGACCGAGCCCGTGACCGTGGTCAATATCGAATGCCCATGCGGGCTGGTGAAGGCCGAGGTAGAAGTCGAGGGCGGCCGCGCCGGCGCTGTCTCGTTCGAAAGCGTACCGTCCTTCCTCTTCGCATCGGACTGTCAGGTCGAAGTACCCGGTTATGGCACCATCCGGCTCGACATCGCCTATGGCGGCGCGTTCTACGCCTTGGCCGACTGCCGGCAGTTCGGCCTGGAATTCGGCCGCGATTCCGTTCGTGAATTCGCCGATGCCGCTGCGGCTCTGACCGAAAGCGCGAAAGCCGCCGTGCCCCTTTCCCATCCGGACCACGCCGACCTTGCCTTCCTCTACGGCGCGATCCTGACGGATGGCGGCGATGGATCGGGCGGGCACCCGACGAAAAATGTCTGCGTCTTCGCCGACAGGCAGGTCGACCGGTCGCCGACGGGTTCCGGCGTCACGGCGCGACTTGCCGCGATGCACGCCAAGGGAGAAGCGGCGGTGGGCGAGACGCGCGCCTTCGAAAGCATCGTCGGCTCGCGCTTCGAGGGTAGCGTCGCCCGGTCGACCAAGGCAGGGAACATGGATGCCGTGACCGTGCGCGTGTCCGGCCGTGCCTTCTACAGCGGACGCGCCGAGTTCATCGTCGAGGAAGACGATCCGCTAGGCGCCGGCTTCATCGTGCGCTGATCGCGGGCTGGCGGGAGCCGCACACATCTGCGACCAGGCGAAGGCTGCGACGAAGACCAGCGTCATCAAGACCACGATGGTCGGCGCGGGCGCGCTGTCGATGAAGAACGACAGGTAGACGCCAAGGAAGGCGCAGCCGACCGCCACCGAAACGGCCACCATCAGCATCGCCTCGAAGCGGCGGGTCACGAGAAACGCAATCGCGCCCGGCGCGATCAGCATGGCGATCGCAAGGATGATGCCGACTGCCTTGAGCGCGCCGACAATGGTCAACGACAGGACGGCCAGAAGCCCATAGTGGTAGAACCGCACCGGGAGGCCGATAGCGCGGGCGTGCTGGGCGTCGAACGCGTGCAGAAGCAGGTCGCGGCGCAGGAGGCCGACGAAGCCGAGCGCGATCAGCGCGATGACACCCGTTTCGGCAACATCGCCCCAGGTCACGCCCAGGATGTTGCCGAACAGCACATGCAACAGGTGCAGTTCGCTCTCGATCATCGAGAACATGACGATGCCGAGCCCGAACATGCCGGAGAACACGACACCCATGACGGTGTCCTCCTTGACGCGGCTGTTTTCCCTCAGGAAACCGACTGCGAGCGCGCAGAACATGCCAGCGCCGAAGGCGCCGATTGCAAGCGGCAAACCGGCAACATAGGCCAGCACGACGCCCGGCAGCACCGCGTGGCTGATGGCATCGCCCATCAGCGACCAGCCCTTGAGGATCAGGAAGGATGATAGCAGCCCCATCGGCGCGGCCACCAGGATCGCAATCACGAAGGCCTGCTGCATGAACGGAAACTGGAAAGGCAGAAGCAGCGTGTCGATCATCGCACAGCCTCGATCGCGGCCCGTGCCTGCCTGCGGGCCGCAAGCAGCCCATGCTTCGGCGCGAAGAAAAATGCAGCGAGGAAAATCAGCGTCTGCAGCACCACGATGATGCCGCCCGTCGCGCCGTCGATGAAGTAGCTCGCATAGGCGCCGACGAAGCTCGTCAGCGAACCGATCGCGACACTTATGACGATCAGGCGTGGAAAGCGGTCGGTCAAAAGATACGCCGTCGCACCAGGCGTAACGACCATTGCGATGACGAGGAAGGCACCGACCGTCTGCAGCGCAGCGACCGTACAGGCCGAGAGCAGCGTGAAGAACAAGACGCGCAGCAGCCCGGGCCGCAGGCCGATCGACCTTGCATGGTTCTCGTCGAAGAAGGTGACCATCAGGTCCTTCCATTTGACGATGAGGACCGCCAGCGAGACGCCAGCGATGATGACGAGCTGCAGCGTGTCCGACGGCGTGACGGCGAGGATGTTGCCGAGCACGATGGTCTGGATGTTCACGGAAGCCGGCGACAGCGACACCATGAAGAGGCCGATGCCGAAGAAGGAGGTGAAGATCAGCCCGATCACCGCATCCTCGCGCAGCCGCGTCTGGGTGGTCAGGAACAGCATGGCACCGGCGGCAAGCCCACCGGAAAAGAATGCGCCCACGGCGAAGGGCAGCCCCAGCATGTAGGCGCCCGCCACGCCGGGAACGATGGCATGCGAGAGCGCGTCGCCGATCAGCGACCAGCCCTTCAGCATCAGATAGGCCGACAGAAAGGCGCATACGGCGCCGACCAGCGCCGACACCCACATGGCGTTGACCATGTAGCCGTATGAAAACGGCTGGAAGAGCAGTTCGCTCATTGGGGGCCATCCCCGCGTGCGGCGGCGTCGTGCTCTGCGTCGGCCGGGCCGCTGCTCGACTGCGCCTTGTCGCCGTAAAGCACGAAGGGCCGCTCGTCGTCGGTCAACACCGTCAATTCGCGCCCGTCCTCGTCGTCGTGCAGCACCGGACCGCCGAGGACGAAATGGCGCAGGACGCCGCCGAAAGCTGCCTCCAGATTGGGCCGGGTGAAGACTTCGTTCGTCGGGCCGGCGGCCAGAACGGTGCGGTTGAGCAGCACCGCGCGGTCGCAGAATTCGGGAACCGAGCCGAGATTGTGTGTCGAGACCAGCATCACGCGGCCCTCGTCGCGCAGAGAGCGCAACAGGGCGATGATCGCCTCCTCGGTGGTGACATCGACACCGGTGAACGGCTCGTCGAGCAGGATCACCTGCCCCTCCTGCGCCAGCGCGCGCGCCAGGAAGACGCGTTTCTTCTGGCCACCGGAAAGCTCTCCGATCTGGCGCTTGCGGAAGCCGGACATGCCAACGCGCTCCAGCGCCTCGTCGACCATGCGCCGGTCGTTCGCCGACGCCATGCGCAGGAAGTTCATGTGGCCGTAGCGGCCCATCATCACCACGTCCTCGACAAGGATCGGGAAGTTCCAGTCGACCTCCTCGGCCTGCGGAACATAGGCGACAACGTTGCGGCGCAGGGCACGGCCGGCCGGCTCGCCCATGATCGAGACGGAACCAGCGGCCAGCGGCACAAAACCCATGATCGCCTTGAACAGCGTCGACTTGCCGCTGCCGTTGACGCCTACAAGCGCCGTGATGGTGCCACGCGGGATCGAGAAGCCGGCATCGACCAGCGCCGCCTGGCCGTTGCGGTAGGTGACCGTCACATTCCTGACGTCGAGGCCGGCGTTCGACGCACTGGCCTGCATGGACAGCGACTTTTCCGCCGAGACATTCATCGAGAAAGGCCTTCGGCTATCGTTTCCGTGGTGACGCGCAGAAGATCCAGGTAGGTCGGGACCGGTCCATCGGCATCGCTCAGGGAATCGACGTAGAGAACCCCGCCATAGCTGGCGCCCGTTTCGCGCGCCACCTGCTGGGCCGGGTTCGGCGAGACCGTGCTTTCGCTGAAGATCGCCGGAATTTCGTTCTCTCGCATCTGGTCGATCACCTTGCGGATCTGCTGCGGCGTGCCCTGCGCATCCGCATTGATAGGCCAGAGGTAAAGTTCCTTCAGGCCGAAGTCGCGCGCAAGATAGGAAAACGCGCCTTCGCTGGTCACCAGCCAGCGGCGCTCTTCGGGAATAGCCGAAAGCCGTTCGCGGATCGGCTGCACCATGGCTTCGATCTCGGCCGAATAGGCAGCGGCATTGGCCGCATAAATCTCGGCGTTGGCCGGATCGTGCTCGGCGAAGGCGGCACGGATATTCTCGACATAGGTCAGAACGTCACTCGGCGACATCCAGGCATGCGGGTTCGGCTTGCCGCTATATGGGCCTTCCGTGATGCCTATCGGCTCGACGCCTTCGCTGACCACCACGCCGGGCACGTCGCGCAGGTTCTGGAAAAAGCGCTCGAACCAGAGTTCGAGGTTGAGTCCGTTCCAGAGGATCAGGTCGGCGTCCTGGGCGCGCAGCATGTCGCCCGGCGTCGGCTGGTATTCGTGAATTTCGGCGTTCGGCCGGGTGATCGATTCGACGTCGGCAGCCTCGCCGGCAACGTTGCTGGCAATATCGGCGATGACGGTGAACGTGGTGACGACCTTCAACCTTTCCTCCTGCGCTGCGGCAGGCAGCAGGGCGAGGCACAGGGCAAGGACGGCTAGAGCGGATCTGGCGAACATGAAGGCTCCGGAATCGGCAGGATGGTACGTGGACTATCAGCACATAGCGCGCTTTCTCACCTACGTCAATGCAATTGCAAATCGTTTGCAAATAGAAGCTCTGTCATCGGCTTCCAAACCAGAACGCCATGCGGGAATGGCGACCTGCGCCTTGCCACGAAACTCGCACCACAGCGATCATTCTTTGCAACGATTGCCCAAAAGAAGCATATTCGCCCGATGAACCAAACCGTGATTCAGAAGCCCGACTACGAGGCTGCATTGCGAGAGGCCGGGGTACGCATCACCCGGCCGCGCCGGGTCATACTCGGTATTCTTTCCGATGCGGGCGATCATCCCGACGCAATGGAGATATTTCGGCGCGCGGTCGCGATCGACAACAGCATATCGCTGTCGACCGTCTATCGGACGATGAAGCTGCTGGAGGGCATCGGCGCCATCCACCGCCACGCCTTCGAGGGCGGACCATCGCGCTTCGAACCTGCCGTTGGCGATCATCACGACCATCTGATCGACATCGAGACCGGCGACGTGATCGAGTTCCAGTCAGACCGCATCGAGGAGCTGCAGCAGGAAATCGCGCGCGAGCTGGGCTACGAGATCGTCCACCACAGGCTCGAGCTCTACGGGCGCAAACGTCGCCGGCGTTAGGTCCGGGCCTGCGCGACCGAGCCGCGCACGACGAGATCGACCGGCCACACCTCCCCGCGCGCACCCTCTTCGAGGCCGCCTATGCGCGCTGCCAGGCGCTCGGCGATGCGTTGACCTGCGGACCGGATCGACGACCGGGTGGTTGCCAGCGGCACCGGGAAGTTTTCCGGGCGTAGAAAGGGAAACACGTCGTCATGCGCGATCAGCGAAACGTCGCCCGGCACGCTGAGCCCTGCATCGCGCAACGCCCGGATGATGCCCAGCGTCATCAGCATGCTCGAGCACATGATGGCCGTCGGGCGCTCCTGTGAGGCAAGCACTTCACGAGCCGCGGCGTAGCCGTTTTCTTCCGTCATCGGCAGTGCCCGGATGCGTGAAGGGGGCAATTCGACCCCGCTTGCCACCATCGCCCGTCGTGCGCCACGCTCTCGGTGGATGGCGAAGGTCTGGTCAGGATTGCCGTTGATCAGCGCGATGCGGCGGTGGCCGAGCTGCACCAGCAAACGCGCCGCTTCATAAAACGCGGCCTCGTTGTCGATATCCAGAAATGGGTAGTCGAAGTCGAGCCCCTCCGATCGGCCATGCACGATGAACGGAATGCCCAGCTCGTTGAGCAACCTGATGCGACTGTCCTTCGGGCGCGGCGAGGAAATATAGACTGCGTCGACCTGACGGTTGGCGACGATGCGGCGGTAGGTGGTTTCCTCATCTTCCATGGTCGAAGGTGACAGCGCGAGGTCGAGCTCATGCGTACGTGCATAGTCGCCGAGGCCCGAAAGAAACTCGACGAAATGCGGATCGATCTCCACGCTGGCGCCCGTGGGCATGACATAGCCGATCATGCCCGCCTTGCCCGTCGCCAGGCGCCTTGCGCTCGGGTTGGGGCGATAGCCGTGCCGCTTGGCGGCGTCGACGACCCGTCTGCGCGTTTCCTCGGCAACCTCGGGATAGCCGTTGAGCGCCCGGCTTACCGTCGTCTGCGACAGATCCAGCATACTGGATAACTGCTTGAGGTTCACATTCCTGCTCCACTGCCGACACCAACACTTCGTGCCATTTCATCCAAATCGCTTTGAATGATCGAGCTAAATTCGGTGTCGATATCGCTTTCTTCCGATGAATATTAGGGCTGACCGTGCCCCCTGGCAAAGCGGAAATTCGTACCGCATTGCCGCAAACCTATGCTGCAGCGCGCCATTGCGGGCGTATTAAATCGATTAGGTCGCTACCCCTATTGACTTTGCGTCAATTCGGTGTCGAAGATGCGAGCAGTCAAAGCGCTTTGGATTTCGTGTCGGAGCAATCCGCGAAACAACGCGCCGGCCGTGTGCGCAATGGAGGTTGCGTGCATCGAATGATGTCGATTTCGAACGGGAGGAAATCATGAGGAAATCCCTGCTGGCGGGCGCAGCGCTTGCCACCATAGCCATGTATGCGGCGCCGGCCGCGGCCGAGCTCAAATTCGCGCCGGGAGAGGACGGCCGTTTCACCTGGTCGGACTACGAAACCTTGCAGCAGACTGACCTGTCTGGCCAGACGCTGACCGTTTTCGGCCCCTGGCGCGGCGCCGACGAGGACCTGATCCAGTCGATCCTCGAATATTTCCGAGAGGCGACGGGCGCCACCGTCAACTATTCGTCGTCAGAGAACTACGAACAGCAGATTGTCATCGACACGCAGGCGGGCAGCCCGCCCAATATCGCGATCCTGCCGCAGCCGGGCCTTATCCAGGACCTTGCATCGAAGGGCCTGCTCACGCCCCTGGGCGAAGACACTGCCGCCTGGGTCGCCCAGAACTACGGGGCCGGCGAATCCTGGGTCGATCTCGGCACCTATGCCGACGATAAGGGCGATGAACAGTTCTTCGCCTTCCCCTACAAGGCCGACGTGAAATCGCTCGTCTGGTATTCGCCGGACAATTTCGAGGATGCCGGCTACGAAGTGCCGGAGACCATGGAAGAGCTGCTGGCGCTGCAGGACCAGATCGTCGAGGATGGGGGTGTGCCGTGGTGCATCGGCCTGGGTTCAGGCGGCGCGACCGGATGGCCCGCGACCGACTGGGTCGAGGACATTATGCTGCGCATCCACGAACCGTCCGTCTACGACCAGTGGGTGAAGAACGAGATTCCCTTCAACGACCCACAGGTCGTGGAAGCGCTGGAAATCTTCGCCTCCATCGCCACCAACAACGATTACGTCAACGGTGGCGCTGCCGCGGTCGCCGCGACCGACTTCCGCGACAGCCCGAAGGGTCTCTTCGACATTCCGCCGAAGTGCTACATGCACCATCAGGCGTCGTTCATCCCGTCCTTCTTCCCCGAAGGCACCGAAATGGGCGTCGACGCGGACTTCTTCTACATGCCGCCCTATGCGGAGAAGGATCTCGGCAAGCCGGTTCTCGGCGCCGGCACACTTGCGATGATCACCAAGGATTCGGATGCCTCGCGGGCCTTCATAGAGTTCCTGAAGATGCCGCTCACGCATGAGCTGTGGATGGCCCAGTCCGGCTTCGTGACCCCGCACAAAGGCGTCAATGTGGACGCCTATGCGAATGAAGAGTTGAAGCGTCAGGGGCAAATCCTGGCAGACGCCACGACCTTCCGCTTCGACGGATCGGACCTGATGCCCGGACGCATCGGCGCAGGATCGTTCTGGACCGGCATGGTCGAACTCGTCGGCGGCAAGCCGGCCGAGCAGGTCGCCACCGAAATCCAGACGAGCTGGGACGCGATCAAATAAGGGTGGGGCTCCTCCCTCGAAACTAACGGTCCGGGTCGCGCGCGGCCCGGACCGGCAGACAAGTCGACACCTTCGGACAAATCTATCGCACCGGGGTCGGCGTGGGACGCTTCCCGCGCAAGCCCCGGCCAGCAGTGGGAGGATACGATGACGGGGCAGATCATCTCTGCGATTCTGACTGTCGTTCTGGGCGTTTCGGGTTGCGTCGTCTACTTCTGGGGCGCCAACCGGCTGCTGGACATGATCTTTCCGGCGCACGGCGTTTCGAGCCAGTCAGCCATCGACAATCTGCGACGCCAAGGGTTGATCCGGCCGTGGCTGTTCCTCGGGCCTGCGCTCCTGATCCTCACGATTTATCTCATCTACCCCGTGATCGAGACGGCGCGCCTCTCGTTCCTCGATCGCGGCGGTCAGAATTTTGTCGGCACCGCCAATTACGAATGGGCGCTGGGCGACAGGGAATTCCGCCAGGCGATCTTCAACAATTTCCTCTGGCTCGCCGTTGTGCCGGCGGCCTGCACCTTCTTCGGCCTCGTCATCGCCGTGCTGACCGACCGCATCTGGTGGGGCAACATCGCCAAGATGTTCGTCTTCATGCCGCTGGCCATCTCGTTCGTGGGCGCCAGCGTGATCTGGAAGTTCATCTATGAGTACCGCGGCGACGGCCAGACGCAGATCGGCGTGCTCAACGCCATCGTGCAATGGTTCGGCGGCGAGCCGCAGGTCTGGATCTCGCTGCCCTTCTGGAACAATTTCTTCCTGATGGTAATCCTCATCTGGATCCAGACGGGCTTTGCCATGGTGATCCTGTCGGCCGCGCTGCGCGGTATCCCCGACGAGACGATCGAGGCTGCGACCATCGACGGCGCCAATGGCTTCCAGATCTTCTGGAAGATCATGGTGCCGCAGATCTGGGGCACGATCGCGGTGGTGTGGACAACCATCACCATCCTGGTCCTCAAGGTCTTCGACATCGTGCTGACCATGACAAACGGGCAGTGGAACACCCAGGTTCTCGCCAATCTGATGTTCGACTGGATGTTCCGCGGCGGTGGCGATTTCGGCCGCGGGGCGACCATCGCGATCATCATCATGCTCGCCGTCATACCGATCATGATCTGGAACATCCGCAACGCCACGCGCGAGACGGGAGGACACTGACATGGCTGCGACCGGCAAAAGTTTTGCCCAGCGCTGGGGCGTTCATATCGCCGTGCTGCTGATCTTCATCGTCTGGACCGTCCCGACGCTCGGCATCCTGGTGTCGTCGCTGCGCGACAAGGACCAGATCGCCGTTTCCGGCTGGTGGACCGCGTTGACCACGTCGTCGCAGACGGGGCAAGGCCGCACCGACGCAGCCGACGCCCAGGTCGAGCAGGGCGGACGCTTCGTGATCTCCGGCAACCTGCTGGAGGACGGCACCGCACTGACCATCACCGCCTTCGGTACGCGCATCCAGGAGCCGACCGCGCATGAGGCCGGCACAGTGGCCGAGCTGGAAGACGGCGTCACGCTGCAGGTGAACGAGGACGGCAGCTACGTCCATTCCTCTCCTGTTGCCTTCGAGGGCCGTCGCGGTGAGCGCGTCTTCTTCGAGGCGTCGACACCGCCGCGCTTCACCACCGAGAACTACGAGACGGTGCTGTTTTCGGAAGGCATCGGCCGATCGTTCATCAACTCGCTGACCGTGACGATTCCGGCCACCATCATCCCGATCCTGATCGCGGCGTTCGCAGCCTACGCGCTCGCCTGGATGCGTTTTCCCGGCCGCGCGATCCTCATCGCCGTCGTCATCGGCCTGCTGGTCGTCCCCCTGCAGATGTCGCTGATACCGCTGCTCAAGCTCTATAATGGCGTTGGCGCCTTCTTCGGCGTGCCGGCCAAGACCTATCTCGGCATCTGGCTTGCGCACACGGGCTTCGGCCTGCCCTTCGCGATCTACCTTCTGCGCAGCTACATCGCCGGCCTGCCGCGCGAGATCATGGAATCGGCGCGTATCGACGGAGCAAGCGACTTCGAAATCTTCGTCAAGATCGTGCTGCCGCTCTCCTTCCCCGTGCTCGCCTCCTTTGCGATCTTCCAGTTCCTGTGGGTGTGGAACGACCTGCTGGTGGCCATGGTGTTCCTGGGCTCAGGCTCGAGCCAGCTCGTGCTGACCGGCAAGCTCAATGCGCTGCTCGGTTCACGCGGCGGCGATTGGGAAATTCTCACGACGTCCGCCTTCGTCACCATAATCGTGCCGCTTATCGTGTTTTTCTCGTTGCAACGCTATTTCGTCCGCGGACTGCTCGCGGGCTCCGTCAAGGGTGGTTGATCGATGCAGGCTGCAATGCATATCCAGAACAGGGAAGGCGCGGAACCGGCGGTGGAACCGGATCGCGACTGGTGGCGGGGGGCGGTCATCTACCAGATCTACCCGCGCTCCTTCCAGGATTCCGACGGTGACGGCATCGGCGACCTGCGCGGTATCCTGACCCGGCTGCCGCATATCGCCAGCCTCGGCGCGGACGCGATCTGGATTTCGCCTTTCTTCCGCTCGCCGATGGCGGATTTCGGCTACGATGTGTCCGACTATCGCGACGTCGAGCCGATGTTCGGCACGCTGGACGATTTCGACGCGGTGGTCGCCGAGGCGCACCGGCTCGGGCTCAAGGTGATGATCGACCTCGTCCTGTCGCACACGTCGGATGCGCATCCATGGTTCCGCGAAAGCCGGGGCTCGCGCGACAACCCGAAATCCGACTGGTACGTATGGGCGGACGCAAAGCCCGACGGCACGCCGCCCAACAACTGGCTGTCTATCTTCGGCGGGTCCGCCTGGGCGTGGGATGCGCGGCGTCAGCAATATTACATGCACAACTTCCTGGCCGAGCAGCCGGATCTCAACTTCCACAACAGCGAGGTTCAGGACGCACTGCTCGACGTTACACGTTTCTGGCTGGAGCGTGGCGTCGACGGCTTCCGGCTCGACACGATCAACTTTTACTTCCACAGCCAGGGGCTGGAGGACAATCCGGCTCTGGCGCCGGAATCGCGGGACTATTCGACGGCGCCAGCCGTCAATCCCTACAACTGGCAGGACCATATCTACGACAAGAGCAGGCCGGAGAACGTGGCGTTTCTTACCCGATTCCGCGCGCTGCTCGACGAGTATCCGGCGGCCGCCGCGGTCGGCGAGGTCGGCGACGCGCAGCGCGGCCTGCAGATCGTGGCGGACTACACGGCCGGCAGCGACCGCGTGCATATGTGCTACTCGTTCGACTTCCTGTCGCCCGACAAGATCAGCGCGGAGCGTGTGCGTACCGTTCTCGAAGAGTTCGACCGCGTCGCCAGCGACGGCTGGTCGTGCTGGGCCTTTTCCAATCACGACGTGATGCGGCATGCATCGCGCTGGGCGGCCAGCGAATGGGATCGCACTGCCTATCTTAAGGTGATCTCGGCGCTGTTGATGAGCCTGCGCGGTTCGGTCTGCATCTATCAGGGTGAGGAACTCGGCCTGCCGGAAGCGGACCTGGCCTTCGAGGATCTTCGGGACCCCTACGGCATCCGCTTCTGGCCGGAATTCAAGGGGCGGGACGGCTGCCGTACGCCGATGGTGTGGGATTCGCACCAGCCCAATGCCGGATTCTCGCCGGCCCGGCCCTGGTTGCCGGTGCCGGCCGAGCATCTGACCATGGCGGTCAACACGCAGGCCGACGACGATAACTCGCTGCTCGAACATTATCGCCGCATGCTCGCCTTCCGCGCGGCCCATCCGGCGCTGATCAAGGGCTCAATCACCTTCAACGATGCGCAGGGCGACGTGGTGGTCTTCACCCGCCGTCACGGCAACGAACAGATCCTGTGCGCCTTCAACCTCGGCGGCAACGACGCCGCGCTGGAGCTGGGCGACGGCGTTTCACCGGTTTCGATACCGGGGCATGGCTTTTCGGGCACAAGCGCGGGTGGAACGATCAAGCTCGGCGCATATGGCGCCTGGTTCGGACGGATCGCCTGACGAACGGAATCGGGAGGAGGAAAACATGGCCAATCTGCTGCTCAGGGACGTGAAGAAAGCCTACGGCAACCTCGAAATCCTGCACGGCATCGATCTCGACATCAAATCGGGGGAGTTCATCGTCTTCGTCGGCCCGTCCGGCTGCGGGAAGTCGACGCTGCTGCGCACGATCGCCGGACTCGAGGACATAACCGGGGGCGAGTTGCAGATCGACGGAGACGTCGTCAACGACGTGCCGCCGTCCAAGCGTGGCATCGCGATGGTGTTCCAATCCTACGCGCTCTATCCGCACATGACCGTGTACGACAACATGGCCTTCGGCATGAAGATCGCGAAGGCCAGCAAGGCCGAGATCGACGAGCGCGTGAAGCAGGCGGCGGAAATCTTGCAGCTTACCAAATATCTCGACCGATTGCCCAAGGCGCTCTCCGGCGGCCAGCGGCAGCGCGTTGCCATCGGTCGCGCCATCTGCCGCAACCCTAAGGTGTTCCTGTTCGATGAGCCGCTGTCGAACCTCGACGCCGCACTGCGCGTCGCCACCCGCATAGAGATCGCCAAGCTCAAGGAGCAGATGGCCAACACGACGATGATCTACGTCACCCATGACCAGGTCGAGGCGATGACGCTCGCCGACCGGATCGTGGTGCTCAAGGACGGCTATGTCGAGCAGGTCGGCTCACCGATGGAACTCTACCGCCACCCCGGCAATCTGTTCGTTGCCCAGTTCATCGGTTCGCCGTCGATGAACATCGTGCCGGCCACGATCGAGCGGGCGGGCGGGCCTACCGCCGTCCGGCTCGCCGACGGGACGGTCGCGCACGTACCCACCCAGACGCCGGACTCGGCCGCCGGCACACAGGCCAGCTTCGGCGTGCGGCCGGAAGACCTGCGCGTGGCAACGGACGCGGATGGCAGCGTGCTGTTCGAAGGGCGCATCGACTATATCGAGCAGCTCGGCGAGGTGCAGCTTCTCTACGTCGACCTGGGCCGCGAAGGCGAGCCGCTGGTCGCCAAGCTGCCCGGCAATGTCGAGATCAAGCGCGGCTCGACCGTGCGGCTGACGGCCGATGCCGGCGATCTGCACATCTTCGACAGCGATGGCCGATCGTTTGCGCGGGAACGCCTGGCCAGCGCAGCCTGAGCGCCCGGCCTGATTGAAACGAAAAACGGCGGCACAAGTGCCGCCGTTTTTCGTTGAGACGATCGCGTCAGATGTCGAACGACACGCCCTGCGCCAGCGGCAGCACGGTCGAATAATTCACCGTGTTGGTGGCGCGGCGCATGTAGCCCTTCCACGCGTCCGAGCCGGATTCCCGGCCGCCGCCGGTCTCCTTCTCGCCGCCGAATGCACCGCCGATCTCCGCACCGGAGGTGCCGATATTGACGTTGGCAATACCGCAATCGGAGCCGTCGGCCGACAGGAAGCGCTCAGCCTCGCGCATATCGAGGGTGAAGATCGACGAGGACAGGCCCGCGCCCACCGCGTTGTGGTCAGCAATCGCCGCATCGAAGTCGGAATATTTCATCACGTAGAGGATCGGCGCGAAGGTTTCTTCCGTGACCGGCGAAACCTGCTTCGGCATCTCGACCAGCGCCGGGCGCACATAGAAGGCTGCGTCCTGCGCGGTCTCCATGCGTTCGCCACCGGTGATCTCGCCGCCCGCGGCCTTTGCCTTTTCAAGTGCCGACTGCATGCCCTTGTAGGCGGCTGCGTCGATCAGCGGACCGACCAGCGCGCCGGTCTCGAGCGGGTTGCCGACCGAAACGCTTTCGTAGGCCTTCCTGAGACGCGGCACGAGATCGTCATAAACGCTTTCGTGTACAAACAGCCGCCGCAGCGTCGTGCAGCGCTGGCCGGCCGTGCCCATGGCGCCGAAGGCGATGGCGCGCAGCGCCATGTCGAGATCGGCGGACGGGCAGACGATGCCGGCATTGTTGCCGCCGAGTTCGAGAATGGCGCGCGCAAACCGCTTCGCCAGCCGCGGGCCGACCTCGGCGCCCATTCGGGTCGAGCCGGTGGCGGAGACGAGCGGAACCTTCGGGTGGTCGACAAGCACCTCGCCGATGGCGCGGTCGCCGATCAGCACCTGCAGCAGACCCTGGGGCGCATCACCGAAACGCGACGCGGCGCGCGCGAAAATCGCCTGGCAGGCGAGCGCTGTCAGCGGCGTCTTTTCGGACGGCTTCCAGACGACCGAATTCCCGCACACCAGCGCCAGCGCTGCGTTCCACGACCACACGGCGACCGGGAAATTGAATGCCGAGATCACGCCGACGACGCCGAGCGGGTGCCAGGTCTCCATCATGCGGTGGCCGGGGCGCTCGGAGGCAATGGTCAGGCCATAGAGCTGGCGCGACAGACCGACAGCGAAATCGCAGATGTCGATCATCTCCTGAACCTCGCCCAGACCCTCGGATGGGATCTTGCCTGCCTCGATGGAAACGAGACGGCCGAGGTCGTCCTTGGCGGCGCGCAGTTCCTCGCCCAGCAGGCGCACGAGTTCGCCACGGCGCGGGGCCGGCACGTTGCGCCACTGGCGGAACGCCTCGTCGGCTGCATCGATCGCCTTTGCCGCGTCCTGCGCCGAGATCGGCGACAGGTCGGCGACCTTGCCGCCGGTCAACGGGCTATAGGACGGCATCGAGCCGCCCGCCAGCACAGCCTTGTCCACGCCGAGGCGTTCGAGAAGCGCCGTCGTTTCCTTTGCGATATCCATGATGTTCAAAGACCCTTTTCAAGCTTGCGGGTCCGCGCAGGCGCGGACCTTCATTTCGTTACGATCATGCCTTGGGCGGCTGCCTTAGAAGAACGCCTGCAGACCAGTCTGCGCACGGCCCAGGATGAGGGCGTGAACGTCGTGCGTGCCCTCATAGGTGTTGACCGTCTCGAGGTTCTGCGCGTGGCGCATGACATGATATTCGATCTGGATGCCGTTGCCGCCGTGCATGTCGCGCGCCTGCCTGGCGATGTCCAGCGCCTTGCCGCAATTGTTGCGCTTGACGATGGAGATCATCTCCGGTGCGAACCTGCCCTCGTCCATCAGGCGGCCGACGCGCAAGGAGCCCTGAAGGCCAAGCGCGATTTCCGTCTGCATGTCGGCGAGCTTCTTCTGGAAGAGCTGGGTCTGCGCCAGCGGCCTGTTGAACTGCTTGCGATCGAGGCCGTACTGGCGGGCGCGGAACCAGCAATCCTCGGCCGCGCCCATGGCGCCCCAGGAGATGCCGTAGCGAGCGCGGTTCAGGCAGCCGAACGGTCCCTTGAGGCCGGAGACGTTCGGCAGGAGCGCGTCCTCGCCGACCTCTACGTCCTCCATGACGATCTCGCCGGTGATCGACGCGCGCAGCGACAGCTTGCCGCCGATCTTCGGCGCAGAGAGTCCCTTCATGCCCTTTTCGAGCACGAAGCCGCGAATCTGGTTGTCATGCGCAGCCGACTTCGCCCACACCACGAACACGTCGGCGATCGGTGCGTTGGAGATCCACATCTTGGAGCCCTTGAGGCGATAGCCGCCGTCGGTCTTTTCGGCGCGCGTCTTCATGCCGCCGGGATCGGAACCGGCATCCGGCTCGGTCAGGCCGAAACAGCCGATCCACTCGCCCGAGGCGAGCTTGGGCAGATATTTCTTGCGCTGCTCTTCCGAGCCATAGGCATAGATCGGATGCATCACCAGCGACGACTGGACACTCATCATCGAGCGATAGCCCGAATCGATACGCTCCACCTCGCGCGCCACAAGGCCGTAGGACACGTAGCCTGCGCCCGAGCCGCCATATTCCTCGGGGATCGTCACCCCCAGCAGGCCGGCCTGCCCCATCTCGGAGAAGATGGCCGGATCGGTCTTTTCCTCCAGATAGGCTTCTTCGACACGCGGCAGGAGCCTGTCGGAAGCGAACCCGGCCGCGGCGTCGCGGATCATGCGCTCGTCTTCGGTAAGCTGATCGTCGAGCAGGAATGGATCGGACCACGAGAACGACGCCATCTTTTCGTC
Organism: Neoaquamicrobium sediminum; assembly: GCF_040970315.1. Taxonomy (NCBI): domain Bacteria; kingdom Pseudomonadati; phylum Pseudomonadota; class Alphaproteobacteria; order Hyphomicrobiales; family Phyllobacteriaceae; genus Neoaquamicrobium; species Neoaquamicrobium sediminum. The sequence continues at coordinate 457,408 of NZ_JAZHFV010000001.1, read as the reverse complement.
CTTGTGCGGAGAGGTCTGTGCGGAAATGTTCATGCCTGTCCTCTTTGAACGGCGAATTGAATACGGAAGCGGTCGCGGCAGCAGAGCATGCCACGACCGGACGTTCCAGCCTTTGATATATTATGAGCCGCGTATTATGCAGGCAAAACGCTTTTTGGTCGATCAAACATGTCGAATCCGCATATTTGGAGCACGCCTCGGCGGCTCCAGCCCTCCATCAGCCTGCTGGCCGCCTTCGAGGCCGTCTGCCGCACCGGGTCAACGGCTGCGGCCGCGCGCGAGCTGTCGCTGACCCAGGGCGCCGTCAGCCGCATGGTCAAGACACTGGAGGAACAGCTCGAGGTCACGCTGTTCAAGCGCGAGCGTAAGCGCCTCAAGCCCACCGACGCGGCCAAGGCCTATGCACATGACGTGCGCAAGGCGCTGGACCTGATCGCACGCTCGACGCTCGGGCTGCGCGCCAATCCCGGCGGCGGCACGCTGTCGCTGGCGATCCTGCCGACCTTCGGCACGCGCTGGCTGGCCCCGCGCCTGCCGCATTTCCTCGCCGCGCATCCCGGCGTCACCATCAATCTCGGCACGCGCCTGCAACGGTTCGACTTCGCCCAAAGCACCTTCGACGCCGCAATCCATTTCGGCGACCCCGACTGGCCGGAGACCGAGCACGTCAAGCTGTTTGACGAGCGCATGATCGCCTGCTGCGCGCCGGACTTCCACAAGCGTCATCCGCTGGACGAGGCGCGCGACCTTCTGACTGCGCCGCTTCTGCTGCTCGAAACGCGGCCGAGAGCATGGACGAGCTGGTTCGAGGCGCATGGCTGTGGCGCGCAGCCGGCGCGCGGCATGATGTTCGACCAGTTCGCAACGATGATCCAGGCTGCCATTCACGGCATGGGCGTGGCGCTGCTACCGGCCTTCCTGGCATCAGGGGAGATCGAGGCAGGCCGGCTCGTTCCCGCTTATGGCGAGGCGATCTCGGGCGTCGGCGCCTATTACCTGATCTGGCCGCAGAGCGGCGCGCAGCATCCACCGCTGCGCTCGTTCCGGGCCTGGCTGGAAACTGAAACGGCGGACCTGCAATAATCGCAAGGCCGCCAGGTCAGAGCCGGAACGTCCAGAACAAGCAGGCCAGCGTCGCGGCGATGAAGACGACGAAGAAGATCGTGCGCAGCAGCACGTTTCGGCGCAGTTCGTTCATCAGCAGGTGGGCGGCGATGATCGCGCCGGCAAAGAGGAACTGCCAGTCGAGCAGGGCCCAGAGCGCGGCCCGGTCACCAAAGGCGAAGCGGGCGACGAGCACGCCGACGATCGTCGCCAGCAGCACCAGCGTTGCCGCATAGGTTGGCGTCGCACCATTGGTGTGGACGAAGCCGGCGGCACGCAGCGGCAGGATCATCATCAACACCGAAGCGAAGGCATAGATGGCAGCAAGCGGGACGAAGGTCGCCGCGTTGGCGAGATTATCGAGCCGGGCAAGGCCGAGCGCGCCGAAGGCATAGCCCTTCTGCTCGACGGCGAAGCTGAGCGCGGCCAGCGCCACGGTCAGCACGGTGACGAGCAGGAAGGATGCGACGGTTCTGTTCATGGCGCGCTCCAGCGAGAATCAGCGGAATCTATCCTCTCGGGGAGCTATACCAGAATCGCCGCCACGATAAGCTTGGCTGTCCGCTGGGCGAGGCAGCGGACAGCCAGCCTCTTATCGGCCCATCACTTGCCCCTCGCGGCGCTTGTCGGCAGCGCCGATCAGCTCGCCGCCTTCCAGCTTGATGACGTGGAGGCCGGAATTGAGGTTGGCGATCGAGACCTCATGGCCGAGCGCGGTCAGGGCGTCCGCGGTCTGCTGGGCGCCGTCGCCCTCCTCCACACGCGTCGTACCGTTCAGGTTGACGACATGCGGCAGGTCCACCGCTTCCTGCGGGTCCATGTTCCAGTCGAGCAGGGCAACGAGCGACAGCGCGACGTAGTTGATGATGTTGGCGCCGCCCGGGCTGCCGGTCAGCAGCACCGGCCGATCGTCGCGGAACACGATCGTCGGCGCCATGGACGAGCGCGGCCGCTTGCCCGCTTCGACGCGGTTGGCGACCGGCTTGCCATCCGCCTCGGGCGCGAAGGAGAAGTCGGTCAACTCGTTGTTGAGCAGGAAACCGTTTGTCATCACGCGGCTACCGAAGCCGCTCTCGATCGTCGTCGTCATGGAGATCGCGTTGCCGTCGCCGTCAACGATGACGAAGTGCGAGGTGCCGTGGCGCGGTCGCTCCACGTCGGGGGCATAGAGCTTCGTCTCGTCCCAGGGCGGATCGCCGGCCTCAGCCTTGCCCATGGATGCCGACGGATCGATCAGCGCGGCGCGCTCGGCGAGATAGGCGCGATCCAGAAGCCCTTTCGGCATGTCGACGAAATCGCTGTCGGCCATGTACATGCCGCGATCGGCAAAGGCCAGTCGCGAGGCCTCGGCAAAGAGATGGCGCGCCTCGACGCCTTCGCCCATTTCCGGCAGGTCGAAGGCCTCGAGCATGGCCAGCATCTGGCCGACCGTGAGACCGCCCGAACTCGGCGGACCCATGCCGCAGACCTCGTTCTGGCGATAGTCGATGCAGACCGGCTCGCGCTCGATCACCTCGTAGCGCGCGAAATCCTCCATGGTCAGCAGGCCGGGATTCGTCTCGGTCCGCACGGCTGCGACGATGTCGCGAGCGATCTGGCCCGTATAGAACGGTGCCGCGCCCTGCTCGGCAACAAGCCTGAGGGTGCGCGCATAGGCAGGGTTCTCAAGCGTGGCGCCCTCCGCCAGCGGTGTGCCGCCGGCATCGAAGAAGTAGCTGCGTGCAGTCTCGAACGTGTTGAGCCCGGGCGCTTGCGGAATCGCGTCGGCAAGCCGCTGCGAGACCGTGAACCCCTGCTCCGCGGTATCGATCGCCGGCTGCAGCAGGCCGGCCCAGGGCAGCCGCCCGAACTTGCCGTGCAGCGTTTCCATCAGCTTCGGCGTCCCCGGCACGCCAGCCGAGCGACCGCCGACAACGGCCGCGACGAATTCCATCGTTTCGCCGTCCTCGCCCAGCCAGTACTTCTCGTCGGCGGCGAGGGGCGCGGTCTCGCGCGCGTCATAAGTGGTCAACTCGCCGAGCGCGGCATCCCAATAGAGCGCGAAGGCCCCGCCACCGAGACCGGAGCTCTGCGGCTCGACCAGACCCAGCATCGCCTGAACCGCGACCGCCGCATCCGCAGCGGTGCCGCCTGCCTCGAGCACGGCATAGCCCGCACGCGTTGCCAGCGGATGGGCACTCGCGACCATGAATTCCTTGGCCCGCACGGAAACGCGCTCGGCCAGTTTCGTGGTGGCTTCGGGCTGGGGCGCTTCCTGTGCGATCGCTTCCGGCATTGCCACCGCCAGCGCCAGGACCAATGTGTAACCGCGTAAAGAACGCATGAATTCCACCTCCTCGACTGCCCTTCCCGCAGGGGAAAGCTAGCAACCGCCGGCAGGCCTGAACAGGGTCGCTACACAGTTCGACAATGGTCCAGACCCGATCGGTCTTGCCAACGCGCGCGGAAGATGAATCATTGCGATGTCGGGGCGGCAACGAAGGAGACTTCATATGGAAGACGCAAGCGTGGGCTGGATTGCGGCCATCATCATAGGCGGGCTGGCGGGCTGGATCGCATCCAGCGTCATGAAGAGCGATACCGGCCTCTTCCTCAACATCATTCTGGGGATCGTCGGCGCGGCGGTGGCGAGCTTCCTGTTCGGGCTGCTCGGCGTATCGTTCGGCGGCTGGCTGGGCTATCTCGTTGCCGGGTTCGTTGGCGCCTGCATCCTCATCTGGGGCGCACGCGCCGTTCGAAGCTGAGGCGTTCAGACAGAGGTCCGGCGGCGGTCAGGGCCAGGCAGCGAATGACGGAGCACCGGTTGAAGCCGGTGCCCGCGGCGGCAGGGAGAAATCGACCTTATCTGCCTGACACGGCGTTCCACGGCCCGCACAACTTCTTCGGCGGACGACCGGTAGTCGAGCCCGGTGGATCCTTCACCCAGAGCTGGTGGTTCGGCAGCGTGGTGATACCCGCGCCTCCGAAGCCGGGCCGGTCCCGGAGATCGCATAGCCGATCCGGACCGAGGTCCGTTCCTGTGCCGACGTGTCCTTGAGAAGTTGGTGGTCGCGGCGGCTCGATTTACTCCCGGCCTGTCCTTCACGCAGGCTTGTGGAAGATCCCGGGGAATAGACATTTTCGCGGGAGTCTTGGACTTTTGACGTAATGCGCTGCGGCTGACCGTCGGGTTCTTACGGCAATTCGTCGAAGAGGTAGCGCTGAACCGTGCCGCCGATCATTGCGATTGCGGTCTGCGGCGTGACATCGCCATCGGACAGGCCGATGACGTAACGCGCATAGGCAAGGCCAAGGATCTGCGTCGCGATCAGGCTGGCGCGCTCGCGCACGCGGGCCGGGCCGGCGACGCGGGCAACCATCAGCCCGACCTGCTCTGCCAGGACTGCGCGGATGCGCGAGGCGGCCTCCTCGTTCGTGGCCGCGGTCCTGATGAGCACCCGCAGCAGATCGTCCTGGGCATCACCTTCCCAGCGCCTGAAGAAATGTTCGACCAGCGCGTGGCCTATGCGGTCCCTGGCGACGCCCGAAAGATTCGGAAAGGCCAGGTCGATTGAAACAGCCTCGGCGAAAAGCTGCTCCTTGCCGCCGAAATAGCGGTTGATGAGCGCGGGGTTCACGCCGGCTTCGGCCGCGATCTCCCGCACCGTGGTGCGCTCGAACCCACGGTCCGAAAACGCTTTTCTTCCCGCCGCGATCAACCGTTCACGTGTTGCTTGCGCATCTCTTGCCATCGCCGAAGAGCTCCCTTGTAAACGCTTGTTGACTTTCTCCGGATCGCACCGTAAGTAAACATATGTTTACAACCTCGATCGGAGGATCGCAATGTCCAGCCTGAACACTCAAGTCCTTATCGTCGGCGCCGGCCCTGCCGGACTGGCGACCGCCATCGGGCTCGCCGAACGCAATGTCGACTTCATCATCGTCGACGCCTTGCCGGAGGCGCAGAACACCTCGCGCGCTGCCGTCATCCACGCAGCAACGCTTGAGAGCCTGAAGCGGTTTAAGGTCGCCGATAGGCTTGTCGCGCAGGGCATCAAGGTGCCGCACTTCAGGATCAGGGACCGCGACTCGATCCTGCTTCATGTGGATTTTTCAGTCCTGCCGGGTCCGACACCGTATGCGCTCATGATCCCCCAGGACGAGAGCGAGCAGATCCTGACCGAGCGGCTCGCCGAACTCGGCCATGCGGTGCGCCGGCCCGTCAGGCTCGCGGGGTTCGAGAAGACCGCCGATGGAATTCGCGCGACGTGCGACGGCGCCGACGGGCAGTTCCTCGTCGAGGCGCGCTACCTGATAGGCGCTGACGGCGAGAGGAGCACGGTGCGTGCCGGCGCGGGGATCGATTTTCCCGGCGATACCTACGGCTCCTTCCTTCTCGCCGACGTGCGCATGGACTGGCCGATCACCAAAGACGAGGTGACCTTGTTCTTCTCCGAGGCCGGTACGCTCGTGGTGGCCCCGATGTCGCGGGATCGCTACCGGGTGGTGGCGCAACTGCCGGACGCGCCTTCGGTGCCGACGCTGGAGGACGTGCAAAAGGTCATCGACGCCAGAGGCCCGCGAAGCGGCGCCCGGATTCGCGAGGTGCTGTGGGGGTCCCGCTTCCAGGTGCACCACAAGCTCGCGCAAAGTTTTCGCGACGGTTCCGTTCTGCTCGTCGGCGACGCAGCCCACGTCCACAGCCCGGCAGGTGGGCAGGGCATGAATCTTGGCCTTCGCGATGCCGAGGCGCTGAGTCTTGCCGTGACCGAAGCGCTGCGTACGGGATCGGACGCTTCGTTGGACAGCTACGCCCTGGAGCGGCGAAAGGCGGCAGCGGAGGTTCTTGAAATGACCGACCGCCTGACGAAAGTGGCAACGCTCGCCAATCCGGTCTCGCGCTGGTTCCGCAATCGCCTGATCGCCACGGCGGCAGCACTTCCCCGTGTCAGGCTTTTTGCAGCAAGGACACTCGCCGGCTTCAATTGAGGCCGGCTTCGCACGGAACACTCAGCCGTCCATGGCTTCGCGGTGTAGGTCGAGAAGTGCGCTGCGAAGCGCCGGCGCATCCACCTCGCGCCCGGTGAAATGACGAAAGGCCTGAACGCCCTGGTGGAAAAAGAGCTCCCAGCCGCTCATCACCGCCAGACCAGCCGCGCCGGCACCTTGAAGGAACTGGGTATCGACAGGCGTATAGACCGCGTCGAACGCCCATCCCGCGCTTTGCATTGCATCCGCTGGAAACGGTGAACCCGGGTGGCCTGCCATGCCGATCGGCGTGCAGTTGACGAGGCCATCCGAACCATCCGCCGCCGCCGCGATCGACTCCGCCACGATCGTCTGCATAGGAACGCCGCTTCCGGACAGCGTCGCGGCAAGCGCGTTCGCGCGCGAAACGTCCATGTCGTAGATGCTCAGTTCGCGGGCGCCAAGGCGCGCAAGCGCGAACGCGATGGCCTTGCCGACACCGCCCGCACCCGCCATCGCCACCACACCCGGCGATACATCGCCGAAGGTCGACCGAAACGCTGCGGCGAAGCCGGAGAAGTCCGTATTATGACCCTGCGGCTGACCATCTCCGAACAGCACGGTATTGCAGGCGCCGATGGTGGCGGTCTGCGGGTCAGGCACCTCCAGCCGCGGCACGACCGTCTCCTTGTAGGGATAGGTGATGTTGATGCCGCGGTAGCCTTCGCGTGCGCAACGGTCGAAGACGGCGTCGAAATCCATACCTATGTCGGCGGGGATCAGCCGGTCGTAGGTCACATTGAGATCGCAGAGCCTGCCGGCGAGCACATGCAGCCGGGGCGATTGGGAGCGGGCTATGTGATCGCCGATGAGGCCGAGCCGTATGGCGGCCATGGTTGATGCTCTGGAACCGGGTTGATCGAACGCCAAAGCGTACTCGCAGCGCGGCGGTCACGCAACACACAAAATCCGATATGTCTGGTGTTTTGTGTTTTATATGGTGATCTATGAGGCGATCGTGCCGGTGGCAAGCGCGTGCTCGACGCCACCTTCCACATGCCGCACGAGCACCTCGCGCGCCTTTGCAGCATCTCTTTCCAATGCGGCATCGTGCATGATGCGATGTTCTTCCGCCGCAATGTCGCCTCGGAACGACAAGGCAATCATCTGGTAACGCAGATATTTGTCGAACACACCGGCATGGGTCTCCATCAGCACGACGGAGCCGCAGGCGGAAATGAGCGCCTGGTGAAATTCCCAGTCGTACCGCTTCCACAGCTCCGTTTCGCTGAAGTCGCCGGCGCGCATGCGGCGCTCCAGCGTGGCGAGCTTGTGATGCGCCGCAACGACGCGACCTTCCCAGTCCATATCGCCAGCAGCGAACGACTGTTCCAGCGCATGGCCTTCGAGGAGAAGGCGCAGTGCAGCGATCTCCCGCAGGTTTTCGGCGGAAACGGGCGCCACCTCGAAACCGCGCTGGCCTTCGGCCACGACGAGGCTTTCCGAGGAGAGTCGGTTCAGGATCTCGCGCAACGTACTGATACTGGCGCCATAGGCGTCGCGCAGGCGCTCCAGCTTCAACTTCTGCCCGGGTGCCAGTCGGCCGAAGACAATGTCGGATCGAATCCGACGATAGGCATTTTCTCCGATAGTCGGCGCGGGTTCGTTAGCGTGCGGGGCGGCTTCTGGGTTCATACGATCGTCTTAATGTCGGATGAACTCGCCTGCAATGGCGCAGCGGATCAGGCCGGCAGCAAGCCGTTGCGAACCGTGTGCTCCACGCATGCCCGTATGTGCCTCGCCAGAATGGCCATCGCGGTGTCATGATCGCGTTTGAGCGCGCAGTCGAGAAGCTGACGGTGCTCGGCCGAAGCTTCCTCGCCACGATAGATGACGGCGATGATCTGATAGCGCAGGTAGTGATCGAAGATCTGTCGGTGCGCCGACATCAGTTCGTTCGAACCGCAAGCCGAAATCAAGGCCGCGTGGAACTCGCGATCGTAGCGTTTCCAGTCCTCGGTGACCGACCGGGCGCCACCCGCCATCTGGGCTTCCATACGCGCCAGCTTGTGATGGGCGGCCAGAACCGCGCCCTCCCATTCCACATCGCCGCGCAGGAAGGATTCCTTGAGCGCATGGCCCTCCAGCAGTTCGCGCATCGCCGCCACGTCGCGAAAATGCTGTTGCGACACCGACGCGACGGCGAAGCCGCGCTGGCCTTCGGCAAGCACCAGCCGCTCTGACGCCAGTCGGTTGAGGATTTCGCGCAGCGTGCTCACGCTTGCCTGATAGGTTTCCCGCAGGCGCTCCAGCCGGAGCCTCGCCCCCGGTGCAAGGCCGCCGAAAATGATGTCGTGGCGGATATGGCGATAGGCTGCTTCGCCCGCGGTATCCAGTACGGAGGTCAGTTCGGACATGATGCGCTTCCTAGTCGCGGAGTTCATCGCAGCTTCGCGAGCGCCCCGCAAGACATGGACCGGCAATATCGCTTCGAATGACGGAAACAGAAATATAGGAGATTTTTGATAACACCTATTGATCGAAGGTCTGTCTAGTGGCAAGAGTCTCGTCACGACGGCTGGTGCTGCACTGGCCGTTGCCAACCGAATGGCCAGGGAGGACTGCCATGATCGAATTCACGAGACGAGCACTGCTCGCGGCCGGCGCCGCCCTTGCGCTTGCCGGCTCCACCGTTGCCGCGACCGCGCAGGACAAGGTCGCGCTGCGCTTTTCCGCCGTATTCTCCGAACAGGACATCCGTGCGGAGATGATGAAGAAGTTCGCCGAGCAGATCGGCGACGCATTCGACTATCAGGGCTATTACGGCGGCACGCTGTTCAAGCAGGGCACGGAACTCGTCGCGCTGCAGCGCGGAAACCTGGAGATGGGCAATATCGCTCCGCAGGACATTTCCAACCAGATCCCAGCGTGGTCGGTGCTTACCTCCGCCTATCTCTTCCGCGATGCAAACCACCTGCGCACGTTCTTTGCCAGCGAACCCGGCCAGGAAATGAAGCAGATGGTCGAGGACCAGCTTGGCGTGAAAGTTCTGGGCCCGACGTATTTCGGCGCGCGCCAGGTGGGGCTGCGGGTGGACAAGAAGATCAACACGCCGGCTGACATGGCCGGGATCAAGTTGCGCATGCCCGGTGGCGATGCGTGGCAGTTCCTGGGGCAGGCGCTTGGAGCAAACCCGACGCCGATGGCCTATGCCGAGGTCTATACCGGCCTGCAGACCGGCGCGATCGACGGGCAGGACAACCCGCTGCCAAACGTGCAAAACATGAAGTTCTACGAGGTCATGTCGCAGATCGTCATGACATCGCATCTCGTCGGCTACGATCTCCTGACCATCTCGCTCGACACATGGAACAAGCTGAGCCCCGAGCAGCAGGAGAAGGTCCAGGCCGCGGCCGATGCCGCGATCGAGTGGAGCACCGGTGAGCACCTCAAGCGCGAGGAGGAGCTGGCTTCGTTCTTCAAGGAACAGGGGCTGGAAATCTACACGCCCGATCTGGAAGCCTTCCGTAGCAACGCGCAGAAGATGTATCTTGAATCCGAACTGGCCAAGGACTGGCCGGAGGGCATGGTCGATCGCATCAACGCGCTCTGATCCAGGGCCGATTTTTGCAACCCGGGCCGCCCGACAGGGCGGGCCGGGAATTTCTTCCCGCGGCGCCGGACCGCGGATACCGGCTCGGAGGTCGCCATGCGGTTCGCTCGCATCGGGCAGTTTCTCTATCGACGCGCGGAAAACCTGCTGGCGCTGATGCTGGCGGTCATGTTCCTCGCCTTCATGGCGCAGGTGATCTTCCGCTACTTCCTCAACTTTCCGATCGGCTGGACGTCGGAACTCACCGTCATCATGTGGCTGTGGCTGGTGTTGTGGGGCGCGGCGTTCGTGCTGCGCGAGGATGAGGAAATCCGTTTCGACCTCGTCTATGGCTCGGTCAACCCTGCCGTGCGACGCGTCATGACGGCCCTGTTCGCCATGGCGCTCGTCATCATCTACGCACTCTCCTTCCCTGCGGTCTACGACTATGTGACCTTCATGAAGGTCCAGTCGACCGCCTATCTCAAGATCCGCTTCGACTACCTGTTCTCGATCTACCTGCTGTTCGCGGTCGCTGCGATTCTTCGCTATGGCTGGCTGGTGTGGAGCGCCATGCGCGGCGACGTCACCGGCCGCGATGCGGAGCATATGGGTTCCGGCCTATGAGTTTCACCGATCCGTTCACACTCTGCCTGATTGCGATCATCGGCCTGAGCCTGCTTGGCCTGCCGATCGGCCACGCCATGATCGCCGGCTCGATCGTCTATCTGTACCTCGCCGGCCTCGACATGGGCACGGCGGCTGAGCAGCTGCTCAACGGCATGTATACGAGCTACATCCTGCTCGCGGTGCCGCTGTTCATACTCTCCGCCGAAATCATGAACAGCGGTTCGATGACCGAACGTCTGCTGGGCTTCTGCAACGCGCTGGTCGGGCGATTCCGAGGCGGTCTCGCCCAGGTCAACGTCGTCCAGTCGATCATCTTCGCCGGAATGTCCGGCTCGGCCATCGCCGATGCCGCCGGCGTGGGCAAGATGATGCAGAAGATGATGACCGATGGCGGTCGTTATCCGGCTAGCTTCGCCGCCGCGCTGACCGCCGCCACCGCCGTCATCGGGCCGATCATTCCGCCCTCGATCCCGGTCGTGCTCTACGCGCTCGTTTCCGATGCGTCGATCGGCTACCTGTTCCTCGGCGGCATGGTGCCCGGCCTGCTGATGGGCCTGATGCAGATGGGGCTGGTGGTGCATATAGCCCGGAAGCGCAACTTTCCGGTCGAGGAGCCGGTGCCGCTGCGCGAGATTCCCGGCATCACGCTGCGCGCCCTTCCGGCGTTGATGATGCCGGTGGTGCTGCTTGGCGGCATCTATTCCGGCATCACCACACCGACGGAGGCGGCCGCTATTGCGGCGGCCTATGCGTTCCTCGTTTCGGCATTGCTTTACCGCACCGTGACCTGGCGCGGCACATACAAGACGCTGCTGTCGAGCGCCCGCACGACCGCGTCGATCGGCATGCTGATCGCCGGCGCGCTGGTCTTCAATTATGTCGTGACGGTCGAGAACATCCCGCGGACGCTGAGCGTGTTCCTGCAGGGCTTCGACCTGTCGCCGACGACGTTCCTGATCATCGTCAACATCCTGCTGCTGGCACTCGGCTGCCTTCTCGAAGGCACGACGATCATCCTCATCGTCATCCCGGTGCTGATCCCTACCGCGCAGGCCCTCGGCGTCGACCTCGTGCATTTCGGCATCGTCTGCGTAGTCAACATCATGATCGGGCTGATCACGCCGCCCTACGGCCTGCTCCTGTTCATCATGACCAATATCGGACAGGTGTCACTGCGCGCACTGGTGCGCGACATCCTGCCGTTCCTCTATGCGATGCTGGCCTCGCTGGCGCTCATCACATTCTTCCCCGACCTCGTTCTCTTCCTGCCCCGTCTGCTGGGCTACCAGGGCTGATCCTTCATGACTGCACCGATCTACGTTCTCAACGGCCCCAACCTCAATCGCCTCGGCACGCGTGAGCCGGCAATCTATGGCAGCACGACGCTGAGCGAGGTCGAGGCGATGTGCCGCTCGGCAGCCGGCGAAATGCCGGTCGAGTTCCGGCAGTCGAACCGTGAGTACGAGATCGTCGACTGGGTTCACGAGGCGATCGACCGGCCTGCCGCCGGCATCGTCATCAACCCGGCCGCCTTCACCTTCACATCCATCGCTATTCTGGACGCGCTGAAGATGTTTCCGCGGCCGATCATCGAGCTGCACATCTCCAACATCCACCGGAGGGAGGACATCTACCAGCATTCGCTGGTTTCGAAGATCGCCACGGCCGTCATCGCCGGGCTTGGTCCGAAAGGCTATGCGACCGCCATACGTGCGATGAAGGACCTGATCGGATAGGCGGATGCCGGCTGTCGCGGAATCATGTTCCCCTAAATTCTCTTCATGAGGAATGATATTCTAGAGATGCCGTGCGTGCTCGCGCAGTCGTGCGCTGACTCAACACGCTCCGAAGTCTAAAACCCTTTCAGGATCCCGGATCGATTTCGGGAAATGATACGGAGTTCGGTCTCATGCGCATCGCTTCATTGGCATTCACGCTTTCGGTTCTCGCCGCCCCGGCGCTCGCGGCCGATGCCGGTCCGCTGGTTGACGCCGATTGGGTCAAGGCGAACGCCGGCAAGGAAAACGTCGTCATCCTCGACATTCGCGACAAGGTCGCCGAAACGGAACTGGGAGACACGCCCTATATCGAGGGCGCGGTGGTTGCTCCCTACGCAAGTGCGGGCTGGCGTACCGAGATCGACGGGGTCCCGGGCAAGCTGCCGCCGCTGGACCAGATCACCAAGCTGATCGGCGACCTCGGCATCGACAATGACGACCATGTCGTCATCGTGCCATGGGGCACCGATTCCTCCGAATTCGGCGGCGCGACCCGCATCTACTGGACATTCAAATATCTCGGCCACGACGATGTCTCCATTCTCGACGGCGGCTGGCGACAGTATGATGCGGCCGGCGGCGCGCGCACTGCGGAAGCGGTCACGCCCGAACCGGCCACCTTCACCGCGGACCCGCAGGAAGACCTGCTTGCCACCACCGAGGAGGTTGTCGCGGCGCTGGAAGCCGGGACGAAGCTCGTCGACGGCCGTCCCGCGGAACAGTTCACGGGCAAGTCGAAGAGCCCTGTCGTCCGCGCCAACGGCACGATCCCCGGCTCCGTGAACATTCAGCATTCCGATCTTTACAGCGCGGACTACGCGACCTTCGCGCGTCCCGAGACGGTGAAGGCGCTGAGCGAGGCGGTCGGCCTGGCGACTGGCGAGGAGAACATCGCGTTCTGCAACACCGGGCACTGGGCATCTGTCGCCTGGTTCGGGCTCTCCGAGGTGCTGGGCAACAAGAACACCAGCATGTACGATGGATCGATGGCCGAGTGGACCGCCGATCCGGCGCGCCCGGTCGAAAACAAGTCCGGCAGCTAGGTCGAAAACGCTCCTTAGCCGCCACCTGATTTGGCGGCACAAGTGTCCGGAATTTTCCGGACACTTGCAGTTTGGGAACGCCGCACTGCGGCGGACTGTGAATGACAGACGTGACCATCGGCCGCCCGGCCTCCCCTCCCGCCCCAATCATCGATCGCGCGCCGGCCCTGGTCGCCGGCGGCGCTCTGCTGGTCGGCTTCCTGGCAATAACGCAACTGATCGATCTGAGGCAGGCGGCACTCTTTATGGTCGGCGGACTGCTCGGCGCCGCGCTCTATCACGGCTCCTTCGGCTTCACCGGCGGGTGGCGCCGGATGGTCGTCGAGCGGCGGGGACGCGGCATCCGCGCGCAGATGCTGATGATCGGGGTCGCCGCGGTGGCGATGATCCCGTTGATTGCCGCCGGCAATCTCGGCGACCAGGCACTGGTCGGCGCGATGGGCCCGGTTGGCGTCTCGGTGATCGTCGGGGCGACAATGTTCGGACTTGGCATGCAGCTCGGTGGCGGCTGCGGGTCGGGCACGCTGTTCACGGTCGGCGGTGGCTCGTCACGCATGCTGGTGACACTGGTCTTCTTCATCGTGGGTGCGCTCGTGGGTACCGCCCACCTGTCGTGGTGGCTGACGCTGCCGTCGCTGGGCACGATCGACATCGGCCGCGAACTCGGGACCGGCACGGCGGTTCTGGCGACTCTGGTCGGCCTCGGGCTCGTCGCGCTGGTGACGGCCCTGATCGAACGCCGCGCGCATGGCAACATCGAAACGGAACCGGTTCCGAGCCGGGCCGGCTGGAGCTGGCTGACCTACGGTCCCTGGCCGCTGGTGGGTGCGGGGCTTCTGCTCGCTCTGCTCAATATCGCCACGCTGCTGCTTGCCGGCCATCCATGGTCGGTCACCTTCGGCTTCGGGCTGTGGGGCGCCAAGGCCGCGCAGGCCATGGGCGTGCCGGTCGAGACCTGGGAATTCTGGAACTGGCCAGGGCCGCAGACGGCGCTTCAGTCGAGCGTTCTCGCCGACGTCACCTCGGTGATGAATTTCGGTATCGTCCTCGGGGCAGCGCTGGCGGCGAGCCTCGCCGGCAGGTTCGCACCCAAGGCCAAGATCCCGCTCGGCTCGTTCCTGGCTGCAGTGGTGGGCGGCCTGCTGATGGGCTACGGGGCGCGGCTTTCCTTCGGCTGCAATATCGGCGCGCTGTTCTCCGGCATCGCGTCCGGCAGCCTGCATGGCTGGCTGTGGTTTGCCTGCGCCTTTGTTGGGTCGCTGGCAGGTGTCTGGGCGCGGCCGCTGTTCGGCCTCGATGGGTTCTCCAGGAAATGAGTACGTCCCGTAATACGTTGCTCTTCGGCGCCGCGCTGACCGTGGCCACCGCCGCCGTCGCAGTCGACCATTACACGCATCCCGTTCCGCGCGCGCAGCCGGGAGCCGCTTCCGGGGCCGGTGGCGGTTCGCCATGTGCGGCTGCAGCTCCTTGCGCTGCAGGCTCGCCCTGTGCCGCCGGCGCGCCGCGTGCCGCACCTCCTCCGCCCCCGGCACCAGTGCCGGCCTCGCCTTGCGCACCCGCGGCGCCCAAGCTCGCACCACCCCCGCCGCCGGCTCCCATGCCCTCCGGCGAGAAGAAGCTCGCGCCGCCCCCTCCTCCTCTTCCGAGGCCGGCAGAGGACAATGGCTGAGGACGGCAAGGCGCTCGCGCTGCGCGAGATCGCGCTCTGCGAGACCGTGCTCGCCAAGGGCGGGCTCAACGTGCTGTCCGAGACCTTTCGCGGCGTCGCCGACATCACGGCATGGGAGCATTATCCACCGGGCGACGTGTTCGACCCGGCGAGTGGCGCCCAGTGGTACTATCACTCCCATCCGGCGGACGCGGGTGAGACAGAGCACGGACACTTCCACTGCTTCGTACGCCCGCAGGGGCCCGAAGGCCCGATCCACCATCTTGCCGCTGTTGGCGTCGATGCCTACGGCGGCATGCTTCGCCTTTTCACAGTGAACCAGTGGGTTGTCGGCGACGACTGGCTCGACGCGGAAGCGACGGTCGCGCTCCTGCCGCGCTTCGATATACAGATGCCGCAGCCTTCTTACCTCGTGAACCGCTGGCTGACCGCAATCTTCACCGCCTATGAGGCTGAAATCGCCGAGCTGATCCATAAGCGCGACCGCGCGCTTGCCTCCCATCGGCCGCCCGAGGGCGTCGAAGCGAGGCAGGACAGGGCGCTGGAAGTCGTCTCCGAACTGGTCATCCCGCCGCGATAGTTGGCGGACAACTACGCGAGGCTGGGGCAAGCTTGTCAGGAGCTTTTGTCGTCCGTTGGAATTTGGCCTTTTCGCGACGCCCGGTTTCAAGCAATCTAACAACTCAACCTGAAGCTACGCCCGCCGACGTCTTCCGCCGATCCGAAGGCCCAGTCGAATGCCGCTCTATGAACTTGCCGCACTGGGGGCGGCGACATGCTGGGCCCTCACCGGCATCATTTCGGCGGGACCCGCCAACCATCTCGGCGCGCTGGCATTCAACAGGGCGCGACAGGTCTTCGTTACCGGGCTGCTTGCGCTCTACGTGTTGGCTTCCGGTACATGGCGGGAGCTCGATGCGGGTGCTGTCGGTCCTTTGCTGCTTTCCGGGTTCATCGGCATCTTCATCGGCGACACGCTGCTGTTCGCCACGCTCAACCGCGTCGGCCCGCGCCGCTCCGGCATCCTCTTCGCCCTGAACGCGCCGCTGGCGGCCATCCTCGGGTGGCTCGTACTCGGCGAGGAACTGCCGGGCATCGCTGTCTTCGGCATCGCCTTGACGATCGCGGGCGTGCTGCTCGCCATCCTGTTCGGCAAGCGTCGGTCGCAGCTCCACCAGTGGGAGGCGGTCAAGGGGCCACTCTGGATCGGCGTCACGCTTGGCCTGCTGGCGGCCACCGGGCAGGCCGTCGGGTCCATCATCGCCCGGCCGATCATGGCAAGCGGCGTCGATCCGTTTGCCGCATCAATGCTGCGTGTGGGCATCGCCGCACTCTGCCTGACGGTCCTCATCCAGCTTCCCATCCCTGCGGTTAAGCCGAAGGGGCCGCTTACCCTGAGCATCGCGGCGCAGACCGCGCTAACGGGTGTCCTGGCGCTGGCGATCGGCATGACGTTGCTGCTCTATGCGCTTTCGGGCGGCAAGGTCGGTATCGTATCGACGCTTTCAGCGACATCGCCGGTCATCATCCTGCCCATGCTATGGCTGCGCACCGGCGAGCGACCTGCGGCAGGCGCCTGGGCAGGCGCGGCGCTCGTCGTTGTCGGCATGGCGCTGCTGTTCCTCCGCTAGATCCGTCGATGCCCACGATCTTCCGGCCTGACGACGGGAAAAATGCGGCCGCGTCACAATACCTGCCTATGGATCGTCAACCGGAGATAAGCCACCCTTTAGCGAGGAGGACCCTCGGTCATGTCGAAGAGTAACCCTTCCAGCGCAGCGCGCGACAGCGATGCGCATATCCGCTTCTTCGAAGAGGCCAGGCCACGACTTCTCGGTATCGCTTATCGCATCCTGGGTACGCGCGCCGAGGCCGAAGACGCCGTGCAGGACACGTTTCTGCGCTGGCAAGCCACCGATGTGGACAGCATCGAATCCCCCGGCGCGTGGCTCACCACCGCATGCACGCGACGATCGATAGACATGCTGCGCGCTGCCTACCGCAGCCGGGTCGACTATGTCGGCAACTGGCTGCCGGAGCCGATCCACGCGATTATCGACAGCGACGCGGAGGCGCAAATGGAACTCTCATCATCCCTCTCTACCGCGTTCCTGCTCATGCTGGAGCGACTCACGCCACGCGAGCGCGCCGCCTATCTGCTGCACGAAATCTTCGACATGTCCTACGGAGATGTCGCCGCGTCCCTGGATATGACCGAGCCGGCCTGCCGCAAGCTCGTCTCGCGGGCGAAAGCACGCATCGGCGAAGATCATGTGCGTTTCACGCCGACGCAGGAACGTCAGGAGGAACTGCTTGCTGCCTTCGAGGAGGCGATCCGGTCGGGGCAGCCGGGACAGCTCACCGCGATGCTGGCAAGCGATGTCCGGCTGACGGCCGACGGCGGCGGAAAGGTCGCGACGGTGATCGACGTGCTGGAAGGCAGCGCCGTCACGGCCTTCCTGACGGAACGGCTCAGTGGCTGGTGGCAAAGCTACGAATGGAGCTTCGCCGATCTCAACGGGTCGCGCGGTCTGGTGCTGCGTGATGGAGGGACGATCGTCGCCGCGGTCTCGTTTGCCTATGACACGGCAGGCCGCATCGCCGAGATCTTTGTCGTGCGCAATCCGGATAAGCTTGCCGCACTCGATGAAGTGACGATGCACTAAGAGGCTAACAGATCAGCTATGTCCTTTCTGGCGTCCCGGGCAGGCGGGCGATCCGGCGCTGCAGGAAGGCTCTTGCGGCTTCGTCGGTCGCAAGCCCGAGCGCTGTGGTCAGCGCCTCACTTGCTTCCGGGTTCCGGCCTGCTTCAGCCAGGAGCGTACCACGTGCCGCCCAGTAGGGCTGGTAATCGACGAGCCTGGGATCTGCACCTATCTCCTGGATTTCGTCCAGTACCGCCTTGGCGCCATATATGCGCGCGCGCGCCACAAGGCGGTTCAGCGCAACGACCGGCGTCGGCGCCAGCGCGAAGAGCACATCGTAAAGCGCGACGATGTCGGACCAGTTGTCCAGACCGAGCAATCGGCGCGCCACATGCGCGGACTGGATTGCAGCTTCGATCTGAAAGCGGCCGCTACCCTCCATTCGGTTGGCGTCCTTCATAAGCGCTTCGGCCTGCCGAATCTGTGACAGGTTCCACAAGGCGGTGTCCTGATCGTCGAGCGGAACATAAGACCCGTCAGGCGCGGAGCGCGCATTGCGCCGGGCATCAAGAAACAGCATCAGGGCAAGCAGGCCCTTGACCTCCGGTTCGTCGGGAATGAGTTCCGCCATGACCTGCCCGAGCCAGATGGCCTCTTCGGAAAGCCTCCCCGCAGACCCCTCGCCGGCCTCGGCCCAATCTCTGGAATAGGCCGCGTAAACGGCCTGCAGCACCGCATCGAGGCGATCGGGCAAATCGGCACGCTCAGGAATGGCGAAGGGAATGCCGGACTGTTTGATGCGGGCTTTTGCCCGCACGAGCCTTTGGCCCATCGTCGCCGGGGGAACCAGGAACGCCGCCGCGATGGCTTCAGCGGTGAAGCCGAGGATAACCTGCAGGATCAGCGGCGTACGGATGGCCGGTTCGATCTCGGGATGGGCGCAGGCAAACATAAGGGCAACGCGCCGGTCGGGTATTTCCCGCGATGTCTGCCGTTCGGCGTCCAGCTCTTCGGAGATGAGCTTGAGATGCTCCTGGAAGCGTTCGTTTGTTCCCCTGCGCCGCGACGAGTCGATCAGCCGCCTGCGGGCGACCGCAAGCAGCCACCCTTCCGGATTGCGCGGAACGCCTTGCGCCGGCCATTGCCGCAGCGCGGCTGCAAAGGCCTCCGCCAGCGCGTCCTCGGCGCTGGCGACGTCCCGCGTGATGGATGAAAGCAGGGCCACGAGACGGCCGTAGCTTTCGCGTGCCGCCCGGTCGGCGGCACGCCGGCTCTGGTCGAGGCTACTCATCTCCAAGATTGATGATCTGCCGCACCTCGATAGTCCCCCAGGTCGCGGCGGGACAACGCGCAGCCCATTTGATGGCCTCGTCCATGGTTTCGGCCCTGATGATGTAATAGCCACCGAGCTGTTCGCGCGTTTCGGCGTAGGGACCATCCTGCACCTTCATCTCGCCGCGGTCGACATGCACCGTGCAGGCCGTGTTGGTGCGGGCCAGCGGCGCAGTCGCCACGAAGGCATTCGCCTTCCGAAGCGCCTCCCTGTAGGCGTGGAGCTGGTCCATAAAGCCCTTCATTTCTTCCGGCGGTATGTTCGAACCAGCGACCTCGTCGGCATAAAGCATCAGCATGTAGTTCATCTCGTTTCCTTCCGTGTTGGTCCGGCGAACCTGCTCGCCGTAACCATGTCGCGCCGCCGTCGCGGATTTCGACACTCTCTTCGCGTGCACCCGAAAAAACAAATCAGTCCAGGCCCGGCGTCACAAACCGCTCGTCTCGAACGTCACGAGGATATGGGCAGGATGCCCGATCACAAGCGGCCGACGGCCGCACCGTTTCGAGGAGTAGATCATGAACAGGAAAGCACTTTACATCAGGCACAAGGCGCAACCCGGCAAGCGCGACGAGGTCAAGCGCATCTGGGAGAAATATGCCCGCGCCTATATCGACAACGCCGACGGGCAGATCGCCTATGTCTATGGTTTCGACGACAACGACCCGGACGCGATCGTCGCCTACCAGCTCTATACCGGCGAGGCCGGTTCCGACGATTTCGTCAACCAGCCCTGGTTCAAGGATTACGAGGAGGAAACAGCCGCACTGCTGGCCGGCCCGTCGGAATTCCGTACCATTACTCCGCAATGGATCAAGGGCGACGCAGCCTGATGAAGCCTATGCCCGGAAACCGGCAGGATCGTCTGCCGGGTTCCAGCTTGCAGGCTGACAGGCAGGTCGAGAAGCGGAGGCCAGCTTTTTGTTGCAAGCTGGCTTGTCCGTCCTACGTTAGATGATGGGCATGAGGCCAGGCTCGCAGAGGCTGCGCCGTACGCCCCATTGCAACCGGGTCACCGACCTCCAGGCAGGAGCGTCACGTTGAAAATCGTCCGCAACAGCGACCAGCCGTCGGCCAAGGGACCGGCTGAATATTTCACCGGTTCCGTGCGCATAGACAGCCAGTTCGCCGCTCCTGAACCGGCACGTGCGGCGGCAGCAGTCGTCACTTTCGAGCCTGGCGCAAGAACCGCCTGGCATACGCATCCCCTGGGACAGCGCCTGCTGATCGTTTCGGGCGAGGGATGGGTCCAGAAGAAGGGCGAGGCAAAACAGCTCGTGCAGGCCGGCGATACCGTCTGGTTCGAGCCGGACGAGAAGCACTGGCACGGCGCGACCGACACCAAGGCCATGGTTCACATTGCCATTCAGGAAGCCCGGGACGGTTCTCCGGTCAACTGGATGGAGCAGGTGTCGGACGACGACTACCTTGGCTGAGGCGGCCGCGTGGCGGCGTGAACGTCGATGCGGTCAGATTCGCCGGCCACTGTCCACGGGCGCTTGACGCCACCCAGGCTTTCGCCAACGGCGAGACCCGCCTGAATCGCGTCCTCATGGAAACCGGAGCCGAAATACGAACCGCAGAACCATGTGTTCGCCCGCCCCTGCAGCGACCATAGCTGGCGCTGCGCGTCCAGCGTTGCCGCGTTGAAGAGCGGATGCCGGTAGACGCCCTGCCAGAAGATCTTGTCGTCGGCTGGCCTGAGCAGCGGGCTGAGCGTAACGAACAGGGGTGTCTTGTCCGGGATATCCTGCAAGCGGTTCATCCAGTAGGTGACGCAAGGCTTGCCGCGCGCTTCGCCGGCCGCTGCTGACTGAGACAGATAGTTCCAGCTCGACCAGACGCGACGCCGGCGTGGCATCAGCCTTTCGTCGCCGTGGAGAACGGTTTCGTTCAGCCCATAGGCAAAGGTGCCAAGCAGCTCGGTTTCCTGATCGGTGGGATCGCCAAGCAGGTGCAGCGCCTGGTCGGCGTGAGAGCCGATGACCACGTGGTCGAACCATTCGGGTTCGGCAGTCGATGTCGATACCTGCACGACACCGTTGACGCGCCGGATTTCCGTGACGGGCGCGTTGGTGCGGATGCGATCGCGAAAGGGTGCGACCAGCCTTTCGACATAGGCTCGGCTGCCACCGTCGACGGTGCGCCACACGGGCCGGCGAAAGAACTTCAGCAGCCCGTGGTTCTCGCAGAACCGGACAAACGAGACCGCCGGATAGCTTCCTATCTCGATGGCAGGCGTGGACCAGATCGCCGCAGCCATCGGGTAAAGGTGGTCCTCGCGGAAGGCGGTCCCGAAACCGGCCCCGTCGAGATATTCGTCAAGGCTGGCAGACGGGTCGAGGCCTCTGATCCCGGCCGGCGCCTCGCGGTAGAAGCGCACCAGGTCGCGCAGCATCGACCAGAAGCGTGGGCTTGCGATGTTCTTGTGCTGTGCGAACAAGCCGGCCAGGTTGGTGCCCGAATATTCGAGCGCGCCCTGATCCATCGAGACCGCGAACGACATGTCCGAACGCTTCGTCGGCACGTCCAGATGCCGGAAAAGTGCCGTGAGGTTCGGATAAGTCGGCTCATTATAGACGATGAAGCCGGTGTCGACCGAAACGTCACCCACATCGACGGTATGGCAATGGCCGCCAACGCGGTTGTCAGCCTCGAAGACGGTCACGTGATGCCGTTGCGAAAGAAGCCACGCCGCGGAGAGAGCAGCTATGCCTGAACCGACCACCGCGATCTTGAGTGGGCGTTCGGACTGGGGAAAATGACGCATCGGTCTCCTAGGCGTCGCGATCAAGCGACTGTCGATTTGGGTCTGCTCTTCGGTTACGTTCTACGAACGATCACAGGCGCCGGATCACCGGCAGAACGGTTTAATGCGATGGTTCGGTGTCGACGTGATCCGCTTTTGAATGATCGGCGTAGAAGGGTGCATGCATGAGGCCCACAATCACATCGGCGAAAAGCCAGGCTGGAGTGTTGCCACTCACAGGCGGCTGTCCGTCGTGAACTCGGAGGAAATTCCGCCGGCACCGGCGGCGGCCGAGTTCGTCGAGATGTTGCTGTCCGTCGCGACCCGTAAGGACCGGCAGGCCTTTGCCGCACTGTTTCGCCATTTCGGTCCGCGGCTGAAAACCTTCTTCATGCGTGGCGCCATGTCGGCCGGGTTGGCCGAAGACCTCGTACAGGAGACGATGCTCACCGTCTGGCGCAAGGCATCCTATTTCGACCCGGCCCGTGCCGGGGTGGCGACATGGATATTCACGATCGCGCGCAATCGCAGGATCGATCACCTGCGCCGGCAACGCGATCCTGCCAGCCTGCCGTTCGATCCTCCCGAAATGCCTCCATCGCAGGAGGAGGTTTTTGTCGTCACCGAAAGAGACACGCGCATTCGCAGTGCGCTTGCCGGTCTTTCGGAGGAACAGCAGACGATCCTTCGCATGGCCTATTTCAGCGAGAAATCGCAGAGCGAAATCGCCGAGGAACTGGGGATTCCTCTCGGCACCGTGAAATCGAGGACGCGGTTGGCCATGAACCGCCTGCGCACTCTTCTGGAAGACGAAACATGAGTTCCAACCATCACGCCAAGGACGAAACGCTGATGCGTTTTGCAGCGGGCACGCTGGCCGCAGGGCCGTCGCTCGTCGTCGAAGCACATCTGGCAGGTTGTTCGACCTGTCGGGCGCGCATCGCAGAATACGAGGCCGTGGGTGGCTCTTTCCTCGAAGACATCGAGCCGACCCAGCTCTCTGAAACGGCCCTCGCCGACACGCTCGCGATGATCGACCAGGAAGACGAGATGCCGGCGCCGGTATCGGCGCAGAAGCCCGTCGAAATCGACGGCATACGTCTGCCGGATGCACTGCGCGGCTGCGACATCGGGCGGTGGCGCTGGGCGGGCCCCGGCGTGCGGATGAGCCGCGTCGGCGTGCCTCATGACCCGGAGGCCAACCTCATTCTGCTCAAGGTCGGTCCCGGTCGCGCGTTGCCGGACCACGGTCATGTGGGCACCGAGTTCACCTATATCGTATCAGGCTCCTACACCGACAGGTTCGGGCAGTTCCGGCCGGGCGATCTCGCGGAAATGGACGAGGATGTCGAGCATCAGCCGATCGTCGACCAAGGCGCGGACTGCATCTGCCTTGCCGCCATGGAAGGCCGGATGCGCTTCAACAGCTTCATCGGCCGGATGCTGCAGCCGATATTCGGAATCTAGCGGTGGGTCCGGTTCTGCTCCTTCTTGTCGTGGCCGTCTTCCTGTCACTGGCGATGACAGGGGCATGGTTGGCAGTGAGCCGCGGAGCAAAATCCGGCTGGGTGGACGCGACCTGGTCGTTCGCCATCGGCGCGGCGGGCATAGCGGCAGCACTTGTTCCCGTCGAGGGTTGGGAAGGCGATTGGCAACGGCGCATCATCGTTGCAACGGCTGCCGGCCTGTGGTCGCTGCGGCTCGGCCTGCACATCGTTAGCCGCACCATGAAAGGCGGCGAGGACCCGCGCTATGCCGCGCTCAAGCGGGAGTGGGGCGGGCAGTGGCGCCGACAGATGTTCTATTTCCTGCAGATGCAGGCTGCCGCCGCCCTTCTTCTGACCTGCACGATCTTTCTGGCCGCGCGCAACCCGATGCCAGGCCTGCAATGGAGCGATCTTGCCGGTATCGTCGTGCTTGCGATCGCTGTTGCCGGCGAGGGCATCGCCGATGCGCAGCTCTCACGGTTCAAGCAACGCGACGCCAACGCCGGCAAAGTGTGCGACGCCGGCCTTTGGGGCCTGTCGCGGCACCCCAACTATTTCTTCCAGTGGCTCGGCTGGACTGGCTACGCCCTGATCGCAATCGGTCCTTATGGCGGCTGGGCATGGGGTTGGGCTGCGCTCGTCGGGCCGGCCTTCATGTACTGGCTGCTGGTGCACGTGTCCGGCATTCCACCGCTGGAAGAGCATATGAAACGCTCGCGCGGCGAGGCTTATGAAGCCTACGCCCGCCGGGTGAGCGCATTCTGGCCATTTCCGAAACAAAGGGAGGTCTCGACATGAATCTCGCCGTTGCAGCGATTTCCGCCGCAGAGCGTCTACCGCTGCCCGACAAGGCACTGCGGTTCGGAATCGACCAGCTTGTGGGGCGAACCGAGCAGAAGCTTGCGAGCGGCAACGACAATGTCGATGCCGATTTCGCGCGGGCGATGGATGGCTGGCCGATTGCTGTCAACACCACCGAAGCCAACGACCAGCATTACGAGCTGCCGCCTGCCTTCTTCGAGATCGTGCTCGGACCGCGCCGCAAATATTCATGCTGCCTTTATCCGGACAAGGATACGACGCTGGAGGACGCGGAACTGCTTGCGCTGGACGAAACCTGCAGGCACGCGATGCTGGAGGATGGCCAGACGATCCTCGAGCTCGGTTGCGGGTGGGGATCGCTGTCCCTCTTCATGGCCGAACGGTTCCCCGGGTCGCGCATCCTGTCCGTCTCCAACTCAGCCCCGCAGCGCCGCCACATCGAAGCCGAGATCGCGAAACGCGGGCTCACAAACCTCGTTGTCGTGACCGCCGACATGAACGCGTTTTCGTATGAAGGCCGTTTCGACCGCATCGTCTCGGTGGAAATGTTCGAGCACATGTCGAACTGGCGGCTGCTGCTGGAACGCGCGCGCGGCTGGCTGCATGACGACGGGCGGATGTTCATCCATGTCTTCTCACACCGGAACAGCCCCTACCGCTTCGATCATGCCGATCCCGCGGACTGGATTGCCCAGTACTTTTTCACCGGCGGGGTCATGCCCAGCCACGGCTTGATGCGTGAATTCTCAGAGTGGTTCAGCGTCGAGCAAGACTGGCGATGGAACGGCAGGCACTACGAACGAACTGCACTCGACTGGCTCAGGAACTTCGACGCCAACGAAGCTGAAATCCGCTCCATCTTCGCCGAACGATACGGCCGTGACGCGCCGCTGTGGATGCGCCGCTGGCGGATGTTCTTTCTCGCGACCGCCGGCCTGTTCGGCTACGCAGATGGCGAGCCATGGGGCGTCAGCCACTACCTGCTGCGCCCGGCAGTCAGGGCCTGACGATGAGGGCGATCGACCTCGTGCGCTCGTATGCGGCGCACCCCGATCCCCTCGTCGCGTCCGCAAATTTCATAGCCCTGCTGGTAGCATCGAACCAGCCGTTTTATCCGCTGTACGTCTACTGGCTCGCCACGACGAATATCGAGCCGGTCTGGTACACGTTCCTGTCGACGCCGTTCTTTATGGCCGTTCCGGCGTTGTCTCGCTGGAATACCGTGGCAGGGCGCGCGCTGCTGCCATTGGCCGGCATCGGCAACACGATCCTGTGTGCGCAGCTCTTCGGCGTGCAGTCGGCGGTGGAGATCTTCCTCATTCCCTGCGCGGTACTGGCGATACTCCTGTTCCGCCCGGCCGAAAGGACGATCGGGTTCGCCATCGCCGGAGGCGCCTTTATGGCTTTCCTGCTTCTCGGCAGCCGATACGGTACGCCGCTGGTCGCCTATGACGTCGAAGAATATACCGCGCTGGTGCGCCTCAACGCATCAAGTGCCGGTCTGCTGACAGTCTGCGCCGCGCTGATCTTCTCAAATGTCCTTGCCGCTGCAGAAGGGTCAGCCGAGCCGGTCGGAGACGATAAACCCGGCTGACGCGCCGACCGCGGTCACGAACATGCCCCACGGAATGTCTGCCAGAGTGAGGGTCAGCGGCCAGTCGCGCAAAGTGGCCTGGTTTGTGAGATCGTAGGTTGCGTAGGCGACCAGCCCCAGCACCGCTCCATTGAGCGCCGCCCTGGCAACACCGCCCCCTTCCAGTGCCGGTACGACCGCGAAGAAGACGATACCGCCGATATAGATCAGGTAGAATACGATCGCCGGAACCAGCCTGAACTGTGGCGCGAGCATATCTCCAAGCAGCGGCCGATAGAGCGTATCGGCCATCGTGTAGAGCCAGATCGCATCGACGATCAGGAACGCGATTGCGGCGGCGAGATATGCAATGAGGATTGTCTTCATGGTCGTGCCTTTTGCGGGACTGTCTCTCCTACGGCGCGAATGTCCTTTCGGATCACCGGCAGTGAACCGAAACGGGTGTTCGAACGTATCTTTGGAAGAAAAACCGAGGACGAAGGCGATGAAGCAGCCAGCATTCTGTGTATTTGCGACTATGCTTTTCATGGCGAATCCTGCCGTAGCACAGGATGCGGCCGATCCCAGCGGTGTCTGGCTTCGTGACGACGGCAACGCCCGCGTCCAGATTGCCCCCTGCGGTGCGGACATCTGCGCAACGAACCTGTGGATCGGCGACACCAGCAAGGGGGAAGAGCCCGGCGACAAGCTGGTGATGTCCCTGGAGCCCCAGTCGGCGGATACGCTTGCCGGCACGGCCTACGATCCCAAGCGGGATCGCAGCTACTCGATCACGCTCAAGGTGGCCGAGCGCGCGCTCGTCACACGTGGATGCATCCTGGGTGGCGTTCTGTGCCGGGATGTCGGCTGGACGGCTGCGGACTAGAGATGACCCGCGAGCGCATCACGACAACCGATGCGAACGGAGCGCCGCCGGAAGCCGCCGGAACGCTCTACCCCGGCAGGGTCATGCACCAGCGCCTGAGACCGTTCGGGCACCGCTTCAGCTATCCCGTCTTCTCCCTGCTTGTGGACATCGACAGGCTCGTAGAGCTGGGCCGCATGTCGCGCCTGCTTGGCGTCAACCAGGCGGGCCTTGCATCGTTTCAGGAGCGCGATCATGTCGAAAACGACGGTGAAACCCTTCGACAATTCGTAGACAGGTTACTGGCAAATGCTGGCCTGGCCGCGCCCGCAGCGAGGGTACTTCTGCTGTGCTTCCCACGCATTCTCGGCTACGTCTTCAATCCGATCTCCGTCTATTTCGCCTATGACGACACCGGCAGGCTGATCGCGCTGATATACGCGGTGCGCAACACGTTCGGTGGGCGTCACGCTTATGTCGCACCGGTGCTGGCCGGCGAGGAAAGCGCGGCCGGCATTCGTCAGGAACGCGGCAAGGCATTCCACGTCTCGCCCTTCATCGGCATGAACGCGCGCTATCATTTCCGCGTGCTGCCGCCCGGCAAGACGGTGCGTCTGCGCATTCACGAGACGGAAGACAACGCGCCGCTGCTGGCCGCGACCTTCAACGGCGACGCGCTCCCGCTCGACGATTCGCATCTTGCCCGCTGCCTGGCGCGCTTCCCGTTCATGACGCTGAAGGTCGTTGGCGCGATCCATTGGCAGGCGCTCAAACTCTGGCTGAAGGGCGCGCCGTTTCACAAGAGCCCCCCGGCCATGCCGGCCAGGCAATCGCCGCAGGGTACTCGTTGAGGGCGATTACCGCTCGCGATCCATTTCGGCGAGCTTCCTCACGCGCCGGCGGAAATCCTCGTCCGTAGAGAATTCCGCTTCCAGATATGCGGTCACGAGATCCTTGGCGAGCCAGGCGCCCACGATCTGCGCCCCGATGCACATCACATTGACGTCGTCATGCTCTACTGACTGATGAGCGGAATGCACGTCGTGGCAGACCGCCGCGCGGATGCCCTTGACCTTGTTCGCGGCAATCGAGGCGCCGACGCCGGTGCCGCAGACCATAAGCCCACGTTCAGCCTTGCCGTCGAGGATCGACGAAGTCACCACCTTGGCTATGTCGGGAAAGTCGACTGGATCGGGCGTATAGGACCCCGCATCGTGCACCTCATGTCCGAGCGACCGTATATGGTCCATGATGGTGGCCTTGAGCGGAAAGCCGGCGTGGTCTGAACCTATGACGATGCGCATGGATGAACTCCGAGGGGTCTTTACTGGGCTATCATACGTGGGAGCCACAAGGTGAAATCCTTTGCGAAGGTAAGGATCATCAACGTGGTCAGCAGCGGGATGTAGAAAGGCAACAGCGCCTTGAGCAATTGCCGGATCGATACTTTCGCGATGTCGGCCACCAGAAACAGCGACAGACCCATGGGAGGCGTCAGCAGACCCAGCATCAGGTTGAAGATCGTGACGATGCCGAGCTGGACCGGATCGACGCCGGCCAGGACAAGCGGCGGCGCAATGATGGGGACGAGCAACAATGTCGCCGTCGTGGAATCCAGGAACATGCC
Organism: Neoaquamicrobium sediminum; assembly: GCF_040970315.1. Classification (NCBI taxonomy): domain Bacteria; kingdom Pseudomonadati; phylum Pseudomonadota; class Alphaproteobacteria; order Hyphomicrobiales; family Phyllobacteriaceae; genus Neoaquamicrobium; species Neoaquamicrobium sediminum. The sequence goes on along the minus strand of NZ_JAZHFV010000001.1, from coordinate 429,544 downwards.
GGCCACGAAGAAGACGAGGTTGGCGATGATCAGCAGCATGATCGGATCGCGCGACAGGCCCAGCAGCGCTGCAGCAAAGGTCTGGGGAACCTGCTCCACGGCCAGAATCCAGCCGAACAGGGCGGCGGCGGCCACGATGATCAGGATCGCCGAAGAACTGCGCGCCGTCAGGATGGCGGAATTCCAGAGATGCGCCAGGGTCAGCTCGCGATAGAGAACCGCGCTTATGATGACCACATAGACCGCGGTTATCGCAGCAGCTTCGGTGGGGGTGAAGGCGCCGAACGTCATGCCGGCGATCATCAGCGCGGGCGCGATGATCGCCGGGATAGCCGGCAAGAAATCGCGCACGACCTCGCCGACGGTCGGCCAGCGATCCGCGCGGGGATGCTTTTCGCGCGTGGCGATGACAAGCACCGTCGTCATCAGCAGCACGGTGCACAGGATGGCGGGCATGATGCCTGCGACCAGCAACTGAACGATCGAAACGCTCGTGACCGAACCGTAGACGATCAAGGGAATCGACGGCGGAAAGATAGGCCCGATGGTTGCCGATGCGCCCGTGACCGCGCCGGCAAAGGCGGCGCTGAATCCACGCTTGCGCATGGCCTCGATCTCGATGCGCCCCAGCCCTCCAATATCCGCCAGAGCGGCACCCGACATGCCGGAAAAGATGAGGCTGCCGAAAACATTCACCTGCGCCAGCCCGCCAGGCACCCGCCCGACCAGCGTATAGGCGAAACGGAATATGCGATCGGTGATGCCCGACAGGTTCATCAGATTGCCGACGAATATGAAGAGCGGCACGGCCACGAGAGGAAAGGAATCGAGCGCGTAGGTAATGCGCTGGGCCAGAAGCCCGAGCGGCAAACCTTCAATCAGCACATACGCGATCGACGGTAGCAGGATCGCATACACCACCGGAAAGCCCAGCATGAAGAGGGCCAGAAAAGCGACAATGACGGCGAAGCCCATGATTACAGCACCACGTTCTTGTCCGCCTGCGGCGGCTTGCGCAGATGAAGGAGGTGAACGGCTGCCGCGCCTGCAAAGCCAAGAAGGGTCGCGCCGAGAAACAGCCAGAACGGAATACCGAGCGTCGGCGTTGCGTTATTCAGGTTCCGGGAGATGTTGCTGGCAGTCACGTATGTGATGAAGGCGGTTGCAGCGATGGCGCCGATCGAGATCAGGACGTTGAGCACCCGCCTCGGCCGATCCGGAAGAGCGGCCTTGAACTCACCCATGACGATGTTCTCACCCTTCTGCACGACCAGCGGATAGGCGCAGAAAATCAGGCAGATCAGCAGGAAGCGGGTAAACTCCTCTGCGCCGATGAAGGGCTGGACGAAAACACCGCGCATGATGACCTGCGCGGTCGGAACGAGCACCAGACCCGCCAGGATCATCACGACTAGCGCGGTCATGATGCGTTCGACGATGCGCATTCTTCCTCCCTGCCCGCCGCCTTCGCGGGTCCGTTTTCATGAGACTGAACGGCCGGGGCGGAAAACCCCGGCCGGCTCTCGGTGCGTTATTCGACCGCCTGGATCTGCTCGATCAGCGGCGTGAAGCTCGGAAAGTCCTGGGCGATCTGCTTGTTGACGCTTTCGCGGAAGGCGGTGAGGTCGAGCCCGTCGGCTTCGGTGATGAAGGTCATGCCGCGGCCCTTGAGCTCTTCGACCAGCTTTGCCTCGCCTTCCTGAGCCATCTGCAGAGACTTCGTCGCCTCGTCGTCAAGCACCTTGGTGATCGCCGCGCGCTGGTCTTCGCTCAGCCCCTGCCAGACTTCCTCGTTGACGAATACCGCCAGCACGGCGCGCATGTGTCCGGTCATCGAGACATGCGACTGCACCTCATTGAGGTTGTTGGCCGCGATCATGGTGAGCGGGTTTTCCTGGCCCACCACCACGCCGGTCATCAGCGCGGTCGGCAGTTCAGCCACCTCGACCGGGGTCGGGATCGCGCCGAAGCCCTTCACCATGGACACCCACAATTCGAGCGGCACGGCGCGGAAGGGCTTGCCCGACAGGTCGGCCGGCGTCTTCACGGGGAAGTTGGACGAAATCTGGCGATCGCCGCGATAGATGCGGCCGATGATGCGTACGCCCTGCGCGACCAGCTTCTCGTTGATGGCCTGAAGGGCCGGCGAGGTTTCAGGATCGGTGGCGGCGAGTGCGTGAGCGCCATCACGGTAGATGAAAGGCGCGTTGAAAACGGCAACCTCAGGCACGAGGCGGGCCAGCGAGGCAAAGTCGTGGTGGCCGATCGAGATCGAACCCATGCGGATGCCGTCGACCATTTCGGCGACGCCGCCGAGCTGGCTCGCAGGATAAACGGTCACGGTGACATCGCCATTCGTCGCCGCGGCGATGCCTTCGGCCGCCTGGGCAGCGTAGATCGTCTGGATGTCGCCTTCGGCGCCCACGTGGGCATAACGCAGTTCGGCGGCAACGGCCGCTCCCGTCATGGCGAGTGCTATGGCCGCGCCGGTGAGCGCGCGCGTGATTGTCCTATGCAGCATATCGAAATCCTCCCTTGATTTTCAGGCTTCGTGCTTAGGTCTGCGGCCTCCGGGTGAAGGCCGAGATCAGGCTGCGGCGACGAAACTCGTCGCCGATGGCGAAGTGGTCGCGCAGCTTGCGATCGGCTGCGTCCGCGTCGCGCTCCACAATCGACAGAAAGACCTCCCGGTGCGCCTCGACGAGATAGTCGACAATGCCGGGCTCCGAGACAGTCACCTCGCGACGCTGAACGTGGCTGCGCCGAAGGAGCTCGCCGATCGCCCCGTAAAGCGTGACCAGCGCCTCGCTACGGCTTGCCTCGACGATCGCCTGGTGAAAGGCAAAATCGGCAGCACCGCCGTCCATCGGGTCATGTAGGGTATCCATGAGTTGCGTGAGCCTGGAGCCGATGTGTTTGAGGTCCGTCTCGGTGGCCCGCTCGCAGGCCAGGCGAATCGCCTGGCATTCGATCGCGATACGCGCCTGCATTACGTCGTCGAGAATGTCGGGCTGCTGGGCGAGGCTGAATGTGAAGAAGTCCGACAGCACGTTGATGTCCGCCTGGCGCACATAGGCGCCCTTTCCGTGCCGGATATCCAGAAAGCCCAGCATTGAAAGCGAGCGCAGCGCCTCGCGCAGAACCGGCCTAGACACGCCCAGCCGCAGCGAAAGCTCGCGCTCACCCAACAGCCGCTCACCGGGCTTTAGCGAACCGTCAACCAGCGCATCGCGGAAAAAGGCGAATACCTTTTCCGCGCCCGACAGGTCGTCATTTTCGGCAAGCACCGTCGACATCGGCCGGCTCTCCTCCCAAGTGGCCTTACAGTGGTCTGACCACTGATTCCCGAATCCGAACCGGCTGTCAAGCGCGCTCGCAACGCGGCCCGGTCGGATCGGATCAACAGAGACGGAAAAGTCAGATGCCTGCGGCAGTCACTGCCAGAAGTGCTTCGGCGCAGTTTTCATCGACCGCCGCATGCGGTCGAACTCGAATGCCCCCCGGCCTGGACCGGCAAAAAGCCGCCAGCCGACACAAGAGGCATATAACACGGGTTGTTTGGGGAAATTGGTGGAGCCAAGCGGGATCGAACCGCTGACCTCCTGCATGCCATGCAGGCGCTCTCCCAGCTGAGCTATGGCCCCACACCGGCCCGGAAGGCCGGCGCCGTCTCTATCCCGGCGCGCATGGGAGCCGCGCCGGTTTTCGATGGCGGCTTCTAAACCCGCCCGCAGACAATATCAAGCCTCGCGAGAGGCCTTTTTTAAAGTCAGCTCTCGTCGTCGTCGTCGCCGACGCTGATGATGCCGGAAACGTCGTCCTCGTCTTCCTCCTCATCGGCCAGGAAAGCGTCGTCATCGTCGTCGCCGAGATCCACGTCCTCTTCGTCCTCGATCGAGACGTCGTCGCTGTCGCCCTTCGCCTCGTCGTCGGCATCCTCGAGCGACACGATTTCCGCGCCGGATTCCTCTGCGTCGAGTTCCTTTTCCTCGACCTCGTCGTCATCGCTGACCGAGGAGGAGCCACTGTCGAAATAGGACAGCGGGTAGCTCTGGCCCGTATAGGGAGAGACGATCGGGTCCTTGTTCAGGTCGTAAAATTTACGGCCCGTTTCCGGGCAAATGCGTTTGGTGCCGAGATCGGGTTTAGCCACGTCTTGCCTCTTGTTCTGCTTGCTTTCAGGTCGCCGTCGTTGGAGCCGCGGCCAAAAAGGGCGGCACACTTCGGCGACGGCCCCTTCCTCGAAAAAAGTGGGGTCCCCATAACTGCAAGTTGGCGTGCTGTCAAAGCCTATGTCAACAGGCTTTGCACGGCTGCGTTGCGTGTAACCCCCATTGCTGAAAAACCCTTTTCAGGCAAGGGCTGCCGCCAGGGGATGACCGGCTCCGAGGCTCATGGTAGAGACCTCCCCAAACTGGAACGCCCCCGCACGGGGCCGCAAGGATCGTCAGCATGAACAGCCTCGCCTCCCCAAGCCCGGCAACCGCGTCGAGGTCGGAAACGCTTTCCGGCAGTGTGCGGGTGCCCGGCGACAAGTCGATTTCGCACCGATCGTTCATGTTCGGCGGGCTGGCGGCAGGCGAGACGCGCATCACAGGCCTGCTCGAGGGCGAGGATGTATTGCGCACCGGCGAGGCGATGAAGGCGATGGGCGCGCGCATCGAGAAAGCTGACGGCGAATGGATCATTCAGGGGGTCGGCAATGGCTGCCTGCTGGAGCCGGTCGCACCGCTCGATTTCGGCAATGCCGGCACCGGAGCGCGCCTGACCATGGGGCTTGTCGGCACCTACGACATGGCGACGACGTTCGTCGGCGACGCGTCCCTTTCCAAGCGACCGATGGGGCGTGTCCTCGATCCGCTGCGCGAAATGGGCATGCAGGTGGTTTCCGCCGCCGATGGCGGGCGCCTGCCGCTGACGCTGCGCGGCCCCAAACGGGCCGCACCGATCAGCTACCGGGTGCCCATGGCTTCCGCGCAGGTGAAGTCGGCTGTGCTGCTCGCCGCGCTGAACACGCCGGGCATCACGACCGTGATCGAACCGATCATGACCCGCGATCACACGGAAAAGATGCTTGCGGGCTTCGGGGCCGAACTGGAAGTCGAAACCGACGCCGAAGGCGTGCGCCATATACGCATCCAGGGCGAGGGCCGGCTTTCCGGCCAGACGATTGCCGTGCCGGGCGACCCGTCGTCGGCTGCTTTCCCGCTGGTTGCGGCGCTGATTGTGCCCGGTTCGGATGTCACGATAGAGAACGTGCTGATGAACCCGACGCGCACCGGGCTGATCGACACGCTCATGGAAATGGGCGGCAACATCGAGGTGATCAACAGGCGCGATGCCGGCGGCGAGGAGGTCGCCGACCTGCGGGTGCGCCACAGCGATCTGAGCGGCGTGACGGTGCCGCCAGCACGCGCGCCATTCATGATCGACGAATATCCCGTGCTTGCCGTGGCGGCCAGCTTCGCCCAGGGCGAGACGGTGATGGACGGGCTCGACGAGCTCCGCGTCAAGGAAAGCGACCGCCTTGCCGCCGTCGCGCGCGGGCTCGAGGCGAACGGCGTCGACTGCACGGAGGGCGAAGCGTCACTCACCGTACGCGGGCGCCCTGGCGGCAAGGGGCTCGGCGGCGGGACGGTCGAGACCCACCTCGACCACCGCATCGCCATGAGCTTTCTGGTCATGGGACTTGCTGCCGAAAAGCCGGTCACGGTCGACGACCGCGGCATGGTCGCCACCAGCTTCCCCGAATTCTTCGACCTCATGGCGGGGCTTGGAGCGCAGATCGACTAGCCGCAGTATCCCGCGGCAGTTCTGTGCCAACGGCACGGCGTTTCCCTTGTCAGGCTCGCGTGTTAGCCAATGTCGGTCCGGCAAGGGAGGAGCACGTGCGACAGATCGACTTCTATTTCGACATCATTTCTCCTTTCGCGCATGTGGCGCTCGCCCGGTTCGGCGAATTGCCGGCGGATGTGGAGGTAAAGCCGAAGCCGATCCTGCTTGGGCCGTTGCTCGCCCATTGGGGACAGCGCGGCCCCGCCGAAATCGCGCCGAAGCGGCTGCACACCTATCGCCTCTCGTGCTTCCTCGGCGAAAAATACGGACTGGCGATGCGCTTCCCGCAGCGCCACCCGTTCAATCCCCTGGCAGCCATGCGGTTGCTGGCAGGCTCGGACGCGGACCTTAAAACGGTACGAAAAGCCTTCGACTTCGTGTTCTCGGACGGCCGCGCACCAGACAATGAAAGCGATCTGGCGGCCTTCGCCGCGTGTACCGGCGTCGACCCGGCCTTGGCCGGCAAACAGAACGCCAAGGACCGATTGCGCGCACTGACCGACGAGGCGATCGCCTGCGGCGTCTTCGGCGTGCCGACCTTCGCGGTGGATGACGAACTGTTCTGGGGTGTCGACGCCTTCGACATGCTGCTTGCCTGGCTGGAGGAACCCGAAATATTCACGCGCGCGCCCTATGCCGGGCTGGATCAGATCGAGACCGGCATCGTCCGCAAGGCGGCGACCGGCTGACTGCCGGCAACTCTACTGAGAATCGAAAAAAGGAGAGAACAATGGCTGGCGACAACAAGGTTGCGATGGTGGTCGGCGGCGGCTCCGGCATGGGGGCGGCCTCGGCGCGCAAGCTGGCTAAAAGCGGATACGAAGTCGCCGTGCTTTCGTCTTCGGGCAAGGGCGAGGCGCTGGCCAAGGAGCTGGGCGGGCTGGGCTTTACCGGCTCCAACCAGTCGAGCGAAGACCTCGAGCGTTTCGTGACCGCCGCCATGGATCGCTGGGGCCGGATCGACGTGCTCGTCAACGGCGCCGGCCACGGGCCTCGGGCGCCGCTCCTGGAGATCACCGATGAGCAGTGGCACACTGGTTTCGACGTCTATTTCATGAACGTCGTGCGGGCCACGCGCCTCGTCGCGCCGCTGATGGCTAGGAACGGCGGCGGCGCTATCGTCAATATCTCCACGGCCTGGGTGGACGAGCCAAGCGCGATGTTTCCGACCTCGGCGGTCGCGCGGGCGGGACTTGCGGCCTACACCAAGCTCTTCGCCGATGAATACGCGACGCGCAACGTACGCATGAACAATGTCCTGCCCGGCTGGATCGACAGCATCGCCCCGACGGAAGAACGCCGCGAGAGCGTGCCGATGAAGCGCTACGGGCGAAGCGAGGAAGTGGCCGAACTCGTACTCTTCCTGGCGTCGGAGAAATCCTCCTACATCACCGGCCAGAGCCTGCGCATCGATGGCGGACTGATGCGTTCGACCTGACGGCCGGCCAGCACTTACCCGCGAGGTAATTGGCGGCCACACCCATTTTCTATCTCTGCCTGTCGGATGCCCGGCACCTGCAACGTCATTGTTGCAGGTGCCTGTCGCACCGGTTCAAGAGGAGAAGATCATGGGACGCATCATCGCAACGCAGTACATGTCGCTCGACGGCGTCATCCAGGATCCGGTCGGCATGGAAGGCTCCGGCCTCGGTGACTGGACGGGTCCGTTCAGCCGCGGCCCGACGGGCGACGCCTTCAAGCACCGCGAACTGGCGGATGCGAACGCCATGATCTACGGGCGGGTGACCTATGACGGGTTCGCCGCCGTGTGGCCCTTGGTGAACGATCCGGAAGGCTACGCGGCACGCATCAACAGCCTTCCCAAATACGTCGCGTCACGGACGCTCGAAACCGTTGACTGGTCCAATTCCAGCCTGATCGAAGGAGATCTTGTCGATGCCGCGCGAAAGATCCGCGCCAGCGTCGACGGCGACGTCCTGATCTTCGGCAGCGCTTCCATCGTCCACCAGCTTCTGCCGCACGGCCTCGTCGACGAGCTTAGGCTGATGGTCTTCCCGACCATCCTCGGGCGCGGCACGCGCCTGTTTCCGGATGGTGTGGCTGCAACGCTGGAACTTGCCGGCAACGAGCAGTTCGACGATGGCATCGTGCTGCTGCGCTACACGACCGTACAGCCGTAGTCCTGCCCGGTTCCGGCATCAAGCCGATAGCCGCGCGTTGAAAATTCGGCTATGCGCGGTCGCATCGAAACGAACGGGATGCCGGATTTGCTGATCGCCATCGACGGGCCGGCCGGTGCGGGTAAGGGTACGCTCGCTCGCCGGCTGGCCGACCACTTCCACCTCAACCTGCTCGATACCGGGCTCAGCTATCGTGCCGTCGCGCACCGGATGCTGACCTACGGGCTGCCGCTCGACAACGCCTCGGCCGCCGAGACCGCGGCGCGGCAGTTGGACCTCAGGGCCATGGATCGGGAGGTGCTTTCGGCACATGCAATCGGCGAGGCTGCGTCGCAGGTGGCGGTCATTCCCGCCGTGAGGCGCGTACTCGTCGACAAACAGCGCGAATTCGCCCGCACCCCGCCTGGCGCCGTCCTCGACGGGCGCGACATCGGCACGGTGGTGTGCCCCGATGCCGACGTGAAGCTCTATCTTACTGCCAGCGCCGAGGTGCGCGCGCGACGCCGCCTGGCCGAGATCGAGGCGCGCGGCGGCACCGCTGATTTCGAACGCATCCTTGCCGACATCGAGCGCCGCGACGCGCGCGACATGGGCCGGGCCGACTCGCCCCTGCTGCCGGCGCCAGACGCCCACTTGCTCGATACGAGCGAAATGGATATAGAGACGGCGTTCCAGGCGGCGGTAACACTGGTCGAAACGTCCATGGCCGCCCGGAGCGAAGACTAGCAACGAGACGCGACGCATCGTCTTCCCAATAGGCGGGAAAGGCCTGCGGCGCATTTTGTTCATGTCGAAACCGGCCCGCCCGCATTGTCATGCGCCGGAGATGCCGCCAGAAGCGGCAAGCCGATCCGCCAGGCCGGATCGCGATGCACGGCAGGCCAGACGCAACGCAAACCCACGGCGCAAGCCCGACGAAGCCGATATGGCCGGGCATTCCAGGAGCACATATGTCCAACGCAAATCCTACCCGCGACGATTTCGCGAGCATGCTCGACGAGTCCTTTTCCGCCGAGCACTCCGCTGAAGGTTCGGTCGTCAAGGGTCTCATCACGGCCATCGAAAAAGACATGGCCATCATCGACGTCGGCCTCAAGGTCGAAGGCCGCGTCCCGCTGAAGGAATTCGGCGCTAGCGCCAAGGAACTCAAGGCCGGCGACGAGGTCGAGATCTATGTCGAGCGCATCGAGAACGCGCTTGGCGAGGCCATGCTGTCGCGCGAGAAGGCCCGCCGTGAAGAGAGCTGGGTCCGTCTCGAAGCCAAGTTCAACGCCGGCGAGCGCGTCGAAGGCGTCATCTTCAACCAGGTCAAGGGTGGCTTCACCGTCGATCTGGACGGCGCCGTCGCCTTCCTGCCGCGTTCGCAGGTCGACATCCGTCCGATCCGCGACGTCACGCCCCTCATGCATAATCCGCAGCCCTTCGAGATCCTCAAGATGGATCGCCGTCGCGGCAACATCGTGGTTTCGCGCCGCACCGTGCTCGAGGAGAGCCGTGCCGAGCAGCGCTCCGAGATCGTCCAGAACCTCGAAGAGGGTCAGGTGGTCGAGGGCGTGGTCAAGAACATCACCGACTACGGTGCGTTCGTCGACCTCGGCGGCATCGATGGCCTGCTCCACGTGACCGACATGGCATGGCGTCGCGTCAACCATCCGACCGAGATTCTCAACATCGGTCAGACGGTGAAGGTGCAGATCATCCGCATCAACCAGGAAACGCACCGCATCTCGCTCGGCATGAAGCAGCTCGAGAGCGATCCCTGGCAGGACATCGGCACCAAGTTCCCGATCGGCAAGAAGATCACCGGAACCGTCACCAACATCACCGACTACGGCGCGTTCGTCGAGCTGGAGCCGGGGATCGAGGGCCTCATCCACGTTTCCGAGATGTCGTGGACCAAGAAGAACGTTCACCCCGGCAAGATCCTGTCGACCACGCAGGAAGTCGAGGTTGTAGTTCTCGAGGTCGACCCGCAGAAGCGCCGCATCTCGCTCGGCCTCAAGCAGACGCTCGAGAATCCGTGGGAAGCATTCGCCCGCAACCATCCTTCGGGTTCGGTTGTCGAGGGCGAGGTCAAGAACAAGACCGAGTTCGGCCTGTTCATCGGCCTCGACGGCGATGTCGACGGCATGGTCCACCTCTCCGACCTCGACTGGAACCGTCCGGGCGAGCAGGTCATCGAGGAGTACAACCGCGGCGACATGGTTTCGGCGCAGGTGCTCGACGTCGACATCGAGAAGGAGCGTATCTCGCTCGGCATCAAGCAGCTCGGCCGCGATGCCATCGGCGAGGCCGCCTCTTCGGGTGAACTGCGCAAGGGCGCGGTCGTGACCTGTGAGGTCACCGATGTCAAGGACGGAGGCCTGGAAGTCAGGCTCGTCGACCACGACCTCGACACCTTCATCAAGCGTTCGGACCTGTCGCGCGATCGCGACGAGCAGCGTCCGGAGCGTTTCCAGGTCGGTCAGAAGGTCGACGCCCGCGTCATCGCCTTCGACAAGAAGACCCGCAAGCTGCAGGTCTCCATCAAGGCGCTGGAAATCGCCGAAGAGAAGGAAGCCGTCGCACAGTACGGTTCGACCGACTCCGGCGCGTCGCTGGGCGACATTCTGGGCGCAGCGCTCAAGAAGCAGACCACCAAGGACTGATCGTCCTGAAGTGATTTGAACAAAAAAGCCCCGCCGGAGCGATCCGGCGGGGCTTTTGCTTGTCCGGGTATTGGTTGCCGGTGATCAGACTTCGCGGCCGAGCCTCGCGTCGACCGAATGGCCATTGGCGCCGCGAATGGCGAAGAAGAAAAAGATCGCAGCCCAGAGGATCGACTTCTCCGCGCCCATATAGCCCTGGCCGAGGGTAATCCAGTGGAACCAGACGGTGACCAGCAGCACGATCATGGCCGCAAATGCCGCCGGTCTGGTCAACAGGCCGACCGCGATGAGCATGCCGCCGAAGAATTCCGTTGCAGCCAGAAGCGGCGACCAGAACACGCCGGGATAGAACCCCAACCCTTCTACCATCTCGACACTGCCGAAGGGTTCGCTGATCTTGCCTGCTCCGTGGACCACGAGGGCGAGCCCGGCGACAACACGCAGCACCGTTTCGGCAAGCTCGTGCAGCGGTGCATAGACATTGCCGAGGGCGGGAATCAAAAGCCGCCGCGAGGGATGGGGTTGGGAAACGGATTGGGACACGAAAAACTCCTTGCTGATAATGTTGCGGTGCACAATCAGCAAATCATGAGCCTGACGGTCAAATAAACAACGGTTGATCGAGTGTTTACCGCGCCGGCTGGCGCGTCGTCATGCCAGCAGCCGGTCCAGCAGCGCCTGTTCGATGACAATGCCGTTGCGCGCCGCGTTGGAAGCCGCCTCGCCCCGCGTCTCGCCGGGCATATGGATATTGTGGCTCTCCTTCAGCCGGTGGAGATGACCGTCCAGACGTTGCCCGAATTGCGGATCAAGCAGGTCGGGCGCGATGGCGATCACCAGTAAGCCGCTGCCCGGGCTCTTGTCGCCGGAAACAAACGAAGGCGCGTCCAGCGACCAGTTGGCACCCGTCAGCCCGGCGGCCAGGACTTCGACCATCAGGGCAATGTTTGCGCCGCGCGCGCCTCCATAGGCGAGCAGCGCGCCCTTGACCGCAGCCGCGGCGTCCGTTGTCGGCCTGCCGTCGGCGTCGAGCGCCCAGCCTGGCGGGATCGGCCGGCCCTCCTTTGCGGCGCGCCGAACATTGACGAAGGCGGTTTCGCTGGATGCCTGGTCGATCAAAAGCGGCGCCCCCGAGCTTCGCGGCGCGGCGAAAGCCAGCGGATTGGTGGAGAACACGCGCGTGGTGCCGCCCGACCCCGCCATCAGCGCCGGGCCGTTGCTGGCTGCGATCGCTACCAGGCCCTCGTGCGCGAGCCTTGTGGCAAACCAGCCCAGTGCGCCGCACGTGTAGGCATTGTGCTGGGCAAAGAGCGCGATGCCCAGGTCGCGTGCCGCGGCCACCAGCGCCTCGAACGCGATGTCGAAGCCGAGCTGGGCGGTGCCGCCTCCCGCATCGCTATGGAAGATGGCCGCCGCCGGTCGCGACAGCACCGGTACTGCATCGCCCTTGATGCGGCCGGCTTTCAGCGCTTCGAGATGGTCGATCAGGTGCGCGAACCCGACATTGGGTTGGCCTGCGGCTTCGGCGGCCACCGTAGCCTCTGCGAGCGCTTCAGCGGCGGGCAGACTTGCTCCTGCACGCTGCAACGCCTGGCGGGCAAGCGTGGTCGCATCAGGCAGCGTCAGCCGACGATTCCTGGAACTCATGCCGCCGCTCTCCGTTTCATATGTCCAAGTGATCGAAATCACTCAAGAAAGGACGATGACAATGAACTGGAATCAGATCGAAGGGAATTGGGAGCAGTTCAAGGGCAAGGTGCAAACCCAGTGGGGTAAGCTGACCAATGATGACATTGACGTCATCAAGGGCAATCGCCGCCAGCTCGCTGGCCGCCTGCAGGAACGCTACGGCAAGGCGGAAGACGAAGCGGAGCGCGAGATCGACGACTGGCTTTCGCGCCACTGATCTGAATTGCCTTATGAAGGAGCCCCGTTTCAACGGGGCTTTTTCTTTACCTGCCGCGAGGCGACTGCGACTTGCCAGCAACGCGGCCACGCGGCAAGGTCCCGCCCGTTTCCAGATGCGGGGTCTCGATGAAAACGATCTTTTCACCACGCCATGCCGGCCATGCAGGCAATGTCGAGCTTGAAGAAGGCGGAATCGTTCCGGCCTACGAGAAGCCTTCGCGCGCCGAGATCATTCGCGCACGCATCAACACCGTTTCGCTCGGGCCGGTCAGCGAGCCCGAGGAGCATGACCTGGAAACGGCGGCAAAAGTGCATCGCCGCGACTACCTAGATTTCCTGCCGACGGTTTGGCCGGAGTGGGAGCAATCCGGGCGTAGCGGCACCGCCATGCCGTTCGCGTGGCCGACGCGGGGCCTGCGTGGCGACGTCCCTCCGACCTCGATCATAGCAAAGCTCGGTTTCTATTCGTTCGATGCCGGTGCAACCTTCGTGAAGGGCACCTGGGACGCGATCAAGTCTTCACACGACACCGCGCTGACGGCGGCAAATCTCGTCCGCAGCGGCGAGCGCTCGGCGTTCGCGCTGTGCCGGCCGCCGGGTCACCATGCGGGCTCGAACTTCATGGGCGGCTACTGCTTCATCAACAACGCCGCGGTCGCGGCCCAATGGTTTCTCGATGGCGGTGCCCGCAGAGTGTCGATCCTCGATGTCGACTATCATCACGGCAACGGCACGCAGCAGATATTCTATGCTCGCAACGACGTGCAGGTGTTGAACCTCCACGCAGACCCGATGAGCGAGTACCCCTTCTTCCTCGGCCATGCCGACGAAACCGGCGAAGGAGAGGGGCAAGGCTTCAACCACAACTTTCCGATGCCCGCAGGGACGAGCTGGGTGCAGTGGGCCGCGGCTCTCGAAGAAGCCTGCAGCCTGATAGCCGGCTATGAGCCCGACGTGCTCATCGTTTCGCTTGGGGTCGACACCTTCGAGCGGGACCCCATCGGCCGCTTCAAGCTCGTCAGCGACGACTATCCGAAGATTGGCCGGCGGATCGCCGGTTTGAAGCTACCTACCCTTTTCGTGATGGAAGGCGGCTATGCTGTCGAAGAGATCGGCATTAATGCCGTCGGCGTGCTGACCGGTTTCGAGGAAGCTTGAGCCGCCTGAAAAAGCTATCCCTGCTCCCTGTCGACCCCGGCGGTCTCCAGGAAGGGGCGGCATATGTCACCGGACAACCCGTTCGTCAGCAATCGCCGGAACATCACTTCGGCCTCAGCCGCGCTCATGCCGGGTCGGCTTTCCTGCCACCAGCGCATGGTCGTATTGACCGTCGAGACAAGCTGATGGATCGCCAGCTCCCGCGGAATATCGTCAGCCTGTGGCAGCCACTGGCGCAGCACACCGGCGATCACCTCGTCAACCGCCTCGCGCACGATCGCGCCGCCGCGGCCGCCAGCCAAAGCAAACTGCACATCGGCGAACTCGGCAACATGTTCGAAAAGTGCACGGCTTGGCGACCAGCCGCTTTCGCCGTCTTCCCGCGCCTTCACGAGCAAAGTGCGGAGGCGCTCTAGGCTACGGGCCAGCAACTCGTCCTTCGAGGTGAAGTGCGCATAGAAGGTGGAACGGCCGACATCGGCCTCGCGCAGGATATCCTCGACGGTGATCAGGTCGTAATCCTTGACCCTGATCAGCCTGACCAGCGCGTCGTAAAGCGCCGTGCGTGTACGCGCCACCCTGCGATCGATAGCCATTGCCGCCAATCCATCTCCTGGTTTTCCCGGACGTCAGTTCACCCGATGTCCGTTTGCGGATTGAGGCCACCGATCGTGCCGGAACTTTCCGAACACCGTGTTCGGTTACGTGATAGGCAGTCGCTCCGATGTCAAGCAAAAAGGACCCCCGAAATGACCAACATGACGATCGCCGGCGGGCGCTCCGATGCCCGTTTCCGCGCCGGATCTGCAGCACTGATCGTGCTTGCGTTGACATGCATCCACCACGCCTATGGCGCGGCCGCATTCGATACGCCGTGGCGGCTTCATATCATTCTGTTCGCGGTGCCAGCGGCGATCATCATCGTTACGCTGCTCTATCTCGCCGGGGCCTACCGACACGAGACGCGCGGCCGGCTCGCGCTATGGGCCGCCGCGCTGATCATCCTCGCCTTTCCCGTTGCGATGATCGGCTTCTACGAGGGCGGCTACAACCATCTCATCAAGAACATCGTATTTTTCGTCGGCGGCGAGGACACGGCGCGGAGCCTGTTTCCCGCACCGACCTACGAGATGCCGAACGACACGATCTTCGAAGTCACCGGCATCGCGCAGTTTCCGCTTTCGGTCCTGACCACCGTCATGACCATCGCAATGCTGCGCGAAACCCGCCGGTAACGGCCGGCTCTCGGGGCGGGCGCTCAGCTCGCCCCGGCAAGGCACGTGGTAAGCGAGGTGGTGAGGTTGCGGATCAGTTCGAAATAGAGTTCCGGCCCGTCCTCCAGGTCGGCGCCGAGCGGGTCGAGCACGCCAGTACGCGCCTGCGTTCCCTCGGCCACCACCGAGATGAGGCGCGGTTCAAATTGCGGCTCGGCGAAAATGCAGGTTGCCCCAAGCTCGGCAACCTTGGCCCGAATATCGGTCAGGCGCTGCGCGCCGGGGATGGCGTCCGGGCTGACGGTGATCGAACCGGCCGCCTGGATGTCGAAGCGGTTCTCGAAATACTGGTAGGCGTCGTGGAAGACGACGAACCCCCTGCCGCGCACCGGCGCCAGCGCCGCGTCGGTTTCCGCGATCAGCGCATCCAGCTTCTCGTTGAGTGCGTCGGCGTTGGCCTCGTAGGTTGCGGCGTTGTCCGGATCGGCCGCGCTCAGCGCCTCTTCGATCTCGTGCACGAAGGCTTTCGCGTTACTCGGGTCGAGCCACAGATGCATGTCGATCGCGCCGTGATCGTGGCCCTCGTGCCCATGACCTTCATGGGCGTGATCGTCGCCGCCATCATGATCGGCTTCATCATCGTCATCGTCGTGGGCATGGTCGTGCCCTTCGTGGTCGCCATGGTCGTGCGCCTCGAACGGCCCGCCTTCACGGAAATCGAGCTCGACCAGATCGTGCGCTTTCACCAGTTCGACGACGCGGGCGTTGCCACCCAGCGTCTCCAGCGGTCCCGCCAGGAATGTTTCCATGCCCTCGCCGACCCAGAACACCACCTTGGCCCGCTCGAGCGCGCGCGCCTCGGACGGCCGCAGCGCATAGGCATGCGGGGACGCCGCGCCCTTTACCAGCAGTTCCGGCTCGCCGACACCTTCCATCACGGCCGCGACCAGCGAGTGCACGGGCTTGATGGACGCCACGACACCGTCGAGCGCCCAGGCGGGACCGCCGCACAAGACAGCCGCCGATGCTGTCGCGAAGCCGAGAGTGCGAAGCTTGTGACGGATCATGCGGGTAGCTCCCTTCAGGTACATTGAACGCGACATGTAATGATATTACATTGCGAAGCGCTATAACCTGTGCCATATGCCGCTGACAACCCCCGGACCGATGCAGATGCTGAAAAAATCCGATCCAATTGAGCCGGCACGCCGCGAAATCCTCGTGAGCCTCAAGGGCACCGGCGTGCATCGCGGCGGTCGCTGGCTGGTGCGCAACGTCGAGTTCGACATTGCCCGCGGCGAGATCGTCACGCTGATCGGTCCCAATGGGTCGGGCAAGAGCACGACGGCGCGCACCGCCATCGGCGTGCTCAAGCCCGATGAAGGCAGCGTCACACGGATGCCGGGGCTGACGGTCGGCTACGTGCCGCAGAAGCTCGCCATAGACTGGACCCTGCCGCTAACCGTCGAGAGGCTGATGACGCTGACAGCTTCGCATCCCGCGGCAGAGATCGGGGAAGCACTCGATTCCGTGGGCATCGCGCATCTGGCGCGCGCAGAGGTGCAGGCGCTGTCGGGCGGCGAATTCCAGCGCGCCCTGCTTGCGCGCGCGATCCTGCGCAAGCCGGACCTCCTGGTCCTCGACGAGCCGGTGCAGGGTGTCGACTTTTCGGGCGAGGTCGCGCTCTACGAACTCATCGGCGCGATCCGCGACCGCACGGGCTGCGGCATCCTGCTGATCTCGCACGACCTGCATGTGGTGATGGCCAGCACCGACACGGTGATCTGCCTCAACGGCCATGTCTGCTGTCGCGGTACGCCGCAGACGGTGGTCGCCAGCCCGGAATACCAGAAGCTTTTCGGCGCGCGGGCTGCGGGCACGCTTGCGATCTACCGGCACCATCACGATCACACGCACCTGCCCGACGGACGCGTGCAGCACGAAGACGGGTCGGTCACCCAGCATTGCCACCCCGACGATGGCCATCACCAAGACCACGATCATCATGACGAGGCCGGCCATGCTCGATGATTTCTTCAGCCGGGCGCTAGTGGCCGGTGTCGGGCTGGCGCTGACGACCGGGCCGCTCGGCTGTCTGATCGTTTGGCGGCGCATGGCCTATTTCGGCGACACGATGGCGCATTCCGCCTTGCTGGGCGTGGCGCTGGCTTTCCTGTTCGAGATCAATCTGACGGTCGGCGTCTTCATCGCGGCCATGCTCGTCTCCATGGCGCTGCTCGCTCTGCAGCGGCGCGGAGCGCTTTCGACCGACGCGCTGCTCGGCATCCTCTCGCATGCGACACTGGCGATCGGCCTCGTCATGGTCGCCTTCATGACCTGGGTGCGCGTCGACCTGATGGGCTTCCTGTTCGGCGATATTCTGGCCGTCTCGCGCCTCGACATCGCCCTCATCTACGGCGGCGGCGCACTGGTGCTGGGCCTCCTTGCGTGGCTCTGGCGACCATTGCTGGCCGCCACCGTCAACGAGGAACTGGCACGCGCCGAAGGCATGGCGCCGGACCGCTCCCGCTTAGTCTTCATGGTGATGATGGCGCTGGTGATCGCTATTGCCATGAAGATCGTCGGCATCTTGCTTATCACGGCGCTGATGATCATCCCGGCGGCAGCGGCGAGGCGCTTTGCTTCGACGCCGGAACAGATGGCCGTCATGGCCTCGCTCATCGGCGCGTTGGCCGTGATCGCCGGCCTGTTCGGCTCGCTGGAGTTCGACACTCCGTCAGGCCCCTCCATCGTGGTTGCCGCGCTCGCCTTTTTCCTTCTCAGCCTGCTACCCTACGCTGGACTCTTGAAGCGTGGCGACAGCGCCAATGGAAGGCCCGTACCATGAATGCGACCCATCAGGACCTGACCCGGAACCAGACGCTGGTGCTCGACACGCTGGCCAAGGCCGACGGTCCACTTTCCGCATACACCATCCTCGACCGGCTGCGCGGCGACGGGTTTCGCGCGCCTTTGCAGGTCTATCGCGCGCTGGAGAAACTGCTCGGTTTCGGTCTCGTGCATCGGCTGGAATCGCTCAATGCGTTCGTTGCCTGTGCCCATCCCCACTGTCACGCGCACGGGCTGATCGCCTTTGCCATCTGCGAGGATTGCGGACAGGTCGACGAGTTCTCCGATGCCGTGGTGCGGGAACGGCTCGGCGCATGGTCGGCAGAAAACGGCTTCAAGGCGGAAAAGACCACCATCGAGATCCGCGGCCATTGCGTGAACTGCGCAGCCGCCTGAAGCCGCACCCACTGCATCCATCGTTACTGTAGCCATCACAGCGCCGCGCATGGCGCGCGTGTGTCTTATCTTGACTTTAATCAATCGATTGATTAAATTATAGCCATGAAAAGCGACAGCAATGCATCCGGCGCGAGCCGATCGGCCGAAAGCACTCGGGCCGCCCTGATCGAGGCGGGCCTCAAACTGTTCGGAGAGAAAGGTTATGCAGCGACGTCCACGCGGGAGATAGCGGCGAAGGCCGAGGCCAATATCGGCTCGATCGCCTATCATTTCGGCGGCAAGGAAGCGCTCCGCGACGCGTGTGCGGAGCATATCGTGAAGACGGTGCGCGGCTTTGCCGAGCCCACCATCATGGCCGCCCCCCTGCCTGCCGACGCATCGGCTGCGGAAGAGCAGCTATGTGCGGCCATCCAGCGCATCAGCGGCTTCCTGCTCGCAAGTCCGGAGACGGCCGGCTTCGTCCGTTTCATCCTGCGTGAGCTGCAATACCCGACGACGGCGCTCGACATCATCTACCATGGCGTATTCGAGCCTGTTCATAAGCTTCTCTGCCGCTTCTGGGCGACGGCGACCGGCGAGGACGCCGAGAGCGAAGACGTCAAGATCGCCGTCTTCACCATGATCGGCCAGCTCGTTTATTTCCGGATCGGCCGCGAAGCGGTCATGCGCCGTCTGAACTGGGCGGAGCTCGGCCAGGATGAGACACAAAAGATCACGCAAGCGGTCGCGGTCAACATCAAGGCTGCCATCGCAGCGCGGCGGAGCATGTCATGAGCTTTCTCTGCGCAGTGCCCTTCGCGACCTGGCTCATGGCCTCCTGTGTGCAGCCTTCGACGCTGGCCGTGGGCTATGTCGAAGGTGAATATGTACTGTTGGCCCCGATCGAGACAGCGCAGATCCTTTCGCAGGACGCGCGGCGTGGGGATCGGGTCGAGCCCGGCCAGGTGCTGGCGACGCTTGAAAGCGACGACGCACGCATTTCAGTCGCCGAAGCGGAAGCTGCGCTCGCCCAAGCGCAGGCGCAGCTTGCCGACCTGAAACTCGGCAAACGACCGGAAGAAATCGCCGTGCTGGAAGCCGCCATGCGCGCCGCAAAGGCGCAGGCGTCGGAAGCGCGCCGCGTCGTCGAACGAACGGGCGACCTGCGCCGGCGGGGCATCGCGACGCAGGCCGATCTCGACCGCGACGAGACCGCGCTCGAACAGGCCGAAGCGGCTGTCGGTCAGGCCGAGGCCAATCTGGAGGTAGCACGCCTGCCCGCGCGCGAAGAGACCATACGGGCAGCGGAGGGCGCGGTCCGTCGCGCCGAGGCGGCGCTGGAACAGGCGCGATGGAAACTGGAAAAGCGTACACTGGTTGCACCGGTCGCCGGCCGCGTCGACGACGTCATCAGGACACCGGGGGATACCGCTGGACCGGCCGCCCCGGTCTTTTCGCTGTTGCCCGAAGGCGGCGTCAAGCTCAAGCTCTACGTGCCTGAGCCGCGCTTCTCGTCGATCGAGGTCGGCAGCGTCCTTTCTGTCGCCTGCGACGGTTGCCCGGCCGGTCTGACGGCCCGTGTCAGCTATGTCTCACCCGATCCGGAGTTCACACCGCCGGTGATCTATTCGCTGGAGACCCGGCAGAAGCTCGTGCATCTGGTCGAGGCGAAGCCCGAAGGCGACGCGCGCAACCTCAAACCCGGCCAGATCGTCGACGTGGACCTCGCGCCATGAACGCCGTCGAGGTCAGCGGGCTGGTCAAGCGCTTCGGCGACAAGACGGTCGTGGACCACGTTTCGATGACCATCCGAGAAGGCGAGATCGTCGGTTTCCTGGGCCCGAACGGATCCGGCAAGACGACGACGATCCGCCTGATGTGCGGGCTGCTCACGCCCGACGAGGGCGAAGGACAGGTGCTCGGCTTCGACCTGATTACCGATGCGCTGAAGATCAAGCGCGAGGTCGGCTACATGACGCAGAAATTCTCGTTCTACGAGGATTTGACGATCGCCGAGAACCTCGAATTCGTCGCGCGGCTGTATCAGTTGAAGCCGGTCGGCGAGCACGTCGACAGGACGCTGGATGAACTGGGGCTCAGTTCGCGCCGCCGCCAGCTCGCCGGCACGCTTTCAGGCGGCTGGAAACAGCGCCTTGCGCTTGCGGCCTGCATCATGCACCGGCCGAAGCTGCTTCTGCTCGATGAGCCAACTGCCGGCGTCGATCCCAAGGCGCGGCGCGACTTCTGGGACGAGATTCACCGGCTGGCGGCGGGAGGGCTGACCGTCCTCGTATCCACCCACTACATGGACGAGGCCGAGCGCTGTCACCGCATCAGCTACATCGCTTACGGCCGGATGCTGGCAACCGGTACGGTCGATGAGGTGGTGCGCGATGCGGGATTGACCACCTTCGTTGTGCGTGGGCCCGACGTCCATCGGCTGGCGCAGGAGATTTCGTCCTTGCGCGGCGTCGAGCAGGCCGCGCCGTTTGGCACGACGCTGCACGTCGTCGGCAGCGACGCGGCAAAGCTTGAAACGTCGCTTTCCGAATTCACCAAAGAGCGGCACGGCATCTCGTTCGAACGTGGCGAAACCAGCCTGGAGGACGTCTTCATCCAGTTCATGAGCGGCGCGCGGGACAACATGCAATGAGTGACCGGTTCTCGTTCGGCCGGCTCGGCGCCTTGTTGATGAAAGAATTCATCCAGATGCGGCGCGACCGCATCACCTTCGCGATGATGCTCGGGGTGCCGCTGATACAGCTTCTTCTCTTCGGCTACGCCATCAACTCCGACCCCAAGCAGCTTCCGGCGGCACTGGTGGTTGTCAGCCAGGATCACTACACGCGCGCCATGGTCTCCGCGCTGGAGACGACCGGCTACTACCGCTTCGATCATGTCACCGCCAGTGCTTCGGAAGCCGAGTCACTGATAGCGTCCGGCGCGGTGGTCTTCGTGGTGACAATCCCGTCCGACTTCGCCCGGCGCGTCGATCGCGGCGACAACCCGCAAATCCTGATCGAGGCCGATGCGACGGACCCCTCGGTCGCCAGCGGCGCGATCTCCACGCTCGGGACGGTGGCCAACGAGGCGCTGCTGCGCGAGCGAGGCATGCAGACCGCGGCGGCGCAGGATGCCGCCAGCCGGCTCGATGTGATCGTGCACCGCCGCTACAATCCGGAAGGCGTGTCGCAATACAACATCGTTCCCGGCCTGCTGGGTGTGATCCTGCAGATGACGATGGTGATGATGACTTCCATCGCGCTGACCCGCGAGATCGAGCGCGGAACGATGGAGAACCTGCTCGCCATGCCGGCAAGCCCTTTCGAGATCATGATCGGCAAGGTTCTGCCCTATCTCGTCGTCGGCTCGGTGCAGGTCGTGGTGGTTCTGTCGGCGGCAAAACTGCTGTTCGATGTACCCTTTGTCGGCGGCATCAGCCTGCTTCTTGCAGCCGTCCTGATCTTCGTGCTGTCGCTGGTGCTGCTCGGCTATTTCATATCGACGGTGGCGCGGACGCAGATGCAGGCGCTGCAGCTCACCTTCTTCTTCTTCCTGCCATCGATCATGCTATCGGGTTTCATGTTCCCGTTTCGTGGCATGCCGCAATGGGCGCAGTGGATCGGCGAGTTCTTTCCGCTCACGCACTTCCTGCGCATCGTGCGGGCGGTGATGCTCAAGGGCGCGAACATGTCGGAGGTGACGACGGAAATCGTCATCCTCTGCCTGTTCATACTCGCTTATGGGGGGATTGCGCTCGCGCGCTTCCGCCGGACGCTGGACTGACCAGCACGCGGCCGCTGCCAAGAGACAGCGGCCGCGACAAGATCAGGCGATGAAGATGAAGGTCGCCAGAATGAAGACCGGCACCAGTATCGCGACCGACCACAGAATGTAGCCGAAGAAGCTCGGCATCGCGATGCCCTGGCTGCGCGCGATGGCGTAGACCATGAAGTTTGGCGCGTTGCCGATATAGGTGAGCGCGCCCATGTAGACGGCGCCCGCCGAGATTGCGGTCAGCGTCGGCGCGAGAACCGTCATCAGCTCCTGCGGGTTGCCTCCGGCCATCTCGAAGAAGACCAGATAGGTCGGCGCATTGTCGAGGAAACCCGACAAGGTGCCTGTCAGCCAGAAGTAGGCAACGTTGTTGGGCTCGCCGGCGGCGCCGGTGACCAGCGAGACGAGGGGTGCGAAAGCGCCATCGAGGCCGGCCTGGAGAATTGCGATCACCGGGATGATGCAGATGAAGATGCCCGCAAACAGCTTTGCCACCTCTAGGATCGGCTCCCAGTTGAAGCCGTTTGCGTCGCGGAATTCCTGACGCGACACGGCCAGTGACACGAAGGCGAGCCCCACTATGATGGCATCGCGCAGGAGGTTCTGCAGCTCCAGCTCGGTCCCGTGCACCGTGAAGGTGATGCCCGGATCCCAGATGCCCGACATCAGGATGGCTGCGATCACGCCGCCAAGCAGCGGCGCGTTGATGAGGCCGCGAATACGAACGCGGGAATCCGGAGTCGGATCGACAACGCGCATCTCGCCTTCGCGCCGATAGAGCATCGTATCGAGCAGGTAGAAGACGGCAAGCAGGATCACGACGATGAAGGTCGCGGACGGCAGCATGTGCGTCGTGGTCCAGAAGAAGTCGACGCCACGCAGGAATCCGAGGAACAGCGGCGGATCGCCCAGCGGGGTCAGCGAGCCGCCGATGTTGGAGACCAGGAAGATGAAAAAGATGATGACGTGCGCGTTGTGCTTGCGACCGTCATTGGCGCGGATGATCGGCCGGATGAGGATCATCGACGCACCGGTGGTCCCCACGATCGACGCCATGATCGCGCCAATCAGCAGCAGACCTGTATTGACCAGCGGCGTGCCGTGGATGTTGCCGGCAACCAGAATGCCGCCGGAAATCGTGAACAGCGCGAAAAGCAGGATGATGAACGACATGTATTCGAGCAGCATCGTATGCAGCACCGACGCCATCGCGGTGCTGAAGCCGAAACCGAGGGTCAGCGGCACGACAACCAGTACCGCCCAGAAAGCGGCGATCTTGCCGTAGTGGTGTTCCCAGAAATGCGGAAAGAACAACGGGCCGGTGGCAATCGAAAGCAGGATACCGGCGAATGGTATGGCCCACAGGAGGGACATCGAATCGCCTGGCAGGCCCTCGGCCGCAAATGCGGTTTCCGGAACGACCAGCCCACCCGCAACAAGCACGGCCATCCACACCACAAATCGCATCGACTCCCCTCTCCTGTTCGCATTCTATCGGTCCCGTCTTAACCGTCAGGTTCGGTCTGGAGAAGCAGAATCGTACCGAATGCACCGAATTGAAGCACTTTGCCGCGGCGAACAGCGCTCTTTGCCTTTGGGCGCGAAAGCATTAAGAAGCGGCTGAACAGGCAATTTTCTGGAGAGCCAGCGATGACATCCGTCATAAAGGTCCCCCCACTCGTCACCGTCTTCGGCGGGTCGGGTTTCCTCGGTCGCCACGTCGTTCGCGCGCTGGCAAAGCGCGGCTACAGGGTGCGGGTTGCCGTTCGCAACCCGAACCTTGCCGGACACCTTCAGCCGCTTGGCAATGTCGGACAGATTCAGGCGGTCCAGGCCAATCTGCGCGTGCGCTGGTCGGTCGATCGCGCGGTGCAGGGCGCCGACCATGTGGTCAACCTCGTTGGCATCCTGTTCGAGAGCGGCCGGCAGAGCTTCGATGCGGTGCAGGATTTCGGCGCGCGCGCCGTCGCCGAAGCCGCAAGAGCTGAAGGTGCGACGCTCACCCACGTTTCGGCAATCGGCTCCGGCAAGGAATCGCCTGCAGACTACGCGCGCACGAAGGCGCGCGGCGAGCAGGCGGTCCTTGAAACGATGCCGGACGCTGTGATCTTCCGTCCCTCGATCATGTTCGGACCCGAAGACGGCTTCTTCAACCGCTTCGCTGCAATGGCGCGCCTCTCGCCTGCACTGCCGCTGATCGGTGGAGGTCACACGAAGTTCCAGCCGGTTTATGTCGCCGACGTTGCCGAAGCGATCGCGCGTTCGGTCGAAGGCAAGGTCGAGGGTGGCCGCATCTACGAGCTCGGCGGCCCCGAGACCATGACCTTCAAGCAGTGCATGGAAAAGATGCTCGAGGTGATCGAGCGCAAGCGCATGCTGGTCTCCGTGCCGTGGGGCATGGCGCGGTTGCAGGGCTCGCTGCTCGGGCTGCTGCCCAACCCGCTGCTCACACGTGATCAGGTCGAGATGCTGCGCACCGACAATGTCGTTTCGCAGGCGGCGGAGCAGGAAGGCCGGACCTTCGAGGCGCTCGGCATAAAGCCGCAGGCGATGGATGCAATCCTGCCATCCTATCTCTGGCAGTACAGGCCGGCCGGCCAGTTCACGCAGCCCAACGCCGCCTGAGCGGCGGCTTGGACGCGCTCGCCGCCGCCCTGCCGGAAGGTATCGGCACCTCAGCGGCAGCAGTGCTCGTCGTCGCTTCGTTCTTCACGTCGGCGCTGACCGCTGCGTTCGGACTTGGCGGCGGCATCGCGATGCTGGCAATGCTTGGCGTCTTCGTGCCGGTGGCCGCCCTGATTCCCGTACATGGCGCCGTGCAGCTCGGTTCCAATACGGGCCGTGCATGGCACCAGCGCGCGCATGTGCGTACCGATATTTTCGGGCCCTTTCTTGCAGGCTCTCTGCTTGGGGCCGCCGCGGGCGCGGCCATGGTTGTGCAGCTGCCCGACGCCGCGCTGAAGGTGGTGCTCGGGCTTTTCATCATCGCCGTCACATGGGCGAGGATACCCGGCTTCGACCGTCTCGGCCGGGCCGGGCTCGCGATCGGGAGCGCCGTCACCGCGCTGGTCACGATGTTCGTCGGCGCCACGGGTCCGCTGCTTTCCGCCTTCTTCGCGCAAATCCTGCCGGACGACCGCAAGGCGCTGGTGGCGACCCACGCCGCAGGCATGACCATCCAGCATTTCCTGAAGGTGGTGGTGTTCGGCTTCGCGGGTTTCGCGTTCGCGCAGTGGCTGCCGCTTGTCGCTGCCATGGTAGCGTCGGGTTATCTCGGCACCATCTATGGCAGCGCCTGGCTGGAAAAATTGCCCGAGAAAACGTTTCGCCGCTGGTTCCGGATCGGCATCACGCTTCTGGCCGCCGACATGATCCGGCGCGGCCTTCATTCTGGCCTGGGCTGATCAGCCCCAGATCAGCAACGCGAGCAGGCCGACGGTCCCAACCAGCAGCCGCCAGTACGCAAACGGCGCGTAGCCGCGACGCGACACAAAATCGAGCAGCTTGCGCACAACCACGACCGCAGCGATGAAAGCGAACAGGAAACCGGTTGCGATGATCGGAAGGTCGTTGGCCGACAGGATGTCCCGGTTCTTATAGAGATCGTAGGCGAAGGCGCCGGCCATTGTTGGCATGGCGAGGAAGAACGAGAACTCGGCCGCAGAACGCTTGTCGGCGCCGAGCAGCAGCGCACCCACGATCGTCGCGCCCGAGCGCGACGTGCCGGGGATCATCGCGAGGCACTGGAAAAGGCCGATACGGAAATAGACCGAAAGCGGAAACTCGGAGGCATCGGTATATTTGGGCTTGATCGCCCAGCGGTCGACCCAGAGCAGGATGAAGCCGCCGAGAATCAGCGTGATGCAGATCAGCATCGGGCTTTCGAACAGCACCTCCTTGATAAAGCTGTGCGCGAAGGCGCCTATTATCGCGGCCGGGAGGAAGGCGATCAGGATGCCGAGGACGAAAGTCTGCGTGGCGCGGTCGGATGGTAGCTTGATGAGCATGTCCCAAAGCCGCGCGAAATAGACAGACAGAATCGCCAGGATGGCACCGAGCTGAATGACCACCTCGAAGACCTTGCCGGTTGACTGGAAGCCCATGAAATGGCCCGCCAGAAGAATGTGACCGGTGGATGAGACGGGAATGAATTCAGTCAGGCCTTCCAGGATGCCGAGAATCGCGGCCCCGACGATCGTCTGTTCGCTCATGTCTGCTCCGGCAGTTTATGCGCCGCTTGCTTGTCAGGAAATGGATGAGCGCCTATAGGACGAGACCGCCTCGCGCCCGACTCAGGAACGGGTTCGAGACTTAGACCCGCTGCCCTAAAAAGGCCAGACCATTCCTGTTTGCCGGTGCCATGCTGACTCTGTTCCATCATCCGCTTTTCCCCGCGTGCCGGTTCGTCCGCCTTTCCTTCGGCGAGTATGGCGAGGAACTGGCGCTGATCGAGGAGAAGCCTTGGCTCCGGCGCAAGGAATTTCTGACGCTCAATCCCGCCGCGACTCTTCCCGTTCTGCTGGCCGAAAGCGACGAACCCATCGTCGGCGCCACGGTGATCGCTGAATATGTCGATGAGACGCGCGGCGTCCTCAAGCGGGACAAGCGGCTGTTCGTAGAGGACCCGCTGGCGCGTGCGGAAATCCGCAGGCTGGTGGACTGGTATCTGGTCAAGACCGAGGCTGACGTTGCCCGCCATCTGGTACGCGAGCGCGTGCTGAAACCGGTCATGGCAAGCGAGCATGGCGGTGGCGCGCCCGATTCGGGCGCTATCCGAGCAGCCAGGGCCAATGTGCGGCAGCACATGAAATACACCAACTGGCTGGCCGGCACGCGCAACTGGCTCGCAGGCACGCGCCTGACCTATGCCGACATGGCCGCGGCCGCGACGCTTTCCGTGCTCGACTATCTCGGCGAAATCTCCTGGTCGGACTATCCGGCAGCCAAGGACTGGTATTCGCGGATGAAGTCGCGACCCTCCTTCAGGCCGCTGCTGGCCGACCGGGTGCGCGGCCTTTCGCCGGTTTCGCATTACGCCGACCTCGATTTCTGATGAAGGCCGGCCTGAAACCAGTCTCAAAAGACCGGCTTCGGGACTTTCTGAACCTCGAAGCAAAACGACAGGGCTTCGATTCGATCGCCGTCGCCAGTCCCGATTCGGTCCCGCTCGCACCGCGCCGGCTTGCCCACTATGTCGACAAGGGCAGACACGGCACGATGGAGTGGATTGCCGAAACGGCAGCGCGACGCGGAAACCCGCGCGCGCTGTGGCCAGAGGTGCGCTCGATCGTCATGCTGGCGATGAACTACGGGCCCGATACGGATCCGCTGGCGCTTCTGGCGCGCAAGGAGCGCGCGGCAATCTCGGTCTACGCACGCCATCGCGACTATCACGACGTCATCAAGGGACGTCTCAAGGAGATCGCGCAGAAATTCGCCGCGCGCAGCGGCGCGGACGTCAAGGTCTTCGTCGACACCGCGCCGGTGATGGAAAAGCCGCTGGCCGAGTCGGCCGGCATCGGCTGGCAGGGCAAGCATACGAACCTCGTCAGCCGCGAATACGGGTCATGGCTTTTCCTCGGCTCGATCTTCACAAACGCGTACCTTTCGCCGGACGCTGCCGAGCAAGATCGTTGCGGCTCCTGCCGCGCCTGCCTCGAGATCTGCCCCACGGATGCTTTTCCGGCACCCTACCAGCTCGATGCGCGACGCTGCATCTCCTACCTGACCATCGAGCACAAGGGGCCGATTCCGCGCGAGTTTCGCGCCGCGATCGGCAACCGCATCTACGGATGCGACGATTGCCTTGCCGTCTGCCCGTGGAACAAGTTCGCCAGCGTGGCATCCGAGGCCAAGCTGACCGCGCGGGAAGACCTCAAGGAGCCACGGCTGGCAGATCTTCTCCAGCTTGACGATCCAGCGTTCCGCGCGCTCTTTTCCGGCTCGCCGGTCAAGCGCATCGGGCGTGACCGCTTCATCCGCAACGTGCTGGTTGCCGCCGGCAATTCAGGCGAGACGGCCCTGATACCACCAGTACAAACGTTGCTTGGCGATCCGTCGCCGCTCGTGCGCGGCATGGCCGTATGGGCGCTCTCCTGCCTGCTTGATGGCGATGCGTTCGAAAGGCTGATGGCAGACCACCTCGCAGGCGAATCCGATCCGGACGTAATCGCTGAAATCGGGAGTATCGTTCATTGAGCATGAGACTGTTCATCTTCGGCGCCGGTTATTCCGGCCGGGCCATCGCACGCTGCGCCATTGCAGACGGCGCATTCGTCGCCGGCACGACCCGTTCGGCGGACAAGGCCGAGGAACTGCGCGCCGACGGCATCGAGCCGGCGCTGTTCGACGGTGGCCCGCTGTCGTCCGAGATCGAGGCGGCACTGGGCGAGACCACCCATTTGATCGTATCGATCGCGCCGGGTGATAGCGATCCCGTCCTTTCGGCCGCCCGCGACACGATCGTGAAGAATATGCCGGCGCTGCGCTGGATCGGCTATCTCTCGACGGTCGGCGTCTATGGCGACCATCAGGGCGTCTGGGTCGACGAGGATGCCGAATGCCGCCCGGTCTCGCGCCGGTCGCAGGCGCGGCTCGCAGCCGAACGTGCGTGGCTGGCGCTTGCCGTGGAAACGGACCTTCCGGTGGCGATCCTGAGGCTCTCCGGCATCTACGGGCCCGGCCGCAACGGCTTCGTGAACCTCGACAAGGGCACGGCCCGGCGCATCGTCAAGCCGGATCAGGTGTTCAACCGTATCCATGTCGACGACATAGCCGGCGCGACCATGCTACTGGCGAAGGAAGCCAAGGGCGGCATCTTCAACGTCACCGACGACGAGCCGGCACCGCCGCAGGATGTCGTTGCGTATGCCGCATCGCTGATGAGCGTAGCGCCGCCTCCGGAAATCCCCTTCAACGAGGCGGAAATGACCCCCATGGCGCGCTCGTTCTATGGCGAGAACAAGCGCGTCGCCAACGCGCGCATCAAGCAGGCAGGCTACCGCTTTCGCTTTCCGGATTACCGCGCGGCCCTTGACGATTTGTGGTCGAGCGGCACATGGCAAGGTCGTGCCGAGGGCGCGGACGCACGATCGAGGATCGGCGACTGAACTGTTATGATTCGCTTAACCATGCACCTGCAAGCTAGAGCGCGGGCATTGGGGCATCTGTGAATCCATCGATTGCCGGAGGCCGGTACATGCGTCTTTCAACCGTTATGCGTCATCTTGCCAGTGCTGTCGTCGCGTTTGCCGCGGCCGTTTCGGGCGCGATGGCGGATCCGCTTGCCAAGGATGCATTCGGCGCACAACGCCTGCCGGCCGCCACGCAGGCCGCGGCCCACGGCTTCTATTCGAAGGGCTGCTTCGCCGGCGGCATGGCGATCGCCACAGATGGCCCGAACTGGCAGGCGATGCGCCTGTCGCGCAACCGCCGCTGGGGTCATCCGGAAATGATCGCGCTGCTCGAGCGGTTCTCGCGCGAGGCCGCGCAAGATGGATGGCCCGGCCTGCTGATCGGCGATGTCTCGCAACCGCGCGGCGGCCCGATGCTGTCCGGCCATGCCTCGCATCAGATCGGATTGGATGCGGACATCTGGTTCCTGCCCATGCCGAACCGACGGCTGTCGGCAGGCGAACGCGAGAAGCTCGATTTCGTCTCCATGCTGCAGCCCAATTCGCTCTACGTGGACGATCGCAAATGGACGCCGGCGCATGCCCGGTTGCTCCACCGCGCCGCGAGCTATCCGAATGTCGAGCGGATTCTCGTTCACCCGGGCGTCAAGAAGAAGCTTTGCGATACGGTCGGCGGCGACCGCTCCTGGCTACGCAAGGTACGCCCTTTCTGGGGTCACGATTCGCACTTCCATATCCGTATCGGCTGCCCGGCGGGCTCGCCGGGCTGCCGGACGCAGGATGCGGTTCCGCGTGAAGAGGGTTGCGACCAGTCGCTGGCCTGGTGGTTCACCGAGGAGCCTTGGCGGCCCGCGAAGGGGCCGGCCAAACCCAAGGCGCGTGATGTTCTGCGTCTTTCCTCGCTGCCATCCGCCTGCGAGGCGGTGCTCGCCGCGCCGGCGCCGATATCAGAAGCAGCCGTGACCGTCAGTGGGCGCGGCACGCCGATGATCGCAACCAATGCCCCGCCGGTGGCGGCCAACGCCTTTGCGCCAACGCCCGAACGGACGATCCCTCTGCCGCAGCCCCGCCCATACGACTGAGCGGTTTCCTTGACAGTGGGCGCGCCGGGGCAATAAGAGATTTCTAAATCGATTTAGCTCCTCCCTTACGGACCTCGCCTTGGCCGACCGCCTGCGCCTCGCCTTGATCGCTCATGATGCAAAGAAGGACGACCTTGTTGCCTTCTGCACGACACATGCGAATTTCATCGCTGGCTGCGACATCGTCGCCACGGGCACCACAGGCGGCCGCATTGCCGATGCCGATCCGCGCTTTTCGGTGCGCAGGCTGCGCAGCGGGCCGCTCGGAGGTGACCAGCAGATCGGCGCCCTGATCGCCGAAGGCGTTGTCGATGCCGTGATTTTCCTGGTCGACCCGCTGACGCCGATGCCGCACGACGTGGACGTGAAGGCGCTGATGCGGCTCGCCATCGTCTATGATATTCCGATTGCGCTGAACGTCGCCACGGCCGAAATCATTTTGACCGCCATGGAGGCGGACGGCCGCAACGGGGACCGTAGCTGACATGCCAGGCGAGGACCAGACCATCACCATGCTCAAGTTTCCGGTTCTCATCGGCGACATCGGTGGCACCAATGCGCGCTTCGCGATCCTCGTCGACGCCTATGCCGAGCCGAAGGAATTCCCGATCGTTCAGACGGCGGACTTCGCGACCATCGACGAAGCGATCCAGACCGCCATCCTCGACCGCACGTCCATCCTGCCATTGTCAGCGGTGCTTGCCGTGGCCGGGCCCGTCGACGGCGACGAGATCGAGCTGACCAACTGCGACTGGGTGGTCAGGCCAAAGCAGATGTTCTCGACGCTCGGTCTGGAAGAGGTGCTGGTGCTCAACGATTTCGAGGCTCAGGCGCTTGCCGTCGTCGCGCTCGGTCCCGAGCACATGGAGAAGATCGGCGGCGGCGAACCGGAGCCAGCAGCCGGGCGTGTCGTGCTCGGACCGGGCACAGGTCTCGGCGTCGCAGGGCTGGTCCATGCGCGACACACCTGGATACCCGTCCCCGGCGAGGGCGGTCATGTGGACATCGGTCCACGCAGTCCGCGCGATTTCGAGGTGTTTCCGCATATCGAGAAGATCGAGGGCCGTATCTCCGCGGAGCAGATGCTGTGCGGCCGCGGTCTCGTCAATCTCTACCGGGCGGTCGCCAAGGCAGACCAGACCACGCCACGTTTTTCGACGCCCGCCGAGATCACCAGCGCCGCGCTGGACAACAGCGACGCGACCGCCGGGGAAGCGCTCGACATCTTCGTCACTTGCCTTGGGCGGCTGGCAGGGGACCTCGCATTGATCTTCATGAGCCGCGGCGGCGTCTTCCTTACCGGCGGCATCGCCCAGAAGATCGTTCCAGCCCTCAAGAACGGCCGCTTCCGCGCCGCTTTCGAGGACAAGGCGCCGCATAACGATCTGGTCAAGGCGATGCCCGTCTACGTCATCACCCATCCGCTCGCGGCGCTGTCGGGACTGGCTGCCTATGCCCAGACGCCGGCGCGCTTTGGCGTCGAGATGGAGGGACGGCACTGGGTAAATGCCTGACCCGGCGTCAGAAGGGCTGCGGATTGCCGATTGCATGAGGCTGTGCGAAAGGGCATAGCCAAGCGCGGAAAAGGCATGACCGGGAAGAACGGTTTGGCGGTAAAAGACGAAAAGGGAGCGCTCGAGACCCTGCGAGGCGACGTCCTCCCCGTGCTCAAGCGCGTGCTGGCGGAAAATGCGCGCGACTATGTCGGGCTCTACGTCGCCGCCATCGGCTGCCTGCTGGCGGTCGCGGGCGCGACCGCCTTCATTCCGTGGGTGATGCCGCCGCTAATTGACGGCGTCTTCTACGAGGAGCGCTTCGACCTGATCCCCTGGATCTGCGGCGCGGTCATCCTCGTCTTTCTCATTCGCGGTGCCGCCACCTACGGGCAGGCGGTCATACTCGCCACGATCGGCAACAACCTCGTCGCCCGCTACCAGCGCCGCATCTTCGACCACCTGATGCGGCTCGGACTGGACTTCTACACGGAGCAGCGCTCGGGCCGGCTTGCCGCACAGATCAACGAAAACGTGCTGGGCGTGCGTGACATGCTCGGCATGACGCTGAAGTCGGTCGTCGGCGATGCCGTACTGCTGCTCGCCCTGGTAGGCGCGATGATCGTGCTCGATCCGAAGCTTTCGGCCATCGCGCTCCTCATCGGCCCACCGCTGATCTTCGCGGTCAATCGCATCATGCGGCGGCTGCGCAAGGTTGCGCGTCAGGCCGTCGAGGTGAACGCACGGCTCGTCGGCGCCATGCAGGAGACGACCCAGGGCATCGCCGTGGTGAAGGCGTTCACCATGGAAGAACAACTTGCGCGCCGCATGGACGGGCTGGTCGCCGAAGCCGAAAACCGCGCCAACAAGATCGCCCGCGTCTCCGAACGCGTCACGCCAATTTCCGAAGCGCTGGCCGGTTTCGCGATCGCCGGCGTCATCGCCTATTCGGCCTATCAGGCATCGGCCTCAGGCACGCCGCCCGGCTCGGTTTTCGGTTTCATCACCGCGCTTCTGCTTGCCTACGATCCCGCCCGCAGGCTTGCGCGCGTCCAGGTCAATCTCGAGCGCTCGCTGGTGAACGCGCGCATGATCTACGAGCTGCTCGACATCGAACCACGCCAGCGCGATGGCGCGGATGCCAGGCCACTGGACGTATCCCGGGCCGAGGTGCGGTTCGACGGCGTGTCGTTCTCCTACGCCGATGACCTGCCAGTGCTGCGCGCGGTCAGTTTCGTTGCCGAGGCCGGCAAGACGACCGCCCTCGTGGGCGGCTCCGGCGCCGGCAAGTCAACGATCGTGACGCTTCTGCAGCGGTTCTACGACCTTGCCGAGGGCGCGATCCTGATTGACGGACAAGACATCGCACACGTCACCAAGGCTTCGCTTCGCGCCAACATCGCCTATGTCTCGCAACATCCCTACCTGTTCGAGGGATCGGTGCGCGACAACATCCGCTACGGCCGGCCTGACGCCACGGATGCCGAAATCGAGGAGGCGGCACGCCTCGCCCATGCGGACGAATTCATCGCCGGAATGCCGCAAGGCTACGACACGCCGGTTGGCGAGAACGGCGTGACGCTTTCCGGCGGCCAGCGCCAG
The DNA here is from genome assembly GCF_040970315.1 of Neoaquamicrobium sediminum. Classification (NCBI taxonomy): domain Bacteria; kingdom Pseudomonadati; phylum Pseudomonadota; class Alphaproteobacteria; order Hyphomicrobiales; family Phyllobacteriaceae; genus Neoaquamicrobium; species Neoaquamicrobium sediminum. The sequence continues at coordinate 396,325 of NZ_JAZHFV010000001.1, read as the reverse complement.
CGGCTGTCGATCGCCCGCGCCATCGTGCGCAACGCGCCGATCCTGCTGCTCGACGAGGCGACCTCCGCGCTCGACACCGAATCGGAGGCCCGCGTTCAGGCTGCACTTGAAACGATCATGCAGAACAGGACCACGATCGTGATCGCGCACCGCCTGTCGACGGTAGTGAAGGCAGACCATATCGTCGTGCTGGAAGCGGGCCGCGTGGTCGAGGAAGGCACGCATGCGAGCCTGATGAAAAGCCAGGCCGGCGCTTATGCACGGTTTCACCGGCTGCAGGGCGAACCGGTTTCCAGAAAGGGAGGGAATGCCGCGTGACTATGGGGCTCGTCGTCGTGGGTGCTGCAGGCCGCATGGGCCGCACGCTGATACGAGCCGTACACGAGACGCCGGGCGCAAGCCTAGTCGGCGCCGTGGAACGGGAAGGCTCGCCGTTCATCGGCCAGGACGCAGGCATGCTGGCAGGTGTGGAACCGCTCGACGTAACGATCAGTGACGATCCTCTGCCGGTATTCGCTAGGGCCGACGGCGTGCTCGACTTCACCGTTCCGTCAGCCACGACGGTTTTCGCGGGCTATGCCGCCCAGGCCCGCATCGCGCATATCATCGGCACCACCGGCTGCTCGGATGCTGATGACGCGAAGATCGCCGCGGCGGCGCGCCACGCGACGATCGTCAAGTCCGGCAATATGAGTCTCGGCGTCAATCTGCTCGCCGCGCTGGTGGAACAGGCCGCCAAGGCCCTCGACGCCGGGGATTTCGACATCGAGGTGCTTGAGATGCACCACCGGCACAAGGTCGACGCGCCGTCGGGCACCGCGCTGCTGCTTGGCGAAGCAGCGGCGGGGGGCCGCGCGGTCGCCCTGTCGCAGAACAGCGTGCGCGTGCGTGACGGCCACACCGGCCCGCGCGAGGAAGGCACGATCGGTTTCGCATCGCTGCGCGGCGGCTCCGTCGTCGGCGACCACTCCGTTATCCTTGCGGGAACAGGCGAACGCATCGTCCTTTCACACCACGCGGAGGACAGGGCGCTGTTCGCGCGCGGCGCGGTCAAGGCGGCGCTTTGGGCGCACGACCGCAAGCCCGGCCTCTATTCGATGCGCGATGTACTCGGCCTCTAGCGCCTCAATCCAAACCACCATCAACAGCAGGAGAACCCCATGTCCGGAACGCTGGTCCTCGTCCGCCACGGACAGAGCGAATGGAACCTGAAGAACCTGTTCACCGGCTGGCGCGACGTCGGGCTGACCGAGCAGGGCCATGAAGAGGCCAAGACTGCCGGCGCTAAGCTCGCCGCGCGTGGCCTCAAATTCGACATCGCCTACACGTCCGCGCTCGTGCGCGCGCAGGTGACCTGCCAGCACATCCTCGACGCGGTCGGCCAGGCCGATCTGCAGACGGTGCGCGACCAGGCGCTGAACGAGCGCGACTATGGCGATCTCGCCGGCCTCAACAAGGACGACGCGCGCGCCAAGTGGGGCGAGGAACAGGTTCATGTCTGGCGGCGCTCTTACGACGTTCCGCCGCCTGGTGGCGAGAGCCTGCGCGACACCGGCGCACGGGTCTGGCCTTATTACATGCATGTGATCCAGCCGCATGTGCTGCGCGGCGAGACGGTTCTGGTCGCCGCGCACGGCAACTCGCTGCGCGCGCTCATCATGGCGCTCGACGGGCTTTCGGGCGAGGAGGTTGTCAAGGTCGAGCTCGGCACCGGCGTGCCGATCATCTACCGCCTCAATGCCGATTCGACGGTCGCCTCCAAGGAGATCATCGAAAGCTGAGCGGCTTTGCGCGTCTGTCGCGAGATTGTCATTGACAGCACAGGCGCGCCCGCTTACATCGGCCTCGCACCACGCATGGTCCCGTAACCGAACTCTTCGGGAAGGCCCGTGCGGTCATCTAGCCCAGGTGGCGGAATTGGTAGACGCGCACGGTTCAGGTCCGTGTGCCGCGAGGCGTGGAGGTTCGAGTCCTCTCCTGGGCACCACTACACCGCTGAGCTTCCAGCCGAAGCATGTCGCGAGCCTGCCACTACTTCAGGTGGTGTCCGAAATGCTGGTAAACGACGCGGTGCCGCTCTACCCTATTGATAATACCTTCCATGAAACGGGCGCAGCCAAGCTGTTGGCGCGGTGTGCCATCGGGACAGATCATCGCGCCGATCTGCTCACGAGACATTTGAAGCGTCTCTATACAAAAGCGACCAAGCGGATAAAACTCGCTCCCGATCCGCCGCATGCTGAACGGCTCGATACCTTCCGTGCCGATCCTCTGGAGCCGCATGTGCAGCGCTGCCAGCGCATCGCGCTCACTGGGATCATCGCAGCTAAGAGCCATCCGGCCGATGTTGCGCGCATGACGCCTGAGTGTGCCAAGGTGGTAGGGCTCGCTGCTCTCCCCCACGGCGAACAGTCGGGCGGCGGCAACGATGGCGGTTTTCTCGTCGGTCATATCTGCGGCTCACGCTTCCGGGGCCAAATAGCAGGCAATCGTACAGATTTTTCTCCATTGCGGAATCGCCCAGATCGAGCATGACCGCGACCTATTCTAGCGTCAAGCGCCGCCTGAACAGGCAGAAGAAGGCCATGTCCGACCAATCGCTCTTGCCCCTGTCCGATTCCATCCGGCACCCATCATCCCAAGTGGGTACAATAGGCCGTGCAGGCTCGCTGCGGCGAATAGCAGGTGCCCTCGTGTCTACGCGTAAGGCTTTTCGGTGAAGCGACGAGTTTCACCCGACGTTGCGTTGACTGCATGCCGAGCAAAGATATGCCGTCCCACGTTCTGAAAAGCTCAGTGGAAATGCAGGCTTCGCCTTCACGAATGTGGTTGATCTCGCCTCTGTGCGAGTGTCGCAGCGAGCACGCTCGCCAGTACCGGCGGCGGGGTGGGCTTGGAAAAGACCCTGAGGCTTGGATACTGCCGTTCCAGTTCGGGCCCCAAACCCGCGCCAGTATGCACCAGCAACTGGACGTCTTCGTTCGTCAACGCCGCGATGACCGGACCGATATCACCGTCTGGAAGGTTCACGTCGAGAATTGCGGCTTCCACCTGTTCTGTATCGATCAGCGCCAGGGCCTGCCTGACGGTGGCGGCAGGGCCCACGACAGTTCCGCCAGCGCTTTCAATCGCATCGGCCAGATCAAATGCAATGAAGGGCTCGTCTTCGACGATCAATACACGCCGTCCATCCAACGCAGACCCGGTAATGTTATCAATCTCTTTCATGGTCTCGGAATAGTTCAACTCGACTGAAATGCCATCAACGGTGGAGTTGTTCCATCGGCAGCCTGAAATGAATGTGAACGCCGGAGGCGCGCCAGTCGTAGCTTATCTCTCCCCTTAATTGGCCGGTCGCGCTCGAGTTTGCCAGCTTGCTGCCGAATCCTTCAAGTGTAGGGGGATGAATTTCCCGGTCGGCGACAGTCTCTTTCCAGTGAAGCTCCAGTTGGTCAGCCACCACGACCCATTCGATGGCGATCGCGCCATCATGAGAGTGCAAGGCACCGTATTTTGACGCATTGGTCGCCAGTTCGTGAAAAATCAGCGCGAGGCTCGTCGAGGCATCCTTGCCAAGCCAGACCTCGGGTCCGCTGATCGAAAGCTGCCGGCCGTCGGCAAATTCCACATGCGGCCTGGTGACCTCCTCGACGAGCGAGCGAAGCGATGATTGCTGCGAACTGTCGGCGTCTGTCGCGATGGCTGAGCGGATCAGTTCATGTGCCTTGGCAAGCGCACCCAATCGTCCCCTCAACCTTTCACTCATCTCTTTGACCGATGGCGCCGTGCGGGCCGTCATCGTGATCATCCCGGAGGCGATCGCAAACAGGTTCTTGACCCGATGATTCATCTCCCTGAGCAGGAGTTGCCTCGCTTCTTCCGCCTCCTTCAGATCATGGATGTCGGTACACGTTCCGAACCACCGCATGATTTCACCGTTGGTGTCGCGAACGCACTGTGCACGACCGATCACCCAGCGATATTGACCTGAACGGTGCCTCAATCGGTACTCGATGTGGTACGGCTCACCCGTTGCAAGGCTTTGGCGCCAGACCTGCCAGGCGCGCTCCTGATCGTCTGGATGGAACATGCCGTTCCATGCCTCGCCGTCAGTCGACCCATAGGGCATGCCCGTATATTCGTACCACCGGTCATTGTAATAGTCGTGGAAGCCGTCGGGGCGCGTCGACCAGAGCATCTGGTCGATCGCGTTCACCATCGCCTCATATTTGGCCTCGCTGGCGCGCAGCGCATCTTCGGCCCTGGCTGCATGCGTCACATCCGTGGCCTGTACGAAAACACCGCTGCGCAATCCGGCAACGTTCGTAAGCGGCTGATAGACGAAATCGATAAGACGCTCCTCCATCGGACCGCCGGGCGTGCGCGATAGTTCCACCGAAACCGCGCGCCCGACAAATGGCTCGCCCGTTTCGAAAACGCGATCGAGAAGTTCGATGAACCCCTGGGTCACAACCTCCGGCAGGACCTCTGCAACAGGCCGTCCAATCAGGTCCTTCCGCCCTACCAGTTCCTCATAGGCAGCATTCACGACCTCAAAGACATGATCCGGGCCGGCGAGCATGGCTACAGCGCTTGGCGCCTGGGCAAACATGTTTCCCATTCGCTCGAGCTCCGCCTCCGCCTGCCGGCGCGCCAGCACCGCGTGGGTCGTTTCATTGCCCTGGTTGAAGACCCCGACAACCGAACCATCCTCACCCCGGATCGCGGTGAAACTGTAATTCCAGTATGTTTCGTGCCTCACGCCGTTTCGGACCATCGGCAGCATCTGGTCGAAAACCGAAAAGCCCTCTCCGGTTTGCATGACCTGTTCGAATTGCGGGCCCACCACATCCCAGATGTCCGCCCACACCTGCGCGCCTGGTCGGCCGAGAGCCCAGGGGTGCCGCTCCGCGGGAATCGGCGCCCACGCATCGTTATAGAGCAGCCTCAGCTCCCGACCCCAGTATATCGCCGTGGGAAAACTCGAGTGGAGGCAGATTGAAAGGGCGGAACGCAGTGATTGCGGCCACGTCGTCGGACACCCAAGCGGGGTCTCGCTCCACGAGTGGGATCGGATCAGGCGGCCCATTTCGCCACCACCGGACAGAAACGACACCGGATCAGGCGAACTCAATTCGGCGTCCATATGTCTTGATAGCCTTGTTTTCCGGGAAACCCGACGGATCGTTTAAGGTCATGCAGCAAGCCCTGTCTTCAACATACCACTCTTTTCGATGCGCAAAGACTCCGCAACGATGGAGCCCGACAGCCCCAGGACGAAGTTCCCGCGACCTTCGGTTTTCCGCGCGCGGCGCAGCTGGTCTGCACTTGCGGACATGTTGCATGAAATACCCCTCGGCGAACGCAAAAACGCCGGAAGCCCAACAAGGTTCCGCCAGAAGCCAATTTTTGTGACAACGCTACGCCACCGCTGCAGGTGTTCTCCCGCGCCATGGCCCGCGGCGGGCTCCACGGACTGGATCGCGGGAGTATTAAGGGCCGGCCACGCTCACCCGTTCGCTGCCAGCACCTCGATCGCCTTGTGGTCGGGCGAGACGCCATCGACGATGAAGATGTGGCCTTCGGCATTGTCGCTGCGAAGGGCCTTGATCGCGGCATAGGCATCGCTGTGATACCAGTCGCGCGCGTGCTGGTAGTCGGGAAACTCGAGGATGATGGCATTGCCTTCCGGCAGGCTGCCCTCGAAGTGTTCTATCTGGCCGCCATGGGCGATGAAGCGGCCGCCGAAAGGCGCGAGCGTCGCATCGATGCGTTCCAGATATTCGACGATGCCGGGGCCGAGATTGACGTTCCAGAGATATCCGATTCCGTAGGCTGCCATGGTCTGCTCCCGTTGCGGTTTGAGTTGCGATTGCAGGTGCATCATGCCTTTGGTTGCGCGATCCGGCGATTACGCCTCACGTAATGATTCTTATTTTCCCGGAGAGAAGCGAAATGCGCGTTTCGGGGTTTCGATGAACTTGGGTGTTTACACCCGGACATGCTTCGCAGACTGTGCAACCGTCGCCAGCAAGCGGAGGAAAAGCCTGAATGAAACTCGACGAGCTCGTCGCGATCGACATCCATACCCATGCGGAAGAGCCTTGCTGCGGACCGCGCGATGACGGCTACGACGAGTTCCAGGCCGGCATGGCGAACTATTTCAGGAACCCCGCCGGCGCCAAAGGCATGCTGCCCTCAGTGCAGGAAACGGCGGCCTATTACCGCGAGCGCAAGATCGGCTGCGTGATCTTTCCAGTCGATGCAGAGCGGGAGACGGGTTTCCGGCGCTACAACAACGAAGAAGTGGCGCAGATCGCCGCCGAAAATAGCGACATCATGATCCCATTCGCCTCCATCGATCCGGCCAAGGGCAGAGCAGGCGCCCGCGAGGCACGGCGACTGGTGCGCGAATTCGGCGTTCGCGGCTTCAAGTTTCACCCCACCATGCAGGGCTTCTATCCAAACGACCGCTCGGCCTATGTGCTGTATGAAGCGATTGCCGAAGAGGGCGCCATCACGCTATTCCACACCGGCCAGACCGGCGTCGGTGCCGGGATGCGGGGCGGCATGGGCATGCGGCTCAAATATTCCAATCCGCTCCATCTCGACGACGTTGCGGTGGATTTTCCGGACATGCCGATCATCCTCGCGCACCCGTCCTTCCCGTGGCAGGAAGAAGCGCTCTCCGTCGCGACCCACAAGCCCAACGTCTATATCGACATGTCGGGCTGGTCTCCGAAGTATTTCCCACCGATACTCGTGCGCTATGCCAACACGATGCTGAAGCACAAGATGCTGTTCGGCTCAGACTGGCCTGCAATCACGCCGGATCGCTGGCTTGCCGATTTCGAGAACATCGAGATCAAGGACGAGGTGCGGCCGTTGATCCTCAAGGACAACGCGGCGAAGCTGCTGAATCTCCGCTGAATATAGGTCAGTCCAGCGCCGCCGCCTGACTTAATATTACTGGCTGTCGCCATTGTTGTACCGGCAGAGTGTTGCCGGCCTCTCGATTGCCCGATTCCGTTCCTAGTGCCGCTTTCGATATCAACGGAACCGGACCTTTCAGATGAACAGAACCAGCCTGCGGATCGCGGCAGCAAGCCTTTCCGCCGCGACACTCCTTGCGTTCTCCGCCACCACGGCTTCCGCCCAATGCGGCAGCGCTTCATGGTATGCGCTAACCTCGAAGACCGCCTCGGGCGAGCGCATGAACCCGGCCGCGCTGACGGCGGCGCATCGCAGCCTGCCGTTCGGCTCGAAGATGAAAGTCGTCAACCAGCGCAACGGCAAGTCGGTTGTGGTGCGGATCAACGACCGCGGGCCGTTCATCAAGGGGCGCGTGATCGACCTGTCCAAGGCGGCTGCGCTTGAACTCGGGTTTATCCGGGCGGGTCACACCAAGATCTGTATGGAAAAGCTGGGCTGAACTTCCGGGCCGGCGGTTAGCCGCGCCGGCGGTCTCGCACCATGCCGCGATACGCTTCTCTAAGATACGCCATCGTCGCCTCGGCGTCGCTCGGCTTGCCGAACAGGTAGCCCTGTCCTCCCGCGCAGCCGAATTCGACAAGACGGTCGGCCTGGGCTTCCTCTTCGATCCCTTCGGCCACCACATTCATGCCAAGCCCCTCGCACATGGCGAGAATGGCGCGAATGATGTGCTCGGACGGCTTGTCCTCCAGGATCGACGAAACGAAGCTGCGATCGATCTTCAGCTTGTCGAAATGGAACTCGCGCAAACGGCCAAGCGACGACTGGCCGGTGCCGAAATCGTCGAGCGACACGCGGATGCCAACCGCCCGCAGATCGTTGACGATCTTCTCCGCCGATGCGGGATCGGTCATCAGGCCGGTCTCGGTGATCTCGATCTCGAGACGGCGCGGGTCGAAACCAGTACGCGCCAGGATTGCCAGAACCTGCTGCGCGGTGTTCTGGTCGACAAGCTGGGAAGGCGACAGGTTGAACGACAGGAAAAGTTCGTCCGGCCAGTTGCGCGCGGTTTCCGTCGCCTTGCGCAGCAAAAGCTGCGAGAGGGCACCGATGATCCCGCGTTCCTCGGCGATGGGGATGAAGACGTTTGGCGGGATTACACCGAGGTCCCGATCCGTCCAGCGCGCCAGCGCCTCGAAACCGATCACGTGCCCGGTCTTCAGTTCAACGATCGGCTGGAAATGCGGCTCGACCTCCTCGGCCGCCACCGCGCGGCGAAGAGCCTGCTCGATATGCGTCACCCGTCGTGCGGCCTCCTCCATCTCGCGCGTGTAGACCATCACCTTGCCACGGCCGGATCGCTTGGCATGGTAGAGTGCCGTTTCGGCCTTGGAGATGAGTGTCTCTGTGTTCTCCTCGCCGGAGTAGAACAGCGAGCAGCCTGCTGATGCCGAGAGGCGCGCCGTCCGGTCGCCGACATCGTAAGGCGCGGACAGAATCTCGATCAGCATCAGCGCGCGTTCCTGGGCGGCCTCTTCGCTGAACACCAAGGGGTACAGGAAGGCGAACTCGTCCGCACCGACACGGGCGACGGTCGAATGCTGGTCCATCGACGCCTTCAGCCGCATCGCGACCTGCTGTAGGATGTTATCTCCGGCCCTGCGGCCGAACAGATCGTTGATCGGCTTGAAACCGTCGAGATCGAGAATGCCGATGGCGAAGGGTGCGGGGTCGTCGGCACGATCAAGGATCAGCCGGTCGATCTTGTCGAAGAAGCGCCTCAGATTTCCAAGGCCTGTAAGCGGATCGGTAAAGGCCAGATCCGCCGATTCGTTCCCCATCTTGCCGCTGCCGAATGGATGCTGCATCGGCGCCCCTTATTCTGTTTTTCTTATTTCCAGGCCTGCGGGAGAGAACCTTGGCAGCAAACCCTTTAGGAAAGGTATCCCGGAGAACAATTTTTTCGCATAGCGGTCAGCGGTGGTCGCGCACCTGCCAGATTTCGATGGGCGCGTCCGCCGTGCCGGCCACCGGCACCAACCATGACGGCGTGTTGCCGGCAAAGAGAGTTGCCAAAAGTCCTTCAGGTGCCCACCGACGCAGGGACGACGTTTCCGGGTTGCCGCGACAGAGCGCGACGTAGGTTACTCCAAGCCGCTGTGCGGTATCGGCGGCTGTGTGCGGATTGCCCATCAGCATGTCCAGCGCGGCCAGATTGCCGGCGTTGTTGCGATGATAGGGACCGTTGAGCACGCGGTGGTCGGTCGCGCCCAGAATCGTCGAGCCCTGGTTAGACACTGCAAGCACCAGCCCAGCCGGCAGGGTGGCCAGGGTCGTGTAATCGGAGAGCGCGTAACAACGTTCAAGTCTGGCTATCTCGTCGCCACCGCCTGCTTCCGGAGCGGGTTTCAATGGCAGTGCGGCGAGTTGCCAGACAATGTTCAGCGAGGCTAGCCAGCTCGCCACCATTGCGAGTTGGGGCAGCGCACCGCCTCTCATCTTAACACCGCGGCGCAATCCGCCAACCCAGGCGGCAAGCGGAACAGCGGCAAGCGGCACGGAGAACATCGCGCCGCGCACCTGCCAGAAGCTCACGAGCAGCGCGATGCCAAGAAAAGCCGCCGCAACGATCCACGCACGATCACCGCGCTCGCGAACGACGGCCCAGCCGCAGACACCAAGCGCGATGAGGGGCGTGACATAGAAGCCGGCAAACATTGCCGGATCGGAACGCAGTACTGACACGACGGACTGCGCTTCCGAGACCGCGCTCAACCAATAGCGTTGCAGACGCGGATCGAGATCGGCATAGGGATCGGCAAGACATTGGGGGAAAGCAGCAAGCAACAGCGCCGCCGCCAGCCCGCCCAGCACCATCAGGCCGGCAAGCCGCCGCAGAGGGGAGGCCGCAAGAGCCGGCGTCGCCGCAATCGCGGCAAGGCCTGCCCCGCCCAGCACCGCCAGAGACGCCTGCGGAAACGAAAAGGCGTCACACTCTACCGCGAGCCAGTCGCGCATCGGCACGGTTGCCGCCAGCGCCACCGCCCCCACGATGGCGAAGGCCGCACCGAACCCGCGTGCCACCCGCGCATCACCATCGTTGCCAACCAGAAAACCGATGGCCGCGGTGGCGCAGGCAGCCGCCACATAAGGTGCGGCTTCCATGCCGACCGCAAGCATCAGCGCCGCGCATGCGCCTGCGACCAACCCCGCGTGACGCTGGACACGCGCATTCACCAGACAAAGGAAAGTCGCCAGTGCCAGCACGAGCTGTATGTTGTGATGATCGAGCGCGGCAGGTGGAAAGAGGTCGACGAAATAGAGCGCAAGCCCGCCGATCACGGTCGCGGGCAACACGGCCCATTCGCCGCCAAGGGCACGGGCGGCGCGAACGGTGAGAAAGAGTGCCACGGCAAAGAGAAGCGTCGGCCAGATCACCAGCGCCGCAGGCTCGCCGAACCCCGCGACAAGGAGAGCTATCGGCAGGTCGACCAGCCGCGACCAGTGCATCTCGAAGCCGCCTTCGAGGCCCATCCGGTATTGGGTGAGATCGAACCAGCCCTGGCCGGCGAGCAGGTCGCGGACCTGAACCAGCCGCATGACGCTGTCATTATCGCCCTTGCTGTCGGCGAGGGTGGGAAAGCCGCGCAAGGCATGCATGACGAGCATCAGAGCAGCAGCCCCGACGGCCACCGCTGCATCGACAGCGAAATGTGAGCGCAACCGCGCCCAGGTGGTGGGTGTGGTGACCGTCGCCAAGACGCGCTCCGCCCGTTTTCGTCTGGCGCTAAACCTAGCCTTAACGGCTTCAAGAAATAGTAAAGCCCACTGTCCGACCCCGGAGCGCCGCATGAAGAGCCTGCACCCGGCCGACCCCGCGATTGCGGTGTTGCTGCCTTGCTATAACGAGGAACAGACGATCGGCGCGGTGGTTCGCGGCTTCCGGGAGGCGCTGCCGCAAGCCACCATCTATGTCTACGACAACAACTCGACCGACCTGACCGCGCTCCAGGCGCGCGCCGGCGGCGCGATCGTCATCCGCGAGCCGCGCCAGGGCAAGGGTAATGTGGTGCGGCGCATGTTCGCCGACGTCGAGGCCGACATCTATGTCATGGCCGATGGCGACGGCACATACGACCCGCAGGATGCGCCACAACTCATCAACACTCTGCTGACGGAACGGGTCGACATGGTGGTCGGCACGCGACGCGGCGTGACCGACGATGCCGGCCGCGCCGGACATGCCTTCGGCAACCGCATATTCAATACGCTCTACCAGTTCCTCTTCGGCCGCGATTTCACCGACATCTTCTCCGGCTACCGCGTGTTCTCGCGCCGCTACGTGAAGAGCTTTCCCGCCGTTTCAGGTGGTTTCGAAATCGAGACCGAGATGTCGGTCCATGCGTCCGCGCTGCGCATCCCGGTCTGCGAGATGCCGCTCGACTATGGCCGACGGCCGGAAGGCTCGGAATCGAAGTTGTCGACCTTCCGCGACGGTGCGAAGATCCTCTGGATGTTTGCGATGCTGATGAAGGAGACCCGGCCGGCACGCTTCTTCGGCGCTCTTGCGATCCTGTCGCTCGCAGCAAGCGCCGGCTTCGCCGCCCCCGTGCTCTACGAATATTTCGCCACCGGCTACGTGGCGAAAGTGCCGACCTGGATTCTGTCGATCGGGCTGCTGATGCTGTCGATGATCATGATGGTGGCGGGACTGATCCTCGATTCCGTGGCGCGCGGCCGGGCCGAGCAGAAGCGTATCCATTATCTTAGCCACGCACCCGCGCAGACCATTGCCAAGGCCGCGGGCGAGGCCGAAAAACACCGGTCCATCCGGGCAGCATGAAGCGCATTGCCGCGTTCGTGCTCGCGGGCGGCGCGGGTTTTGCGACCGACGCGGCCGTTCTCTACCTGCTGACCGGACCAGCCGGCGTGAACCCGTTCCTTGCCCGGCTTGTCTCGTTTGCTGCGGCCGTCTGCATGACCTGGGCGATCAACAGGCGCGTGACTTTCGGCCCAAGCGAGAGGTCCCTTGCAAGGGAAGGCGCACGCTACGGCATCGTCGCTGTTGCGGTCGGGCTGTTCAATTATCTCGCCTATGCGGGGCTGCTTCTGGCATTCCCGGATCTGCACCCCGTTGCAGCACTCGCGATCGCATCGCTCGCAGCGATGATCCTGTCGTTCCTCGGCTATTCACGCTTCGTCTTCGGGACGGGCGCGGGATAGACCACCGGCGCACAGCGATTGGCCCCCCGATTGGCAAGTGCCGCGCCAGCCGGTAGAGGTTTGGCCGACACGTGCAACAGGTGGAGCGCCGCATGACCCTCAAAGTCGCCGTCCAGATGGACCATATCTCGACCGTCTCGATCGCCGGCGATACCTCGTTCGCCCTGTCGCTTGAGGCACAAAGGCGAGGCCACACGCTGTATCACTATACGCCCGACCGGCTGTCGATGGTCGGCGGCAAGGTCTTCGCACGGGTCGAAGCGATGGAGGTTCGCGATGTGGCAGGCGATCACTTTACGCTTGGCGAGCAGGTGCGCACCGATCTTTCGGAGATGGACGTGATCCTGCTGCGCCAGGACCCACCCTTCGACATGAACTACATCACCACCACGCACATGCTGGAACGCATTCACCCCAAGACCCTCGTGGTCAACGATCCGGCATGGGTTCGCAACAGCCCCGAGAAAATCTTCGTCACCGAGTTTCCGGACCTGATGCCGGAAACCCTGATCACCAAGGACGCACGCGAGGTCGACGCCTTCCGCAAGGAACATGGTGACATCATCGTCAAGCCGCTCTATGGCAATGGGGGCGCGGGCATCTTCCACCTGCACGAGGCCGACCGCAATCTCGCTTCGCTGCTGGAGATGTTCCAGCAGATGTTCCGCGAGCCCTTCATCGTGCAGCGCTATCTCAAGGACGTGCGCAAGGGCGACAAGCGCATCATCCTGATCGACGGCGAGCCGGTGGGCGCGATCAACCGCGTGCCGGCGGAGCACGATTCGCGCTCCAACATGCATGTCGGCGGCCGCGCGGAACCAACCGAGCTCACCGAACGGGAGCGCGAGATCTGCGCGCGTATCGGACCTTCGCTCCGCGAGCGCGGCTTCATCCTCGTCGGCATCGACGTGATCGGCGACTACATGACCGAAATCAACGTTACATCGCCGACGGGCGTGCGCGAGGTGAAGAAGTTCGGCGGGGCCGACATCGCGGCGCTGTTCTGGGATGCCGTCGAGGCAAAGCGAGCCTGAGTGCGAATTTTTTGGCGGGTGGCTGTCGGACCGCGCGTCCGCTGAACGTCCTGGGGGCATCCAAGAGAGAGGAACCACCCATGACCACCAAGATCGAAGCCACCCCATCCGACGACCGCGAGTTGGTGCTCAGCCGTATTATCGATGCCCCACGCGAAAAGGTCTGGCGCTGCTGGACCGAGAAAGAACTGCTGAAGCAGTGGTTCGTGCCGAAGCCGTGGAGCATTTCGGCAGTCGACGTCGACGTGCGGCCCGGTGGCCGCAGCAACATCACCATGCGCGACCCCGAGGGCAACGAGTATCCGAACCTTGGCGTCTACCTCGAAGTGGTGCCCAACGAGAAGCTGGTCTTTACCGACGCGTTCAACGAAGGCTGGAAGACACCGGAGAAGCCGTTCTTCGTCGGAGTGCTGACCTTCGAAGATGAAGGCGGCAAGACCCGCTATACCGCGCGGGCCCGCCACTGGAACATGGAAGACAAGGAAGCGCACGAGAAGATGGGTTTTCATGAAGGCTGGGGCCAGTGCGCCGACCAGCTCGAGGAACTCGCCAAGACACTCTGAAGTCGTTGCTTACAACAACCCAAAAAGGCCGGCCATCGCGCCGGCCTTTTTCGTTCCAGCGGAACATGCGTTCTTTCTTTGCAACCGGCCGCAACCTGAGCACACGCCCAACGCGATTATGTTCCGGTAATGTTCTTGCCGTTGGGGCAGCTTTATGCTTCACTGGACGCTGGCTGGTTCATTCCGGGACAGGGGATCGTTGCTTGGCTCGAGCCGGCGGCGGGAAAGGCTGGGGCAGCATGGTTTCGCGCGTAACGACAGTCGCATTCGAAGGTATCGAGGCCGTGCCGGTCGACGTCCAGGTGATGGTGGCGCCGGGCAAGGTCGGCATGCAGATCGTCGGGCTCGCCGACAAGGCGGTGACCGAGAGCCGTGAGCGGATACAGGCTGCGCTGCATGCGTCGGGACTGTCGATGCCGGCCAAGAAGGTGACCGTCAACCTTGCGCCGGCCGACCTGCCCAAGGAGGGCAGTCACTACGACCTCCCGATCGCGCTCGGTCTAATGGCCGCGCTGGGTGCGATCCCGCATGATGCGCTCGCAGGTTATGTCGTCGTCGGCGAACTGGCTCTCGATGGCACGACGGCGCCGGTCGCCGGTGCACTTCCGGCGGCCATTGGGGCCAATGCGCTCGGCAAGGGTCTGATCTGCCCGCATGGCGTGGGCTCCGAGGCGGCATGGGCCGGCGCGGATATCGACATTCTCGCGCCGCGCAGCCTGATCGCCATTGCCAACCATTTTCGCGGGACGCAGGTTCTGTCGCGACCCGAGGCCGCCGTTCATGCAACTCCCGGCAACCTGCCGGACCTTGCCGATATCAAGGGCCAGGAAAGTGCCAAGCGGGCACTGGAGATCGCGGCTGCCGGCGGCCACCATCTTTTGTTCTGCGGTCCACCGGGTTCCGGCAAATCGATGCTGGCACAGCGCCTGCCTTCGATCCTGCCGCCGCTGTCGCCGCGCGAACTGCTTGAAGTGTCGATGATCGCCTCGGTGGCAGGCAGCATTGTCGGCGGCAAACTGTCGGACAGACGGCCTTTCCGCGCGCCGCATCACTCGGCAACCATGGCCGCCCTGACGGGCGGCGGCTTCCGCGTCAGGCCCGGCGAGGCCTCGCTCGCACATCACGGCGTGCTGTTCCTCGACGAATTGCCGGAGTTCTCGCCACAGGCGCTCGATTCGCTGCGCCAGCCGCTCGAAAGCGGCGAATGCGTGGTGGCGCGCGCCAACGGTCGGGTTGCTTACCCTGCACGGTTCCAGCTCGTGGCGGCAATGAACCCGTGCCGGTGCGGCATGGCCGGCGAGCCGGGCCATCGCTGTGCACGGGGACCGCGCTGCCAGAGCGACTACCAGGCGCGCATTTCGGGACCAATGCTCGACCGTATCGACCTGCGGGTCGAGGTGCCGGCCGTCACCGCCGCCGATCTGATCCGGCCGGCCCGCGCCGAATCAAGCGCTGCGGTTGCCGAGCGCGTTGCCAGAGCGCGCGCTGTCCAGGCCAACCGCTTCGCGGGCCTCGGTCTGGAAGGAGTCACGGTCAATGCAGCCTGTCCGGCCGCCATGGTCGAAGAAATCGCGGCTCTCGATTCAGGTGGCGCAGCACTGCTCGGCGAGGCCAGCGAGAAACTCGGCCTTTCGGCGCGTGCCTATCACCGGGTGCTCAAGGTCGCACGAACGCTCGCTGACCTCGATGGCAGCGACACGGTCGGCCGCCTTCATCTGGCGGAAGCGATTTCCTATCGCATGGCCGGCGAAAGGATCGCGCAGGCGGCGTGACGGTTACATGGAATCGTCGCAGAGGGGTTGGCCGCACTCTCAGCGGCACGGCTGTGTTCACGCCACTCCCCTCGGCACAAGGAAGAGCTTTACCGGCCGATGCCGGGAGCTCGGCGCCAAATAGCTGCTTAATTCGCAGCGCCTGACAGGCTCGGCGGCCGCTTCATGACCACCACTAAGTGGCGGCAAAGCATCCGAGTTGAGGAAGCGCTACTCGAGTGCGCCCACCAGCATGTTCTGGTCTTCGCGCAGCGTTACCCAGCGGCCTGTATGCGTGCTCGCCTGGCGCTTGAGATAGCGATAGCCCGTCTTCTGCCAGGGGCGCAGTTCGTCGCTCAGATTGTCGAGGATGAAGTCACCACGGTCGGTGCGCAGCGTCAGCACGGCATGGCCCTCGCCATCGAGCTTGCGGACAACGGTGACCAGCAGATTGGAAAGCGGAATGCCCTTGGCGGCAAGCTGCCTGCGCTTTTCCAGCGCGTAGTCCTCGCAATCGCCAACGCCCTGGTCAGGATAGGCCCACACCTCGTCCTTCCCGTAGATGTCGAAGTCGCTCATCGGCTTGACCGCGCGATTCACGTCCAGGTTGACCTGAATGACCACGCGCCTCAGCGCGTCGGTCAGCACGATCGGTCCGCGGTCGCGAAGGCGAGAGGAGCACTCGGACGGATTGGCGCGGCAGAATTCGTAGTGACCGATTGGCTGCGAGGTCAAACCGCCCGTTGCCATTGCGCCGACGCCGGATGCCTCTGACATCGTTCCGGTCGTTGCCGCAAGGAACATCACCGCGGCCGCGAGCGGCCACAGCCGCCACCTCCCAAGTGTGGCATTCATATCGCCCAAGCCCCTATCACCGATTCTTTTGCTTGTTAAAGAAACGTTAAGCGGGGTTTTTCGACCCGTCAATTGACGGGATTGTGAGGATTGGCGGGATGGTTACTGTAGCTGCGACAGTGTGGCGTCTCGCACACAGTGCGAGACGGGCTCAGCTCTTGGAACTGACGAGGCGCGGCTTCGCGGCTGGCTTCGCCTTCGTCTTGCCATGGCTTGCCATGAAATCGACGATGCGCGGAACGATCTCGGCGCGGAAGCGCGAACCGTTGAAAACGCCGTAATGGCCGACCTTCGGCTGCATGTAGTGCGCGCGCATCTCTTCAGGGATGTTGACACACAGATCGTGCGCGGCCTTGGTCTGGCCGACACCGGAAATGTCGTCGTTCTCGCCTTCGACTGTGAACAGCGCCACGTTGCGCACCGCGCTCAGGTCGACAAGTTCGCCGCGATGCTTCATCCGGCCTTTCGGCAAATCGTGCCGCACGAAGACTGTTTCCACAGTCTGGAGATAGAACTCCGCCGTAAGGTCCATGACGGCCAGGTATTCGTCGTAGAAGTCGCGGTGCTTTTCCGCCGAATCGCCGTCGTCCTTCACCAGATGCATGAAGAAGTCCTTGTGGGCGATCAGATGGCGGTCGAGATTCATGCTCATGAAGCCCGAAAGCTGGAGAAAGCCGGGATAGACATCGCGCATGAAGCCGGGATTGGGCCACGGCACCTGCATGATGACATTGTCGCGAAACCACTCGATGCCCTTTTCCTCGGCAAGCAGGTTCACCGCGGTCGGGTTGTGACGCGTGTCGATGGGCCCGCCCATCAGCGTCATGGAGGCCGGCGCGAAGCGATCGCCGCGTCCCTCCATCAGGGCTACGGCTGTCAGCACCGGTACCGATGGCTGGCACACGCCCATTACATGCGTTCCCGCCCCGATATGGTGCAGCATGTCGATGACGTAGTCGACATAGTCGTCGAGGTCGAAACGCCCGTCTGCCAGCGGCACCATGCGGGCGTCCGTCCAGTCGGTGATGTAGACGTCGGCATGCGGCATCATCGCCTCGACCGTACCGCGCAGCAGCGTCGCATAGTGGCCCGACATCGGCGCAACGATCAGCAGCTTGGGATCTGGCCGGCGGCCGGCGGGCAGTTCGCGCTGAAAATGAATGAGGTTACAGAACGGCCGCGACCAGACCACGCGCTCCGTTACCGCCGCCTCGGAGAAATCGACCTTGGTCGTCTCTAGCCCGAAAGCCGGCTTGGCGTAGCGCCGTGTGGTGCGCTCGAACACCTCGGCGGCAGCCGCAGCCGAGCGACCCAGAGGCGTTGCAGAGAGAGGGTTCAGCGGGTTCTGATAGAAAAGCCGCATCGCGTCGGCATAGGCACGAAAGGGCTGCAGTGCAGCATGGTTCAATTCGTAGAGCTGATAGTACATCGGCGCTCCTGACGGCTGCGGCCGGCAGCGGGACACAAGATCGCCGGTCGAAGCAGATGTTATGCGGCAAAAGCTAACAGTCTTTTGCTGCATTGCAATAGAATACAGCCCCGGCGCGTGTTTACGATGCGTCCTTCAATTTCAGCATGGATGCACCATCAGAACGCGCGACGTGGCCGCAATGCCTTCGGGCAACTCCTGATGGAAGACGTCGCGCAACGGCGCCGACGCCTGTTCGAGCGGCAGTTCTACGAACCCCAGCGCGGCATAAAAGGGGGCGTTGAACGGGACGGTCCTGAACGTGGTCAGCGTCACGCCGCGCAGTGCCCGTTCAAGACAGCGTGCGATCACCGCGCGTACCAATGCGGAGCCCAGGCCCCGGCGACCATGATCGGGATCGACCGACAACTCCCGCAAATGCAGGAAATCGCTCCGTGCTCCGGAAACGGCATAGCCGACAGGTCTGCCCTCGCCAGCCACCGCCACCAGCACCTCGTGCCCAGTCGCCATCGCGCGGAAGTCGTCGACGCTGGCAAACGGATTGTCGGCGATCTCGGGATAGCCATGCGCCCGGAAGAGCTGCGCTGCCCGGTTCTCGATTCTCAGCAGCGCTGCATCGTCAGCCGGGCGATGCGCACGGATGCTGTAGCCCGGCGGCGCTTCGAATGCCGCCACGAATGCCTGTTCAGCCGTCATTGCCTTCCACGATAGTGATCTCACCGTCGGCGACGGTGACCCGGATCGCCTTTGCGGCCTGATACTCTGGCGAGTTGTAGCAGTCGAGCGCCGCCTGCATCGACGGGAACTCGATCACCACGTTGCGCGCGCGGCCGGCTCCCTCCATGGCCTGCGAGGCGCCGCCTCGCGCGAGGAAGCGTGCGCCGAAGCGTTCGAATGCCGGTTTGGCAGTCGAGACATAGTCCTTGTAGCGCTCGGGGTCGCGTACATCGACATGGGCAATCCAGTATCCTTTTGGCATTTCATCCTCCCTGGTTTGACTCAGGCTGCCTGCATCTCGGCCAGAATGGCCTGCGCGGCCGCGCGCTTGTCCGGCGCGGCAACGATCGGTCTTGCCACTACGAGGTGGCTTGCGCCGGCGCGCAGCGCGTCCGCCGGCGTCATCACGCGTTTCTGGTCGCCATGGTCGGCACCGGCCGGCCTGATGCCGGGCGTGACCACTGCAAGGTCCGCGCCCACGATCTTGCGCACCGCCGCCGCTTCAGTGGCAGCGCAGACGATGCCGCCCATGCCGGCCGCAAGTACCTGCTCCGCGCGGCGCAGCACAAGCGTGTGCGGATCGTATTCGTAACCCGCCTCCACAAGATCCTGCTCGTCCATCGAGGTCAGCACCGTGACGCCCAGCAGGCACAGATCCGACCCCTTGGCAGCGGCAACCGCCGCGCGCATGGCCTTTGGATAGGCATGCAGCGTGAGCATGGTCACCCCCATGTTGACGACGCTCTCGACGCCCTGGGCCACCGTGTTGTCGATGTCGAGCAGCTTCATGTCGAGGAAGACGCTCTTGCCGTCGGCGACGAGGTCGCGGGCGAGTTCCAGTCCGCCGGCGAAGGCCAGCCGGTACCCGATCTTGTAGAAACTCGCGACGCCGTCGAGGTCCCGAACCGCCTTTTCGGCGTCGGCAACATTCGGCAGGTCCAGCCCCACGATCAGTCGTTCGGTCATGTTGTCAGATACCATCGAAATCCTCCATCGGTGTCCAGTCGCAAAGCAGGCCGCCATCGGCCAGGGTGAATGCAAAGATGTTGCCGCCGCCGGGTGGCTGGTCCCTGTTGCGCGCGATGGCCGCGCCGGTCAGCCGACACTTGAGCAACGTTCCCACGCCGCCATGGCCGACGAGTAGGACCGGTTCCGTGGGCTCGTGGCCTGTCAGCGCGCGTTTCACCGCGCGTTCGATGCGATCGGCTGCGTCGACGGCACGTTCCCAGCCGTTCCAGCTTTTGTCCGGTTCAGCGAAAAACTGATTGGCGGCGGCCTCGAAGGCGAGAGGCTCAAGAAACCCTATCGAAGACCGGTCGTTTTCGCCCATCTGCGGGTCGATCTCGATCGGCACGCGCAGATGGGCGGCGATCATGGCTGCAGCCTCCACCGCCTTGGTTTCGTCGCTCGACAGAATGCGTTTCACCGTTCGCAGCCACGGCCTGTCGAGCACCGCTTCGACACGGGAGCGACCAACGCCTGAAAGTCTCCAGAGAGGAACGGGAATTTTTGAATCTATCTCAACCTGGGGATGGGTGAGATAGTAGCCGATCACCGCGCCACCCTGTCAGAGGCCTGCCAGGCGCGCTCGATCAGTACCTCGCAAACGCGATGCATCGACTTGCGCAGCCGCTCCTCGCGGAATGCGCCATCCTCGTCAAAGGCCTGGTCGGCGTTGGGCACCGAACATTGCGGCGCGATCACGTCCATCTGGATATGCGCCAGAACGGCGCGCAGATGCGCAGCACTGCGAATGCCAGCGAAGTGGCCGTCCGACGACGAGCAGATCGCGACCACCTTGCCCGGTAGCGGGCGCAGCGGCTTTCCGTCGTCGGTCTTGACGCGACTGATCCAGTCGATGGCGTTCTTCAGAAGGGGCGGCATCGAGCCGTTATATTCGGGCGTGGCGATCAGGATGCCGTCATGGGCGGCGAAGAGGCGCGCGAGCCGATAGGCGTTTTCGGGGACGCCTTTTTCCTTCTCGAGGTCCTGATCCATGATCGGCAGGGGATAGTCGGCAAGCGAGATGCGCGTCACTTCCGCGCCCTGCACCGCCAGTTCCTTCTGCGCCACGTCCGCCGTCTTGCCGCTATAGGCTCCGGTGCGGATCGAGCCGGCGAAGACAAGGATTTTTGGCGTCATGTCGGGGGGTGGCCTCCCGTTGGGTCGGCACCGCATAGTCCGATCCGACCTGCTTGTCAAAGGTGGCGGCGTTTTATCGGCCGCGCTTCATCAGGAAGCCTTTGGCCTGCTGTAGAGCCACAGCTGGGTCGGCGGCAGATTCCTTATGATGAAGTCGAAATGCGCCACCGTATAGTTGCCCTTGCCCGGAGGAACAGGCGAGAGCGGACCGTATGTGAGCTGCACGATCGGCCGGCCGGCGGGGATACGATCGAGCAGGCTCTCTACATATGCAATGCGCTGGGCAA
Organism: Neoaquamicrobium sediminum; assembly: GCF_040970315.1. Lineage (NCBI taxonomy): Bacteria > Pseudomonadati > Pseudomonadota > Alphaproteobacteria > Hyphomicrobiales > Phyllobacteriaceae > Neoaquamicrobium > Neoaquamicrobium sediminum. The sequence goes on along the minus strand of NZ_JAZHFV010000001.1, from coordinate 375,391 downwards.
CGGGGAAGTTGAGCAGCGGCACACCCGAAATGACGGAATCGAATACGGTGTCGCGCTTGTCGCCCAACGTCTTGTCCAGATCGAAGGCGTCACCATGGATGACGTTCACGCCGGGGTAATTCAGGCGCAGATGCTCGACAAAGTCCGGCGAATATTCGATTGACCACAGATTTTCGGGCTTCACGCCAGCTTCGAGAATGGCCTTGGTGATAACGCCCGTGCCGGGCCCCAGCTCAAGCACAGGAAGTCCGGACTCGGGATTTACGACGGTCGCCATCTTCCGAGCCGTGACGCTGCTCGTGGGCACGATGGAACCCACCGCACGAGGCTTGTCGATCCAGCCTTTGAAGAAGCGCAGTTCTTCATCGAAGCGGCGCGCAAGCGACCTGCGAGGGGTTTCTGCCATGCGATGTCGCCTCCCGGGTAGGAAATGTCGCTTACTAAACTAAAGTGGCGTTTTTACGTTGCAAGCGTGCCTGCAAATTTTACCTCGAAATAAAGGCGCGTCAAAACCGCTACGCCTTGTCGCCAAACGATTCGAAGAAGTCCTTCATGCGGGTGAAAAAGCCCGTCGATTGCGGGTTGTTCTCCTGCGAGGAGATCTTTTCGAATTCCTCAAGCAATTCCCTCTGACGTTTCGTCAGGTTCTGCGGCGTCTCGATCGCCACCTGAATGTAGAGATCGCCGATCGTCGGCTGCCGGAGGATTGGCATGCCCTTGCCGCGCAGGCGGAACTGCTTGCCGTTCTGGGTGCCTTCAGGAACCTTCACCCGCGTCTGCGTGCCATCGAGCGTGGCCACCTCGAACGAACCGCCAAGCGCGGCCGTGGTCATGGAGATCGGCGCCTTGCAGAAGAGATCGGCGCCGTCGCGTTGGAAGAATTCGTGCGGCTTCACCGACAGGAATATGTAGAGATCGCCCGATGGACCCCCGCGCAAGCCCGCCTCGCCTTCGCCCGCGAGCCTGATGCGGGTGCCGTCTTCGATGCCTGCTGGAATGTTGACCGAGAGCGAGCGCTCTTCGGTGACGCGGCCCTGGCCCGAACATTTCGGGCACGGGTCCTCAATGGTTTGGCCGCGGCCCTGGCATTGCGGGCATGTGCGCTCGATCGAGAAGAAGCCCTGCGAGGCGCGCACGCGGCCTGAGCCCTGGCACATCGAGCAGGTCACCGGCTGGGTGCCCGGCTTCGCTCCGCTTCCCGTGCACTCGTCGCAGACCACGGAAGCCGGCACGTGGATCTGGGCGGTCTTTCCGTTGAAAGCCTCTTCGAGCGTGATTTCCATGTTGTAGCGCAGGTCGGCGCCACGCTCGCGGCCGCCGGAGGAACGCCGCTGGCGACCCATCATGTCGCCGAAGATGTCTTCGAAGATATCGGCGAAACCACCGGCACCGAAGCCCTGCGCGCCACCCATGCCGCCATTTTCGAAAGCTGCGTGGCCGAAACGGTCATAGGCGGCCCGCTTTTGCGGGTCCTTGAGCGTTTCGTAGGCCTCGTTGATTTCCTTGAACTTCTGCTCACAGGCGGAATCGCCGGGATTGCGGTCGGGATGGAACTGCATGGCGAGCTTGCGGAACGCGCTCTTGAGTTCCTTTTCGTCCGCCCCCTTCTGCACCCCGAGCGTTTCGTAGAAATCAGCCTTCATCGTCTTTCCTGGGCGGTTGGCCGCCTTGGTTCAAGCGTCGGCGCAGGTTCTAGGTCTGCGCCTTCACGCGGCTGGACATCGATTTAATGAGCCTTGGCCGCTTTTGCCATAGTCCGCGCTCTAAGGATCGGCTTTGGCGACTTCGGGAGGGCGGCTCCCGTCCGTCCACGGAAAAACCCGGCGCAAGGCCGGGTTTCCGTCGTTCATCAGGCCGTTCAGGCCGACTTCTTCTTGTCGTCGTCGTCGATTTCCTCGAAATCGGCATCGACGACATCCTCGCCGCTCTTTTCAGCGTCAGCCTTGGCATCCGCCTCGGCGGTTTCCGCCTGGCTGGCCTCGTACATGGCCTGGCCCAGCTTCATCGAGGCTTCAGCAAGCGCGTTCGACTTCGCCTTGATATCCTCGGCGTCGTCGCCCTCGATCGCGGTCTTCAACTCGGCCACGGCATCCTCGATCGCCTTGCGGTCGTCCTCGGATACTTTATCGCCATAGTCCTTCAGCGACTTCTCGGCCGAATGGACGAGCGCTTCCGCCTGGTTGCGAGCCTCGACCGCCTCGCGGCGCTTCTTGTCGGCGTCGGCATTGGCTTCGGCGTCCTTGACCATCTTCTCGATGTCGGCGTCGGACAGACCACCGGAGGCCTGGATGCGGATCTGATGCTCCTTGCCGGTACCCTTATCCTTGGCCGAAACGTTGACGATGCCGTTGGCGTCGATGTCGAACGTGACCTCGATCTGAGGCACGCCGCGCGGTGCGGGCGGGATACCGACCAGATCGAACTGGCCGAGCATCTTGTTGTCCGCCGCCATCTCGCGCTCGCCCTGGAAGACCCGGATCGTCACAGCCGACTGGCTGTCCTCGGCGGTCGAGAAGACCTGGCTCTTCTTGGTCGGGATCGTGGTGTTGCGCTCGATCAGGCGGGTGAACACGCCGCCCAGCGTCTCGATGCCCAGCGACAGCGGGGTCACGTCGAGCAGCAGCACGTCCTTGACGTCGCCTTGGAGCACGCCGGCCTGGATGGCCGCGCCCATGGCGACAACCTCATCGGGGTTCACGCCCTTGTGCGGCTCCTTGCCGAAGAACTGCTTCACGACCTCGTGGACCTTGGGCATGCGGGTCATGCCGCCGACCAGGACCACCTCGTCGATCTCGCCGGCATTGAGGCCGGCATCCTTCAGCGCCGCCTTGCAGGGGCCGATCGTACGCTGCACCAGATCGTCAACCAGCGATTCGAACTTGGCGCGGGTCAGCTTCATCGTCAGGTGCTTCGGGCCGGTCTGGTCGGCCGTGATGAAGGGCAGGTTGATCTCGGTCTGCGAAGAGGACGACAGCTCGATCTTGGCCTTTTCGGCGGCCTCCTTGAGGCGCTGAAGAGCCAGCTTGTCGTTCTTCAGGTCGATGCCCTGTTCCTTCTTGAACTCGTCGGCCAGATATTCGACCAGACGCATGTCGAAGTCCTCACCACCGAGGAAGGTGTCGCCATTAGTCGACTTCACCTCGAACACGCCGTCGCCGATCTCCAGAACCGAGATGTCGAAGGTGCCGCCGCCAAGGTCATAGACGGCGATGGTCTTGCCGTCCTTTTTGTCGAGACCGTAGGCGAGTGCGGCCGCGGTCGGCTCGTTGATGATGCGCAGGACCTCAAGGCCGGCGATCTTGCCGGCGTCCTTGGTGGCCTGGCGCTGGGCGTCGTTGAAATAGGCGGGAACGGTGATGACCGCCTTCTCGACCTTTTCGCCGAGATAGGCTTCCGCCGTTTCCTTCATCTTCTGCAGGATCATCGCCGAAATCTGGCTCGGCGACTGCTTCTTGCCGCCGGCGTCGACCCATGCGTCGCCATTGTCGCCCTTGACGATCTTGTAGGGGACGAGCTTCTTGTCCTTCTCGGTGACCGGATCGTCATAACGACGGCCGATCAGCCGCTTGATCGCGAAAAGCGTATTTTCAGGATTGGTCACCGCCTGGCGCTTGGCAGGCTGGCCGACAAGGCGTTCGCCGTCGTCCGAAAAAGCAACCATGGAGGGCGTGGTGCGCGCGCCTTCGGCGTTTTCGATCACCTTGGCGTCCTTGCCGTCCATCACGGCGACGCAGGAATTTGTCGTCCCGAGGTCGATACCGATAACTTTGGCCATGTTCATTCTCTCCGTCTAGCAGGTCGTCCTGGACCCTATGAGGCGTTCCGGGGGACGGCCCCTTACACTCTGGATTTTCGCGGAACCGCCATGTTCGACGTCCCCGCGACGTTGCGGCGTATATAAGAAGCACCGATTTGACACGCAAGTCGCTGTGACAGGCGATTTCGCCGGAAAGGGCGTTGCACAACCTCTTTTGGATACAACTCAACACTCCCTTAATACCGTGAGCCCCTTAATACCCTGAGCCCATGATGGGTTGGTCGGGGGAAACCATGGGCGACGATCTACAAACTGCTGCGCAGGCGGGAATCCGCCTTTCCGAGCTCGTCGGCGCGCTCAGCTATGCGCTCGACATCAGCGAGGGCCATCCGACGGGCCACTGCGTCAGAGCCTGCTGGCTGGGTTTTCACGCGGGCAGGGAGCTTGGTCTTTCCGAACCGGAGCTTTCGGATCTCTATTACACGATCCTGCTCAAGGATGTCGGCTGCAGCAGCAATGCCGCGCGGATATGCCAGCTCTACCTGGCCGACGATATCGCGCTGAAGCAGGATTTCCATCTGGTCAAGGACAGCATGCCCCACATTCTGGGCTTCGTGCTGTCACGCACCGGCATGAAAGCCAAGCTGGCGGAGCGCTTCCGCGCCCTTCTCAACATAGCGATGCACGGCGGGACCATCGTCAACGAGCTGTTCCAGACACGCTGCCAGACGGGCGCCGAGATCGTGCGGCAGATGCGCTTTCCCGAAGCGGTTGCGCGCGGCGTGCACGAGCTGGACGAGCACTGGAACGGCACGGGCAATCCCATGGGGCTCGAAGCCGAAGCCATTTCCATACATGCGCGCATCGCGCTCGCCGCGCAGATCGCCGATGTTTTCCATGCGAGCGCCGGGAGCGAGCGGGCCATTGCCGAGCTGCGGGCGCGATCGGGGACGTGGTTTGACCCGAGGGTGGTAGAGGCGTTCGAGCGTGCGGCGCAGATGCCCCATTTCTGGACCATGCTCGATTCGCCGGAACTTCAACTCGCGGTGGCGGATCTGATAGAAGGCGACGTGCAGCAGCCGGTCGACGATGATTATCTCGACGACATCGCAGCCGCCTTCGCGAAGGTGATCGACGCAAAGTTTCCCTTCACCAGTGGCCACAGCGAGCGCGTCGCGCTTTTCACGGACATGATCGCTGAGGAGCTCGGATACTCCGACGACAGAAGGCGCCGTCTGAAACGGGCGGCGCTGCTGCACGACATCGGCAAGCTCGGCGTTTCCAACCAGATACTGGACAAGGCCGGCAAGCTGGACGAGGCGGAATGGGCCTCCGTCAGAAACCATCCCGTTCTGGGGGAAAAGATTCTCCGGCGGATCCGCATCTTCAGTGAACTGTCCCGGATCGCAGGCGCACATCACGAGCGCCTTGACGGCAAGGGCTATCCGCGCGGACTGCATGCCGACGCGATCGACACGGACACCCGCATCGTCACGACCGCAGACATCTTCGATGCATTGACCGCCGAGCGGCCCTACCGGGCGGCGCTGCCCGTCTCGGAAGCCTTCGCAATCATGGAGCGCGACGTTGGCACCGCTGTCGATCCCGGCTGCCTCGCTGCCCTGCGCCGCGCCATGACGACTGTGGAGGCGGCTGCGGCCTGACGCTTCGGTAACAGGCCCGCGGGCATGTCGCTGAGCAGACCAGTGCGGAATCTCCGCAGACCAAAAACCGCCCCCTATTTTGGCCCGCCCCGTCTGTAAACGTGGTGTGCCCATGCTTGCGCGGCTGGCTGCAAACTGCCATCAACACCTCCCAATCTGAAAGGACCCGGTAGCAGGATGGCGGACAGCGGGCGCTTTTTCATCGTGGTCGGTGGCCTGGCCGGCGCGGCCGGTGTCGCCCTTTCGGCAGTCGCGGCCCATGCCGGCGGCGGCAATGTCGGCACCGCCGCCTCGTTCCTGCTTGCCCATGCGCCCGCCTTGCTGGCGATCGGCCTGATCGGCGGCAACCGCTTGCTGAAAGGTGGCGGGGCTATCCTGCTCCTCGGGTTGCTGCTCTTCTGCGGTGATCTTCTCGCGCGTCACTACGCCGGGTCGAGGCTGTTCCCGATGGCCGCGCCCGCCGGGGGTACGCTGCTGATCGCCGGCTGGCTTGGCGTCGCTGCCTCGGCGCTCGCTGGCAGCTCCAGACGTTAGACCGGCTCCCAGCCGTCCTTTTCACCCGCGCGATAGATCGCGTCGATCAGCTTCTGGTTCTTCACCGAATCCTCGAGCGTGAAGACCGGCGCGTCCTCGCCACGGGCGGCGCGGGCGAAATTCTGCGCCTGCAACCGGTATTGCTGTGTTCCGGGGAAACGGAACACCTGCGCTTGCGCGTGGTCGCGGTCGTGCAGGGTGACACGGTGGTGGTCGTAGCCGCCGGCATTGAACGGGGCTGCAACTTCGATGAACCCCGCATCGCCGTGGAACACCATCGACTGCCGCGCCGCAAGCTGGGTGGCGACGTAAAAGGACAATTCGAAAGTGCCGAAATCGGCGCGCATGCTGGCGTAGATGTCGGTGCCGAAGGTGGGGTCGCGCTCGACGCTTGCCTGGACGCGTATCGGCTCCGCGCCGGTGACGAAACGGGTAGTGACGGTCGGGTAGACACCTATGTCGGGCAATGCGCCGCCGCCAAGCTCGGGCTGGTTGCGCATGTTGTGCGGATCGACATTGTGATAGGCGAACGCCCCCTGCACGTGGCGCAGCCGGCCGATGGCCCCGCCGCGAACCAGCTCGCGCACCTTCAGCCACTGCGGATGGTGCGTGACCATGAAGGCTTCCGAGATCAACACGCCGTTGCGGTCGCGCGCTTCTATCACCGCTTGGATGTCGCCCGCCTTCAGCGCCAGCGGCTTCTCGACCAGCACATGCTTGCCGGCATCGGCCGCCCTTATTGCCCATTCAACATGCTGCGAGGTCGGCAGCGGGATGTAGACGCCATCGATTGTGTCGGAGGCGAGCATCGCTTCGTAGGAGCCGAAGGCATGCGGGGCACCGAAGCGCAGCGCGGCGGCGCGTGCGCGCTCGGCATCGCGGCTGGCAATCGCCGAAAGCACGCCGTTGTCGGCTTCGACGATAGCAGGAATCACCTGCTCGCGGGCGATCTTTGCGGTGGAGAGAACCCCCCAGCGGAACATGACCTCTACTCCTTAAATATGCCCTAGCTCAAACGCTCGGTTTCCGACCAATAGAACGGTTCTTCCGCGTCAGGCCACCTCTCGCCATACACAAAGCCTTCAACGGCATCGAGTTTGCCTGACTCTTTATCGAAGAAAAGAAGCATCCCGCATTCGATTCTTTCGGGACCTACGATCGCAATGCGCTGGCTCTCGAAAACACGTTTATTCCATCTCAAAGCATCTGCGACTGACCCAGACTCGAACTCAGTCATGAAGCCAGTTAGAGCCTGCCTCCGCTTCCGAACACGTAGCTCTTCAACCGGTGTAAGTGAAAGCTTCACGGCTCGACAGAATTCTCGGACGAAGAACAACTCGAGCGGCGTCAGTCTCGACACATCACCCCCGCAGTACGCCGCCGGTCTGCTTGGCGACGTTCTCCACGATGCGGCCTGCCAGCGCCTCGAAATCCTCATCGGTGAGCGTGCGCTCGACCGGCTGGATGGCGACCTCGATGGCGACCGACTTCTTGTCAGCGCCGAGCGACGGCCCCTCGAAGATGTCGAAGACGCGCACGCCGGTGATCAGCTTCCTGTCGGCGGCGCCCGCCGCACGGGTCAGCGCGGCTGCCTCGACGTTTCTGTCGACCACGAAGGCGAAATCACGCCGCACCGCCTGGAACGGCGACAGGTCCAGCCGCGGCTTGGTGCGCGTGGCCTTCGCCTTCGGCTCGGGAACGACGTCGATGAACACCTCGAAGCCGCATAGCGGGCCTGCAGCGTCGAGCGCCTCGAGCGTCTTGGGGTGGAACTCGCCGAAAGTTCCCAGCACTACCTTGGGGCCGAGCTTGATCGTGCCCGAACGACCGGGATGGTACCAGGCCGGGCCGCCTGCCTCGACCTGAAGCTTGTCGACCGGCGCGCCGCAGGCTTCGAGCGCGGCGAAGGCATCGGCCTTGGCGTCGAAGACGCCGACGGATGCGGCATTGCCGGCCCAGTGGCGCCCCTGACCTTCCATCTTCGCCGTGCCGCGCCGTACGCCGCCGGCCACCCGGCGCTGCTGCTCCGGCCTGTCGCCCTCATAGGTGCCCGACACCTCGAACAGCGCCACGTCGGCGAAGCCGCGATCGGCATTGCGCTGGGCAGCGGCAATCAACCCCGGCAGCAGCGACGGGCGCATGTCCGACATGTCGGCCGCGATCGGGTTCGCCAGCTTCAATTCAGGCTGTCCACCGCCGAAGAGCTCGGCATGCCTTGCGGGGATGAACGACCAGGTCACGGCCTCCATCATGCCGCGCACGGCCAGAGCGCGCTTTGCGGCGCGGGTGCGGATCTGCAGGGTCGTCAGGATGCGGCCGTTGACGGCATCGTGGGAGACCAGCGGCTGCGGGTCGATCTTCTCGACGCCGTGGATGCGCATCACCTCCTCGACCAGGTCGGCCTTGCCGTCGACGTCCGGACGCCAGGAAGGCACCGCCACGTCGACCCGGTCGCCGGACGGCACGGCATGCACGCCGCTCGATGGCATAAGCTCGGCAAGCCCGCCAGGAGCCGAAATCGTCATCTCGACCGCATCGGCCACCGTGAAGCCGAGACGCGACAGGATCGCCCGGCTTTCCTCCGGCGCGACTTCGATGCCGGTCAAACGCTTCACCTCGGCGAAGGGGAAGGAAACGACCCTGGGCTCGTGGCCTGCATAACCCGCCACTTCAGTCTCGCTGGGCGTGCCGCCGCACAGCTCGGTCACCAGCTTCGTCGCCAGCTCGATGCCTGGCACCATGAACTCGGGATCGACGCCCCGCTCGAACCGGTAGCGGGCATCGCTGACGATGCCGAGCGTACGGCCTGTGCGGGCGGTCGCCATCGGGTCCCACAGCGCCGATTCGATCAGCACGTCGGTCGTCGTCTCGTCGCAGCCCGAATGCTCGCCGCCCATGATGCCGGCGATCGATTCGACCCCATTATCATCAGCGATGGCGCACATGTCCGGCGTAAGCGTGTATTCACGCCCGTCGAGCGCCAGCACCGTCTCGCCCTCCTTCGCGCGACGCACGACAAGATTGCCCGCAACCTTCTTCGCGTCGAAGACGTGCAGCGGGCGGCCACGGTCGAAGGTGACGTAGTTGGTGATGTCGACCAGCGCGTTGATCGGACGCAGGCCGATGGCGATGAGGCGCTGCTGCATCCATTTCGGCGACGGGCCGTTTTTCACGCCCCTGACCAGCCGCAGCGCGAAACCGGGGCAGAGCTCCGGCGCCTCGATCGTCACCTTGACAGGACAGACGCCTTCGCCAGCCACCGGTGCGGCCGGGCCATTCTTCAGCGTGCCGAGTCCGGCCGCTGCAAGGTCCCGCGCGATGCCGTAGACGCTGGTCGCGTCCGGCCGGTTCGGCGTCAGGTTGATCTCGATCACCGGGTCATCGAGCTTGGCCCAGGTCGCGAACGGCGTGCCGACGGGCGCATCCTCCGGCAGGTCGATGATGCCGTCGTGCTCGTCGGAAAGCTGCAGCTCGCGCTCCGAACACATCATGCCGCGGCTTTCTATGCCGCGGATGTTGCCGACCGACAGCGTCACGTCGATGCCCGGAACATAGGTCCCGGGGGCCGCGAACGCACCTACAAGGCCGGCGCGCGCATTCGGCGCGCCGCAGACGACCTGCACGGGATCGCCGGAGCCCGTATCGACCGAAAGCACGCGCAGCCGGTCGGCGTCGGGGTGCTGTTCGGCGGTCAGGACCCTGGCGATGACGAACGGCTTCAGCGCCGCCTTGTCGTCAACGCTCTCGACCTCGAGGCCGATCATGGTGAGCGTGTCGACGATCTCAGCCAGCGAGGCGTCGGTGTCGAGGTGATCTTTCAGCCAGGAAAGGGTGAATTTCATGGTTCAGTTCCGTTGCTCGGGCTGGCGTTCGATGGAGAAGCCGTCGAGGTGGGGCAGGCCGTCATCCATATGCACGAATGGCAGGCGCCGCTTCTCGAAGGCGTGCAGTGTCGGCGGATAGCGCTCCGGCTCGTCCATGAAGCCGAGCGCGAAATAGAGATCGCCCGGCAACAGGTCGTCGCGATAGCCGATCTGGCTGCCGCAATGCTCGCAGAACGAGCGCTCCACGCCGCCGGAACGAAACGTCTTCGGCGTGCCGAACCAGGCGATCTCGGTCTCGCGCCAGGCGACAAAAGCCATCAACGGCGCGCCTGTCTGCTTGCGACAGTCGCGGCAGTGGCAATAGGAGCGCAGAAACGGCTCCGTCCTCATCTCCGCCGAGATGAGTCCGCAGCGGCAGGAGCCGGTGTGGACCTTGCTCACGAGCTCAGCCCGCCGAACAGCGTCGGCATGTCGAGCGGGCGGAAGCCGTAATGCTGGAGCCAGCGCACGTCCGCATCGAAGAAGGCGCGCAGGTCCGGCATGCCGTATTTCAGCATCGCGATGCGGTCGATACCCATGCCCCAGGCGAAGCCTTGATATTCGTCCGGATCGAGCCCGCCGAAACGCAGCACGTTCGGATGCACCATGCCGCAGCCGAGGATTTCCATCCAGTCGTTGCCCTCGCCGAAGCGCACTTCGCCCGGCCGCGAGCGATCGCACTGGATGTCCACCTCCAGCGACGGTTCCGTGAACGGGAAGAAGGACGGCCTGAACCGCATGTTGAGCGACGGCACCTCGAAGAAGGCCTTGCAGAACTCCTCTAGCACCCACTTCATGTTGGCGACATTGGCGGTCTTGTCGATCACCAGCCCTTCGAGCTGATGGAACATTGGCGAATGGGTGGCGTCCGAATCCTGCCGGTAGGTTTTGCCCGGAATGACGATGCGGATCGGCGGCTTCTGCGTTTCCATGGTGCGGATCTGCACCGGCGAGGTGTGGGTACGCAGAAGCATGCGCTCGCCCGCCTCGTTCGGATTGAAGAAGAACGTATCGTGCATCTCGCGCGCCGGGTGGCCTTCCGGGAAATTCAGCGCGGTGAAGTTGTAGTAGTCGGTCTCGATGTCCGGCCCCTCGGCGATCGAGAAGCCCATGTCGCCGAAGATCGCGGCGATTTCGTCGACGATCTGGCTGATCGGGTGAATGCGGCCACGTTCGGCGGGCGACTGACGTACCGGCAGAGTCACGTCGAGCTTTTCCGCGGCGAGACGGGCGTCGATCGCCGCATCGCGCAGCTCGTTCCTGCGCGCGGCGAGCGCCTCGGCCACGCGGTTTTTCAGGCCGTTGATCGCCGGCCCCATCACCTGACGCTCTTCCGCGCTCATCGCGCCCAGAGTCTTCAACTTCTCGGAGACGCTGCCCTTCTTGCCAAGGGCCGAGACGCGCACCGCCTCGATCGCCTGCTCGTCGGCCGCGCCGGCGATGTCGGAAAGCAGCGCGGCTTCAAGTTGTTCCAGTTCGGCTTGCTGTGCGCTCATGTCTTCGGGTCACTTCCTGCGGTCAGATTCACGTGAAACGCGCTCGGCGGATACGAAAAAACCCGCGCCAGCCCTGCCAGCGCGGGTTTCCCAATATCAGTTTTCGAATGCTTGGGAAGCGCTGGTCTTAAGCGACAGCGCTTTCAAAAGCATTCGGCGTGGTGTCCTTGAGGTATTCGAGCGCGGTCTTCGACTTGGCGACCAGCGCAGCGAATGCCTGCGGCTCATGGATGGCCATGTCGGACAGAACCTTGCGGTCGATCTCGATGCCGGCCTTGTTGAGGCCGTCGATGAAGCGGCCATAGGTCAGGCCGTGCTCGCGGACGGCCGCGTTGATGCGCTGGATCCACAGGGCGCGGAAATTGCGCTTGCGGTTCTTGCGGTCGCGGTAGGCGTACTGCAGCGACTTCTCGACCGCCTGCTTGGCGATGCGGATGGTGTTCTTGCGGCGGCCGTAGAAACCCTTGGCCTGGGAAAGAACCTTCTTGTGCTTGGCGTGGGCGGTAACGCCCCTCTTCACGCGTGCCATGTCATGATCTCCTTAAATCTCGTATCCAGCCGGCTCAGAGGCCGCCGCCGTTGGGCAGGAAGTTCTTGATGACCTTCTTGGCATCCGGTTCTGCGAGAACCATCGTGCCGCGGGCATCGCGGATGAACTTGTTGGTACGCTTGATCATGCCGTGGCGCTTGCCCGCAGCAGCGGACTTCACCTTGCCGGTGGCCGTGATCTTGAACCGCTTCTTGGCGGCCGACTTGGTCTTCATCTTGGGCATTTTGCTTCCTTTCTGGAGACGCAGTGAAGCGCCGTTGTCTTGCTTCGGACCGACCAAAGTCCGAAAAGCATAAAAGACCGCCACGGCATGCCCTGCCGGGCGGCTTTCTGTTTTGAACGCGGCCTTATAGCGGCGAGCCCGAAAAAGCGCAACAGCCGATTAGAAGACTGCCCGCTCACCAGACATGCAGGATCACTGGCAGAACTCCAGCCTCCTGAAGCCCTTCCACCAACTCGAAGAACGGAAAGGCGAGCACAAAAAAGAGGCCGTCGGTGAAGGTACGGTAAAGCAGCTTGGGCTTCACGGCGAGCATTTCACTTTCCCTGAAAAGCCAGGGCTTGGGAAAGAAGCGGGGAACCTGCTCCATATAGCGCAGGTAGGGATCACCGAAATTCTGCTCCAGGAAACGTTCTTCGACCTGGATCACAGCCAGAAAGGCCAGCCATGTGAGCACGGCGAAGGCCAGCGCGATGATGATGCTGCCGGTCATGGCGCCAATACCTGCTGCGCCTATCGCGGAAAACACATAGAGAGGGTTGCGGGTCACCGAATACGGGCCCTCGGTGACAATCTCCGCGCTTTTGCGTCCGCCAATATAAAGCGTGCACCACGTGCGTCCCAGGATGGCCACCAGGATCAGCACACCGCCGATCCATTCCATGTATTCGTGCATCGCCTGCCCGGGAGCCGCCTCGGAGCGGACAAATAAAAGCGCCAGGAAAATCAGACCGATCAGCAAGGCGAGTACGTAGCGCCGGCGACGTTGATAGCGACGCAATTCGTCGTACGACTTGGCCTGCCCTGAGGCGTGGCGACTGGTGTCGGTCATCAAAACCGCCTCCCCGCGAAGTTTACCTGCCCGTCACCGCGCATTGAAACGCAATCGTGGCAAAAAAGCAGAAGGCCGCCGAAGCGGCCTTCCATATTTCGTTTCAGGAGGTCTGCGCCGTCATTTGGGCGCCAGGACCATCATCATCTGACGGCCTTCGAGCTTCGGCTCGGCCTCGACCTTGGCGATTTCGCCGACCTCTTCCTTGACCCGGTTGAGGAGCTGCATACCAAGCTCCAGATGCGCCATTTCGCGGCCGCGGAAACGAAGCGTCAGCTTGACCTTGTCGCCTTCGTCGAAGAAGCGGCGAACGGCCTTCATCTTCGTCTCATAATCGTGGTCGTCGATGTTCGGACGCATCTTGATCTCCTTGATCTCGATGGTCTTCTGGCGCTTGCGAGCCTCGGCGGCCTTCTTCTGGCTCTGATATTTCATCTTGCCGAGGTCGGCGATCTTGCACACCGGAGGCTGGGCGTGGGGCACGATCTCGACCAAATCCATGCCGGCGTCTTCCGCGGCAAGCAGCGCATCATTGATTGAAACGACGCCGCGGTTCACACCTTCGGCATCGATAAGCTGCACCTGCGGAACGCGAATCTCGAGATTTGCGCGCGGCCCTTCCTTGACCGGGGCTGCGGCTCTGTGTGGTCTGCGAATGGTCGTAGTCTCCTCGAATCGTTGACGAGATTGGTTGTAGAATATGCCTGCGCATGCCTTGCAGCGCGCTCGGCGCGACCGTCATTAGCACATGAGCGGAAGAATCACGAGCCCCCTGAACGCTTTGCCTCGAGGGAACGAGCGTCACCGGGTGATCGTCACGGGGGTAGGCGTGCCGGCAAGCTCGTCATATAGGAAGGCCCGGAGGTTTCGTCCATGCAAAACAGCACTCCCGAATACCTGTCGGTCGATGGTGACCGCATCGCCGTGCGCCACCGCAACGGCAAGACGCCAGGCATCGTGTGGCTCGGCGGCTACCGTTCCGACATGCTGGGCACGAAGGCCGAGACTCTCGACCAATGGGCGGCGGAGCATGGCCATGCGTTCACCCGCCACGACTATTCGGGCCACGGTGAATCGGGTGGCGCCTTTGCGGACGGGACGATCTCGCGCTGGCTGGCGCAGAGCCTCGCCGTTTTCCGCCAGCGCACGGTCGGACCGCAGATTCTCGTCGGGTCGTCGATGGGCGCCTGGATCGCGCTGCGCATGGTGCAGGAGTTGCACAAGGCTGGAGGAGGCGACCGTGTCGCCGGCATGCTGCTTCTGGCCCCGGCGCCCGATTTCACGGTCGAGCTGATGGAGCCGCAGCTCACCGACAGCCAGCGCCGCGATCTCGAGGAACAAGGTTTTTTCGCCGAGCAGTCGGACTATTCTCCGGAGCCCAACATCTACACGCGCGCGCTTTTCGAAGACGGGCGCGCCAACCGGGTCATGGTCGGGCTCATCGATACGCACTGCCCGGTGCATATCCTGCAGGGCATGGCCGATCCCGACGTGCCTTACGAGCATGCGCTGAAGCTTGTCGAGCACCTGCCGGCCGACGACGTGACGCTTTCTCTGGTTCGCGACGGCGACCATCGCCTGTCGCGGCCGCAGGACCTGTCGATGATGGTCGCCGCCCTTGAAGGCCTGGTCGAACGCGCGGCGGAACGCTCCTGATGCGCACATCCGTCCCGGCTTCCGCGTTCGTCGCGGCAATCGTCGGCTTCGGTGGAACGCTGGCGCTGATCATCGCGGCGGCGACCGCGGTCGGGGCCACACGCGAGCAGACGACGAGCTGGGTCGCGGCGGTCTGCCTGGCGATGGCCTTCGAAACGGCCTGGCTTTCATGGCGCTACCGCATGCCGGTGGTGACGGCATGGTCGACGCCGGGCGCCGCGCTGGTCGCGGCGAGTTCGGGTTTCACCATAGAGCAGGCCGTTGGCGCCTTCATCGTCGCCGCCCTGCTGCTGGTCGCAACAGGTCTGTTCAAGCCGCTAACCCGCCTGATCTCGCGGATTCCGGCATCGGTGGCATCTGGCATGCTTGCCGGCATTGTCGTCAGCTTCGTGATGGCGGCGGCAAGAACGGCCCAGGCGGACGCCGGGCTCGTGTTGCCGCTGTTGGCGGCATTCTTTCTGATCCGGCTGGTCAGTCCGGCCATGTCGGTGCTCTTCGTGCTTGTCGGAGGTGTTGTCCTGGCATGGCTGACGGGCCGGGTGCCGGCGCTGCCGCCGCTGGAAATCTCCACCCTGACCTGGATCACGCCAGAATTCTCGCCAACCGCGGTCATCGGGCTGGCGATCCCGCTCTATCTGGTGACGATGGCGTCGCAGAACCTCTCGGGTCTCGCCGTACTCAGGGCATCGGGCTACGAACCGCCGGCCGGCCCGCTGATTGCCGTGACCGGCTTCTTCTCGCTTGTTTCGGCACCGTTCGGCGCGATCACGACCAACCTTGCGGCGATTTCGGCCGCGATCTGCACCGGCCCGGACGCGCATCCCGATCCGCAGAAGCGCTGGCTGACAGGCCCATTCTACGCCCTGACCTATCTGGTCTTCGCCTTGTTCGGCGCATCACTGGTGTCACTTTTTGCCGTGCTGCCGCCGAGCCTCATCGTGCTCGTCGCCGGCCTCGGCCTTCTGGCGCCGCTCGCCAACGCGCTATCGATCGCCATCGCCGAACCGGGCGATCGCATCGCCGCCACGGTGGCGTTCGCGGTCACCGCGTCCGGCCTCACAGCGGCCGGGATCGGCTCCGCCTTCTGGGGCCTGGTCGCCGGCATTGTCGTTCTGGCGCTGGACGCAGCGAAAATCCGCTTTTCCAAACAGTAGCTTATCCGGTTTTCCACTGCCCAGTCTTGAATGGCGATTTGGCCGTTCCCATTTCGAAATCATGCAGCCGATCGGGGCTGCGCCCAACCAAAGGGAACGGATGATCATGACCAAGACCGCTCTGATCCGTCCTGCGTGGACGCCTGCCACCATCGCGCTGATGGTCGTTGGTTTCATGGTGTTCTGGCCGCTCGGCCTTGCCATGCTCGCCTACATTCTGTGGGGCGATCGCCTTGAAGATTTCAAGGGTGACTGGAGCAGGACCCGCGAAAGCTTTTTCGGCTCTTGCCGGAAAGGAGCACACATGCACGCACGGACAGGAAACGTCGCTTTCGACGACTGGCGCGCCAAGGAACTCGAGCGCCTCGCTGAAGAGCGTCGCAAGCTCGACGAAATGCGCGAGGAATTCGACGACTATGCCCGCGAACTTCGCCGGGCGAAGGACCAGCAGGAGTTTGACCGCTTCATGGCCGAACGCTCGAAGTCTACCCCTGCCCCCCGCAAGGGCAAGAAGGGTGGCGAAGGCCTGCTCGACGAAGTCTGATACTGGTTTGCACGCAAGTGCATCCTCCCGGAAACGGCGCTGGAAATCTCCAGCGCCGTTTTCGTTTGAGCGTATTTGCTGTCACTCCACCACCACGGCGAATCGGATAGATTATCGACATGGTCCTTGGCTTTCTCAGACAATCCCGCACGACGAAGGCAACGCGCAGCGTTGCGCAGGAGCGCCTTCACGTGGTCGGAAGCCGCGAATTGCCGCTGCGGATCGTCGAGAACGACCGTGCCAAGCGTTTGACGCTGCGCATCGATGCGGGCGGTCGGGGGCTGCGGATCACGGTGCCGCCCGGTCTGGCGCGCGGCGAGGTCGAGCGCTTTCTCGACCGACACCAGGGCTGGCTGGAGACGAAACTCGCCAAGGTGCCGGATCAGCCGCAGGTGCGGACGGGTATCAAGATCCCGCTACGAGGCGTGCCTCATCTCATCGTCCACGAACCGGGCAAGCGCGGAACCGTCACCGTGGGCCGGCAAGACGATGTGCCTGCGCTTTTCGTGCACGGAGAGCGGCGGCATCTGCCCCGGCGTCTAGCAGACTTCCTCAAGCGCGAGGCCAAGCGCGACATCGAGGCGCTGGTGGCCAAGCACACCGCAGCCGTCGGCAGGGCGGCGAAAGCTGTGCGCTTCAAGGATACCTCTTCACGCTGGGGGTCCTGCACGGCCGATGGCAGCCTGTCCTTCTCGTGGCGCATCATGATGGCGCCCCCGACGGTGATCGACTATCTCGTTGCCCACGAGGTCGCGCATCTGCGTGAAATGAACCACGGGCCGAAGTTCTGGGCACTGTGTCGCGAACTCTGCCCACGAACGGACGAGGCCCGCGCATGGCTCAAACGCAATGGCGGCTCCTTGCAGGCGATACAGTTCGCTTAGTCAATCATCGTTCGCGGCGTTGAGGTCTTCGGGGCGGGTGCCTTCGGAGGCGGTTCGAGGCCACGGTAGGAAATCGGGCTCGAACCGATCGCTTGCGAAATAGTCGAGCGCGCGCTGGCCTTCGGAACCGGCTGCCAGACCATCGCCGAGCAGCGATGCGATTACGGAGCGGGCCTGCTCCAGCTTTGCGCGCACCTTCATCGTTTCGTTATCGCTCATCGCCACCTTCTCCCGCCTCGCTGGATCAGGTCTAAACCTAGACCATGACGCCATCGGATTGAACCGCCGGGTTTCTCGACTTGGTCGGCATTTCATGGCAAGCGTTGCCACGTTGCGCGTCCCCGGAGGCCGGATTGGACTTCTTCAATTTCGCCAAGGCAGTCGAGCAGGGCATCTACGATGTGATGATGTGGATACTTTTCTATCCACTGACACTGCTGCGCATGATCGTGCGCCCGGCTTCAACACTGCAATATGTCTACGCCGAATCGCGAGGCGATCCAGACGTGGCCTTTTCGGAGGCCATGCGCCCGGCGCTCATGATCTTCATCTCGATCACCATCGGTACGCTCCTCACTCCCTTCACCGACGAACAGCGCGCCCTGTTGCTTGGGACAACCATCGGCAGCCTGCTTACGAGCTCATGGTTCTTCCTGATCTTCTACAGGATGGTGGTGTTTTCGTTTTTTCCGCTCTGCGGCGCGCTGCTGCTCGACCTGCTGACGCCGGGCTCTATCTCTCGCGAAACGCTGCGAACGCCATTTTATCTGCAGTGCTATATCTGCGCCCCTTTCGCGCTGATCGCATCGCCGACGCTGGTCAACATCCAGCACGATTCCATGCCCGTCTATGCCGCGTTCGCGGCGGTGACCCTCTGGTTTCTGGCCGTGCAGTATATCTTCTTTCGCGACTACGCACGTCAGACCGTTGTGCGTTCGCTGCTTCTGGCTCCCGCCGTGCTGCTGCTCGGCATCATTGGCGGCATCGTGCTCGGTCTCGTGGCAGCTTCTTGAAATCTGCCGTTTTTCGTGCCGATAAGAAACGTATGACCTTCGACATCAAGATATGCGGACTGAAGACGCCGGAGACGCTGGATGCTGCCGTTGCGGGCGGCGCCTCGCATGTCGGCTTCATCTTCTTCGCCAAGAGCCCTCGCAACGTGGCACCGGAGCAGGCGGGTGCTCTACGGCTGGCCGCGAGAGGCAAGGCGCAGGCGGTGGCCGTTACCGTCGACGCGGACGACGCGTTTCTCGACGCGATCGTCCAGGCAATGGCGCCGGACATGCTGCAGCTTCATGGCAAGGAAAGCCCCGAACGCGTGGCCGAGGTCAAGGCGCGCTACGGCCTGCCGGTGATGAAGGCCTTTTCGGTCAGCGCGGCGGCTGATTTCGACCGGATCGCCCCCTGGCGTGGGGTCGCGGACCGGTTCCTGTTCGACGCCAAGCCTCCCAGGGGGTCAGAACTTCCCGGCGGCAACGGCGTTTCGTTCGACTGGCGTCTGCTGGCAGGCCTTGACCCGAGCATCGATTACATGCTTTCGGGAGGATTGAACGCCGCCAATATCGGCGACGCGCTGAGGTTAGCGAACCCGCCCGGCATAGACATCTCGTCGGGCGTGGAAAGTGCACCGGGCGTCAAGGACACGGCGTTGATCGAAGATTTCTTCAAATCCGTCAGGATTGCACGGGGCAGAAGCGCCGCCTGACGGGACCGTTCCCGAGGAGACCGGCCGTGAACCAGCCTGTGACCCCCAATTCGTTCCGTACCGGCCCCGACGAGCAGGGCATGTTCGGTATGTTCGGCGGTCGTTTCGTTGCCGAAACGCTGATGCCACTGATCCTCGATCTCGAGTCCCACTGGAACGAAGCCAAGAACGATCCTGAATTCAAGGCCGAGCTGCAGGCACTGTCGACGCATTACGCCGGCAGACCTTCGAAGCTCTATTTCGCGGAAGGGCTGAGCCGGCATCTCGGCGGCGCGAAGATCTACTTCAAGCGCGAGGACCTCAACCACACCGGCTCGCACAAGATCAACAACTGCCTCGGGCAGATCCTTCTGGCCAAGCGGATGGGCCGTAAGCGCATCATCGCGGAAACCGGCGCCGGCCAGCACGGCGTGGCCTCGGCCACCGTCGCGGCGCGGTTCGGCTTTCCTTGCGTTGTCTATATGGGCGCCACCGATGTCGAGCGTCAGAAGCCCAACGTCTTCCGCATGAAGCTGCTCGGTGCGGAGGTGAAGCCGGTTTCGGCCGGCCACGGCACGCTCAAGGACGCCATGAACGAGGCGTTGCGCGACTGGGTCACCAATGTCGAGGACACCTATTACCTGATCGGCACCGCGGCCGGCCCGCACCCCTATCCGGAACTCGTGCGCGAATTCCAGTCGGTGATCGGCACCGAGGCGCGCGGCCAGATCCTGGAGCAGGAAGGCCGGTTGCCCGATGTGGTGATCGCCGCCGTCGGCGGCGGATCCAACGCGATCGGCATCTTTCACCCCTTCCTCGACGACAAGGACGTCAAGATCATTGGCATCGAGGCTGGTGGGCACGGGCTCGACGGCGACGAACATTGCGCCTCGATGAATGCCGGAAGGCCCGGCGTGCTGCACGGCAATCGTACCTATCTGCTGCAGAACGACGATGGGCAGATTCTCGACGGCCATTCGATCTCGGCCGGGCTCGATTATCCGGGCGTAGGCCCCGAACATTCGTGGCTGCGCGACAGCGGCCGTGTCGACTACGTGCCGATCATGGACGACGAGGCGATGGAGGCCTTCCAGCTCACCACGCGCACCGAGGGCATCATCCCGGCACTCGAATCGTCCCACGC
Organism: Neoaquamicrobium sediminum; assembly: GCF_040970315.1. Classification (NCBI taxonomy): domain Bacteria; kingdom Pseudomonadati; phylum Pseudomonadota; class Alphaproteobacteria; order Hyphomicrobiales; family Phyllobacteriaceae; genus Neoaquamicrobium; species Neoaquamicrobium sediminum. Next base: position 355,409 of record NZ_JAZHFV010000001.1, on the reverse strand, counting down.
CATCGCGCATGCGATGAAGATCGCACCGAAGATGGGCAAGGACGAGATCATCGTCGTCAACCTCTCCGGCCGGGGCGACAAGGACGTGCACACCGTCGCCAAGATGATGGGCATGGAGATCTGAGTTGGCCGGCGCGCAATTCGTCGACATCTGGATCAACTGTCCCGATCGCGCCATTGCCGAACGCATAGCGGAAGCGGCGGTCGGCGACCGGCTCGCCGCGTGCGCCAATGTCTTTCCGCAGATTTCCAGCATCTATCGATGGAAGGGCGCAGTGGAGCAGGCCGACGAGATACCGTTGCTGCTCAAGTCGCGTTCCGCTCACTTCGAAGCCGTTGCAGAGCTCGTAAGCTCCATCCACCCATACGAGACGCCGTCGATCGTCGCGACCGAACTGGTTGCCATCAACGCGGGCTATGCCGACTGGCTGGCCGCCGAAACCAGGGAACCCTGATCCATGACCGATACCCGCATCGACCGCCGCATGGCGAAACTGAAGGCCGAGGGCCGGCCGGCGCTCGTGACGTATTTCATGGGCGGCGACCCCGACTACGACACTTCGCTGGCGATCATGAAGGCGCTTCCCAAGGCAGGCTCCGACGTGATCGAGCTTGGCATGCCGTTTTCCGACCCGATGGCGGACGGTCCCGCAATTCAGGCGGCAGGCCTGCGCGCGCTGAAGAGCGGGCAGACGCTGGCCAAGACGCTGCGCATGGCGAGCGAATTCCGCGAAGGGGACGACGAGACCCCGATCGTGATGATGGGCTACTACAATCCGATCTTCATCTACGGTGTGGATCGCTTCCTCAAAGACGCGAAAGAGGCGGGCATTGACGGGCTCATCATCGTCGACCTGCCGCCGGAAATGGACAACGAGCTCTGCATTCCGGCGGTGAAGGCCGGCATCAACTTCATCCGCCTCGCCACGCCCACGACGGATGACAAGCGCCTCCCCAAGGTGCTCGAAAACACCTCGGGCTTCGTCTATTACGTATCGATGACGGGCATCACCGGCTCGGCCCTGCCCGATACGAGCAAGGTCGGCTCGGCCGTCGCGCGCATCAAGGCGCATACCGAGCTGCCGGTTTGTGTGGGCTTCGGCGTCAAGACGGCGGAGCAGGCGCGCGCGATCGGGGCTTCCGCGGATGGCGTGGTGGTCGGCACCGCGATCGTCAACGCCGTCGCAAATGTCATCGGGGCGGACGGAAAGTTGGTCGCCGACCCCGCCGAGGCGGTTGCGACCCTGGTCGACGGGCTGGCGCACGGTGTTCGGCGTGCCCGCCTTGCTCCGGCCTGATAGACGCTCCATCTAGAGCCTGTACGCAGTATCGAGGACATCGCCATGAACTGGATCACCAATTTCGTCCGCCCGAAGATCAATTCCTTCCTCGGCCGCCGCGAGATGCCTGAAAATCTCTGGATCAAGGATCCGGAGACCGGCGAAATGGTGTTCCATACCGAGCTGGAGGGGAACCAGTGGGTTATCCCATCTTCCGGCTACCACATGAAGATTTCGGCGAAGGAACGCCTCAAGGCGTTTCTCGACAACGGCGCCTACGAGCTGATCGAGAACCCCAAGGTCGCGGCCGATCCGCTGAAGTTCCGGGACGAGAAGCGCTACACCGACCGCCTCCGGGACTACCGGACCAAGACCGGCCTCGAAGACGCGGTGCTTTCGGCCACCGGTGCCATCGAGGGCTTGCCGATCGTCGTCACCGTGCAGGATTTCGCCTTCATGGGCGGTTCGCTCGGCATGGCGGCCGGCGAGGCGATCGTGAAGGCGTTCGAAACCGCCGTCGAACTGAAGCGCCCGATGGTGCTGTTCTCGGCCTCGGGCGGGGCGCGCATGCAGGAGGGCATCCTGTCGCTGATGCAGCTCGCGCGCACGACCGTTGCCGTGGACCGTCTGAAGGAAGCGGGCCTGCCCTATATCGTGGTGCTGACCAACCCCACCACGGGCGGCGTGACCGCTTCGTACGCCATGCTGGGCGACATCCATATCGCCGAGCCGGGCGCGGTGATCGGCTTTGCCGGCGCCCGCGTGATCGAGCAGACTATCCGCGAAAAGCTTCCCGAAGGCTTCCAGCGCTCCGAATATCTGATGGAGCACGGCATGGTCGACATGGTCGTGTCGCGGCTGGAGATGAAGGAAACCGTGGCGCGGCTTCTGAAGATACTGGTCAAGGAAAAGGTGGTGGCAGACCCCGAGATGGAAGTCCTGCCGCCGCCTGCCGAACCGGCTGTAGAGAACCGCCCGGAAGCATGATCTTGAGGTCGAAAGCCCTGCAACGACGCCGGGATTGGTCACGATGACCACGCAAGCACACGCCGCAGAGCGCGAGATCGAGCGCCTGATGACCCTTCATCCGAAGGGTTTCGACCTTTCGCTGGACCGCATTTCGCGACTGCTGGAGCGGTTGGGCAACCCCCAGGATCGCATGCCGCCGGTGATCCATATCGCCGGCACCAACGGCAAGGGCTCGGCCGCCGCATTTTCGCGCGCTCTGATCGAGGCATCGGGTCTGAGCTGCCACGTTCATACCTCGCCGCACCTGGTCAACTGGCACGAGCGCTATCGCATCGGCGCGCCCGGCGGCAGCCGGCTGGTCGAGGATTCGGTGCTGGCTGACGCGGTTGCCCGCGTTGCCGAGGCCAATCAGGGCGAGACGATCACCGTCTTCGAAATCCTCACCGCGACGATGTTCCTGCTGTTCTCCGAACATCCGGCAGACGTGGCAATCGTCGAGGTGGGACTGGGCGGACGCTTCGACGCCACCAACGTGATCGCCAGGCCGGCGGTCAGCCTCATCATGCCGATCTCGCTCGACCATGAAGCCTATCTGGGCGATCGGGTAGAGTTGATCGCGGCCGAGAAGGCCGGGATCATGAAGCCCTCATGCCCGGTGGTCATCGGCGCGCAGGAATACGAGGACGCGCGCGATGTCCTGATCGAAACCGCCGACCGCCTCGACTGCCCGTTGCTTGTTTACGGGCAGGATTTCCTGGCCTTCGAGGAAAACGGCCGGATGATCTATCAGGACGATGACGGGCTGTTCGACGTAACGCCGCCACGCCTGCCCGGCAGGCATCAATATGCCAACGCCGCCGCAGCCATTGCCGCCGTCAAGGCGGCCGGCTTCGAGATCGGCCACCGCGTTGCCGAAGCGGCGATGGCGCGCGTCTACTGGCCGGGGCGCATGCAGAAGCTGACCGAGGGGCGGCTGGTGGACCTCGCACCACGCGGCGCCGAAATCTGGATCGATGGTGGGCACAATCCCGGTGCAGGCGCGGCCGTAGCCGAGGCACTGGCCGACCAGGAGGAAAAGCGGCCTCTGCCGCTGGTGCTGATCGCCGGCATGATCAATACCAAGGACCAGACCGGCTATTTTCACAACTTCGTCGGCATGGTGCGGCACGTCTTCACGGTGCCGGTCAATGAAAGCGATGCAGGCGTGCCCAACGACGAGCTGGCTGCCCGTGCCATTGCGGCGGGGCTTGCTGCCGAACCGGTCGCATCGGTCGAGAACGCTCTGATGCTGCTGCGGGACGCCTGGGACGATCCGGAGCATCCCCCGCGCATCCTGATCTCGGGATCGCTCTACCTTGTCGGCGAAGTGCTGGCGAAAAACGGCACACCGCCTGTGTGATCAAAGAAAAAGCCCGGCGCTAAGGCCGGGCTTTTTGTCGGTACCTGCGTGACCGTCAGGCGACGGCGCCACCGATCCATGCCGACAGCGCAGTCTTGGGAGCGGCGCCAACCTTCATGTCGGCGACTTCGCCGTCCTTGAAGAGCATCAGCGTCGGGATAGAGCGCACACCGTACTGTGCGGCGAGTTCCGGGTTCTCGTCGATGTTCAGCTTGGCGATCTTCACCTTGCCGCCGAGTTCCGTGGAAATTTCCTCGAGCGCGGGCGCAATCATCTTGCAGGGGCCGCACCATTCTGCCCAGAAATCGACCACCACAGGCTCGGAAGCCTGGAGCACTTCGGCCTGGAAGGTGTTCTTGTCTGTGGTGACGGTGGCCATGTGGGTCTCCTTGATAGGATTGTGTCGCCAGATATGTGGGACTCTCGGAAGCCCCATTCAAGCATTGTTCTGTCACGCATGGGTGAGTCGGGCAAGCGCGTCGTCCATCGTCTGCGCCGACACGGCAATCAACACCGGCGCCTCGGTGTAGACAAGGGCAGCCCGGATTTCACGATCCGGATAGAGCGGTGCTAGAAGCGCTCTATATAGCGCCATCTGAGCGATATGCGTTTCCGGCACTTCGTGCAGGCTGCCGGGCGGCGGACGATTGGTCTTGTAGTCGACGATCAGCACTGCATCTTCGGTGATGACAAGCCTGTCGATGCGTCCGGAGACGGCGCGCTCTCCGCTTCCGAGCGCTACGCGGCCCATGATTTCAACTTCGGCGCGCGACCCATCTTCGAAGATCGCGGCGAAACCGGGATCGTGCAGCACGGTATCGACGGAGTCCCATAGTCGTTCAGCCTCTCCATCCGGCCAGGCATTTCCGATGCGCGCAATATAGCGGCTCCCGGCGGCGGCGCGTTCGGTGAAGGGTACCGCCGGCAGAACCTGCAGCAGCCTGTGCACCGCCAGCCCGCGCTCGAGCGCATAGGACTGCGCGGCGGGCGCGTCGAGTACCGGCGAGCGGGACCCGGGCACGACGTCCGCATCGCGTTCGACCGTCGCACCGGCACCCGACGGCGACAGCGGGCGGGGCAACAAAGGGGCGGGTGGTAACGGTTGGTACAGGGCGTGCGGCGGCGGATTTGCCGAACCCGGCTTCTCGACGGTCCCCTGCGCCGCGACGACCGCACCTGTTTTCGTCACTTGGTAACGCAGGACGGTTTCGCCTGTGGCAGGATTCCGCACTTCGCTCGTATGCGGGGACGCCATGAGCGCATCGCGCACCAGCGCGTGCCAGCTCCCCTCGGGTTGACCGCGCTTTCCATGGTAGCCACAGATAACCAACCGGTCCTCGGCACGTGTCATGCCCACATAAAGGAGACGCCGATATTCCTGCTCGGCCTTGCGACGGGCGGATGCCGACAAGCCGAGAGCGAAGCTGTTGTTCATGTCGGCGGTGGCGCGCCACAGAAACCCGTTGCCGACCCAACCGCCGGATGGCGCGGCAAAGGGCACGAGGCGCGGAAGGTGACTGTCGGAAAAGGCCGCCGAGCCGCTGTCGACGAGAAACACCACGGGTGCCTCCAGCCCCTTAGCGGCATGAGCCGTCATGATACGCACCTCGCCGCGGGTCTGATCCATCTCGCGCTTGATTTCCGGGCCGCCGCCGTCGAGCAAAGCAATCAGCGCCTCAAGGCTGTTCACGCCGGTCCTTTCGGCGGCAAGACAGAAATTGAGGAACTCGTCGACCACGTCGCCCGCCTCCGGCCCCAGCCGGGCTATGAACTTTCGGCGTAAGCCATCTCGGGCAAGCAGGTTGGCGAAGAACTCGAATGGCGGCCTGTAGCCGGCTTCATTTCTCCAGCGAGTCAGCGTTTGCCAGGCCTGGGCTATTGCGTCGTCACTCTCGCCGGCGGCCCGCATCGCTGAAAGCAAGGAGCGGCCCTCCGGCCGCCTCGCAGCCAGCTCGAACAGCATCTCTTCACTGAACCCGAAGGCCGGGCTCTTGAGCAATGCTGCAAGCGAGAGATCGTCCTCCGGTTGCAGGGCGATGCGCGCCACCGCCATCAGGTCCTGAACGGCGATGTGACCGGTCAACATCAGCCGGTCGGCGCCGGCAACGGGAATGCCGCGCGTCTTCAGTTCGCGGCCAAGCGCGTGGATGAAGCGATCGCGCTTCCTGACCAGCACCATCACGTCGCCAGGCGTCAGACGTCTGCCGCGACCCGGGATCATTTCATCCGATGACAGCCAGTGTGCCACGGTGTCGGCGATCTGGCGCGCGAGCCGCACGGCGGGCGCGGACGCATGATCGATCGCCTCGGTCCAGTCGTCTGGCTCCTCGACCACGGTGGGGCTTAACGATTCCCATAGCTCGACATGGCCCGGCGCGTTCTCGCGAATGGCCAGATGCTCGACCGGCTCGGGGTCGCGGGTGAGGCCGTCGCGCGCCACCTCGGAAGCAAAGACGAGATCGACCGCCGAAAGCACATCCTCCGTCGAACGGAAAGAACGGGTGAGCTTGACCTGCTCGAACGCCCCGCGAGCCGCCAGAACGCGATCGCGGAAGGCCCGCCCACTGAGCGCAAAGGACTCGGGCTCGGCACCCTGAAAGGAATAGATCGACTGCTTTTCGTCGCCCACCGCAAACACGGTTCGGCTCTCGTTCTCGCGCGCGCCTTGTCCGGAGAAGAACTCGGCCGCGAGCGCGTTGACGACCGCCCACTGGTCCGGGCTCGTATCCTGCGCCTCGTCGAGCAGGATATGGTCGATGCCCTTGTCGAGCTTGTACTGCACCCAGGCACCGGCATCCTCGCGGGATAGCAGCGCCGCCGTGCGCGCGATGAGGTCATTGAAGTCGAGGAAGCCGCGCGCACTTTTGAGGCGTTCGTAGCGTGCTATCAGCCAGTCTGCGAGGACCAGCGCCGCACGGGTGGCTTCCAGCATGGACAGGAGCGCGACGCGGTCGCAGGTCGTCTCGATTGCACCGGCAAATCGTTCGAACTCCTGCGCGAACTCCGGAAAATACTCGCCGACGCCCTTGGCCATGATCCGCGTCGCGGATTTCGGCGACCAGATACCGGCCTTCCTGGTCAAGAAGATCGTGCGCAAGGTTTTCAGCCGCTCGACGGGATCGGCGAGCGCGCAGGCGCCTGCAAGGTCAGCGGAGAAGGTCGCGGCGATCGACTTGCCGGCCGCCGATGCCCGGCTGCCGATGGCCCTGGCCAGTGCAGGATTGAAATACGGGTCGGGCCAGATGGCTTCGGCCAGGGATGCCGGCGTTTCCTCGCCGGCAAATCCGAATTCGGCAAAGAATGGACGAAAGTGCGTGTCGCCCTCGCCCACGTTAGAGATGAAGCGGCCCAACGCGCCACGCTGCGCGATGATCGCACCAAGCAGGGACTCGAGCCCGCTTTCACCGCCATAGTCCAACACGCTTGCAAACGCTTCGGCGAGTTCCGGCTGCGCATCGCCGGCAGCCAGCGCGACCATTTCGCGGCGCGCCTCGGCCACCAGCGCCGCCTCCATCTGGCTGTCCAGCAACTGGAAATGGCCGGCAATGTTCGCTTCCAGCGGGAACTGGTGCAGCACCGCCTCGCAGAAGGCGTGGATGGTCTGGATTTTCAGTCCGCCGGGGGTCTCCAGCGCACGGGCAAAAAGCTGGCGGGCAAAGCGAAGACGTTTCTGGTCCGGGCTTCTGCCGTCAAGTTCGGCCAGTTCGGCAGCCAACTTGTCTTCGTCCAGCATGGTCCACCGGGCAAGGCTGGCAAAGACACGGTTCGCCATGTTGGCCGCTGCCGCGCGCGTATAGGTGAGGCAGAGGACACGCGACGGCTCGGCGCCACCGAGGAGCAGCCGGATGACCCGCTGCGAGAGCACGTGCGTCTTGCCCGAGCCGGCATTGGCCGACACCCAGGCCGAAACGCCCGGCATCGAGGCCGTAGCCTGCGCCGTACGCGTATCCTCCGGGACCGTGAGCCGCGCGCTCATTCGCCCTCGCTCCCATCACCCGGGCCGTCCCCACCGGCCGACCATTCGAGCACGCGCGCGAGATGGTCGTAGTCGCCGCTGGTGTCGCCCTCGCGGAACGGCAAGGCACGCGACAGATAGCCCGTCGTCTCGCTGCCATAATACGCGAGCAGCCGCTCCAATCGCTCCCACGCCTCGGTCGAGAGCTGGTCAGCGGATTTGACCTGCCGGTTGTATTCGAGGATCGACTCTTCGATCACCTCGCCATTGGCCTTCATGCGCACATGGGCGAGCTCTGCCGGCGTGGCTGCGCCCGCATCGGCAAAGGCGCCGCGCATCAGGAGCGCGCCTTCCAGCGCCAGTTGGGGCGACAGGAGCGTATGCGCCTGCGCCTTGGAAGGGGGCGATCCAGTCTTGAAGTCGATGATGTCGGCCATGCCGGCTGCCCGCAGATCGATACGGTCGGCACGCCCGGAAAGCGAGATGCCAGTCACGCCGACAGGCGTGGCGTCTGCCTTCACCTCGGCGAGCCTGCCCTTTATGCCCGGTGGCCGTCCCCGCTCCCACACGATGAAGTGGCTCGCCATGCGCACGAAGCGCGGCCACCAGACTGCGTCGATGTCGGCCGGAAGTGCTGCGCGATCGAACAGCTCTCGGCCGATCTCGATCAGACTCGCTTCCGCCTCGGGCGCAAACGGATCGGTGCCGGACATCGCGAATGCGTGCACAATGTCGTGGAACAGCGTGCCGCGTTCCGCCGCTCCGGGGTCGCGCAACAGAGGCTCCAGCGGCTCCAGCTTCAGGATGCGCCGTGCATAGACCGCATAGGCGTCCCGGCGCAGGGTCTCGATCTCAGTGACGGAGAAACGCTGCGGCCTCAGCGCAAGCGGCGGCTTGGGTGAAGGCCGCGGCGCAAAGGGGACGGGCTCGGCCTTGTCCAGCTCGCGCGCCCATTCGAGCAGGGTGCGACCGCGGGCAGCCATGGATTCGACGGCTTCTTCGCCGGCAAATGTCTTCAGCCTCTGCAGCCAGCGAGACGCGAGCGCGGGTGCGTCGCCCGCGCGCGCCGCGCGGCTCAGTACCACTTCGGGCGCGCCCATTGCCATGACGAAATCGTGCGCGGCCTGACCGATACGCCGTTCCGGCGGCTCCAGCTCCATGCCGGCCTTCATGAACCGCGACATGAACGGATCGGGCTCCGCCTTGCGGGGCCAGGAACCTTCGTTGAGGCCGCCGATCACGAGCGTGTCGACCGACTGGAGCCTAGCTTCAAGTGCCCCCCAGATCGCGATGCGGCTGTCGCCCGTGACCGAGGGTTTGACCGTGGCGCCGGCGATCAGGGCCTCGAACACGTCCGGCCACTGTCCTGCCTCCACATCGAGCGAGACGCTGGTGCCGGCCAGTGAGCGCAGGAAAGAAGCGAAGGCCTCGCCCGCATCGCCGCGATAAAGTTCTGTCAGCGATCCATCGGCGTCGCGGCCAAGCGCTTCGAAGCACTCGACCGACGCCCGGACGAGCGCGGCAATCGGCACGTCATTGCCGCGCAAGGCAGACAGCGCAGTCATGGCCTCGGCGACCTTGACGAGCAGGAGCTGCGCCGCGTCTACCTGATCCCCTCGAAGGCGTGCGAGCCAGGGCGGCTTTCTCGGGTTCGCGCGACGTTCCTCGAACTGGCGTTCGAAATCCGCGCCCAGACTGGCGATGTCCGGCCTTCCGGTCCCGCCGCGCAGCGCGATCAGATCTATCGTTTCCGAGCCGTCCCGGACCCGCTCGCGACCCAGACCCGCCCGCAGCAGCGGATGCTTGAGAAGCGCCATGATCGAAACCGGATCGCCCGGCGTGAAAGCGGTCTGAAGCATCAGCCGGAACAATGATGCGGGCGGCGTCAGGACCAGCGGGGTGCCGCCGGAATCGTCCGCCTCGATCCCGAAACGGCGCAGTTCGCCCGCCACCCGCCGCGCTAGTTCGCGATCACCGGTTACCAGTGCCGCCGATCTGTTTCCGTCCGCAATGGCCAGCCGCAACGCCACCGCTATCGCCAGTGCCTCTTCGCGTTCGTTGGCGGCTTCGACGAGGCGAACGCCTTCGAACGCTTCCGGCGTTGCCGCATCGCGATTGCGAATCCAGGCGTCTGTCGTCTCGGCGGGACGAAGCGCTTCGTTGACCGCCGCGATGCGAGCGGCAACGAACGGAAGCGACGTGGCGACCTCGACCACGTGATCGCGGCCGAGACCCAATACGCCGAGCAGCTTTTTCAGGCCGGCCTGTGGGTGTCCGAAGCTGGCGGGCGGGCTATCAGGCCGGCCAATCTCGCGCCAGCTTGCCTCGTCGAGCACCAAGTCCAGCCCGGGCAGCACGACCGCGCCTTGGGGAAGCCGCGAGATGGCTGCCAGCAACTGCGCTGTCGCGGGTATCGAGCCTGTGGAGCCGGCAGCGATCACCGGGCCAACCGGCGGATTGCCCGCAAGACGCTCGGCCTCGGCGAGGATCGTCGCATTGCGATGCGCTGCCGGGTTGGAACGGTCGCGTTCTCTCAGAAGGTCGGGCCAAGCGCCGGTGACGATCTGCAGGAATTCGAGCGTCACCTGCCACCAGTTGGCAAGATCTTCCGGCACGAGCTGCGTGAGGCGATTCCATTCCGCACCGCCGGTCTCGATCTCGTCCATCAGCGCGGCAAGATCGCGCGCCAGCCAGATCGCATCGGCCAACGAGGCCGGCACCACCACCTCTTCGTCGAACAGCGCGGCCACATGGGCAGGCAGGCGGCGCTTCCAGGCCTGAACCAGTGGGCTCAGGAGCAGAATGCGGTCGAGCGGTTCGATCGGCGGCGCCAGCGTCAGTTCGTCGGCTTGTCCGCCCTCGAATATCGCAGCGTCCTCATCGAACTCGCCCAGCGGCCGGATCGTCGGCAGGATGGCGGACACGCCGCCAAGTCGGTCGACGAACGCGCTGCGAAGCGCGCGGGCGGCACGGCGTGTTGGCAGGTAGATGGTGGCCGAAGCCAGTTTGAGCGGATCGCCATCAACGGCAAAGCCCGGCACCAGACGGCCCGACAGGATAGCGTCAGCCAGTGTCGGCAGGAACGGCTGGCCGGGTGGAATGGTGAAAACGCGCGGCGCAGGGCGGCCGGTCATGACCCGCCATGGCGCGCTATCGCGGCTTCCGCCGCTGCGACCGCATCCGGCGTGCCGACGGTGATCCAGTGGCCGCGCATGGACATGCCAAACAGCCGGCCAGCCGCAATGGCGCGGTCGAAATAGATGTTGAGCGAATGCGGCTCCGCAGCCGCGCCCTCAAAGATGCGGGGATGCACGATTGCCGCCCCGGCATAGATCAGGCCCTCCGGCGCGCCGCGGGCGCGCGCAAGCCTGCCTTCGGCGTCGAGCAGAAAATCTGTCGAGCCGCTATGTCCGGTGGCATCGTCGGGTCGGGCGAGCATGAGAAGAATATCTATGCGCGTGCCGTCCCACGCAAGTGCAAGCTGCTCGAGATCCTGGCCGTCACGATCGATCCAGAACGTATCGGCGTTGAGAATGAAGAAGGGCTCGGCCCCAAGTTCGGGCAACGCCTTGACAATGCCGCCTGCGGAATCGAGCAGCAATCCACTCTCGTCGGACACGACGATATGCGGTCGGCTGCGCTGGCCCACATGATCGATGATCTGCCGTGGCAGGTAGTGGACATTGACCACCGCCTTCTCCACCCCCGCTTGAGCCAAGGCGTCAAGGCCGCGGTCGAGCAGGGTTTTGCCGGCTATGCTTATCATCGGCTTCGGCATGGTGTCGGTCAGCGGTCGCATCCGCTTGCCGAGCCCGGCAGCCATAACCATCGCCGTCTTCATAGGATACCGAGCTCCGCATAAAGGTCACGCACCGGGCGCAGCGCAGGATGCGTGATGGCGCGGGCTACATAAGAACGAATGCGAGGCAGGTGCTTCAGATAGCCGGGCTTGCCATCGCGGACATCGAGACGCACGAAGATGCCGAGGATCTTCGTGTTGCGCTGCGCGGCCGTGATGGCATAGGCCGCCTCGAAAGCCTGCCGGTCGAAGCCGCCCTGCGCCTGGCGCGCGGCGACATATGCCTCGACAATTGCGTTTTCCAGTTCCGCCGGGATCGTGACCCGGGCGTCCATGGCGAGCGATGCGACATCGTAGGCGGATGGGCCGATCATGGCATCCTGGAAGTCGATGAGCCCGATGCGATCGCTACCCGAACGATCCTCCCGCCAGATGATGTTGGGAGAATGGACATCGCGGAGAAGGATGCTTTTCTCGCAGTGTTCGAGCGTGTCGAACACGGCGCCCCACGCCTGCGAGAAGGCCACGCGTTCCGCATCCGCTGCCGGGCGGCCGGCAATATGGGGCAGATACCAGTCGACAAGCAGTTCGCTCTCGATCGAAAGGGCGTCGCGATCGAAGGGCGGGATCGTGTGGACTGTGCCTGGCGCAGCCTCGATCTGCGGCTGCCATTCGTGGCGATGTATGCCTGCCAGAAGTTCAGCCGAAGCAAGATAGCGCTCGCCTATCGGCTCGCCGTCGGCATCGAGAACACCCTCGCTGCCGAGATTCTCGATCAGCAACAGCCCCCGCTCGAAATCCGATGCGTAGACCTCCGGAGCGCAGAAGCCCTTGTCACGCAGCGCCCGTGCGATGGCGACGAACGGGACCACCGATTCCGATATATGTGCGATCTGCGCATAGGGCTTGCCGTCGCGGACTGGTGGACCCGACGGCGGACGTGGCGCGTTCATCAGGATGACCGGCGCGGCTTGCTCGAGAGATATGGTTTCGTAAGCGCGCGCAGAAGCATCTCCAACCAGATAGGCGCGGGTCGCCCCGCGATATCCGGACCGGTCGAGGAACCCGCGGATGGCCAGAGACCGGTCGAGCCGCGCCATGAACTCTGCCGGGCCTGTAATGCGCGCGCGCCGGCCGGCTCCATGTTCGGAAAGGACAACCGCGGCGGCGTCGCCGGGCAATCTTTCTTCCGCGCGTTCCGGCCATTCGATCAACGCCACGCCATCGCGGACCGCCTCGTCGAAACCCAGCTCCTCGAATTCATCCGCGGCGGTCAGACGATAGAGGTCGAAGTGGTGGATCGGAAAACGCGCCTGGTAGGCCTGCACGAGCGTGAAGGTCGGGCTAGGAACCTCCAGATCCGGCTCCCCGTACAGGCCGCGGATGATTGCGCGTGCGAGCGTCGTCTTGCCCATCCCTAGATCGCCGTGAAGCGCCAGCACGTCACCGGGGCGCAGCATCGCAGCCAGGTCTTCGCCAAGGATGGACGAGGCGATCTCGTCCGGCAGATCCAGTTCGATCGAGCGCTCGACCATGAACGCTATTCCGCCGCCTCCCGGAATCCTTCCGGCGCCATGGGGAAGCGGCAGATGACCGTCGTGCCGCGGCCTTCACCGGTATCGATCTCGATCGAACCATCATGCAGCTCGACAAAGCTTTTGACGATCGACAGGCCAAGTCCGGCGCCGCGCTCGCGACCGCCATTGGCATGCGGCTCGAACCGACGGAAGATTCCGTCGAGCACATCGGGCGGGATGCCCGGCCCGTCGTCATGAACCCTGAAAGCGACGCCCGCCGGATCGCGCATGCAGGTCAGCTGTATCGTCGATCCTTCCGGCGCATAATTGGCAGCGTTGCTGAGCAGATTGAACAGAATTTGCCGGAGGCGGTTTTCATCTGCGTGGAATGAGGCCGGGGCCTGCTCCAGTTCGATGTCCAGTGCAATGGAATGTTCGCGCAGCCGCTCGGCCACGAGATCTGCTGCGGAGCGCACCGTACGCTCGATGACAACCTCGCTGATCTCCAGCTCCATGATGCCGGCATCGATGGTGGCCAGGTCGAGGATGTCGTCCACGATTGTCTCCAGTTCGAAAGACGAGGAGGCGATGTGGTCGACATAGTCGCGCTGGCGCGGATTGAGCGGCCCGGCCGTCTCCTGAGCCAGCAATTCGGTGAACCCGCTGATGCTCGTCAGCGGCGAACGCAGCTCGTAGGAGACGTGGCGGACGAAATCGTTCTTGAGCTGGTCGGCCCGCTCGAGAGCCTCGTTCTTGTCCTTGAGCATGCGCTCGACGTTCACACTGTCGGTCACATCGATGAACGTCGTCATCACCTGCCCGTTCGGCAGGTGGATAACCGCGAAGCGGAGTACGTTGCCATCATTGAGCTCGACCTGGCCGTGGCGGTCCTGACGATCCTCGTCGAAGCCGGTCACTGCGGCGGCGAGTTCGCTCCAGGGGCTCGCCTTGGCGAGCGTCTGGCAAGCAGCGCGGATCACGGAGATATGCGTGCCGGCCTTCACCAGCCCCTCGGGCATGCCCCAAAGGTTCGCGAAAGCCGGATTGGAGAGCCGCACGCGCCCATCCGGGCCGAACACGGCGACGCCCTCCGCGAGATTGTCGAGCGTGACGCCCTGGACCCGCACGATCGTGTTGTAGCGGCTTTCCAGATTGATCTTCTCGGTGAGGTTCTCGAACACCCAGGTGACGCCGCCATTGGGCTGCGGGTTGGCGACGACACGCAGGGTACGGCCATCGGGCAGGTGCCACAGATGCTCCTGCGGCTCCACGGCGCGATAGGCCCCCAGCAGGTTCTCCTTCCAGCGGCGCCATTCGGGCTGTTCGGCAAGCTTGCCGTCGCTGCGCAACCTGTCGAGCAGCAACGTGTTGTCGGGCCGGCTTTCCAGGAAGGACAGATCGAGCTCCCAGAGCTTCTGGAAGGCCTGGTTGAAGAAGCGCAGCTTCTGGTCCGTATCGAATATCGCGACCGCCGTGTTGAGCTGGTCAAGCGTATCGGCATGGCTGCGGACCGTACGCTCGTGCTCCTCGCGGATCGTTTCGACATCGCTGACATCGCAAGCCAGCCCTGCGGAACCCTCGCCGTCGACCACGTCCGTAACCGTGAAGATGCGCCGATCGCCGCCGATCACGGTCGACAGGCGTTGCGCGAAGACGGGCGACGAAAGGTGGTCGCGCGCGATCTGCTCGCGTGCGCTGGTTCCAAGGAATTCGCGGCTTTCGTGGATGGCTGCCGCAGCGTTTGCTGCTTCCACCGCCTGCGCATAGGCCGCATTCACCCATTGCAGCCTGCCGTCGCCGCCGCGTAGCCAGGCCGGCATCGCGAGCGCATCCAGAAGCTTCAGGACCGTTTCGTGCTCGCCGCGCAGTTGCTGATGCTCGATGCGCAATTCCGCATGTTCGCGCCGTGCATCGGAAAGTGTGAGAAAACGCACCGCGACATGGTTGGCGGAGATGCGTCCCTGTACCTCTAGGAAAGCCCTCTTGTTGGTCTCGACGACGAGATCGAAGGTCTGCTTTTCCTCCCGCAAGGAGGAAATTGCGCGCTCAAGACGGGCGGCGCTGCGCGGGGCAAGCCATTTGCCAAACGCCAGAAACGTGGCCCGATCCTCGGGGGCATCAGCGCGGGAGAGGGAGCCAACGAGCTCCGGTTTCCGTTCGTCGCCGAACCAGACGAGGATGCGCTGATCCTTCAGGTTCAGCAAGGCCTCTGCGCGCTGGAGCGCATTGCCGATCTCGGCCACACGTTCGCGAAGGCTCACATTCTCGCTGGCCGTGCGGGCCCGTTCGCGTATCAGCAGGATCGCCGACAGGATGGCCGCTCCGGTAATACCCGCGAACAGCGCAAGCTGGACGACGTCCATGGTGCTGACTGGTATCTTGGTTGCGAGCTGGATCGCGTTTTCCTGCGCGAGCGCCGAGGACGACCAAACAGTGCCCAGAAGCGCCGACAGGCGAACGGCAACCAGCTTCCGTCGCTTCACACGCAATCCCGGACCGACGCTGGAATCGCTCCGGTCGCCGGTGCCGGATTTCTCCGCATCCAGTCGCTGCCCGCCTGGCATCTTCAAATGTCCTCTCCGCCGCACGAGCGCCAGATTCGCCAAGAATGGACGCACCCCTTTCGGTTTCCCCTCACCAGAAACGGACGCGTCACGAATCACATCACTGTACCGTGTGACCGAATCGCCGTGAAGGCGAACGGCGCGCAAAAAAAGACCGGGCGACAAAGTCAATCGCCCGGCCTCAATATATTGTGGTGAATGGTTAATAAATCAGTAGCGGTAGTGTTCGGGCTTGTACGGGCCCTGCTGCGTCACACCGATATATGCGGCCTGTTCGCTGGACAGCTCGGTGAGCTTTGCACCGACCTTGTCCAGATGCAGCCGGGCGACCTTCTCGTCGAGGTGCTTTGGCAGCACATAGACCTCGTTCTTGTACTGCTCGCCCTTGGTCCAGAGTTCGATCTGCGCCAACACCTGGTTGGTGAAGGACGCCGACATCACGAAGCTCGGATGGCCGGTGGCGTTGCCGAGATTGAGCAGTCGGCCTTCCGACAGCAGGATGATGCGGTTGCCGCCCGGAAACTCGACCAGGTCGACCTGCGGCTTGACGTTGGTCCACTTGAGATTACGCAGCGCCTCGACCTGAATCTCGTTGTCGAAGTGGCCGATGTTGCCGACGATCGCCATGTCCTTCATCTTGCGCATATGGTCGATGGTGATGACGTCCTTGTTGCCGGTCGTCGTGATCACGATGTCGGCGCTCGCGGCGGCGTCGTCCAGCGTGACGACCTCGTAGCCGTCCATCGCAGCCTGCAGGGCGCAGATCGGATCGACCTCGGTGACCTTGACGCGTGCGCCTGCGCCGCGCAGCGAGGCGGATGAGCCCTTGCCGACATCACCGTACCCACAGACGACCGCGACCTTGCCGGCCATCATCGTGTCGGTCGCGCGGCGAATGCCGTCGACCAGCGATTCCTTGCAGCCGTACTTGTTGTCGAACTTGGACTTCGTGACCGAGTCGTTGACGTTGATGGCCGGGAACGGAAGCAGCCCCTTCTTCTGGAGCTGATAAAGGCGGTTGACGCCGGTGGTCGTCTCTTCGGTGACGCCCTTGATCGCCTGACGCTGCTTGGTGAAGAAGCCGGGCGTCGCTTCCATGCGCTTCCTGATCTGCGCGAAGAGGATTTCCTCCTCCTCGTTGCCCGGCTTGGAAAGCACATCCTCGCCTGCTTCCGCGCGGGCGCCGATCAGGATGTACATGGTGGCATCGCCGCCATCGTCGAGGATCATGTTGGAGAGGCCGCCATCGGCCCACTGGAAGATGCGGTCGGTATATTCCCAATACTGGGTCAGGGTCTCGCCCTTGACCGCGAAGACCGGGGTGCCGGCGGCGGCAATGGCGGCGGCGGCGTGGTCCTGCGTCGAGAAGATGTTGCACGAGGCCCAGCGTACTTCGGCGCCGAGCGCCTGCAGCGTCTCGATCAGCACGGCGGTCTGGATGGTCATGTGGAGGGAGCCGGTGATGCGCGCGCCCTTGAGCGGCTGGCTTTCGCCGAACTCCTCGCGGCTGGCCATCAGGCCGGGCATTTCCGTTTCAGCGATCTCGATCTCCTTGCGGCCCCAGTCCGCAAGGGAAATGTCAGCGACGATATAATCCTGCGCGCTCATGGCGTTCACTCCAAATCCGGTGAAATCAGCGCGCTCGGGCGTGTATACAGGGCGCGCAAGTCTGGCCCGCCGAGTAGCAGAAAACCGCATTTGCGGCAATAGGACATAAAGAAATCTTTATCCGTGCATGTGAAGCGCTGGCGTCAGCACTCCTCGCCGAAACGGGAGGCGACCAGATCGGCAAGCGCGTCCATCAGCTCCGCGGCCTGGGGCCCGCTTGCGCTGACGCTGATGGTGCAACCAGGGCTTGCGGCCAGCATCATCAACCCCATGATGGACGTGCCGCCGACCTTCACGCCATCCTTTTCGACCGCCACTGCCGCGTCGTAGCCGCTGACAAGCTGGACGAAACGGGCGGAGGCGCGCGCATGCAGCCCGCGCTTGTTGACTATCGTGAGGTCCCTGCTGATTACGCCGGTCATTTACCGCTCAAGAGCTGGCTCGCGACATTGATGTATTTACGGCCTGCCATCTGGCCTTCCTGAAGAGCTGTCGCCATATCGTCACCGGCCCGCACGCTGGTCAGCTTGATCAGCATCGGCAGGTTCACGCCGGCGATCACCTCGACCTTGCCGGAGCTCATCACGGATATAGCGAGATTGGAGGGCGTGCCGCCGAACATATCGGTCAATATGATCACACCTGTCCCGGTGTCCGCGCGCGCGACGGCATCTACAATGTCGGTGCGACGCTGCTCCATATCATCGTCAGCGCCGATCGAGACGGTCTCGAAGTTTTTCTGCGGGCCCACGACGTGTTCGACCGCGTGACGAAATTCCTCGGCCAGGCGGCCATGCGTGACGAGTACGAGACCGATCATGCCGGCAACCAGCCCCGGCAGATGCGGGAACGTTGAACAGGCGATGATCGTTTCGAGGAGTCCTCGCCGGGCCTACAATAGCCACCGGCATCATCAGAATTGATCAACAATCACTCCCGTCACACGCGCTTGCGCTGCCATTCGTGACCCGCGCAATCCGACTTTGCCCCAAACCCCTGCTTCCGGATAACGCGGCGCGCGGAGCCAGACGGCAAGGTGCGCTATCTTGTCAGCGGTTTAACCTTTGACAAGCCCAAATTTGCACCAAACAAGGCCAAATTGCCGCAGTTTTGCGCAAAGTCTGGCAACAAACGGACCAGCTACCCCGGCTCGCCGGCTAACCAGGCGAGAATGGCCGGGACGTTCGCCTCGACATTACGTTCCGGCAGCGCGAGGCACGGCAGACAAACGCCGAGCACCGTTTCGGACATCGCTTCGCGATAGCGCGGCGCGGCGGCGGGTTCGACCAGTGCCACCATTCGGTCCATCACCGCCCGCTTCTCGGACGCAGCCCGCGCCGGCCCATACCCGCGCAACTCGATCATGCCGGCGATCGTATCGGGCGCTTCGGCAATAAGACGTGCCCCAAAACTCTCCACCCAGACCTGATCGTCCGAAACCAGCACCGCGAAGTCTCCGCGGGCATTCAGGGTCTCAACAAGACCGGCAGCCAGCAGCGATTTCCCGGCGCCCGAGCGCCCGGTAATCAGGAGGCCGCTTTCCCCAGCCACGAGTGCGGTCGCGTGAAGATTGGTCCGGCCCATCAGGCTTCGGCGGGCAAGGTGACGATGAAGCGCGCACCCTGGTACTGACCTGGCTTTGCGCCTGGAATATTCTCGGCGGTGAGGCGGCCGCCGTGCGCTTCGACGATCTGACGGCTGATTGACAGGCCCAGTCCCGAATTCTGGCCGAACGCCTCGCTCGAGGGACGATCGGTGTAGAACCTCTCGAAGATCCGCTCGATATCGTCGACGGTAATACCCGGGCCGTTGTCTTCGACAGTGACGACCACGTGCCGCGTCGTGCGCGACAGCGTGATGACGATGCGTCCTTCGTCTTCCGGTACGAAGGAACGCGCGTTTTCGATCAGGTTCGTGAGCACCTGGCCAAGCCGCAGATCGTGACCTGCGACAAAGAAATCGCGCGCCGGCTGATCCTTCTTGGCGGTGCGAACCTCGATCGCCACGTTCTTCTTCTCACGGCGTGCCTCGCGAGAGGCCTCAGCGATTTCGGTAATCAGTTTCAGCAGGTCGACACGACGACCATCCTCGCGGGCGAGCTCAGCATCGAGACGCGATGCATCCGAGATGTCGGTGATGAGCCTGTCGAGGCGGCGAACATCATGCTGGATCACCTCAAGAAGGCGCGCCCGCGACTCCTCCGTCTTGGCCAGTGGCAAGGTTTCGACCGCGCTGCGCAGCGATGTAAGCGGGTTCTTCAGTTCATGGCTGACATCGGCGGCAAAACTCTCGATCGCCTCGATGCGCGCATAGAGCGCGTTCGTCATGTCCCGCAGCGCCACGGACAGATTGCCGATTTCATCCTGCCTGTCCGAGAAGTCGGGAATCTCCTCACGGTTCTTCACGCCGCGCCTCACCCTGACGGCGGCCGCCGCCAGGCGGCGCAGCGGATTTGCGATCGTGGAAGCCAGCAACATGGAAAGGATGGCGTTGACCAGCGCAGCCACGCCGAAAACCCTGAGGATGGCGCGCTGCTCGGCGGCCACGATCTTGTCGATGTCCCCACCCTGGGTCGACAGCATCAACACGCCGAGCACGGCCCGGAAGCGCTGGACCGGCACGGCGACGGAAACGATCTGCTCCCCCTGATCGCTGCGGCGCACGATGAAGGACGGACTGCCCTGCAGGGCCTGCATGACTTCGGGATAGGCTGTGCCGCTGCCGCCAGGCTGTTCGTGGTAAAGTGGCAGGTCGGAGCGCCGGAAGAGGCTGAGCAGAAGCTTTTCGGCCCGCTCCAGCAGGCCCGGTTTTTCTTCCTCAACGGGCGGAAGGCCGTAACGCAGGATCTGGCCGCGCGAATAGAGCGCGCGGGAATCGAGCAGCAGATTGGCGTCGCGGTCGAAAATGCGCGCCCGCGTCAGCGTCGGCGAAATCAGGCGACGCAGGACCGGCGCGACCCGCTCCGGGTTGATGGGGAAGTGCAGGCTGTCCAGTTGCCCCGACCCCGGCGGCAGGCTTTCTCCCGCTTGAAGCTCCAGGAGTTTCTCGGGATCGATGGTGATCGAATCGGTCTCGACCGTCGCCGACGCGGCAATCGCGCTGGCGATGATCTCGCCCTGGATCATCAGGCTTTCGATCCGCGCCTGAACGAGCCCGTCGCGAAACTGGTTGATGTAGAGAATGCCGACAACCATGACGCCGAGCGCGGCCAGGTTCAGAACGAGGATACGGCGCGTCAGGCTGGAGAAGACATAATGGCCCAGCACCCGCCTGACCGGCACCAGAACGTGCCGGCTCAAGGGCCTGGACCCGCGCTTCACCTCGGACTTTGCCCCGGTGACGCCTCTTTCGATGTCTGCCGCCATTCAGCCCTGCAGTAGCCTACCCCGCGAGCATCATGCCTCGCGGAAGCGGTAGCCTACCCCATAAAGCGTCTCGATCATGTCGAAATCGTCGTCGACGGCCTTGAACTTCTTGCGCAGCCGCTTGATGTGGCTGTCGATGGTGCGGTCGTCGACATAGACCTGCTCGTCATAAGCAGAATCCATAAGCGCATCGCGGCTCTTGACCACGCCGGGTCGCTGCGCCAGCGAATGCAGGATAAGGAATTCAGTGACCGTCAGCGTAACCGGTTCGCCCCGCCACGTGCAGGTGTGACGCTCCTGGTCCATGACAAGCTGGCCGCGCTCCAGCGAGCGCGCCTGCTGGCCGGGGGTCTTGACGCCTGCCTCGCGCGCATTGGCACGGCGCAGTACGGCACGGACACGCTCGACGAGCAGCCTTTGCGAGAACGGTTTGCGGATAAAATCGTCGGCGCCCATCTTGAGCCCGAAGAGTTCGTCGATCTCGTCATCCTTGGACGTGAGAAAGATGACAGGCATGTCGCTCTTCTGGCGCAAGCGCCGCAGCAACTCCATCCCGTCCATGCGGGGCATCTTGATATCGAAGATGGCGAGATTGGGCGGGCGCGCGGAAAGACCCTCAAGCGCGGAGGCGCCGTCGGTATAGGTCTCGACGCGATAGCCTTCGGACTCCAACGCGATCGAAACTGACGTCAGGATGTTCCGGTCGTCATCGACAAGCGCGATCGTTGCCATTTCAATTGGCTCCCTCATGAGCGGGTGTCCCTTCCTGCATCGAGAAGGGGCTGTAGACGGACAAATTGGGTACAAATTGTGGCATGCCTGTTCCCCGCATGCACGTCCGGCGCGATAAAGGCAAGCGGTCCTTCCGCTTCGCCGGCCTGTCAGTCTTCGGCCAATATGTATCGGCCGCCGGAAGATTTAAACAGTTACAACCGATTTAAACAGAACTGAAAATCTTTAAATCGATTAATGATTTGAAATCAATGAGCTTTTCTGTTTCTCAACCTTTCACCTCCAGATCGGCGCGTTTTTTGCAGCAGCGGCGGGAGGGGAAAGTATCTCGGTTCGGCTCCGGTCCTTGGTGGTAGAGATGACAGAAATCGGCCTGCGCAATCCCGACAATGGGATCGACACCTGCGGTTTGAAGACCTCGGGCACCGTTCACTACAATCTTGGTCCCGCCGAGCTGGTCGAGCACGCGCTTCGCCGTGGCGAAGCGAGACTGACGGCCCACGGTGCACTTGTTGCCACAACGGGACAGCACACGGGCCGTTCCCCGAAAGACAAGTTCGTCGTGCGGGATGCGCACACCGACGCGCAGGTCTGGTGGGACAACAACAAGCCAATGTCGCCGGAGCAGTTTGCGCTCCTGCACGACGACTTCCTCGCTCATGCAGCGAAACTCGATCTCTACGTCCAGGATCTCGTTGGCGGCGCGGACGAGGCGAACAGCCTGCCGACGCGTGTCGTCACGGAATATGCCTGGCATTCGCATTTCATCCGCAATCTGCTGATCCGCCCCGCGCGCGAGGCCCTTTCCAGCTTCGCGCCCAAGATGACGATCATCGACCTGCCGTCGTTCAGGGCCGATCCTGCCCGACATGGCTGCAGGACCGAGACAGTCATCGCGATCGACTTCGCACGCATGGTGGTGCTGATCGGCGGCACGTCTTACGCCGGCGAGATGAAGAAGTCGGTCTTCACCGCGCTGAACTACCTGCTGCCGGCGCGCGGTGTGATGCCCATGCACTGCTCGGCCAATGAAGGGCCGCAAGGCGACGCGGCCGTGTTCTTCGGCCTGTCCGGCACCGGCAAGACCACGCTTTCGGCCGATCCACGACGCACGCTCATCGGCGACGACGAACATGGCTGGGGCGAAGACGGAATCTTCAATTTCGAAGGCGGCTGCTACGCCAAGACCATCAAGCTTTCGGCCGAAGCAGAGCCCGAGATTTTCGCGACGACGCGGCGCTTTGGCACCGTACTCGAGAACGTGGTGCTGGACGACAACCGCGTGCCGGACTTCGACGACGGCTCGCTCACCGAGAATACACGCTGCGCCTATCCGCTCGACTTCATCCCCAATGCCAGCGCCACGGGGCGGGCTGGTCATCCGAAGAACATCATCATGCTGACCGCCGACGCATTCGGCGTGATGCCGCCCATCGCCAGACTGACGCCGGCTCAGGCGATGTATCACTTCCTTTCGGGCTACACCGCCAAGGTCGCCGGGACGGAAAAGGGCGTCACCGAGCCCGAGGCGACCTTCTCTACCTGCTTCGGCGCACCGTTCATGCCGCGTCATCCTTCCGAATACGGCAACCTGCTGCGCGATCTCATTGCGCGCCACCGCGTCGACTGCTGGCTGGTCAACACCGGCTGGACAGGCGGCGCCTACGGTGTCGGCAGCCGCATGCCGATCAAGGCGACCAGGGCGCTGCTTTCGGCCGCGCTTGACGGCTCCCTGAACGAGGCGGAATTCCGCACCGACGCCAATTTCGGCTTCGAGGTGCCGGTTTCGGTGCCGGGCGTGGATGCGTCGATCCTCGATCCGCGGTCGACCTGGGCGGACAAGGAGGCCTACGACCGCCAGGCCAAGCGCCTGGTTGGAATGTTCATCGACAACTTTGGCAAGTTCGAAGCCCATGTCGACGCAAGCACGCTGAGCGCCGCGCCCCGGCTGCAAGAAGCGGCTGAATAGAGACAGTCCGCTGCAACTTTCATGAAGGCCCGGTTCAAATCCGGGCCTTTTCTTTGCGTTGCGGTCATGATTGCATGCGGAAAACGGGAGGAAACCGTCGATGCTCGCTATGCACAAACCCTTGGCCTTCGCCGGCTACTCGCCGGAAGAAATGTCGACACGCGCAGCCGATTTTCGCACGTTGATGGACAGGCGACGCACGGTGCGCGATTTCTCCTCGCGCACCGTGCCCAGGGAACTGATCGAGGACTGCGTGATGACGGCTGCCACAGCCCCATCGGGCGCAAATCAGCAGCCGTGGACGTTCGTGTGCATCAATGAGCCCGGACTCAAAAGCCAGATCAGGGTGGCAGCCGAAAAGGAGGAGCGCGATTTCTATAGCGGCCGCGCATCGACCGAATGGCTGGATGCGCTCGCACCGCTTGGCACCGATGCAGACAAGCCGTTCCTCGAGACCGCGCCCTGGCTGATTGCCATCTTCGCGCAGCGCTACGGGCTAGGTCCGGATGGCAAACGCGCCAAGCACTATTACGTCCCGGAATCGGTCGGCATCGCGACTGGCCTGCTGATCGCCAGCCTGCACAATGCCGGTCTTGCGACGCTGACCCATACACCGTCGCCGATGGGCTTTCTGAACGAGATCTGCAGCAGGCCGGAGCACGAAAAGGCGCTGATCCTGCTAGTGGCCGGCTATCCCGCCGACGAGGCCAAGGTGCCCGACATCAAGCGCAAGCCGGTCGAGGACGTCATCGTCTGGAAAGACTAGCCCCGTAGCGGGAAAGGCCAATCTAGCGACATCTCGGCGGTTCACCGAGATTTAATCTATTGCGCGTCTTCTGGCGGCGAGGGTCCGGGCACGCATCGCCCGGCCAGACATGATGTCGAACCTCCGCCGGCCCCGGCATTCCAGACCTTATCTCATCAGATTTCCATGCCCGGGACCGCTTCGGTCATCGGATGCCGCTCCGAAGGCTCGACCATGAACCTGTTCGCGTTTCGCATTTCCCATCGCATCGCACTGATTGCCCTGGTGGGCGTAGTCGGTGTGCTGGCCGTTGCCGGGCTTCTTGTCTACGAGCGCAGTCTCATCAGTCAGATCGATGCGACGGCTTCTCAGGCGAACCAGGCCGCAGCGGTGACCAGCGAGCTTCAGATCGGTCTCCTCGAACTGCGTCGGAACGAAAAGGATTTCTTCCTGAGCCGTGACGAGAAATACGTCGAGATGCATGCGGCGCGCAGTGGAGAGGTCGCCAGGTCGCTCGAAACGATCGAGGCGATCATCGCTCGCAACCAGCAGCGCGACTTGCCCGGCGAAGGCGTTCTGACACAGGGTTACCAGCGCTATCTCCAGGCGTTTGGCGAAGCCGTGGAGGTGACCCGACGGCTCGGCGTGAGTGCCGAAAAGGGCCTGCAAAGCGAGCTCCGCGCGGCAACCGGCTTTCTCTCCGAGCAGCTCGCGCGCATTCCCTATCCCGCGCTGAAGGTCGATGTGGCGCAAATCTTCAACCGCGAAAAGGATTTCGTGGTCACGCCAAGCGAGCAGAACCGCGCCCGCGTGGCCGAGGCAATCGACACCCTGCGCTCCCGCCCCGGCGGTGTTTTCGGCTCCTCGAGTGGCCATACGGCGGTTATGGCGACGCTGGATGCCTATGAGGCGACCTTCAAGGATTTTGCCGACGCTTCAGCGCGCAGCCAGGAGCTTGATGCAGAGGTGTCGGAGAGCTTTTCGGCGATCGAGCCGGTCTTCGACCGCATCCGCGCGGAGATCGAGAACGTGCGCGGTGAAGTGAGTGCTGCGCGCATCAACGCCACGACCTCGATCGAACGCATGGTCATGGTGGCGGTCGGCGGGGTCCTGCTTGCCGTTCTGGCGTCCGGCTTCCTCGTCTGGCGTTCCGTCGCTCTTCCCATCTCCCGCACGGCGCGTTCGATGCGCGCACTCGCCTCCGGCGAACTGGACGTGGAGATACCGGGGCTCGGCCGCCGCGACGAAATCGGCGAGATCGCCGACGCTTTCCAGCTCTTCCGCGAAAACACGATCCGCAAGGTCAACGAGGAGCGCGACGCCGCGGAAGCACGCCAGCGCGAAGCGCGCGAGCGCGAAGAACTCGAGCGCGACGAGAAGGAACGCCAGGCGCGCGAGCTGCAGCATGCGGTGGACGTGCTTGCAGATGGCCTGAGCCGGCTGGCAGACGGCGACGTTGCCCAGCGGATCGATGAACCGTTCACGGCATCGATGGAAAGGCTACGGGCCGACTTCAACAACTCGGTCGCAAGATTGCAGGCCGCATTGCAGACGGTTGGCGAAAACGCCAATGCGATCCACGCCGGCTCGGACGAAATACGGAACGCTTCCGACGATCTTTCGAAGCGTACCGAACAACAGGCGGCATCCGTCGAGCAGACTGCGGCTGCGCTGGAGCAGCTCGTCACGACGGTCCGCGATTCAAGCCGACGAGCCGAGGAAGCTGGCGCACTGGTTGCCCGCACGCGGACCGGGGCAGAGCGTTCCGGCGCCATCGTGCAGGACGCGGTCGCGGCGATGGATCGCATCGAGGCCTCGTCGACGCAGATCAGCACCATCAACGGCGTCATCGACGAGATCGCCTTCCAGATCAGCCTGCTCGCGCTCAATGCCGGGATCGAGGCGGCACGTGCCGGCGAGGCCGGCCGCGGCTTTGCGGTGGTTGCTCAGGAAGTGCGCGACCTCGCCCAGCGGGCCGCCAATGCAGCCAAGGAAATCAATACGCTCATCACCACGTCGGGCGAACATGTCCGCGCCGGTGTCGAGCTGGTGGGCGAGGCGGGCGAGGCACTGCGCACCATCGTCTCGGAGGTGCAGGAGATCAGCACCAATGTCGTGGCGATCGTCGAAGCGTCCCGCGAACAGGCAACCGGCCTCAACGAGATCAACATTGCCGTCAATCGAATCGACCAGGGCACGCAGCAGAACGCCGCGATGGTCGAGCAGTCGACGGCTGCGAGCCACAAACTCGCTAGCGAAGCCTCGGCGCTCAACGCTTTGCTGGCGCAGTTCAAACTGGGGCGCGAAGCACCCGCCAGTAGCTTGCGCGAGCCCACATCCGCGCCCAGGAGCCCGACAGCCGGAATCCGCGCCGTCGGTCAGCGCCTCGCCGTTGCGTTCCGGGGCGGCTCCGGTGCTGCCGTGGCGCAGGCCATCACGCCTGCGGACGAGGCTGGTTGGGAAGAATTCTGACCGGGGTTTCCGCGCCGGCAGCGCCGTTCTATGTAGTGTTCGCCCGTATTGCGGGTTCGGACGAGGAACAGCGGCCATGAACGCGGACAGGGGATTGCATATCGCGCCGGGCGTCGAGATCGGCGCAGACGAGCTCGAGGAGCAGTTCATCCGTTCCTCCGGGCCCGGCGGCCAGAACGTCAACAAGGTCGCCACCGCCGTGCAGCTTCGGTTTGACGCAGCCAATGCGCCCGGCCTGCCGGAAAGGGTGCGCGAACGCGCGCTCAAGCTCGCCGGGCAGCGCGCGACCAAGGATGGCGTCATCGTCATCGAGGCTGGGCGCTTCCGCACACAAGAGCAGAACCGGGCGGATGCGCGGGCGCGGCTTGCCGCACTGCTGGCCAAGGCCGCGGAGCCGCCGCCCAAACCGCGTAAAAGGACCAAACCATCAAAAGGCGCGGTCGAGCGACGGCTGAAGGAAAAGGCCGGCCGCTCCGGCATTAAGAAAATGCGCGGCAAGGTTGCTCCCGACTGACCCTCGGCGGCGGTCGCCGAAGCGAAATCCTTGCTTTTCTTTTCGGTTTCGCTGGGCCAATGTCGCCTCAGGGGCGATCATTTCTTTGCAGACAACAAGGAGACTGCGGCATGGGCCTGTTCAGTTTTGCGAAATCCATCGGAAAAAAGCTCGGCTTCGGCGACGATGAGGAACCCAAGGTTGAGGAACTCAAAAAGGAACTCGACTCACACGGACTCGGCACCGACAAGGTGCAGGTCGAAGTTGTCGGCGGAAAGGCCGTTCTGAAGGGCTCCGTTGCCGACCAGGCGACGCTGGAAAAGGCCGTGATCGCGATCGGCAACACCGCCGGCGTCGAGGCGGTCGAAACCGAACTGGTCGTCGAAGACGCGCCCGACAAGGCCGAGAAGGAGCCAACGCTCTACACCGTGGTGAAGGGCGACAACCTCTGGAAGATCGCCGAGCGCCACTACGGCAAGGGCAAGGGCACCAAGCACACGCTCATCTTCGAGGCCAACAAGCCGATGCTCAGCGACCCGGACAAAATCTATCCTGGACAGGTGCTGCGGATCCCGCCGCTGGAAGGCTGACAGCCAGTATCATCTCTTGAAAATATTCCTATCCGGCGGCTATCATGCCGCCGGATTTGTTTTATCATGGTAATCTGATGGCTCTGGCTTTGCCGCAAGGTGTCAGGCACATACCTGACTTTCTCGACCGCACGGCCCAGGAGGCGCTGCTGGAGGATATCCGCGCCGTCGTGCAGGCCGCACCGCTCTATGTTCCCACGATGCCGCGCACCGGAAAGCCGATGAGCGTTCGCATGACCAATTGTGGCTCACTCGGCTGGGTGACCGACAAGGACCAAGGCTATCGCTATCAGCCGACCCATCCGGTGACAGGCGAACCATGGCCGCCGATCCCCGAGCCGCTTATGGAGCTGTGGCGGCAAGTGGCCCAATACGACGCGCCACCGGAGGCATGTCTCGTTAACTTCTACGAGACTGGCGCGAAGATGGGCCTGCATCAGGATAGCGACGAGCAGGCTTTCGACGCGCCGGTTCTTTCGGTTTCGCTCGGCGACACCTGCCGGTTTCGGGTGGGAGAAACCACACGTGGTGGCCGCACGTTATCCTTCAAACTCGCCAGCGGCGATCTGGTGGTGCTGGGCGGAGAGGGACGCCTCGCCTTCCACGGCGTCGACCGGATCTATCCGGCCACCTCGACGCTCCTGAAGAATGGCGGCCGCATCAACCTGACGCTGCGGCGTGTGACGAAGCCGCGCTAGGAGAATGTTGAGGTTTGTTAGCTAGGGTCCGCCCGTCAAAGATTGGCAGGAGCCTTGGCCATGACCGGATTTCTGCGCTGGTGCAGGAACACGATGTCGGAAACTGCGCGGATGGTGCGCGCCGACGCAGCGCTCTATCTGTTCGTTCTGGCCTATACCGTGGCAGGGCTTTTCCTGCTTCAGCTCACGGGCACTGAAGACAGCGTCACCTACTGGGTCTATGTCCGGCGCTGGGCGATCATCTTCATTCTGTTCTTCCCGATGGTCGCCATCATTATCGATGCCGCGCGCGTCGCACACCGCCTGAACGCACGCCGCGGTCTTGCCATGCGCCGGGCATTTTCACCCGCGCGCATGGCCACGCTCGCCTCAGGCGTCGCGCTCCTGATGGTGATGGTGCTGTTCCAGGGAACCTTCACGTCGCTGAAGAACGCAATGACGTACTGGCGCGACGGCTTCCAATACGACAGAATTCAAGCGGATATCGACCGCCTGCTGCATTTCGGGGTCGACCCGTGGCGACTGCTTTACAGCTTCGGCGAGCACGATGTCATACGCACGATGGTTGAGTGGAACTACAACGTGCTGTGGTTCGTCCTCTGCTTCGGCCTGCTATTTTTCGTTGCGACCTCGCCTCGAGCCGCCGCGATCAGGGGGCGCTACATTACCTGCTTCATGCTGACATGGATCGTGTGCGGCAACGTGTTTGCCACGCTGTTCCTCTCGGCGGGGCCTGCCTTCTATGGTGAAGTGACGGGCGATGCCACGCGGTTCGCCGAACAACTCGCCTTTCTCGCTCGCGGCGCCGACAGCCCCAATTCCGCAGTTGCCTACCAGGCTTATCTGTGGTCGCTGCATGAGGCCGGGGCGACGAGCTTCGGCTCCGGCATATCCGCGTTTCCGAGCGTCCATGTTGCGCTCGTCGCCATGAATGCGTTCTTCATCGCCGAATATTCGCGGCGGCTGGGCATCGCGGCTTTTGCGTATGTCGCGTTCATCATCGCTAGCTCGGTCTATCTGGCCTGGCATTATGCGATCGACGGCTATGTCTCCATAGCGATCGTCGCTGTCATCTACGTCCTGGTAAAGCGCTATGCGCGGACAGGCATGGCAGACAGGCGAAGGCCCATTTCCGCCCCCGGGCCTTCGGCACATCCCGAGACGGAGGCAGCCGCTACAGCTTCCTGAGGGCCACTTCCTCGATCAGGTGGTTGGCACCCTTGCGCAGGACGAGGTCGGCGCGCGGCCGCGTCGGCAGGATGTTCTCCGTGAGGTTCTTCAGGTTGATGTTGGTCCACAGCCCCTCGGCGATGGCGCGCGCGGCCTCTTCCGAGAGCTGGGAATAGCGATGGAAGAAGGATTCGGGATTCTTGAAGGCCGTTTCGCGCAATCGCATGAAACGGTCGATGTACCAGTGATGGACCAGTTTCTCGTCCGCATCGATGTAGATCGAGAAATCGAAGAAGTCGGAAACGAACGGCACGAACTTGCCGTCCTGCGGCAGGTCACGCGTCTGGAGAACGTTGATGCCTTCGAAGATCAGGATGTCGGGCCGGTCGATGGTCACGTAAGCGCCGGGCAGCACGTCATAGGTCATGTGCGAATAGAGCGGCGCCTGCACGTCCGGCTGGCCGGACTTGATGGCCGACAGGAACCGCAGCAGCGCGCCGACGTCGTAGCTCTCGGGAAAGCCCTTGCGTTCCATCAGGTTTTCGCGCCGCAAAACCTCGTTGGGCAGCAGGAAACCGTCGGTCGTCACCAGGTCGACCTTGGGGCTCGACGGCCAGCGCTGCAGCAACTCCTTCAGCACGCGCGCCGTGGTCGACTTGCCCACGGCGACGGACCCGGCGATGCCGATGATGAACGGCGTCTTGACCGCGTTGTCGGAATTGAAGAACACGCGACGCTGCCGGAAAAGCAGTTGGCTCGCCTCGACATGGGCGGAAAGCAGCCGCGACAAGGTCAGGTAAATGCGCCTGATCTCGTCGAGGTCGACCGGGTCGTTCAGCGAACGCAACCGGCGCACCTCGTCTTCCGCCAGCGTCAGCGGCGTGTCGGCGCGAAACTCTGCCCAGCGTTCGGCGGAGAAGATGCGATACGGTGAGTATTTCTCGCCGGGCGTCAGTTGGTCCATCGGCATTCGTCCCTGCCCCGGCTCCCTCAGCCAGAATTGCGCGCGGCCTTTTCGGCAACGCCCGAGCGGTTCGTGCGCGCCTCGAGCTCGGCCAGAACTTCATCGAGGCTCACGCCGGACAGCGCGAGCACCACGAGCCAATGATAGAGCAGATCGGCGCTTTCGGAGATCACCGCGTCGCGCTCGCCCTTGACGGCAGCAATGACGGTTTCGACCGCTTCCTCGCCCATCTTCTGGGCGGCCTTGTCGATGCC
The DNA here is from genome assembly GCF_040970315.1 of Neoaquamicrobium sediminum. Classification (NCBI taxonomy): domain Bacteria; kingdom Pseudomonadati; phylum Pseudomonadota; class Alphaproteobacteria; order Hyphomicrobiales; family Phyllobacteriaceae; genus Neoaquamicrobium; species Neoaquamicrobium sediminum. Next base: position 324,866 of record NZ_JAZHFV010000001.1, on the reverse strand, counting down.
CTTGGCAAAGAGCCGGGCAGTCCAGGAATCGTCGGCGCCCGAGCTGCCACGCTCGGCCACAATCGTCTCCAAATCTTTCAGCGAGAACCCTGACAAGGGCGCCTATCCTCCCGACGTTCAGGCGGCGTCGAGCCGCATCGGCAGGCCTGCTTTTGCCATGTGCGCCTTGGCCTGCGCAATGGTGAAGGTGCCGAAATGAAAGATCGAGGCCGCCAGAACAGCGGTCGCGTGGCCGTCGCGGATGCCCTCGACCAGATGGTCCAGCGTGCCGACGCCGCCAGACGCGATGACCGGCGCACGCACTGCATCGGCGACTGCTCGGGTCAGGGCCAGATCATAGCCCGCCTTGGTGCCGTCGCGATCCATGGAGGTCAGCAGGATCTCGCCCGCGCCGAGATCGACGACCTTGCGGGCGAACTCGACCGCATCGATACCGGTGGCCTGCCGCCCGCCATGGGTGAAGATTTCCCAGCGATCCGTCTCGTCGGCCTGTGAGACCTTCTTCGCATCGATGGCGACGACGATGCACTGGTTGCCAAACTTGTCGGCCGCTTCGGCGACGAAATCCGGGTTCTTCACGGCTGCGGTGTTGATCGACACCTTGTCGGCCCCCGCCAGCAGCAGCTTGCGGATGTCGGCCACCGCGCGCACGCCGCCGCCGACAGTGAGCGGCATGAAGCAGTGTTCGGCTGTGCGGGCGACCACGTCGAAGATGGTTTCGCGATTGTCGGAAGACGCGGTGATGTCGAGGAAGCACAGCTCGTCGGCGCCGGCTGCGTCATAGGCCCTGGCCGATTCCACCGGGTCGCCGGCATCGATCAGGTCGACGAAGCTGACGCCCTTGACGACGCGCCCGTCCTTGACGTCCAGACAGGGAATGACGCGCGCCTTAAGGGTCAAAGGACGGCCTCCATTTTCGTTTGCGCGTCCTCGCCGCTACGCGGCTGCGGGCGACGCGGGCCGTCCTTGACGTTGAGGCAGGGGATGACGCGGGCCTTGAGGGTCATACCGCTCGCTCCCGCGCTTCACGCAGGATCGCCAGCGCTTCTTGCGGGTCGATGCGGCCGTCATATAGGGCGCGGCCGGAGATGGCGCCTTCGAGCCGGCGCGCGTCGGGCATGGTCATGCGCACGATATCGGCGATGGATGCGAGCCCGCCTGATGCGATGACGGGGATGGAGACGGCTTCGGCAAGGTCGATCGTCGCGTCCCAGTTGATGCCAGCCAGCACGCCGTCGCGGTCGATGTCCGTGTAGATGATGGCGGCGACGCCGGCGCCCTCGAACTTCTTCGCGAGTTCGATCGCGCCCAGCGCGGAGGCTTCGGCCCAGCCCTCGACGGCGACCTTGCCGCCGCGCGCGTCGATACCGACGGCCACCTTGCCCGGAAAGGCCTTGCAGGCTTCCTTCACCAGATCTGGATCACGCACCGCGACCGTGCCGAGGATCACCCGCGCCAGCCCCTTTGCCAGCCACGCCTCGATATGCGCCATCGAACGGATGCCGCCGCCGAGCTGCACCGGGTTCTTCGTCGCCTTCAGGATCGCCTCGACCGCCTCGCCGTTGCGGCTTTCGCCGGCGAAGGCGCCGTCGAGATCGACCACATGCAGCCACTCGAAACCCTGCTCCTCGAAGGCGCGCGCCTGCGCGGCGGGATCGGTGTTGTAGACCGTGGCGCTGTCCATCTCGCCCAGCTTGAGACGGACGCACTGGCCTTGCTTCAGATCGATGGCAGGAAAAAGTATCAACGGATCATACGCCTTCGACGATGGCAAAGTGAGCATTTGAGAATTGCTGGCGCAGCTTCAATGCGGCTTGATATTCCGGCGAATGGTAGCAGTCGAGCGCAGTCTGGTAGTCCTTGAACTCGATGACCACCAGCCGCGATGCCGCCGGGCCTTCGAAGACTTCGCACTGTCCGCCGCGCACAAGGAACTTCGCGCCGTATTTCTCGAAGGCGGCAGCGTTTGCCGCGACGTATTGCGGATAGCCATCGGGATCGGTCACGTCGACCATGCCCATCCAGTAACCCTTCTTGCTCACGGCGTCCTCCTCACGGTTTCCAGCGCAGGAAATTGGCGATCAGGGCCAGGCCGAGCGCCTGGCTCTTTTCGGGGTGGAACTGGGTTCCGGCCATGTTCTCACGCGCGACCAAGGCCGTTACGGGACCGCCATAGTCGGTGACCGCAACGACATCCTCCGCGCGCGCCGCGTCGAGATGGTAGGAGTGAACGAAATAGGCGTGCAGCCCGTCCTCGCCGGTGCGGATGCCGGCCAGAAGCGGATGGTCGTGTTTCACGTGAATCGTGTTCCAGCCGATCTGGGGGATTTTCAGCGACGGATCGGAAGGCTCGATCTCCTTGACGTCGCCGGCAATCCATCCGAAGCCGTTGGTGATGGTTTTTTCCAGCCCGCGCGACGACATCAACTGCATGCCGACACAGATGCCGAGGAATGGCCGGCCGCGATCGGTCACGACTTCCTCGATGGCCGCCACCATGCCCGGCACGGCATCGAGCCCAGCCCGGCAATCGGCATAGGCGCCGACGCCCGGAAGCACGATGCGGTCGGCACTTCTCACTCGTTCCGAGTCCGCCGTCAGGTCGATCTCGGCGGCGATGCCCGCCTCGCGCGCGGCGCGCTCGAAAGCCTTGGTCGCCGAGCGCAGATTGCCGGACCCGTAATCGATGATCGCAACGCGCATCTCAGTTTCGCCCCGGATAGCCGAGCATGCCGAGCACCGGACCGGAACGGGTCGGCGCCGGACGCTGGGCAGTCATGACCGGAGCCGGCGGGACAGTATCGGAGACCGTGTCCCGCGTGACGTGGCCGGGGCCAATATCTGCGAGATAGCGGATTTCGGCATCCCGCACATCGCCAGCCTCGACCACACCCCATTCGCGCCAGCCACGCCGGCGCAGGGCCGCCAGCCGAAGCGCCGACCCCTCAAGGCCGACGAAAAGCGCAAGCATAAGCGACGCGATGGAAGCCGTGCCGCTGCCCCACCAGGCGCCCAGCAGGCCGATCACAAAGCCCGCGAGCACAACGGCCAGCGTCTCCAGCCAGAGCCGGTGAACCAGCAGCCAGATCGCCGGCAGCAGGAAGGCGAGGATATGAAACCCGTCGCGCACGATGACGGCCCTCTCCTCGGCGGCGCGGCCGGGCGGTTCCATTACGACGAAACTAGCCATGGCGAACGCTCATCCGTTCAGTGTGCCCTTGGTGGAAGGGATTGCCCCCTCCTGGCGCGGGTCCGGTTCTATCGCGGCGCGCAGCGCGCGGGCCACCGCCTTGAAGCAGGTCTCCGCGATATGGTGGTTGTTAGCGCCATAATGGTTCATCACATGCAGCGTGATGCCGGCGTTCTGCGCGAGCGCCTGGAAGAATTCGCGCACCAGTTCGGTGTCGAAGGTGCCGATCTTCGGCGCACTGAACGCCACGTTCCACACAAGGAACGGCCGGCCGGAAACGTCGACCGCCGCCTTGGTCAAGGTCTCGTCCATGGCAAGGTCTATCGATGCGTAGCGGGTGATGCCGCGACGCTCGCCCAGTGCGCGCGCCAAAGCCTGACCGATCGCGATGCCGGTATCCTCGACCGTGTGGTGGTCGTCGATATGCAGGTCGCCCTTCGCCTCGATCTTCATGTCTATCAGTGAGTGGCGGGCAAGCTGGTCGAGCATATGGTCGAAGAAGCCGACGCCGGTCGAGATTTCCGACGCGCCCTCGCCATCGAGATCGACCGAAACGGCGATCTCGGTTTCCTTGGTCTTGCGCGCGACACTCGCTTTGCGCTCGGGGCTGGCCATGCTGGGCGACCTTTCCTGCTTCTGGGCGAAAGCCTCTTATCAGCATGCCCCGCCGATTGCCAGCGGCGGCGATTTGCATTCGCGGCCCGGGCGCATACATAAGCCTTCACGCGGCCGGCGCTGCACTGACCCGAAGGCCGGCTGAAGGCAGTATCGGAGTTGATATGTCGAATGAACCGACCATGCACGCGACGACGATCGTCACCGTGCGCAAGAACGACAAGGTTGTGATCGCCGGCGACGGGCAGGTAAGCCTCGGCCAGACGGTCATGAAGGGCAACGCGCGCAAGGTGCGCCGGCTCGGCAAGGGCAACGTCATCGCCGGCTTTGCCGGTGCAACCGCCGACGCATTCACCCTGCTCGAGAGGCTCGAAGCCAAGCTCGAACAATATCCCGACCAGCTCACCCGCGCCTGCGTCGAGCTCGCAAAGGACTGGCGCACCGACCGCTACCTGCGCCGGCTGGAGGCGATGATGCTGGTGGCCGACAAGAACGTAACGCTTGCGCTCACCGGCACCGGCGACGTTCTGGAGCCGGAGCACGGCGTGATGGCCATCGGCTCGGGCGGCAACTATGCGCTGGCGGCCGCGCGCGCGCTTATCGATACCGACAAGAACGCGGAAGAGATCGCCCGCAAGGCGATGGAGATCGCGGCCGACATCTGCGTCTACACCAACGGCAACGTCGTGATGGAAACGCTTGATGCAGAATAGCCAACCCGAGATCGCGTTCCGTCCCGTGGAGCGCGAAGACTACGAAACGCTGCGCGGCTGGCTCAACCAGCCGCACATGCGCGAATGGTGGGGCGACCCGGAGGAGGAGCTGGGCTTCATCCGCGACATGGTCGAAGGGCGCGACACCACGCGGCCGTTTCTCTTCATGCTCGACGGGAGGCCCATCGGCTATATCCAGTACTGGTTCATCGGCCACCACCAGAACGAGGAATGGATCAAGGACAACCCGTGGCTGACTGAGCTGCCCTCCGATGCAGTCGGCGTGGATGTTTCCATCGGCGATCCGGCTCTGCTTTCGAGTGGTTATGGGTCGGCGGCGGTAAGGGCGTTTGTCGCGAGGCTGATCAGCGAGGGCCACAGAACGATCATCATCGATCCCGAACCCACCAACCATCGTGCAATCCGCGCCTATGAAAAGTCCGGGTTCCGCACCATCCCGCATCTCGAGGGACGCACCGGCGATACACTCCTCATGGAGTATGTGTCGGATTTCGCAGCCTGACAGCAGACATGCGTGACGGACCTGCTGCGCGCCTCCATAATGGCGGAACACCCGATCGCGAGGACAGCCATCATTGATCAGCACTGAAACGCTCGAAAGCGCTGTCGCAAACGGAGTGATCACGGCAGATCAGCGCGACCGGCTCATTGCCATCGAACGCGGCTCGGCGGAGACCGACGAAGGCACCGAAGAGAACCTGCGCCTGATTGGCGGCGGCAACGACCTTTTCGTTACGGTCGGCATCGTTCTTCTCACGGCCGGGCTCTATTTCGTCCTGAGTACTGCGATCCCGGGACAACCGCTCTGGATTGCCGGGCTTCTGGCCGCGTTTTCATGGATTGTCGCGGAATTCGTTACACGCCAGCGCCGCATGAAGCTGTCTTCGACGGTGTTGAGCCTCATATTCACCGTGGCTGCGGTTGTCGGACTATCGCTGCTTGCCAACGCCAGCTATCCGATCCGGCAGCCGGATTCGTTCTGGCAGCTTCTGGCGTTGCGGCAGATGGTAGCCCCGGCCGGCTATATCGTATTCGGCGGAACGATAGCGGCGGCGATCCTCTATTTCTGGCGCTTTCGCGTTCCGGTTCTCGCCGGCGTGATCGCTATCGCCGCGACGCTGCTCGCGTTCCTGCAGACCGCCTTGCTGCTTTACGACGGCGTTGCGGCTGGCACAGTCGCTGCTCCGCAAATCGAGGATATGCCGGAACTGCTGCGCGCGGCACTCTATATGCCGCTGGTCTGCGGCCTCGTCGTCTTTGGTGCAGCCGTGCTGCTCGATCTGCACGATCGCGAACGGCGAACGGTCTGGTCCGACTGCGCCTTCTGGCTGCATGTCGTATCGGCGCCGATGCTCGTGCATCCGCTATTCATCATGGCCACCGGCCAGGACGTGGTTCTGGGCAATATCGAGCCTGACGGAAACGCATCCATCATGCTGGGCGTGCTCATCCTCGGTTTCGTCTATGTGGCGCTGGCCATCGACCGACGTTCGCTGCTGGTGCCGACGCTTGCCTATTTCGGCTCGCTCGGGATCTACTACCTGATCAATTCCACCGCCAACACCACCGGAATCCCGCCCTTCGCGCTGATTCTGCTTGTCGTTGGAACACTGATCATCATCTTTGGCGCCGGCTGGCAGCACATCCGAAACTTGATCGTGCGCCCGACTCTCCCCACATCCCTGCTCAACAAGCTCCCTCCCATCAAGGTTCAAGCGTACAAGTAGATGACCACTTTCTCTCCCCGCGAGATCGTTTCCGAACTCGATCGCTACATCATCGGCCAGAAGGACGCCAAGCGCGCCGTGGCCATTGCGCTGCGCAACCGCTGGCGGCGCCAGCAGCTCGAAGGCCAGTTGCGTGAAGAGGTGATGCCCAAGAACATCTTGATGATCGGGCCGACGGGTGTCGGCAAGACAGAAATCTCCCGGCGGCTGGCGAAGCTTGCGGGTGCGCCTTTCATCAAGGTCGAGGCGACCAAATTCACCGAGGTCGGCTATGTCGGCCGCGACGTCGAGCAGATCATCCGCGATCTCGTCGAGGCGGCTATCGGCCTGACGCGCGAGAAGATGCGCGAAGACGTCAAGGCAAGGGCGCATCTCAACGCCGAGGAGCGCGTGCTGGAGGCGCTGGTGGGCAAGAATGCCAGCCCGGCCACGCGCGACTCCTTCCGCCGCAAGCTGCGCGACAACGAGCTGGACGACAAGGAAATCGAGGTCGAGGTTGCCGACACCGGCACCGGCGGCATGCCGGGCTTCGAAGTTCCGGGAATGCCCGGCGCGAATATCGGCGTGCTCAACATCAACGACATGCTGCAAAAGGCCATGGGCGGCCAGCGCACCAAGATGCGCAAGACGACCGTCAAGGAATCCTATGACCTTTTGATCAATGACGAGTCCGACAAGCTGCTCGACCAGGACGAGGTGGTGCGCCGGGCGCTCGAATCGACGGAGAACGACGGCATCGTCTTCCTCGACGAGATCGACAAGGTGGCCGCGCGCAGTGATATTTCCGGCGGACCCTCCAGGGAAGGCGTTCAGCGCGATCTGCTGCCGCTGGTCGAAGGCACAACGGTTGCGACCAAGTACGGACCGGTGAAGACCGACCATATCCTGTTCATCGCCTCCGGCGCCTTCCACGTTGCCAAGCCGTCCGATCTGCTGCCCGAGCTGCAGGGCCGGTTGCCGATCCGTGTCGAATTGCGCGCGCTGGAGAAAGACGACTTCCGCCGAATCCTCACGGAAACCGAGGCGAGCCTCATCAAGCAATATGTGGCGCTGATGGAGACCGAGGGTGTCGCACTCAACTTCACCGACGATGCGATCGATCGGCTGGCAGGCATAGCCGTCGATCTGAATGCAAGCGTCGAGAACATCGGTGCGCGCCGGCTGCAGACGGTGATGGAGCGGGTACTTGACGACATTTCCTTCAACGCACCCGACAAGTCCGGGTCGGAGGTAACGATCGATGCCGGCTATGTTGACACGAATGTCGGCGACCTCGCCAAGAACACGGACCTGTCACGGTTCATCCTGTAGGCTGAATTTCGCTATTCGGGAGCCCTGACAAGAGATTGAACGCAGGGCTCTCGACTCCTTCCGCCGCAGCAACTATTTTCGCCGGCCTGTCTTCCTCCATCCTCACAAGGTCGGAAATGAACCCTGCAGTGCGGCTCCTCGTATGCCTGTGCCTGGTCGCGACAAGCGCTCCGGCTGCTGCGGCAACGCGGGTACCGCCCGGAAACCGCTTCGAGGAGCAGCCGCAGGTGCCGGCAGCTTCGGCCAGCCGGACCCGCGCTGCCAAATCGACCTACGAGGCGAAATACAAGAAGGTCTATGCGCTGCTCGAGAACGACAGTGGCCTGCGCGACAAGATCAAGAAGGTGGCCGCGCAGTACAAGATCGACCCGCTTCACATGGCGGGCGCGATCGTGGGCGAACACACCTACAACGTCGACGCCTATGACCGACTGCAGACCTACTATGTGAAGGCCGTCTCCTACCTCAAGACGAGCTTCAACTTTTCGCATAACGGCGAAAGCGTCAGCGATTTCATCGAGCGCCCGCAATTTTCAGCATGCGCGAAGCTGTCGGACAGTTACGATCTGTGGTCCTGCCGGGAAGCAGTATGGAACAAGGAATTCCGCGGCAAGACGGTCGAAGGAGCCAGCTTTCCCAATGATCGTTTCAGCGCGGTCTTCTTCCAGCCATTCTATGCTGGGCAGACCTTCGGCATCGGCCAGCTCAACCCGTTGACCGCGCTTCAGATGAGCGATCTTGTGGCCAGGGTGTCAGGCCTGCCGAAGCTGGATCATGAGGATCCGCAGCAGGTCTACCGTACGATCATGGACCCGGACCTGACGCTCGCCTATGTCGCCGCGACGCTGAAGAAGTCAATCGAGGCGTACCGCGATATAGCCGGCTACGACATCTCCAAGAACCCAGGCATCACGGCGACGCTCTACAACATCGGCAACCCCGAGCAGCGCGCACAAGCGCTCAAGGCGGAGAACCGCAAGCGCCGAAGTGCTGGCCAGCCGGCGCGGCTGCCGGAAGAGAATTATTATGGCTGGCTTGTGAATGACAAGCTGGACGAACTGAAAAAGCTCTTCTGAGGATCAGCGGCGCTTGCCGCGTTCCTGCATCTCGGCCAGTTGACGAAGCAGGTCCCTTATGTCGTCCTCGTCGAGGCCCGCGATCTGGGATGCAAGGCGATTGGCCAGCAGCGTCGCCGAGGCTGACAGTCCGGTCGTGTCGACAACCACCCGGGGATGGGAGCTTTCCGCGACCCGCTGCAATTCCTCGGCTTCGTCCCAGATGATGTTGAAATAGCCGACGATCTTCTGCACCAGCGGCCAGCTCGGCGCGCCGCGTCTACCGTGCTCCAGAGCCGACAGATAGGCAGGGCTGATGCCGAGCGCAGTCGCCATCTCCTTCTGGGTGACGCCCTTCTTCGCGCGTAAATCACGCATTTTCGTACCGAACGGCGTCATCCCGCGCCGCCTGAACGCCGCAGCCTCACGTAAAGCGCGCCCGAACCGCCGTGGCGCCGTGCCGCATCTTCGTGAGCGCTCACCAGCGCACGAAACGGCGGCGTCGCAAACCAGGCCGGCACCGCCCTGCGCAGGACACCATCGGAACCAAGCGACGAGCCTTTGCCGGTCACGACCAGAACGTGGCGGCGTCCGTCGGCATAAGCGCGATGCAGGAACGAAAGCAGCAGCGTATGCGCCTGGCTTTGCGTCAGGCCGTGAAGGTCGACCTTGCCTTCGATCGGCAGACGACCTTTCGCCAGCTTTTCGCGAACCGGCGCGTCTATCCTGTGCTGTCTTGCATGGTTGGCCGGACGGTTCGGTTCCGCAGACTGTGCCTCGGGGCGAGTCGACCCGGTCTTACGCGGTGCGTCGAGAAGACTGGCGAAGTCCTCGGCGGGCGGTGCCACCTCGTCCACCGCCTTCCCGGGCAACGGCGTCGCCGAACGCGCGACCCTGCCCCACAGGATACGATCCTCCATCGAGAGTTTCTTGTCCGATGGGGCAGTCATGCTGGACCCGCCTCCAGCAAAGCGCGCGGCACCAGCGCGTAGAAATCCGCAGGATGGCGAACCACGCCAGCGATCTCACCGGCAGCATAACCCGAACCGGCAAACAGGTCCCCGCGCGCGGGCCCGACGATTGCCGAGCCGGTATCCTGCGCGATCATCAATCTGCGGAACGGAACGTCGTCGAATGCTCGAAGCGCCGGCGCATCGACGAAAAATGGCGTTGCAAATGTGTGCAGCAGCCGGTCTACAGCCATGGAACGACCGGCCGTCAACGGCACCTTGGCGGCAGCAATCGGCCCCATCCCCGTATCTTCGACCTCGGCGAACCGGAAGAAAATGTAGGAGCGGTTCTGATGCAGGATTTCGTCAACGCGATGCGGGTTGCGCCGGAACCACGCCCTGATCGCCTGCATGGATATTTCGGCGGCCGGTATCTCACCCATCACCACCAACAATCCGCCCGGTCCGGTAAAGCGCTGGCCGGACTTGGCGGTATAGGTGACGCGCTTTACCGAGCCGTCGGGCATCGACAACCGCGCCGCGCCCTGGACGTGTACAAAGAATGCGTCGACGGGATCGGCCAGCCAGGCGAGCGTCGGAGCCCTCTCGCCAACCGCACCCTTCTCGATTGCTGGCCTGTCGAAATATTCCACTATCCCGGCTGATGTCGATCGGCCGAATGCGAGATACGGATCCAGCCCGTCCGGGCGATTCGCGTCATCGACTTTCACGAGATCGTCAGGAACGCCGAGCAATGGCACAGTGAACTCGTCCATGCGCACCGGCGAGGCCGCGACCTCAGGTTCATAAAAGCCGGTGACGAAGCCGGAACCGTCTCCTTCGGGAATTACCCTGCAAGGAAGGAACCAGCGTTCGAAGAATCCCCTGGCTGCTTCGTCATCAAGAGTTTCGGCTGCGTCGGCGGCTTGAAAGGCTTCCTCGAACGCACCCGCGTCGATACCGAGCGAGCCTGACTTATACGGTTTCTGGAGCGCTCGGCGCGCGCTCAATCGGAAAGCCGCAAAAGCCTCGCCATGTCGATCTGCGCGCCAGCCCGGCAGATCGTCGAAACTCGTGGGTTCGAGGAGTGGCGAGAGCGTCACGGCGCAGCCCCGTCGCGCGGTTCTGGCCGAAACGTTCAGTCGTCGGCTTCTGTCGCGACCAATTTCCAGTTCGGATCGCGCGAGCGCGTGTCGCGAGCAAAGGTCCATACATCCTTGACCTCGGCGACCGTCTCCGGATCGCCATCGATCACTTCACCGGCACTGTTGCGGGTCGCCGAAATCAACTCGCTGACGATCCTCAACGTCACATGGGCCTCGCTGCCCTTCATCTCGGTGTTGACGATATCGGCCTTGTCGATGCCAACGAAGGAGGACTGGATCTTCTCCGACCGGCTTTCGCGATCGGCTATCGCCGCGACGAAGCCATCGAAAACTTCCCGCGAAAGAAGGTTCTTCAGCGTGCGGCGATCACCATCGGCGTAGGCCATGACGATCATCTCGTAGGCCATTTTTGCGCCGTCCACGAACGTCTTCGGCTCGAATGACGGGTCGGCGTCGCGGATCGCACGCAGGCTTTTGTTGAGGTCGGTGCCGGGCTTGGCGAATGCGTCTATAGCGGCATAGGCGTCGTCCGCCTCGGACCCGCCCTTGCGACGCGGCAGCGAAACGACGTTCTCCGCGGCGGTAGAATCGGACTTCTCGCTGGTGCGGGCGGACGTATAGGGATCGAATGGCTGGCGTTCGTTACCGGTGCGGCGGCCCAGCACGTTGCGCAACTGGAAAAAGATCACAATTGCCGCGACCAGAAAGAAAATCGTGCCGAAGTCGAAAAATTCCATAGCGTCCGCCAAACCTCTTGTCCGGCAAAGGCCTCGCTTTGCCGGTTGTCCCCTTGCATATAGAACGCATCCCGCCATCATTCAAATCAAAGCGGCGGCACACTATCTAAACTGATCGACCTTAAACGCACCTCACTGGAAAGATCGCATTTTGGCCTTCCCTTTCATCCCCTTGCTGCTGCTTGCATTGCCATTGGCCGAGATCGCCGTATTCGTCATGGTCGGCAGCGAGATCGGTGCACTTGCCACTGTCGGTCTCGTCATAGCCACCACGATCCTGGGCTCGATCCTGTTGCGCGTCCAGGGTTTCGGCATCCTGACACGCATACGTGAAACCATGGATGCAGGCGGGTCTCCGGGCCGGGACCTCGTGCACGGCGTCATGGTGTTGCTGGCGGGGGTGCTGCTCTTTCTTCCCGGCTTCGTCACCGACGCCCTAGGCTTTCTCCTTTTCATTCCACCGATACGCGATCTGGGGTGGCGGCTTATCAGAAGCCGTATCACCATCGTCACCGCCGCTGCGGGTCCAGGCGGCTTTCGCCGGCCGGGACGTGGGCGAACCATCGACCTGGATGAAGACGACTTCGCCCGGGACGACAAGCCGCAGCCCCAGCGCCCCTCGATCACGGACGATCGCTGAGGCCACGCGGGCGACAGGCTCCCAAGCTTGTCACGCCGGACCTGCCATGGTAGCCAACGCCGCGTTTTCATTCCCGGCCGGGAACGGCTGAAATAGAGAGGATTCCGGCTGATGGCCAAGAAACCAGAAGAAACCACGACCCCGCCGCCCGCCGGTGCCGCCAAGGCAGGCAATGGCGCGCAGCCGTCGCTGAACGTACTTGCCCAGTACATCAAGGACCTCTCCTTCGAGAGCCCCGGCGCACCCGCCTCGCTGCGCGGTCGCGACAAGGCGCCCGGCATCAACATCAATGTCAACGTCAATGCGAATCCGATCTCGGAAACCGAATACGACGTGACGCTGACGCTGAACGCGCGGGCCGGTGTCGACAAGGACGTGCTCTTCAATGCTGAGCTGGTCTACGGCGGTGTCTTCCGTGTCGTCGGCTTCCCGCAGGAGCACATGCTGCCGCTTCTCTTTATCGAATGCCCACGGCTTCTCTTCCCGTTTGCCCGCCAGATCATTGCCGACTGCACGCGCAATGGCGGTTTCCCGCCGCTGATGATCGATCCGATCGATTTCGCGCAGATGTTCCAGCAGCGCATGGCCGAGGAGCAGGCCAAGGCCAAGGTGCAGCCGAGCGGCACGGCCTGATCCTGATCAGCGAATCCCCTTCAAAAAGGCCCGGATCGATCCGGGCCTTTTTCTTTTGGCATCGTCTTTAACTGCCGATGGTTTCACGTGAATCGCTGGCTAGCTCGCCGCGGCCTCGTCACGATAGCCGGGCTCAACCTGCAGCCAGATGGCGGATGAACCCAGCGTGGCGACGAGGGCCTGATGGGCCTGGCGGTCCGCCTCGCTGAGCCGCGACGCCAGCGGCCGTTCTCGAAAACGGACCGTCGCTCCGACCGTCTGCTCAACAATCACCGTGGTCGTCTGAACCTGCACATCGAGGCTGAACGCAGCCTGCTTGCCACCCATGAGCTCGATATAGACTTCGGCCAGAAGCTCGGAGTCGAGCAGCGCGCCGTGCTTTTCGCGGTGACTGTTGTCGATGCCGTAGCGCCGACACAGGGCGTCGAGCGAATTCGGCCCCATCGGATGCTTCCGCCGCGCAAGCGCCAGCGTGTCGATCACCCTGCCCGGATCGACGGCCGGCATCCCAAGCCGGGCAAACTCGGCATTCAGAAAGCCGATGTCGAAATTGGCGTTGTGCGCGACGAGCATCGCCCCGTCGAGAAAGGAAACGAGATCATCGGCGATTTGCGGAAAGGTCGGCTTGTCCGCCAGATCGGCGTCGCTGATGCCATGAACGGCAAGCGCCTCAGGATTGACCGTGCGTCCCTGCGCATTGATGTACTGGTGGAAGGTGCGTCCGGTCGGGAACTTGTTGACCAGCTCGATACCGCCGAACTCGATGATGCGGTCCTCGCGGGAATCGAGCCCGGTCGTTTCCGTATCGAATATGATCTCGCGCATCGATTCGCTCCTTTGTGCTCAGGATGCGTGTCGCCAGCGGGTGCGGCAAGCCTCAGCCGACGGCTTCTCTAGGCTTGCCCCCAGTCAATTCATCGACAATCTCGGCGACACGGCGGCGCGCCGCGTCCATGCCCTGCCCTGTATCGATGATATAATCCGCGCGCCGGCGCTTTTCCGCATCCGGCACCTGCCGGGACAGGATTGCCTCGAATTTCTCTTCCGTCATGCCTGCCCTGGCCAGCACCCGTTTCCGCTGCACTTCGGCAGGGGCGGTCACGACGACGATTCGATCGACGCGATCCTCTCCACCGGTCTCGAAAAGCAACGGAATGTCGAGCAGGGCCAGTCTCGCGCCTTCCTGCCGGTGGCGTTCGAGGAACGCATCGGCATCAGCGCGCACCAGAGGATGCACGATCCGCTCCAGATCCTTCAGTGCATCTGGCTGGCCAAGCACCGCCTTCGCAAGCTTTTCCCGGTCGACCACGCCGTCGTGAACGACGCCCGGAAAGCGCTTCTCGATCAGCCCCGCCGCCTTGCCGGCATAGAGGCGATGCACCGTCTCATCGGAATCGTGCACTGGGACGCCTGCGTCGCGGAACATACGCGCCGTCGTCGATTTGCCCATGCCGATCGATCCGGTAAGGCCGAGCACGATCATGAACGAGCTCCCTCAATATCCGCCACGATGATTCCGCGAAGCCGGTCGGTGACCTGTGGCCTTACGCCGAACCAGCGTTCGAACCCCGGAACGGCCTGGTGCAGCAACATGCCAAGACCGTCGACGGTCTTCAATCCTCGCTTTGCGGCGGCTGCGAGAAGCGGTGTCTGCAGCGGCGTATAGACGATGTCGACGACCGTCGCGTTCGCCGGTAGTTGCGCAACGTCCAGCGGCATCTCGCCCTGCCCGTTGAGGCCGACGGAGGTCGTGTTGACCACGAGGTCGCTCGTTGACGCCAGATCATTCGTATCCTGCCAGTGATGTGCCTGAATGCCCGTTCCGAAACGCTCGGAGAGTTCCTCGGCGCGCGCAAAGGTGCGATTGACCAGCCGGATGTCGGCAATGCCTGCCGTCGTTAGCGCGTGAAGGATTGCTCGCGATGCTCCGCCCGCGCCCAGCACCAGCGCCGACTTGGCCGAGCGCCAGGATGAAGCGTGCACATCGAGATCGGCGGCAAAGCCCGCGGCATCGGTGTTGCCCCCGCAGATCGCGCCGCCATCAAGCCAGAGCGTGTTGACCGCGCCGATCGCGCGGGCCGCCTCATCGAGCCGATCAACCAGCCGACACGTCTCTTCCTTGTGCGGGATCGTGACATTGCCGCCAACAAAGCCGCTCTTCGGCAGGTTTCGTATGAAGCGTTCCAGATCGTCGGGAGCGATGTCGATGCGTTCGTAGGTGCCGGAAATTCCGTGACTTTCGAGCCAGTAGCCATGAATGAGTGGGGATCGCGAATGCGCGATGGGATGGCCGATGACGAAGGCCTTCATCGTCTCAGCCATCGATGGCCTGCATTTCGCGAAGCTTTGCGAGCAGCGGCAACAGCGGCATTCCGACGATGGTGAAGTGGTCGCCCTCGATCGTCTCAAAGAGCTGAATGCCTTCGCCCTCGATCTGGTATGCGCCGACGCTCGAAAGCGCCTTCTCGCCGACATGCGACAGATGCCGGCCTATGAAGCCCGGATCAAGTTCGCGCATGGTCAGCCGCGCGACGCCGACATGGCGCCATAACACCTCTCCGTCCCGCATCAGGACGACGGCGCTGTTCAACTGATGCGTCCTTCCCGAAAGCGCCAGCAGACGGCGGCGGGCTTCCTCCATGTCGCGCGGTTTGTGCAGCACTTCATCGCCAAGCGACAGGGTCTGGTCGGTGCCGATGACCAGCGCGCCGGGGCGATCCTGGGAAACTTCGAGGGCCTTGGCCTCGGCAAGTATCAAGGCCAGGTCTTCCGGACCCACGCCCGAGTTGGCGACCGCGGCTTCAACTGCGCGCTCGTCGATCTGCGGCTTCTCGACCTCGATCTCGAGGCCTGCATCTTCGAGCATCTTCCTGCGAAACGGGCTGCCCGAGGCGAGTACGATGGCGTCCGACATGATGCGATCTCCTGTCCGGCGGGGGTTAACGTGTCTTACCGCGCAGTGCAACGATGGCCGCCGCGGTTTCCTCGATCGAGCGACGGCTGACATCGATGGTCGGCCAGCCGTGTCGCGCACAGAGCTGCCGGGCATAGGCAAGCTCCTGTGCAATGACGGTGCGGTCGACATAGCTTTGCGAGTCGTAGCCGACCGAACTGCCCAATATGCGGTTCTGGCGGACATGGGAGATGCGCTCGGCGGTTGCGATCAGCCCCACGACAAGCGGACGCTTGGCATAGATGACACTTTCGGGAACGGGTACGCCCAGCACGATCGGGATATTGGCAGTCTTGATACCGCGATTGGCGAGATAGATGCTGGTCGGCGTTTTCGATGTCCGCGATATACCCATCAGGATGACGTCGGCCTCCTCGACATCGTTGATGAGCTGCCCGTCATCGTGCTCCATGGTGTAGTTGAGCGCATCGATGCGGCGGAAATATTGCGCGTCGAGAACATGCTGCGCGCCGACGCGGCGCCCGGCAGGCGCCCCGAGATAAGACTGGAACACCGCAAGCACCGGCTCGAGCACCGAGACACAGGGCAGGCCCATCGCCGCGCATCGATTGTCTATGAGACGCCCGAGTTCCTGATCGACAACAGTGTAGAGGACGATGCCCGGCGTTTCATCGATCTCACCGAGCACTTTGAGAAGCTGTTTTTCCGTCCGGATCAGCGGATAGATATGCTCGATCGCGCGCGCATCCTTGTATTGCGCGGCAGCGGCACGGCCGGCCGCGAGCAGCGTCTCGCCGGTCGCATCCGAGATGAGGTGAAGGTGGAAGAAGCTCTGCGGTTTATTCACAGCCCGGACCGGCCCCTGTTGGCAATTGTGGATACCGGGCAGAGTTTTCCCGCCGGGCGGAGCCGGACTGTATCAGACCCCCGTTCATCCACAATTCACCCTACGCTGGAGATCGAAACGGTGATGTGCGTTAGATTGGGGAAATCAGTCGGTTGTTCAGCATGCATGACCGGACATGCGAATCCGGCAGCGCTGCAACATATTGATTCCAAAAGGCGATCGGGAGCTATCCGGGTAATTCACAGGCCTCTATGAAAATCCGCTGCGTCGCTTTGCGCGTTGAGTTTTCACCGCTGCAGGTGGACAAGCCGTAATTGCCGATTCCAACAGAGTCATAGAATCAAAAGATTCTCTTAAAAGATTCTTTCTTTATTTCAGGCGCCAATCCGGAGAGGACCAGCATGACCGAAAAACGGATCGTCATGGACGTGCTGCGGGGAGAAACGGTCTTCCCTCCTCCCATCTGGATGATGCGACAGGCTGGCCGCTATCTGCCGGAGTATCGTGAGACGCGAGCTCGAGCCGGAAGCTTCCTCGATCTCTGCTACAACCCGGATCTGGCTGTGGAGGTAACCCTTCAACCGATCCGCCGCTTCGGCTTCGATGCTTCGATCCTGTTCTCCGACATCCTGGTTGTCCCGCATGCGCTTGGCCGAGACCTGCGCTTCGAAGAAGGTCGCGGCCCCTTGATGACACCGATCGAGCCCGATGAAATCGAGCGCCTTAAGGGTGCTGGCTTTCATGATCACCTTGCCCCGGTCTACGAGACCGTGCGCAGACTGCGGAGCGAGCTTCCTGCCGCAACGACGTTGCTGGGCTTCTGCGGTGCGCCATGGACTGTCGCGACCTACATGATTGCCGGCCATGGGACGCCGGACCAGGCTCCAGGACGGCTTTTCGGGTACAGGCACCCGGAAAGCCTGCGCGAGCTCCTGGAGACACTTGCAGACCGGTCGGCAGACTATCTCATTCGCCAGATCGATGCGGGAGCCGACGCTGTCCAGATATTCGATTCCTGGTCGGGCGTGCTCGATGAAGCCTGCTTCGAAGCCTATTGCATCGAACCGGTAGCCCGAATGGTGAAGCGTGTTCGAGCGGTACATCCGAAAACGCCAATCATCGGCTTTCCGAAAGGTGCAGGTACGCTCTACGGGTCATATCGCTCGAAGACGGGCGTTGATGCCCTCGGTCTCGACTGGAGCGTTCCCTGGAGCCAGGCGTTGTCGCTGCAGGCCGAAGGCGCCGTGCAGGGCAATCTCGATCCGTTGCGGCTGGTTGCCGGCGGCAAGGCGCTGGAAGATGGTGTTGCTGCCATCCTGCGCAGGCTTGGTGACGGCCCCCTAGTCTTCAATCTCGGGCACGGGATAACGCCCGAAGCACCGATTGCGCATGTCGAAGCGATGGTCCGGATGGTGCGGGAGGCGAGATAATGACCGAACCGCAAATCAAATCCGAGGCTGGCCCGGCCATGCGGGCGGCAGGCGCTCTGGCGATAGTGGCTGTGCTGGCGGCGCTGCTGTTCTGGCTCGATCCCGTCGCTCTTTATCCGTGGGTCAAGGCCGCCCACGTGATCGCTGTCATTTCGTGGATGGCGGGGATGCTCTATCTGCCGAGGCTGTTCGTCTATCACGCCGAGGCCGAGCGGGGCTCGGACAAGTCCGAGACATTCAAGGTTATGGAGCGCCGGCTTCTGCGTGCGATCATCAATCCGGCGATGGTGGCAACCTGGGTGCTTGGGCTCTGGCTGGCCTGGCGAGGCTTCGGGTTCGTGGGCGGCTGGCTGCATGCAAAGATCGCCGCCGTGCTTCTGCTTTCCGGCGTGCACGGGTACCTCTCGGCCTCGGTGCGGCGCTTCGCTGAAGATCGCAACGAGAGGCCAACCCACCATTGGCGTATCGTCAACGAGATCCCGACGGTGCTTATGATCGTAATTGTGATCCTCGTGGTGGTGAAACCCTTCTAAATCGGGAACGGAATTCCCATATTGCGCTTTAGGAGGAGGGACGCTAAGAGTCACATCCTCTCTCCCCGCATGGCGTAGTGCTTTCTGTCTTTCCAGGCGCGTCCCGCGCTCACTCTCGCCCCGCACCCCCTCCTGTTGCCCATTCCAGAGTCCGCATCATGCAGGAAATGAAACTACAAGAGCTGAAAAGCAAAGGTCCCACGGACCTGATCGCGTTCGCCGAATCGCTCGAGGTCGAGAATGCCAGCGTCCTGCGCAAGCAGGAGTTGATGTTTGCGATTCTCAAGAAGCTCGCGGCGCAGGACATCGAGATTATCGGCGAGGGTGTTGTCGAGGTGCTGCAGGACGGCTTCGGCTTTCTGCGCTCCGCCAATGCCAACTATCTGCCAGGTCCGGACGACATCTACATCTCGCCGTCGCAGATCCGGCGCTTCTCGCTGAAGACCGGTGACACTGTCGAAGGCCCGATCCGCAGCCCGAAGGAAGGCGAGCGCTATTTCGCGTTGCTGAAGGTCAATACGATCAACTTCGAGGATCCCGAGAAGATCCGGCACAAGATCCACTTCGACAATCTGACACCGCTCTATCCCAATGAGCGGCTGCGTATGGAAACGGAAAACCCGACGACCAAGGATCTGTCGGCCCGCGTCATCGATCTGGTCGCCCCGCTCGGCAAGGGCCAGCGTGGCCTGATTGTCGCGCCGCCGCGCACAGGTAAGACGGTACTGCTGCAGAACATTGCGCATTCGGTCGCTACCAACCATCCGGAAGCATATCTGATCGTGCTGCTCATCGACGAGCGCCCGGAAGAAGTGACCGACATGCAACGCTCGGTGAAGGGCGAAGTCGTGTCCTCGACCTTCGACGAACCCGCGGTCCGTCACGTTCAGGTGGCCGAGATGGTCATCGAGAAGGCCAAGCGCCTCGTGGAGCATGGTCGCGACGTCGTGATCCTGCTCGATTCGATCACGCGCCTGGGCCGCGCCTACAACACGGTTGTTCCGTCTTCCGGCAAGGTGCTGACCGGTGGTGTGGATGCCAACGCCCTGCAGCGTCCGAAGCGCTTCTTCGGTGCGGCACGCAACATCGAGGAAGGCGGATCGCTAACGATCATCGCGACCGCGCTGATCGATACCGGCAGCCGTATGGACGAGGTGATCTTCGAGGAGTTCAAGGGTACGGGTAACTCCGAAATCGTGCTCGACCGCAAGGTCGCTGACAAGCGTATCTTCCCTTCGATGGACATCCTCAAGTCCGGCACCCGCAAGGAAGACCTGCTGGTTGCGCGTCAGGATCTGCAGAAGATCTTCGTGCTGCGCCGCATTCTGGCCCCTATGGGAACCACGGATGCGATCGAGTTCCTGATCGACAAGCTGAAGCAGACGAAGACAAACTCGGACTTCTTCGACTCGATGAATACGTGATGTCAGCCGGCCGGCCTGCGAAGCAGGTCGGCAAGCTCGGCTCCGGAGTGAACCGGCGGCAAACAGCTCTGGCCGATACAGAGCCAGGCGCCTGGACGGGTGGTGTCCAGCACTGCTCCACCAGGCAATTCGACACGATCAATGGCGCCTTCTCCGACGTCTAGAAACGTGTCGGTTCTCAGAAAATCCGGGAAGCGATTCGCCTCCGTAACAAGCTTCTTCTTGTCATCGTCGACGATGACCAGCTTTCGAGGCTGCCGAGCTTGTTCGGCTGAACAAATGATACCGGCCTGTCCGTAACGCTGCTGGGCGATCCGCCCCAGGGCCGCTTCGGCGGCGGTCACTGTGCGACCGTAGAGCAAGTCGTCTCCCGTCAGCATCGAGAGCCTTAGCATAGCCCGGATGGTCTGGGCTGTGGCGCTCGGCCCTGCCTCGTCGACGTCGCCACGTATGCGCATCGGCACATCCACGGCGTCGCTCGCTGTCAGATAGTGCCCTTTGCCATCCTCGTCGGCGTGCCAGCGATCGAGCATCTCAAGCCAATCTCGCCCCTTGGCCGCATATTCTCTGCTGCCTGTCGCTTCGGACAAGGAGATGGCTGCATTGATCATCGCCGCATAGTCCGTCGACATACAGGGAAAGAGCCGGTCCTCACCGAGGATGGAGTGAGGAAGCCGGCCGTCAACGGTCGATTCGGCTACGCAATGAAAGGCGCCCTGCGCAAGTTCCAGCCAGTCGCCGCGCCTGAACACCCGGGCAGCGTTCGCGATGGCGGCGATTGCCTGACCGTTCCAGTCGACAAGCAGCTTCTCGTCGCGACCGGGACGGACCCGGTGCCCGCGTTCAGCCATAAGTCTTTGCTTTGCCTCAATAAAAAATGGGTCGGCGTCGGCTTCGCCAAGCTCGGGCGATGACAGCCGGTGCAATATCGGGTCGCCTTCCCAGCCTTCTGGTGCCGTCAGCTCGTAGATGGAAAGAAAGCGCGCCGCGTCAGCTTCGCCGAGGACCGCGTTCAGTTCTTCGCGAGTCCAGAGATAGAACTTACCCTCTTTCCCTTCGCTATCGGCATCCAGGCTTGAAGCGAAGCCTCCTTCTGGCAACATCATTTCGCGTTGAAGCCAGCCAATCGTCTCTTCGATTCGGAGACGAAACAGATCGGCGCCGGTTGCACCGTAAGCCGCGGTGGCAAGTTCGATAAGCTGCGCATTATCATAGAGCATCTTTTCGAAGTGCGGCACCAACCAGCGGTCATCGACCGCGTAGCGGCATAATCCGCCACCGATGTGGTCGTAGATGCCGCCGCCGAGCATCATTTGAAGGCTGGAAAGGACGGAATCGCGGTGAGCCGGTACGCCGTGTTGCAGCCAGCTCGTCCATAAGGTGTACATAAAGGGCGCATTCGGGAACTTTGGCGCGCCGCGCAGCCCACCTTTTACCTGATCGATCGACGACTGGATCGATTCTGCGAGGGCAGGCAAAAGGCCTGCATCCATGGCGACGATGTCGGTGTTGGGCGCGAGCCTGGAGCGTACATGGTCTGCCAGGGCGCCTGCGCTTCGTGCGAGTTCGTCCCGCTTGTCGTCCCAGGTTCGCGCGACCGCTTCCAGAACCTGTATGAAGCCTGGCCGGCCGTAACGTGGTTCCTTTGGAAAGTAGGTGCCTCCCCAGAATGGCTGTCCGTCGGGAGTGAGGAAGATGGTTAGCGGCCACCCACCTTGTTCGCCCATGGCTGTCAAGGCCGCCATATAGATCTGGTCTATATCTGGCCGCTCCTCGCGATCAACCTTGATGTTCACGAAAAGGCGGTTCATGACAGCCGCGACTTCGTTGTCTTCAAAGCTCTCATGGGCCATGACATGGCACCAGTGACAGGCGGCGTAACCGACTGAAAGCAAAATCGGCTTCCCGGCGCTGGCAGCTTCGTCGAGTGCGGCTCGCGACCAGGGCCGCCAATGTACGGGATTGTCCTTGTGCTGCCGCAGATAGGGGCTGCTTTCGTGAGCGAGCAGATTCTGAGATAGATTCGTCATGACACACCGTTGCTGGCAGCGAAGGTAGGGCGCAGGCAGTGAGCCATCAATCCTTATTCCGCGATACGATCTTCGCCCTATCGTCCGGCGGGCTTCCCTCGGGCGTCGCGGTGATTCGGCTTTCAGGGCCCCAAACGGTCGCGGTTCTTGCAAGCATGACTGCGGAGCGCATCCCGCCGCCACGCAAGGCCGCGCTCAGGGAGCTCGTCGGCGATGACGGTGAACCGCTGGATCGTGCCATTGTGATCAATTTCCCGGGTCCGGCGAGCTTTACTGGAGATGACTGCGCGGAACTTCATGTCCATGGAGGCAAGGCGGTCGTTGCGGCCGTACTGGAGCATCTGGGCAGGAAAGACGGCCTGCGCGCGGCCGAAGCGGGAGAGTTTACCCGCCGCGCGTTTCTGAATGGAAAGCTCGACCTGACCAGCGCCGAAGGCCTGGCCGATCTGGTCGCCGCAGAAACGGAGCTCCAGCGCAGAATGGCGCTGATCAATGCAGAAGGCGGCCAGCGTGACATCTACGACGGGTGGCGCAAGCGCCTGTTGCATGCTCGAGCAATGATCGAGGCGGAACTGGACTTTGCAGATGAAGGCGACGTACCGGGCTCTGTCGCCGCAGAGGTGTGGACTGATATGTCGGCGATGCAGCAAGAAATTGCTAACCATATCAACGGCTACCACGCGGCCGAGATCATAAGAGACGGGTACCGGGTGGTGCTGTTGGGTGCGCCTAATGCGGGCAAATCCAGCCTACTCAACGCCTTGGCCCGGCGTGACGTTGCGATCGTGACTGAAATTGCGGGTACGACGCGTGACCTTGTTGAAGTATCGCTCGACCTGGATGGGCTGAAGGTCATTGTCACGGATACGGCCGGGTTGCGCGATTCTTCCGACACGGTTGAGCGGATCGGTATTGAGCGAGCTCTCAGGGCTGCCGAGGAGGCGGACCTCGTCCTCAAGCTTAAGGATGGCTCACCAGATATGCCTGGCTTTGATCTGGCTGACCTTGAGAGCAAAGCGCTGTCGGTGGGGACGAAGGCCGATATTGCCCCACATCGTACTGGTGAGTTTCACCATATCGTTTCGGTGATCGACGGCGCCGGCCTGTCTGCTTTGATTGAGGACATCGGACGGCATGCCAAGGGTGCTGTCTCCGCGGCGTCCGGCGTCCTTCCGTCGAGGTTGCGTCAGTTGGAGCTGCTTCGGTCATGCGGACATCATCTCTCTCTCGCTGCCGAGGTGCAACAGGAGCTTGAGCTGCGCGCGGAGGAGCTGCGTTTGGCGGGCGATGCTTTGGGGCGGATCACAGGGGCGATAGACGTCGAAGATTTGCTCGGCGTCATCTTCTCGGAGTTCTGTATCGGCAAATGACTCACGTGAAACACTGACTGGCGAGGCGCAAAGCACTGACTCACGTGAAACATCGAGCCACTGCTCCCATGGAAATCGTTTCACGTGAAACCGCGTTGCGGCTTGACTTCGCCGGCGGTCGGGAACATCTGTTCGATCGACTAAAGAGACGGGATCATGACCGAAAACTTCGACGTCATCGTTATCGGCGGCGGCCATGCCGGCTGCGAGGCAGCTTCAGCCTCGGCACGGGTAGGTGCGCAAACCGCGCTCGTGACGATGAAGCGCGATACAATTGGGGTGATGTCTTGCAATCCTGCCATTGGCGGCTTGGGAAAGGGCCATCTGGTTCGGGAAATCGACGCGCTGGACGGGCTTATGGGCCGTGTTGCCGATCGTGCCGGCATTCAGTTTCGCTTGCTTAACAGGCGGAAGGGACCGGCGGTCCGCGGTCCGAGAACACAGGCAGATCGCAAGCTCTATCGGCACGCAATGCAGGAAGCCATTGCAAATCAACTAAACCTCGAAGTCGTCGAAGGCGAAGTTTTCGATCTGCAATTCCAGAACAATCGGGTCGCAGGCGTGGTTTTAGCCGACGGCCGACGGTTAAGCTGTGCGGCAGTTGTTCTGACTACCGGCACCTTCCTCCGCGGACTGATCCATATTGGTGACGAGCGCTTCCCGGCCGGCCGCATGGGCGAGGAAGCCTCTCTGGGGCTTTCTGCTACAATGAGCCGCCTTGGTTTCAAGCTGGGCCGCCTGAAAACGGGTACGCCGCCGCGCATCGACGGGCGTACCATTGACTGGCAATCGCTGGACAAGCAATTGGCGGACGAGTATCCCGAACCCTTCTCATTGCTGACGGATTCGATCGACAACCCCCAAATTGCCTGCGGTGTAACGCGAACGACATCCGAAACGCACGACATCATCCGCGCTAACCTGTCTCGCTCTGCCATGTATTCGGGCTCTATCGAAGGCATCGGTCCGCGCTATTGCCCATCCATCGAGGACAAGATTGTCAAGTTTGGCGATCGCGACGGCCATCAGATATTTCTGGAGCCTGAGGGTCTGGACGACGACACCGTCTACCCCAATGGCATCTCCACATCTCTTCCCCGGGATGCGCAAGAGGCGCTCGTTGCGTCGATCCCTGGCTTGGAACGGGCTTCAATCACGCAGCCGGGTTACGCGATCGAATACGACCATGTCGATCCACGCGAACTCGAAACGACGCTCGAAACCCGCCGCGCACCGGGCCTCTATCTGGCCGGGCAAATAAACGGCACGACGGGCTATGAAGAAGCCGCGGCGCAAGGTCTCGTGGCCGGAATGAACGCTGCGCGCGCGGCGGGTGGCCTCGACCCGGTCGTTTTCGGAAGGGGCGATGCCTATATCGGCGTCCTTGTCGACGATCTGACTCGCCGGGGGGTAACAGAGCCCTATCGAATGTTCACGTCTCGGGCGGAGTTCAGGCTGTCGCTCCGCGCCGACAACGCCGATGAGCGACTGACGCCATTGGCCATCGATCTTGGCATTGCGAGTGAAGCGCGTAGCAAGCGATTCGGTCAGGCCCGCCACGAGTTGGAACGGGCACGGGAACTAGCGAAATCGTTGTCGATAACGCCGAATGAAGCAACGGGCTTTGGCCTCAATCTTAACAAGGATGGGCAGCGTCGAACTGCCTACGATCTTCTATCCTATCCCGATATGATCTTGCAGCGACTGAGCGCAATCTGGCCGGAGCTTGGCACCATAACGGGCAAGACGGGCGAGCGGCTCGAAACTGAGGCCCGTTACGCAGTCTATCTGGACCGTCAACAGGCGGATGTCGCCGTACTGAAGCGGGAGGAAGCGCGAGCCATTCCGGAGGGCTTGGATTTTACGATGCTACCCGGGCTCTCAAACGAGTTGAAGCAGAAGCTGGCGAACCGCCGGCCGCGATCCCTGGCGGAAGCACAGCGGATCGACGGCATGACACCAGCCGCGCTCGCCATTATCATCTCTGCCCTACACCAGAACGATCATCGTGAGCGGGGCGCAGCGTGACTGGTAATCGCCGCGAAGAAATTCGTGACGTTGCCGGAACAGTTTCACGTGAAACACTGGAGCGACTCGAGTCGTTTGAAGCAGAGTTTCGCAAGTGGTCTACACGGATAAATCTCGCTGCCCCTTCAACGCTGGACGCGCTTTGGAGCCGGCATATCCTCGACAGCGCACAACTCGCCGCGCTGAAACCGGGCGCGCTGAAATGGCTCGATCTTGGCTCTGGGGGCGGGTTTCCGGGCGCGGTGATAGCAATCCTTCTCCGAGAGCGCAGTGGGGCGAGTATCGAGCTCGTCGAAAGCAACCATAAGAAGGCAGCGTTTCTGCGAAGCGTGCTGGGCTCCCTCGGGGCCCCGGCAAAGGTGAACATATGCAGGATCGAGCAAGCATCCGGCATTGGCGAAGGCGTGGAAATCGTCACCGCGCGGGCGCTGGCCCCACTTCCCAAGCTACTCGACCTGTCGGCGCATTGGTTGACAGGCGGGGCGACGGCTCTCTTTCACAAAGGGCGGGATTACGCGACAGAAATCGCCGAAAGCCGTGACGCCTGGCAATTCGATCTGATAGAACATCGGAGCAAGATCGATCCGACAAGCCGAATCCTCGAACTTTCGAAGGTTGAACGGGGTCGATCACGACCAGATATCGCCAACAAGCCTGTCCGGTGACTGTCCGCCATGACCGTGCATCCTCGCATCATCACCGTCGCCAACCAGAAGGGCGGCGTCGGGAAAACGACCACCGCGATAAATCTCGCCACTGCCCTGGCCGCCATCGGCGAGAAGGTGCTGATCGTCGATCTGGACCCGCAGGGTAATGCCAGCACGGGCCTCGGAATCGACCGGCAGGATCGTGCGGTATCCTCCTATGATCTGCTGGCCGGTGACGCCACGGTTGCAGAGGCTGCGATGCCCACGGCGGTGCCGGGACTGAGCGTCATTCCTTCAACGCTCGATCTTCTCGGTATCGAGATGGAGATCGCATCGGCGCCGGACAGGGTTCTGCGCCTGCGCAACGCGCTGCGGCGCTCCCGCGAAACCGGCGTCGATTTCTCCTATGTGCTGATCGACTGCCCGCCATCGCTGAACCTGTTGACCCTCAATTCGATGGCAGCCGCCGATTCCGTCCTCGTTCCGCTACAATGCGAGTTCTTCGCGCTTGAGGGGCTCAGCCAACTCCTGCAGACAGTCGAGCAGATCCGCAACTCGATCAATCCGGATCTGACGATACAGGGTATCGTGCTGACCATGTTCGACGGTCGCAACAATCTCGCCAATCAGGTTGTCGAGGATGTCAGGGCGCATATGGGCGACAAGGTCTATGACACGGTGATTCCGCGCAACGTTCGTGTCTCCGAAGCCCCCTCCTATGGGAAGCCGGCGATTCTCTACGATCTTAAATGCACGGGCAGTCAGGCATACCTGCAGCTTGCATCGGAAGTGATACGGCGTGAGCGGCGGCTCAGGGCCGCTTGAAAACAAGACTCGATTCGATGTCGAAATGATGCGGAATGAACATGAGTGACGATCCCTCCAGAAAACGGCTCGGCCGCGGTCTCGCCGCGCTGATTGGCGAGATGGACAAGCCGGCGCAGCCGCAGGCCACGTCCAAAATAGGGGCGGATAGCCGTGTTCCCATTGAATTTGTTACTCAAAATCCGCGCAACCCAAGGCGTAACTTCGCCGAGGCGGATCTTGCGGATCTTACGCAGTCGATACGTGAACATGGAATCGTGCAGCCGGTGGTGGTGCGAACCGGCGCCAGTGGTCGCTATGAGATCATAGCTGGCGAGCGCCGCTGGCGCGCGGCCCAGCGGGCGGGGTTGACCGAGCTCCCGGTAATCATCCGGGAAGTGGATGATCGGGTCGCGCTCGAGCTGGCGATCATCGAGAACGTCCAGCGCGCCGACCTGAACCCAGTCGAAGAAGCTCAAGGCTATCAACAACTTATCGACGAGCACCACTATACGCAGGCCGATCTCGGTCAGGTGATCGGCAAGAGCCGTAGTCATGTCGCAAACACGCTCCGGCTGCTTAAATTGCCAGACGTCATTCGCGATATGCTCGTTGATGGCTCGCTGTCAGCCGGACACGCGCGTACGTTGGTGACGGCAGAGGATCCTGCTTCGCTGGCTAAGCAAATCATCGAAGAGGGGCTTTCCGTGCGCCAGGCCGAGGCACTGGCGCAGCAGCCCGTGCGGCCGCCGCAGCCCCCGACCCGTTCTAGCACACCCGCCGAGAAGGACGCGGATACGCTTGCGCTGGAAAAGGCCCTATCTGACGTAACGGGGCTCAGGGTGACGATTTCCCATGGTCAGAAGGGCGGGGAACTGAAAATCTCGTACAAGACGCTCGAGCAGCTCGACGAATTGTGCCGCAGGTTGCAGCGCTGATTGTCAGCGTCGGGCGGCGCGTGCCGAGTCGACCAGAAGCGCAATGAGCGCCTGGCGCGCCGTCGCCGTGGCAAGATCCGGTCGGCGGCGCGTCAGGAGTACTGCCGCCTGAAGTCTCTCGAGCGCCCGTGACAGCGCGGGCGCGGTCCAGCGCTGCAGCGCCGTTTCCACCAGCTTACGCCTTGTGAAGAAGACCGGGGGGCGGGCTGAGGCGACGACCGCGCCGGGCGCCTTGCCTGCGGAATCCATCTCGTTGCGCATCAGGCTGAGAGCCTGAAACTGCCGCATGGCGCCGGCCAGCACGAGAAACGGGTTCGTACCGGAGGAGATCAGGCGCGCGAATGCCGTATCGAAGACAGCGGCATGGCCGGACAGCACGGCGTCGATCGCATTGTCGAGGCTCAAACCTGACACGTCGCCCGTCATCAGGTTGATGTCATCGACGGTGACTTCACGCGCGCCGTGGCAATAGAGCGCCAGCTTTTCGATTTCGCTTCGGGTCGCCAGGCGGTCGCCGCCGAGATTGGCGCGCAAGGCCTGGCGGCCCTCCATACCGATGGTAAGCCCGTCGCGCGCCAGGACTTCGTCAATCACGGCGTCTATCGAACGCCCCTCATCGGCATAGCATGGCAGCGCCATGGCGGCCGCAGCGCTCTCCACGGCGCTGCGCAGGGCAACGCCCTTCTTGAGATCGCCAGCCTCGATGAGAATGATCGAGTCGCGCGGTGGCGACGCGGCGAGGAACTTCACCTCATCTGCAAGTTGTTTTTGCGCGCCCGCACCCTTGATCCATATCAGGCGCTGGTCGGAGAACATTGGAACCGTGCCTGCCTCGTCCGACAACCTGCCTGGCGCGGCTTCGACCTCGCCTGCATCCAACCTGACCGAAGAGAAGGGATCGTCGGCGTTAAGCCCGGTGGATGCCACAAAAGCCTTGGCGCGCTCGGATACGAGGCCGCGGTCAGGACCATAGATGAGCACGATCCGAATGTTGGGATCGGGACGCCTTAGCCACGAATCGACTTCATGCGCTTTCTTCTGAGCCATGCCGCTTGGCTACCACAGGTTTTGACGAAGAAAAGCCCAAACGGAACCCTCAGCTGTCTCGCGGCGTTATTGGTCACGATAAAGTCAGGAATATCACGGAGAACGACAATGTCAGACCAGAACAATATTGATCCGCGTCGCGTCGATCCCGGCCATCCGGACGGGCCGCGTGTCGCTCCGCGCTCGCCTTATACCGATCCCGCAGCTGATCCGCGCGTGGTCAACGAGACCGTCGTACACAACAGCAACGGTCGCGGCGGGCTGATCGCGGCAGGCGTTATTGCCGTGCTACTCGTTATCGCCCTCATCGCCTTCAGCAGTGGGCCCGGGACGGATGCCGGCACGACCGCCGTTATTCCGGAGCAGCAGAATGAGCAGACTGCGCCTGCCCCGGCTCCTGAGGCAACGCCGGCGCCGGCTGAGGAAGCAGCGCCAGCAGCCCCTGTCGAGGAAGAGGCTCCGGCTGCGCCGGCTGATGAGCCTGCACCGAACCAGTAAGCGTACCGTGTAACCTTGCGTAAAATGAAATGGGCCGGATCAAGCTGATCCGGCCCATTTCATTATCGAATGCGCAGAAGTCTACATATGGATAGGCTTGGCAAAAGTCGCCAGCGCCGCCTCCTTGACCGATTCGGACATCGTCGGGTGGGCGTGGCACGTTCGTGCCAGATCCTCGGAGGATCCCCCGAATTCCATTAGAACCGCCGCTTCGTGGATCATCTCCCCGGCGCCGAAGCCGACGATA
The DNA here is from genome assembly GCF_040970315.1 of Neoaquamicrobium sediminum. Taxonomy (NCBI): domain Bacteria; kingdom Pseudomonadati; phylum Pseudomonadota; class Alphaproteobacteria; order Hyphomicrobiales; family Phyllobacteriaceae; genus Neoaquamicrobium; species Neoaquamicrobium sediminum. Next base: position 295,411 of record NZ_JAZHFV010000001.1, on the reverse strand, counting down.
TGAACACCCAGCACCCTGTCCGTCGCCTTGTCGGCGAGAACCTTGACGAAACCGTCGGTCTGCAACATGGCGCGAGCCCGCCCGTTGGCCGTGAACGGGAACTTGCCGGCCTTGTAGTTGACGCCCGCCTTCTTCAACTCTTCCTCGGTCTTGCCGACTGAAGCGACTTCCGGGCTGGTGTAGACGACGCCTGGAATGACGTCGTAATTCACGTGGCCCGCCTGGCCGGCGATGATTTCGGCTATCGCCACACCTTCGTCCTCGGCCTTGTGCGCAAGCATTGGCCCCGCGATGACGTCGCCGATCGCATATACGCCCGGCACCGAGGTCTGGAAGTGATTATCGGTCTGAATGCGGCCGCGCTCATCGAGCACCACCCCGGCCTTTTCCAGACCAAGTCCATCAGTGAACGGCTTCCTGCCAGTCGCCACCAGCACGGCATTGGCCTCGATCGTTTCCGCGTCGCCGCCCTTGACCGGCTCGAACGTGACAGATGCGCCTTTCTTGGACTTTGCGACCCCGGTCACCTTCGCGCCAAGCTTGAACTCCATGCGTTGCTTGACCAGCAGGCGCTGGAACTGCTTGGCGACCTCGCCGTCCATGCCGCCGAGGATCGTGTCGAGATATTCGACCACAGTCACCTTCGCGCCGAGCCGTGCCCAGACGGAACCGAGTTCGAGCCCGATGACGCCGCCGCCGACCACGACGAGATGATCCGGCACCTTGTCGAGCTCCAGCGCGCCGGTGGAGGAGACGATCACCTTTTCATCGAAATCGACATCCACGCCTGGGATGCCGGCGACATCGGAGCCGGTGGCGATGACAATGTTCTTGGTTTCGATCTCCTGAGACTTGCCGTCTTCGCCGGTCACGGAGAGCTTGCCCTGTCCAAGCACTTGCCCAGTGCCCTGGAACGTGTCGATCTTGTTCTTCTTCATCAGGAAGACGAGGCCCTTGGTGTTCTGCTCCACCGTCTGGGTCTTGTGCTCCATCATCTTCTTGAGATTGACCTTGGGCTTGCTGATCTCGATGCCGAGCGCGTCGAAGGAATGTTCCGCCTCGAGCAGCATTTCGGTCGCATGCAGCAGGGCCTTAGAGGGAATGCAGCCGATATTGACGCAGGTGCCGCCATAGGTATCGCGCTTCTCCACCAGAGCCGTCTTCAGCCCCAGCTGCGCAGCCTTGATGGCGCAGACATAGCCGCCGGGGCCGGCTCCGATAACGACGACGTCATAGCTCATGGCATATTCCTTCCTTGCCGCAATGGCGGGTCAGCGCCCGCCGCTGGTAGTCAAAATCGCGCCTGTCGAATACGACGCCTCGTCGGAGAGAAGCCAAAGCGCGGCGCGCGCGACTTCCTCGGCCGTGCCTTCGCGCTTCATGGGCACGAGGCCACGCATGGCGGCAACCCGATCCGGCTGCCCGCCGGACGCATGAATTTCTGTGTCGATGATGCCTGGCCTGACCGCATTGACGCGAATGCCCTCGGCCGCGACCTCGCGGGCAAGCCCGACGGTCAGGGTGTCGACCGCGCCCTTTGAGGCCGCGTAGTCGATGTATTCACCCGGCGCGCCCAGTACGGCGGCGATCGACGAAATGTTGACGATCGCTCCGCCTGCGCCGCCATGGCTGGTCGACATGCGCCTCACGGCTTCGCGCGCGCAAAGTGCGGTGCCGATCACGTTGATCCGCATCATCCGGGTCAGGCGTTCGACGCTCATTTCGTCGAGCCGCGCCTTGCGATCCACAACGCCGGCATTGTTGACGAGCCCGTCGAGCCGCCCGAAGCGTGCATCGACCGCCTCGAACATGGCGATTACGTCCGCTTCCTCGCCGACATCGCCACGGATGGCGAAGGCTTCGCCGCCGGTGGAGATGATGTCGTCCACCACGCGAGCGGCAGCTTCTTCATTGGACGCGTAGTTGACGGCGACATGCCAGCCGGCGGCCGCACCGAGCCTGGCGATCGCGGCGCCAATGCCGCGCGAACCGCCTGTCACGAGCATCGTTTTCGCCGACATCGTTCCTCCGTAGCCTGGATCGGGCGTCTCGAAGCCTACAGGTCCAGAACCAGACGCTCGGGATCCTCAAGCGTTTCCTTGACGCGAACCAGGAAGGTCACGGCTTCCTTGCCGTCGACGATCCGGTGGTCATAGGAGAGCGCGAGATACATCATCGGACGGATGACGATCTGGCCGCCAACGACCATTGGCCGTTCCTGGATCTTGTGCATGCCGAGGATGCCCGACTGCGGCGCATTCAGGATCGGCGTCGACATCAGCGAGCCGTAGACGCCGCCGTTCGAGATGGTGAAGGTGCCGCCCTGCATGTCGGCGACCGAGAGCTTTCCGTCGCGCGCGGCGACACCCAGCCGGCCGATCTCCTTCTCGATCTCGGCGATGGTCATCGCGTCGGCGTCGCGCACGACGGGGACGACCAGACCCTTTTCAGTGCCGACCGCCACGCCGATGTGCGCGTAGTTCTTGTAGATGATGTCGGTGCCGTCGATCTCGGCATTCACAGCCGGGATCTCCTTAAGTGCGTGCGTCACCGCCTTGGTGAAGAAGCCCATGAAGCCAAGCTTCACGCCATGCTTCTTCTCGAACAGCTCCTTGTACTTGGCGCGCATGTCCATCACCGGCTTCATGTCCACCTCGTTGAAGGTGGTCAGCATGGCGGCCGTGTTTTGGGCATCCTTCAGGCGGCGCGCGATGGTCTGGCGCAGCTTGGTCATGCGTACGCGTTCCTCACGGGCGCCATCGTCTTCCGAGGAAGGTGCGCGGGCTGCAGCAGGAGCGGCGGTTGCCGGGGCCGAAACACCCTTGGCGATGGCGTCGAGCGCATCTCCCTTGAGGACCTGGCCGCGCTTGCCGCTGCCGGACACCTGGTCTGCGGAAATGCCGGCCTCGGCGAGCGCCTTGGACGCTGCCGGAGAAGCGGGCATGTCGGTCTTGCCTGCCGAGGCCTTATTGGCCGCGGGCTCGGGCTTGGCCGCTTCCTCTTTCGGCGCCTCTGCCTTCTTCGGCTCTTCCTTCTTGGCGGATGCAGCGCCCGCTCCGGCGTCAATCATGCCGAGCAGCGCGCCGGGCTCGACCGTGTCGCCTTCATTGACCGTGATTTCGGCAAGCGTGCCGGCGGCGGGGGCGGGCACCTCGATGGTCACCTTGTCGGTTTCCAGCTCGACAACCGGCTCGTCGGCGGCGATGGCCTCGCCGGCCTTCTTGAACCACTTTCCGATTGTGGCCTCGGTGACGGATTCTCCGAGGGTGGGAACGCGAATTTCGGTAGCCATTGTTCTTTTCCGTTGCCTGATTTCGCTTCGCTTAGGTCAGTGGTGCTGGTTCATTCACCCAGCGCATCCTCGAGGAAAGCCTCGAGCTGCGCCAGGTGCTTGGACATGAGGCCCGTCGCCGGGGATGCGGCGGCCGGCCGGCCGGTGTAGCGCACGCGCTGGTGCTTGGCGTCGATGTGGGCGAGCACCCACTCCAGATACGGATCGATGAACGACCACGCGCCCATGTTCTTGGGCTCTTCCTGGCACCAGACCATCTCCGCATTGCGGAAACGCGACAGTTCGTTGATCAACGCCTTGGCCGGGAACGGGTAGAGCTGTTCGACGCGCAGCAGGTAGACGTCGTCGACACCGCGCTTCTCGCGCTCCTCGTAAAGGTCGTAATAGACCTTGCCCGAGCACAGAACGACACGGCGGATCTTGGAGTCCTTGACCAGCTTGATCTTCTGGTCCGGCAGCATCTGCGCGTCGTCCCAGAGCAGGCGGTGGAACGAGCTTTCGCCCGACATTTCCGACAGTGTGGAGACTGCACGCTTGTGGCGCAGGAGCGACTTCGGCGTCATCAGCACGAGCGGCTTGCGGAAGTCGCGCTTGAGCTGACGGCGAAGGATGTGGAAGTAGTTAGCCGGCGTCGTAACGTTGGCCACCTGCATGTTGTCTTCCGCGCACATCTGCAGGAAGCGCTCGAGACGGGCGGAGGAATGCTCCGGTCCCTGTCCTTCATAGCCATGCGGCAGCAGGCAGACGAGGCCCGACATGCGAAGCCATTTGCGCTCGCCCGATGAGATGAACTGGTCGAAGACGACCTGCGCACCGTTGGCGAAGTCGCCGAACTGGGCTTCCCACAGCGTCAGAGCGCGGGGTTCGGCAAGGCTGTAGCCATATTCGAAGCCAAGCACGGCTTCTTCAGAGAGCATCGAGTTGATGACCTCGTAATTGGCCTGGGCCGGCCCAAGATTGTTGAGCGGAATGTAGCGGTCCTCGGACTTCTGATCGTAGAGCACCGAGTGGCGCTGCGAGAACGTGCCGCGCTCCGAATCCTGCCCGGACAACCGGATCGGGTTGCCGTCCATAAGGATCGAGCCGAAAGCCAGCGCTTCGCCGGTTGCCCAGTCCAGGCCTTCGCCCGATTCGATCGCCTTGCGCCGGCTGTCGAGGAAGCGTCCGATCGTACGATGGACCTCGAAGTCCTTCGGCATGTCGGTCAGCTTCTTGCCGATCTCCTTCAGCGTCTTGAGCGGAACGGAGGTCTTGCCGCGGCGCTGCTCGTCCTGATTGTCGGCCGTACGCAGGCCCGACCAGGCGCCGTCGAGCCAGTCGGCCTTATTCGGCTTATAGGCCTGGCCCGCCTCGAATTCCGCTTCGAGGTTGGCCCGCCAGTCGGCGCGCATCTTCTCGACTTCGTCCTGCGTGATGAGGCCCTCGGCAATGAGCTTGTCGCTGTAGAGCTGGACCGTCGTGCGGTGCGATCGGATCGCCTTGTACATGACCGGCTGGGTGAATGCCGGCTCGTCACCCTCATTGTGGCCGAAGCGGCGGTAGCAGAACATGTCGATGACCACCGGCTTGTGGAAGGTCATCCGGTATTCGGTCGCCACCTTGGCCGCATAGACGACCGCTTCCGGGTCGTCGCCGTTGACGTGGAAGATCGGCGCCTCGATCATCTTGGCAACGTCGGACGGATAGGGCGACGAGCGCGAGAAGCGCGGGTTGGTCGTGAACCCGATCTGGTTGTTGATGATGAAATGAATCGTGCCGGCGACACGATGGCCGCGCAGGCCCGACAGGCCGAGGCATTCGGCAACGACGCCCTGACCTGCGAAAGCCGCATCGCCGTGCAGCAGCAGCGGCAGCACCTTCACGCGCTCTTCGATCGGCACAGCCTCTTCGCGGGTGCGGCCGAAAACCTGGTCCTGCTTGGCGCGGGCCTTGCCCATGACGACCGGGTTGACGATCTCCAGATGCGAAGGGTTGGCCGTCAGCGACAGATGCACCTTGTTGCCGTCGAACTCGCGGTCGGAGGAAGCACCTAGGTGGTACTTCACGTCGCCCGAGCCCTCGACGTCGTCGGGCGTATAGGAGCCGCCCTTGAATTCATGGAACACCGCGCGGTGCGGCTTGGCCATGACGTTGGTCAGCACATTGAGCCGGCCGCGATGGGCCATGCCGAGCACGGCTTCCTTCAGCCCCATGGCGCCGCCACGCTTGATGATCTGCTCGAGCGCAGGGATCAGCGATTCGCCGCCATCGAGGCCGAAGCGCTTGGTGCCCTTGTACTTGACGTCGATGAACTGTTCGAAGCCTTCGGCCTCGATCAGCTTCGACAGGATCGCCTTCTTGCCTTCGGAGGTGAATTCGATGCCCTTGTCGGGACCCTCGATGCGCTCCTGGATCCATGCCTTCTCGGCCGGATTGGAAATGTGCATGAACTCGACGCCAAGGGTCGAGCAATAGGTGCGCTTCAGGATGTCCAGCATCTGCCGGACGGTGGCGTATTCCAGTCCCAGCACATGGTCGATGAAGATCGGGCGGTCGTAATCGGCCTCGGTGAAACCGTAGGCCTCCGGCGACAGCTCGTTGTAGTCCTCCTTAGCCTCGGCGAGACCGAGCGGATCGAGATCCGCATGAAGATGGCCGCGCATGCGGTATGCGCGGATCATCATGATGGCGCGAACGGAATCGCGCGTGGCGGTCAGGATGTCAGCATCGGAAAGTGCGGCACCCTTCTCGCTGGCCTTTTCGCGAACCTTCTTCTCGAAGTGCTTTTCGGCCGTGCCCCAGTCGCCATCCAGCGCAGAGACGAGTTCGCCATTGGCCGCGATCGGCCAGTTGGCCTTCGTCCAGGAGGCGCCCTGCGCGCTCTTGCGCACATCCCCGGCATCGTCCTTCAGCGCGGCGAAGAAGTCGCGCCACTCCGGATCAACCGAAGACGGATCGTCCTGCCAGGCGGCGTGAAGGGTCTCGATATAGTCGGCATTGCCGCCATACAGAAACGAGGTGAGTGAAAACTGGTCGTTGGCCTGATCCTGCCGCGCCATCTTGATCCTTCGGAGCCCCGTGCTCCGTCTCCTGTGTGAGAGGAGTAGGTAAGTAGGGCAGTAAGGCAAACATGTTTGGTGCGCCTACTGCCCTATTCCCTTTCTCCCTTAACCCTTGATCGCTTCGACCAGCGTCTTGCCGAGTCGGGCCGGCGAAGGCGAAACACGGATGCCCGCCTCTTCCATCGCCGCGATCTTGTCTTCAGCGCCGCCCTTGCCGCCGGAAATCACGGCGCCGGCATGGCCCATGGTGCGTCCGGGCGGTGCGGTGCGGCCCGCGATGAAGCCGGCCATCGGCTTGCGGCGGCCTTTCTTGGCTTCGTCTTTCAGAAACTGCGCTGCTTCTTCCTCGGCCGAGCCGCCGATCTCGCCGATCATGATGATCGACTGCGTCGCGTCGTCGGCCAGGAACATCTCCAGCACGTCGATGAATTCGGTGCCCTTCACCGGATCGCCGCCGATGCCGACGGCCGTCGTCTGGCCAAGGCCTTCGTTCGTCGTCTGAAACACTGCTTCATAGGTAAGCGTTCCGGAGCGGGAAACAACGCCCACCGAACCCTTGCGGAAGATGTTGCCCGGCAGGATGCCGATCTTGCATTCGTCGGGGGTGACGATGCCGGGGCAGTTCGGGCCGATCAGGCGCGATTTCGACTTGTCGAGCTTCGCCTTGACCTTGACCATGTCCATGACCGGGATGCCCTCGGTGATGCAGACGATCAGCGGCATCTCGGCCTCGATGGCCTCGATGATCGCAGCGGCAGCACCTGCCGGCGGCACGTAAACCACAGAGGCGGTTGCGCCGGTCTTGTCGCGGCCCTCGGCGACTGAGGCGAAGATCGGCAGGTTTTCACCGCTGGCGCCGGTCCAGGTCTCTCCGCCCTTCTTCGGGTGGATGCCGCCGACCATCTGCGTGCCGTGATAGGCGAGCGCCTGTTCGGTGTGGAACGTTCCGGTCTTGCCGGTGAGGCCCTGAACGAGAACCTTGGTGTTCTTGTCGATAAGAATGGACATCTAGGCTCAGGCCCCCTTCACGGCATTCACGATCTTCTGGGCGGCATCGTCGAGATCGTCGGCGGAAATCACATTCAGACCGCTCTCGTTGATGATCTTCTTGCCCAGTTCGACATTGGTGCCTTCGAGGCGCACCACGAGCGGGACCTTGAGGCCGACTTCCTTTACGGCTGCGATCACACCCTCGGCGATGACGTCGCACTTCATGATGCCGCCGAAGATGTTGACGAGAATGCCCTTTACGTTCGGATCGGCAGTGATGATCTTGAACGCGGCCGTGACCTTTTCCTTGGAAGCGCCGCCCCCGACGTCGAGGAAGTTGGCGGGCTCGGCGCCGTAGAGCTTGATGATGTCCATCGTCGCCATGGCAAGGCCGGCGCCGTTGACCATGCAGCCGATGTTGCCGTCGAGCGCGACATAGGCGAGGTCGTATTTCGACGCCTCGATTTCCTTGTCGTCTTCCTCGGTCACGTCGCGCAGCTCGACCACGTCCGGGTGACGGAACAGCGCATTGTTGTCGAACGAGACCTTCGCGTCGAGGACGCGCAGCCGGCCGTTTTCCATGACGATCAGCGGATTGACCTCGAGCAGGCTCATGTCCTTCTCGGTGAAGGCCTTGTAGAGGATCGGGAACAGCGTCTTGCCGTCGTTCGCCGAATCGCCTTCTAGCTTCAGCGCTTCGTTGAGCCTGGCCACGTCTGCGTCGGTCACACCCGTCTCGGGGTCGATCGCCACGGTGACGATCTTCTCCGGCGTCTCTTCGGCGACGGCCTCGATGTCCATGCCGCCCTCGGTCGAAACCACGAAGGCGACGCGGCCGACGGTGCGGTCGACGAGGATCGACAAATAGAGCTCACGGGCGATATCGGCGCCGTCCTCGATATAGAGGCGGTTGACCTGCTTGCCGGCCTCGCCGGTCTGCTTGGTAACCAGCGTGTTGCCGAGCATCTCGTCGACGTTGGCGACCACGTCCTCGACGGACTTCGCCAAGCGGACGCCGCCCTTTGCGTCAGGCCCGAGTTCCTTGAACTTACCCTTGCCGCGGCCACCAGCGTGGATCTGGCTCTTGACCACATAAAGCGGTCCCGGCAGCGACCTGGCGGCAGCTTCGGCCTCGCCTGCCTTGAGGATCGCTACACCGTCGGCGACCGGTGCGCCGAAACCCTTGAGAAGCTGCTTGGCCTGGTATTCGTGGATGTTCATCCGCCGTCCCCCTTACTTGCCCAAGGCCGGCGCGATGCCGATGCAGGCCTCGCAAAGACCCTGCACTGCCGCGACCGACTTGTCGAACATCTTCTGCTCGGACTTGTTGAAGTCGATCTCGATGATGCGTTCCACGCCGCCGGCGCCGATGACCACCGGCACGCCGACATACATGTCCTTGAGGCCATACTGGCCGGACAGATGCGCCGCGCAGGGCAGAACGCGCTTCTTGTCCTTGAGGTAGCTTTCCGCCATGGCAATCGCCGATGCGGCAGGCGCGTAGTAGGCGGAACCGGTCTTGAGCAGGCCAACAATCTCGCCGCCGCCCTTGCGGGTGCGCTCGACGATGGCGTCCAGCTTCTCCTTGCTGGTCCAACCCATTTTGACGAGATCTGGCAGCGGGATGCCAGCAACGGTGGAATAGCGGACCATCGGCACCATGTCGTCGCCGTGGCCACCGAGAGTCATCGCGCTCACGTCCTCGACGGACACGTTGAATTCTTCGGCGAGGAAGTAGCGGAAGCGGGACGAGTCGAGCACACCGGCCATGCCGACGACGTGGCTCTTGGGCAGGCCCGAGAACTTCTGCAGTGCCCAGACCATCGCGTCGAGCGGGTTGGTGATGCAGATGACAAATGCGTTAGGCGCGTACTTCTTGATGCCGGCGCCGACCTGCTCCATCACCTTGAGATTGATGCCGAGGAGATCGTCGCGGCTCATGCCGGGCTTGCGCGGCACGCCGGCCGTCACGATGCAGACGTCAGCGCCTTCGATGGCCGCATATTCGTTCGCGCCGACATAGCGGGTGTCGAAACCGTCGACCGGCGAGGATTCCGCGATGTCCAGGCCCTTGCCCTGCGGGATGCCTTCCGCGATGTCGAACATGACGACGTCGCCGAGTTCCTTGAGGCCGACCAGATGGGCGAGCGTGCCGCCGATCATGCCGGAGCCGATGAGGGCAATCTTGTTGCGAGCCATGGTGATTGGTTTCCCTTTTGTGCGCCGGTCTGCTGCCGCGCCGGCCTGAAAACTGCGTTGCCGAGTATTGGTATCCGGACACGGGAGGCCGTCCGAATTCGGGCTCGGGCATAGACGCATCGCCCAAAAAACTCAACCGATTCTTACCACGCGAACATTTTCAATCGTTTAGATCATTATTATCTTACGTAAACGTAAGAATCCGGATGACTGGATTTGCCTCGATCGCCAGTTTGAACCGAAATGGAACAGTATCTGCAAACCACGAAGCACCGGGATTGTCGCCAATATGCTGACTCCGCGATGTCAGCACGTTCGCGTTTAAACTGCCGCTTTGCCATATCGAAGGGAGGCAGTGGATGTTTGAGCGATCGTTTGAAACGACATCTGTGCGGATGGAGCAGTTGGTGCTCCTGAGTTTTCAGGCGCCCACCGAGGATGTCGATCGCATCATGAAGGCGGTGGTGGCGATAACCCCGCTTGCCATGGGCAACTACGACAGCAACGCCTATCAGAGCGGGACCGGCATTGAGCGATATCGCCCTCTGGACGGCGCCGCGGCCGGACCGGAGAGTGAGGTTCGGGCCCGCCCCGGGGTGGTCGAGGTGTCCTTCGAGCTTCCTGCCGACCGGCCGATTATCGACCGGGTGATCGAGGCGATCTTTCAGGTCCACAGCTACCAGGAACCGGTCATTCGTATTCAGACCATACTCGGCAGCCGCTCCAAGGGGCTCGACGACAGCAGCAATCCCAACCGATGGTGGAACACCACGGGAGACTGGAAGCAGGCAAAGAACGGCTAGCGTGGCGTTTCACGCTGCCGCACCGTCTCCAGCCAGTCGCGGGTCTGCATTTCCGTCAGGCGTGACGCAGTGCGCGCGAACTCGAAGGCTTCCGTGCCGCTGGTGCCGGCATAGAGCTGTTCCGGCGGCGCTTCGGCACTTGCGACAAGCCGCATGCGGTTGTCGTAAAGCGTGTCGATCAGCAAGATGAAGCGTTTGGCCTCGTTGCGCTTTTCCTGCCCCATCACCGGAATGCAGTCGATGAACAGCGTGTCGAAACGAGAGGCGATTGCCAGATAGTCCCGCGCGCCTAGCGGCTTTTCGCAAAGTTCGCCGAAGGTAAAGCGCGCCGCCGTGCCGTTGGCGCGTGGAACAACCAGTTCCCGGCCTTTCACCGCGAGTCGCGTCTCCTGCGTCGTGTGGCCGGCGGTCGCCGCATGCCATGCTTCGTCCATCTGGCTGGCGGTCTCGGCGTCGCAAGGCGTCATATAGACCTGCATCCGGTCGAGTTTTTCGCGCCTGTAGTCGGTCGGTCCGTCGAGCGCGATCACCTCGGCGTGGCGTTCCAGGATACCGATGAACGGTTCGAAGAGCGCCCGGTTCAAGCCATCGCGGTAAAGATCGCGCGGCGCCACGTTCGACGTCGCGACGAGCACGACGCCTTCCGCGAACAGGCTGGAAAACAGCCGCGACAGGACCATGGCGTCGGCGATGTCCGTCACCGCGAATTCGTCGAAGCATAGAATCCACGCTTCTTCGGCCAGTGCCTTGGCAACCGGCGGGATCGGATCCGTCTCCTTCTTCTCGCCGCGCTTCAGCGCGTCGCGATGGCTCTGGATGCGATCGTGAACGTCGGCCATGAAATCGTTGAAGTGGGCGCGCCGCTTGCGCTTCACCGGAACCCGTTCGAAGAACTGGTCCATCAGCATCGTCTTGCCGCGCCCGACGCCCCCATAGACGTACAGACCCTTCACGGTCTCGCGCGGCTGCTTTCGTTTGGCGAAAAGCCAGCCCAGTGCGCTGGATTTGGATGCCAGACGCTTGGTCGAGACCTCTTCGATCAAACGGTCCAGCGCATCCACGATCCGTAGCTGCGCTGGGTCAGAGGTGATGGTGCCTGCCTGCTCAAGATGCTCGTAGTGCTGCCGCAACGTACGGAATGTCGACAGGTCGTCGAGCGAAGACATCGGCGGGGCCTGTATGCTGTCGCGCTATATGATGTGGCTCAGCGGGACAGTGAAACCGGTACGCCCGTGCTCGTCTGGCCGTCGAAACGCTCACCACCCGAGGAATAGAGGCGTGCAAGCACTTCGCCGTTGTCGTTGTAGAGCGCGAGCTGGCTGCCCGATACGTTCCACGACTTGACGCCGTCGAGCGGTGCCGGGCACCGCAGCGGTCCGGCGCGATAGCCCTGGCCGAAGCGCGTTTGCGGTGTCGCGATGCGGCAGCTCTGTCCGGAGACGCTGGCGTTCCATACGCCTGCGACGCTACCGGTGGTGATCTCAGGCGCATTGGCACCTGGATCGACGGCTGCGACCTGGGTCCCGTCAGAGGGAAGCTGTCCCGGTTGCGCGCCCGGGGCTGCGGGGAACTGGCTGGGATCCGTCACGCCCGGCTGACCGGGTGGCGGAAGCTGGCCGGACGTCACCGTACCGGCCGGTGCAGGCGACAATGGCGCCGGCGCAGGACCGCTCGAATCCAGCCGCGAGAAGCGTTCGCTCTGGCAACCGGCCAATGCGAGCGCGATAAATGTCGTGGCCAATACGCCGGTAGTTCTGAAACCCATCGATTCCCTCCGTCGAAACGGTAACCCGTTCCGTACGTCCATTTTGAATCCCTTCAATCGCCAGAATAGTGGCAATCCCAAGGATAATCCAACGCATATGGTTAAATTAGGGTTCCCGGCAACCCCGGGCTGGCTGACGCGAGGTCCGAGCGCTTGCCGGAATGCCGGCAGGCGTTATCCTGAGCGCCATGAACAGGCGCGGGTTGATGAAGTGGATCGGGCTCGGCGGCGTCGCGGCTGCCGGAGGCGGAGCGGCGATGGCGAAGAGTGGATCTGGCAGTCGGTATTACTCTGGGCCGAAAAGCGATCATTTCGACGGCACCGTCTTTTTCAATCCTCAGGGTAAACCGCCTGCGGGCTTCACCGACCTTTTGCGCTGGCAGTTCGGCGGCGGACGCGCCCGCTGGCCGGACGAATGGCCGAGCCCGTTTCCCGAAGCGAAGCCGGAGCCGCGCGTGGCAGGCCAGCGGCTGGTGGTCACGATGGTCGGTCATGCCACGCTGCTGATCCAGACCGGGGGCGTGAACATCCTCACCGACCCTGTATGGTCCGACCGCGTTTCGCCGCTTTCGTTCGCGGGGCCACGTCGTATAAACGCGCCGGGCGTCGCCTTCGAGGACCTGCCGCCAATCGATCTCGTGCTGCTCAGCCACAATCACTATGACCACATGGACGTTGCGACCCTCGCGCGGCTGAAGCAGTCTCACGACCCGCTGGTCATCACACCGCTGGGCAACGACACGATCGTTCGTCAAAGCGTGCCGGATATGCGGATCGCGGCGCACGACTGGGGCGATATGGCGATCTGCGGTTCCGTGCCGGTTCACATCGAACCGGTGCACCACTGGTCGGCACGCGGAACCGGCGACCGCCGCATGGCCCTGTGGGCCGGTTTTGTCGTCGATGCGCCAGGCGGCGGTATCTACATCGTTGGCGACACGGGCTTCCACGGCGGCATCAACTACCGCGAAGCCGCGCGCAAGCATGGCGGCTTCCGGCTGGCGATCCTGCCGATCGGCGCCTATGAGCCACGCTGGTTCATGGAAGCCCAGCACCAGAACCCGTCGGAGGCGGTCGAAGGTATGGTGCTGGCCGGCGCCGCATTCGCTGCAGGTCACCACTGGGGCACGTTCCAACTCACCAACGAGCCGATCGAGGAGCCGCGTGACCTGCTGCATGCCGCGCTCGACCACAAGGCGATTTCACGCGACCGTTTCCGCCCAATGCAGCCCGGTGAGGTCTGGGACGTGCCGCCAGTAATCGGCTGAGCGGAACTTCGATTGGGACGCGGCGTTCCTGGGGCATCCAGAATTCGCGCTTCAATGGAGGTTCCGCAATGCTCAAATGGATTCTCATTCTCCTGATCGTCGCTGCAGTTGCCGGCCTGCTGGGTCTCAACACGATCTCCGGCGCAGCCATGACGGGTGCGAAGATCCTCATCGGTATCGTGCTGGTTCTCTTCCTGCTCGCCGTGCTCGGGATTGTCGCCATCGCCTGATCGCCAAAGGCCGCGCACTGGTAATCAGCGCCCTTTTCCGCCATATACCGGCGCATGAGCGAACGTGCACCCTTTGCGAAGATGAACGGCATCGGCAACGAGATCATCGTTGTCGATATGCGTGGCCGTGCCGACCGGGTTGCGGCCGCGGCCGCCGTTGCGCTCAACGCCGACCCGTCGATGCGCTTCGACCAGATCATGGCGGTTCATGATCCACGGACGCCTGGCACGGACGCATTCGTGGAAATCCTCAATTCCGACGGCTCAGCCGCGCAAGCGTGTGGCAACGGCACGCGCTGCGTGGTTCAGGCGCTGGCGGCCGAAACCGGCAGGGCGGTGTTCACACTTGAAACCGTCGCCGGCCTTCTGAATACCCGCGAGCATGAAGACGGCACGATCTCGGTCGATCTCGGCAAGCCGCGCTTCGGTTGGCAGGATATTCCCCTGGCCGAGGAGTTCCGCGACACGCGCATGATCGAGTTGCAGATCGGCCCGATCGACGCCCCGGTGCTGTATTCGCCCTCGGTGGCCTCGATGGGCAATCCGCATGCGATCTTCTGGGTGGACGAGGACGTCTGGTCCTATGACCTCGACCGGTTCGGGCCGTTGCTCGAAAGCCACCCAATATTTCCTGAGCGCGCCAATATCACAATCGCGCAGGTCACGGCGCGGGACGCGATGACCATCCGGACCTGGGAGCGTGGCGCGGGCCTGACGAAGGCATGCGGGTCTGCCGCATGTGCTGCGGCCGTGTCGGCTGCCCGCACCGGGCGCACCGGGCGCGCCGTGACAGTCACCGCGCCCAGCGGTGGCAAGCTCCTGATCGAATGGCGCGACGACGATCATGTCATCATGACCGGGCCGGCGGAGTGGGAGTTCTCGGGTCTGCTCGACCCGGCCACCGGTTCGTGGGAACGCGAGGTCGAGGGCGCGGCATGAGCGGGGGCAAGGATACCCCCGGGGGCATCGACGTCGTCACCTTCGGCTGCCGGCTCAACACCTACGAATCCGAGGTGATGCGGCGCGAAGCGAATGCCGCCGGGCTCGGCGAGCTCGATGGCGGTGCCGTGATCTTCAACACCTGTGCCGTCACCGGCGAGGCGGTGCGGCAGGCCAGGCAGGCGATCCGCAAGGCGCGCCGCGACAACCCCGGCGCACGCATCATCGTCACGGGCTGTGCTGCCCAGACCGATCCCGACAGCTTCGTCGCAATGGACGAGGTCGATCTCGTCCTCGGCAACGAGGAGAAGCTGAAGGCGCACAATTATCGCGCGCTTCCCGATTTCGGCGTCAACCATTTCGAGAAGGCGCGCGTGAACGACATCATGTCGGTCACCGAGACTGCCTCGCATATGGTCGACGCCATTGAGGGCCGCGCGCGGGCCTTCGTGCAGGTGCAGAATGGCTGTAACCACCGCTGCACCTTCTGCATCATTCCTTACGGGCGCGGAAACTCGCGCTCGGTGCCGATGGGCGCCGCGGTTGAGCAGGTCAAGCGCCTTGCCGGCAACGGCTATGCCGAGGTGGTGCTAACCGGCGTCGACATGACGGGCTACGGCGCCGACCTGCCGGGCAGCCCCAGGCTCGGCCGGCTGGTCAAGACGATCCTGAAGCAGGTGCCGGACCTCGCGCGGCTAAGGCTGTCGTCGATCGATTCGATCGAGGCGGATGACGAGCTGATGGAGGCCATCGCCACCGAGCCACGGCTGATGCCGCATCTGCATCTTTCGTTGCAGGCCGGCGACGATATGGTGCTGAAGCGTATGAAGCGCCGCCACCTTCGCGACGATTCGATCCGCTTCTGCGAAGATGTGCGGCAGCTTAGGCCCGACATCGTCTTCGGCGCCGACCTGATCGCCGGCTTCCCGACGGAAACCGAAGAAATGTTCGAGAACTCATTTAAGATCGTGGACGAGTGCGGACTTACGCACCTGCACGTCTTCCCCTTCAGCCCGCGCGAGGGTACGCCCGCGGCGCGCATGCCGCAGGTCGATCGGACCGTCGTGAAGGAGCGTGCGGCGCGGCTTCGTGCCGCCGGCGACGCGGCCTATCGCCGGCATCTCGATGTGCTGGTCGGGACGCGGCAGCGCATTCTCGTGGAACGCGAAGGTATCGGCCGCGCGGAGGGCTTTACGCTGGCTGCGGTCGATGCGGGCAAGCCTGGCGACGTTGTCGAGGTTGCCGTTTCAGGGCATGACGGGGAGCGGCTGATCGCGCGCCCCCTCGCGGCGCAGGCTGCGTAAGGGGTGCGCGGAAGACATGGCATTCGGTTTTATCAAGAAAATCTTCTCCTTCGGCAACAAGGAAGTCGAGGAGCGTCCGGCGGACGATGCGCCTGCTGCGCCGACGCCGGCACAAGATGCCGAGGCGGCGCCGACACCGCCCGCCGCGACGCCCGACCAGGCCCCGGTGGAAGGCCCGGTTCCCGAATTTCTGCGCCGGCCGGTCGAGGAGACCGCGCCGACCGCCGAACCGGCACCTGAAACTGCCGAGCCGAGCCTGCCCGAGCCGGTTCCTGCCGAAGTGCCGCCGGTTCCGCTTGAGCCGGATTCGATCCCCGCTCCGGAATCCCGCCCCGTACCCGAAATTCCGCTTGAAGTGCCCGAACCGGCACCGACTCTTCCAGAGCCAGAGCCAGAGCCAGAGCCAGAGCCAGAGCCAGAGCCAGAGCCAGAGCCAGAGCCAGAGCCAGAGCCAGTTCGGCCTCGCGCTGACACCCTCCCCGGTGAGGCGGAGAACCGCGAACCTGCTGCGGCGGAGGAGCGTTCTTCGTCCGCATTGCCGGACGAAGAGGACGATGCTGCTACGGCGTTGCCCCCCTCTCTTTCTTCATCGGACGACGGTAAGGGTGAGGAGCTCGCGCCGACGGCTGCGCCGGTTGACGCGCCACCTCCAGCCAGGGTCACGGTTTCCAGGGCGGTCGAGAAAAAGAGCGAGCCCGCGCCGGTCGAAGCCGCGCCTGCGCCGCGTCTGTCGTGGTATCAGCGTCTCAGCCAGGGTCTTTCGCGTTCCTCGCGCGAGCTGCGCGACTCGATCTCGGGCGTGTTCACCAAGCGCAAGCTCGACGACGACACGCTGCAGGATTTGGAAGACGTTCTGATCCGTGCCGATCTCGGCATGGAAACCGCGATCCGCGTCACCGACACCCTCGCCTCCGGCCGTTACGGCAAGGATGTCTCCGACGATGAAGTTCGGGCGGTGATGGCCCAGGAAATCGAAAAGGTGCTTGGTCCCGTCGCCCTGCCGCTGGAACTCGACCTCAGCCACAAGCCGCATGTCATCCTCGTGGTCGGCGTCAACGGGACCGGCAAGACGACGACCATCGGCAAGCTTGCCGCCAAGCTGACGGCAGGCGGTCTCAAGGTGACGCTCGCCGCGGGCGACACGTTCCGGGCCGCGGCGATCGAGCAGCTCAAGATCTGGGGCGAGCGCACCGGTTCGCCCGTCGTCGCATCGAGGCTCGGCGCCGATGCGGCCGGGCTTGCCTTCGACGCGTATCAACAGGCCAAGGAAGCCGGCTCCGACGTGCTCATCATCGACACCGCCGGCCGGCTCCAGAACAAGGCCGAGCTGATGGCCGAACTCGAGAAGATCGTGCGCGTGCTCGGCAAGCACGATGCTGAGGCGCCGCATACCGTGCTTCAAACGGTAGATGCGACGACGGGCCAGAATGCCCTCAATCAGGTCGAAATCTTCCGCAATGTTGCAGGCGTCAACGGCTTGGTGATGACCAAACTCGACGGCACGGCGCGTGGCGGCATTCTTGTCGCAATCGCCGCGAAGCATAAATTGCCGGTTTATTTCATCGGCGTCGGCGAGCAGGTCGACGACCTGGAACCCTTTTCTGCGGGCGATTTCGCCAAGGCGATCGCCGGAGTGAATTGATGAACGATCCCATTCTCGAGCGCGGTCCCAACGACCCGAAGAAGAACGAAATCAACCCCCTGCTCAAGCTGGCGCTGGAGCTGGGACCTTTGCTTGTCTTCTTCTTCGCCAATGCCCGCGGCGAAAGCCTTATCGAGACCTGGCCGGCGCTGGGCTCCCTCGGCGGGCCGCTTTTCCTGGCGACCGGCCTGTTCATGGTCGCCACCGCTATTTCCCTTTCTGTGTCGTGGTTGCTGATCCGGTCGCTGCCGATCATGCCGCTGGTGTCGGGCGTGGTGGTATTCGTCTTCGGCGCGCTGACGCTGTGGCTGCAGGACGAGGTCTTCATCAAGATGAAGCCGACCATCGTGAATACCCTGTTCGGCGTGGTCCTGCTTGGCGGTCTCTTCTTTGGGAGGTCGTTGCTCGGCTATGTCTTCGATTCGGCCTTCCGGCTCGATGCCGAGGGATGGCGCAAGCTAACCCTGCGGTGGGGCCTGTTCTTCTTCTTTCTGGCCCTTGCGAACGAAGTGGTCTGGCGCAACTTCTCGACCGATTTCTGGGTTGCATTCAAGGTCTGGGGCATCATGCCGATCACCCTTGCCTTCACGTTCAGCCAGATGCCGCTGATCATGCGCCACGCGCTGGAAGACAAGCCGGCCGAGTAAGAGGACATCCGATGGAGTTCATCACCACGCGCGAAGGCCTGAGGCAGCATTACCGGCAACCGGGTGACGGGCCGCTGCGCAAGGAACTACGCCTGCTCGACCATCACGCCCGCTCCTTCATCGGCAGGAGCCCTTTCGTGCTCATCGGCTCGTCCGACAATGCGGGCAATGCGGATGTGACGCCGAAAGGCGACAGACCGGGTTTCGTTGCCGTGCTTGATGACCACACGCTCGCGATTCCCGACCGGCCGGGCAACAACCGCCTCGACACTTGGGAAAACGTCGTGGCCAACCCTGCCGTCGGCCTGCTGTTTTTCATCCCCGGCATGAACGAGACGCTGCGCGTCAACGGCGAGGCGCGCATCACCGCGGACGAAACGCTGCGAGACAGGCTAGCCGTGGATGGCAAGTTGCCGATCACCGTGCTGATCGTGTCCGTCAAGGCCTGCTACATGCATTGCGCCAAGGCCTTCATGCGATCGGAGCTGTGGAAGCCGGAAAGCTGGCCCGAGCGCGACACCATGCCGACGCTTGGGGAAATCCTGCGCGATCAGCTTGCCTTGTCGGAATCGGCCGCAACGGTCGACAAGTCGCTCGACGAGGCCTACCGCAAGACCCTGTGGTAAGATCGGGCTGCGGCCGCCGCTCACGCAACGACAGCCGCAACCGCGTTGATCTTTGTCGGCAATTGGCGCTAAGTCGACGCCATGATTACGAATCCCCGAGCGGGTCCTGGTGCCCATCGCGTCGTGTTGCTTTGCGGTTTCGCTTTTGTCCTTGCGGCCTGCGTTGCCGATGGACAGCAATCCGGCGGCGCGGAAGAGGTCGTGGCCACAAAGCAGCCGCGTCACGCCACTTACAACTGCGGTGAGGACGGTGCGATATCGGTCGAGAATCGCAGTTCCTCGGTCAGGCTTGTTGAAGCGGAGGGCGACAGCTACGAGCTCCCGGCATCGCCGCCCACCCAGACCAGCCGCTATGGCGAGGGCGGACTTGCCCTGGTTGTCGAAGGCCGTGAGGCGCTCTGGATGAAGGCTGGAAGCGAACCGCTTACCTGCGTCCGCTGATTCGTTTTCGCGACGTCGGCCGGCCCGAACGACTTCAATCGATTGAAGCGAACTGCGGTCGAACGCATTGTGATCCGACGTGGTTTTCCGGCTTTGACGCGCTGCAAAAACCGCATTAGAAAGCCGGCAGCCACAGGTCGCGTTCCGAACCGCCGATGCCGATTTCAGCGGGCCTTGCGAGCGTAGCCGCCATCTCCCGGGGGAGCCATGAGCAAATCCGCAGCCACCCGCGCCAGACCGCTTTCGCCGCATCTGTTCATCTACAAGCCAATTCCGACGATGATGATGTCGATCGTGCATCGCATCACCGGCGTCGCGCTCTATTTCGGCATTGTCCTGTTTGCCGTCTGGCTGCTCGCCGCCGCGACATCGCAGGACTGGTTCGACACGATCAGCGCGGTCTACGGCTCCTGGATCGGTCGGCTCATCCTGTTCGGCTTCACCTGGGCGCTCCTCCACCACATGCTGGGCGGTATCCGTCATTTCGTCATGGATGCGGGCCTCGGTCTTGAGAAACATTTCTCGACCAGGGTTGCCGTTGCGATGCCCTTCGTTTCCGTGGCTCTGACCATCATCCTCTGGGTGATCGGCTATCTCGCGCGGGGAGCCTGACATGACCGATTTTCGTACGCCGCTTTCGCGTGTCCGGGGCCTGGGGGCCGCTCGTGAAGGCACCGGCCATTTCTGGTACCAGCGCGTCACCGCGGTCGCCAATCTGCCGCTGGTGTTGTTCTTCATAGGGCTCGTCATCGCGCTCAGCGATGCCTCCTATGCCGATGTGCGCGCCACCCTCGGCAATCCATTCGTGACGCTCGCGCTCGTGCTGGCTGTGATTTCGATCTGCTATCACATGAAGCTCGGCATGCAGATGGTGATCGAGGATTACGTCCATGACGAACTCCTCAAGATCATCTCGCTGCTGCTCAACATCTTTTTCGCCCTTATCGTCGGCGCGGTCTGCATCTTCGCGCTGCTCAAGATCGCATTCGGAGGCTGAGGCGTGGCCGAGACAAGAAACAACGTCGAAAAGCCGGGCGTGACTGGAAGCGCCTACACCTATGTCGATCACAAGTTCGACGTCGTTGTCGTGGGTGCCGGCGGCGCCGGGCTGCGCGCGACACTAGGCATGGCCGAGCAGGGCCTGAAGACGGCCTGCATCACCAAGGTTTTCCCGACACGCTCGCACACCGTGGCCGCACAGGGCGGCATCGCCGCCTCGCTCCAGAACATGGGGCCGGACAACTGGCAGTGGCACCTCTACGACACCGTCAAGGGCTCGGACTGGCTCGGCGATGTCGATGCCATGGAATACCTTGCGCGCGAGGCGCCAGCCGCAGTCTACGAACTCGAGCATTATGGCGTGCCCTTCTCGCGCACCGAGGATGGCCGCATCTACCAGCGTCCGTTCGGCGGCCACATGCAGAATTTCGGCGACGGCCCGCCCGTGCAGCGCACCTGCGCGGCCGCCGACCGCACCGGCCACGCCATTCTGCACACGCTCTACGGCCAGTCGGTCAAGAACAACGCGCAGTTCTTCATCGAGTACTTCGCGCTCGACCTGATCATGACAGACGGTGTGTGCACTGGCGTCGTTGCGTGGAACCTCGATGACGGCACCATCCACCGCTTCGCAGCCAAGATGGTGGTGCTGGCGACCGGCGGCTACGGCCGCTCCTATTTCTCAGCGACCAGCGCCCACACCTGCACCGGCGACGGCAACGGCATGGTGGCGCGCGCCGGGTTGCCGCTGCAGGACATGGAGTTCGTCCAGTTCCACCCGACCGGCATCTACGGCGCGGGCTGCCTCATCACCGAGGGCGCGCGCGGCGAGGGTGGCTATCTCGTCAATTCCGAGGGCGAGCGCTTCATGGAGCGCTATGCGCCGTCGGCCAAGGATCTTGCCTCGCGCGACGTTGTTTCGCGCTGCATGACGATGGAAATCCGAGAGGGTCGCGGGGTCGGCAAGAACAAGGACCACATCTTCCTGCATCTCGACCACCTCGACCCCGCGGTGCTGCACGAACGTCTGCCGGGCATCTCCGAGAGCGCCAAGATCTTCGCCGGTGTCGACGTCACCCGGGAGCCGATCCCGGTTCTGCCGACGGTCCACTACAATATGGGGGGCATCCCGACCAATTACTGGGGCGAGGTGCTGAACGCCGACCACGACAATCCGGAGCGCATCCAGCCCGGCTTGATGGCGGTTGGCGAGGCCGGCTGCGCCTCGGTGCATGGCGCCAACAGGCTCGGGTCCAATTCGTTGATCGATCTCGTCGTCTTCGGCCGCGCGGCGGCGATACGCGCCGGCCAAGTGATCGACCGCGAAGCGCCGATCCCCGAGGTCAACGAGCAGGCTGTCGACAAGATCATGGAGCGCTTCGATCGTATCCGCCACGCCGATGGCTCTCAGCCCACGGCTGAGCTGCGTGAAAAGATGCAGCGCGCCATGCAGGAAGACGCCGCCGTCTTCCGCACGCAGGAGACGCTCGAGCAGGGCTGCAAGCGCATCTCGGCGATCTGGAGCGAGCTCCCCGACATCAAGGTCCACGACCGGTCGATGATCTGGAACTCGGATCTCGTCGAGACGCTGGAGCTCGAGAACCTGATGGCCTGCGCCATCACCACCGTCTACGGCGCGGAAGCTCGCAAGGAGAGCCGCGGGGCGCACGCCCGCGAGGACTTCGACAGCCGCGACGACGTCAACTGGCGCAAGCACACGCTGTCGTGGGTGGACGAGGCCGGTAACGTCAAGCTCGACTACCGGCCGGTGCACACCGAGACGATGCTGCCGGAATCGGAAGGCGGCATCAGCCTGGCCAAGATCGCGCCCAAGGCGCGGGTTTACTGATCGCGAGGCAGAAGAATGGTTGAACTCACCCTTCCCAAGAACTCGCGGGTCAATGAAGGCAAGGTCTGGCCGAAGCCGGAAGGCGCCACCAACCTGCGCGAGTACCGCATCTATCGCTGGTCGCCCGATGACGACGAGAACCCGCGCGTCGACACCTATCATGTCGACATGGACGATTGCGGCCCCATGGTGCTCGACGCGCTGTTGTGGATCAAGAACAAGGTCGACCCGACGCTGACACTGCGCCGCTCCTGCCGCGAAGGGATCTGCGGCTCCTGCGCCATGAACATCGACGGCACCAACACGCTTGCCTGCACCAAAGGCGCGGACGAGATTTCGGGTGCGGTGCGCGTTTATCCGCTGCCGCACATGCCGGTGGTGAAGGACCTCGTGCCGGACCTCACCGTGCCCTACGCGCAGCTCTCCTCGATCCAGCCCTGGCTGCAGACGGTTTCGCCGGAGCCGGCGAAGGAATGGAAGCAGAGCCACGAGGATCGCGCCAAGCTCGACGGTCTCTATGAGTGCATTCTCTGCTTCTGCTGCCAGACCTCATGCCCGTCCTACTGGTGGAACGGCGAGCGCTATCTGGGGCCGGCCGTGCTGCTCCAAGCCTATCGCTGGCTCATCGACTCCAGAGACGAGGCGACCGGCGAGCGTCTCGACAACCTGGAAGACCCCTTCCGCCTCTATCGCTGCCACACGATCATGAACTGTACGCAGGCCTGCCCGAAGGGGCTGAACCCGGCCAAGGCGATTGCGGAAATCAAGAAGATGATGGTGGAACGCCGGGTCTAGGCGGCTCGCGATGCTGCCAGCCAGAGTCACGGAACTGTTCGAACGTCAGGCCAGGGCGGGCGAGGATCTGGGCTCGCCCTTCACTGCCATGCTTTGCCGGGCCCTGGCCAGCGTCGTAGACGACGGAACGGCCACAGGTCGGCGGATTATCGGCTGGCAAGGAGATGCAAGGGCAGCACTCGTCGTGACCCGCCTGTGCGGTGGTCTCCACCGGCTCGTCGTGTCGGGCATGGACGACGACCTGCGTGCAGCCTATCCGCCCAACAGGGTTTCCGATGCCGAACTGGCGGGCGCGCTTTCACGTGCCATCGAGCGACACGACAGGCTGCTTCACGATTGGCTGGATTCGGCGCCACAGACCAACGAGATCGCGCGCTCGGCGATGTTGCTACCCGGCTTTCTGGCGATCGCGCGCGAGAGCGGCCTGCCGCTGACGCTTTGCGAGATCGGTTCGAGCGCGGGGCTCAATCTGCTTTTCGACCGCTTTTCCTATAGCTACGGTGATGCGCACTGGGGCGACAGGGCTTCACCGGTTCACCTTGCACCGCAGATCAAGGGCAATGTGCCGCCGCTGGACGGCGTGCTTACGGTCCGGTCACGTTGGGGCTGCGACATCGCTCCCGTCGACATCGCGTCGGAAGAGGGGCGGATGCGGCTGCGCTCCTATGTGTGGCCGGACCAGCCCGAGCGGTTGCAGCGTCTCGATGGTGCGTTGGCGCTCGCGGACCGGCATCCCGTCGCGGTTGCAAAGGCGGATGCCGGCGAATTCGTGCGGGCAAAGCTGGCGCAACGGTTACCTGACGACGCCTTCGTCGTCTTCCATTCGATCATGTGGCAATACATGCCGCGCCAGACGAAGGACGAGATTCTGGCAGCTCTGGCCGAAGCCGGCCGGGACGCAAGCGCTGCCGCACCGCTCTATAGGCTTCGCATGGAACCGAGCGATCCGCAGGACGGCTGGGCGACGCTCAGCCTGACAACATGGCCCGGCGGCGAGACGCGCAGGCTCGCCAGATGCGACTTTCATGGCCGCTGGATCGAGTGGCAGGATTAGCCGCACGCAATCTCAGGATGCGTCATAGCGGATCACGAAGGCCGTCCAGTCGGCAGGCGCAGCGATCTGCTCGTAGAGCTTTCGGCCTTCCTCGGGCTGGCGCGGCGCATTGAGCGCCAGCCTCGACCAGCCACGCTCCTCGGCCTGATCGGCGAGCAGGTCGATCAGCGCCTTGGCGATTCCCTTCTTGCGATGGTCGTGGTGCACGTAAAGGTGATCGACCTGACCGCAGCGCAGCCCGGTGACGGGATCGGGCAGGTCGGTGAAGATCGCGAAGCCGACGAGATCGCCATCGAGCCGCGCGCCCATCACCTCGGCGGTGCGGTCCTGCAGGAGCGTCTCGGCGTAGAACTCGTCCGGCCGGCGCGGGGCGCCGCGCTTCAGCGCCTGGGCATAGGCGGCCAGCAACGGCGCCAAGTCGCGCGCGTCGCGCAGGCGCAGGAGGGTGATGTCGATCTGGTGATTGGCAGCCATGGAGATGTCCTCGTGTCCGGTCCCCCTTTCAGTCCTTTCGCGCCGGCCTGTCAATGCGGCCAACGGGCTATAGCGCGGTCACCACGCCGCTGGTCCGTCCGCGCGCGGTCGGTTAACCATATTGCTGCGTCACGGTGCAGCGGCGGCGCGAGGGGCCTTAACAAAGGTTAATAAGTCGTTAAAATCCCGGGTTCGAGCTGGCGTCCAACCTGGGAGCAATGCCATGCGCAAAATCTGTCTCGCAATCGGCGCGGGCGTCCTTGCCGTCATGGCGTCAGGCGCGGCCGTGGCCGGGGACTACAGGGATCGCGTTCACGCGGACTCCTTTGGCAATCTGGTCATCTACAGCCATGCGGGCCACCAGCGGATTCTCGTCGGCATGGGCCATGTCGCCGAATCCTACAACCTGACCGGCTCCTACTACGAGCCGGAGGAGCCACAGGTCGTCTATCTGGACGAGGAGCGCGACATGCAGCAGATCCGCCACTGCTCGCGTCCGCCTTATGTCTGGAAAGGGCGCGACCGCATGTACGGTCTGCCGGAGGGCGTGGTGCCGCAGGCGCCACTGGTCTGCCGATAGCAGCCGTCGTGCCGGCAGCATGATCCGGTCATCTTTCCTGCGCCAATGGCAGGACAAGGAGCGTCGATGAGCAAGGCTCGCACCGCGCGCCGTCTGAAAGAGCAGGTCGCCTCGCTGGAGACGATGACGCGATTCGTGCTGGCCACGCTGGCGCTGGCGAGCGGCGTCTACACCTATCTCGGGGTGCGCAGCCTGCTCGACGGCGATGCCGTCCTCGTCTTCTTCGCGGCAATTGTCTACTCGATCGCCGTTTCCGTCGGCATCTACGGGTTCTGGGTCTATCTGAGCCGCTTCCTGCCAGAGATGCGCGACGGCCTGTCACGACTGGCGCTGTTTGCGATCATGGCGGCCGGTTCGGTGATGATCATCGCGATGTCGTCCTGGCTCAACGCCGCGGCACTTGCCGGCTCGGCTGCCGTCGAGCAGCATCTCGCCACGACGCAGGAAGGCTACACCGCCGATCTCGACCAGGCACATTCGAACGCTTTGGGCGCACTGTCGCTGCTGCCGGACATCCAGCGCGCCGCTGAGCGCTTTGCCCGCCTAGCCGAGAACGAACGCGAATCGGGCGCGCTGACCGGCACATCCGGCTCGGGCACCGTCGTGCAGCTCCTGACGCAGATGTCGGCGCAGATGGGCGAACTGGAATCGACGATCCAGGCCTCGCGCGAAACCGTCCGCACGCTGTTCGAGGAAGGGCAAGGCCATCTTGCGACGATGCGCGGGCTCGTTTCCGGCAGCGGACCGGTTCAGCCCCGCGCGGACCAGTTTGCCGAGCAGGCCGTCCAGCTCGCCGGCGTGATCTCGGCGCTGGAGCAGACCTCCATCGCTCCCTCCGTGGCGCGCGCAGCCGCGGACCTGTCGCTCGGCTTCATCGCGCCGGTCGCCGGCGGCAATACGGCCGACCTTGCCGGACGGCAGAACGCGGTGATGGACACGATCCGCACCTCGGTCGCTTCCCAGTCGGAAGCGCTGTCGGCTGCTGCTGCCGAAATCCTCAACCAGCCCAAGGTCGAGGAACGCCGCTTCGTGCCGCTCTCGTCGGCCGAGGCGGTCATTCTCTATGCCGGAAGCTTCCTGCCGAGCTGGGCTGGCGCCATTTCCATCGATCTCCTGCCGGGCGTGCTCGTCGCCATTCTGGCCGTTGCCCACGCCGTCATGCGGCGGGGCGAAGAAGAGATGGACGACGCAGAGCGCATAACGGCGGCCGACATGATGCGCTCGCTCGAAATCCAGGAGGCGATCGCCGCCCGTCGGCGCGCGCTCGCGGCGCAGGAAGACGCCAGCGACGCCAATCCCGTTGGGGTCGCGCAACACCACGATACGACCGAGCCGCCGGCAAAAGCGGAAAACGTCACCCCCCTTTCGGTGGCCGAGAGGAAACGGCACGACCCATGAGCGAACATCAGGCAACGATCGGCGGCCAGCCCCGCCACAACATGTTCATGCGCTATATCGAACGCTTCGACGATGGCGAGATCGCCCGCTGGGCTTTTCGCGGGCTTCTGGCGGGTGCCATCGTTGTCATCGGTCTCGACCTGAAGGCGTTGTATGACGACCGGCTCATGCTCGATCCGACGGCTACAGGCACCACCGTCATCGTCGAACCGGTCCTGCCGCCCGCGGTGCGGCCCGGCAGCGAGGGGCAACCTACGCTGGATCCGCGCGAGAACGTGACGGCCGACGACGATGCGATGCGCCGGCCGCTTCGCTTCGAGCTGCATTCCGGCGGGGTAATGTCGGCGGAGGGCTCCATCGACGTGGGCGCGGCACAGCGCTTCGCGGCCGAAATGGAAGCGCGCGGCGAATATGTGAAAAAGCTGACTCTCAATTCGCCCGGCGGTTCGCTTGACGACGCCATGGCTATGGCGCGGCTGGTGCGTGAGCAAGGCATTGCGACCGAAGTGCCGGACGGGGCTCTGTGCGCGTCGTCCTGCCCGCTGGTGCTAGCCGGCGGCGCTGTCAGGAGCGTGGGCGAGAAGGCGGCCGTCGGGCTGCACCAGTTCTATGCGGCGACAAAGGGTCCCAACGATCCCGCTCAGGCGATGTCGGACGCCCAGGCGACGGCTGCCCGTATCGCGCGCTATCTGAGCGAGATGGATGTCGATCCCGCTTTGTGGCTGCATGCGCTCGATACGCCGCCGCAGGCGCTCTATTACCTGTCCGCCGAGGAGATGACGCGCTACCGTCTCACCACCGGCGGCGCGACGCTCGCCAGCCGGTAGCTACTGAACGGCAAACGACCGGCCGTCATCGATGATCTGGTGCACACGGGCTACCCGTACGCAGTCGCGGCCTGCGCGCTTTGCTTCGTAAAGCGCGGCATCTGCCCTCATCATCAGCGCCAATGGTGCTTCGGTGGGACTCATCTGGGTAACGCCGAAACTGGCGGTGAAACGGTGTTCCGGCGGCAGTTCAGCAGGGTCGAGGCGTGTCAGCGTGCTCCTCACCCGCTCCGCGAACAGGCGCGCCGCCGCGACGTTGCTCCCCGGCAGCATGACCGCGAATTCCTCACCGCCGATACGGCCCAGCACGTGGTGATCCTCCGCGCAGGCGCGCAATGTTTCTGCGAACAGGACGATCAGCCGGTCGCCTACGGCGTGGCCATAGGTATCGTTGACCATCTTGAAGTGATCGAGATCGCACATAACAAGCGATACCGGCAGTCCCCTTGCCAGATGCCGGCGCGCGACTTCATCCAGCCGCTGCTCGAAACCGCGCCGGTTCAGCAGGCCCGAAAGCATGTCGGTTTCCGACTTGGCGGTGATGTCCTTGACGAGATCGGCGATCAGTACGCCCAGCAGCGTCAGTGCGGTTGCAACGGCGAGAATGGCGCCCACGGTCTGTGAGAACATGGCATAGGCGGTGCCGATATATTCCTGAGGGCTGGCCCCTGCACCGCCGAGCAACAGCACAACTGCCGCCTTCGACAGAAAGTGCAGGGCGGTCAGCAACAGGAAGACTGCAAGCAGCCTGTCGACCAACCTGCGTCTGCGCGCCGAAAGCACTATATAGACACCGACGGCCTGCATGAGCGCGAATGGGGCTTGATAGGCGAGCATGCGCCATACGGAATCACGCTCCAACCCCAAAGAAAGAACGGTTGAGGTCAGCGCGATGACGAACGCGGCGGCGAGCAGCCTGGCAGGCGGCGTCATGTCATAGCGATAGGCAAGCCCGATAGTGACCAACATCAGGGCGCCGATGAAGGCGATGCTACCCAGGAACACGCCAATCCGTGGGTCGGGCAGAACCGGCAGGATAACCTCGAGCGCGACATAAAGCCCGCCGGCCGCATAGCCGGCGGCAAACCACCAGGCCGATCGGTAGCGGCTGTAGAGCGCGATCAGGATGAACGCCGCGCAAAACAGCCCGGCAACCGCCAGGTTGATGACAAGGATAAAGGTTGCGCCGCTCATGCCGATCTCGTTCCGCGCGACCATATTCCGTCAAGCGGGCGAAGAAGTGGTTAACGTGAGCTATGGTAGCAGGTCAACGACCGGCAGTCTCGGCGGTGTGCTGTGAAAGGGCGAGCGGCGCGGCCGGAGACGGCAACGGATTGTCTACCCGGACGCGGTCGCGGCCCGCCTTCTTGGCTTCATAGAGCGCCCGGTCGGCGCGCATGAAGAGCTCGGCTACGGTTTCGCCGTCCCGCCATTCGGCAACGCCGAAACTCGCGCTGAAGCGCATGTCGCCAGGCAGGTGCGGTACCGGCAGGAGACCGAAGCCCGCCCGCACACCTTCGGCAAAAAGGCGCCCGCTATTGCGGTCGCTACCGCACAGCAGAACTGCAAACTCCTCGCCGCCGATGCGTCCCGCAATCTGGTTGGACCCGGTGAAATCTCGCATGCAGCTGGCGAACGTCATGATCACATAGTCGCCGGCCGCGTGGCCGTAAGTGTCATTCACCGACTTGAAATGGTCGAGGTCGCAGACGACCAGTGTAACCGCCATGCGCCTGCGTCGGCTGTTACGAAGCGTTTCGGCAACCCCCTGTTCAAAGCCGCGCCTGTTGAGCAAGCCCGACAGGGGGTCGGTATGCGATTCCAGCCGAAGTTCCTCCATCACGTCGAGCGCGATGGCGGTGATAAGCGAAAGCGCGAAAATCAGCAGGAACAAGGAGGCGGAGAAGCTGAGCGTGATCCAGTAAAGCGACTGGTGAATGTTGTCGTAGCTTTCGTAGGGTCCATCGATCCAGATGACGAGAACCGGGCGCACAAAGAAGCTGACGCCATAAACGAGCAACAGTCCGAGCAGGATGTTGTCGACGAAATTGCGTCGGGTCGCCCGACGCAACTCGGCGGCCATGGTCAGCGTGATCGCCCCGAAGGCGAAGTTGAGCGAATAGATTCGCCAGATGATGTCCGGCTGCACGAAGAGGAACCATATGAAGACGCCAAAGCCTACCACCGCAAACAAGGCGGTGGTGAGAACCGGGGGGTTGCGTTCGAAGCGTGCCAGGCCGCCGATTGCAAAACCCACCCCGCCGGCCAAAAACAGGAAGTTCGCGGCGAGCTTGGAGAGCGCCAGGCTGTACAATGTGAAGTAGTGCAGGAAAAAGCCGCCGCCGATCGCCAGGAAGGAGGCACCGAGCAGGGCGATGTAAGCCTGCCGCCGATGTTGCCATAGCAGAAAGAATGTCGCGGCAAAGATCAGCGACATGGCGGGATTCGTCAATGCGATGATGACGTTCGCGTCCAAACATCCCGCCCCGGTTTCCGTTGGGGCAGGATGCTAGCGTCGAAGAAACAACAAGCCGTTAAACGGCGGTCAGTTCCAGTCGCGAATGTCGACGAAATGGCCGGCGATCGCAGCCGCGGCAGCCATGGCCGGCGAGACCAGATGCGTGCGCCCCTTGAAGCCCTGCCGGCCCTCGAAATTGCGGTTCGAGGTCGATGCGCAGCGCTCATGCGGCTTCAGCCGGTCGTCGTTCATGGCAAGGCACATGGAGCAGCCCGGCTCGCGCCAGTCGAAACCCGCCTCGATGAAAATCCTGTGCAGCCCCTCGGCCTCCGCCTGTGCCTTCACGAGACCCGAGCCCGGCACGATCATGGCGTCCACGGTCGGCGCAACCTTCTTGCCCTCGACAACCTTGGCGACGGCGCGCAGATCCTCGATGCGACCGTTGGTGCACGAGCCGATGAAGACGCGGTCGAGCGTAATGTCGGTCATCTTCGTTCCCGGCTTCAGGCCCATATAGTCGAGCGCGCGCTGCTTGGAGATGCGCTTGGTCTCGTCTGCGATCGCGGCCGGGTCCGGAACCTCGCCGGTGATCGCCACGACGTCCTCTGGCGAGGAACCCCAGGTGACGATCGGCGGCAGGTTGGCAGCGTCGAGTACGACCACCTTGTCGAAATGCGCGCCCTCGTCGGTCTTCAGTGTCTTCCAGTAGTCGAGCGCCATGTCCCAAGCCTTGCCCTTCGGCGCGCGGGGCTTGTCCTTGACGTAGGCGAATGTCGTTTCGTCCGGCGCGATCAGGCCGGCTCGCGCGCCGCCCTCGATCGACATGTTGCAGATCGTCATGCGGCCTTCCATCGACAGCGCACGGATCGCCTCGCCTGCATATTCGATCACGTAGCCGGTGCCACCGGCCGTGCCGATCTCGCCGATGATGGCAAGGATGATGTCCTTTGCCGTCACGCCTTCGGGCAATTGCCCGTCGACGCGAACCAGCATGTTCTTGGCCTTCTTCTGGATCAGCGTCTGCGTGGCCAGCACATGCTCGACCTCAGACGTGCCGATGCCGTGGGCCAGCGCGCCGAACGCGCCGTGGGTCGAGGTATGGCTGTCGCCGCAGACGATGGTCATGCCCGGAAGGGTGAAACCCTGCTCCGGCCCGATGATGTGGACGATGCCCTGCCTGATATCGGCGGCGTCATAGTATTCCACGCCGAAGTCTGCGGCGTTCCTGGCCAGAGCCTCGACCTGGATCCGGCTTTCCTCATTCTTGATGCCGTTCTTGCGGTCGGGCGAGGTTGGCACGTTGTGGTCGACCACGGCGAGCGTCTTTTCCGGCTGGCGAACCTTGCGACCGGCCATGCGCAGACCCTCGAAGGCCTGCGGGCTGGTCACCTCATGAACCAGATGGCGGTCGATGTAGAGCAGGCAGGTGCCGTCATCCTGCCGGTCGACGACGTGCTCGTCGAAAATCTTGTCGTAGAGTGTGCGCGGTGCGGTCATTTTGCGTCAATCCGTCGATATGGAGCCATGGAAGTTGGGGCGGCCCTTGTGGGGCCGAACTCGGAACGTATGCTCAGCCGAGGCGGGCGAGCGTCGCGCCGGTGATGCGGACGAAGAATCGTGCAGGCAGACGCTTTACGTCCTGCAGCACAAAGCCCTTATAGGCCGGATGTCCGAAAAGTTCTTCCATGGCCAAGCTCATACCAGCGTTTCGTTGGCTCGGCAATTGGGACGGTCTAGTCGCCGGCGGGCGGCTTTTCCGCCTTTCTCGCGTCCTCGCCGACGACAGCCTTTTCCAAAGGGTGCATGACGCCGAGCACGACCACCGCAAGCACCGTTGCGAAGCCGGCGATCTGCCAGAACCCCAGTCCGGCGGCCAGACCTATGGCGCCAGCCAGCCAGAGGCCCGCGCCCGTTGTCAGCCCCTTGATGCGACCGCGCGCGAAGATGATGGTGCCCGCCGCGAGAAATGCGACGCCGGCGGTAACGGCCTCGATCAGGCGCAGCGGATCCTGACGCGCTCCGTCATCCTCGAACTGCGAGGTATGGACGATCTCGATGCCGATGATCGTGAAGCATGCCGCTGCCATCGAGACCAGTATGTGGGTGCGAAGTCCCGCGGGATGATTGCGCCACTCGCGCTCGAAGCCGATGATTGCGCCCAGAACGGCAGCTAAAACCAGACGCGCTGCGATAACCGAGAACGGCAGCCATGTGGCGTGGCCGACGTCATCCAGTATGTCCTGCATCAAACACCCTCGTAAACGGCGCCCTCTGCACCGTCTGCCTCAACGCGGATCGATTGAACGGGTTCCGGCTAACCGATTTCAAACACGAACGCCTTCACCTTCACCTCCGGCTCGGCCAGTACGAAGGCACGGAAGGGCTCGCTTTCTTCAACTCTGCGCCAGCGCCCCGCATCTTCGAGCCGCCGGAATACGTCGCTGAACCCGCCATCCTCCAGCAACAGGTCGCGCACGGTGAAGATCGCATGGCCGCCCGGGCGCGTGATGCGAACCAGCTCGTCAAAACTCGACGCGGGCGCATGGCCCGCCGTGAACACACCACTCGAGAGAAAGGCGGCGAAATGGTCGTCGGGCCACGGCAGGGTCGTGCCTAACTCCGCCTGCCTGAGTTCGCGGTAGGCGTTGCGTTGCCCGGCCAGATCGAGCATCTCGCGCGAGTAGTCGAGGCCGACGAGATCGTCATAGCCCAGTGCTTTCAGAAAAGGCCCCGACAGGCCCGTTCCGCAGCCGGCATCCAGCAACGGGCCATCGCCGTGCGGCACGTGACGGGCCACCCAACCGGCAATCACGAAGGGCAGGCTGTATCCGAGCGCAATCGTGTCGCGGTCGTAATCTGCGGCCCAATCGGCATAGGCTCGCTCAAGCTCCCGGGGCGACTTGGCGGCATAAACGCGATCGAGCGCCTTTTCCTCGTGGCTCATTCGTGTGCTCCCTTTCTCAGTTTGCGTTCAAGTGCGCGCAAGGCCAGCGACAGGGTGACGGTCAGCAACAGATAGATATAAGCCACGATCGAGTAGGTTTCGAAGAAGCGGAACGAGCCGGCCGCATAGACCTTGCCCATCTGCGTGATGTCGGCGACGCCGAGGACGGAGACCAGCGAGGAATCCTTGACCATGGCGACGAAGTCGTTGCCGAGCGGCGGCAGGATGGTACGTAGCGCCTGTGGCATGACGATCAACCGGAAGCGCTGGAAGCGGGAAAGCCCAAGCGCCTTCGCGGCCTCGATCTGTCCCGCCTCGACCGACTGGATGCCGGCGCGGAACACTTCCGAGATGAACGCCGAATAGCCGATCGTCAGCGCGACGACGGCGCGCCACAGAAGCGAGATGTCGCGCACCAGCAGCGGCTCCATGAGGCCCGCCTGCGTTAGCGGCGCCGTCACCCAGTTCCAGCCCGCCACGAATGCCGGCACCCCGGCAAAGGCGATCCAGAACAGCAGTACCAGGATGGGCACGCCGCGGATGATCTCGACATAGAAACGGGCCGCCTGTCGCAGGACGCGCGACTCCGACAGGGCCATCAATGCGATGCCGAGGCCCAGCGCGGATGCGAGTGCAAACCCGATGACCGTAACGAAGACGGTGATGCCGAGCCCGCGCACGACAATGCTGAAGACCTGCGAATAAAGGTCGTTCGCCGCGACGAAAATGGCGATGACAATGGCTATCGCTATCGCGGCGGCGAGCCAGTAGGGAAACTCCTTCCGGCTCGCGGGCGGATGCGCTGCGCTCACTCGCCCATCTTGTATTCGAGGAACCACTTCTTGTTCAGCGCTTCGAGCGTACCGTCCGCCTCCATCGCGGCGATGGCGGCGTTAATCGGCGCAACCAGATCGGAGCCCTTCGGGAAGATGAAGCCGAAATCCTCCGAGCCGAGCGGGCCGCCGATGATCTTCAGCGCGCCGTCCGAGGCATCGACGTAACCTTGCGCGGCGACGCCATCGGTCATCACGAGGTCGACGTCACCAGCGCGCAGGGCCTGAACCGTCGCGCCAAAGGTCTCGAACAGCTTGATGCGCGGATTGGCCTCGTTGCCGTCGAGGATGTCATAGACGGCGACATAGAACGGCGTCGTGCCGGGCTGGGCGGCGATCAGCAGGTCGTCGTTTTCTCCAAACGCCTTTTCGTCGGCGAAGCGTTCCTCGTCGGCGCGCACCAGCATGCGCATCTCGGAATGCATGTAGGGATCGGAGAAGTCGACCTTCTCCCTGCGGTCGTCGCGGATGGTGATGCCGGTCATGCCCATGTCGTACTGGCCATCGGAGACCGACTGGATCATCGCGTCCCAGCTCGTGTTCTGGTACTCGACGACGAAGTTGAGCCGCTGCGACATCTCCTTCAGCGCATCGTATTCCCAGCCGATGGCATCGCCCGTCTTGGGATCGACGAACTGGAGCGGAGGGTAGGCGTTCTCGGTGACGATAACGACGGTGCGTCCGCCGAGGTCGGGCAGGTCCTGCGCCTGCGCGGTTGCAGCGACAAAAACCGTGGCGGCAAAGGCCGCGAAAGAGGCAAAGCGACGGATCATCGGGGTCTCCTGAGGTGATTTCGCCGCAAACCTAGACTCCCCAACCCCTGATTGCCAAGCGTGGCGGGATTCGATCCCGCCACGCCGGTTACCGGACAAGGCGTCGCCAGGCGTCAGGCGGGGCTCGGCTGGGCGCCCACATCGAGCACGTCGATGTCGCCCGCATTGTCGTAGCGTTGCTGGTCGAGAATGCCCTGCCGCTTGGCGACGATGGTCGGCACCAGGGCCTGGCCGGCGACGTTCACCGCTGTGCGGCCCATGTCGAGAATCGGGTCGATGGCAAGCAGAAGGCCGACGCCGGCGAGCGGCAGGCCCAGCGTCGACAGCGTCAGGGTCAGCATCACGGTGGCGCCGGTGAGGCCCGCGGTGGCGGCGGAGCCGATGACCGACACGAACACGATCAGGATGTAATCCTCGATGCCGAGCGGGAGCTGGTAGAACTGGGCGACGAAGATCGCCGAGATTGCCGGATAGATCGCCGCGCAGCCATCCATCTTGGTGGTCGCGCCGAGCGGGACGGCGAAGGCCGCATATTCGCGCGGCACGCCGAGGGCCTTTTCTGTGACCGTCTCGGTCACCGGCATGGTGCCGACCGAGGAGCGCGATACGAAAGCGAGCTGGATCGCCGGCCAGGCACCGGCGAAGAAACGCGCCGGGTTGAGACCGTGCAGCGCCAGCAGGATCGGATAGACGCCGAAGATGACGAGAGCCAGACCGATATAGATCGCCATCGCATACCAGCCGAGCTGGGCCAGCGTGTGCCAGCCATATTGCGCGACGGCGTTGCCGAGCAGGCCGATCGTGCCGATGGGCGTCAGGCGGATGACCCACCACAGCACCTTGCGCACGATCGCCAGCAGTGAGCGGTTGAACGCGAGGAACGGCTCGGCGGCGTCACCCACGCGTAGGGAAGCCGCACCCACCGCGATCGAGATCACCAGGATCTGCAGAACGTTGAAGCCCAATGCGGTGGTGGCGCCGCCATCGGTGATCCTCGTCGAGGCCTGCAGGCCGAAGATGTTGGCTGGCACCAGTCCCTTCAGGAAATCGAGCCAGGAGCCGGTAGTCGAGGGCTCCTTGGCGGCTTCTGCCAGCACCTGGGTGTTGAGACCGGGCTGGATGAACAGGCCCAGCGCGATGCCTATCAGCACCGCAATCAATGCGGTGATCGCGAACCAGAGGAGCGTCTGCCAGACAAGTGCGGCGGCGTTGGATAGCTGCCGCAGATTGCCGATTGAAGCCACGATCGCCGTAAAGATCAGCGGCGGCACGAGGGCCCGCAGAAGCTGCACAAAAATCGAGCCGACGGTGGAGAGCGTCGCTGCGAGCCAGTTGGGATCGCCGGCGGCGTCCGGGCCCATCGAGCGGGCGATGAAGCCGAGCACGAGGCCGAGCACCATGGCTGCCAGCACCTGAAAGCCGAACGAGGAATAGAACGGCCGGGGAGCGGCCGAAGCGGAAGAGGATGAACGAGACATCACGATTTGCCTTGAAAGGTTGGGCGGCAGCCAGATCCGGGGCATGGCAGCCGGAATTCGTTTCGATATACGCCTCGTTACGAGTGGCAGATAGAAATCGAATTCTCCGCACTAATATCCCGTGGGAAAATCATTCTCGTTCGAATATCGGCCCCGTGCATATGAAAATGGCGGCCAGTGGCCGCCATCATCAAAATTCAGGAAATGTGGAGCGGGCTTACTCGGCCGCGCTGTTTTCCTTCTCGGCAGCCTCTGCGGCGGCCTTTTCAGCGGCATCGGCAGCAGCCTTCTCGGCAGCAAGCGCCTGTGCCGCGGCCACCTTCTCGGCCTCGATGCGCGCCTTTTCGGCGGCGAGCGCGTCGCGCTCCGCATCGTTCAGCTTGCGGGCGCGCACGCCGGTGTTCTCGACGATACGGGCCGACTTGCCGCGGCGATCGCGCAGGTAATAGAGCTTGGCGCGGCGGACCTTGCCGCGACGCACGACTTCGACAGCCTCGACCAGCGGCGAGTAAACCGGGAACACGCGCTCCACGCCTTCGCCGTAGGAGATCTTGCGGACGGTGAAGCTTTCCTGGAAGCCCGAGCCGGAGCGGGCGATGCAGACGCCTTCATAGGCCTGCACGCGGGTGCGCGAACCTTCTGTGACGCGCACCTGTACGCGAACGGTGTCGCCGGGCTGGAACTCGGGGAGCTTGCGCTTTTCCTCGATCTTGGCGGCCTGCTCGGCCTCGAGCTGACGGATGATGTCCATTGGAATGATTCCTTAGTTCTTGTGAACCGTCAGAGCGCTCGTCTCACCGGCAGTCGGTACCGCCTCGGAAAGTGTCCCTCCATCGAGAAGGGGACAGGAGCGAATTCACGTGTTCTGGTTAAATTCCCGGCCATCGGCCGTTTCGTGGGCGCACATACACCACATCCAAGGCTGAATCAACTGGCAGGGCGGTGGTCCTTCGCTCGCCCGATCCGGCCCAGATGCGTATCCTGAAAGCTGCTTTCGCGCTTCAGGCCGTAGCCGAGCGCTCGGTCGATGGCGATGTGGGCGGCAAGGATGATCGCGATCTGCGCGAGAAGGGGCGCGCCCGCGGCCAGTGCAATCAGCCAGAGCGCTGCCGGGGCGAGCCAGGTGTGCACTGCATTGTAGCACCAGGCACCCACCCTGGGTCCGCCGAGATAGCCGGCCATCGAGAGATCCGGAACCAGGATCAGCGCGGCGAACAGCCACCAGTTCCCGCCCGTAAGATGGAAGGCGACGAGCGCCGCAAGCGCAAGCGCGGCATGTTCGAGGCGGAGGAACAGGGTCACTTCTTCGACCCCTTTTCCGTTTGGTGGGCAACGAAAAGATCCGGCCGCCGCTCGGCCGTCAGCCGCTCGGCTTCCCCGCGGCGCCAGTCTGCGATGCGTCCGTGATTGCCGGAGGTCAGAATCTCGGGAATTGAGCGGCCCTCGAAGTCCTGCGGCCGGGTGTAGTGCGGATGCTCGAGTAGCCCGCTTTCAAAGCTTTCCTCGGCCCCTGAAGCATCGTTGCCCATGACGCCTGGAAGCAGGCGCACCACCGCGTCGAGCAGCACGAGGGCAGCCGGCTCGCCGCCCGACAGGATGTAGTCGCCGATGGACACCTCCTCGAGGTCGCGTGCGTCGATCACGCGCTGGTCCACACCCTCAAAGCGACCGCAGACGATCACCGCGCCGGGGCCTGCCGCCAGCGCGCGGACGCGCGCCTGGGTCAGCGGTTTTCCGCGCGGGCTCATCAGCAGTTTGGGGCGGGGGTCGCCATCGGGCGTGGCATGATCGATGGCTTTCGCCAGAATGTCGGCCCGCAACACCATGCCGGCGCCGCCGCCCGCCGGCGTGTCGTCCACGGTGCGGTGACGGTCGGTGGCGAAGTCGCGGATCTGCACCGCTTCCAGCGACCAGTCGCCGCGCTCCAGCGCACGGCCTGCCAGCGAATGGCCCAGCGCGCCGGGAAACATCTCCGGATAGAGCGTCAGCACGGTGGCCGAAAAGCTCATTCGCCGTCATCCCCGTCGACCAGCCCCGCGCCGGCGCTGTCGATGCGGATGAAGCCGTCGCGCACGGAGATTTCGGGGATCGCGGCGAGCGTGAAGGGGATCATCACGGTTCGCCTGCCGGCAAGGGCGACCTCGACGATGTCGCCGCCGCCGAAATTCTGGATCGCTGCGACCTTGCCGATCGATGAGCCGGTCTCGTCGCGCACGGCAAGGCCGATCAGGTCGGCGTGATAGAATTCATCGTCATCGAGATCGTCGGGCAGGGCGGAACGGTCGATGAAAAGTTCGGTGCCGGTCACGGCTTCCGCGGCCTCGCGGCTGGCGATCTCCTTGAAGCGGACAACGACGACGGTCTTTGCCGGTCGGATCGCCGCGACGGTGAAGATCCTTCCATCCGCCGCGCGCAGCGGGCCGTAATCGCCCAGCGCCAACGGGTCGCCGGTGAAGGTCTTGACCCGCACCTCGCCCTTCACGCCGTGCGGCGCGCCGATCACCGCCATCTGGACGGATTTTTCATCCTGTGTCATCGCCCGTCTCTAATGGTGCGGCCGGCGCAATTCAATCCGGAGCAAGCAGGTGCGGCGTTTGTCTTCCCGTCTTCTTTGAAAGCGTCGGCCGGTATTCACGCGCTGCTAACCACGATGCGGCAGGATGGTCTTCATGGAAGAATTCCTCGTCTCCGCGCGTCCCGACCTGCAGAAGGCACGTCAGGACTGGCTTGCTTCGCTGGTATCCGAGCGGCGGCTTTCGGCCTTGACGGTCGATGCCTATGAGCGCGATACGCGTCAGCTCCTGCAATTCCTGACCGGGCATTGCGGTGGTGCGCCCGGCATTGCAGACATCGCGGAGCTGAAGCCCTTCGACCTGCGCGCTTTCCTGGCGCATCGCCGCAACGGTGGGGCGGGGGCACGATCGCTGGGCCGGGGGCTGGCGGGCATCCGTTCCTTCCTGCGCTTCCTCGAGCGGCGCGGGCTGGCAAACGCCGCCGGCGCGGCCGCCATGCGGGCGCCGAAGCAGCCGAAATCGCTGCCCAAACCGCTAACGGCTGTCGACGCCAAGCGCGTGGTTTCCGCAGGCGAGCAGCTGGCGGAAGAGCCATGGATCGCGGCGCGCAATGCGGCGGTACTGACGCTGCTCTACGGGTGCGGATTACGCATCTCGGAAGCGCTCGGGCTGCCGGGTGCAGCGCTTGGCGATGCCAGCGAGACCGTGCTGCGCGTCATCGGTAAGGGCGGCAAGACGCGACTGGTGCCGGTGCTTCCGGTGGCGCTGAGGGCCATTGCCGAATACCGGCGGCTTTGCCCGTATCATCTCGGGCCGGACGCGCCGCTTTTTCGCGGCGCACGCGGCGGTGCGTTGCAGCCGGCCATCATCCAGCGCGAGATGCAGAAGCTGCGCACCGCGCTGAACCTGCCGGACACGGCGACGCCGCATGCGCTGCGGCATTCGTTCGCGACGCATCTGCTCGCGCGCGGCGGCGACCTGCGCACCATCCAGGAACTGCTCGGCCATGCCAGCCTGTCGACGACGCAGATCTACACCGGGGTCGATACAGCGAGGCTGCTTGACATCTATGATTCGGCCCACCCACGGGCGTAGAGGTTGCGCGATTTTTGAGGTGCGAGCGGAGCGAGCCTCGACGGATGCACGCCAGCAATTTTTCCGATTGGCTTAACGGTTTGGCCGCACTTGTCTGCGAGATTCCGGCCATGAAACCCGCCACTGCCATAACCGAGCGCGCTGCAGATCTGTCGCTGAGACTGATCGCGGCGTTCAACCTTCTTTTCCTGACCGCATTCTTCGCGACACTGCTGTTCGCTGCCACGCAGGCGAATGCGCGGGATGACGCCGCGGCATGCACCGGCCGCGACCTGATCGCAGCGATGAAGCAGGACGATCCGGCAAAGCTCGAGCAGATACGGGCGGAAGCGGACGGCGTGGCGAACGGCGACGCGGTGTTGTGGCGGATCGAGAAGGATGGCGTCGAGCCCTCCTATCTGTTCGGTACGATGCACATGTCGGACCCGCGGGTGGTTCGGTTGAGCGACGATGCGGAGGCTGCGCTCGAGGCCTCCAGGACCGTGGTCATCGAAACCACGGAAATCCTCGATCAGTCGAAGATGATGGCGGCGATGGCCGCACAGCCGGAACTGATGATGTTCACCGACGACACGACGCTGTTCTCGCTGCTGTCGGAGGAGGACAGAGCGGCGGCGGAAGCCGCGCTCAACCAGCGGGGCATACCACCGGCCAGCGTGCAGAAGATGAAGCCGTGGATGATTGCCTCGATGGTTGCGCTGCCGGCATGCGAGCTGGCGCGCAAGGCATCCGGCGCGAAAGTTCTCGACATCGAGCTCGCCGAGCGCGCTCAGGCCGACGGCAAGGCGCTGGAGGGACTTGAGACGATCGTCGACCAACTGGGCGCAATGGCCTCGCTGCCGATGGAGTT
Organism: Neoaquamicrobium sediminum; assembly: GCF_040970315.1. Classification (NCBI taxonomy): domain Bacteria; kingdom Pseudomonadati; phylum Pseudomonadota; class Alphaproteobacteria; order Hyphomicrobiales; family Phyllobacteriaceae; genus Neoaquamicrobium; species Neoaquamicrobium sediminum. The sequence continues at coordinate 255,304 of NZ_JAZHFV010000001.1, read as the reverse complement.
CCACATGCGCGGGCTGGTGGATACGCTGGCGCTGGGAGAGCGGATCGACGACGTCATCGAAACGATGATCGTGCTCTATCTTGACGGCGAGACCGGCATGTTCTGGCCGTTCTTCCGGGCGGTGCTGCCTTCGGACGAACAGTCCGAGGCCGGGTTCGCGGCATTCGAGGAGGCCATGATCACCGCCCGCAACGACACGATGGCCGCACGCGCCGCGCCGCTCATCGATGCCGGCGGCGCGTTCATCGCCGTGGGCGCGCTGCACCTGCCCGGCGACGACGGCCTCGTCTCGCTCCTGCGCGAGGCCGGCTACACGGTCAGCGCGGTGCAGTGATCACGGCAATCGTGATTTGGCGGCAACCGGGTCGCCTTGCTAGCGTGTGGGCGTATCGAAGCAGAGGATACGCACCATGAAGACAGCCTTGACGCTCGCAGCCGCTCTTGGACTTTCCGTTTCGGTCGCGGCCGCCTGCCCGATGAAGCGCGATACAACCGCTTCGACGGACACCAAGCTGACGGTCGCCAGTATCTCGTCGGGATCGATGTCGACCCCGGCGGACGCAACGACGGTCAAGAAAGAGAAGTAGGCCGGGGAGGCCTCTTTCTCGAAACCCTGTGAATGTTCCTTTTGCCCGCCCCGCAGCCTGTGGGGCGGGTTTTCACATATCAGGTGCCGCGGTGCACATATGTGATGTCGGGCAGCCCTTCCTCATTTCCGAAGCCGTCGCCGAAGGCTTCGGCCCGAAAACCGTGCCGCTCGCAGAAGCGGCGCGCGCCGTCATTGGCCTGAAAGCAGTGAAGCCTGGAGACCGGCATGTTAGCCGTCGCGAGGGCAAGAAGGCGGCTGCCGATGCTGTGCCCGGTCCAGTCCGGATCGAGATAAAGCTGCTCGATCCATTCGCCTTCGACGGCAATGAAGCCGACGATACGGCCCTTGGCCTCGGCGACCGTCACGGTCTGGTTGGGGAGTACGCGGCCGCTGATGAAGGCCAGGTCTTCATCGGGCGTGTGCAGCATGGGCATCCATGGTAACGAGCCGAGGCTTGCCCGCATGACCCTGGCTATGTTGTCCGCGTCCGACGTGACCGCCGGGCGCAGGACAACATTGGCCGATGTCAATTCAGGCGGCCTGCTTCTTCGGCTGGATCAGTCCGCGCGCGACCAGCAGCTCGGCGATCTGCACGGTGTTGAGCGCAGCACCCTTGCGCAGATTGTCGGAGACGACCCACATGTTGAGGCCGTTCTCGACGGTCTGGTCCTCGCGGATGCGGGAGATGTAGGTCGCATCCTCGCCTGCCGATTCGAGCGGGGTGATGTAGCCGCCGTCCTCGCGCTTGTCGATGACCAGACAGCCGGGAGCTTCGCGCAGGATCTCACGCGCCTCGTCGGCGGTGATCGGGTTCTCGAACTCGATGTTGACGGCTTCGGAATGGCCGATGAAGACCGGTACGCGCACGGCCGTGCAGGTGACCTTGATCTTCGGGTCGAGCATCTTCTTGGTCTCGGCGGTGACCTTCCACTCTTCCTTGGTCTGGCCGTCTTCCATGAAGACGTCAATGTGGGGAATGACGTTGAAGGCGATGCGCTTGGTGAACTTCTTGGCCTCGACCGGATCGGCGACGAAGACGGCGCGGGTCTGGGTGAAGAGCTCGTCCATGCCTTCCTTGCCGGCACCGGAAACTGACTGATAGGTGGCGACCACGACGCGGCGGATCTTCGCGTGATCGTGCAGCGGCTTCAGCGCAACGACGAGCTGGGCGGTCGAGCAGTTCGGGTTGGCGATGATGTTCTTCTTCGAAAAGCCCTCGATCGCATCCGGGTTCACTTCCGGCACGATCAGCGGCACCTCCGCGTCGTAGCGCCAGGCGGACGAGTTGTCGATAACGACGCAACCCTGGCGGCCGATCTTCGGAGACCACTCCTTGGAGACGTTGCCGCCTGCCGACATCAGGCAGATGTCCGTGTCGGAGAAGTCGTAGGTGGAGAGGTCCTTCACCTTCAGCGTGCGGTCGCCATAAGAGACTTCAGTGCCGACCGAGCGGCGCGAGGCAAGCGCCACGACCTCATCGGCGGGGAAGCCGCGCTCCTCCAGGATGTTGAGCATTTCGCGCCCGACATTGCCCGTGGCGCCGGCGACTGCAATCTTGAAACCCATTCCCGTTGCTCCTGTTGAGTGCATGGTCCTGCAAGAGAAGCGGATTTCATCCGCAGGATCGTGCTCAAGCTCTCCGCTGGTTTTGGAAAGAACCCACCGTCGGCGGGTCGCCCCTCGGGCCGGACCCGGGGAGAGAGGGCGAGCAGGCCGAGAGACGTCAGACCGTTTTCGCGGTCGTCGTTTTGGCCATGGTTTTGGTGAAACGCGCGCGTGCGGCATCGCTGCCGGCAGCGGAAAGAAGGCCGCCGTCGGAGAAGAATGCCAGATATGCCGTCAAAAGGCCGCGCATCGCGTTTGTCCCGGTTCGCGCCCGCCTTTTACGCGCTTCCGGTAAAGAGTCAATGACAGCGATGCCGGCTTCATCGCGGCCTGTTCGCGGGCATTGCGTTGGAACTTCAGAAGGACGCGCCGATTATCAAGAAAAAGGAGCCGACCCATGTCAGAGCTCAAGCGCCAGAAGGAGTTTTCGGGCCGTGATGCACGTCAGGGCGAGATCGTCCTGCGTACACCGATGCGGAAGGCGATCTTCATCGCCGGACTTGCCGGCTGCGTGTTGCTGGCGGTGCTGTTAGCCGTCTCGGCCTGCGTGCCGACGCCATAAGCCGTGGCGCCGGCGTCGAGGACCATTTTTCACTGCCGGATCAGGCCGCCCGGAACTTCTCAACGATCGCGTCGCCCATGGCAACGGTACCGACCTCGGTCATGCCGTCGGACATGATGTCCTTCGTGCGCAGGCCGTCGTCGAGGACGCTGGAAATGGCCGCTTCGAGGCGGTCGGCCTCGGCGACCATGTTGAAGGAATAGCGCAGGCACATGGCGAACGACGCGATCATGGCGATCGGGTTGGCGATGCCTTGGCCGGCGATGTCGGGTGCGGAGCCGTGCACGGGCTCGTAGAGCGCCTTGCGCGAGCCGGTTTTGGCATCCGGCGCGCCGAGCGAGGCCGACGGCAGCATGCCCAGCGAACCCGTCAGCATGGCGGCTACGTCGGAGAGCATGTCGCCGAACAGATTGTCGGTGACGATCACGTCGAACTGCTTGGGCCAGCGCACGAGCTGCATGCCGCCGGCATCGGCCAGCATGTGTGTGAGTTCGACGTCGGAATATTTCGCCTTGTGGGTGGCCGTGACGACCTCATTCCACAACACGCCGGACTTCATGACGTTGCGCTTTTCCATCGAGCAGACCTTGTTGCGGCGGGTCCGCGCCAGCTCGAAGGCCACGCCCGAGATGCGCTCGATCTCGAACGTGTCGTAGACCTGCGTATCGATACCGCGCTTCTGGCCATTGCCGAGGTCGATGATCTCCTTGGGCTCGCCGAAATAGACGCCGCCGGTCAGCTCACGCAGGATGAGGATGTCGAGACCCTCGACCACGTCGGGCTTGAGCGACGAGGAGGAGGCAAGAGCGGGGTAGCAGATCGCCGGGCGCAGATTGGCGAAGAGCTCCATCTCCTTGCGCAGGCGCAGAAGGCCAGCTTCGGGGCGCACTTCGTAGGGCACGCCATCCCATTTCGGCCCGCCGACGGCGCCGAACAGCACGGCATCGGCAGCCATCGCCTTGTCCATGTCGGCATCGGAGATCGAAGCGCCGTGCGTGTCATAGGCGCAGCCGCCGACGAGGCCTTCCTCGGTCTCGAAGCCGGCATTCATGTCGGCGTTCATCACCGCGATCAGTTTCCTGACCTCCGCCATCGCCTCGGGGCCGATGCCGTCGCCGGGAAGGAGGAGGAGTTTGCGCGATGTCATGGGAAGACCTTTCGAAAGAATGTTCAGCCGGCGTCTTGCTAGCGGCATGGCAGCGGGCGCGCAAGCTCAGATGTCAGGCCATCGCCTCGGTTTCGCGGCGAAGCTGGAGGGCGGGCGTGTCGGCAAGCGGCTCGACATCGTTCAGCGTAACGACCTCGCCGGTCTTTACCGGACATGTGATCCGGACGCCGTGGGCAAGGCCTATCGGCAGCGCCTTCGTGGCCACAGAGGCTCGCGCCGGCATAAGCCTGCCCCAGACAGTGTAGCCGCCTTCACCATCGAGCATGTCACCCACGGCAAGGTCGCGCTTGGCAACGGCCACGGCGTCACCACGGAAGAAGCGGCTGTGGCCGGTCGGCTCACCGCGCAGGGCGGCGGAAAGGACGGAAATGCCGAGCTCCAGCCCGATGAGGTGGAACGGCTTGTACATGGCCGCATAGCGGCCGGTGGAATCGACAGGCAGGCCGTATTGCCTGAAGCATGCGGCGGCATAATCGTTCGGCGCTTCCAGCACCACATAGACGCCCCAGCGCAGATCGCGGAAGACAGGCCGCCCGTCGCGCTCGAGCGACGAGATCACCTCGACCATGCCTTCGCCTTCGAGTTGCCCGCCTACGGCGCGCGGCCGTAGCAGATGAGCAAGGTCGTCGACGCCGCAGGGCGGAAACGAAAGCCCGGCTTCCGGAACGGCGAGGCCGCAGGCGTTGGCGATGGCCGCCATTTCGATGGCCGACTTGGTGCCGTCGAGAAAGGAATTGAACATCTGGCTGTTCATGCCGGCCGCCTTCGCGGCATCCGGTGTGAGACCGTAGTGGGTCCACACCTCGTCGGGCGTGACCTGGTGGTAGGCAGGCAGGTACTTCGTGCCCTTCCCGGCGGCTTGAACCGTAAAGCCCGCGGCACGCCCCCAATCAACCATCTCGGACACAAGAGCGGGCTGGTCGCCATAGGCCATCGAATAAACGGTGCCGGCCTTGCGGGCGCGGGCGGCAAGCGCCGGCCCGGCCAGAACGTCCGCCTCGACATTGACCATGACGATGTGCTTGCCGTTTTCGATCGCGGCAAGCGCGTGAACCACGCCGGCGCCCGGCGAACCTGTTGAATCGATGACGACATCGACAGCGTCGGAAGCGCACAGCTCGGCACCATCCTCAACGAAACTGGTCGCAGCGATGCGCTCCTCGCTCCAGCCAACAGCCCGGCAGCTTTGCCTTGCGCGCTCGGGCGACAGGTCGGCAATAACCGTCACCTGAAGCCCCGGCGTGCTCGGCACTTGCGACAGGAACATCGAGCCGAACTTTCCGGCTCCTATCAGCCCTGCCCGCACAGGCGCATTTGCGTCCGCGCGTGCCTGCAGCAACGCATGAAGGTTCATCCTCTCCTCCCCGTTCGGTTCATCCGCGGTCGCGCCGAAGCGCCGTCACCTCGATCTCGATCTTCATCTCCGGCTCGTTGAGCTCGCAGACGACCATGGTCGCGGCCGGGCGGATGTCGCCGAGATGCTCGCCGAGGATCGGAAACACCTTCTGCACGAAGGCGCGGTCGGTGACGTAGTAGCGGGCGCGAACGACGTCGGCGAGGGTGAAGCCGCCCTCCTGAAGTGCCGCTGTGATCGTCGCCATGCAGTTGCGCGTCTGCGCCTCGACGGTTTCGGGCATGGTCATGGAGGCGTAGTCGTAGCCGGTGGTGCCGGCAACGAAACACCAGTCGCCGTCAACCACGGCGCGCGAGTAGCCGGCGGTCTTCTCGAAGGGCGAGCCGGTTGAAATGAGGCGGCGTGTCATCGGCTGCTCAGAAATCGGAGGGGATTAGGGAAGCGGCGGCCTGCGGCCACTGGTCCCGCGCCGGCCAGAAGCGTGTCGCCTCGCCCTGCTGGGCGAAATAGACCGCTTTTGCGTCGCGGTCCACGATCATGAAGGTATCGGAGACGCCACAGGCATGCGGCACGCAACCCCGCGCGCTCAGCAGGCCGTCCGCCTCCGCCGGCGCACTGGAGGTGCCGAGGCCCCTCGCCACCTCGCTCAGCGCATCGCCGAGCAGCGATTGCGCCGTGGCGTAGATGGACGCGTTGCGGAACAGGTCAAGCGGATGCGGGGCGGCGGCCAAGTCGAGACTATCCCAATCGGTGCCCGGTTCCGGCGCGTAGGCGATGACGCCTTGCAGCCGGAAGCCGTCGTCGGGATTCCACGCACGAACATCGGCCGTGTCGCCCGGCAGAAGATAAGGAACGAAAAAGACGTCGTAGTCGGAGACCGCGGCGCCCGGCGTGTTGCACTCGTCATCGAGTTTGGCGGTGGTCACCTCCGCATCCCGCGGCTTCCAGACCATCACGGTTGCCGGAGCGCAGGCGTTGCCTCCCGGACCGACGCTGAAGAAGGCGACGGGGGTGCCGCGAACATCGGCGATCTTGTCGAGCATGACGAAATAGTCACGCGCAAGCTCGCGGCCGTCGAAGGCCAGCACCTTCTCGTAGTCGTCGTTTTCCGTGATCGTGAATTCGCCGCCGGCGAAGGGAACGGTTTCGGGCGCATCGTCCTGCGCGGCAACCGGCGACGCGGCGAGCGCGATCAGGGATGCGGAAAGAAGGGTCTTGAACGCGAAGGACATGACGGCTCCCATGCTGTTGCAAGGGGCACCTTATCCGGCCCAAGCCGGTCGCGAAACAGGGATCGTGTGGGTCAGCTTTCCCGCACGATGTGGCGCAGGATGCGACGCACGAAGGGCGCCACCACCAAAACGGCCGGAAAGGCGAGCGCCCATGACGGCAGCCATGCCGCGAGCCAGACGGACGGCAGGCTGGCGTCGACGCCGCGCGCAATCACCGTGGACAGGCCCGAGACTAGAAACGACATCAGGCCAGACAGGAGAAGCCCGAACACGTTGTGCTCGAAGCGCCTGGGAATGAACGGCTGCATTCGTCAGCTCAAGCCCAGGGGCGGCTTTCGGTGTTGCGCTTTTCGAAGACGTCGATGGAGCCGGCCTTTTCCATGGTCAGTCCGATGTCATCGAGGCCGTTGAGCAGACAGTGACGCTTGAAGTCGTCAAGGTCGAAGGTGACCACGCCGCCGTCGGGACCGCGGATTTCCTTTGCCTCGAGGTCGACGGTCAGCGTGGCGTTGGCGCCGCGGCTGGCGTCATCCATCAGCTTGTCTAGGTCTTCCTGGCTGACGGTGATCGGCAGGATGCCGTTCTTGAAGCAGTTGTTGTAGAAGATGTCGGCGAACGAGGTGGAGATCACGCAGCGGATGCCGAAGTCGAGCAGCGCCCATGGCGCGTGCTCGCGCGAGGAGCCGCAGCCGAAATTGTCGCCGGTGACGAGAATCTGTGCGTTCCGGTAGGCCGGCTTGTTGAGTACGAAATCGGGGTTCTCCGAGCCGTCCTCGTTGAAGCGCATCTCGGCGAAGAGGCCCTTGCTGAGCCCGGTGCGCTCGATGGTCTTGAGGTAATCCTTCGGGATGATCATGTCGGTGTCGACATTGACGATCGGAAGGGGAGCGGCGACGCCTGTCAGCTTGGTGAACTTGTCCATGGTTCTGCCTGTCTTTCGGCCTTCGGATTTTCTTCCCGCCCGCTTTACACACAAAGCCCGAAAATTCAAAGCGGGTGATGCCGCGATCACGGCGCAGAATCCAGGTTAACGGACGCGCGGTCGACCCCCACTCCGACCGCTTCGCGGCCACCTCTCCCCCGTTCGACGGGGTAGAGGAAGCGCTAGACGAACCGCCTGGAAGCCTTCCTCTACCCCTAATTAGGGGGAGAGGTGGCTTGCGAAGCAAGACGGAGTGGGGGTGATTGGCGCTGCGTCAACCCGAGCTCGCATCCCCGTGGCGTCATCGTGCCCGGTCGGCCTTACTCCGTGCCGGCTATGTGGCGTTCGGAGCGCCAGCCTGCCGTGTATGGCAGCACGAACATGTAGACGCCGGTAACCGCGAGAAAGGCGAGCGGCAGCAACGGCATCAGGTAGAGCCACTCGGCGGGCTCCTGCCCGAGACCGAGCGCGGCGAACAGGGCCACAACGATGGCGACGAAGACAACCGAGACCCAGCGGTGGGTCTGGCGGATCCATTTGTTCCAGTTCATGAAAATCGTCCCTAGCGCTTTTTCTTCTTCGATACGTTCAGCGACACCGCGGCGCGGACGAGCGTCTTGAGTGCGTCGGCATCGACGGCCTGGCCTTCGCTGAAATCGATGGCGCGGCGGACATTGCCGTCGAGGCTGGAGTTGAAGAGGCTCGACGGATCATCGATCGCCGCGCCGTGGGCGAAGGTGAGCTTCACCTTGTCCTTGTAGGTCTCGCCGGTGCAGATGATGCCGTCGCGCTCCCAGGTCGGGACGCCGAGCGGGTTCGAGGGCTTGCGCCACTTCACCGTCTCGATGATGTCGGGGTCGGCCTGCCTGATGATGTCCCGGAGACGGCCAAGCATTGTGCCGCGCCAGTCGGTCATCTGTTCGATCCGGGCGTCGATCAGCCGGGAAGGGTTCGCTTCCTCGTTCATGTCATTCATTCTTCGTCACCTTTTCTTCCGGTTGCCGGGCGCGGGGCTACATCTTCTCGCCGGGCAGCCGGCTTGCCTGCTTCACCCAGTCGACGAACAGGACTTCATCGAACCGGCCGTCCTCGTGGATGTGGAGGTAGCGCACATCCTTCTGCTTCGAGCCGACCGGCGGGAGAGGGTCGAGCGAAGCGCCCTTGAAGAAGGCGACCTTGATGTATTTCGTCATGCAGTGGAAACCGAGGAACCAGCCCTGGTTCTCGCCGCCAGCGCCATAGAAGGGCGAGTTCCATTTGACGGCCTTGCGCACGTTTGGAACCGCTTGCACGACGAGCGAGTCTATGCGGCGGCCGACATCGCTCTTCCAGTCCGGCATGGCCGCGATATAGGCCTGCACCGGGGCGTCGCCGTAACCCTTGGCGATCTGCGGATTGCCGCCGGACAGAAGCACGACCTCGCCGGGCTTCGCCTTCGGCAGCGGCTTGCGGTCCTTGCCTGTCGATGGGTTTGCCATTGTGTTTGCTCCTTTGCGGGGGCCTTCAATCCATCCGCGCCAGCACCTGTTCAAGCCCGTCGAGGAAACGCGGCCAGCCAACGGTCGCGCCGCGGTAATAGGGCTGCTGGTCCTGACGGAAGCCGGACTGCTCCATGCGCAAGAGGGTGCCGCGGCTGGTGGGCGTCAGCGTCCAGACGACGACGCTTCTCAGATCCTTGGTGTCCCAGGTGTAGGAGAGTGTGCGGTTCACCTCGACCGACTGCACCTGACAGTCGACCGTGCCCCAGTCGGCGCTGAGGTTGAAGCGGTGGTCGACGACCGGCTTGAACTGGTTCTTCATGAGCCACTCCTCAAGGAGGTGCGGTTGGGTGAGCGCGCGCCAGATCTTCTCCGGCGGGTGGGCGATGTCGCGCTCGACGACGACGGACAGGGTTTCGGACGACGTGTCGTTCATTGATCCATTCTTTCGAGCAGGTCTTCGAGATCGTCGAACCGGTGATGCCAGAACTGGGACATGCGGTGGGTCCAGTCGATCAGCGGGGCGAGTGCGCCGAGATGGGCGCTGTAGTGGGTCTGCCGGCCCTGATGACGATCGCGCACGAGGCCGGCCCGCTTGAGCACGCCGAGATGCTTGGATACGGCCGGCTGCGAGATCCCGGCGCGCGCGGTGAGCGCGCCGACTGTCTGTTCTCCCTCGCGACAGAGCCGCTCGAAGATGGCCCGTCGGCTCGGGTCGGCCAGCGTCCGGAAGAGAATTTCATGCGGCTGTTCGGTCACTATTCATAACCTTGTGGCTATGGTTCTGACCCATAACCGGAGGGATATGAATAAGTCAAGGTCGGGAGATGAGTGCGAACCTCATGTTTCGCAGGAGATTCAACCGACGCTGGAAAGGCCTTGTTCGGACGGCTAGAAATGGTCGTAGCGAATGGAGGTGGCGATGAGGATCGAGGCGTTCGGGGTCGAGATATGGATGAACCGGCACGAGAATCACTGCCGCTATAATCTCGCCGAGACATGCGTGGAATCGTTGACCGTGGCCGAGCTGCTGTCGCTGGCCGGCAAGCCGAATTCGGTGCTCGACGATCTCCTGCCGATGAAGCTGACCTATGGCGCGATCGAGGGCTCGGCGCGGTTGCGCGACGCGATCGCCGGGCTTTATGAAAACCTAAGCGCGGATGAGGTGCTGGTCGCCCATGGCGCGATCGGCGCCAATGCGCTGGTTTATGCGGCGCTGGTGGAGCCGGGCGACCGCGTCGTCTCCATCGTGCCGACCTATCAGCAGCACGTCTCGATCCCCGAAAGCCTGGGCGCGGAAGTGCTGACGCTGCCATTGCGGGCGGAAGACGGCTACGCGCCCGACCTCGACGCGCTGCGGCGGCTGGCGGGCGACAGGGCGAAGCTGATCGTGTTCGCCAATCCCAACAACCCGACCGGTGCGCTGATGGACCGGGTGGCGCTGGAGGAGGTGGTGCGCATCGCGGAAGGCTGTGGCGCCTGGGTGCTGGCCGACGAGGTCTATCGCGGGCTCGATCAGCAGGGCGAAGGCAGCACGATCTCGGTCGCCGATCTCTACGACAAGGGCATTTCTACCGGTTCGATGTCGAAGGCGTTTTCGCTTGCCGGGCTGAGGCTGGGGTGGATCGCGGCGCGGCGCGACCTGCTGGAGGCCGTTTCGATCCACCGCGACTACAACACGATCAGTGTCGGCATGATCGACGACCTGCTGGCGTCCAGCGCGCTGGAGAGCCGCGACGCGGTGCTGGCGCGCAACCGCGCCATCGTACGCGAAAACCTTGCCATGCTCGACGCATGGGTCGCCGACGAGCCGTCGATGTCGTGGGTGAAGCCGCGTTCAGGCACAACGGCGCTGCTGCGCTATGCGCACGAGATGGATTCGGAGGCGTTCTGCACAAGGCTGCTGGAAGAGACCGGCGTGCTGTTCACGCCGGGGGCGGCGCTCGGCGCGGAAGGCACGCTGCGCATCGGCTATGCGAACAATGCGCGGGTCCTGCGTGAGGGGCTTGCGGCGGTGTCGGGGTTTCTGAAGCGGGTGGGACAATAGGACGGTGGTCGAAGGGTGGCACCTTCTCCCCCATTCCCGGGGAGAAGGTGTTTCTGCCAGAACATGAAGCTGTTCAGACCGGGATGAAACGAGACCGGCGTCATCCCGGCCGACCGAGCTAGCGAGGAAGAGCCGGGACCCATTGAGCGGCGCGGCCGGGTTGTTGTTGCACGCTAAAGTGCTGACATGCGCCACGATGAGGACCGGGCCGCATGCGACGATGGTCCGATCAATGGGTCCCGGATAGCCTCCGCTTCGCTCCGGCTTCCGGGATGACGTCTACCCTTGCGGACGAGCCTCAACCCATCCCGCCTCACCCGCTTCAGGCGCGGTGAAGCGCCATCACACCGGTCTCGGTGCCGGTGAGCCGGCGCGAGCGGCCATCGGCGCCCACGACCATCTCGACACGGCGGCGTTCGGCCGCGAAGTGCCGCGAGGTCGATGCGTTGACCGGCGGGTCGAAATGCACCGTCACGCGCCACAGCGACGGCTTGATGGTCTCGGCAAGACCGATGATGCGGCCCTGGGCGGGACTGTCGTTGAAAGTGCCTTCGACGCGGTCGCCGACGTTGAAAGGCGTCGTCTGGGTGGTCGTTTCGGGGCCGTTTTCCTTGGCTGCGAGCGTGTTCCAGTCGCGCGCGCCGTTCTGGCGGGCAACGAGTTCCAGCGCCTTGCCGTGCGAGACGGCGATGCCGTCCGCGGCGAGTGCGTCGCGCAGACGTTTTGCATGGGCCTTGTAGTCGGATGACGTATCGGTCATCGCGTTTCTCCTATCCTTGAGTGGACGGCATGCTGTTCACGGGAGCCCGCATTGCCGTTTCGGCCGTCGGATGACAGGGAAACGAGATCGTCTCGTGAGCAGCGGATTCCACTTTTCGGTCCGATGCTCCGGGAAGCTTCACCATGGCGTCAGCCTGCGGGCGGCAGGGGCTTCCCAACCCGGCCGCTCACATAGGGATTGCCGAACGCTGCGTCAATGGCGGCCGGGAACGCGCTCTAGATCACGTTGAGTTCGCGGAAGGGGCGGCCATCGGCGATGCGCTGCCAGGTAAAGGGACTGCAATCGACCGTGCGGTAGGCGCCGTGGACGATCAACTCGGCCAGCGCCTTGCCCACGGCTGGAGCCTGCTGCAGGCCGTGGCCGGAAAAGCCGTTGGCGAACACGAAGTTCTGAACTTCCGGGTGCGGGCCGATCACGGCGTTCTGATCGAGCGTGTTGTATTCATAGTGGCCGGCCCAGGCGCGGCCGGGCCTGATCGCCTCGAAGGCAGGAATGCGGGCGGCGAGCGTCGGCCAGACCACCTCCTCGAACAGCGACCAGTCCGGATCGAAATCCGCCGGATCGGCCGGGCCTTCGCCGTCCTCGTTCTCGGCACCGCCGGTGATGTAGACCGAGCCTTCCGGTCTCACCCAGACGCCGGATGGATCGACCAGCAGCGGCATGTCCTCGAAGCGCTCGCGCGCCTCGAAGACGAAGACCGATCGCTTGCGCGGCTCGACCGGCAGGACAAGGCCGGCAAAGGCGGCGACGCGGCCGGCATTGGGGCCAGCCGCATTGATGACGAGGCCTGCGTCGAGGCTTTCGCCGTCGGCAAGGGTGACGCCGGTGACACGGTCGCCCTCGCGCCGGATGGAACTGACCTCGCCCGTGATCATCTCCACATTGCGATGCCTGAGCGCCTTGCGGAACAGCATCAGCAGCGCATGGGCGTCGAACCAGCCTTCGCCCGAGCGGCCATAGGCACCTGCGGAAAGACCTTCGCCAGACAGCCATGCGAAACGCTTCTGCAGCGTCTCGGCGTCCTCCAGCACGATGTCGGCGCCTTCGGCCAGTTGCACGGCGTGGTTGGCTTCGAGGATCGAGCCGCCTTCGGGGCCGGCGAGGATCAGGTAGCCTTTCTCGCGAAAGCCGATGTCGGCGTCGTCGCCGAAGTGCTTTTTCAGCTCACGGAAGAGGCCGAGGGTGAACCGCGACAGGCGGATGTTTTCGGCGATCGAGAATTGCTGGCGGATCGAGGCGGCCGACAGGGTGGTGGCGGAGCAGGTGAATTGCGGGTCGCGCTCGATCAGCGCGATGGAACCCGCAAAGCCCTCCTCGCGCAGGGACCAGGCGATGGAGGCGCCGACGATCGCGCCGCCGATGATGACGATGTCGGTACTGGCCATGCCCGGCTCTTCCTCTGTCGATGCGGCGCGGACAGAAACAGTTTCGTCGCCGGGCTGCAAGTGGGGCATTGCCGCGCGCTTGCGCTTGCGCGGGGAAATCCGTTGCGCCAGAAAGGACGCCATGCAGATCAGACCGACACGCCCGCGCCGCTCAGTGCTCTATGTTCCTGCCGCCAACGAAAAGGCGCTGGCGAAGGTGCCTAGCCTTGCCTGCGACTGTGTCGTCGTCGACCTCGAGGATGCGGTAGCACCGGCGCAGAAGGTAGTGGCGCGCGAGCGCATGCGCGACTTCGTTGCCGCGCGAGGCGAGGGCGGGCCGGAAATCGTCGTGCGCGTCAATGCGCTGTCGAGCGAATGGGGTAACGCCGATCTGCTGGCCGCGCGCGAGGCTCGCCCGGATGCGATCCTGCTGCCCAAGGTGGAGACGGCGCGCGACGTGCTGGAGGCGAACGACGTGCTGGACGAAACGGAAGCGCGCGCCTCGCTGTGGCTTTGGGCGATGATCGAGACGCCACGGGCGATGCTCAACATTGGCGCGATCGCCGCGTTGGGGCGCGATCGCGGGGCGCGGCTGGCCTGCCTAGTGGCCGGCACCAACGATCTCGTCAAGGAAACCGGCGTTCTCGCCACCCCCGACCGGCGCTATCTGGTGCCGTGGCTGATGCAGATCGTGCTGGCTGCGCGCGCCGGCGGGCTCGACGCGCTGGACGGGGTCAGAAACGATTTTTCCGATCTCGACGCCTTCGGGGCCGAATGCGGCGAAGGCCGCGACATGGGCTTCGACGGCAAGACACTGATACACCCGGCGCAGATCGGCCCCGCCAACACGGCATTTTCGCCCTCTGCCGAAGCCGTCGCGGAAGCGCTGGCGATCCGCGCGGCCTTCGCGCTGCCGGAGAACGCGGCCAGCGGCGTCATCTCGCTGGATGGGAAGATGGTCGAGCGGCTGCATCTCGACCAAGCCGAGCGGCTGTTGGCGAAAGCGGATTTGGGAAAGGACCAGACGCGATGAAACTCTACCGATTCCTGACCGGACCGGACGATTCGAGCTTCTGCCACAAGGTGACGGCGGCGCTGAACAAGGGCTGGCACATCTACGGCTCGCCCACCTATGCGTTCGATGCCGAAACCAAGACCATGCGTTGCGGGCAGGCGGTTTTCAAGGAAGTCGAGGGCAAGGACTACCACCCGGACATGAAGCTGGGCGAGCAGTAGCGCGCCGGGCTTCAATAGGCGCTAAGCCGATCAGACGCTGACCCCGAACAGTCGGCCTATGCCCGCAGTGACCGCCATGGCGAACACGCCCCAGACAACGACCCGTGCGCTGGCCCTGAGGACCGGTGCCGCCCCGGCCTTGGCGCCGAGCGCGCCGAGAATGGCGAGTGTCGCCACGGTGACAATCAGCACGACCGGGATGACGGCCCCATCCGGCGCGAACCATGCCGCGGCCAGCGGGATGGCGGCTGCTACGCTGAAGGTGACAGCCGAGGTGAAGGCTGCCTGAAGGGGATTGGCGGCGAGGTGCTCCGAAAGGCCAAGCTCGTCACGGACATGGGCGCCGAGTGCGTCGCGTTCGGTGAGCTCGCGGGCGACCTGCATGGCCGTCGCCTCGCTCAGGCCACGCTCGCGGTAGATGGCGGCCAGCTCGACCAGTTCGGTTTCCGGGTCGTCGCGTAGAGCGACCTTTTCACGGGCAATATCCGCTTTTTCGGTATCCGACTGCGAGGAGACCGAAACATATTCGCCCGCAGCCATCGACATGGCGCCGGCCGTCAGCCCGGCAATTCCCGCGATGATGACGGTTTTGGGGTCGGGGCCGGCTGCCGCCACGCCGACGATGAGCGAGGAGACCGAGACAATGCCGTCATTGGCACCCAGAACGGCGGCACGAAGCCATCCACTGCGGGTGATGTAGTGCGGATCATCCGGATGCGCTGAGGGGACGGTCACGGTTTTCGCCTCATCGATTGTGGGGCTCGCCCTGGGAATAGCGTCACAGGTCTGCAAGCAACTACCGAAACGCCGGAATTGTGGGGTTTAGCTAGGGCCGGGTCTCGGCGTTTTCCTCGATCTGCGCCATGTCGTCGTCGGACAGGCCGAAATGGTGACCGATCTCGTGGATCAGCACATGGGCGACGATGTCGCCCAGCGTCTCCTCGTTTTCGGCCCAGTAATCCAGGATGGCGCGGCGATAGAGGGTGACGCGGTTCGGACCCTCTCCGGTGGAAGGGTTCCAGCGCTCGGCGATGCCGCGGCCCTCGAACAGTCCGAGCAGGTCGAACGGCGTCTCCAGCGCGAGGTCGTCCATGATCTCGTCGGTCGGAAATTCGGCGATCTGGATGACGATCTCGCCGGTGAGCTTGCGGAACTCGCCGGGCAGATGGGCATAGGTTTCCAGCGCCAGAAGCTCGAACTCCTGAAGCGAGGGCGAAAGCTGGTCGGTCCAGTCGCGGGTCTGATAGATGCGGGCCATGCAGTGTCCTTTGGCCGCCATATAGACCTTTGCAGCGCGGCTTTCGACCCCTGATTCCGCAAGCGTTACCGCGCTAGACGCGCACGATGCCGGATTGGCCGCGAGAGCAGAGGAATAAATTCTTCGAGACTCCGCTTGACTCTTCGGTGCGGCTCTGGAATCCATTAGAACATAATAGGAACATTTAGCGCGAAAGAGCAGCATCATGGCGACATCCGCCGTGGCGCGAGAGGCTGTTTCTGCCTTGCGCCGGGAAATTGCGAGGATCGAGGGCAGGCTGGCGGAGCGGCTGGAACCGGCAGGCGCGTCCGGCTCGGCCAATGCCGAGGCGGGCATCGTGCTGCGCCGGCAGGGCGCGGCCGACGGCATGGCAGGTCTTCTGCCGACAGGCGCATCCGGGCTCGACGCCGCGCTGGGCGGTGGGCTGCCGCATGCGGCGCTGGTGGAGATCCATGGCAGGGAAACGCGCGATGCAGGCGCCGTGGCCGGTTTCGCGCTGGCGATGGTCGCGCTGGCGCGCAGGCAGGCCACGGTGAAGGCGCCGCTTCTGTGGGTGACTGCGGGCGAGACGTTTTCGGAGGCGGGAGGACCTTATGCGCCCGGTATCCTGCACCGGTTCGGCTTGCCGCCCGAGGCCCTGCTGGTCGCGCAGGGCCGCCGGCTGGAGGATGCGCTGTGGGTGGCGGAGGAGGCCGCTGCGCTTGGCGCGCTTTCGGCGGTGCTGCTCGAAATGCGTGGCCGCGCGCCGAAGCTCGACCTGACCGCCACGCGCCGCCTGCACCGGCGCACCCAGGCCGCGGGCCGTCCGCTCTAT
Organism: Neoaquamicrobium sediminum; assembly: GCF_040970315.1. Classification (NCBI taxonomy): domain Bacteria; kingdom Pseudomonadati; phylum Pseudomonadota; class Alphaproteobacteria; order Hyphomicrobiales; family Phyllobacteriaceae; genus Neoaquamicrobium; species Neoaquamicrobium sediminum. Next base: position 238,894 of record NZ_JAZHFV010000001.1, on the reverse strand, counting down.
CTCCTGCGTCATGCCGGCGAGGCGGCGCCGACGGCAGCACCGGTGCGGCTCGTCGTCTCGGCCGCGCCCGCGGCGAAGCGGCATGCCCTTTCGGGTGCGCTTGCCGGATCGATCGGTCCGCCTGCCTTCACCGTCGCGGTTTCCCGAAGCCGCCTGGGCATGCCTGCAACCTTCACACTGGAATGGAACGACGATGAGCGCGCCTTTAACGAAAGACGATCCAACCCAGGCGGGGCGCAGGATCATGGCGCTGTGGTTTCCCCTGCTGCCGACGGAGCGCATCCTCAGGGCACGGCTGGGGCGGGCCTGGCGTTCAGAGGCGCGGCGTGAGGGCACAAACGCCCGCCAGCCGCTCGCCGTCAGCCGCCGCGAGAACAACACGCAACGCATCGCAGCCCTCGACGAGGCGGCCGCCGCCCTCGGGCTGCGCCCGGGCATGGGGGTGGCCGACGCGCGCGCCATGCATCCCGGGCTGGAGGTGATCGAGGCGGAGCCGGAGGCCGATCGCAGGCTTCTGGAAAGCCTTGCCGACTGGTGCGACCGCTATACGCCGCTGGTCGCGCTATGCGGAGAGGACGGTCTCTTCCTTGACATCACCGGTTGCGTCCACCTCTTCGGCGGAGAACAGGCGATGCTCGACGAGGTGCTGGAGCGGCTTTACAGCCAGGGCTTTCGTGCCCGCGCGGGGCTTGCTTCCACGCCGGGCATGGCATGGGCGGCCGCCCGTTTCCTGCGGCCCGTGCCGATCGAGCCGGGCGCGGAGGCACCGGCGCTCGCCGGCCTGCCGCCGGCGGCGCTGCGGCTTGAGCCTCCCGCATGCAAGGGGCTCGAAAGCCTGGGCCTGCGCACCGTCGGCGCGCTGATGGACACGCCGCGCGCGCCGCTCGTGCGCCGTTTCGGCAAGCTGCCGGTCATGCGGCTCGATCAGGCGCTCGGCCGGCTGGAGGAGGCGGTGTCGCCGCGCCTGCCCATCGCGCCGCTTTCGGTGGAGCGCCGCCTCGCAGAGCCCGTGGTGCTTGAGGAGGATATCGAACGGCTGCTGCTTCTCCTGTCGGCGACGCTGAAAGCCGATCTGGAGCGGCGTGACGAAGGTGCGCGCCTGCTGCAGCTCGCCCTTTTCCGGGTGGATGGCGCCGTGCACCGCCTGACCGTCGGCGCGTCGCGGCCGCTGCGCGAGCCGGCGCTGATCCTCAAGCTGTTCCGCGAAAAGCTCAAGGCCCTTGGCGGCGTCGATGCCGATTACGGGTTCGAAATGGTGCGGCTTTCGGCACTGGAAGCCGCACCTTTCGCGGCGGAACAGGTCGACCTGGCCGGCGAAAGCAAGGCGGATGATGCGGGGCTGGCGCTTTTTGCCGATCGTGTCCGCGCCCGGCTGGGCGACCGTTCGATCCTGCGGCCCGTCATGGTCGAAAGTTACATCCCCGAACGCGCCGTTGCGTTTGTTCCATTTGCGGGCTTTGCGGAAGGCGCCCCCTCGAAAGGGGAAGCGTATTTCCTTTCCAGAGAGCGGCCGGTCAGGCTTTTCCCGCATCCTGAACCGGTCGAGGTGATGGCCGAAATTCCCGAGGGGCCGCCGGCCCGCTTCCGCTGGCGGCGCGCGTCCTATCGCGTTGCGGGGGCGGAAGGCCCCGAACGCATCGCCCCGGAATGGTGGCAGGAAAAGGAGGCGGGCGAAACGCGGGACTATTACCGGGTCGAGGATGATCGCGGTCGGCGCTACTGGCTTTATCGCGAAGGCTTCTACGACAAGGGCGAAACGCCGCCGCGCTGGTTCATGCAAGGGGTCTTCGCATGAGCGCTGCGCCTGTCTCCTATGTCGAGTTCGCCACGCAATCGAACTTTTCGTTCCTGCGCGCGGCGTCGAGGCCGGAGGAACTGGTGCTTGCCGCTTACATGCTCGGTCACGCGGCCATGGGACTTGCCGATCGCAACACGGTTGCGGGCGTGGTGCGCGCCTGGAGCCAGTCGAAGCAGATCCTTCTGGAAGAGAAAGGGCCTGTGTTTACCCTGCCCTACCATCCCGGCTGCCGCCTCGTCTTTGCCGACGGCACGCCCGATGTGCTTGCCTATCCGCGCGACCGAAAGGGCTGGGGGAACCTGTGCCGCCTGCTCACCCAGGCGAATTTTCGCGACGAGAGCCCGAAAGGCGACCCGAAGGTCTATCTCGCCGATTTGCTGGAATGGGGCGGGCACATGTCGCTGGCCGTGATCCCGGCACTTTCGGCGGAGGTAACAAAGGAGCGCGATCTTCTGAGGCAGTTGCGGGAGCATTTCGGCCGGCATGCGGTGTGGCTCGCCGTTGCACCCCTGTACGACGGCAATGACCGCTTTCGCATCGAGCAGGCGGCGGCGATGGCATCGGAAGCCGGTCTGCGGCTGATGGCGATCAACGACGTGCTTTTTCATGCCGCCGAACGACGGCCATTGCAGGACGTGCTTACCGCGATCCGCCTCAACACGCCCGTCGCCAGGACAGGCTACGCACTGCAGGCCAATGGCGAGCGCCATCTGAAACCGCCGGAGGAAATGGCGCGACTATTCAAGCGGTATCCCGGTGCCCTTGCCGAAACGATCCGGTTTGCGGAAACATTGAAATTCTCGCTGAGCGAGCTGGAATACAACTACCCGGACGAGCCGACGGAATCTGGGCTGGCGCCGCAGCAGGAACTGGAGCGCTTGGCATGGGAAGGCGCGACGCACCGTTACCCGGAGTGCGTGCCGGAAAGGGTGAAGGAATTCATCCGCAAGGAACTCGACATCATCGCGACGCTCAACTACGCGCGCTACTTTCTCACTGTCCACGACATCGTGAAGTTTGCCCGGTCGAGAGGCATCCTTTGTCAGGGGCGGGGTTCGGCTGCCAACTCCGTGGTTTGCTACTGCATCGGAATCACTGAAGTCGGCCCAGACATCATCGACTGCCTTTTCGAGCGGTTCATCTCCGAAAAGCGCGGCGAGCCGCCGGATATCGACGTCGATTTCGAGCACGAGCGACGCGACGAGGTCATGGCCTACATCTATGAGAAATATAGTGAAAAACATACGGCGCTGGCGGCTTCGGTCGTCACCTATCGTGGACGATCGGCGATGCGCGAGGTGGCCAAGGCGATGGGGCTTTCGGACGACGTCCAGTCGGCCCTTTCCGGGTCGATCTGGGGGTGGTCCTCGTCCGAGGTTGGCGTGAAGGAAGCCAAGGCCGGAGGCCTTGCCGAAAGCGATCCCATTGCGGTGCGAGTCATGCAGCGCGCCAACGAAATCATGGGTTTTCCTCGCCACCTCTCGCAGCATGTCGGCGGGTTCGTCATCACCAGGGACCGGCTCGACGAGATGGTGCCAATCGTCAAGACGGCGATGGACGAGCGCAAGATGGTCGAATGGGACAAGGACGACCTGGATGCGGTGAAAATGCTCAAGGTCGATGTGCTGGCGTTAGGCATGCTGACATGCCTGAAGCGCGCCTTCGTCCTGCTGGACGAGCACTATGGGCTAAATCTGACGCTCGACAGCATAAAAAAGGAAGACGAGCGGGTCTACGACATGATCTGTCGGGCTGATACGCTCGGCGTGTTCCAGATCGAGAGCCGCGCGCAGATGTCGATGCTGCCGCGGCTGAAGCCCCGCGAATTCTACGACCTCGTCATAGAGGTGGCGATCGTGCGGCCTGGTCCGATACAGGGTGATATGGTTCATCCCTATCTTCGGCGTCGCGAGGGGAAGGAAAAGCCCGACTATGTGATGCCCGAGCTTGAGACGATCCTGGGGAAGACGCTCGGTGTCCCGTTGTTCCAGGAACAGGCGATGAAAATCGCCATCGTAGCCGGCGGCTTCTCGCCAAGCGAGGCCGATGAGCTGCGCCGAGCGATGGCAACCTTCAAGCGCCTTGGAACCATAAAGGATTATAAGAAGCGGATGATCTCGGGGATGACGGCGAAAGGCTATCCCGAGGAATTCGCGCAGCGTGTCTTCAAGCAGATCGAGGGGTTCGGCGATTACGGCTTTCCGGAAAGCCATGCAGCTTCGTTCGCGCTGCTGGTCTATGCGTCCTGCTGGTTCAAGACTTTCTATCCGGACGTCTTTTGCGCGGCGATCCTCAATTCGCAGCCGATGGGTTTCTACGCGCCGGCGCAGCTCGTCCGCGACGCGGCCGACCACGGCGTGGAAGTCAGGCCGGTCGACATCAACCATTCCGCCTGGGACTGTACGCTTGAGGAAGCGCCATTCGATGCCGCGAAGGTCGCACACCGGCACAGGGAGATGCGCGGTGTTATCCTGACACGCCATGCGGTGCGGCTGGGTTTCCGGCAGATCAAGGGCCTGTCCGAGGCGGAGATGACGACATTCGTGCAACAGCGCGGCGCCGGCTACGAATCCGTGCGCGACGTGTGGCTGCGATCGCGCCTCCATGTCGACGCGATCAGAAAGCTGGCGGAGGCCGACGCGTTCCGCTCCATCGGCCTCGACCGGCGCGCGGCGCTGTGGGCGGTACGCGCGCTTGACGGCAGGAGTGCCGCCGAGCGGCTACCTTTGTTCGACCGTCCGGAGGTCCGCCTGCCTGACAACGAACCCCAGACGACACTTCCCGCCATGCCGCTCGGCGAGCATGTCATCCACGACTACCGCCTGCTTCGGCTTTCGCTTAAGGCGCATCCGGTCTCGTTTCTGCGCGAAGGGCTGGAGCGGGACGGGGTCACGCCCAATGCGATGCTGCCCGATATTCGCGGTGGGCGCCGAATCTCGGTCGCGGGGCTGGTGCTGGTGCGCCAACGCCCCGGCAAGGGCAACGCGATCTTCCTGACGCTGGAAGACGAGAATTCGATCGCCAACGTCATCATCTGGCCGCGCGTGTTCGATCGCTATCGCCCGGTCATCCTCGGCGGGCGGCTGGTGCGGGTGACGGGGAAGCTGCAATCGGAGTCGGGCGTCATCCATATCGTCGCCGAGCGGATCGAGGATCTGAGCCATCGGCTGGAGGCGCTTTCGGAAGCGGCCCAGACCGTCGATTTCCGTTCGCCGCCGGACGAGATCAAGCGGGCTATCGACCACGACAGCCGGGTCCGCCCGAACAGGCGGGGGGTCGATCGAGAAGCCCTGCGAGAGCCGGCCGGGCACATTGGCGGCGAGCCCGCCGCCAATGTGAAGAAGCTGATGCCCAAGGGGCGCAACTTTCACTGAACCGGGTATCGATGGTCAGGAGAATGCCAGCCACCAACAACCGATCAGTCGAGCTGTCTGTATCCTCATGCGGCTGGTTCGCTGCATCGCGCCGCGCACCCAACCGACCTACATGCCCGAGGCGGGGATTGGCCGGACCTCGTTCGCAAGCGGCTGCATCATGTGCCGATGAGAATGGCCGGACGCAGCAACATGGCGCTGAACTCAGGTCAGCGTCGTGCGAAAAGCCCCTGCTCCGTCTTGCTTCGCAAGCCACCCTCCGCCCTGAGGGATAGGAAGGGTGTCAAGCGGTACGGTCGGCAATTTCTCTCTGTCTCTCCCGCTTCCCGAAGGAGAGAGATGGCCGTGAAGCGATAGAGGTCGGCGAAACATGCGCGAGCCCGCTTTGAATGCAGTGGCATAGGCCAGCCGCCGGGTTACCGGCATCCTGCGTGGGGCATACAGATACCGTTGGTTGGCCTGAGCCGTCACTGGGCGCCAAGCAGGCGCTCCATGCGGCGGAAGCTTTCCGAGAGCACCGTCGCGTCCTTCAGCGCATGGGCGAGCATGATGCCGCCCTGCCATTCGACAAGGGCCGCGCGCGCCTGCGCCAATGCCAGAGATGGGCGCTGGCCGGTGCGGCCAAGCTCGCGCGCCATGAAGCCGATCAGCATGGTGAAGGATTCGGCCGCGCGGTCCGAGGCCACGGGCGCATCGCCGCGAAAGTCGCGCACGCACAGCGCGATCGGACAGCCATGGGCGACACGACTCGGTGCGCTTCGTGAAAGCCGCGCCACCAGTGCGCCCAACCGACGGCGCGGCTCGGTCTCATCCTCGGCGGTCGCCTGAAGCATTGCCTCGGTCTCCGCGCAGAACACGTCGGCGACGGCATGGGCGATGTCTGCCTTGCTGCGGAAGTAATAGAAGAGATTGCCGGGCGGGACATCGGCCGCGGTCGCGATGCCGGCAATAGTGCTGGCCGCATATCCCTCGCGCCAGAAGAGGCTTGCCGCCGCCGCCGCGATCGCCTCGCGGTTGGCGTCGCCCTTGCGCCGGCGCGCCCGTTCATGCCTGGCATTTCCAGCCGACCCAGCGGCCACGACGCCCCGCCTGCTCACCGGCCAGTTTCGTCGTTGCCGAGCTGACGCGCCTCCGATGGCAACATGATCGGCACGCCGTCGCGCACCGGATAGGCGAGCCTTGCTCCCGGCGAGATCAGCTCACCCTTCTCCGCATTCCATCGCAGCGGCGCCTTGGTTAGCGGGCAGGCGAGCATCTCGAGCAGCTTGGGGTCGACCGTGCGGGTCGCCATATCCCTGCCCATCGGCTTGCGCTGGTCCCCGGTTCCGCTCATTGCAGGCTCGATCCGAAATCCTCGTCGTCGCGCGCAAGCGCGATCTCGGTGATGGCGATCAGTGTTTCGGCGCGCGTCTTCAGGTCGGGCGCCTCCAGCAAGGCCTGCTTTTCGGCCGCGCCGTAGGGCGCCATCATCGACAGCGCATTGACCAGCATCGCGTTTTCCGCGCGGCTGACACTTTCCCAGTCGGCATCAAGATCGTTCGCCTTCAGATAGGCGCGAAACGCCTTGAGCAGGGCCGGCCTGTCGATCTCCGCCGCGCCGGCCTCCATGTCGAGATCGGCGATAAAGGACTTGATCCGGCATTGCCTGAACGGCGTCTTTGTGCCCACCTCGGAAACGACGCGGAAGCGGCATACGCCCTGAAGCGAAATCAGATAACGCCCGTCGCCGGTCTCGGCAAAGGACGTCAGGCGACCGAGGCATCCGACTTCGCACAGTTCGGGTTCGCCGTCGCCGCGCACCGCTCCGTCGAGCCGAGGCTGAACCATGCCGATCAGGCGCTGGTGCGACAACGCGTGATCGATCATCTCAAGATAGCGCGGCTCGAAGATGTTGAGCGGCATGCGGCCGCCGGGCAGCAGCAGCGCGGCTTCGAGCGGGAACACGGGGACCGTTTCGGGAAGATCCCTTGCCGTTCGGTATCGCGCGTTTCCGGCCTGCACTTTACGATTCTCCCTGCCTTGCCGCCCCGCACATGCGGCGCGGCCGGTCGCCGCTCAGGAAAACAGCAGCGATGAAAGCTTGCGCCGCGCCGCAAGCGTCGCTTCGTCCGCCATGCCCCACGCCTCGAAGAACTTCAGCAATTGCAGACGGGCGCCGTCGTCGTTCCAGCCGCGATCCGCCTTCATGATCGCCAGCAGCGCGTCGGCCGCCTCTTCGCGTCGATCATGCGCGTTATGAATCAGCGCAAGGTCGAAGCGCGCCTGATGATCCTTCGGGTCGGCCGCCAGGCGCTGTTCCAGCGCCGCGGCGTCGCCAAGTGCGGCCACCTGCTCGGCGAGCGCCAGCTTTGCCCGCACGCCTGCAAGCTCCGGGGCGTCGGCCGCAGCTTCCGGTGCGCGGGCGAGAACCTCGCGGGCCATATCGGCGTCGCCACTGTCGAACAGCATTTCAGCGAGGCCACCAATGGCGTCGAGGTTCTCGGGTTCCTGCTGGAGGATTGCCGCATAAATCTGGGTTGCGCCCTGAGCGTCGCCTTCCGCGCGCAGCTCGGCCGCGGCAGCCAGCGCGTCTGCGGTCGCCTGGCCGGCATCGGCGCCGGCGACCTTGTCGATGAACTCGTGAATCTTGCTTTCGGGAATCGCGCCCATGAAGCCGTCGACCGGCTGGCCGTCGCGGAACGCGATCACGGCGGGGATCGACTGGATGCCGAGCTGTCCGGCGATCGACGGGTGTTCGTCGATGTTCATCTTGACGAGTTTGACGCGGCCGCCAGACTCGCGCACCGCTTTTTCGAGCGCAGGCGCAAGCTGCTTGCAGGGGCCGCACCAAGGTGCCCAGAAATCGACGAGCACGGGCTGCTGGCGCGACTCCTGGATCACATCGGCCGTGAACTGCGCCGTCGTGGTGTCCTTAACTTCGAAACCGGCCGCGCCCTGACTGTCGACGTTTTCCGCGCCGCCATTGCCGTACTGCACGGCGTAGCCGCCACCGAAGGGATTATCCTGAACGCTCATCGAAAATCCTTGCTTTGCCGCCTTTCCGTCAACGCTGTAAACCCAAGCTTGCCGCGGGTCGAGGGGCGATGACCTGAAATGTGGCGTCTAGGCCGACAGTTTCAAGACGAGTGGTTCGTGTCCGGTGGCCTTTATGAACCGCAGCAGATCGTCGCGCCCGATCGAGGTCGTGGCTTCGTTAGTGAGGGGATGCGCGTTGATCGTGTCATGGCGCATCAGTGTTTCGTCGAGCACGATCGTCACTTGGTTTTCCGTATCGTTGACGATGCCGAAAGCCGTCACGGCACCGGGGGTCACACCGAGATAGTCGAGCAGCTTCTCCGGCTTTCCGAAGGATACGCGGCCCGATCCACCGATGACCTGGTGGATGGTTTTCAGATCGACTTCAGCATCCTCCTCGACCGTGAGCAGAAAATACCGCTCCTTCTTGTCCCTGAGGAACAGGTTCTTCGTGTGGCCACCCGGTATCTCACCGCGCAGGGCCTGGGAATCGGCTACGGTGAACAGAGGCGGGTGGGTTGCCGTCTTCACGGCGATGCCGAGTTCGGAGAGAAAGGCGAGCAGTTCGTCAGGGGTCTTGGGCATGGTCGGTATAGGCCTGTAAAACGTAGCTTTCCTGCTTAACCGAGGGGGCGGGGAGCCGTCCAGCCCGTGGTTTTCCGTGCGTTTCGGCCGCACGAAAGGACGCCGCAGAAATTCGCACCTTTCCCTGTTGCAATCGCAAGCGAGTTCGGTCATATAAGCGCGGCTTGCGGCGAGAGCCGCGTGAGCGGGTGTAGCTCAGGGGTAGAGCACAACCTTGCCAAGGTTGGGGTCGAGCGTTCGAATCGCTTCACCCGCTCCAAATCATCTAACATCGAAAAGCCGCGGTTCGCCGCGGCTTTCGTGTTTTCCGGGCAGATGAAAGCTCAGGGCCGGTCCATTCGCTCCGGCCGCGGTATGCGCCGGTCACCTATTGCGACAATCGAGATTGGATCGCCGCGTGTTTCCGGCTTTACTGCGAGCCGGCGGAGGCCGTTGCCGTCGTTTGGCGAAGGTGTGGGTGAGGATGACCGTTTCGAACCGGCTGGATCTTGGTGTTTTCGACTACGTGATCGTGGGGGCGGGTTCGTCCGGGTGCGTACTTGCGAACCGGCTGAGCGCGGATCCCGGCAAGCGCGTGCTGCTGTTGGAGGCTGGCGGTTCCGACAATTACCACTGGATCCATATTCCCGTCGGCTATCTCTACTGCATGGGCAACCCGCGCACCGACTGGGGCTATTCGACGGTCAAGGAGCCGGGACTGAACGGGCGTTCGCTTGCCTATCCGCGCGGCAAGGTGATGGGCGGATGCTCGTCGATCAACGGCATGATCTACATGCGCGGCCAGGCGGCCGACTACGACCACTGGCGCCAGCTCGGCAATCCCGGCTGGGGCTGGGACGACGTGCTGCACTTGTTTCGCAAATCGGAGAACCACCACGCGTCGGGCGCGCCGTTTCACGGACAGGACGGTGAGCTCAGGGTCGAGCGCCAGCGGCTTTCGTGGCCGATACTCGACGCCGTACGGGAGGCTGCCGAGGAGCTGGGCGTGCCGCAAGTAGACGACTTCAATGACGGCGACAATTTCGGCTCGTCCTATTTCGAGGTGAACCAGAAGGCGGGCCTCCGCTTCAACGCCGTACGCGCCTTCATCCGCCCGGTGCGGCATCGCCGGAACCTGACAGTGATGTCGCATGCGCAGGCCGAGCGCATCGTCTTCGACGGGCTGCGCGCCAAGGGCGTCGATCTGAGGCTCGGCGGCAAGCCGGCGCGGGTGCATGCTTCGGGCGAAGTCATCCTTTCTGCAGGCGCGATCGGCACGCCCCAACTGCTCCAGCTTTCCGGGCTCGGCGCGGGGTCGCTGCTGCAGGGGCATGGCATTCCAGTCGTGCGTGACACGCCGGCTGTCGGGGAGAATTTGCAGGATCATCTTCAGATCCGCACTGCATTCAGGATAGCGGGGGCGCAGACGCTCAACGAGCGGCAGTCGACGCTTGCAGGCAAGGCGCGAATCGCGCTGGAATATGCCTTCAGGCGTTCGGGGCCGATGTCCATGGCGCCGAGCCAGCTCGGCATCTTCATGAAATCGGACGCGATGTTCGACACGCCAAACATCGAGTTCCACGTGCAGCCTCTTTCGCTGGAGGCGTTCGGCCAGCCGCTCCACGATTTTCCCGCAATCACCGTCTCCGTATGCAACCTCCGGCCGCAGTCGCGCGGCACCGTGAAGATCGTCTCGCCCGAATTCGACCAACACCCGGAGATCGCGCCCAACTATCTTTCCACCGACGGGGACCGCCAGGTTGCCGCCGACTCGATCACGGCCGCCCGTCGCCTCATGGCCACGCGTCGCATGGCGCAGTACAAGCCCGAGGAGTTCAAGCCGGGAACGGCGATCCAGTCGCCCGAGGAGCTGGCGCGCGCCGCCGGCGACATCGCGACGACAATCTTCCATCCGGTCGGCACCGCGCGGATGGGGACCGACGAGCAGGCCGTTGTCGACCCGCAATTGCGCGTTCGCGGCGTCGAGGGGCTGCGGGTCGTCGACTGCTCTATCATGCCGACGATCGTATCCGGCAATACCCATGCGCCCGCCGTCATGATCGCGGAGAAGGCCGCGCAGATGATCGTCGCCTGAACGCCGGCGATCGAGAGCAGCCGCTTTGCGCCCACCGACCAAGTTGATCTGCCTCCCCGCTAACTAAAGTTGCCGGCGGCCTTGCCGTGAACACAATCGATCCCTATATCCAGTCAATCGATCTTGTTGACGAACTTTGTTTCTGCGCTACAGCGCGCCGACGATCTTCCCTCTCAATTTCGAAGACTGCGACGTTTGGCATCCGGCCAGGCGTCGATGATCTGTGCCGATTTGAAAAGGAAAATCGATATGGCTACTGGAACCGTAAAATTCTTCAACTCCACCAAGGGCTTTGGCTTCATCGAGCAGGACGGCGGACAGCCGGACGTGTTCGTGCATATTTCGGCAGTCGAGCGGGCTGGCATGTCCACGCTCGCCGAAGGCCAGAAGCTCAGCTTCGAGGTTGTCAAGGACAACCGCAACGGCAAGAGCGCAGCCGAGAATCTTCAGGCTGCATAAGGAATAGCGTTTCTGGTCTTTGACCACGGATGTACTGGCACTGGCCATCGAGACGCTCAGGAGAAGGTCGGGAATTCCCGGCCTTTTTCACTTTGAGGAGACCCAATCATGGATGACGTTTTTATCAATGCCGTTTTTCAGCCCAAGCCTTCCAAGCAGGAAACCAAGGCGGACGTCACAACCAAGACCGCGCGTGCGATAATCGACCACGAGCTGTCGGCCCGCGAGGCCAAGACCGAGCGGCTGCGGGCAGCACGGCTGGCGCGGGAAGAAGCCATGGTGACCGAGGCGCCTGCCGCGAAGAAGCCGCGCAAAAAGAAGAGCTGACCTGAAGAGCCAATTTCGCGCAACGGGTTGCGCGCGTTCGCCAGTAATCAGCATGGACAGCGACCATGCCCATAGGCGCCACAGCGGATGAAGCGGCTCATTCAGTTCTTGCCGCGCGGGCGGGCGACGTCGTTCGAGCCTTCGGCCTCGGGTCCGAAGCCGTAGCTCATGCGCTTCATCTGCGCGATGACGCGTTCCATCTCGTCGTCGGGCAGCACCGGCGGCTCGCCGAGCGCCAGCGCCTGCACATACATGCGCGACAGTGTCTCGACCTCGATCGCCAGCCAGAGCGCGGCCTCCAGCGACGTGCCGAGCGAGATCTGGCCATGCTGGCCGAGCAGGCAGGCAAGCCGCCCCTCAAGCGCTTCGAGTGCTGCGTCTGACAGTGCCTGGGTGCCAAAGGTCGCATAGCGCGCGCAACGGATGGTGGTGCCGCCGGCAACGCCGGTCATGTAGTGAAATGCCGGAATGGTCTTGTGATGGCAGGCCAGCGTCGTCGCGTAGACCGAGTGGCAGTGCAGCACGACATTGATGTCTTCGCGGGCCTTGAGAATATCGCGATGGAAGCGCCATTCAGAAGACGGGCGGCCGCCGACATAAGTGCCATCGAAGTCCATCTCCACGATGTCGTCCGGCGTCATGACGTCGTAGGGCATGCTCGACGGCGTTATCAAGAAGCCGTCGCCGGAGCGCACGGAGAGGTTGCCCGCCGTGCCCTGGTTGATGTCGCTGGTATTCATGCGGCGGCAGATGGAAACCATCTCCTCGCGCAGCTTCTGGTTCGTCATCGTCCTTATTCCTAATCCATATGAAAAACGCGTTGCAGCGGCACGACGACCGGCTCGTTGCGGTCGCCCACCTGCATGATGTCGGCCATAAAATCCCACCAGCGGCGGTTGATCTGCGTTTGCGGCAGGTCGTCCATCGTATGGTCGTCGGCGCGCACGAGAGTGGCGAAGAGATGGTTCGTTTCCGGGTCGAGCCAGATCGAATAGTCCGAGATGCCGGCCTCGCGCAGGGCTGCCAGCATCTGCGGCCATATCTCGTCGTGACGCCGCCGATATTCCTCGACCTGGCCGGGATTCAGCACCATTCGAAATGCGATCCGCTCGGGCATTGGCCGATCCTCCTAGACAATGCCGCCACCGGCTGCGGCAACCGCCGGGCGCTCCGCGGTGACCTTGGCGCGGTAGCCTGCCGCGCGATAGGCGGACACCGGGTCGATGGCTCCGCCTGCATTCAGCCGCGCCATGGCAAGGATCGGCTCGACATCCGTGCGGTAGGCTGCCTTCAGCGTCTGCGTGGCCATCAATGCGTCGTTGTCTTCCTGAAATGCGGTGAGCGCGTCACGATCGACGAGCAGCGCCTGCGCATAGGCGCGCTGCACTTCCGTGGCCGACAGCATCAGGCTCTCGATCGGGTCGGTGACGTTATGGCTCTGGTCGAGCATGTGGGCGGGGTGGAAGGCTTTGCCGGCGGACAGTTCGGCATCGACCAGCTCGTTGAAGACGAGGAACAGGCGATAGGGATCGATGGACCCTGCGTCGAGATCGTCGTCGCCATACTTGCTGTCGTTGAAGTGGAAGCCGCCCAGCTTGCCGAACTGGATCAGCCGCGACACGATCATCTCGATGTTGACGTTGGGCGCGTGATGGCCGAGGTCGACAAGGCAGAAGGCCTTTGGACCCAGCTCCTTCGCGATGATGTAATTGGTGCCCCAGTCCTGCACCACGGTCGAATAGAAGGCAGGCTCGTACATCTTGTGCTCGGTGAAGAGCCGCCAGTCGTCTGGCAGGGCTGCATAGATGTCGGCCATTGCCTCCAGATAGCGTGAAAAAGCGCGGGCGAAATTCACCTGCCCGGGAAAGTTGGAGCCGTCGCCGATCCAGACGGTCAGCGCCTTCGAGCCGAGGGTGTTGCCGATCTCGATACATTCGAGATTGTGCTCGACCGCCTGCCGGCGCACGGCCGCATCGGCATGGCTGAGCGAGCCGAACTTGTAGGAAAGCTTCTGGTCCACCGCGTCGGAAAAGGTGTTCGAGTTCATCGCGTCGAAGCCGAGGCCGAAGCGCGCGGCCGCCTGCTTCAGGCGCTTCGGGTCGGCCTTGTCCCATGGGATGTGCAGCGACACGGTCGGTGTGGCGCGGGTAAGCTGCTGGACAACCGCGCAATCCTCGATCTTGTCGAAGATGTCGCGCGGTTCGCCGCCGCCGGGAAAGCGGGCAAAGCGGGTTCCCCCGGTGCCGACGCCCCATGAGGGGATCGCGACGCCGAAGGCCTCCACCTTTGCCAGAACAGCATCGATGGCGATGCCCCGGCGTGCGAGCTGCTCGCCGAGTGCGGCATAGTCGGATTTCAGCGCGGTCTGCCTGGCCTCGTTTTCCCGCGAGACGATGTCGGTTTCTATGATCGTTTCCATCTCGTCCTCCGTGCGGGGGTCACCATGCGAAAGCCGGCAGCAGAAAGTCGGGCGGCGCGCCGTGCTCGGCAAACAGCCGCTCCCGCTCCGTGGCGGTGCTGGTTTCCAGTATGCCGGTCGCGACCAGCGCCGTGTTCAGCCCGGCCGCCCGGCCGCCCGCGATGTCGTGCTCGATGCTGTCGCCGACACAGACGATATGGTCCGGCGCTGGATTGCCGAGCAGCTCGAGTGCCGCCTCGTAGATGCGTGGGAAGGGCTTGCCGATCCACTCCACCGCGCCGCCCAGTTCCGCATAGAGTTGGGCGATCCGGCCGGCACCGAAGCGCGGCCCGACGCTCGTCAGCATCACCTTGTCGGGATTGGTGCAGAGACAACGCACGCCGCCGACGGCCGCCGGCTCCAGCAGGCGGCGATAGTGGTCGAGATCGTAGCGATCTCCCTCGCTGCCCGACAGAAGCACGATGTCGGCGTCAGCACCGCTTTCCGTCACGGTCAGGGGCAGGCCTTCAATCGCCGAGCGGTCTCCGTCGCGGGCGATGAGCAGGCAGCGGGCGTTGACGGTATCACTCAGTTCTTCGGCAAGCATGCGCCATGCGACCTCGCCGGACGACAGGAAATGGTCCCAGCTTCCAGGCTCGAAGCCCAGCCGCACCAGCCGCGCCTCGTTGGGGGCGGAGCGCTTGCCGGAATTGGACAGGAGCAGGCTTCTTTTGCCTGCCGCCTTCAGCCGTGACAGCGCCTCTACAGCGCCGGGATAGGGCGCGGCGCCATCGTGCAGCACGCCGAATTGGTCGAGCACGAAATAGTCGAACTGTGCTGCGAGTTCGCTGATCCCGGAAAGCGGTTGCGGTGCGGCCGTGCTCATGCGGGCTCCCGGGAGTGTTCGAGCCCCTTCAGCGCCAGCCGTGCCGCGCCGGCGGCGGCCTGTTCGGAATGTGCCGGCAGGAAAGGAACGCCGAGCCTGCGCTGGCGGATGGCGGTCCAGGCGACATTGCCGGCGCCGCCGCCGACGCTGCGAACGGAGCGAAGCGCGGGTGCGCCAAGATCGGCTAGGCGGTCATAGCCGCGTTTCTCGATCGCCGCGATGCCTTCCAGCATGCCCTTCAGGAACGCGGCGTCCGATGCCGGCCTGGGCTCGAGGCGCGGCTGCAAGGCGGGGTCCATGACCGGGAACCGCTCGCCGGGTCCGAGTAGCGGGTAGTAGTCGAGGCCGGTTTCGTCCTCGTGACCGATTTCATCCGAGAGCCGCGCGATCTCAGCGCCAGTGAAATATTGCGCAAGAACCCTGCCGCCCGTGTTCGATGCGCCGCCGGCGAGCCAGAGCCCGTTGATGCGGTGGCTGTAGATGCCGAATTCGGGGGCGAAGACGGGCTGGTCGCACAGGAGTTTCAGGGTCAGCGTCGAGCCCAGCACGGTGACGCCGTCGCCCGGCTCGCTTGCGCCCGTGGCGATGAAGGATGCGCATCCATCCGTCGTACCGGCGACGATGGCGACATTCCTCGCAAGGCCGAAGCGTTGCGCCATGGTCGGCGCTATCGTGCCGACCGGCGTGCCGGGGGCAACCACACGCGGCAACAGCTCTGGCCGCAGACCGGTTGCGGCGATCCATTCCGGCCACCGCGCGGCGACCGGGTCGTAGCCGGTCTTGAGCGCGTTGTTCTCGTCGGTCGTGTCGAAGCGGCCGGAAAGCCGTCCCGCGATCCAGTCGGCCTGATGCAGGACCTTGGCTACGCCTGGGACGCCTTGGAAGACCAGCGCCTTGGCGAGTCCGGACGTCGCGCCGTGGGCCCCGCTGTCGCGCGCGATGACCGGCGCGATACGGGCAAGCAGGCCCTCGTCCTCGACCTTGTCGCTATACATGAGCGGACGGGCCAGCGGCGTGCCGTCGGCATCGACCGGCAGCAGCGTGCCGGAGGTGCCGTCGACGGCGATCGCGCGCACAGAATATGGCTCCACGGCCATCAGCACCTGCTCCAGCGCGGTCTCGACGGCGCGCCACCAGACGGCCGGATCGCGGGCGTCGGCGCCATGGTCGGACAGAGCCGATGCGCCCTGCGCGGCGATGTCGAAGGCCTGCGTCATTGCAACCGCGCGGGCGCCGGATGTGCCGAGGTCGATGCCGATGGCGAGGGGAGTCACGGATGACGCTCCGATGTGGAGACAGCGCGCGCGCAACTGTCGATGTCGGGTATCCCAAGCACCATCACGCCGACTTTCGCGCTGCCTTGCGGGCCAGTTCTTGCCGGTATTTCTCGGCGTCCCAATCGGTGAGCTGCAGGTGTTCTTCGGCGGTGAGCACACGCAGGGGCGCGCCAGGCGGGATGCGGGTCGCCACGTCGGCGAGACAGCGCGCCATGGCGTCGGCGCTCGCGGTAGCGTCCTCGCGCATCAGGACGCCGATGCCTGGAAACACGATCGAGACCGGTGCTGCACCGATGCGCGCTATGACCGCCTGCGCATCTTCCCCAGGCCGCGCGATGGCGGAGCCTTCGCCAAGGAAAATGACATGATCCGGATAGAGGCTGCCGCGCGCAGCGATATGCGTGCTTGCCGGATCGGTGGCGACGGCATGGGCAGCGTCGCTTTCGGGCAGTCGGAAAGTTGCGACTCCGAGCGCGCGCAATTTCTCCATGTTGGCGGGGGGAGCGGAGCGCGGTTCGCTGGCGAGCCTTTGCGTGACGTCATTCAACAGGGCTTCGGCCGCGTCGACGGTTTCCGCGGCGACGACCAGACCGTGATTGGCCAGCACCAGAACGTCTGGCCTCTTCGAGGAATGCTCCGCTATGGCCAACGCCAGCGGCAGGCCAGGCCTTGCATAGCGCACCAGCGCCCAGTTGAGCCCGTCGAGCCTTGTAGCCAGCTCCGCTTCGCAATCGGTGCGGACCGCAAGGGCTATCGTGTTGACGCAATGCACGTGGACGACCACGCGTTGTGGCATCAGCGCGTGCACCGTCGTCTCGATCGAGGGCCGCAGGCCGGACGCGCCGAGGCCGGCAACGACGAATTGCTCCGCCCTCTCGGCGGCGGGATCCACGGACGAGACGGCGTCAAGCAGCGGTGCAATTTCCACCGGAACCATGATGTCGCGTTCCAGCGCATGGGCGAGCCATGTACCCGAAGCCTTGATCCAGAGGATGCCGTCGGCCTTCAGCGAAGTGTTGCCGCCCGCACCCTGGATGAGAAGGGGATCGGACCCGATCCGTGCCGAAAGCGCCCGCAGGTCGGCGAGCTCGACCCGTGGTGAAGCCGCTTCTCGCATGGTGCCGATCCTTTCCCTTGTCTGACTGCCGGCATCGAGTGCCGGGCAGTGCGGGAGGGGTGAAACCCCTCCCGAAATCCGACCCTAGAAGTCGAAGTCGTTGATGTTGTCCTTGGTGAACACGAACGGCGCACCAAGAAGGATCTCCGAGCCGTTGATGACCTGGAGTTCTCCCAGCTTGCCGGCTTCCACCGAGGTGGCACCCGGCTCCAGCGTTCCATCGGCCACCGCGCGCAGCACGTAGGCTGCCGCATAGCCGAGGTCGAGCGGGTTCCACAGAACCACCGACTTGACGCAGTCCGAGGCAACATAGGGCTTCATCGCGTTGGGCGTGGCGAGACCGACAACGGCGACGTTGCCGCACTGGCCTGCCTGCGTCACCGCATCGGCGGCAGCCGGCGTGGCGACGCTGGTCATGCCGAATATACCCTTCATCTCATCGCCATACTTGTTGATGAGCGTGTTGGCCTGGTTGAAGGACAGGATGTTGTCTTCCTGCGCCTCGACCGTCTCGAGCCACTTCATGTTGGGGTAGCATTCGCTCTGATAGGCCTCCATCTCGGCGATCCAGCGAGCCTGGTTCGGCGTGGTGAAGGTCGAGGTGACGATGGCGAATGCGCCGTCCTCGCCTATCTCGGTGGCCATCGCGTCGACCATCGATTTGGCGATGCCGTTGAACTCGGCCTGGTTGACGAACCACTGCCGCGCATCCGGTTCGGAATTGGCGTCGTAGCCGACGACATTGATGCCGGCCGCGAGGGCCTTCTTCAAAACAGGCGAGATGGCCACCGGGTCATTGGCGGCGAACAGGATGCCGTCCACGCCGCTGGTGATGTAGTTGTCGATCAGGGTGATCTGGTCGTCGATATTGGCGCGGCTGGGGCCGTCGGTCTTGGCATTCATCGTGCCCATCTCGGCGGCCGCGTCGGCGATGCCCTTCGAGGTGGCGTTGAAGTAGCCGATGCCGACGAGCTTCGGCACGTCGACCACGGTCAGCGTCTTGCCCTTGCGGTCGGGGGCGTCGGTCGGCTCGCCGCCGTCATAGGGAACCGCAGCCGCCGCGGCTGCGGCACCGTCGCAGGCGAGCGGGCTGGTCGGCAGGTCGTCGCCGCCGGTCCATGTCGACTGGGCATGGCTGAGGCTGGTCGAAAACGACAAGGCCAGAATTGCAGACAGAACTATCTTACCCATGTTTTCCTCCACTGAGCGTCGA
The DNA here is from genome assembly GCF_040970315.1 of Neoaquamicrobium sediminum. Taxonomy (NCBI): domain Bacteria; kingdom Pseudomonadati; phylum Pseudomonadota; class Alphaproteobacteria; order Hyphomicrobiales; family Phyllobacteriaceae; genus Neoaquamicrobium; species Neoaquamicrobium sediminum. The sequence continues at coordinate 220,371 of NZ_JAZHFV010000001.1, read as the reverse complement.
GGCACCCGCGAGCGGCGGTGCCCGGCGAAAGCGTTCCTCCTATCGGGAGCCGCTCCTCCCGAATATGTTGCTGACCAGGATGGCCAGTATCAGCACGGCGCCGATCAGCATGATGGTGCCGTCACCCTTGACCCCGGCGAGCGAAAGGCCGTTCTTCAGCGCTTGAATGAGGCAGAGCCCGATGATCGTGCCAAGGATCGTGCCGCGGCCGCCGAATATCGACGTGCCGCCGAGCACCACCGCGGTGATCGCGTCGAGCTCTATGCCGGTGCCCATGTCGGAGCGCGTGGTCGACACGCGCGATACGAAGATCACGGCTGCAAGCGACGCGGCGAAACCCGAGGCGGTGTAGAGCGCGAGTTTCGTCTTCTCGACCGAAAGACCGGAAAAGCGGCTGGCGACCTCGTTGGAGCCGATGGCGTAGACCGTTCGTCCCCAGCGCGTATAGGCGAGGATGATCGCAGCGATGATCGCGGCGGCGAAAAGGATCCAGAGCTGGGTCGGTACGCCGAGCACCTGGCCCTGGCCGAGCACATAGAACCAGTCGGGGTAGCCGCGCACCGAGCGAGCCTGACTGATGCCTTCGGCCAAGCCGCGATAGAGCGCGAGCGTCGCCAGCGTCGCGATCAGCGGCGGCACGCGGAAGCGGGTGATGATGAAGCCGTTCATGAAGCCGGCAAGGGTGCCGGCCGCGACGGCCGCGACGATGGCCATCGGCAGCGGCATGCCGACATTCTGCCAGAACACGCCGAGCAGGATCGCCACGAGGCCGAGAATCGAGCCGACGGAAAGATCGATGCCGCCGGTGGCGATGACGAAGGTCATGGCGATCGCGATCAGGCCGATCTCCGTCATCAGCCGGCCCTGATTGAGCAGGTTCGAGACGGTGAAGAAGCGGTCGGACTGCCAGGACAGCACGATCAGGACCAGCACGAGGAGCAGCGCCAGAAACGTCTCGTGGCGGATGAGGGAGCGAAGGTTCATGATCGCTCCCTCATGTCCGCCGGTGCCGGCGCAGCATGTCGGCGAGCACCGTCGCCAGGATCAGCAGGCCAATCACCGCCCTGAGCCAGTAGGCCGAGACGTTGATGAAGATCAGCGCCGAGCCGATCGTGGCGAACAGGATGGTCGCCAGCGTCGAGCCGATGACCGTGCCGGACCCGCCGAGGATCGATACGCCACCGATGACGGTCGCAGTGATGATCGTCAGTTCGAGGTTCGGCGGCACCGTCGACTGGATGACCTGAAGCTGGGTGGCGAACAGGATCGCGGCGACGCCGGCGAATGCACCATGGATGGCGAAGACGGAGACCAACCGCCGCTCGACGGGGATGCCGGTGGCGACTGCCGCCTCCGGGTTGCCGCCGATGGCGTAGATGGAGCGGCCGAATGCCGAATAACGCATCCACAGGAAGGCCGCGATGGTCAGGACGATCATGAACAGGAACGGCACGGGCAGGCCGAGGAGCCGTTTCTGCGCGATCAGGAAATCGGGCGGCAGGTCGCTGATCCACGTGCCGCCGGTGACGCTGATGAGGCCGCCGCGCAGGATCGACAGCGCGCCCAGCGTGACGACGATGGACGGAATCTTCGCGTAGGCGACGAGCACGCCGATGACCGTGTTGACCGCCATGCCGACGAAGATTGGTGCCACCAGCGCGAACCAGATCGGATAGCCCGAGACGGCCAGCGTGCCGGCGACGGTGGCGAGCACGCCGATCAGCGCGCCGACGGAGACGTCGATGTTTCCGGTCATGATGACCATCGCCATGCCGATGGCGGCGACCGCGATATAGGCGTTGCCGGAGAAGATCGTGACGAGGTTGTTGGCGTTGATGAAGCGCGGATTGACGAGCGTCACCACCACGAACAGCAGCACGATGGCGGCCAGCACCACGCATTCCTGGCCGTATTCGGAAAAGATGCGGCGCATCAGGCCGGGCCGCTTCTGGCCCGTCTGCGGCCGGATCGGGGGAAGGTTCACTGCCATGCTCATCAGGCCGCCTCCGCGCCGCGATGCGCCGTCATGGCGGCGCCGACGCGTTCGGGCGTCGCGTCGGCCCGATCGATCTCGGCTGTGACGCGGCCACCGCTCATCACCAGCATGCGATCGCTCATGCCGAGCACTTCGGGCAGTTCACTCGAGATCATCAGGATGGCGACGCCGCGCTTGACCAGCTCGCCCATAATCGTGTGGATTTCGGCCTTCGCGCCAACGTCGACGCCGCGTGTGGGTTCATCGAGTATCAGCACCTTCGGCTCGGTCTCCAGCCATTTGGCGATCACCACCTTCTGCTGGTTGCCGCCGGACAGTTCGCTGACCGGCTGGTCGATGTCGCGGCAGCGGATGCCGAACCGCCTGACGGCCTCCCTCGCGCGCTCCGCCTCGGCGCGAGCCCTGATGAAGATGCCCGAAGACAGCTTCTCGATGGTGGCCATGGAGACGTTCTTCCTGATCGCCATCGGCCGCACGAGGCCCTGCAGGCCGCGATCCTCCGGCACGTAGGCGATGCCGAGGTCGCGCGCCTGCTGTGGCGAGCCGATGCGCACCGGCACGCCTTCCATAAGGATTTCGCCGGAGGTTGCCGGCGTCATGCCGAACAGGGTCAGGGCAAGCTCGGTGCGACCGCTACCGACGAGACCGGCAATGCCGAGGATCTCGCCGCGCCGGAGCCTGAACGAGATGTCTTGCACGTGGCGGCCGTGATTGAGGCTCTTCACCTCCAGCACGGTTTCGCCGATCTCGGCCTCGGCCTTGGGGAACAGGCTGTCGATGGGGCGGCCGACCATCATCGAGACCAGTTGCTGCTCGTTTACCTCGCCGATGTCGCAGGTGGCGACATGCGCGCCGTCGCGCAGGACGGTGACGCGATCCGCGAGCGCGAAGATTTCGGACATGCGGTGGCTGACATAGACGATGCCGACGCCGCGCTCCCGCAGTTGACGGACCACCTGCATCAGCCGCTGGACGTCGGATTCCACAAGCGATGCGGTCGGCTCGTCCATGATGAGGATGCGCGCGTTGCGGCTCAGCGCCTTGGCGATCTCCACCCGCTGGCGCTGCGCGACAGAAAGCGTCAGCACCTTGGCGTCGACGTCGAGATCGTGGGTGTCGAGCTGGTCGAGCAGTTCACGAGTGCGCGCGCGCACGGCCGCCCAGTCGATCCACCCGGCGCGGGTACGCGGATAGTGGCCGAGGAAGACGTTTTCGGCGACGGTCAGCTCGGGGAAAAGCAGAAGCTCCTGATAGACGGTGGCGATGCCGGCGGCGGTGGCGTCGCCGGTGGCGGCGAACTTCATCTCCTCACCGTTCACGGTGATGGCGCCGCTGTCCGGCTTGTAGAGCCCTGCCATCATCTTGATGAGCGTCGACTTGCCGGCGCCGTTCTCGCCGAGCAGCGCGTGGACCTCGCCCTCGCGCACGTCGAAATCGACATCCTTCAGAACCCTGATGCCGACAAAGGACTTCGACATGCCGCTGAGGCTGATGAACGGCTCGTGCGAGGTCATCCGGTTGCCTCCTTGATCGCGGCAGCCGAGGCCCGCGCGGCTGCGCGCCGCGCTGCGGCCAGTTCGCGCCAGCGGTCGCGATAGGCTTCCAGGCCGGGTACATCGCTTGGCGCGACGGGTACCGTCTCGTCGCGGAAGGGCGAGAGGCCGAGCGCCTTGAAGGCGAGGGCGGCGGCACCGGTGGCCGATCCCTCGCTCATGGTCGAGCGCACCACGGTCTGCGACGGACGAAGCTGGCCGAGCATCGCGGTGAAAAGATCGATCCTTGCGAGGCCGCCATCGACGACCAGCAGGTTGTCGGACCTGATCAGGTCGAGCGACAGGTCGGTCATCATGACCACGTAGAGCGCGGCGACGGCGGCGCGTTCCTCTCCCTCGACATCGCCTCCGACGATCTCGCCGGTCGTTTCCGGAAACGGGCCGCCGGCCGCCCATGACGGCATGGCGAAGACGCCGCGTGTCATCACGCGCTCGACCGCCTCCCGGGTGATCGGCTTGTCCCAGCCTCCGCTGATGACGTCGTATTCGCGGCCGCCCATGAAGCGTAGCGACGGCGCCGGCTCGCCGTCGACGGTGACGTTGGCAATCATGTCGCGCTCGCCATCCAGCGCATCGAGCGGACAGTCGAGGTTGATGATGATGACCCAGGTGCCGGTGGAGACCAGGGTGAAGCCAGAGAGGCCGGTCATCCGGTAATAGGCGAGGGCGGCGTTGGAATCGTGGACGCCGTTGTGGACGTTCAATGTGCGATGGGCGCCGTCAGGAAGCGTGACCTCGGTGGTGCCGACCACTGCACCGGCTGGCGCGATCTCCGGAAAGAGATCGCGCCAGCCCAGCCGGTCTACCAGGGAGGAAAAGTCACGCTTCAGGGGAGCCCAGAGCTGGTTGTGCGCACCGAGATAGGACCATTCGGCCAGCGGCCTGCCGGTAAAACGCCAGACCCAGTATTGCGGGAAGCAGAGGATGGATCGCGTCTTCGCGAAGCGCTCGGGCTCCTCGGTTTCGAGCCAGTGGATGTGGCGCGCGATCGAGAAGCCGAGCGGCAGGCGTGGCGTGTAGGTCTCGGAGAAGTCCGGCAGGATCGGATCGATTTTCGCGGCCACCGCGTCGGGAATCTCCTGCTCGTAGTCGAGGACCGGGTGAAGCAGCTCGCCGTCGCGCACCAGCGCGAAGGCGCAGCCATGCGCCGAGATCATCAGGCCGGTGACGCCATGCATGGCGGTCACATCGGCGAGTTCGGCGCTCATCCAGGAAAACAGCGCCTCGTCGTCCAGCACGCCGCGGCCACGGAAATCCGTCCAGACGGGTTTCGTGCGCCGTTCGTCCAGCAGCTTCCCGTCCGGCGCGAAGACGAACAGCTTCGAGTTCGTCTTGCCGAGATCGAAGACGGCGAGCGGGCCGGCTTTCGGGGGCGGCCTCGTCACGGCCTATGCTCCGCGGCGACAAGCTCGTGTTTGCGACGCGCGGTCTCCATGCCGACATCGATGAAGCGCCGCGCGTGGCGGGCGAGCTCGACATTGTCGGACCAGAGGTTGCGCCAGATCGCCGTCTTGCGCGAGAGGTTCTCGTCGACGATCTCGGACGAGAAGGATTCGAAGGAAACGTCCTTCGAATAGCCGACAGCGACGAGCGCGTCGAAGATAGCCCGCCAGTCGATGCTGCCGGTGCCGAGGAAGCCGCGATGGCTTTCGCCGATATGGAAATAGCCGATCCTGTCGGCCGCGTGCCGGATGGCGAGCGCGGCGTCTGCCTCCTCGATGTTCATGTGAAACGTGTCGAGGTGCAGAAAGATATTGTCCGACCCGGAGGTCTCGATATAGGCGAGGCCTTGGGACGCGGTGTTGAGCAGGTTGCTCTCGAAGCGGTTGACGATCTCGACATTGAGCGAGACGCCGGCGCGTTTGGCTCGCGCGGCGACTTCGGCAAGCGTGTGGGCGCTGCGGTTCCAGCCGTCCTTCGTCGGCATCTGCGTCTGCAGGCCATGGCTCGTCTGCAGGATGCCAGCAAGGACATTGCCGCCAAGATCGCGGGTGAGCGCGACCATCTCGTCGAGGATCTCGACGCCGTGTGCGGCGACTGCCTTGTCGGCGCTGGAGATGTCGCCTTCTTCCGGCAGGCCAATGCTGATCGCGACTCCGAGCCCATGCGCGGCGATGCGCTTGGCGAGACGGTCGATGTCGACGTCGGCCGGATCGAGATAGGAGAATTCGATCAGGTCGAAACCTGCTTCCTTCGTCCGCTCCAGCGTGCGGTCGAGCGCCTTCTGGTCGGATGCCGCCGACCAGACGAAGGAATGAATGCCGACATGCGCCATGGTTCTTTCCCCGTTCGAAATGGAAGGCTTCCGGCCGCGATAGACGCGGCCGGAAAAATACGCGTGGTCAGCGGGCGGCGGTCCAGCCCTGGTATTCGCCGAGATTTTCCGCAGTGATCAGCTTCGGATCGAGCAGGACCGTGGGTTCCGCAGGCTTCTCGCCCGCAAGCACGGCGGCCGCCATGTCAAGCGCCTGCCCGGCCATGACGTACGGGTCCTGCGAGGCCGATGCCTTGATCATGGAATTGCCGCTGGAGAGTTCCTTCTCGATGTCTGGCGCGCCGTCGACGGCGGTGATAATGAACTCGTTGCGGTTGAGCTGGCGGGCGGCGAGCTGGGCGCCGATGCCGGTCGGATCGTTGATCGCGAAGACCGCGTCGATCTGGTCGAAGCGGGTCAGCAGCGCCTGGAAGACCTTCAGGCCGCCGTCGCGCGAGCCTTCCGCGTTCTGGTCGTCCGACAGGATCTTGATGTCGGGGTGCTGCGAAAGCACGTTCTTGCAGCCCTCCACACGGTCGAGAATGGACGACGAGGCCGGGCCGTTGAGGATGACGTAGTTGCCCTTGCCGCCCGTATGGTCCACCAGATATTGGCAGGCGACCTCGCCGGCCTTGACGTTGTTGGTCATCACGGTGACGTCGGCGCCCGGCGCTGAGACGTCGAAGGCGGCGACCACGATGCCCGCTGCCTGCGCCTTCTTGACGGCCGGTTCGATCGCCTTGGCATCGACCGCGTTCAGCATGATGACGTCGACGCCGGCGGCGATGAAGCTGTCGACCTGCGAGACCTGCTTGTTGAGATCGTAGTCGGCTGACACCGATGTCACCTCGACGTCGGGATTGATCTTCCTGGCAGCATCCTCGATGCCCTTGATGGTCGCCACGAAGAACGGATTGCCGAGCAGGCCGACCGAGATGCCGACCTTTTCGAGATCCTTGGCGGATGCAGGGGCGATGGCAACCGAGGCGAGCGCGGCTGCGCAAAGCAGTTTGGTGATGCACTTCATTTGCTTCTCCTCCGACTGCGCCGCGCCTCTCGCGGCGCGATGCTTATGTCCGGCCGGCGGCCGGCGCGTTGAGGCCAATCATGTTCGTGCTCCTGCCTGGAGCCTGTAGCGGTCGAGGGCGACCGCGACGATGATGACCAAGCCCTTGATGATGTACTGCCAGATGTCCGAAACACCGGCGAGAATGAGCCCGTTGGACAGCACGGCGATGATGAGGCCACCGATCAGGGTGCCCCAGATGGACCCGACGCCGCCGACGAAGCTGGTGCCGCCGAGGATGACGGCGGCGATGGCGTCGAGCTCGTAGGATTGCCCGAGCTGGAGGCCGTTCGCAGCGTAAAGGCGCGCGGCCGACAGCGCACCGCCGAGACCGGCCAGCAGCCCGGAAACGCCGTAGACGAAGAGCAGCACCAGCGGCACCTTGATGCCGGTGAGCCTTGCCGCCTCCGCGTTGCCGCCGACGGCATAGATCCAGGTGCCCAGCACCGTGCGCCTGAGCACGAACCACGAAATCACCACGACCAGCAGCGCAATGATGACGAGCCAGGGGACGCCGAGAAACGTGCCGTTGCCGAGGAAGGCAAAAGGCAGATCGGAATTGAAGACGGTTGTGTCGTTGCCGAGCAGGCGCGCCACGCCGCGCACCGCCGTCAGCGACCCGAGCGTGACGATGAAGGGTGGCAGCTTCAGATAGGCGATGAGCACGCCATTCATCATGCCGAAGGCGAGACCGGCTAGAATTGCAGCCGGTACGCCGAGCATGCCGATTTCCGGCATCAGCGACACGATCACGGCGATCATCGCCGAAGCCGCCAGTATGGAGCCGACCGACAGGTCTATGCCGCCCGTGAGAATGACGAAGGTCATGCCGGCGGCAAGAACGATGTTGATCGAGGATTGCTGCAGAACGATCAGCAGGTTCGTCTCGGTCATGAAGCGCGGATTGATGACCTGGAAGATCACCGCCAGCAGGATGAGGGCAGGCAGCATGCCGAGTGCGGCGAATGCAACGCGGAAGCGCGCCTGCCGGGCGCCGTCGCTCGGTGCGGTGCTTGTCTTGTCAGTCATGTGCCTGACGCTCCGGTGGCAAGTTCCATGATCTCTTCCTGGGTGAACCGTCGGTCTGCGCGGGCGGATACTTCGCCGACGATCTCGCCGTCGCGCATGACCAGCACGCGGTCGGCCACACCGATGATTTCCGGCAGCTCGCTGGAGATCATCAGGATGGCGATGCCGTCCTTGGCGAGGTCGTCGATGATGCGGTAGATCTCGGACTTGGCGCCGACGTCGACGCCGCGCGTCGGCTCGTCCAGGATGACGACCCTGGGCTTGGTCTCCAGCAGGCGGGCAAGCAGGACCTTCTGCTGGTTGCCGCCCGACAGCGAACCGACATTCATGCGCGTCGAACTGGTGCGGATCGACAGATCCGACACCGCGCGCGCGGCGCGTTTGTCGGCCACCGCAAAGTCCCGGAAGCCGAGCCGGCGTGCATCGCGCGCCATGACGCCCATGTTGATGTTGTCGGCGATCGACATGTCGAGGAAGAGGCCGAGTTCCCTGCGATCCTCGGTGAGATAGGCGATGCCCGCTTCCAGCGCGGCTCCCGGCGAGGCGATCTCCACCGGGCGTCCGCCAAGCTCCATGGTTCCGGCGGTCTTGCGGTCCGCGCCGTAGATCAACCGGGCAAGCTCGGTGCGCCCGGAACCGATCAGCCCCGAGAGCGCCAGGATCTCGCCCTCGTGCAGATCAAGCGAGCAGTCTTTCACCAGCCGCTCGGCGGACAGGCCGCGGACCGAAAGCGCGACCGGCCGCTGCGCACCGGGCGCCTGATGCTCCTTCTTGTAGAAAGACGAGATGTCGCGGCCCACCATCATCGAGACGAGGCGCGGCGCATCGACCTCGTCGCGGCCCAGCGTGCCGACATAGCCGCCGTCGCGCAGCACACTGACGCGGTCGGCGAGCTGATACACCTCTTCCATGCGGTGGCTGATGTAGATGATGGCGATGCCCTGCGCCTTGAGCCCGGCGATCACCTCGAACAGGCGATCGGTCTCGCGCGAGGTGAGCGATGTCGTCGGCTCATCCATGATGATGATGCGCGCATCGGTGGACAACGCCCGCGCGATCTCCACGAGCTGGCGCTCGCCGAGCGAAAGCTGCGAAACCCGGGTGCGGGGCGAGAAGGTCAGACCAAGCCGGTCGATGATCGGCTTTGCGCGCCCCATCATCGCGCTGACGTCGACGACGCCGAACCGGCGGGGCTCGTTGCCGAGGAAGATGTTCTGGGCAACGGTGAGGTTCGGAGCCAGCGACAGCTCCTGATAGATCACCGCGACGCCGTTCGCGCGCGCCTTGATCGGGTCGCCGGTGGTAACGGGCTGCCCGTCGATGAGGATTTCACCGCCGGGATCGGGCCGGTAGGCGCCGGACAGCATCTTCATCAGCGTCGATTTGCCGGCGCCGTTCTCGCCCATCAGGGCGTGCAGTTCGCCTGCGTGCACCGTGAGCGAGACGTTGTGCAATGCCCGCACGACGCCGAACGTCTTGCTGATCTCGCGCATTTCAAGGACGGGCGCGGCACCGGCCATGTCAGCCTCCGAGCCCGTTGGCGGAGACAACGCAGAGGCTGACGCCCGCGTTCTCCAGCATCTTGGCATGCTGGTCGGCGATGCCGTCGTCGGTGATGAGGGTGGCGATCCTGGAGAGCGGCAGGGCGACGTTGCGGGCGTGGATCGAAAACTTGCGGCTGTCGGCCAGCACGACGATTTGGTCGACATTCATGCTGAGTTCCTGGATCGAGCGCACCATCAGCGGGTGCGATTCCAGGAGGCCGTCGGGGCTGATGCCCTGTGCGCCGACGAAATATTTGGACGCGAAAAAAGATACGGGCTGGGCAGGAGAATAGATGACGCGCGGCTCGCGGTGCAGCTCGCCGCCGGCGACCGTGAGACTGCACTTGCCGTGATCGCCCAGATAGGCTGCCAGCGGCATGGAGTTGGTGAACAGGCGGATGTTGCGCTCGGCGAGCTTGACGCCGAGGTGGAAGCAGCTTGAGCCGCCATTGACGATGACGGAGTCGCCGTCGGCCACCATGGTCGCGGCGCGATCGGCGATCTGGCGCTTTGCGTCGACCGCGAGGTCACGGTTCTCGTCATAGGGCCGGGCGAATGCGGTTGCCTGTGCGGCGCCGTCGAGGGCCGAGATGCCGCCATAGACCTTCCGCGCGGCGCCGGAGCCGTCGATCTTGTCGATGTCGCGCCGGATGGTGGCGGCCGAGACGCCGAGGCGCTCCTGCAGGTCGCGCACGGAGGCAAACGGCCTGTCACGCAGGATCTCGATGATCTGCTTGTGGCGGCTCAGGTCGCTCACGATTCCTCCTCCCGTGGCGCCGCGAAACGCGTCGTATGAGCTAAGTTACGCAAAATGGCGCTGCGCGCAAGCGGATAGTGACAATCTTTGCTCATATCGCAATGCAAACAAAGGCTATTGCGTCGCAATATGAGCGACTTCACTCTTTTTGCGATTGACAAACCGCATGTGTTGGCCTGAATTGCCGGCAGCGAAGCGGCACTCCCTTCGTGCCGCGCCGGGAGGAGTGTGGAGATGGTCGAGAACGGGGCCGCGCGGCTTGCAAACCTGTGGGATGACGCCAGGGCGGCCGCGATGAGCGAGCCGGAACGTCTCGTCTACCGCTCCAACCTGCTCGGTTCCGACAAGCGCGTGACCAACTATGGCGGCGGCAACACCTCTTCCAAGATCACACAGAAAGACCCGCTGACAGGCGAAGACGTCGAGGTGCTGTGGGTCAAGGGATCGGGCGGCGACAACGCCTCGATCAAGCTCGACGGTTTCGCAACCCTCTACATGGACAGGCTGAACGCGCTGAGGGGGCTCTATCGCGGGCTCGCACATGAAGACGAAATGGTCGGCTACCTACCGCATTGCACCTTCAACCTCAATCCGCGCGCGGCCTCGATCGATACACCGCTGCACGCCTTTGTGCCGCACCGATATGTCGATCACATGCACCCCGACGCGATCATCGCGATCGCGGCTGCCAAGGATTCCGAAGCGCTGACGAAGAGGATCTTCGGCGACGCCATCGGCTGGCTGCCATGGAAGCGGCCGGGCTTCGAGCTCGGCCTGTGGCTGGAAAAATTCTGCCGCGAGAATCCGCAGGCCAAGGGCGTCGTGCTGGGAAACCACGGACTGTTTACCTGGGGCGACACGCCGAAGGACTGCTACGCGGCCACCATCGACATCATCAACCAGGCGATCGCCTGGTTCGAGAAGGAAGCGGCCGGCAAGCCGGTCTTCGGCGGACCCGCGACCCGCTCCCTGCCCGCTGCGGAGCGCCGGGCGATTGCCGCGCGGCTGATGCCGCGCATACGCGGCATGATCTCGGCGGACGGTCCGCGCAAGGTCGGGCACTTCGACGATTCCGATACAGTGCTCGAATTCGTCAACTCCAGCGAGCTGCGGCCGCTCGCGGCGCTCGGCACATCCTGTCCCGATCATTTCCTGCGTACCAAGATCCGGCCGCTCGTGATCGAGTTCGATCCCTTGCGACCGGATGTCGATGCCGTGGTCGCGGCGCTGCCCGGCGCGCTCGACGAATACCGCGCCGGCTACCGGGCCTATTACGAGCAATACAAGCATGCGGATTCGCCTGCCATGCGCGACCCCAATGCGGTGGTGTACCTGATGCCAGGCGTCGGCATGTTCACATTCGCCGCCGACAAGGCGACGGCGCGCATTTCCGGCGAGTTTTACGTCAACGCCATCAACGTGATGCGCGGCGCGTCATCGGTGTCGAGCTATGTCGGCCTGCCGGCGCAGGAGGCGTTCGACATCGAATACTGGCTTCTCGAAGAGGCCAAGCTGCAGCGCCTGCCGAAGCCCAAGTCGCTGGCTGGCCAGATCGCCTTCGTGACCGGCGGGGCGGGTGGCATCGGCAAGGCAACCGCGACACGGCTGTTGCGCGAGGGCGCATGCGTCGTGCTCGCCGATATCGACGAGCCGGCGCTGGGCAGTGCCCGTGACGAATTCGCCAAGGCCTTCGGAGCCGATTTCGTACGCACCGTGAAACTGGACGTGACCGACGAGATGGCAGTCGCCTCGGCCTATGCTCGTGCCGCGGTCGAATATGGCGGCGTCGACATCCTCGTCTCCAATGCCGGCATCTCGTCGTCCGCGCCGATCGACGAAACGGAACTGTCGATGTGGGACCGCAACATGGACATTCTCGCCAAAGGGTATTTCCTCGTTTCGCGGGAAGCGTTCCGAACCTTCAAGCAGCAGGGCGTGGGCGGCAACATCGTCTTCATCGCCTCGAAGAACGGACTGGCCGCCTCGCCGAACGCGGCGGCCTATTGCACCGCCAAGGCCGCCGAAATCCATCTCGCACGCTGCCTGGCGCTGGAGGGCGCGGAACACCAGATCCGCGTCAACACGGTCAATCCGGATGCGGTGCTGCGCGGCTCCAAGATATGGACCGGCGAGTGGCGCGAACAGCGCGCGGCCGCTTATGCGATGGAGCCGGACCAGCTCGAGGAGCATTACCGCAAGCGTTCCATGCTGAAGCGGTCGGTGTTTCCCGAAGACGTCGCCGAGGCCGTGTACTTCCTCGCGTCTGACATGTCGGCGAAATCGACCGGCAACATCATCAATGTCGATGCGGGCAACGCGCAGAGTTTCACCCGGTAGAAGCGGACCCGGTACAGCTTGCCCTTCATTGAGGAAAGAGTTCCGAGCTTCGGTCGATGATGCAGCCGGAGAGCGATCCCGGCTGTATGCGGTCTTCCGGACAGGTTTCGTTTGACATTCGTTATGATTTCGAAATAATTCCTCTCGGTTTTCATACTGCGGATTTATGCTGCATTGCGAAATCAAGGGGAATCCTGCGTGGGCACTGCAAGCCACGACATTTTCATCATCGGCGGCGGCATCAACGGATGTGGCGTGGCACGCGATGCCGCGGGGCGCGGCTACTCGGTTCTCCTCGCCGAAATGAATGATCTGGCGAGCGGAACCTCGTCGGGTTCGACCAAGCTGATCCATGGCGGCCTGCGCTATCTCGAACACTACGAATTCCGGCTGGTGCGCGAGGCGCTGATGGAGCGCGAGGTGCTTTGGCGCGCCGCACCGCACATCATCTGGCCGATGCGTTTCGTGCTGCCTTATGCCGACGGCATCCGCCCGGCCTGGCTGATCCGGCTCGGACTGTTCCTCTACGACCACCTGGGCGGGCGGAAGCTCTTGCCCGCGACGCGGACGCTGGACATGCGGACCGATCCGGCCGGAAAGCCGCTCAAGCCACTTTTCCGCAAGGCGTTCGAATATTCGGACGGCTTCGTAAACGACGCCCGTCTGGTCGTGCTTAATGCGCGCGATGCCGCCGACCGCGGCGCGGTGGTCCGTACCCGGACAAGGGTAACGAGCGCGCGCCGCGAGGACGGGCTGTGGACGGTGACCATCGAGGATACGGGCACCGGCAAGACCGAAGAGGTGAAGGCGCGGCTGCTCGTCAATTCGGCCGGGCCATGGGTCGACGAGGTTCTGGCGGGCACGCTGGGGCGCAACGACGTTCACAATGTGCGGCTGGTGCAAGGCAGCCACATCGTGGTCCGCAAGAAGTTTTCGGACCCGCGCGCCTATTTCTTCCAAAACCGGGACGGCCGCATCATCTTCGCGATCCCGTATGAGGACGATTTCACCCTCATCGGCACCACCGACCACGACTATGAAGGCAACCCCGCCGATACGTCGATCACGGAAGAGGAGATCGATTATCTGTGTGCGGCCGCCAGCGAATATTTCATCGAGCCGGTCGAGCGCGACGACATCGTATGGACCTATTCCGGCGTGCGCCCGCTCTATGACGACGGGGCATCGAAGGCGCAGGAGGCCACGCGGGACTATGTGCTCGCGGCCGAAGGGAGCAATGGGGAAGCGCCGCTGATCAACGTCTTCGGCGGCAAGATCACCACCTATCGCCGGCTCTCGGAAGCCATGCTTGAAAAGATCGAAGGCCTTCTCGGGGCTAAGGGGAAGTCCTGGACGGCGGATGCGGTCCTGCCTGGCGGCGAATTCCCGGCGACGGGCTATGATGCGGAGGTTGCGTCGCTTCGAAAGGATTATCCGTTTCTCGACCAGCGCATGGCGCAACGCCTGGTACGCCTCTACGGCACGCGCGCCCGGACGATTCTGGGTTCGGCAGCGTCGCTCGCCGATCTCGGGCGCAATTTCGGCGCCGATCTCTTCGAGGCCGAAGTGCGCTATCTTGTCGAGAACGAATGGGCGGTGACTGCGGAGGACGTCCTGTGGCGGCGTACCAAGCGCGGGCTGCACCTGAGCGCCGAGGAGGAAGCGGGGCTCGAGAAATACATGAAGGAACTGGGAGGGCGCCGGCACACAGCCGCCGCGTAAACGACAGCACGGCATACGATCTGGGAGGAGGATCAATGCTCGAACTGCGCAACGTATCGAAGGTTGTCGGACGCGACACGCATATCGGCGACGTGTCGCTGACGCTGTCGCATGGCAGCCTCAACGTGCTGCTCGGGCCGACCCTTTCCGGCAAGACCAGCCTGATGCGCCTCATGGCAGGCCTCGACGTGCCGACCTCCGGTTCGGTGTGGCTCGACGGCAAGGACGTGACCGGCGTTGCCGTGCAGAAGCGCAACGTCGCGATGGTCTACCAGCAGTTCATCAACTATCCGGCGATGACGGTCTATGAGAACATCGCGTCACCACTGCGGGTCGCGGGCCATGACAGGGCGGCCATCGACCGCGAGGTCCGGCAGGCGGCCGAGCTCCTGCGGCTGACGCCCTATCTCGACCGCAAGCCGCTCAACCTTTCGGGCGGACAGCAGCAGCGCACAGCACTTGCCCGCGCCATCGTCAAGAATGCGGGGCTGGTGCTGCTCGACGAGCCGCTGGCCAATCTCGACTACAAGCTACGCGAGGAATTGCGCGCCGAGCTGCCGCGCATCTTCTCGCAGTCTGGCGCGATCTTCGTCTATGCGACCACCGAACCGTCGGAGGCGCTGCTTCTGGGTGGCAACACGGCGACGCTGTCGGAAGGACGGGTGACCCAGTTCGGCCCGACCATCGAGGTTTTCCGCAAGCCCAACGACCTGCTCACCGCGATGACGTTCGCCGATCCGCCGCTCAACACGATGCTGCTGACCAAGCGCGGGAACCGTTTCGAGCTGGATGGCGGACTCAGCCTGCCGGCGCCGGCCCATCTGGCGGGCATCTCGGACGGCTCCTACACGATCGGCTTCCAGCCGCATCATCTCACCCTGGCGCCAGCCGACGACCGGGCGGTCGCGGTGAAGGCGAAGGTGACCGTCACCGAGATCACCGGCTCGGAGAGTTTCGTTCACCTGGCCGTTGCCGATGAAAAGTGGGTGATGCTGGCGCGTGGTATTCACAATTTCGAGCCCGACCAGATGATCGACGCCTATGTCGACCCGCGCCATCTAATGGTCTTCGACAGCAGCGGCCGCATGGCGCAGGCAGCCTGAGGGGAAGAGATGGCACGGATCGACCTCGACCACATCCGCCACTCCTACGGGCCGAAGCCGCAGGGCCCGGCCGACTATGCGCTGAAGGAAGTGCACCACACCTTCCGCGACGGCGGCGCCTATGCGCTGCTCGGGCCGTCGGGCTGCGGCAAGACCACGCTGCTCAACATCATCTCCGGGCTGGTGGAGCCGTCGGAAGGCCGCATCCTGTTCGACGGCAATGATGTCAGCCGGCTTTCCACGCAGGAGCGCAACATCGCGCAGGTGTTCCAGTTCCCGGTCATCTACGACACGATGACGGTCTACGACAATCTGGCCTTTCCGCTGCGCAATCGCGGTGTGCCGGCGGACGAGATCGATCGCAAGGTCCGCGAGATCATCGAGATGATTGACCTGCAGGATTGGGCGCAGCGCAAGGCACGGGGCCTGACGGCCGACCAGAAGCAGAAGATCTCGCTCGGCCGCGGGCTGGTGCGCTCCGACGTCAACGCGATCCTGTTCGACGAGCCGCTGACGGTCATCGATCCGCACATGAAATGGGTGCTGCGCTCGCAGTTGAAGCAGCTTCATCGTCGCTTCGGCTACACCATGGTCTATGTCACGCACGACCAGACCGAGGCGCTGACCTTCGCCGACGATGTCGTCGTCATGTATGAGGGCGAGATCGTACAGATCGGCACGCCGGACGAGCTGTTCTCGCGGCCGAAGCACACCTTTGTCGGCTACTTCATTGGCTCGCCGGGCATGAACGTGCTGCCGGTGGCGCTCGACGGCCAACAGGCCCAGCTCGGCGGCCAGACGATCCAGCTTCCCGCCGCGCCTGCTGGCAAGCCCGCAGGCACAATCGAGCTTGGCATCCGGCCGGAGTTCGTGCGCGTGGGGCGCAGCGGCATGCCGGTCGAGATCAGCAAGGTGGAGGATGTCGGGCGCTACCGGATCGTGCGGGCCATGCTGGAGGGGCGAGAGATCGCGGCGATCCTCGGCGAGGACGACTACATTCCCACCGATCCGAAGGTGAGCTTCGATCCGGCGGGGATCAATCTCTATGCCGATTCCTGGCGGATAGCGACGGAGGGCTGACCATGGAGAAGACCTGGAACAATCGGGCCTGGTTCATGGTGCTGCCGGTGCTGCTGCTGGTGGCGTTCTCGGCCGTCATCCCGCTGATGACCGTCGTCAACTATTCGGTGCAGGACACGTTCGGCGGCAACCAGTTCTTCTGGGCCGGCACCGAATGGTTCGAGGAGATACTCAGCTCCGACAGGTTCTGGCTGGCGATGGGCCGCAATCTCGCCTTTTCGGCCATCATCCTGGCGATCGAGATTCCGCTCGGCATCTTCATCGCGCTCAACATGCCGCGCAAGGGCTGGGGCGTGCCGGTCTGTCTGGTGCTGATGGCGCTGCCGCTGCTCATTCCGTGGAACGTGGTCGGCACGATCTGGCAGGTCTTCGGCCGCATCGACATCGGCCTGTTGGGGCGCACCCTCCATACGCTCGGCATCGACTACAACTACGTCAACGATCCGATCGATGCCTGGGTGACGGTGATCGTCATGGACGTGTGGCACTGGACGAGCCTCGTGGTGCTGTTGTGCTATGCCGGCCTCGTCTCAATCCCCGAGGCTTACTACCAGGCGGCGAAGATCGACGGCGCGTCGCGCTGGGCGGTGTTCCGCTATATCCAGTTGCCGAAGATGAGCCGCGTGCTGCTGATCGCGATCCTGCTGCGCTTCATGGATTCCTTCATGATCTACACCGAGCCCTTCGTGGTGACGGGCGGCGGGCCGGGCAACTCGACGACGTTCCTGTCCATCGACCTCGTGAAGATGGCGATCGGCCAGTTCGACCTCGGGCCAGCGGCGGCGATGTCGATCATCTACTTCCTGATCATCCTGGCGATGTCGTGGGTCTTCTACACCGTCATGACCAATTACGACGCGGAGAAGAAGTGATGGCCGGCGACGAAAGAACGGCCACGATGCGCAACGGCGAGGCCGTGCCGGAGACCCGAACCACGGCCGACAAGGCGGCGGCCAACGAGCGCGTGCTGCGGCAGATGCGCCGGCGCGGCGGGGAATCCCGCTTCTGGTGGCTGGTGCCTACGCTCTACATTATCTTCCTGATGCTGCCGATCTACTGGCTCATCAACATGAGCTTCAAGACAAACCAGGAAATCCTCAACGTCTTCTCGCTGTGGCCTCAAAGCCCGACGCTGCGCAACTACGCGGTGATCTTCACCGATCCGTCCTGGTATTCGGGCTACATCAACTCGATCATCTACGTCGTGCTCAACACGACCATTTCGGTACTCGCGGCGCTGCCGGCGGCCTATGCCTTCTCGCGCTACAGGTTCCTCGGCGACAAGCACCTGTTCTTCTGGTTGCTGACGAATCGCATGGCCCCGCCGGCGGTCTTCGCGCTGCCGTTCTTCCAGCTCTATTCGGCCTTCGGCCTGATCGACACGCATATCGCCGTGGCGATCGCGCACTGCCTGTTCAACATTCCGCTGGCGGTCTGGATTCTCGAAGGCTTCATGTCCGGCGTGCCGAAAGAGATCGACGAGACCGCCTATATCGATGGCTATTCCTTCCCGCGCTTCTTCGTGAAGATCTTCATGCCGCTGATCGCCAGCGGTATCGGGGTGGCGGCCTTCTTCTGCTTCATGTTCTCGTGGGTGGAGCTGCTGATCGCCCGCACGCTGACGACGACCGACGCCAAACCGATCGCTGCCACGATGACCCGCACGGTCTCCGCCTCCGGGCTCGACTGGGGCGTGCTGGCCGCAGCCGGCGTGCTGACGATCATCCCCGGCGCGCTCGTGATCTGGTTCGTGCGCAACTACATCGCCAAGGGCTTCGCCCTGGGGAGGGTATGATGACGCAAACACGCCGCTGGCAGATACCGCTGGCCGTCGTCCTGGCGATCTACGTCGCGGCGGTCTGGTTCTTCATGCAGCGCCTGCCGGTGGAGGATGGCGAGCGGGACTGGTTCGCCTCGCTGTTTCCGCGCAGTTGGATGGCATGGTCGTTTCCGACCGCGCTGTTCTTCTCGACCATCTTCCTGCTGCTCGCGCTGATGGCGGTGTGGGAATACGCCCGGCCCGGCGGGCATCCTCGTGTGGGCATCCTGCGCTTCGAGACGACGCGCGGCGACCGCCTTTTCGTTTCGCTGCTCGGCAGCGCCTTCATCCATCTCGCTTGGCTTGGGCTGGTCGGGCCCGGCCTGTGGTGGGCACTCGCACTTTCGGTCGTCTACGCCATCGGCGTGTTTCGATACGTCTAGCGCGGGAAACTGCGGATGCGGCGCACCTGCGCCGCTTCCGGATCGCATTCAAACCCTAGGGAGGAAATCAATGCGACGGCAGCTTTTGGCATCAACGACAGCAATAGCGCTCCTGGTCGGAGCGGCGCCCGCCTTCGCCGACATGGAAGCGGCGCGGGCATTCCTCGACGCAGAGATCGGCGACATGTCCGCGCTCAGCCGCGAGGAGCAGGAAGCCGAGATGCAGTGGTTCATCGACGCTGCAGAACAATTCAAGGGCATGGACATCAAGGTGGTGTCGGAGACCATCACCACGCATGAGTACGAATCCAAAACCCTGGCTCCTGCATTCGCAGCCATTACCGGCATCAACATCACGCACGACCTGATCGGCGAGGGCGACGTCGTCGAGAAACTGCAGACGCAGATGCAGTCGGGTGAAAACGTCTATGACGCCTATGTCAACGACTCCGACCTGATCGGCACCCACTGGCGCTACCAGCAGGCCCGGTCGCTGACCGACTGGATGGCGAACGAGGGCAAGGACGTCACCAACCCGAACCTCGACTTGGATGATTTCATCGGGCTGAAGTTCACCACCGCGCCGGACGGCGATCTCTACCAGTTGCCCGACCAGCAATTCGCGAACCTCTACTGGTTCCGCTACGACTGGTTCAACGATGAGGCGAACAAAGCCGAGTTCAAGGAGAAATACGGCTACGACCTCGGCGTGCCGGTCAACTGGTCGGCCTATGAGGACATCGCAGAGTTCTTCACCGGCCGCGAGATCGACGGCAAGAAGGTCTATGGCCATATGGACTATGGCAAGAAGGACCCGTCGCTGGGCTGGCGGTTCACCGATGCCTGGCTGTCGATGGCCGGGAACGGCGACAAGGGCCTGCCGAACGGCCTGCCGGTCGACGAATGGGGCATCAAGGTCGATGAGAACTCGCGTCCCGTGGGCTCCTGCGTGGCGCGCGGCGGCGACACCAACGGCCCGGCTTCCGTCTATGCGATCCAGAAATATCTGGACTGGATGAAGGCTTACGCGCCGGCCTCGGCCCAAGGCATGACCTTCTCGGAATCCGGACCGGTTCCCGCGCAGGGCGAGATCGCTCAGCAGATGTTCATGTACACGGCCTTCACCGCCGACATGGTCAAGGACGGGCTGCCGGTGGTCAACGAAGACGGCACGCCGAAGTGGCGTTTCGCGCCGTCGCCGCATGGCGTCTACTGGAAGGACGGCATGAAGCTCGGCTATCAGGACGTGGGTTCTTGGACGATCCTCAAGTCCACCCCCGACGATCGCGCCAAGGCCGCCTGGCTCTATGCGCAGTTCGTCGTGTCGAAGACGGTCGACGTCAAGAAGAGCCATGTCGGCCTGACGCTGATCCGGGAATCGAGCATCCAGCACGAATCCTTCACCGAGCGCGCGCCCAAGCTCGGCGGCCTGATCGAGTTCTACCGCTCGCCGGCCCGCGTGCAGTGGTCGCCGACCGGCACCAACGTGCCTGACTATCCGAAGCTCGCGCAGCTCTGGTGGCAGGCAATCGGCGATGCGTCCTCGGGCGCGAAGACCGCCCAAGAAGCCATGGACTCGCTCTGCGCCGAGCAGGAGCGGGTGATGGAGCGCCTGGAGCGCGCAGGCGTGCAGGGTGATATCGGTCCCAAGCTCGCCGAGGAACACGACCTCGAATACTGGAACAAGGATGCCGTGGAGAAGGGCAACCTCGCGCCGCAGCTCAAGATCGAAAACGAAAAGGAACAGCCTCAGACCGTCAACTACGACGAGCTGGTCAAGAGCTGGCAGTAAGATCGGCTTTTCCCGATCCGGAAGCAGGGGGCCGCGATCGCGGCCCCCTGTCGTTTTTGCCTCCAGGAAACCGATTGCGCGCCGAGGCATTTTGCAATGAACCGAAAACGGCCGGACTGCGTAGTCTGGATATGAAGATGGAATCGACGAGCAGGGGAATGCCGGCACGATGAGCCACGACAGACCGGACGGTCAGGGAACGGTGCTCGTCCTGTTCCGCCACGATCTGCGGGTTTCCGAAAACGGCGCGCTGGCAGCGGCCGCGCAGACGGACAAGCCGGTGCTTGCGGCCTATGTGCTGGATGAGGAAAGCGAAGGCATGCGTGCGCCCGGCGGCGCGGCGCGCTGGTGGCTGCACCATTCGCTGGCGCGGCTGAGCGAAGACCTCGAAAAGCGCGGGGTCCGACTGGTGCTACGCAGTGGGGCGATGTCGGACGTCGTGGACGATCTGGTCGGAGAAATCGACGCCGACACGGTGTTCTGGAATCGCCGCTATCATCCGGCCGGAGCGGCGGCGGACGCGGCGATCAAGAGCGCGCTGCGCGAACGCGGCCTGCGTGCGGAAAGTTTCGACGGACAGCTTCTGCACGAGCCGTCTCGTCTGCAGACGGGTGCGGGGTCGTTCTACAAGGTGTTCACGCCGTTCTGGAAGGCGATGTCGGCCGGTCCCGATCCGCGCGCCCCGATCGATCCACCGCGCAGGATCGCCGGCTATGACGGCAAGATCGCCTCGCAGACGCTCGACGAGCTGTTTCCATTGCCGCGATCACCGGACTGGGCCAAGGCTTTCGGCGAAGTCTGGACGCCCGGTGAAGACGGTGCGCATGCGCGGCTTGAAAGCTTCATCTCGGAACGGCTGGACGATTATGCGGATGGCCGCGATTTTCCGGCCGGCGGGTCGACGTCTGGGCTGTCGCCGCATCTGGCGCATGGCGAGATTACGCCCTACCAGATATTCGCGGCGTTGCGCGCCGAGGCGAAGGAGGTCTCGAGCGCGAACCTTGCCAAGTTCCGCCAGGAAATCGGCTGGCGCGAGTTCTGCCACCATCTGCTGTTTCATAATCCGGGGCTCTGCGAGGAAAACTTCCAGCCAGCCTTCGATGCCTTCCCATGGAAGTCCGACAAGGAAGCCCTGCGTGCGTGGCAGCGGGGCAGAACCGGGTATCCGATCGTCGATGCCGGCATGCGCGAACTCTGGCAGACCGGCGTGATGCACAACCGGGTGCGCATGATCGTCGCCTCGTTCCTGACCAAGCATCTGCTGATCGACTGGCGCGAGGGCGAGCGCTGGTTCTGGGATACGCTGGTGGATGCCGACGCCGCCAGCAATCCGGCAAACTGGCAGTGGGTGGCGGGATCCGGCGCTGATGCGGCGCCCTATTTTCGGATATTCAATCCGGTGCTGCAGGGCGAAAAGTTCGATCCCGACGGCAGCTATGTCCGAAGCTTCGTGCCCGAGCTGGACAAACTTCCCGACCGCTACCTGCATAAACCATGGGACGCGCCGGCCCAGGTGCTGGCAGACGCCGGCGTGGACCTTGGCCGCACCTATCCCAAGCCTGTGGTCGACCACGCGGCTGCGAGAAAACGCGCCCTTGCGTCATACGACGCGGCCAAAGAAGCGCAGTAGGCCACTTGGGGCCGTTTTGCCGCCCCGCTCCAAATTCTTGACTCCTGCGGCAGCCGAGCCGCTTCGCCCATCGCTACAGGGGCAAAGAACCTGTCGTCTTGCGCACGGGTGAAACGCCACTTGACGTTACGGCTCAATATGGAATAAATATTTCATACTGGCCGAATATGGCGCGAACATTCTGAAATGGACGGTCCGGGAGGAATTGCCATTCCGGCTTCGCCAGTCGAGCCACGAAAGACAGGTCTGCCGTCAGGCGGCAGGTCTCCGGCAATAAAATCGGTGCAGCCGGACACCGAATGTGGAGGAGAACGACAATGAGGAAGCTTCTATTGGCGCTCGGGCTGGCCTTTGCCGCGGCTGCAGGAGCCGCCGGCACGGCGCAGGCCGAAGGCGAGCGGTTCGTTTTCGTCAGCCATGCGCCGGATTCCGATTCATGGTGGAACACGATCAAGAATGCGCTGAACGTCGCCGCCGAGCAGATGGACGTGACGGTCGAATACCGAAATCCGCCGACGGGTGACATCGCCGACATGGCGCGCATCATCGAGCAGGCCGCAGCCTCGAGCCCGAACGGCATCGTCACCTCGATCGCTGACATCAATGCGCTGGAGGGACCGATCAGCGATGCGGTGGCCAAGGGCATTCCGGTGATTACCGTCAACTCCGGTACGGTCGAGCAATCGAAGCAGCTCGGCGCGATGCTGCATATCGGCCAGCCGGAATATGACGCCGGCAAGGGCGCCGGCGAGCGCGCCAAGGAGGCGGGCGTCACCAAGTTCGTGTGCGTGAACCACTACATCACCAACCCGGCCTCGGTGGAGCGCTGCCAGGGCTTTGCCGACGCGCTCGGCGTCGAACTCGGCAACCAGATGATCGATTCCGGCATCGACCCGGCCGAGGTGAAGAACAAGGTACTCGCCCATCTGCGCGCCAATGCCGACACCAACGGCATCCTGACGCTGGGACCGAACTCGGCGGAGCCGACGCTGGCAGCCCTTCAGGAGAACGGCATGGCGGGTGAGGTCTTCTTTGCGACCTTCGACCTGTCGCAGGGCATCTCGGAGGGCATCAAGGCCGACGTTATCGACTTCGCCATCGACCAGCAGCCCTATCTGCAAGGTTACCTGCCGATCGTGCTCCTGACCAACTATGCCCGCTACGGCGTGATCCCGCCGAACTCGATCAATTCGGGTCCGGGCTACATCACCAAGGACAATATCGAGCAAGTCGAGGCGCTGGCGGGCGAATACCGCTGAGCCGCTGAACTCGTGCCGGGGGTGGATGCGCCCCCGGCCCTGAAATCCGCATCGAGACGACTTTGAATGTGCCAGACATGCGGGTCTACGCGCCCGGTCGATGGCGCGTGGGCGATCGAGGGAGCGAAAGATGAGCGAGAGCGTCCAGCCAAGCGCGCAAGGCGCGTCCGGCCAGCCACCCGAGAGAGACGAGCGGGTTCGCGAGGTCTCGCGCTTCCGCAAGGCGCTGGTCCGTCCCGAACTGGGCGCCATCTGCGGGGTGATCCTCGTCTTCGTCTATTTCCTCATGGTCGCCCGCGACACTGGCATGTTCAGCGCCGAGGGCGTCATGAACTGGGGCGTTGTCTCGGCGCAATTTATGATCATCGCCGTGGGCGCCTGCCTGCTGATGATCGCCGGCGAGTTCGACCTGTCGGTGGGCTCGATGATCGGCTTTTCCGGCATCGTCATCGCGCTGCTTTCGGTGACGTATGGCTGGCCGATGTGGGCGGCGATCATCGCCGCCTTCCTGCTGGCTATGGCGATCGGCTGGGTGAACGGATTTCTCGTCATCAGAACCGGCCTGCCGTCCTTCATCGTGACGCTGGCCTTTCTTTACATCCTTCGCGGCCTGACGATCTTCATCTCGATTTCGACGACGCGCCAGACGATCATCGGCGGCGTCAAGGAGGCAGCCGAGGGCGACTGGCTGGCGGCGCTGTTCGGCGGCAAGATCCTCAGCGGGCTGTTCGTATGGCTCGCCGACATCGGGGTGATCGGCAAATTCGTGGCCGGAACGCGCGCCGGCCAGCCGGTGATCGACGGCATTCCCATGTTGATGGTCTGGGCGCTGGCGCTCATCATCTTTGCGCATGTGCTTCTGACCCGCACGCAGTTTGGAAACTGGATATTCGCCGCAGGCGGCGATGCCCAGGCCGCGCGCTATGTCGGCGTGCCAGTGAACCGGGTAAAGATCCTGATGTTCGTGTTCACCGCATTCTGCGCCACGGTCTTCGCAACCTGCCAGGTGCTCGAGTTCGGCTCGGCGGCGGCCGACCGTGGTCTCCTGAAGGAGTTCGAGGCGATCATCTCCGTCGTCATCGGCGGCGCATTGCTCACCGGCGGCTACGGCTCGGTGATCGGGGCGGCCTTCGGCGCGCTGATCTTCGGCGTAGTGCAGCAGGGCCTGTTCTTCGCCGGCGTCGAAAGCTCGCTGTTCCGGGTCTTCCTTGGCGTCATCCTTCTGCTCGCGGTGGTGCTCAACACCTATATCCGCCGCCTGATCACGGGGGAGCGCTGAAATGGCAGACACACCGCTCATCGAACTGCGCGACATCGAAAAGCATTTCGGCTCGGTGATCGCGCTGGCCGGCGTATCGGTCTCGGTCATGCCCGGCGAATGCCACTGCCTGCTGGGCGACAACGGCGCCGGCAAGTCGACCTTCATCAAGACGATGTCAGGCGTTCACAAGCCGACGCGCGGCGAAATCCTGGTCGATGGCGAACGGGTCGCCTTCACCAGCCCGCGCGACGCGATGGCACGTGGCATCGCCACCGTCTATCAGGACCTCGCGATGATCCCGCTTATGTCGGTGACCCGCAATTTCTGGATGGGCCGCGAGCCGAAGCGGCGCGTCGGGCCATTCCGCTTCTTCGATTTCCAGACCGCCAACAGGGTGGCGATGGAGGCGATGCGCGAGATGGGCATCCGCCTGCGCGAGCCGGACCAGGCTGTAGGCACGCTTTCGGGCGGCGAACGCCAGACGGTGGCGATCTGCCGTGCAGTTCATTTCGGGGCGCGGGTTCTGATCCTCGATGAGCCAACCTCGGCGCTCGGCGTGCGGCAGACCTCCAAGGTGCTTGCCACCATCGACCAGGTGCGCAAGAAGGGCATCGGCGTCGTGTTCATCACCCACAATGTGCGCCATGCCATGGCGGTCGGCGACCGGTTCACCGTTCTCAATCGCGGCCAGACGCTCGGCACGGCGAAACGCGGCGAGATCACGACCGAAGAATTGCAGGACCTGATGGCGGGCGGTGCCGAGCTAGCGGAGCTGGAGGGCTCGCTGGGCGGGACGGTCTAGGGCTTACCCGCCTGAAAGCATGGATGAAAAACCGGATGGGGACGCGGGTCGCGTCCCCCGTTTTGCGAGCAGAAAGCAGATGACACTATCTTTCGCCCTTCTTGGCGCCGGCCGCATCGGCAAGGTCCATGCGCGTGCCGTCGCCTCCAACCACAAGGCGCGGCTCGTCGCCGTCGCCGACGCCTTTGCCGACGTCGCCCAGGAGCTCGCCGCGATCTACGGTGCGACGGTGAAAAGCATCGACGAGATCGAACGGGCGGACGATGTCGATGCCGTCATCATCTGCACGCCGACCGACACGCATGCCGACCTCATCGAGCGGTTCGCGCGCGCCGGCAAGGCCGTGTTCTGCGAAAAGCCGGTCGATCTCGACATCGGCCGCGTGGAGCAGTGCCTGTCGGTGGTGGAGCAAACCGGTGCCACGCTGATGGTTGGTTTCAACCGGCGCTTCGATCCGCATTTCAAGGCCGTTCGGCAGGCGATCGACGATGGCGCGGTCGGAGCTGTGGAGATGGTGACGATCACCTCGCGCGACCCCGGCCTACCGCCGTTGGACTACATCCCGCGTTCGGGCGGCATCTTCCGCGACATGACGATCCACGATTTCGACATGGCGCGCTTCCTGCTGGGCGAGGAGCCGGTGATGGTGAGTGCCAGCGCATCCGTGCTCGTTGACGAAAGAGTGGGCGAACTCGGCGACTATGACAGCGTCAGTGTTATCCTGATGACGGCGTCGGGCCGTCAGTGCACGATCTCCAATTCGCGCCGCGCGACATACGGTTACGACCAGCGCATCGAGGTGCTCGGCTCGAAGGGCATGGTGGCGGCGGAAAACCAGCGTCCGGTGTCCATCGAAGTCGCAAATGCCGCGGGCTATACGCGGCCGCCGCTGCACGATTTCTTCATGACCCGATACACCGAGGCCTACGCCAACGAGATCGCGGCCTTCATTGCGACCGTCACCGAAGGCAAGGCGCCTTCGCCGAGCGGGGCGGACGGGCTTGCGGCGCTGCGGCTCGCGGACGCGGCGCTGACCTCCGCCAGGGAAGGCCGCACCGTCCGACTGTAGCCGTGTGGTGCCGCCGGTCTATGCGGCGGGGTGGACGACGTCGATCCAGCGCCGTTCGGCATGCGAGCGGGCCATTGCATGCACGGTACGCTCGATCTCCAGGCCCCTATCGAAGTCGATGACGCGAGCGCCCCCGCCGGAAAGGCACGTGATCAACTCGTGGCATTCGATGGTCTTGAGGTCGTTGAACCCCAGCCCATGGCCCGGCGCGGGCACGAACTGCCCATAGGGTTCGTGCCGGGGCGCGCTGAGGATGGTACGGAAGCCCTGTTCGCCCACGGGATCGGCGGTGAGATAGAGCTGCACCTCGTTGAAGCGCTCCTGATCGAACAGGATGGTGCCCTTCGAGCCGAAGATCTGGATCGCGAGGCGGCCCTTGCGGCCCCATGCCGAACGGCTGACCTGCAAGGTGGCCGGGATGCCGCTTTCGAGCTGCATCAGCGCGGAGGCGATGTCGTGGGTTTCGACGTCGCGCCGCCCGCCGCCATGCATCGGCCGGTCGGGATAGGGCATTGCCATGTCGCAGACCACGCGCGCGACGCGGCCGAACAGTACCGAAACGATGGAGAGCGGATGCACCGCGAAATCGTCGAGCGCGCCGTAGCCGGACTTGGCTTCATGTTTCCAGAAGAACATGGCCTCCGGGTCGGCCATGAAGTCCTCGTCCATCTCGATGCGCAACTGGGCGATGGTGCCGATTGCGCCGTCGGCGAGCAGGCGGCTTATATGCCGCATCGCGGGGCTCTGGATGTAGTTGTAGCCAAGCACCGCAACCTTGCCGCTCGCCCGTGCCGCCCGTGCCGCCCGCGCCATGCGCTCGGCATCGGCGAGGGCGGGCGCCATCGGTTTCTCGCACCAGACATGCTTGCCGGCTTCGAGGGCCGCGATTACCATTTCGGGATGGAATTCATTGGGTGCGGCAATCGACACGACATCGACCTGCGGATCGGCGACGACGGTGCGCCAGTCGTCGGTCGACCGGGCAAATCCGAACTCGTCGGCGCGCCGCCGTGCCAGATCGGCATCGACCTCGGCGAGATGGGCAAGGGTGATTGCCGGCATGTCGGGGAAGATGGTGCCGACCGCCTTCCAGGCGAGCGTGTGGCATTTGCCCATGAAACCGGTGCCGATCAGGCCCACGCCGATATTCGCAACCATGCTCTCTCCCATCGCTTGGCAAGCTGATGCGAATGATTTAGTCTATTTCCATCAAAAATGGAATGTTTAGTTCATTGGCGCCAGCGCGGCGCTTAACTGCCTGTGAGGCCGGGAGACGACACTGGGATGAATGACCGTTCGCCGGCCGGCGAGGCTGCCTATCCAAGAGATTATGAAACGCTGCGGGAAACGATCCTTGAGCAGCGCAGCGTCTTACCGAAGCGCATTGCGCAGGTGGCTGCCTATGCGCTGGACAACCCCGACGAGATCGCCTTCGGCACGACGGCCAGCATTGCGGCCTCGGCCGGCGTGCAGCCCTCGACGCTGATCCGCTTCGCGCAGCAGCTCGGCTTCGACGGGTTCACGAGCCTGCAGTCGGTATTTCGTGAACGTCTGCGCGAGCGCAACACGACCTATGAGGAGCGGCTGGCCGCACTGCGGGACGAGGCGCAGAACGGCACGACCAACCGGGCGATGCTCGACGGGTTCCTCGCCGCATCGGTCCGCTCGCTGGACCTGATGGCGCGCAGCGTGGACGAGGCAACGCTCGACAGGGCGGTCGGTATCCTAGCCCGGGCGGAGACGCTCTACATCCTCGCCAAAAGACGCTCGTTTCCGGTCGCCAGCTATCTCGGCTACGCGCTCGGCAAGCTGCATGTGCGCAGCCAGATCATCGAGTCCGCATCCGGGCTCCAGCCGGAGATCATCGGCTTCGCCACGCCGCGCGATGCGGTGATCGCGGTGAGTTTCTCGCCTTATGCGCCAGCCACGATCGACGAGGTGCGGGTGCTCCACGAGCGCGGGGTGCCGATCGTTGCCATCACCGACAGCGCCTTTTCGCCGCTGGCGCAGTTCGCTGCGGTCTGGTTCGAGGTTGCCGAATCGGATTTTTCGGGCTTCCGCTCGCTCGGCGCGACCATGGCGCTGGCGATGACGCTTGCGGTCGGTTGCGCGGAGGAACGGCGCCGTCTCGCCGGCTAGGAAGCGGCATAGCCATAAAAGGAATGTCTATTCCATATTGACGTTACATTGGAATTGATATTTCGTATTGAGGATGCCGGCGGCGAGAGGCCGGTGTTTCGGCCCTGCGAAAAGCTGGAGGACAACATGGCCGCCTCGGCAGGCGAACGCACCGCTGAACTCGACGTCATCACCATCGGGCGCGCCTCTGTCGACCTTTATGGTCAGCAGATCGGCGCGCGGCTGGAGGATGCGGCGTCTTTCGCCAAGTCGGTCGGCGGCTGCCCCGCCAACATCGCGATCGGCACGGCGCGGCTGGGCCTGCGCTCGGCGCTGCTGACGCGCGTCGGCGACGAGCAGTTCGGCCGTTTCATCCGGGAGCAGCTCGGACGCGAAGGTGTGAGCACGGACGGCATCGTCGCCGACCCGGAGCGGCTGACGGCGCTGGCGATCCTCTCGGTGCAGGACGACAGGTCGTTTCCGCTGCTTTTCTATCGCGAGAACTGCGCCGACATGGCGCTTGGCGAAGATGACGTCGCTGCCGATTTCATCGGCCGGGCGCGCGCCGTCGTCGTCACCGGCACGCATTTTTCGCGGCCGGGAACCGAGGCCGCTCAACGCAAGGCGATGCGGCTGATGCGCGAGGCCGGCGGCAAGGTCGTGCTCGACATCGACTACCGGCCGAACCTGTGGGGGCTTGCGGGCCATGCGGAAGGAGACAACCGCTACATTGCCTCGGACGCCGTTTCGGCAAAGATGAAATCGGTGCTTGCCGAATGCGACCTGATCGTCGGCACGGAGGAGGAAGTGCTGGTCGCTTCGGGCGAGAGCGAACTGCCGGCAGCGCTGAAGACGATCCGTGTGCATTCGCAGGCCGTGATCGTGCTGAAGCGTGGCCCGATGGGCTGCATCGTCTATGACGGCGCGATCCCCGACGATCTGGAGCAGGGCATCGTCGGGCGCGGCTTTCCGATCGAGGTCTATAACGTGCTGGGTGCCGGCGACGCCTTCATGTCGGGTTTCCTGCGCGGCTGGCTGCGCGGCGAGCCGCTGGAGACGGCGGCGACATGGGCCAACGCATGCGGCGCCTTTGCCGTGTCGCGACTGCTCTGCGCGCCGGAGATCCCGACCTTCGAGGAGCTGCAATTCTTCCTGAAGCATGGCTCACGGCACCACGCGTTGCGCAAGGACGAGGCGATAAACCATGTCCACTGGGCGACCACGCGGCGCACGGAAATCCCGTCGATCATGGCCTTTGCGGTCGACCACCGCGCGCAGTTCGAGGAACTCGCCGCGCGCCACGGGCAGGACGCGGCCCGCATCGGCGCATTCAAGACGCTGGCCGTAAGGGCGGCGGCGGAGGTTGCCGGCGGGAAGCCGGGCTATGGCATGCTGATCGACGAACGGTTCGGGCGCGAGGCGCTGTTCGAGTTCGCGCGGCACGAGTTTTCGTGGCTTGGCCGGCCGGTCGAGGTGCCGGGCTCGCGCCCGCTGCGCTTCGAGTTCAGTCAGGATATCGGCTCGCAGCTCGTGGAATGGCCAGTCGACCACTGCATCAAGTGCCTGTGCTTCTACCGGCCCGACGATCCGCCGGCGCTCAAGGCGGAGCAGCAGGAGAAGCTGCGGGCGCTGTTCGATGCCGCGCGCAAGGTCGGACGCGAACTGCTGATCGAGATCATCTGCGGCAAGCACGGGCCGCTCGCCGACGACACGGTGGCGACCGCGCTGGAGGAGCTCTACGCGCTCGGCATCAAGCCCGACTGGTGGAAGCTCGAACCGCAGGCCTCGCCTGTGGCGTGGAATGCCATCGCATCGGTGATCGAACGCAACGACCCTTGGTGCAGGGGCGTCATGCTGCTCGGGCTGGAGGCCCCGCAGGCCGAACTCGAGGCGGCATTCGCGGCAACCGCCGATGTGCAGGTGGTAAAGGGCTTTGCTGTCGGCAGGACACTGTTCATGAGCGCGGCGGAGAGCTGGTTTGCCGGCGAAATTTCCGACGAGGCCGCGATTGCCGAGATGGCGGAGCGCTTCGACAGCCTGACGCGGGCCTGGCAATCGGCAAGAGCGGGCAGGGCGGCGTGAACGCAGAGGGAGGAAGGACATGACGAGGACCGCGCGCCTGACGATGGCGCAGGCGCTGACGCGCTTCATGACCCGCCAGACGACCGAGATCGACGGCGCGCGCGTGCCGGTTTTTGCAGGCGTATGGGCGATCTTCGGTCATGGGAATGTCGCGGGGCTCGGCGAAGCGCTCTATCAGGTGCGCGACGCGCTGCCGACCTATCGCGCCCACAACGAGCAGGCGATGGCGCATGCGGCGATCGCCTATGCGAAGGCGAGTTTCCGCCGTCGCATGATGGCGGCCACGACGTCGATCGGGCCGGGTGCGACCAATCTGGTGACGGCGGCAGCCCTTGCGTATGTGAACAGGCTTCCGGTGCTGCTGCTGCCCGGCGACGTGTTCGCCAGCCGCATCCCCGATCCGGTGCTGCAGCAGGTGGAGAGCTTTGCCGACGCGACCGTTTCGGCCAACGACTGCTTCCGGCCGGTCTCGCGCTATTTCGACCGCATCGCGCGGCCGGAGCAGATCGTGCCGGCGATGGCGCGTGCGATGCAGGTGCTGACCGACCCGGCCGAGTGCGGGCCGGTGACGCTGGCGCTGTGCCAGGACGTGCAGGCGGAAGCCTACGACTATCCGGAAAGCTTCTTCGACGAGCGGCTGTGGCTGCCGCGCCGTCTGCGCCCGGATCGGGGCGAACTCGAAGGGGCTGTCGCAGCGATCAGGGCGGCGAAAAAGCCGCTCATCATCGCCGGCGGCGGCGTTCTCTATTCGGGTGCTGCCGATGCGCTGGCAGCGCTGGCGGAAGCGTGCGGCATTCCCGTCTGCGAAACGCAGGGCGGCAAATCCTCGCTGCCGGACAGCCATCCGCTCAACATGGGCGCGGTTGGCGTTACCGGGACCGAAGCCGCCAACCGGCTGGCGCGCGAGGCCGATCTCGTGATCGCGGTCGGCACGCGCCTGCAGGATTTCACCACCGGATCCTGGTCGCTGTTTGCCGATCCAGGCAAGCGCATCGTCGGCCTCAACGTCCAGCCGTTCGACGCCGGCAAGCATCGGGCGCTGACGCTGGTGACCGATGCGCGCGAGGGACTGGGCGAACTGTCGGCTGCTCTTGCCGGGTGGGCAGCGCCCGCCGCCTGGACCGCCGATGCGCAGGCAGGCAAGGCTACATGGCGGGAGGCCGCTGCGTTGGTGACGGCCGCCACCAACGCAGCGCTGCCGAGCGACGCGCAGGTGATCGGTGCCGTGCAGCGGGCGATCGGCAATGACGCGATCGTGCTGCATGCGGCGGGCGGCCTGCCGGGCGAACTGCATAAACTCTGGCAGGCCGGCGGGCCGGGTTCATATCATGCCGAATACGGCTTCTCGGCCATGGGCTACGAGATCGCAGGCGGCCTGGGCGCCAAGATGGCGCGACCGGACAAGGAGGTGGTCGTCATGGTTGGCGATGGGTCCTATCTGATGCTCAATTCCGAGATCGCTACATCGGTGATGCTCGGGCTCAAGCTGACGATCGTGCTGCTCGACAATCGCGGCTTCGGCTGCATCAACCGGCTCCAGGTCGCCACCGGGGGTGCGAGCTTCAACAATCTGCTCAAGGATGCGCAGCACGAGGTGCTGCCCGAGGTCGATTTCGTCGCCCACGCGGCAAGCCTCGGTGCACGTGCGGTCAAGGTGGCCTCCATCGCGGAACTGGAAACGGCGCTGCAGGCGGCGCGTGAATCCGACCGGACCAGCGTCGTGGTGATCGACACCGATCCGCTTGCAAGCACCGAGGCGGGCGGGCACTGGTGGGACGTGGCGGTGCCCGAAGTGAGCGAGCGCGAGGACGTGCGCGCTGCCCGCGCATCCTATGAGGACGCTCGGGAAAAGCAGCGCATCGGCGAGTGACGGATCCGAGACAAGGCAACGGGAGATACGACCAACATGATCCGCATCGGCGCCAACCCCATCGGCTGGTCCAACGACGACATGATCGAGATCGGCGGAGATATTCCGCTGGAGCGGTGCCTGGCCGAGGCGCAGGCTGCAGGCTTCGTCGGCATGGAACTGGGCAACAAGTTTCCGCGACGCGCGGCCGAGCTGCGGCCTGTTCTCGAACGCTTCGGCCACAAGCTGGTGAGTGGCTGGTGGTCGACCGAGCTGCTGGTGCGAGACGTCGACGCCGAACTCGCGGCCGCGCGGGATCATGCGTCCCTGCTTGCCGAAATGGGCTGCGGCGTCTTCATTGCCGCCGAGACCTCCAACGCGATCCACAGCAACCGCGCCGTGCCTTTGTCGGCGCGCCCGGTGCTTGCAAAGGACGACTGGGCGCAATTCGGCGAGCGCTACACAGCACTTGCCTCTGCGCTGAGGGCTGAATACGGGCTGCAACTCGTCTATCATCACCACATGGGTACATGCGTGCAGACCGAGGCCGAGATCGACCGCTTCATGGCTGTGACGGGCGATGGCGTGCAGCTGCTGCTGGATACGGGCCACGCGACATGGGGCGGCGCGGACCCGGCGCGGCTCGCGCGGCACTACCGCGACCGCATCGGCCACGTCCATTGCAAGGATGTGCGCGAGGATGTGATGTGGCGCGCCAATCGCGAGGACTGGTCGTTCCTCGATTCCGTGCTGGAAGGCGTCTATACGGTGCCCGGCGACGGCATGATCGACTATGTACGCGTCCTCAAGGAATTGCCGGGCTATTCCGGCTGGGTGGTGGTGGAAGCGGAGCAGGACCCGGAAAAGGCCGAGCCTGCCGCCTATGCGCGGCTCGGCCATGCAAACCTGACGCGGTTCCTTTCCGAAGCGGGGTTTTCATGAACGGCAACGATTTCTTCCGCCCGCTCTGGCTGCGCGTCGGCATCGTGCTCGCCTGTTTCGGCTGGGCGGTGCTGGAACTGGTGAACGGACAGACAGGCTGGGCGATGCTGGCAGGGGCGGTAGGGGCCTATGGCGTGTGGAGCTTCCTCATCGCCTACGAGCCGCCAAGCAAGGAGTAGAACCATGCCTCAACTGCATGTGAAACCGCAGGGACGCTCGGGCAGGGTGATCGCCGTCACCCCGGAGAACGCCGGCTGGCAGCATGTCGGTTTCGAACTCTACCGGCTGGCTCCGGGCGAGACGGCCGAAGCGGAGACCGGCGGGCGGGAGGCGTGCCTCGTCTTCATCTCGGGCAAGGGCGAGACCGTGGCGGGTGGCGAGCAGCTCGGCGTGCTCGGCGCGCGCATGTCGCCCTTCGAAGGCAAGCCGTGGTCGGTCTATGTCCCGCAGGGCAAACACTGGTCGGTCACTGCAGAAAGCGATGTGGTGCTTGCAGTCTGCACCGCGCCGGGTCTCGGCGGTGGGCTGCCTGTGCGGGTCATCGCGCCGGATGCGTTAGGCCAGGAAGTACGCGGCCAGGGCACCAATACGCGTTACGTCACCAATATCCTGCCCGAAGGCGAGCCAGCGGATTCGCTGCTCGTGGTCGAGGTCATCACGCCCGGCGGCCACACGTCGAGTTATCCGCCGCACAAGCACGACCGCGACGACCTGCCGCGCGAGTCGCTGCTGGAGGAAACCTACTATCACCGCCTCAACCCGCCGCAGGGCTTCGCCTTCCAGCGGGTCTATACCGATGCCGACGAAACCGGCCGGCGCGAACTCGACGAGACGATGGCGGTCGAGGACGGCGACGTTGTGCTGGTGCCCAAGGGATACCACCCCTGCGCGGCCTGCCACGGCTACGACCTTTATTATCTCAACGTAATGGCCGGCCCGACGCGCACGTGGAAGTTCCACAACGCACCGGAACATGAGTGGCTTCTGGGGTAGCGTTCCGGCGGTGGAAGGACCCTCTCCCGTTGCCGGGAGAGGGCAGGATGCGGATCAGTTTCTGCCGGCGAGCAGCGGTTCCGTCATGGCGCGGCTGTAGGCATGTGCCGTCTGGTAGTAGGCATCGTAGCTTTCCAGGACCCGCGCGACATCTTCGCTCTGGCCGCGCAGCTCTTCGCGAACCTCTTCCCAGGCGCCGCGCATCGCGTCGATCACGTCCTTGGGAAAATCGAGGAACTCGACGCCCTCATCCTTCAGCGCCTTGAACGACTGCGCGTTGAAATAGTCAAACTGCGCGTGCATCTCGAGCGCGGCCGCATGGGCGGCGTGCTGGCAGATGGTCTGCAGGTCGGCGGGCAGTTCGGCCCAGGCGTCCTGGTTGAAGACGACCGCGACGGCAGCGCCGGGCTCGGCATAGGCCGGCATGTAGCAGATGTTGGTGATGCGCTGCAGGCCGAAGGCCTGGTCGAGCATCGGGCCAACCCATTCGGCCGCGTCGATGGCGCCGGACTGCAGTGCCTGGAAGATTTCCGTCGGCGGCAGCAGCACGGCGTTGACGCCAAGCTTGCGCAGCATCTCGCCGCCGAGGCCGGCAATGCGCATGTTGAGGCCCTGGAGATCGGCGACGCCTTCGATGCGTTTCTTGAACCAGCCACCGGACTGCGTGTTGGAATTGCCCGAATAGAACGGCTTGAGATTGCGCTGGGCGTAGATGTCGTCCCAGATTTCCTGACCGCCGCCCCATTTCAGCCATGCGACATGCTCGGTCGAAGTGAGGCCAAAGGGAACGCCCGTGTACCAATGCAGGGCGGGGTTCTTGCCTGCCGCGTAATAGGTCGGGCCGTGGCCGACCGGCACGTTGCCCTGCTGGACGGCGTCCTCAACGCCGAAGGGTGGGACCAGCTCGCCCGCGCCGTAGACCTCGAGCTGGATGCGGCCGTCGGACATGGTGGCGACCATCTCGGCGAAGCGGGTGACGTTGGTGCCGACACCCGGTGCCGCCTTGGGGAAGGCGGAAGCGATGTTCCACTGTACGCGGCCCTGCGCGATGGCGGGCGCTGCAAGGCTGGTGGCTGCGGCAAGTCCGGCGCCGCCGGCAAGAAAAGTCCTGCGTTTCATGGTTCCTCCCAGGGTTGATGGCAGCCCTAGCCGAAGATCAGCGAAGGCAGCCATGTCGCAAGTTCCGGTATTGCCACGAGAGTGGCAAGCGCAGCAAGCTGGAGCACCACGAATGGCGCTACGCCGCGATAGATGTCGCCGGTGGTGATCGAGCGGGGAGCCACCGAACGGAAATAGAAAAGCGCGAAGCCGAAAGGCGGCGTCAGGAATGATGTCTGCAGGTTCATCGCCAGCAGGACGCCGAACCAGACCGGCGAGATGTCGGTACCGAGGATCGCAGGCCCCATCAGCGGCACGACGATATAGATGATCTCGACAGCTTCGAGGATGAAGCCGAGCAGGAAGACCACCAGCATGATGACCAGCAGCGCGCCCATCTGGTCGCCCGGCAGGCTGCGCATCAGTTCCATGACCAGACGGTCGCCGCCGAAGCCGCGGAAGACGAGCGCGAGCAGCGAGGCGGCAATCACGATGCCGAACACCATGCCGGAAATCTTCATGGTTTCGCTAAGCGAAGGCTGCAGCAGGCCGCTGCGCCAGAGCTTAAGCGCGGCGGCAAGCGTGCCGATCGCGATCAGCGCCACGGCGACGATTGCGAACAGGCCCGCGGCGCTGTCGGTTGCGGTCCTGCCGATGCCCGCCGCCCGCAGCGCAACGAGGGCGAAGGCAGCGAGCCCCGCAGCCGCGAGCAAGGTACGGACGCTCCGGTTTTCAGTTGTGGCGAAGGCAGCCATGAGCAGTGCGCCGACGGCGCCGAGCCCGGCTGCCTCTGTCGCCGTGGCGACACCGGCAAGGATCGAGCCGAGCACGGAGAGGATCAGCAGCATGGGCGGCAGGAAGGTGAAGATCACCTCGCGCGGATGAACCCGCGGTTGCGATGGCGGCTTGGCTGCCTGACGCGCGGGGCGCATGACCACCGTCAGGTAAAGCGCGTAGAGCGCGACGAGGATCAGGCCGGGGATCAATGCACCGGCGAAGAGATCGGCGACGGAGACGGGCAGCGGCGCGAAATTGCCCGCTTGCTGCTGGGCTTCGAGATAGGTGTTGCCGATCTGGTCGCCGAGCAGAACGAGGATGATGGATGGGGGAATGATCTGTCCCAGCGTGCCGGAAGCGCAGATGAGGCCGCTGGCGCGGCGCGGCGGCACGCCCGCCTCCAGCAACGGCTTGAGGCTGACGAGCACCAGCATCACGATGGTGGCGCCGATAATGCCGGTGGCCGCGGCGATCATCGCCGAAAAAAGCAGAACCGAGAGGCCCATGCCGCGCGCGCTGCCGCCCATCATGCGCGCCAGAACGGTCAGCATGTTTTCCGCCAGGCGCGCCCGCTCCAGCAGTACGCCCATCAGCACGAACAGCGGCACAGCCATCAGCAGACTGTTGGACATGATGCCCCAGACACGGGCGGGGAAGAATTTCAGGAACGCCAGGTCGAAGACGCCGAATAGGCTCGCGATCACCGCGGTCACCAAAGGCGCACCGGCGATGGCGAGCATGGCCGGGATGCCGCTGAGGATGCCTGCGAACAGGCCCAGCAGCAGTAGTAGCAGGAAGAGTTCCTGCGCGATCACGATGAGGCCCCCTCGCCGGGCCCGGCGCGAAGGACGGCGGCGATGCCCTGAACAATCGTAAGCCCGGCGGCGATCGGCAGCGTCGTCTTGACCAGATAGAGGCCCGGCAGGCCACCGGTCTCGATCGACGCCTCGCGAATCTGCCATGCGTAGCGCAGCTCCGGCCAATAGGCCCAGATCAGCAGGCCGAAGGCCGGGATCAGGAACAGGACCAGCGCGACGGCATCGGCGATCCTCAGATAGGACGGGCCCATGCGCTCCGAGATCACCTCGACGCGCACATGGCCGCCCTGGGCGAGGCAGACAGGAACCGAAAGCGCAAGCAGGATCGCGAAGGCATAATTGGCGAAGTCCTGAAGGCCGATATAGCCAACCCCGAAGCCGTAGCGCAGCACGACGATCGTCAGCACCGCCGCCACCAGCAGCAGCACCGCGACCATGCAGGCGGCGCGCGTGATGCGGTCCAGCAATGCGGCAATGTTCAGGAAAAGCCCGCGCATGGCCCTGTTTGCTCTATCCGACGCAAGATCACAAGCGCTGCGGCAAGCCTTCGCGATGGGCCAGCGGGAAGCATGGCCAATCGGTTACCTGACCCGATTGATCGCATGGGCTGCCTCCGACGCGAGCGGTGCGAACCGTTCGGCGAAGGCGCTGGGGGTCCATTCACTGAGCGAGCCCGCGATATGGATGGCGCCGAGCGGTCTTCCGTTTGGGCCAAGCACGGCGACACCGACTGCCACCTCGCCGACCAGCACCTCCTCGACCGTCAGCGCATAGCCGAACTGGCGTGCCTCCGCGATCTTCTCGTGGACTTCCTGCGGATCGGTAATCGTCTTGTCGGTGAAAGGGCGACGGTCGGACCGCGCGATGATGTCCTCGACTTCCGCATGGGGAAGACGGGACATCACGGCGCGACCGCCGGAGGTACACAGCGTCGGCACGGAATGGCCGACCAGGGTGGCGAAAAACGTCTCGCGCTTGCTCTGCATGCGCACCGCGTAGACCATGCGCAGATCGTCGAACAGGCTGAAGTCGACGCGCTCGCGGGCGTTGCGGCGCAGGTCCAGCAGTACCGGTGTGGCGCGTTCGATGAGCGAGTTGAGCCGCAGATAGTCGTGACTGTGGTCGAGCAGCCTGATGCCCGGGATATAGCCGCGCCCGTCCTCGTCACGCTCGATGTAGCCGAGTGTCTGAAGCGTATGCACCACGCGCTGGGCCGCGCTGCGGCCGACGCCGCTCGCCTCCGCGATCGCCGTCAGGCTCAGCGGCCTCTGCGTGCGATGAAAAGCGGAAAGCACCTGCATCGCGCGTGCCACCGCCTGCACGAAGAGCGGATCTTCGCGCACGCCGTCGTCGGGGTCGCGAATTCCGTTCTCGCCGCTGACTATGTTGCGTAGCATTCCATTCCCCGCTTGCCTGTTGACGAACTGTTTGACCCTCACTACCGTTGAGTAGCGATATAACTGTATCGCCTGTCGATACAAGCTATTCTCGCACTGGGTCAATCGGGACAAGATGGTAGGTTGGATGAGCAAACGTGTTGCCATCGGCGGCTTCCTCCACGAGACGAACACGTTTGCGCCGACACTGGCCCGCTACGATAATTTCGAACAGGGCGGTGGCTATCTCCCGCTGAGCCGTGGCGACGAGATCCTAACCCGCTGCGGTGGCGTCAATCTCGGCATCAGCGGCTTCGTCGACTACGCGAAGGAGGCGGGCTGGGAGCTGGTGCCCCTGCTGTGGACCGGCGCGATCCCGTCGGCGCATGTCGAGAAGCAGGCATATGAAGCCATAGCGGACGAACTGGTCGAACGGCTGCGCGGGGCCGGCCCCCTCGACGGACTTTTGCTCGACCTCCATGGTGCGATGGTCGCCGAGCATGTCGACGACGGGGAGGGCGAACTGTTGGCGAGGCTGCGCGCGGTTGCGGGGCCGGACCTGCCGATCGCGGCGAGCCTCGACCTTCATGGAAACGTGACGCGCCAGATGGTGGACCTTGCCGACGTGCTGGTCGCCTTTCGCACCTACCCGCATGTAGACATGGCCGAGACCGGCTATCGCGCTGCCGCACAGCTCGACCGGGTGATGGCGCGGGGCAAGCCGTTCGCGAAGGCGTTCCGGCAGGTGCCTTTCCTGATCCCCATCCCGTGGCAGTGCACGATGATCGAGCCGGCAGGCTCGCTCTACGAAGATGTCCGGGCGGCCGAGGCCGGGCCGGTTTCGAGCGCATCGATCCTTACCGGGTTTCCGGCGGCCGACTTCGAGGATTGCCTGCCGAGCGTGCTCGCCTATGCCGAAACGCAGGAAGAGGCGGATGCCGCGGCCGATCGGCTGGAGCGGGCGTTTCTCGACCGCGAGACGCGGTTCGCCGGCAAGGCCTATTCGCCTGCCGAGGCGGTGCGCGAGGCCGCGCGCCTTGCCGCTGGCGCGAGCCGCCCGGTGGTGATCGCCGATACGCAGGACAATCCGGGCGCCGGCGGAGACTCCAACACGACCGGCATGTTGCGCGCCCTGATCGATGCGGGTGTGGAACGCGCGGCGACGGGCCTGATGGTTGACCCCGAGGCGGCGAGGGCCGCCCATGAGGCAGGCGAGGGCGCGGAGATCACGATCGCGCTGGGCGGCCATTCGGGCATTCCCGGCGATGCGCCGCTCGAAGGCACGTTCCGCGTCGAGCGCATTTCGGACGGCCGTTTTGTCGCGACGGGGCCGTATTATGGCGGGGCGCAGATGAATCTCGGCCCGTCCGCCTGCCTCTCCATCGGCGGGGTCACGATCGTCGTATCGACCTTCAAGGCTCAACTCGCCGACCGGGAGATGTATCGTTTTGTCGGCATCGAGCCCGAAAAACAGGCTATTCTCGTCAACAAGAGCTCGGTGCATTTTCGCGCCGATTTCGAGCCGAACGCCGAAGCAATCCTCGTGGCGACCGCGCCCGGCCCGATGGCGCTCGACCCGGCCGACCTGCCATTCAAGCGGTTGCGGCCGGGCACGCGGCTGTCACCCGGCGGCCGCCCCTTTCAAGGTGAGGAGGCCGTTCGCCGCGCGGTATGAGGCGGCTCCGTTATACCAACCGGCAACAAGACCGGACTGAACCACAGGCAAAACCAAACGAAGAGGGAAACAGATGACACTGATGTCTCACGACTTTTCTACGTCGTTCCTGGCCAGGGGCCGCTCGATCGCAGCCGCCGCCATGCTGGCGGCGTCCACGGCCATCATATCTGCCGGCGCCGCGCTCGCTCAGGACGGCGAAACCATCACCGCGGTAATGCATTCGGGCCTGCGCGTGCTCGACCCGATCATCACCACAGCGCATATCACCCGCAATCACGGCTACATGATCTATGACGTGCTGGTCGCGCAGGACAAGAACTTCACGCCGCAGCCACAGATGGCGGAATTCGCCGTCTCCGACGACGGGCTGACCTACACATTCACGCTGCGTGACGGTCTCAAGTTCCACGATGGGGAGCCTGTGACGGCCGCCGATGCGGTTGCCTCGCTGCAGCGCTGGGGCAAGCGCGATTCCGGCGGTCAGCTCATCTTCGACGTGACCGCGAGCCTGGAAGCGACGGACGACAAGACCGTTACCTGGACCCTATCTGAGCCCTTCGGCCCGCTGCTCGACATCGTCAGCAAGCAATCGGCGGTGCCGCCTTTCATCATGCCGGCGCGTGTAGCCGAAACCTCCGCCGACGAGGCGATCACCGATTATACCGGATCGGGACCGTTCGTCTTCGTGGAGGAAGAATTCGAACCCGGCGTCTCGGTGACTTACGCCAAGTTTGCGGACTATGTGCCGCGCGAGGAGCCCGTCGACTGGATGGCGGGCGGCAAGGTCGTCAACGTCGACACGGTGAAATGGGTGGCGATGCCCGACGCCCAGACGGCGATCAACGCGCTGGTTTCGGGTGAGATCGACTATCTCGAGCAGACGCCGATCGACCTGCTGCCGATCCTCGAAGCCAGCCCGGACGTCGTGGTTGAGGTGCGCGACCCGCTCGGCTACCAGACGATGGGCCGCATGAACTTCAAGCACCCGCCGTTCGACGATGTGAAGATCCGGCAGGCGGCCCTGATGGCGATGAGCCAGGAGCCGGTGCTGGCAACCCTGATCGGCAATCCCGAATACTACCAGATGTGCGGTGCCGTGTTCGGGTGCGGAACGCCACTCGAGTCCGCTACGGGAACGGAGAGCCTCACGGGCGCCGGCGACGCGGCCGGCGCCAAGGCGCTGCTTGAGGAAGCCGGCTATGACGGCACCCCGGTCGTGTTGATGCAGCCGACCGATGTGGTGACGCTTACCGCCCAGCCTGTCGTGGCCGCGCAGCAGTTGCGCGAAGCCGGCTTCAACGTCGACATGCAGGCGATGGACTGGCAGACGCTGGTGACGCGCCGCGCCAGCCAGTCGGCGCCTTCGGAAGGCGGCTGGAACATCTTCTTCACCAACTGGATGGTGCCGGAGATTTCCTCGCCGCTGATCAACCCGATGGTCAACGGGCGCGGCGACGACGCCTGGTTCGGCTGGCCCGAGGACCCGGAGCTGGAAGAGCTGCGCGCGGAGTTCATCGCCGCCACCTCCGCGGACGCGCAGAAGGAGATCGCGGAGCGCATCCAGGCGCATGTCATCGATGTCGTGAACTACGTGCCGCTCGGTCAGTATCTGCCGGTCCAGTCGCGGCGCACGAACATCGTCAACATGATCCCCGCCCCGGTGCCGGTGTTCTGGGAGGTCGACAAGACCGAGTAAGGCCCGCTTCGTCCCCCGCCTTCGCGGCGGGGGACGTCATTTCCTCCGAGTCCAGAAGGGGCCACCTCGCCGATGCTTGGCTACATCATCCGGCGCATCCTTGCCGTCATTCCCGTGATGGCGATCGTCGCGATCTTCGTTTTCCTGCTTCTGCGCCTGACGCCGGGCGATCCCGCGGCGATCATCGCGGGTGATTCCGCCACACCCGCCCAGCTCGAGCGTATCCGCGAGTCGCTCGGCCTGTCCGAGCCGCTTCACGTCCAGCTCGTCACATGGATCGGGCAGCTTTTCCAAGGCGATCTCGGCACGTCGATCATCTCGAACCAGCCCGTGACCCGGCTGATCGGCCAGCGCATCTGGCCGACGCTACAGATCGGCACGCTGACCATCATCCTGTCGGTGCTGATTGCCGTGCCGCTCGGCGTGCTCGCCGCCTGGCGCCACCGGACCTGGGTCGACTACGCGGTGATGACCTTTTCCGTGCTCGGCTTCTCGATACCGGTCTTCGTCATCGGCTACATCTTCATCAAGATCTTTGCGATCGACCTGCGCTGGCTGCCGGTGCAGGGCTACAGCGCGCCGAGCGAAAATCTTCAGGCATTCTTCCTTAGGGCAATCCTGCCCTGCCTGACGCTGGCGACGATCTACGTCGCGCTGATCGCGCGGATGACGCGCGCGAGCATGCTGGAGGTGCTGGGCGAGGACTATGTGCGCACCGCACGCGCCAAGGGCGTGAAGGAGCGGATTGTGCTGTTCCGTCATGCGCTGCGTAACGCGGCGGTGCCGATCATGACCATTATCGGCACCGGTTTCGCACTGCTGATCTCGGGCGTGGTGGTGACGGAGAGCGTGTTCAACATCCCCGGCATCGGCAGGCTCACCGTCGACGCGATCCTGGCGCGGGATTATCCGGTGATCCAGGCGATGATCCTGCTGACGAGCGCGATCTACGTGTTCATCAATCTCCTTATTGACATCTCCTATACCTTCTTCGATCCGAGGATCCGCTACTGATGGCCGGCCAACCGCAACCGACCTCCGCCATGCAGGTCGTGCTCGGCGCGATCCAGCTTCCGGCGTCCTTCCGCCTCGGTGTCGGCCCGATCATCGCAGCGGTCGTGCTCTTCCTGATCGTACTGGCGACAGCCACGGCCTATCTCTACGTGCCGCACGACCCGATGAACATGAACGCACTGCAACGCCTCAAGGGGCCGAGCGAGACGTTCTGGCTGGGCACCGACCCCTACGGCCGCGACCTGTTCTCCCGCGTCATGATCGGCGGGCAGGTCTCGTTGCTGATTGGCGTCGGCGCGGCAATCGTTTCCGTCTTTATCGGTTTGGTGATCGGCCTCGTCTCCGGTTTCTTCCGTACCGCGGACGCGATCATCATGCGCATCATGGATGCCCTTATGGCGATCCCCTCGATCCTGCTGGCCATCGCGCTGGTCGCACTCAACGGGCCGAGCATATGGTCGGTGATCTTTGCGATCACCATTCCGGAGATTCCACGTGTGGTGCGGCTGGTGCGCTCGGTCGTGCT
Organism: Neoaquamicrobium sediminum; assembly: GCF_040970315.1. Lineage (NCBI taxonomy): Bacteria > Pseudomonadati > Pseudomonadota > Alphaproteobacteria > Hyphomicrobiales > Phyllobacteriaceae > Neoaquamicrobium > Neoaquamicrobium sediminum. The sequence continues at coordinate 176,948 of NZ_JAZHFV010000001.1, read as the reverse complement.
TTCGGCGCGCGAGGAGCCTTATGTCGAGGCTGCGATCGCGCTCGGCTCGTCGATGTCGAAGATCCTGTGGCAGCACCTGATGCCGAATACGCTCGCGCCGATCATCGTGCAGGGGACCTATATCTGCGCGTCGGCGATCCTCACCGAGGCGATCCTGTCGTTCCTGGGCGCGGGCGTTTCGACCGAGATTCCCACCTGGGGCAACATCATGGCCGAGGGGCGCATGTTCTTCCAGATCAAGCCGGAACTGATCTTCTGGCCGGGGCTGATGCTGTCGCTTTGCATCCTCTCCATCAATTTGCTCGGCGACACGGCGCGCGACATGCTCGATCCGCGCCTCAAGAAGCGGGAGGCCTGAGCGATGATCTTCCGCAATCGTGATTTCTGCGATCGACCAATAGCGCTGGAAATCAAGGGCCTGTCCGTCGCGACCGTCGGCGGCAGAACGCAGACCCAGATCCTTTCTTCCATCGACGTGACGATCCGCGACGGGGAGACCGTTTGCCTCGTGGGCGAGTCGGGTTCCGGCAAGTCGGTCACCTCGCTCGCCGTCATGGGCCTGCTTCCCAAAGGCTCGCTCGAGGTCACCGGCGGACGCATCGAGCTGGAGGGTCAGAACCTTCTCGAGCTCGATGCCGGCGCGATGCGGGAGATGCGGGCGCGCCGTATCTCGATGATCTTCCAGGAACCGATGACGGCGCTGAACCCGGTCATGACGGTCGGCGCGCAGATCGAGGAGGTGCTGGACAGCCACACAAGGCTGGGAACCGCCGAGAAGAAAAATCGCGTCATCGACATCATGGAGCAGGTGCATCTGCCCGACGTCGAACGTGTCTACGGCTCCTACCCGCACCAGCTTTCGGGCGGCCAGCGCCAGCGCATCATGATCGCGATGGCGCTGATTCTCGAACCGAAGCTCTTGATCGCCGATGAGCCGACCACGGCGCTGGACGTGACGACGCAGAACCAGGTCCTCAAGCTCATTGCCGAATTGCAGGAGCGCCACGGCACCGCCGTGCTCTTCATCACGCACGACATGGGCGTGGTGGCCGAGATCGCCGATACCGTCTATGTCATGCGGCATGGCGAAATCGTCGAGCACGCGCCGGTGGAAACGCTGCTTCGTTCGCCCCGCAAAGTCTATACGCGCGAGCTGCTCGCCGCGGTTCCGAGCCTGATTCCGCGCGCGGCACGCGCTTCCCGTGATGGCGCCCCGGCGCTGGACGTCAAGGGCCTAACCAAGATCTACGATACGCGCGGCGTTTTCGGCAAAGGCCGGCAGACGCGTGCGGCCGAGAATGTCGATTTCGCGATTGGTCGTGGCCGCACACTCGGCATCGTCGGCGAAAGCGGATCGGGCAAGTCGACGGTGGCGCGCTGCATCATGCGTCTCATCGATCCGACAGACGGTGAAATCCGGGTCGGGCAGGCCGACATCGCCAAGCTCAATCGCGCCGCGCTCCAGCCGCACCGCAAGCATATCCAGATCGTCTTCCAGGACCCGTTCCGGTCGCTCAACCCGCGCTGGACGATCGGCGACAGCCTGATCGAGGGGTTGCTCAATTTCGGCCAGTCGCGCGACGAGGCCCTCAAGCACGCCGGCGAACTGATGGAGCTGGTCGGCCTGCCGCGCGACGCGCTCAAGCGCTATCCGCACCAGTTCTCGGGCGGCCAGCGCCAGCGCATCGCCATAGCGCGCGCGATCGCGATGCGGCCCGACATCCTCGTCGCCGACGAGGCCGTGTCGGCGCTGGATGTGTCGGTGCAGGCGCAGGTGCTGAAACTGCTCGACGACCTGCAGGAAAAGCTGGGCATCGCCATTCTCTTCATCACGCACGACCTGCGGGTCGCCGCGCAGATCTGCGACGAGGTGGTGGTGATGCAGCACGGCCGCATCGTAGAGCACGACACGGCCGAAAACGTGCTGGGCAGCCCGGCGCACGACTATACGCGGGCGCTTATCGAAGCGGCGCCCGGCAGAAGCTGGGACTTCGCCAATTTCAGGGAACTCGCGACGAACTGAGCGTCGCACATGCCAAGGAGACGACCATGCCAAGCCTGCCCCGGATCGAGGAATATGCCGACGAGCTGACCGCCATCAGGCGCGACCTGCACGAGCATCCGGAGATCGGTTTCGAGGAGACGCGCACGGCGGGCATCGTCGCGGAGAAGCTTCGTTCCTGGGGCATCGAGGTGCATACTGGCATCGGCAAGACCGGTGTCGTCGGCGTGCTGGAAGGCAAGGGCGGCGGTGGCCGCGCGGTGGGACTGCGCGCCGACATGGACGCACTGCCGATGGACGAGGAAACGAACCTGCCGTGGCGCTCGAAATCCGCGGGTAAATTTCACGGCTGTGGCCATGACGGGCATACGACCATGCTGCTGGGTGCGGCGCGCTACCTTTCCGAGACGCGCGACTTTTCCGGCAAGGCGGTGTTCATCTTTCAGCCCGCCGAGGAAGGCCTTGGCGGCGCGCGCGCCATGCTCGCCGACGGTCTGTTCGAGCGCTTTCCCTGCGACGAAGTCTACGGCATGCACAACAATCCGCTCGCCACCCCCAACAAGGTTGGCGTGAAGCCGGGACCGGCGATGGCGGGATCGACCTTCTTCGACATCCATGTGAAGGGCGTCGGCAGCCATGGCGCCATGCCGCACCATTCGAAGGATCCGATCGTTGCGATTACCTCGCTGGTGCAGACGCTGCAGTCGATCGTCAGCCGCAACGTGCCGGCGGTGAAGCCGGCCGTGCTGTCGGTCACGCAGATCCATTCCGGATCGGCCTACAATGTCGTGCCCGACAAGGCGGTGATCTGCGGCACGATCCGCTATTTCGACGACGAAGTCCGCGATCTCATCCACAAGCGGATCGAGGAGATGTGCGAGGGCTATTCGAAGCTGTTCGGCATCGAGGTGACGGCGGATCTGCGGCCGATCTTCACCGTACTGATGAACGACGCCGATCTGAGCGAAGCCTATCTTGAAGCGGCTTCCGATATCGTAGGCGCGGACAACATTACCACCGAGAACGAACTGGTGATGGGCAGCGAGGATTTTGCCGACATGCTGAAGGCCGTGCCGGGTGCCTATTGCACCATCGGCCATGGGGGCGACGTGCCGGTTCACAATCCGGGTTTCGTCTTTGACGACGCCATCCTTCCGGTGGGCGCCAGCGTCATGGCGCGCATCGTCGAGAAGCGCCTGCCGCTGAGCTGAGCTTAACATTCGAGGGCGGAACCCCGACGCATCGGCGGGGTTCGTGCGCCCGTCCGGCGATTCCAGCCGATGCCGAAAGACGCATCCATGAACCTCAACGCACTCCCCTTCGACAGCGACGCCATGCTTTCCGGGCTGAAGCCCTGGATCGAGTGCGAAAGCCCGACATTCGACGCGGCCGCCGTCGACCGGATGATGGACCTTGCCAGCTACGATCTGGCGGCCGCAGGCGCCGAGATCGAGCGGATCCCCGGCCGCATGGGGTTCGGGGGCTCCGTCCGCGCGCGGTTTCCGCACAAGGATTTCGGCAAACCGGGCATCCTGATCTCCGGCCATCTCGACACCGTCCATCCTGTCGGAACACTCCAAAAGCTGCCTTTCCGTCGTGACGGCAACAAATGCTACGGCCCGGGCATCCAGGACATGAAGGGCGGCAATTACGCGGCTGTGGAGGCGATCCGGCAGCTCGCGCTGGCTGGCATCGAAACGCCTCTGCCCGTGACAGTGCTGTTCACGCCGGACGAGGAGGTCGGCACACCCTCGACCCGCGAGCTGATCGAGATGGAAGCGCGGAAGAACAAATATGTGCTGGTGCCCGAGCCCGCGCGCCCCGACGGCGGCGCGGTGACCGGCCGCTATGCGATCGCGCGCTTCAACCTGAAGACCGAGGGCCGGCCGAGCCACGCCGGCTGGGCGCTGAAGGACGGTCGCTCGGCGATCGCGCTGATGGCGCGCAAGCTGCTTGAGGTGGAAGCGATGACCACCGAAGACTGCACCTTCTCCGTGGGCGTCATTCATGCCGGCCAGTGGGTCAACTGCGTTTCGTCAGTCTGCCATGCAGAAGCCCTGTCGATGGCGAAGCGCCAGGATGATCTTGACCGGGGCGTCGAGGCGATGCTGGCGTTGACGGCGGAGGAGAACGACGTCCGGTTCGAGGTGACGCGCGGGGTTACGCGTCCCGTCTGGGAGCCGGACGCGGGCACCATGGCGCTTTATGAAGTGGGCAAGGCGGTGGCCGCCGAAATCGGCTTCGACCTGACGCATGGCAGCGCCGGCGGCGGTTCCGACGGAAACTTCACGGGCGCACTCGGCATCCCGACGCTCGATTCGATTGGCGTGCGCGGTGCGGGGCTTCACACGCTGGGCGAGCATATCGAGGTGGACAGCCTTGCGGAACGGGCGCGGCTGATGGCGGGTCTGCTCGCCCGCCTCGACTGAGACGAGGATGCGGGCGGCAAGCGTGGCGCCCTGACCTAGTTGGTGCGTCCGGCCTCTTGCTGGAAGCGCTTCCATGAAAGGTCTATCCGGTCTCGCACGGCGGGGTTAGGCTCGTGGACCCGCGCGATCCGCACAGAGCGTTCGACGACCACTGCGAGGTCGGTGGCGTCGACCGCCGCACGCGCGAGAATAGCAGCGCCGGTGGCCGACGTGTCGCGTTCGGCGACGACACGGACGTCGCGGTCCAGCACGTCGGCGATGATCTGACACCATGCAGGCGACTGGGCGCCGCCTTCGGCGAGATGGACCCGCTCAAGGCTGACTCCGGCCACCTCGAAACTTTCCAGACAGGCACGGATGTTGAAGGCGACACCCTCATAGACGGCGCGCACGAGATGACCGGCTCCGTGCGTGACGTTCAGGCCCGCAACGGCGGCAAACCGCGAGGGGTCGTTCCATGGCGTGCCGGCACCCTCGAGGAACGGCAGGAAAACAGCGGCGCCCGATCCGGGCTCCGTTGCCTGAACAAGGCGTTCAAGATCGTCAAAGCCGAAGGGGCGGCCGGCAAAACCGGTGCCTAGATTGCGGAGCCAGGCGATCGAGAGGCCGCCGGCGGGGATGAGCCCAAGCCATAGTTCGCGGTCGGGCGTGACGTGCGCCATCCGCCACAGGCCCGGAACCAACGCCGGAGGCTGGTTGGGAACGGAGGCGACGATATGGCCGGCGGTGCCGAGCGTCACGGCCGCTGTACCGGCTGCGAACGCGCCGCAGCCGACGCCGAGCGCACCGGTGTCGCCCGAACCGGGCACGACGCCGAGGCCACGGGGCAGGCCGCTTGCTGCCGATGCCTCGGCGGTGACGCGGCCGACTATTTCGGTTGAGGCGCGGATCGGGCTCAGATGGCCGGTCGCTAGGCCCGAAAGGGCGACCAGCGCCGCGTCCCATTGGCGGCTGGCGAGGTTCATCATAAGCGTTGCCGACGCCTCATTGGCATCCGTCGCGACGGCGCCAGTGAGGCGCCACAGGATGTAATCCTTGACCTGAAACACATGTCTTGCCCGGTGCATTCGCGCAGGCTCATGGCGGGCCAGCCATTGCAGCTTGGGCAGCACCGCGATCGGAGAGGTTGGGGACGAGACCTTGGCTGCAAGCGTCTCGGCATGCGAGCGCTCGAGTTCGGCGACCTCGTCGCCACAGCGCTGGTCGAGCCAGATGAGGCTCCGTCCGAGAGCCGCGCCGTCGGCATCGATCAGCACGATGCCGTTCAATTGTCCCGACAGGCCGGCCGCGATGACGCTCGCGGGGTCGATTTCCGCCATGACGGACGCGGCAGCGGTCGAAAGCGCGCGCCACCAGTCCTCGGGCTCCTGTTCGGCGCGATCCGGTGCGGGCTTGAAGGTCTCGTAGCCGCTGCTCGCGTGAGCCGCGACCGTGCCGTCCCCACGCAGCGCCACAACCTTGACCGCGGAGGTGCCGAAATCGATCCCGAGCGTCAGGCCGTCAACCACGCCGGCCCTGCTGGTAGATGATGGCCGCAACGGCGATGACCAGACCCTGCACGATCAACTTGCCTGACTGGTCCACACCGAACACCGTCAGCAGGTTGAGGACCATGACGAGAAGGGCGGCACCCAGCACGGTTCCCACTGCGCCGCCGGCTCCGCCGCCGAACACCGCTCCGCCGAGGATCACAGCGGCAATCGAGCTCAGCACGTAGTCGGCGCCGAGGTTCAGCGAGCCGACGCCGACGAGGCCGGAAAGCAGCAGACCGCCGCTCGCCGCAAACAGCCCGCTGAGGACATGAGAGACGAGTAGCGTACGATTCACCGGGATGCCGGAATAGGTGGCGGCAGACGGGTTGTCGCCTGCGGCGAAGATGTAGCGACCGATCGTAAGACGCCGCATCAGCAGATAGGCGACGATGGCGAAGCCGAGCCATATGAGGCCGGACACGGGAACCACGCCGATGCGGCCACGGCCGAGCCACTTGATCACGTCGGCCATCGAGCTGCCGGGCGCGCCGCCGGTGTAAAGGAAGCCTATGCCGGTGATGATGGCGGCCGTGCCAAGGGTGACGACGACGGCCGATGCGCGCAGCACCGTTACCAGCACGCCGTTGACGAGGCCGATGAAAAGTCCGGCGGAGAGCGCCACGGCGATGGGTACGGCTGGGGGATAGCCGTTCCACATGGCGTGCGAGACGATGAGGTTGACGAACGCGATCGTCGCACCGACCGAGAGATCGAGCGAACGATTGGCCACGACGAATGTCTGGCCGAGCGCAACGATGCCGAGCGGCGCTGCCTGACGCAGCAGGATCATCAGGAAGGGAAGCGACAGGAACTGCGGCTGGGTGAAGGCCGCAAACACGCAGACCGCTATCAACCCCCAGAAGGCAGGGGGAAGAGAAAGAAGCATCCTCTTCACAGGCCGGCCTCGCGTCTGCGGAAGAGGCTTACGGCGGCAATCAGCATCGTGCCTTTCACGACGAACTGGTAGTAGGGCGATACGCCAGCCAGATTGAGCCCGTTGTTAAGAATGCCGATGATGAGCACGCCGGCAATGGTTCCGATCGGACCGCCGACGCCTCCGGAGAGGAGCGTGCCGCCGAGAGCCGCGCCCAGGACGCTATCGAGCCCCAGTGCGCTGCCGACATTGGGGTCGCCCGACGCGAGGCGTCCGGTCAGGTAGGCACCGGCGAGCGCGGCCGCCAGAGACGAGATCACATAGGTCGATACGCGGATTTTCGGCGCTGCGATGCCGCTTATCCAGGCGGCCTGCGGGTTCTGGCCCGTCGCATAGAGCTTCACGCCGTAGCCGGTCCCGTGCATCAGCCAGATCGCGGCGACGACGCCGGCGACGATCCAGTAGAAGCCGGCGGGAAGGCCGAGGAACGAACCGGACGCCAGCCCGACAAGTGCGCGCGGTGCAACGCCGCCGGGCGTGGGGAGGAGGATCAGGGCGATGCCCTGCACGATCGAGCTGGTCGCCAGCGTCATGATGATAGGATGAACGCGCAGATAGACGCAGCCCATACCATTGGCGAGCCCGACGGTAGCGGCTGCGGCGAAAGCGAGCGGTATCTTGACCGGGTCGGCCAGATCCAGCGTCAGAATGGCCGAGGTCAGCGAAATAACCGCGCCGACGGAGAGGTCGAACCCGGCGCCCAGAAGCACGAAGGTCTGGCCCAGCGAGACGAGAAAGAGGGGTGCGAGCTGGCCCGCAAGGTTCGACAGGTTCGTGCCGGAATAGAAGCTCTGGGGCACGATGACCGACAGCGCGGCCAGCATCAACGCCAGGATCGCGAAGGACAAGGCCGCGCCGCGCTGGCGGTACCAGAACGCATCCTGCCGGAAGCGGGCAAGAAGCCTGCGCGGGGCACTTGGCGATGCGGCGCTCATGCCGCCTGGCTTTCGACGGCAGGCAAGGCCGCCCGCAGCAATTCGCTCTCGGTCGCGCCCTCGGCCGGAACCTCGGCGACGATCCTGCCGTCGCGGATGACAAGAAGACGGTCGCAGAGGCCGATAAGTTCTGGCAATTCGCGCGACGTGACGAGTATTCCGTGCCCGCCGGCGGCGAACTGCCTGAGCTGGCGGTAGATTTCGCGCTTCGCACCGACATCGACGCCGCGGGTCGGCTCCTCGCAGAGAAGGATACGGGCGCCCGCAAGCAGCCAGCGGCCAAGCACCACCTTCTGCTGGTTGCCGCCCGAGAGATCAACGACCGCCGTTCGTGCGTTCGGCGCCTTGACGGCGAGGTCCTTCATGATGCCGCCGACCTGCTGCCGTATGCCGGGAACCCAAGACAGAATCCCACGCCGCGCGATGGCGGCCGTGGCCATGTTGGCGCCGATGTCGAGCGACAGGAACAGCCCGTCATCCTTGCGGCTTTCCGGGACGAAGCCGATGCCCGCCGCCATGCGCCGACGCGCCGAGTGCCCCTCGATCGCATCGCCGCCGAGGACGAGCGAGCCGCCATCGGCTTTGTCGAAGCCCGCCAGAAGGCGCATAAGCTCCTGCTGGCCCTGGCCTTCCAAGCCGGCGATCCCGACGATCTCGCCCTCGCGGATTTCGAGCGATAGAGGATGCGGAGACGCCTCTCCGCGCAGATCTTTGGCAGACAGCAGAACTGATCCGGGTTGCGCTGCGCGGGGCTCGAAAAGCTCTTCGATGGGACGCCCCACCATGCCCTGGATAACCTCGTCGACGTTCGTTTCCGCCGCAGGCACGCAACGGACGAATGCGCCGTCCTTCATGATCGTGATGTCGTCGCAGATCGCGAAGATCTCGCTCAGCCGATGGGAGATGTAGAAGATGACCTTGCCTTCGCCGGCGAGCCTGCGGATCAACGCAAACAGGGTCTCGACTTCGTGCGAGGCAAGCGCGGCGGTCGGCTCGTCGAAGATGAAGACCGACGCGTCGGCGAGGACCCCCTTGGCGATCTCGATCATCTGCTGCTGGCCGACGCTCAGTGCGCCGACCCGCCGGTCGGGATCGATGCGAAGGTCGAGCGCGGCAAGTGCGGCGACCGTCCTCGCTTTCATCTCGCCGCGCCCGACGGCCCTGCCGTTTTCGCCGGTGCGGCCGAGAAAGAGGTTTTCCGCCACCGACAGGTTGGGCAGCAGGGAAAATTCCTGGAAAATGGTGGAAATGCCGGCGTGATGCGCATCGCTGGGATGGTTGAACTGGACCGTCTCGCCACGCAGGCGGATCGTTCCGGCATCCGGCCTGAACACGCCCGAAAGCAGCTTCATCAGCGTCGATTTGCCGGCTCCGTTCTCGCCCATGACGGCATGAACCTTGCCAGCGTGGCCGACGAGCTGCATGTCGCGCAGGGCCTTGACCGGGCCAAAGCTCTTGCTGAGGCCTTCGACCTGGATCAGGGGAGTGGCAGCCACCATCGCATCCAAACTAAATCACAGATTTGCGCAGCGTGCCGCGCATGCCATCGGCCCGGCAAGGCCGGGCCGACAGGACGATGATAGCCTCAGTTGCCGTAGAGTTCCTTCAGCTTATCGTCGGGCAGGATGGAACCCACCCAGTAGGAATCGTTCAGATCCGGACGATAGAGCTCATCGAGGTCGGCCGAGGTATAGGGTTCGGCGACGACCTTGTATTCGCCGTAGATGTCCTGGCCATTGAGCACGCCCACGGCGGCGGCCACACCTTCGGCAACCATCCAGGTGGGGTTCTGCGGTGCGATCGAGTCGAAGCCGGCAGACTGGTTATCCTTCCATGCGCCGAAGAAGCCGTTATTGGCCTCACCGGTCATCGGGACGAGATCGCGGCCCAGCTCGTTGAAGACCTCGATGCAAGCCTGCGTCATGGCGCCGCCCGACGACCACACGCCGTCGATCTGCGGGTGAGCGAGCGCAAGGCTCTCGCACGCCTGACGGCCCTGGTCATAGGCCCACTGCGCGTAGACCTCGCCGACGACCTCGATGCCCGGATGCTTTTCGAAAACCTCCGCGGCGCCCGCCCAGCGGTCGGTGTCGACCGAGATGCCGGCGATGCCGCGCAGTGCGATAACCTTGCCTTCGCCGCCCATGGATTCGGCGAGGAATTCGCCGCCGTCGCGACCGAACTTGACCTGATCGGCGAGGATGCGGACGGTCGCCTTCTCCGTCTCGGCGTCGGCCGCGACGATGATTACGGCCACGCCGGCGTCATAGGCCTTCTCGAGCACGGGCACGACGGCAACCGGCGAGGTCGGGTTGATGACGATCGCGTCGACGCCCTGAGCCAGCATGTCCTCGACGTCGGCCACCTGCTTCGAGGGGTCGAAATTGGCGTCGGTGACGATATAGCGCTCGATCTCGGGAAACTGGGCGGCGCGCCATTCGGCTTCGGCAAGAAGCTGGACGACCCAGCTATTGCCGGTGAAGACGTTCGAGAAGCCGATCGTATATTTGCCGTCGCGGCGCGCTTCATAGCGCGAGACGTCGACGAGTTCGGCGCCCTCGGCGGGCCCGAGGCCGGTATGAAGCTTCACCTCGGTCTGCGCATGGGCAGCCTGGGTGAGAAGTGCGAGCGCCACGCCCGTGCAGATGCCGGAAAATCTCATTGCAGTTCCCCTTTGCGTTGACCGGCGCCCCCGCAACGATGAGCGGCGCCAGCTTCCATCGAGGAAACTCTAACAGCCCAGCCAGAAATGTAAAGATTTTCCTTTTCGGCTGACGTCTTCGTATCACTCTGAATTTGCTATATTTTTTTCATGCAAAAATTTTCATTGTTAGGACTCAGGGCTTTGGCCGCGCGCAAGGCCCGCCTTGATCTTGGCAAGAAGCCCTTCCCGGTCCAGTTCGGCCGACTGTCCGATATGGAATGCCAGCAGCCCGATGACATAGTGGTAGGCGAAATGCGAGATCGACGGCGTGTAGATGTCGATCTCCTCGAAGACGGATATTTCCAGGAGGATGTCGGCCTTGCGCGAAAGCGGCGTATGCGGTGCGGTCATGCAAAGCACCTGTGCGCCCTGGCGATGGGCCATGTCGGCTGCGTCGAGCACTTCCTGTGAATGGCCGGTGTGCGAAATGCAAATGGCGACGTCGCCAACGCCCAGCAGGCTGGAGGCGATGCGCATGAAATGCGAGTCGGCTACATAGGTGGCTTCCAGGCCAAGCCGCATGAGACGCATTGCCGTTTCCGAGGCGATGAGGCCGGACACTGCAACGCCGAAGGTGCGTATGCGCCTTGCCGAGCGTATCGCACGGATGGCGTCGACCAGCGCTTCCGGGTTGAGGCGGGTGAAGGTCGAGTTCAGCGAGGCAACGACCTGCTGGAGATAGAGATATTCCAGCCTGCCGCCGGCGATCTCCACCTCGTCTAGGGCCTGGATGGACTGGTGGTAATAGGGGCTCTGGGCGCTCTTGGCCTGCGCGATCGACAGCTTCAGTTCACGGAAGCCTTCGACCTCGAGGAGCCTGCTGAAACGGGTGAGCGAGGAGGCCGAGACACCGGCAGCCTCGGCGACATCGGTAATCGAGCCGCGCAGGAAGAAATCCGCATCGGCGAGGATGAGGTCGGCGATCTTCCTCTCGGCCTTCTTCAGCCCGGGATAAATCTTGGAAATGCGGCTGAAGACGTCGTTCATGATCGGTCCTGGATCGACTTGGCGATGGGACCGATATGGACCACGTCAGGCTTCCGCGCAAATCTCGCGGACGGCGCGCGCCATGGAGTCTACGAAGATCGAGAGCATCGCCTCGCCTTTCTCGGCGGTGGCAAGCGTGGCGTCTCCGAAAACGCCGCTCTCGCTGAGCTCGCCCATGGGGCGGCCGCCCTGGAAATAGCCGCGGTCACGGTCGGGATATTCCCGGACTGCCTTGTCCATGTCGACAAGGTGCGGAGCGACGGCGAGCATGAGCGACGTCTCAAACTCGCAGGCATGGACGATGCCGTGCCAGGTCGGGCTTTCGCAGTGCTCGGCCATCACGGAGCCCAGGTCCGGATAGAACAGACGCCAGACCTTGACGCCGGCATGGTCCCACAGGCGACGGGAGGCGTATTTCATCGTGGCGCCGTTCGCCTCGTGCCCGTTTATCAGGAACACGTGTCGGACGCCGTGACGGGCAAGGCTTTCCGCGATTTGGACGATCACATCCTCGAGCGTGCGTGATTCGACGGTCACCGAACCCGGTGCGTCGCGCCATACCCAGGAATAGCCGTAGGGCATCGCCGGCATCACGGTTGCGCCCGTGGCCTCGGCGACCCGGACGGCCAGCGCCTCGGCGAGGATGATGTCGACGCCGAGCGGCAGGTGATAGCCATGCTGCTCCGTCGCGCCGAGAGGCAGGATCACCGCGGGACATTGCGCGATGCGTGCGGCAAAGGCATCGCGGGAAAGGTTCTTGGCTTCGACAGTCATGGATAGCTCGCCGCTGGTCGTTGGTTTCAAAGGCTCAGAACCGGGCGAGCCAGCGCACCGGATTCTTCTTGAAGATGGTGTCGATCACATCGTCCGAAATGCCCTCCTCGCGCATGCGGGGAATGAACTTCGTCGCGATGAAGGCAAAGCCCGGCCCGCCGCCATAGCCGGCAAGATAGGAGGCGCGCCCCATGTCGCCCGAAATCATCAGGCGCGACGCATGGCCTGCCTCGACCAGCGCCTTGACGCAGGCGATGCGCACGGAATCTGGATGGTACTTCACCTTGGAGACGCCGTCGAACTGGACGGTCGCGCCGCGCCTGGCGATCGAGGCGTGATACCACGGGTCCGGATTGCGGTCGGAGTGGCCGACGACGACCGCCTCCAGGTCGACACCCTCGCTTTCGAGAATGTCGAGCATCTCCAGGCCCATCGTACCGGCTTCCGTGTGAAGCCAGACAGGCGCGCCGGTTTCCTTGTGCGCACGCGCGACGGCGCGGGTCGTCTTGTCTTCCAGCGCATGGATGAAGTTGTAGGAGCCGCCGGATTTCAGGTGGCCAGCCTTGTGCGATCCGCCGTCCATGCCTTCCATAACGTCGCGCACGAGCTTGTCGGCGATGCCGTTGACCGGCGTCGTCTCGACCCAGTGCGGGAAATAGGCGGCCTTGTTGAAGCCGCTGACCGCGACGACCGGCACACCCGCCTCGGCGGACATGCGCGCCATCGCCGACGGGTCGCGCCCGTAGTCGAGCGTCGTCGCCTCGACAAGCAGCGTCCCGCCCGACTCCTTGAAGATGACCAGTTCGCGCAACGAGCATTCGTAGCTCGACAATTCGAGATCGCGATCCTTCTGGACCGCCGGAGGATAGGTGATCAGGTGCTCGTGGGTATAGACGAGCCCGAGCCTGTCGGTCCCGATGTCGCCCAGAACGGTGCGGATCTTGGCCATGTGCTTCTCACGGTTTGCGCTGCAAACGGCGCAGCGACGGCCAACCTACCAAAAGCGAGCGTCATTGCAATTATTTTCGTAGATGCGTGTTGTGACTTTATGATGCCGGAAAATCAGCTATAATCTTTGAGAAAACTATTTTCACAAGGATATGGATCATGGCCTTCGTTCGAACCGTGAGTGGCGACATAGACCCTTCGGAAATGGGCGTGACCTATGCGCACGACCACATCTATTGCATTCCGCAGCTCTGGAAGGAAAAGGGCGATACCGATCTCCTGCTCGATAGCCCCGAGGCCTCGCAGGCGGAACTGGAACTCTTCGCGAAGGCGGGCGGGCGCACGATCTACGACGCCACGGCGATCGACTACGGTCGCGACGTCGGCACCGTCAAGCGGATCGCGGAAGCCGCCGGCGTGCAGGTGATCGCGACAGCCGGTTTCAACAAGGCGATCATGTGGCCGGGCAAGATGCCCGGCAAGGGGATGACCTTCAACCAATGGATCGCCTCGCAGAGCCGCGACGCGCTCGCGCGCCACGTGGTCGCCGAGGTCACCGAAGGCATGGACGGAACCGATGTCAGGGGCGGCGTCGTCAAGTTCGGGACCGGCTACAACACGATGAACGAGTCGGAGATCAAGATATTGCTGGCGGTGCTCGACGCTCACAAGGAGACCGGCGCGCCGATCCATTCGCACACCGAACTCGGCACGATGGCCCTCGAGCAGCTCGACCTCGTCAAGGCGGAAGGCGTCGATCCGGCGCGGCTCACCATCGCGCACCTGGACCGCAACCCGGATCCGTGGCTGCACCGCAAGGTGGCCGAAACCGGCGTGTTCTTCTCCTTCGACGGCATCACGCGGGTCAAATATTATTCCGAAGACGTGCGAACCCGCTGCATTCTGGACCTCGTGCGCTGGGGTCATGAGGACCAGATCATGGTCGGCGGCGACATCGCCCGGCGGACGATGTTCGCCAGCTATGGCGAGGGCGGGCTGGGCATGGGCTTCATCCTCGAAAAGTGGAAACCGCGCTTCATCGAGGAGGCCGGGGAAGCGGGCTTCGACGGCGAGAAGCTGGTTCACAAGTTCTTCGTCGAGAATCCCCAGCGCGCTTTCGCGTTTGCGGGCTGACACCCCGCCGGCTGGATCAAATCTCGTCCAGCGGCCAGATGGGCCGCCGGATGTGCCTGTAGGGACGAGCGAAGAAGTTCTTGGTCGACAGCGCACCGGTGTCGACCTCGATCACCTTGCGGGCGATGGGCTCGAAGGCAGCGCGGAAATGCTGCATCGACTTGACGATAAGCGTGGATTTGCGGTGTGGGTCCACGCCCAGTGACGTGAACTGCGCCAGATCCGTCGCCTGTCCGTTATTGGTGATCACCGCGACCTCGACGCCGTCGATCCGCAGAAGCGCGCTGAGGCCGTGGTTGCGCCATGTGCCGCCACCGATAGGTCCGTGGGCGATGAAGCGACCGCTGGAGAGCGTCACGACCTCCGCTGTCACGTCCAGCGGCGCGCCGCCGATGGACGGGTCGACCTTGCCGCCCAGCTTCAGGCGCACTGTGTTGCCGACGCCCGCCTCCTGCGCCTTGAGCGCTGCTTCGGGGTCGCAGATGGCATGGAAACCGACATTTGTCAGCCCTGCCTCCAGGAGCGCGCGAAGCAGGGTCGTCGTGTCGCCATAGGCGCCCGATCCAGGGTTGTCGGAATAGTCCGAAATCACCAGAGGCCTGTCGTCGTTCGACGGTGCGGCCGCCTCGGCAAGCGCTTCCTCGAGCGGCGTAAAGGTGATCGTCGACCAGTGCCTTTCCTGCCAGACATAGTCCATCAGCTCTTCCGCGATCTCCTGAGCCCTGTTCCTGTCCTCGGCCGTGACCAGGATCGAGGGGCCGATGTCGTGAACGTCGGCAGACGAGAAGCCTGCCTGGACGCTGACGACCAGCGCCTCTCCCGACGCTTCCAGCGCATCGGCCCGCGCGAGCAGCTCGACCATCGGCCTGGACGTGGTTCGGCCGCCGTCCAGGGCATAAAGGATCGGTCGACGGGCGATGGCCACCTTGGGCTGGATTTCGCCCCGAAGCGTACGGTCCAGCAAGGCAGCCGCCTGATGCCCGCGCTCATACTGGTCGATATGTGGGTAGGTGCGATAGGAGATCAGCGCGTCGGCGTTGTCGGCCATGGCCTGTGTCACGGTCGCATGCAGGTCGAGCACAACGACGACGGGAATGGATGGCCCGACGGCGGCCCGCATCCGCGCCAGCAATTCGCCTTCGCCGTCGTCATGGCTCTCCGTGGACATGGAGCCGTGGAGGTGCAGGAGGATGCCGTCCACCTCTCCTGCGGCGGCGAGCAGGATCGCGGCAAATTCCTCGAAACATGCGTCCGTTACTCGTCCTGCCGGCGTTGCGCCGGCAACAAGGGGCGTGATGGAGGACCAGCCGTACTTGTCAGCAGCTTCGTAGCCTGCGCCCATGAATGTGTGGGTGCCCCTGAAGGCTGCGGATATCTCGTTCTCGAGATAGAGCGTGCCCTTCTCGAAGCTCGTACGGTCCGTCTTCTGGACGCTGAACGTATTGGTTTCGTGCATGAATTCGGCGATCAAGACGCGTGCTGGCATATTCAAGAGGCCTCGTAATTGGATATCTTCGGCGTCGGCTGCGACGGTGCAACTATAGCCGGAGCCAGCATCCACGCTCCAGATAGCGTTGCGCCAGAGCCGCTCGTCAACGGACGCCGGCTGCTTGATACTGCGGTGAGGGGTGTCTGGACCGATGACCTCCTCTCCGCAGCCGCTATAAAGGTGCGCCACGCGGGACAATAACAATGAACTGGGGACGGGATGGCGACAGCGCGCGAACTGGGGCTGATGATCGGGGGGCTGCCCACAGGACCTCTCAATGCGATCACGGATGTTACCGGCGTGGCGGTGGGGCATCGAACGATGTCTGGCGACGGAATCGCCACCGGGGTTACCGCGATCCTGCCGCATAAAGGCGACCTCTTCCGGCTCAAGCCGCGTGCCGCGGTCGACGTCATCAACGGTTTCGGAAAATCGGCGGGGCTGATGCAGGTTGCCGAACTTGGCACGATCGAGACGCCGATCCTGCTGACCAATACGTTCGGGGTGGCCGCCTGCACGCAGGCGCTGATCCGCAGGGCGGTCGCGGCCAACCCGGAGATCGGCCGCAGCACGTCGACCGTCAACGCGCTCGTCTGCGAATGCAATGACGGCGGGATCAGCGACATTCAGGCGATGGCGGTTATGCCCCACGATGCCGATACGGCGCTCGATGCCGCAAGGCCGGGCGGCTTCGCCCAGGGTGCGGTCGGCGCGGGGAGCGGCATGACGGCGTTTGGTTTCAAGGCCGGCATAGGTACGTCATCCCGGCTGATGCAGATCGATGGCGAGGACTTCACCCTGGGGGCGATGGTTCTGGCGAATTTCGGGCCGGCCGGACAACTGGTCCTTCCGGACGGCCGGCGACCTGTGCCCGCCCGCGATGCCGAGGCGGAAAAAGGCTCGGTGATCGTGGTTCTGGCGACCGATCTGCCGCTCGGCGACCGTCAGTTGCAGCGCGTTGCGCGCCGAGCCGGGGCTGGGCTGGCGCGGCTTGGCGCGTATTGGGGCAATGGCAGCGGGGACCTTGCTGTCTGCTTTACCACCGCCGATCCGGTCGAGCATGCGCCGCAATCCGCGTTTGCTCTGCTGCGGCGTCTGGACGATGCAAAGATCGATCTCGCCTTCCGCGCCGCCGCCGAGGCGACGCAGGAAGCCGTTCTGAACGCGCTGTGTGAGGCGCCTGCAACACTAGGCCGCGACGGCCGCCATTACCCCTCGCTCGCCGATTGGCTCAAGGAGAACCCGCTACGATGAAGATTTTCATTTCCGCCGATATCGAAGGCACGGCCGGCATCAACCACTGGGATGAAACGATCCACGGCCATGCCGACTGGCCTGAATACCGCGCCCTGATGACGGCCGAGGTTCTGGCCGCATGCGACGGCGCGCGTGCCGCAGGTGCCACCGAGATCGTGATCAAGGACGCGCATGACAGCGGGCGCAACCTGCTGGTCGAGCGACTTCCCGACGATGTGCGGATCGTGCGCAACTGGTCGGGCCATCCCGACGGCATGATGTTCGGCCTGGACGAGAGCTTCAGTGCCGCCATCTATACCGGCTATCATGCCAAGGCGGGGACCGAGGACAATCCGCTTGCCCACTCCTTCAACCTGAAAATCTCCCGCCTGCTTCTGAATGGCGAGGTGGCGTCGGAGTTCACCGTAAACGCGCTGTGCGCGGGGCTCTACGGTGTGCCCTCGGCGTTTCTTGCCGGAGACGCAGGCATCTGCGCCGACGCGCGCGCGATGGTTCCCGGCATGGGGACGGTCGAAACGCTGTTCGGCGCCGGGCCTGCCTCCAATTCCATCGCGCCGGCGCGATCCTGCCGCCTGATTCGTGACGGGGTCGAGGCTGCTCTGACGGGCGGCGCAGGCGGCATTCCCTCGACCGAGGGACCGTGGGAGGTGGTCGTGGAGTTTGTCAATCCGGTCAACGCGTATCAGTCGCGCTGGTACCCCGGAGCGCGCGAGCACGGTCCGAGGGCAGTGGCGCTCGAGGCGCGGGAGTTCTTCGACATCATGCGTGCCCTGCGGTTCATCAAGGGTTGATTTCGGCCTGTATCTGCTCGGCTGCACGCCACATCGTCTCGACCGGTTTGGAGCGGTTGGCGTATTGGCGGTAGAGGCGGATTTCGAGATCGAGATGCCAGTCGTCCGTTGTGGTGGCGACGACGAGCCGTCCATCCGCCAGTTCCTCGGCGACGAGGCTTTCGGGCAGCCAGCTCAGGCCGAAGCCGGTCATGGCGACCTTCTTGAGCCCGGCACTAATCGTGTTCTCGTGCACGGTGCGACGCGCAAAGGGCGGGCGCTTGGCCAGAAGATGCCCGAGGGCTACCCCGAAGAAGGACGCATAGCCGTAGGACAGGCATGGCACGACGAGATCGCCGGAGACGGCGCGATCGAGGATGCCCGCTCCCTTGTGCGGCGTTCCGAAGATGCGGACCTCCGGTGCCGCGACCGGGACCAGCCGGTCATGTCCGATGGTCAGGTGCTCGAACTTGGCCCGGTCGAGGCGAAGCGGTACCTCGGGATGGGCGTAGGTGAGGAACAGATCCGCGTCTTCCGTGACCATCGCCTCGACATTGGCTTCGATCCCGCCCCGGTCGGGAATGAACGAGGTGCCGAGGGGGCCTGCGACGGCCTCCAACCGACCCAGCCATTCGGGGAAGAAGGTCAAGGTGAGCGTGTGAAGAGCGGCGATGCGCACGAGCCGTGCGCCCGGTGAAGGCCGCAGCGTTTCGCGAATGGCATAGAAAGTGCTGATGGTTTCCTGCGCGACGGGCAGAAAGGCGCGACCCTCCGAGGTCAACTGGGCTGGTACTGTGGCGCGGGTGATCAGGGTTGTACCCAGCCACGATTCCAGCTGCCTGATGCGGCGGCTGAATGCGGACTGGGTCACGTTTCGCAGCTCCGCGGCGCGCGAAAAGCTCGAGGTCTCGGCCAGCGCCACAAAATCTTCGAGCCATTTTATTTCCAACGCAGGCATCCCTTTCTGTCGGCGGCACTATCGGCACTCCCGGAAGCGACGACAAGGATGTAACGCACACATTATGCAGATTTTGCATAGTCATTTGTCAAAAGCGAATTTGCCAAGCACCGGTCGGGGTCCCACTGTTGGGGCTCTGACAAGGGGCGCGCCAAGATGCCCGTCACAGGAGAATAACGGGGATTGCACGGAGGGACGGGCCGGGGCTCGGTATAAATCCATTCGGCGTCGCAGTACGCGGGGGCGTGACGCCAGTCAGAATCACTTCACGATGCATCGGCGGTTCTCCGCTGTGATCCCCTGCTTTGTTTCGGCGCCGCGGGCGTCAATTTTCGGAGGCTTTTTTGTCCAGTCGTATCTTCGCTGACCTTATCCTGATCAATGGCAACATCTGGCGCGGCTATGAAGACGGCCGCTGCCAAGCGCTGGCCGTATGGCAGGGCAAGGTGCTGGCCACGGGCACCGACGGCGAAATGATGGAGCTCAAGGGGCCGGAGACGGAAATCGTCGATCTGCAGGGCCGCTTTGCAAGCCCCGGCCTGATCGACAATCACCTCCATCTCATCGCGACCGGCCTGACCATGGGCATGGTAGACGTTACCGCCACGGCAGCGCCGACGCTGAAAGCAATTGTCGATGCCATTGCCGAGCGTGCGCAACAGACGCCGAAGGGTGAATGGGTACTGGCGCGCGGCTACGACCAGGTCAAGCTCGATACCGGGGTGCACCCGACGCGCGCGGACCTCGACCGTGCCGCCCCGGACCATCCCGTGCTGGTGACGCGCGCGTGTGGCCATGTCGCAATTGCGAACTCCAAGGCTCTGGAGCTGGCCGGCGTATCCGAATCCACCCCAACGCCGGATGGCGGTGTGATCGGCATGACCGGCAACCGCCTGAACGGCCTGCTGGCCGAGAATGCCATCGGCATGGTCAGGTCGGCGATCCCGAAACTGCCGGTGGAACGCCTGGTCGACGCGATCGAGATGGGCGGCCGCTACCTGCTGTCGCTGGGCATCACCAGCACGATGGATGCAGCGGTCGGACAGGTGGGCGGTCTTTCCGAAATCCGCGCTTACGAACTGGCGAAGCTGGCGGGCCGCTTGCCGGTTCGGGTCTGGCTCGCGCTTCTGGGCGATCCGGAACGGTCGATCGTCGAGGATTGCTGGAAGATGGGCCTCGTCTCCGGCGCGGGCGACGACATGCTGCGCGTTGGCGCCGTGAAGATTTTCCTCGACGGTTCGGCCGGTGGCCGCACCGCCTGGATGACCGAGCCATACAAGGACGAGCCGGAAAATCTTGGCGTCCAGATGCTGCCCGACGAGCAGGTCTATGCGCTGGTGCAGGACTATCACGACAAGGGCTACGCGCTGGCCTGCCATGCCATCGGCGACGGGGCCATCGAGCAGCTCATCACCGCCTATGAGAAGGCGCTCGCGGCCTCTCCGGATGCCGAGCGCCGGCACAGAATCGAACATTGCGGCTATCCCAGCGACGAGCAGAACCGGCGCATGAAGGCTGCCGGCATCCTGCCCGCGCCGCAACAGGCCTTCATATACGATTTCGGCGACAGCTACGTCTCGGTGCTGGGCGAGGAGCGCGGGGCACGCTCATACCCGATCGGCACGTGGATGGAGATGGGGCTGAAGCCATCGACGGGATCCGATTCTCCGGTGTGTTCGCCCAACCCCTTCCCGAACCTTTATACGATGGTCACTCGCCGGACATGGAAGGGCACGCTACTTTCCGAATCCGAGGCGCTGAGCCGTGAGCAGGCCTTGCAGGTCTTCACAGAGTATGGAGCGTATTCGCAGAAGGCGGAAAACGTGAAGGGTCGGCTGGTGCCGGGACAGTGGGCAGACATCGCCGTCTTCAACGAAGATCTCGTGGAGACGGCACCCGAGACCTTGCGGGATGACACGCGCTGCGTGCTCACCTTGCTTGCAGGCCGCGTCGTTCATGATGCACGATAAGCGGCAAAGCGGCCTCATTGCGCGGGCCGTTGCCTGAGGAGGTTACGACAAACAACGATAATCGCGCCCGAGCGTAAGGAATGGCGCGCCACCAGAGGAGAGAAAGAACGATGTTCAAGACACTTTCATTAGCCGCGGTTCTAAGCCTCGGCACTGCGACGCTGGCCTGGTCGGCAGATGAGCCGCGACATGGCGGCACGTTCAACTTCACGGCGCCCTACGGTTCGGCCTTCTCGACGCTAGATACCCATTCCAGCCCCAATATCCAGGAACAGTTCCTCACCTTTGCGATCCATCGCAGCCTGTATTCGTGGGATTCCAACGCCAACAAGCCGGTGCTTGAGCTGGCGGATTCGGTCGATGTCTCCGACGACGGCACCACCTACACCTATCATCTCAAGAAGAACGCGGTCTTCCACAACGGCAAGCCGCTGACCGCCGACGACTTCATCTTCACCTATGAGCGTCTGGCGACCGCTTCCAACGCCTTGTCGGGCGCGAGCTACCTCTCCATCATCAAGGGCGTCGAGGAATTCGGCTCCGGTGCCGCGACCGAGATTTCGGGCCTCAAGAAGATCGACGACAATACGCTGGAAGTCACGCTGAACGCGGCGGGCAATCCGGGCTTCAACCTCATGGAAGCCACGACGGCGATCTATCCCTCCGACGTGCCGCTCGAGCAGCAGGCGATCAACCCTGTCGGCCTCGGCGCCTTCAAGTTCAAGGAGCACATTCCCGGCTCGCAGATCGTGGTCGAGCGCTTCGATGACTATTACGAGGAGGGCAGGCCCTATCTCGACCGGGTCAACATCATCGTAATGGCCGAGGGCTCGGCGCGCGACGTGGCCTTCCGCAACAAGGAGATCGACGTCTCGATCCTCGGCCCGGTGCAGTATTCGGCCTACCAGGCAGATCCCGAGCTGAAGGACAACCTTCTCGAGGTTGCCGAAACCTTCACCCGCAATATCGGCTTCAGCCAGACCCAGGTCGAGGCGTTCAAGGACAAGCGTGTCCGTCAGGCCATCAACTACGCGATCAACTCGGATCTCATCATCGAGCGCCTGGTCAAGGGCAAGGCGGTGCGCGCCACGAGCTGGCTGCCGCTGGGATCGCCTGCGTTCGACAGCGAAGCCAAGCCCTATCCCTACGATCCGGAGAAGGCCAAGGAGCTGCTGAAGGAAGCCGGCTATGAAGACGGCTTCGAATTCGAGGTCACCGCAACACCGAACGAAAGCTGGGGCGTGCCGATCGTCGAGGCGATCCTGCCGATGCTGGCAGAGGTAGGCGTTACCGTCCGGCCGCGTCCGATCGAATCGGCAGCGCTCGGCTCGACCGTGCAGTCGGGTAATTTCCAGGCCTATATCTGGTCGAACCTGACCGGGCCGGACCCGCTGACGGTGATGCGCTGCTTCTGGTCGCAGACGCCGCAGTCGGCTTGCAACTACACCGCCTATTCGAACCCCGAATACGACAAGATCTATGAGGCGGCCCGTGCCGAGCGGGACCCGGACAAGCAGTTGGAACTGCTGAAGCAGGCCAACAACTTCATCCAGGAAGAAGCGCCGATCTGGTTCTTCAACTACAACAAGGCGGTCATGGCTCATCAGCCGTGGGTGCACGGGCTGGTACCAAACGCGACCGAGCTCGCGCTCCAGCCTTATGACGACATCTGGATCGACGACACAGCTCCGGAAAGCCGCAAGTAGGCCGAAAGCGCCGTCCACGGGAAGACATGCTTCTCGTGGACGGCTTCTTTTGCGAGTGTGTATCACTCCGCAACCTGACGCGGCCTGAGACGGGACCCGCCCATGCTACGTTTCGCGCTTCGGCGCATTCTCCAGATCATCCCCACCGTGATCGTCGTCGCCCTGCTGATCTTCGTGATCTTCAGTGTTGTTCCAGGCAGCTTCGCGGCCAGTCTGTTCTCCGACGGACGGACCAACGCCGATCCGCAACTCATTGCCCGGATCACCGCCCAGTTCGGCCTGGACAAGCCGCTCCACGAGCGCTTCTTCACCTATATCTGGGACCTGGCACGGTTCGATCTGGGCACCTCGTTCCGTACGCGTCTGCCGGTGATCCAGATGATCAACGAGCGGATGTGGGCTTCGCTGGAACTTGCCACGGCCGCAATGGTGTTCGCGATCGTCATCGGTGTGCCTCTCGGCTTTCTGGCCGCGCTGCGTCCCGGATCGGTCCTCGACACCGTCACGATGATCGGGGCTGTTTCGGGCCTTTCGCTGCCGCAGTTCTGGCTGGGCCTGCTGATGATGCTGCTCTTCGCGCTGCATCTGAACTGGCTGCCGAGCTTCGGTTACGGCGACGGGTCGTTCCGCAACCTCATCCTGCCCGCCATGGCGCTGGGGGTGACGCCGCTCGCGCTGTTGGCGCGCACGACGCGCGCGGGCGTGCTCGATGTAATGAATTCGGACTTCATTCGCACGGCACACGCCAAGGGCATGAGCGAGACGGCGGTGGTGCGCCGCCACGTCGCCCGCAACGCGCTGGTGCTGATCATTACCACCGTGGGGCTGCAGTTCGGCTCGCTGATCGGCCAGGCCGTCGTCATCGAGAAGCTGTTTGCATGGCCGGGCATCGGCTCGCTGCTGGTCGACAGCGTGGCGATCCGCGATATTCCCGTCGTTCAGGGCACGATCCTCGTCATCGTGCTGTGGTTTCTGGTCATCAACACGCTTGTCGATCTGCTCTATGCGGCCATCGACCCACGCATCAAGCAGGAGTAAGCGGCGATGCGTCTAGGTTTCAATCTCCTCTTCGGAGGGTTCCTCACCGCCGTGGTGATCCTCGCCGGCGCCCTTGCGCCGTGGCTTGCTCCGTTCGACCCAGTTCTGGGTGCGAACCTGATGAATGCCGAGCTCCCGCCGGACAGCGAGTTCTGGTTCGGCACGGACAGCCAGGGCAGGGACGTCTATTCCCGCATCCTTTACGGCGCGCAGATATCGCTGACGGTCGGCATCGTCTCGCAGGTCATCAATTCGGTGATCGGCGTGACGCTCGGCATGACCGCCGGATACTGGGGCGGCTGGTGGGACGATCTGGTCAACGGCCTGACCAACGTCATGCTGGCGATTCCTTCGCTGATCTTCGCGCTGGCGGTTATGGCCGTTCTCGGACCGGGCCTGGTGTCGCTGCTGATCGCGCTCGGGCTGACGAACTGGAGCTGGACGTGCCGGATCGCGCGCTCCTCCACGCTTTCGCTCAAATCGCAGGGCTACGTGCTTGCGGCACAGTCGCTCGGCTACTCCGACCTGCGCATTATGTTCACCCAGATATTGCCCAACATGATGGGGCCGATCCTGGTCATGGCGACGCTCGGCATGGGTAGCGCGGTGCTGTCGGAGGCGGCACTGAGCTTCCTCGGCCTCGGCATCCAGCCGCCATTCCCGTCCTGGGGGTCGATGTTGACGGATGCGCGCGAGATGATCCAGCTCGCTCCATGGGTGGCCATATTCCCCGGGCTCGCGATCTTCCTGTCGGTGCTGGGCTTCAACCTGCTCGGCGACGGCCTGCGCGACAGTCTCGACCCGCATATGAGGACGCGCAAGGCATGACCGATCCGCTTCTCGAAGTAAAAGACCTGCACGTCGGCCTGCCCGCCGGCGGCGGGCAGATGTATCCGATCCTGCAGGGCGTTTCGTTCAAGATTATGCCGGGTGAGGCTTTCGGCCTCGTCGGGGAATCGGGTTCCGGCAAGTCGGTCACTTCGCTCGCCACGATGGGACTTCTGAAGAAACCATTGCGCGCGACGGGTGGCGAAATCCTGTTCCGGGGCCGCGACCTGCTGAAGCTTTCGAAACGCGAAATGCGGAAGCTCCGGGGCGATCGCGTCGCCATGATCTTCCAGGAACCGATGACCGCGCTCAACCCGCTGGTCACCGTGGGGCGGCAGATCGCCGAGATGTTCTATCTGCATCAGGGCAAGTCTTGGGCGGAGGGCGAGAAGCTGGCGATTGAGGCGCTTGCGAATGTGCGCGTGCCCAATCCCGACCGCCGGGCGAAGAACTATCCGCACCAGATGTCGGGCGGCCTGCGCCAGCGCGTGATGATCGCCATGGCGATGGCCTGCGATCCCGACCTGCTGATCGCCGACGAACCGACTACCGCGCTCGACGTGACGGTGCAGGCCGAGGTTCTGCGACTGATCAAGGAACTCTGCACGGAGCGCGGCACGGCGGTGCTTTTCATCAGCCACGATCTCGGCGTCATCGCCTCGACCTGCCAGCGCGTCGGCGTGATGTATGCCGGAACGCTGGTCGAGGAGAACTGGACCGAGGCTCTCTTTGCCAACCCACGCCATGAATATACGCGCGGCCTCCTGGGAGCCTTGCCCCGCCTCGGCAGCCGCTCGTCGCATGGCCGGCAGCGGCTGGTCGACATCGACAGCATCATCGACGACCGCTCCAAGCTCACTCAAACGCGCTTCATCAGCCCGCGCGAGGAAGGAGCGCCAGCGTGAGCGCACCAATTCTCGAGGTCGACAACCTGCACGTCCGCTTCCCCATCACGGGCGGCGGCATGCTGGGAACCGGCAAACGGACACTTTACGCGGTGACGGGTGTCAGCTTTTCGCTGGCCAAGGGCGAATGCCTCTCGATCGTGGGCGAATCCGGTTGCGGCAAGTCGACAACGGCACTTTCGATCATGGGGCTGCAGGAGCCCAGCGAGGGCACGATCCGCTTCAAGGGCCAGCCCATCACCGGTCCCGGCGCGCCGAGCCGGATGGCGCGCGCCAAGGCCGCGCAGATGGTCTTTCAGGATCCCTATGCCAGCCTCAATCCGCGCCAGACGGTGAACGCGTCGCTGGCGCAGCCGCTGAAACTTCACGGGATTACAGGCTCGGAAGCAACGGACCGCATTGCCGCCATGCTCGGGAGCGTCGGCCTCACGCCCGAACAGGGCACGCGCTACCCGCATGAATTCTCAGGCGGCCAGCGGCAGCGTATCGGCATAGCCCGCGCGCTGATCCTGGAACCGGAGATCGTCGTCCTCGACGAGCCGGTCTCGGCGCTGGACGTGTCCATCCGCGCGCAGATCATCAACCTCCTGCTCGATCTGCAGGAAGAATTCGGCCTGTCCTATGTGATGATCTCGCACGACCTGTCGGTGGTCGAGCATATGAGCGACCGGGTGCTGGTGATGTTTTTCAGCCAGATCGTCGAGCAGGGCGGCTGGAAGGAAATTTTCGAGAACCCGCAGCACCCCTACACGCGGCGGCTGATCGACGCGATCCCCGACCCCGATGTCGCGCTGGGGCATGGCGGTCTGGCGGCAGGGGCAACGCAGCCCGCTGCGCCGGCCGGCTGGCGCTTTGGCTCCGATGGCAGCGCCGCACCGAACGTGTTCTCACCGCCCGAGCCATCGGAGTTGGTCGACGTTGGCCCCCAACATAAGGTCCGCCTGTTGCGCGCTTGACCCGCGCCGCTTTGTCAGGCGTCGGAGCGTCGTCTCCGCTTCGAGGACGTGCCGAGCCATGCGCCCGTTTTGCGCGTTAAATACGGGGGCAGGCAGTGGGGTCCATCGAGAGCCGTTGGCTTCAGACCAGCAACAGCGGGTCGACCGATGTAGAGCGCTTGAGCGCGCGCAGCGCAAAGGTCGAGCGCGTGTTGCGTATGCCGGGCAGTTTGTAGAGCCTTTCCCGCAGGAACCTTTCGAAGTGCAGCGTGTCTGAGACTGCGACCTTGATCAGGTAATCGTAATCTCCCGTGGCAAGGTGGGCCTCCACGACTTCAGGTATCCTGAGCAAGGCTTCACCAAACTCGGCCAGTACCGTGTCGTTGTGCTTGTCCAGCGTCACCTCGACGAACACCGTGTTGAATAATCCAAAAGCCGCGTGATTGAGCAGCGCGACATAGCCTTCGATCGCGCCACTCGCTTCAAGCTTCTTGACCCGTGTCCAGCAGGGCGATGGCGACAGCCCCACCTTTGCCCCGAGTTCGCTGGTGGTCAGCCGCCCATCGGTGCGCAGTGCGGACAGGATCTTGCGGTCCATCAGATCGATCTCGCCGGAAATCCGAGTTGTCGTAGATCGAGAACGTTTGTTTCGTAAAGCTGCCATCTATGTGATTCCTGTTCTGCAATCCTGGCGCAATAGCATAAAGATCGGGAGATATTCGCGGCCATTATTGGCCAACATCCTGCGCGGAAATATCGGTGCACCGTGCGGGAGAGAATGGTGAATAAGCAACACGTCGCGGCGCCTGAGGGCGTCCATACGTTACGTGACCCTGACAGCGGGCTTGAAGGCCTTATTGTCCTTCACTCGACAGCACTTGGGCCGGCAGCGGGCGGGTGTCGGCTGCTGCACTATCAGGACGCATCCCTGATGCAGGCCGATGCTTTCCGCCTTGCGGAGGGCATGAGCTACAAGAATGCGCTCGCCGGCCTTCCGATGGGCGGCGGTAAGGCGGTTATTCGATTGCCGCAAGGCACCTTTTCCCGGCACGAACTCTTCCGCGCTTTTGGCCGGGCAGTGGATGCGCTGGGCGGCCGCTATATTACGGCGGAGGATGTCGGCACCAGCGTCGAGGATATGCAAGCGGTGTCCGAGAAAACGCGCTTTGTCGCGGGGCTTCCCTCAGGAGCTGGCGGTCCCGGCGGCGATCCCTCTCCGTGGACGGCGCAAGGCGTCTTCGTCTCGATGGAGACGCTCGTTCGGCGTCATCTTTCTGGAGACCTTTCGGATTGCGTTGTTGCGGTCCAAGGTCTCGGCCATGTCGGCCGTTCGCTCGCGCGGATGCTGCATGAAGCCGGCGCACGGTTGCTCGTTGCGGATATTTCCGAACAAAACGTCCGCCGCCTTGTTGCTGAAACCGGAGCAACGGTGGTTCCCGCCGACCAAATCCTCTCGGTGGAGGCCGACGTTCTCGCCCCTTGCGCGCTGGGCGCGATCTTCGACGAAGCCAGCATCGGCACCATCCGGGCGAGAATAATATGCGGTGCTGCCAACAACCAGCTCGCCACACCCGGTGACGGCGCGCGGCTTGCCGCGCGCGGCATCCTGTACGCCCCGGATTACGTGGTGAATGCGGGCGGCATCATCAACGTTGCCGGCGAATATTTCGGCTGGACGGAAAAGGACACACAGCGACGCGTAGCCGATACCGGCAACAGGCTCATCCGCGTGCTGGATCACGCATCCGCAACCGGGGTCGCTCCCAACCAAGCTGCAGACGAACTGGCCCGCGCCACGATTGCGGCAGGCCCGTCACCGTTCCGCGCGGACAGCGCATTATGAGCGCCCCTGCCGCTGGCCGTCAGCCAGGACAGTGCCTGCTGATTACCGTCGACAAAGGCATGCAGGCGGTGATGCGCGTTCTGGATGTCCTTGCCCAACGATCGGTGATGCCCGAAACAATCACTATTGAGCAAGGGCCGGAAGCGCTTGCGATCACGCTCACTTTACGGGAGTTTGCAGAGAGCGAAGCCGCTTCCATCGCGTGCCGGCTACAAACACTCGTCACGACGCGCATGGTGAACGTCACGCCGATTTCATAGGCGCGCTTCCGACTAGCGATGCGAAAGTAGCCAATTACGCACGATCGCCACGTCCGGCCGATCGAAGCTGGCGACCGGCGTCATCAGGACATAGGGGATCCGGACGGGGAAATGTATCTGGAAGGGGTCGACCAACAGGCCTTCGGCCAGTTCTTTCTCGATCAGAAAATTAGGAATGAGCGCAAAGCCGGCGCCTGCCAGACACGCTTCTATTGCGAGCACGAGGAGGTTGACCGACGTGCTGAATTTCAGCGTGATGTTCGTGAAGCCCGCTGCGTAGAACCAGTTTTCCCAACTATCAACGTTCCAGCCCGGCTCGGAGAAATCGACCTTGATCAAGGGCTGTTTTACCAGATCCGCCGGCGTCGGCTGCGGCGGCAATCTTTCGACGAAAGCCGGCGTACACACCGCCGTGAGATGCCCCGCCAACAAGAGGTCCTGCTGCATATCCTTTTTCTCGGCGAGGCTATGGTAGATGGCGAGATCGGGGGTCGGGTCCTGCGCGTTCCACTTCTGCGACATAGCCGAGATCCGGATCGCTATGTCCGGATGGACTTCGTGGAACTTCGCCATGCGGGGCGCAAGCCACCGCATTGCCAGTGAATATTGGCACCGGATCAGCACCTCGCTGTCCAGTTCCCGGGAACGCGCGGAGAATGAGGCAACCGAGATCTGATCGAAAATCGCGCCAAGTTGCTTTGAAAAACTCACGCCCCTGGACGTCAGCGTTACGCCGTGTGCGCGACGTTCGAAAAGCGTGCCACCGACCCATTCTTCGAGCTGCTTGACCTGGTGGCTGATCGCGCCGGGCGTGACCCCCAGCTCTGCGCCGGCTCGTACAAAATTCAGATGCCGGGCGGCTGCTTCGAATGCACGCAGCGCGGTCAGCGGAGGAAGGCGGCGAACCATTCTTTCAGACCTAACTCAGTTATGCCTCAGATACAGGATTATTAGTTTGTGTTGAAAAGTGACGTGTGGCTTAATTTTGTCAACCTGAGTGTTGAGGAAAATTATGTCTCGCGAACGAGCTATCGCCGCTGCCCGCTCCTATTGTCGCGAGGGTCGCTTTCTGCATGATCTTGCTAAACGGGTCGCGATCCCGACCGAAAGTCAGAATCCCGATCGTTTGCCGAGCTGCTACCAGTATTTGAAGCTTTTTGCCGACGACCTTGCGGAACTTGGCTTTGAAGGGCGCATCATCGACAACCCGACAGCCGTTGGGGGACCGTACCTCATTGCCAGGCGCATTGAGGACGAAACGCTGCCTACCCTTCTGATCTATGGCCATGGCGATGTGGTCGCGGGGATGGAGACGCGCTGGAGCGATGGGCGCGACCCCTGGAAACTCTCTGTCGAGGGCGAAAAGATCTATGGTCGCGGAACGGCAGACAACAAGGGGCAGCATACAATTGCTGCCCTCGCGCTCGAAGCGGTTCTGACGGCGCGCGAATCTCTCGGCTACAACGTCACGTTCTTTGTCGAAACGTCCGAGGAAACCGGCTCGTCGGGGCTTCATGAGACCTGCGAAACGCATCGTGACCTGCTTTCGGCGGACTGGCTGATTGCTTCCGACGGCCCACGGCTGTTTCCTGAAACGCCTACGCTGAAAGGTGGCACGCGCGGGGTCTACACATTCGATCTCGTCTGCAATCTTCGTGAGGGCGCACATCACTCCGGCAATTGGGGCGGGCTGATCGCCAATCCGGCAACGATACTGTGCAATGCGGTTTCCAGCCTGATTTCCGCTGAAGGGCACATTCGCGTTCGCGGTATCGTGCCGCAGCAGGTTCCTGCGGCAGTCACCGATGCCTTGCAGGGCATAAAGCTGAGAAAGACAGAGGAGGGGCCGGACCTTGACGCGTGGTGGGGCGAGCCCGGCCTCTCCCCGGCGGAGCGCGTCTTCGGGTGGACCGCGCTCGAGGTGCTCGCCATGACCGCCGGCACACCGGAGCTTCCTGTCAACGCAATCCCGCCGATTGCTTGGGCGCGGATGCAGGTCCGCTATACCGTGGATGTCGACCCCAGCACATTCGAGGCAACCATCCGCGCGTTTCTCGACGAGAACGGATTTCAGCAAATCCAGTTCGTCCCGAATGTGGAACGCGACATATCGGGCGCGACGCGGCTCGAGCCGGATCACCCCTTGATGGCGTGGGCGGCGTCATCTGTAGCCAATACCACCGGCAAGCAGCCGATCATCCTGCCGAATGCCGGCGGCTCGCTTCCCAACGATTGTTTTTCGACCCTGCTCGGCATGCCGACGATCTGGGTTCCTCATTCGTATTGGGGTTGCAATCAACACGCCCCGAACGAACACCTTCTGATGCCACTGGCCGAGGAAGGACTTGGGGTCATGGCGGGCCTCTTCTGGGACCTTCACGAGACACCGCCGCCATCGCCTCGCGCAGGCGCAGCGAGCCTCTGATCCCACCAGAAATACGAATGTGCAATCGGGTACACCCACATCGCCGTGCAGTGCGGTGAGCGAACAGACGATGCCGGACAATGCCTTCTTTGGTTCGGAAATTAATAGAAATCCCGGACACGAACGCCCGGGATACATAAGCGGGGAACTTGGAATGAAACGTATTGTGCTTTCAGCCATGATGCTTGGGTTGCTGTCGCCGCAGGCGATGGCGCAAACGATCACGGCGTCCATCGCCCAGGATGTTCGCAGCACGAACCCGGGCGTCAACCGCGATGACACGACCGATGGCGTCGTCCTGCATATGGTCGAGGGCCTGGTCGGCTATCGCGAAGATGGCTCTGTGGGTCCACTGCTCGCGCAGAGCGTGGACATGTCCGCGGACGGGCTGACATACACATTTAAGCTGAGGACAGGGATCACCTTTCACAACGGTGAAATCTTCAGCGCCGAAAACGTCCTGTGGAACTGGACCCGTTACATGGACCCGGCAACCGAATGGCGATGCCTCGCGGAGTTTGACGGCCGCAACGGCCTGAAGGTCGAGAGCGTAACCGCACCCGACGCGCAAACCATCGTGATGACAATCAACCGGCCAAGCGCCGTTTTCCTCGATGCGCTTGCGCGCACCGACTGCGGCATGGCAGGCATCCTGCACTATGCGTCTGTCAACGAAGACGGGACGTGGAACCAGCCGATCGGAACCGGCCCGTACAAATTCGGAACCTGGAAGCGCGGCGAATATTTCGAGCTGGAGGCATTTGCGGACTATGTGACGCCCGCCGGCAGCGCACCGGATGGATATGTCGGTGCAAAGAAGCCGCTGGCGGAAAAGGTCCGCTTCTACGTCATCAGCGATCCGGAAACGATCAAGGCCGGCCTACTGTCCGGCACAGTGGACCTCGCCGCCGTTGCCAGCACCGATGTGCCGGAGTTCGCAGCAAATCCGGACTTCAATGTCGCGGACTCGGTTGACGCGTCAAAGCACACCTTGTCTCTGCAGGTCGTCGATCCGCTGCTCTCAAAGGTCGAAATGCGTCAGGCTATTGCCGCCGCTCTGGACCTGCCGACGCTCGTAACCCAGGTGACCAACGGCTACGGTCGACCGAACAACTCGGCCATCTTTCCACAATCGATGTATTACAGCGACGTGCAGAAGCAGGCGTTCGCGCATGATCTGGACAAGGCGCGGGAGCTGCTTGCCGAGGCAGGCTACAAGGGCGAACCCATCACCATAATTGCCAACAAGCGGCCAACCACGCCGAGCTTCGAGACGGCTGTAGTGGCGCAGGCCATGCTGCAGGCTGCTGGTATCAATGCCACGATCGAGGTGATGGAGTGGGGCACGCAGCTTAGCCGCTACTTCTCCGGCAATTATCAGATGATGGCATTTTCATACTCGTCCCGCTTCGACCCCGCTCTCAGCTTCGAGCAGTTTTCGGGCCCCAAGGACACCACCTCCGGCAAGGTCTGGAACAATCCGGAAGCGCTCAAGCTGATTGACGAAGGCAAGGCCGTGTCCGATCCCGCAAGGCGCCAGGCGATCTTCGACGAATTGCACACGCTTCTCCTGCACGATGTGCCCATGATCATCTACAGCAATGGCGTCAACGACATCGTATCGAACAAGCGACTGCAAGGCGTTGTGTCATGGCAGTCGAAGCTGCGCCTCTGGGAAGTGGCGAAGCAGTAGATTTTCATCTGATCACGGTTGGACAATGCTAAAATTCGCAATAAGCCGGATTATTGCGGCGATACCGACACTGTTCATCGTGTCGGTATCCGTCTTCTTTCTTATTCGGCTAATCCCGGGCGACCCAGCCTCGCTGATGTTGGGCGATCTTGCCGATGCGGCCAGCCTTGCCGACCTGCGGTCACGGCTCGGACTTGACCAGAGCATTCCAGTTCAGTTCACGATCTGGCTGGGCAACATACTCAGCGGAGATTTTGGCAGGTCGATCACCAGCCAGCAGGAAGTCCTGCCTCTCATCCTCGGGCGGCTTCGTGTCAGCGCGGAGATCGTGCTGATAGCGGTGCTTCTTGCCAGCGTCATAGCCGTGCCTGCCGGCATGATTGCCGCCTGGCGCCAGAACAGCCTTACCGACGTGGCCCTGGTGAGTATCGCAACGGTTCTGCTGTCCATTCCCGCATTCTGGATGGGCTTGTTGCTACTCCTGCTGTTCGTGCTCAAGCTCGGTTGGCTGCCGCTGGTCGGATATGTCTCGATCAGCCAGGATTTCATGCAGGGCCTTCTCTACATCATCCTGCCAGTTGCAACGCTTCTACTCCACGAGATCGGCGTGATCATGCGGATGGCCCGCGCGTCCACGCTTGAAGTCATGCAACTGGACTACATCACCCATGCCCGCGCCAAGGGCCTGTCCGAAGCCGCAGTCATGTGGCGACATGCGTTCAAAAACGCTTTTGGTCCGACATGGACCCTCATCGGAATTGTTCTTGGAAACCTGCTCGGCGGCATCGCCGTCATTGAAACCGTGTTTGCGATACCCGGGCTTGGGCGGCTGCTTGTGGAAGCAATCTTCGCCCGCGACTACCCGGTGATCCAGGGCTGCCTGCTGATGATCGCGACCATCTACGTCCTCGTCAATCTGGTGGTGGATCTGCTGTATCCGGTGTTTGACCCGAAAGTGAACGCCCAATGACCCGGCTATCTCCAAGTGCGGTTCTGGGTGTGCTGCTTACCGGGGCACTTCTATGTGCCGCGTTGCTGGGGGCCGTGTGGACCCCTTACGACCCCTTGGGGCTCAACTTCACCCTCAAGCTGGCTGGTCCAGGGGCCGCGCACTGGCTTGGCACGGACGAGTTCGGGCGGGACGTGCTCAGCCGATTGCTGACCGGCGCTGCAACGAGCTTCTGGATAAGTTTCCTCACCGTATGTCTGGCAGTAAGTGCTGGCACCGTGATCGGGATCGTCACGGGTTATTTTCGAGGCTGGGTCGATCGCGTCGTGATGATGTTCAACGACGCGCTGCTGGCTTTCCCCGGCATTCTGCTGGCCCTCGGTCTGCTCGCGATATTCGGCGCAAACAAGTACGGCATCGTGCTGGCTCTGGGGCTGGCATATACGCCGACCGTTGTCCGCATCGTGCGTGGCGCCGTCATGTCGCTACGCGAGCGGGAGTTCATCGAAGCGTCCCGTGTCATGGGCAATTCGAATGCATACACAATGCTGCGTCACATTCTGCCAAACTGCATCGCGCCGCTGACGGTTCTAGCCACATCGATGTTTGGATGGGTGTTGCTTGCCGAAAGTGCGCTGAGCTTTCTCGGACTCGGTGTGCCGCCACCCGCGCCGACCTGGGGAAACATGCTCGCGAGTGGGCGCCCATTCATCTCGCAGGCGGTTTGGCTGGCCATCTTCCCAGGCCTTTGCATCTCGCTCACGCTGCTCGGAATCAATCTCCTGGGCGACGCGTTACGCGACAAACTCGACCCAAGGATGAGACATTGACGATGCACGAGCCAAGGCCCATCCTCGATGTGCGCGACCTTTCCCTCGAGGTGGGGCGAACAGGGATCCAGATCCTCAAGCACATCAGCTTCAATGTGAATGCCGGCGAGATTGTCGGCATCGTGGGCGAATCCGGTTCCGGAAAGTCGATGGCGGCGCGTTCCATCGTCGCTCTCAACCCACCCGACATCCGACGCACCAGTGGCTCGATACGATTCGAAGACCGCGACATCTGCACCATGAGCAAGCGCGACCTGCGGGCGCTGCGCGGCGCCCGCGTCGGCATGGTGTTTCAGGAGCCCATGACCTCCCTCAACCCGTCGATGACCATCGGCCGGCAAATGGAAGAGGGGTTGCGCCTTCACAGTCGGCATACGAAGCGCGAACGCCACCGGTTGATCGTCGACATGCTCGCCCGTGTCGGCTTGAACGATCCGAGTACGGCGCTTTCGGCAATGCCGCATCATTTCTCAGGCGGCATGCGCCAGCGCATCATGCTCGCTGCGATGATGCTGCTGAAGCCGGCATTGCTGATCGCCGATGAGCCGACGACCGCGTTGGACGCGGTGGTGCAGCGCGACGTTCTGGAACTGATGGTCGAACTGACGCGCGAGAACAACACGGCCGTGCTGATGATCAGCCACGATCTGGCGATGGTGGCGACCTACTCCGACCGCGTCGTTGTCATGTCGCAAGGCGAAATCGTCGAGCAGGGCGAAACGCAAAGCCTGCTGGAGGCGCCGCGACATGCCTATACGGGCAAGCTCCTGTCGGCCCTGCCGCAGCGCATGCCCGCTCGCGCAATCGAGACTACGCCGGTGGCGCGGATCGAGGTCGACGGGCTCGTCGTGGATTATGCCGCGCGCCAGGGCCTGTTTCGCGAGGGGAAACCCAAGCGCGCGCTGAACGGCATCAGCCTGAATGTGATGCCGGGGGAAGTCGTTGCGGTGGTCGGAGGATCGGGTTCGGGCAAGACGACGCTCGGCCGGGCGATCGCCGGGTTGATTCCCCCGACGGAAGGCCAGGTTCTCTTCAATGGCGATCCCATATCGCCCTCGTCGACGAATTATGGGGACTATCGGGTAAACTGCCAGATGGTTTTCCAGGATCCTTATTCGTCGCTCGATCCCCGGATGAAAGTCGCTGGCCTGGTGGGGGAGGCGTTGCGCCACCGCAACGACCTGTCGGCGGGCGAAAAGCGTTTGCGAGTGACTGAGGTTCTCGACGAAGTTGGCCTGGCTGCATCCTTTGCAACCAGGTTCCCGCACCAGCTCTCGGGAGGGCAGCGCCAGCGTATCGCCATAGCCCGTGCCGTCGTGACGCGGCCGCAATTCGTCATCGCCGACGAACCTGTATCCGCGCTGGATGTCACGGTCCGGGCACAGGTCCTTAAACTTTTTGCCGATCTGCAACGCAAACACGGCTTCTCATGCCTGTTCATCAGCCATGATCTGGCCGTTGTCGAGCAGATCGCCGATCGTGTGATCGTAATGAAGAGGGGCGTCGTGGTCGAACAGGGAAGCCGCGATGCGATCTTCGACAATCCTCAGCACGAATACACTAGGGAATTGCTGCAGGCCATTCCCACCCTTGTCCGAACGGGCCACGGCGGGGTGAAACTGGGATGGCGTTTTGACAGCGATGTTTTACAGGCGGGACCGAAAGCGGCCGAATAATCTAGCAGCGGCGCAATAGAGTCCGGCCACCTGTTCTTATTTCTGCGATTTACGGAGGCTGGACCTCGCCGTCATCTTCGGGACCCAGGCCGAGCGCAAGTCAATCAGCGGATGCGAACGCAGCATCTCCGAACCAGATTCGTCGCGGACTTGCAGTGCCCTGTATGTCTCCGAAAAGCGCTTTCAGGTTGAGGTATCGCTTGGAAGCCGTTGGTGGAGCCGAGGGGGATCGAACCCCTGACCTCGTCATTGCGAACGACGCGCTCTCCCAGCTGAGCTACGGCCCCGTCCAGCGGATGGGCGGCATTTACGAGCGGCGGCGGCTTCGTGTCAAGCGTCAGATGGCCGGCCCTGCCACCCGCATCGGATCTGCGCGCGATCCGTACCGGGCGTTTACCGTGCGGGGGCCGTGCGGCAGCTCGGCACTTGCCGGTTGTGCCCGCAATGGCTACATGTCGCGGGCGTTCGAAGGGAGACCGGCATGCTCGCGCTTATCCAGACCATCGTGCTCGCGCTCGATCTTTACTGGTGGATCATCATCGCATCCGCGATCTTCTCGTGGCTCTATGCATTCAACGTCATCAATCCGCGCAACCAGTTCGTGGGCTCGATCGGCAACATGCTGTTCCGCCTCACCGAACCGGCACTGCGTCCGATCCGGCGCTTCATGCCCGATCTCGGCGGCATCGACATCTCGCCGATCATCCTGCTGCTTATTCTCTTCTTCATCCGCCAGCTCCTTCTGACGACGGTCGCGCCGATCCTGCTTTCCGCCTGATCGAGATGTCGGCGGCACCGGCTTTCCACCGCCGCCATGCGGGCGGCGTGGAGCTGTTTGTCCGGTTGACGCCGAAATCGGCGCGCGACGCCATCGAGGGTGTGGAGGCCGGCGCCGATGGCCGTGCATTCCTGAAGGCGCGGGTGCGGGCCGTGCCCGAGAAGGGCAAGGCCAATCAGGCGCTCGAAAGACTTCTCGCATCGGCGCTTGGCGTGCCTGCGAGCTCGGTCAGCGTCGTTGCCGGCGGCACCGCGCGCCTCAAGACCGTTCGCGTGGCAGGTGACCCAGAGCTTATCGAAGCGCAGCTTGCACTGCTCGAAGGCTGAGCAGAGGCTGGGCGCACGGCCGCCTTTAGGTTAGGTTTGCCCGAACCAGATCATGGAGCAGCCGATGCGTATCATCCTTTCAGCCCTTCTCCTGCTTGGCGGCACCGGCATCGCAGGCGCACAGGAGATCGTCAGCGCCTACACCAATCTGGAAGCCGATCACCACTGCTCCGTCTTCGCGGCGGCGGAGGAAGGCGACGGCGACTGGGTCGACATGGTCTGCTCCGGCTATCGCGGATATCCGATCGTCATCTATTACGCCGACGCACGCGAATCGATCTTCTACGGCTTTCCGCCGGACGGTGATCTCGCGCCGACCTGGGAGAGTTTCGACGGCTTCAATTCGGCAGGACCCCGCATCGAATGGCGCATCGAGCGCGACGGCTCGCGCGAGACGCCTTTTGCGACCATCCATCGCTGGTTCGTCAGCGAGCCCGACGATGCGGATACAAAGACCGAGGTTCTGGTGGTGGAAAAGGTCGGCCAGATCCATGGCCGGGAAGGGTGCGCCGTTGGCTATGTGGTCGCCACGGGCAACCCCGACGCCAATGAGAAGGCGCGGCGCATAGCCGATACGCAGGCGCGCGATTTCGCCTGCGGGGACCAGCCCGTCATCGACGCCGGAAGCGTGCCGGTGCCGCCGTTCAGCCGCGCAGAGAATTGAGGCCGATCACTCAGGCCGGCCTCGTTCGTATCAGGATTTCGCGCGCTCGATGGCCTCGACGATCATCTTGCGGGCTGCTGCCGCGCCGCGCCAGTCGCCGATCTTGACCCACTTGCCGGGCTCCAGATCCTTGTAGTGCTCGAAGAAATGTTCGATCTGCTTGAGCGTGATCTCAGGCATGTCGGTATGCTCGTGCACGTTCTCGTAGCGCCGGGTCAGGTGCGGCGAGGGCACGGCGATGATCTTCTCGTCCTTGCCGGCATTGTCTTCCATCACAAGCACGCCGATCGGGCGCACATTGATGACGCAGCCGGGAATGAGCTGGCGGGTGTTGCAGACCAGAACGTCGATCGGGTCGCCGTCCTCCGAAAGCGTATGCGGCACGAAGCCGTAATTCCCCGGATAGGTCATCGGCGTGTAGAGGAAGCGATCCACCACGAGCGTGCCGGCGTTTTTGTCCATCTCGTACTTGATCGGCTGGCCGCCGACGGGCACCTCGACGATCACGTTGACGTCTTCCGGTGGGTTGCTGCCGATGGCGATGGCGTCGATGCGCATGGTCGTCCGTTCCTGATGCTGCGTTTGCCCCAGCCGCCACGATTATGAGCGTGTCGCCGCAGGCGTCAAATCCGTCGAGCCAGCGGATATACCGCGCAGCCCGATATTGCAATGCAGCAAGGAGGGGAGGGGCGCGTCAGTCCCAGACGAAGGCGACTTTGCGCAACGCCTTCTGGTCGAAAACCTCGACGCCTTCGGCGACGTCGCGGCCGCCCGCACCGGTATAGAAACCGATGGCATTGGCGTTTTCTTCCAGTGCCCAGACCACCAGTCCGGACAGGCCGTGCGTGGCGAGCTTCTCGCGGGCAGCGGCGAACAAACGGCCACCGAGCCCGATGCCCTGATATTCCGGTTTCAGGTAGAGCTCGTAAATCTCTCCCTGCTGCGGCAGCTCGCGGGCGCGGTTGCGGCCAAGCGTTGCATAGCCGACGACCTCGCCGCCGATCTCGATCACCAGGACACTGGCAGCGCGGCGAATCGCGTTGCCCCACCAGGATGTGCCGCGACGGTTGATCATCGCCGTCAGCGCCCGATAGGGGATGATGCCGGCGTAGGCACCCTGCCATGCTTCATGATGCACGCCGGCGATCGCGTCTGCGTCGCGTGGTTCCGCCCGTCTGATGTCGATCGTCAGCGTATTCATGATTTGTTAAGCATAAACCGGGCGGCGGCATGGCGGCAAGAGTCCGGCTGCGCGCACGATCATTTCTCACAGGGTGTTGCCGGCCTGCCGACTCACATTTCGACGACGTGGTCGTCGAGCTCGTTGGGATTGTTCGTGCCGCCCGGGAAATGTCCGGAAAGCAGGGCGCCGGCGCGGTCGACCGCGTCCGCAAGGCCCTCGGCAAGATGGTCGGCGGCCGCGGCCGCGACAAGCCGCTCGACGATGCCGTTCCACTCTTCCTGCGGCACTTTGGCGTTGATGCCGGAATCGGCCACCACTTCGGCATACCGTTCCGCAAGCGAAACAAATATCAGGATGCCTGTCCGCTGTTCGGTGACGTGGACGTTGTGGGCGAGGAACTGCTTGAGCGCGTTGTCGTGGGCGCGCAGGTAGCGCAGCCTTCGTGGCACCAGCAGGATGCGCAGCCGTGGAACGGACCACAGCAGCAGGCAGGCGACGCCAATTGCTGCGAGTTGCGACAGCACAAGCGTCAGGTGTGGCAGGCCGAGCCAGCTCCGGTCGAGCCAGACGACCACCGGCAGGCTGACGAGCATGACGCCCAGCGCAAGCATGAAGGCTGCCGGATAGGCGTAGCTGTCGCTCGCGCGTGCGACGACGCAATAGATTTCGCCCCGGGTTTGCGCCTCGGCCTGCCGGATGCGGGCGGCCAGCGATTCATGCTGTTCGGGGGTCAGCGGCTTGGTCATCTCGTCTCCCTACCAGCTTCCCGACGCGCCGCCGCCACCGGACGAACCGCCACCACCCGAGAAGCCACCCCCGCCGGACGAAGACGACCAGCCGCCGCCGGAAGATCGTCCGGAGGAGCTTCGCGATGACTGCGTGTAGTCGAACTCCATGCCTAGCCATTTGTAGCGCTTGGCGCCGATCTTGCGGCCGAAGACGGGAGCCAGAAAGGCGAACGCGAAGGCGCCGAAGAAGAGAACGCACCAGACGAGGATGAACAGCACGACAAACCACGGCATGCCGTCGTCCTGTGCCTGATTGCGCTCGGCGCGCGCCTCGAGTTCGGCTGCGTTGCCTTCGAGGACCATGATGATGTCGTTGACGGCGCGGGTGATGCCGCCGGAAAAGTCACCCGCCCGGAAAGCCGGCACCATCGTGTTTTCGATGATGAGCTTGGAATGCAGGTCGGTGAGCGTGCCCTCGAGCCCGTAGCCGACCTCGATGCGCATTCGCCGGTCGTCGCGAGCGACCAGCAGCAGAACGCCATTGTTTTCGCCGGCCTGGCCCAGGCCCCACTGACGGAAAAGCCGGTTGGCGTATGGCTCGATGGCCTCCCCGCCAAGCGATTCGATCGTGGCGACGACGATCTGGTCCGACGATTTCTGCTCGAAAGCCTCCAGCGTGGCGACCAGCGCGCTTTCGTCGGCCGGATCGATCATGCCCGCGTTGTCGACGACGCGGCCGGTGAGCGCAGGCAGCGACTGGGCGAGCGCTGGCAGGCAGAAGAGCAGCGCGGCCACGAGAAACGCTGCCGCGCACCAGCAATGCGATGACGCGGGGACTGGCGAAAGCCGGTGCCGTTGGGGCGGGACCTGCATGGTTATGTGCGTAGCCCGCCTAGCCGTCGTTGCCGAAGTTCACCTGCGGCACTTCCAGCTTGTCCTCGGCGACTGTGAAGTTCTGGAAAGGCTCGTTGTCGGCGAACCAGATCTTGGCCCATATCATCGAAGGCAGGGTTCTCAGGGACGTGTTGTAGACGCGTACCGCTTCGATGTAGTCGCGCCGCGCCACCGCGATGCGGTTCTCGGTGCCTTCAAGCTGGGCCTGCAATGCCAGGAAGTTCTGGTTGGCCTTGAGGTCGGGATAATTCTCGACGACGGCAAGCAGCCGCGACAGCGCGCCGGTAAGCTGGGATTGGCTCTGCTGGAATGCCTCGAATGCTGCGGGGTCCTGCAGTAGCTCCGGCGAGACCTGCACCTGGGTCGCCTGGGCGCGAGCTTTCACCACGGCCTCAAGAACTTCGCGTTCGTGAGCCGCATAGCCGCGCACGGTCTCGACCAGATTGGGTATCAGGTCGGCGCGCCTTTGATACTGGTTGAGCACCTCGCTCCAGGCCGCCTTGGCGCGTTCCTCGTTGGTAGGAATGGTGTTGAAACCGCAGGCCGAAAGCAGCGGCAGCATCAGGGCGAGAAACAGCGCAGACAGAGCAGGCCGCGGCAGGGAAAGGGAAATGGCGCGTGACGACATGATTCGGTCCCCGAGGTTATGGAGGCAAAGACCTTAGCGACATTCGCGCGCGGCGAAAATGCGCTATCGCAAATCTGCTTGCGCTTGTGCGCGGCGGCGCCAAGCGTCTAAGGTCCGCGCAGCCAGGAAAGGGCTGCGGATGGGCCGGGACGACGACAGGGAAGCGGAATCGCAGCGCATCATCGGGCGCGTGGGTGCCGAAAGCGAACCGACGATGGCCGGTCGCGTTAAGGACCACATGACCGGACGCGACGCCCACGAGAAGGACTGGGCCGAATTGTGGGGCACGCGTATCGGCCGCTGGCTTGGCCTTGCCCTGCTGCTCTATCTGATCTGGTGGCTTATCGATTTCACGGCAAGCGGCGGCTGAAACGATGACAAGCGAAGAACCGGGCGGACATGGCGCCGTCATCGTCATATCGAGCCATGTTGCGCGCGGCGCGGTCGGCAACCGGGCGAGCGTCTTCGCTCTGCAGCAACTCGGCTTC
Source organism: Neoaquamicrobium sediminum (assembly GCF_040970315.1). Taxonomy (NCBI): domain Bacteria; kingdom Pseudomonadati; phylum Pseudomonadota; class Alphaproteobacteria; order Hyphomicrobiales; family Phyllobacteriaceae; genus Neoaquamicrobium; species Neoaquamicrobium sediminum. The sequence continues at coordinate 135,348 of NZ_JAZHFV010000001.1, read as the reverse complement.
CCGGTCTGGGCGGTGCCGACTGTGGTACTGCCGTGGCATCCGGGGCATGGACCCGCGACAAGGATCGTTCCGAGCCCGGATCAATTCGCGTCGCTGATGCGCGATCTTGAGTCATCTCCATGGATCGGCGAGGTAGGCGCAGTCCTTTCCGGCTATCTCGGCGATGCCGAGCAAGCCGTCGCCGTCGCGTCGCTGGTGTCGGTTGTCAAGGCGCGCAATCCGAAGGCGCTCTATCTCTGCGACCCTGTGATGGGCGATGCCGGCGGGCTCTATGTCCCGGAGGCGACGGCCGCCGCCATGCGCGACCTGCTGATGCCGCTTGCAGACATCGCCACGCCAAACCGCTTCGAGCTCGAATGGCTTGCCGGCGAGACGCTCGGCGACAACCGCGCCATAGGACAGGCTGCGCTGCGCATGGGGCCGTCGCGAATGCTGGTCACGTCGGCTCATGCGCTGATGGCCGGTTCGATCGGCAACCTGCTGGTGACGCCCCGCGAGGTGATACTCGCCGAGCACCGCTCCGTGCCCAAGCCCCCTAACGGCACCGGCGATCTGGCCGCTGCCCTGTTTCTGGCACGGCTTTTGGAAGGTCGCAGCGCGGAGAAGTCGCTGCAGATGACGGCGGCGGCGGTGTTCGAGGTGGTGGCGCGCGCGGTCAAACGCCAGGCCGACGAACTGATGCTGGAAACCGACGCTCAAAGCCTCGTGCATCCAATGGCAATGGTGCAGATGCGACGGCTGGTGCATCCCGACGGCGAAAGGCGTGCATGAGAAGTTGCGCCGGCGTTGACGGCTGCAAGGCCGGCTGGGTCGCGGCGATCCGCCGGCCGGACAGCACGGTGGAGGCGGCGGTCTTCGGTGATTTCGCCACGCTCGTCGATTTCCTGCCGCCTGACGCAACTATTGCCGTCGATATGCCCATCGGGCTGCCGGAGACAACCGGAAAGGGCGGCAGGGGACCGGAGCCGCTGGTGCGGCGGCATCTCGGACAACGCCAGTCGAGCGTGTTCTCGATACCGTCGCGGGCGGCTGTACATGCGGAGACCGGCCCGTTCGATGGTATGGAGGCCTGGTATGCGGCGCACCGGCGAGCGAGCGCGGTCGCGCGTGAAACATCCGATCCGCCGCGGGGAATCTCCATACAGGCCTTCGGCATCTTCTCGAAGATCCGCGAGCTGGATGGATTGATGATAGGTCGCCCAGACCTGAGGGCACGCGTCATCGAATCCCATCCCGAAGCCGCATTCTGGCGCCTCAACGGCGAACAGGCGATGAGCCGGCCGAAGAAAGTGAAGGGGCGCGTCAACGCGCCGGGCATGGCCGAGCGCAAGGCGCTGCTGGCACGGTGCGGCCTGCCGGAAGCGTTTGTCTCCACCCAGCCGCCGCGCGGTGCCACGGAGGACGACTTTCTGGATGCCTGCGCGGTGCTTCTGGTCGCCGAGCGACATGCGCGTGGCGAGGCGGTGTCGTTTCCCGATCCGCCGCTTGAAGACGCCCATGGCATCCCCATCGCCATATGGACCTGAGCAAGGCGATTGCACGACCGGCGGTTTGAGGCTAGTGGCAAGGCATGGAACATCTGCCGCAAAGACTCCTCGAAGGCTACAGCGCCTTCATGCGTGGCCGCTACGCTGCCGAGCGCGACCGCTACCGCGAGCTCGCCCGCGAAGGCCAGACGCCAGAAACGATGGTCATCGCCTGCTGCGATTCGCGCGCCGCGCCCGAGACCATCTTCGACACCGGGCCGGGTGAACTCTTCGTCGTCCGCAACGTCGCCAATCTGGTGCCGCCCTACGCGCCGGACGGCAAGCATCACTCGACCTCCGCTGCGCTGGAATTCGCGGTGCAGAGCCTCAAGGTCAAGCACATCGTCGTGCTCGGCCATGGGCGCTGCGGCGGCATCCAGGCAGCGCTTTCGCCAACCGCGGAGCCGCTCTCGCCGGGCGATTTCATCGGCAAGTGGATGAACCTCGTCGCGCCGGCGGCGGAGACGGTGGCCGGCAATGCGATGATGACGGCATCGGAGCGTCAGACGGCTCTCGAGCGCATCTCCATCCGCTATTCGATCGCCAACCTGCGCACCTTTCCCTGCGTCTCGATCCTCGAGCGCAAGGAGCGGTTGAGCCTGCATGGCGCGTGGTTCGATATTTCGACCGGCGAATTGTGGACCATGAATCCCGAGAGCGGGGACTTCCAGCGACCCGAGGTCGACTGACCCGCTACTCGGCCGGAGGCGGCGGGGTCTCGGCCGTGCGGGCCAGAACGACGCTTGCCATCGCGGGTTCGGGCAGCGAGCGCCACCACGCCCAGCACAGGATCGCCAGGATTCCGAGGCCCGGCACTACGGTGGCGATCGCGATCACCGGATCGTCGAAGAGTGCCGCCAGCAGCCCGCCAACCAACCCGCCGCCCATCTGCAGGAAGCCGCCCAGCGCCGCCGCCGCGCCCGCGATGTGCGGGAAGGGTGCGAGCGATGCGGTGGACATCGCGGGCAGGATGAAGGATGCGCCGAAGGCATAGAGCGCAACGGGCCCCATAACGATGATGAAAGACGGCTCCATCACCCGCAGCAGCACCGCCAGCGCGAGGCTGCCGGCCGCGATGAAGGCAAGCCCGGCCGGCATGATGCGATAGGCGCCGTAAACGCCCATCGCGCGCCGCACGACCAGAGAACCGGCGAAGAAGGCTCCCGATTGAAAGAGCATTCCGAGGCCGAACTGCGTCGGCGACAGGCCCACCCGACCCATCAGGATAAATGGCAGCACGACGGCGAGCGTGTAGAAGGCGCCAATCGCGCCGCCCAGCGCCAGACCCGACGACATGAAGTAGCCGCTGCGTAGAAGCTGGCCGTAGGAGCGGATCAGCGCGCGGGGCCGGATGCGCGAGACGTCGCGAACCACCGTTTCGACGAGCATGAAATGGATGACCAGCACGATGACGATGCCGAACAGCAGCATCAGCGCGAAGATCGAATGCCAGCCGAAAAGTTCCATCGTTATGCCGCCCAGCGTTGGCGCGAAGGCCGGGCCGATGCCGAGGATCATGCCGATCAGATTCATGATCCGTGCCGATCGCTCGTTGGTGAAAAGGTCGCGCACGATGGCACGCGAGATGGCAACGCCGACCGCTGCGCCGATACCCTGCAGGAAGCGGGCGGCGATCAGGAATTCGATGGTCGGGGCAAAAAGGGCCAGCGCACTCGCGAGCAGATAGATGCCCATGAAGGCGAGCGCCACGGGCTTGCGCCCGAAGCCGTCGGAGAGCGGGCCGCAGACGAGCTGGGCAAGCGCGAAGCCGGCAAAATAAAGCGACAGCGTCATCTTCACAGCCGCTTCGGTGGTGCCGAAGGCGCGCACGATCTCGGTCATGGCCGGGGTGAACAAAGCCATCGATATGGGGCCGATGGCTACAAGCAGCGCGCCAAGCAGGCTGACCCGACGTTCGCTCATCAAGGGTGCGGCGACCGGGGCGGTCGGATGGACGTTCATGTGCTGGAACTTCCTTTCCCGAAGTCCGGGCGCATGCCGGCCAGTGTCGTGCGCATCGTTTTCAACCCGTCACGAATCTCTTCGAGCTGCTTAGGCGCTAGCGAGACGGAGATGTCCGTGCGCAGCTCAGCGCCAATCCTCGAAATCTCCTCAAGCACCGGCTGTGCCGCTTCCGTGACCTCGACGAGCTTGGCGCGGCGGTCGCTCGGGTCGGGCTCGCGGCGCACAAGACCATGGGCTTCCAGCCGGTCAAGATAGGCGGACAGCGTCATCGCCTCCACGCCCATGCGCTCGGCGAGTACGGTCTGCCTGACCCCGCCGGCGCGGGCGGCGTTGACGAGCGTGCGCGCGTCGCCCGGCGTCAGGCCGAGGCCGCTATTGGCCGTGCGGCGGTCGAATTCGGCGCGCAGCAGGCGGGCGACATCGGTGATCAGGAAGCCGATCGCGTCTGGATCGAACCTTGCGGGCATTCGTAAGATATCCTTATTATCTCGGTTTCTTATCGGCGCGGCCCTTTGCCGTCAAGGATCGGGGCGAGCGCGGCGTTGCGCTTGCGTGGCGCGGCGCCTAAATCACGCACGATGTTCCAGCGCCGTTCGCGCATTCTTCTCCGAGGTTCCGCATGTCCACCGAAGCAATCGATCTTGACCGCCATCCGCTGACGCATTGGACGGCGCCTCTCGGCCTGCCTGATTTCGCGGCGATCAGCGATGATCAGTTCGCTCCGGTCTTTGACGCGGCGTTGGCCGCACATGAGACCGAGATCGCAGCGATTGCCGGCAACGAGCAGGAGCCGAGCATTGCCAACACGCTGGAGGCGCTGGAGTTGGCTGGCGAGGCGCTCGGCCGGGTCTCGGCGATTTTCTGGGGTCGGGCTGGGGCGCATACCAACCCGCAGATACAGGCGCTCGAACGCGAGATCGCGCCGAAGATGTCGCGCCATTTCTCGGCGATCTACATGAACGAGGCGCTGTTCGCACGCATCGATACGCTCTACGCGCGGCGTGACGCGCTGGGGCTCGACGCGGAGACTGCACGCGTGCTCGAGAAGACGTGGAAGCGCTTCGTCAAGGCCGGTGCGAAGCTTGGAGCCGAAGATAAGAAGAGGCTGGCAGCGATCGGCGAGAGGCTCGCTTCGCTGGGTGCGCAGTTCGGCCAGAATGTGCTGGCCGACGAGGCCGAATGGGCGCTGTTCCTCGACGATGGCGACGATCTCGCCGGCCAGCCGGACTTCCTCAAGGATGCGATGGCTGAAGCTGCCGAATCGCGTGGTCGGGCAGGGCGCTTCGCGGTCACGCTTTCCCGCTCTATCATCGAGCCGTTCCTGACGTTCTCCGCACGGCGGGACCTGCGCGAAAAAGCGTTCGCGGCTTTCACGTCGCGCGGGGAGAACGGCGGCGAGACCGACAATGGCGCGATCGTGAAGGAGACGCTGGCGCTGCGTGCGGAGAAGGCGAAGCTGCTCGGTTATGCCAGCTATGCCGCGTTGAAGCTCGACGACACGATGGCGAAGACGCCCGAAGCGGTGATGGAGCTGCTGGTTCCGGTCTGGGAGAAGGCGCGCGAGAAGGCGGCTGCCGACAAGGCGGAGCTGGAGCGCATCGCGCTCGCCGCAGGCAGCAACGACAAGATCGCCGCAGCCGACTGGCGCTACTGGCAGGAGAAGCTGCGCGCGGAGAAATACGCCTTCGACGAGGCCGAGCTGAAACCCTACCTCCAGCTCGACCGGATCATCGATGCGTGCTTCGATGTGGCGAACCGGCTTTTCGGGCTGACCTTCGAGGAGAAGAAGGGCATCGCGGCCTGGCACGAGGACGTGCGCGTCTTCGAGGTGAAGAATGCCGACGGGTCGCATCGTGCGACATTCCTGGCCGACTATTTCAACCGGCCATCCAAGCGCTCCGGCGCGTGGATGAGCTCGCTGGAAAGCGGCTACAAGCTCGGCGATGGAGCGTCGCCGATCATCTACAACGTGATGAACTTCGCCAAGCCACCCAAGGGTGAGCCGGCGCTTCTGTCGATGGACGATGCGCGCACGCTGTTCCATGAGTTCGGCCACGCGCTGCACGGCATCCTGACCGACGTCACATGGCCGTCGGTGGCGGGAACCTCGGTGTCGCGCGATTTCGTGGAGCTTCCCTCGCAGCTCTACGAACACTGGCTGACAGTACCTGAAATCCTGGAAAAGCACGCGTTGCACTATCGCACCGGCGCGCCGATGCCCGCGGCTTTGCTGGAGAAGATGCTGGCCGCGCGAACCTTCAACGCGGGCTTCGCCACGGTGGAGTTCACGTCAAGCGCGCTGGTCGACATGGCCTATCATGCGGAGGCGGATGCGCCTGAAGACCCTGGGGCATTCGAGGCCGAGACGCTGCGCAGGCTCGCCATGCCGGACGAAATCGTCATGCGCCATCGCACGCCGCATTTCCTGCACGTGTTCTCAGGCGACGGCTATTCCGCCGGCTATTATTCCTACATGTGGTCGGAGGTTCTCGACGCGGACGCGTTCTCGGCATTCGAGGAAACAGGCGACGTGTTCGATCCGGCGATGGCCGGCAAGTTGCGGACCTTCATTTATTCTGCAGGTGGCTCAAGGGACCCGGAAGAACTCTACACCGCATTCCGCGGCAAGATGCCTTCGCCCGAGGCGATGATGGAGAAACGCGGGCTGATCTAGCCCGCTACTTCAGGCAGGGTGCGAGGCCGCTTGCCGGGTCCGCGCAGGCGGGCTGCCTGCCGTCGCGTGGGGCAACGGGGCCCGTTACGGATGCGAAATCAACACCCTCGGTGCCGGGGCGGTAGGTGTCGTCGCGAAGGATATCTGTCGTATTCACCCGTGGGGCGGGCGCGGAAAGGGCAACCCCCATTCCGACCATAACGGGAATGACTGCTGCTGCGGCAAGTTTGAGAACCCAGGCGGGCGTCGTCATCGTGACCTCGTGTCGATCTTCGCCACGGTAACGCTCAAGCGTTAAGAATGTTTCAAGCTTTCGTTAACGCAGATGCCCGCGTCGTCGTTTTGGCAGCGCAGATCGCCGGTCTGCCGGCATACGTGCCGTTTCCGGTTAATGGCTTTCCACAGTCACGGAACAGTCAGCAAAAATTCATGCAGCGGACAAATGCCTGCAACCTTGCTCGGGGAGGTTGCCGTGGTTTCCAGCCATCAGGATGAGAGCCATGAACATGATCCCCTCCCTTAACCGGCGCAGGCTTATGAAAAGCGCCGGCGCCACCGCCGTTCTGGCAGCTTCCGGTCTCGCGATGCCGGCGCTGTCGCGGGCGAGCAGCCGCCCGGTTTTCACGCACGGCGTGCAATCCGGCGATGTCGATACGAATTCCGGCATGATCTGGACCCGCACGGACCGCCCGTCGCGTGTCATGTTCGAGGTTTCGACGACCGAGAGCTTCGCCAACTCGAAGCGTCTGGCGGCGCTCGACGTACTGCCCGAAAGCGATTTCGCGGTGAAGCGCCTGCTCGAGGACCTGCCTTCCGACCAGGAGATATTCTACCGCATGGTCGCAGTCGATCTTTCGGATACGAATGCGATGTCGGAGCCTGTCATCGGCCGTTTCCGGACCGCGCCGGCCGCGCGCCGCAATGTCCGCTTTACCTGGTCGGGCGATACAGCGGGCCAAGGCTGGGGCATCGACGATCAGGGTATGTACACCTATGCGACGATGGCGCGGCACGAACCCGACTTCTTCCTGCATTCCGGCGATACGATCTATGCCGACGGGCCGATGAAGGACGAGGTCGAGCTCGCGGACGGCACCAAATGGATCAACAAGGTGCTGATCGACGAGAAGCGCAAGGTCGCCGAGACGCTCGATGAATATCGGGGCCAGTGGAAATACAATCTGATGGACGAACACTGCCGCGCCCTCAACGCCGTTTGCCCGACCTTTTTCCAGTGGGACGATCACGAGGTGACCAACAACTGGTCGAGCTCCAAGGACCTGTCAGGGGACGACCGCTACAGCGAGAAATCGGTAGGGCTGCTCACTGCCCGCGCGGCGCGCGCCTTCCACGAGATGACGCCGATCCGCTTCATGCCGGCCGAGCCGGGGCGCGTCTACCGCAAGATCGCCTATGGTCCGCTGCTCGACGTCTTCTTCCTGGACCTGCGCTCCTATCGCGGCCCCAACGGCGCCTCGATGGAAGAGGAAATGACCGACGCGTCGCGAATTCTCGGCGCGGAGCAAATGCGGTGGCTGAAGCGGGAGCTGGCGAACTCGCGTGCAACCTGGAAGGTGATCGCATCCGACATGCCGATCGGCGTGATCGTGTGGGACGATTTCATGGAGAGCAGCGGCGCGGAGGCGATCGCCAATGGCGATCATGGCCCGGCCAAGGGGCGGGAGCTGGAGATTGCCGACCTGCTGCGCTTCATCAAGAATGCCGGTATCGACAATACGGTGTGGATGACCGCCGACGTTCACTACACGGCGGCGCACTATTACGATCCGAACAAGGCGCAGTTCCAGGACTTCAATCCGTTCTGGGAATTCATCTCCGGACCGATCCATGCCGGCACCTTCGGCCCGAACGATCTCGACATGACGTTCGGACCCGAGGTGAAATACGTGAAGGCGCCTACCGCAGAACAGGGCGCCAACCTGCCGCCCTCGGCCGGGCTGCAGTTCTTCGGCATCGCGGACATCGACGGCCAGACCGAGCAGATGACGGTTCGGCTGATGGATCGCGACGACAACGAACTCTACAGCGTGACGCTCGATCCGGTGCATTCGACCTGATTGCAGGGTCTTCCGCGAAACCGCCGCTGCCGAAAGGAGCGGCGGTTTTCGTCGTGCCGCAGGAACGTCAGGCGCCGAGCTGGTCGCGATAGCGGCGCGAGCCCCTGATCTCCGAGCCGTCGCGTAGCCGAATGCGGAAATCACCGTCACCAGCCGGAACGATTTCGGTGACCATCGAGCGGTTGACGAGATGCGAGCGGTGGACCCGCACCATGTCGACGCCTGCCTCGCGGAGCTGCTGCTCCAGTGCCGTCAGCGTCACACGCGGCAGCAGGGTCCGTCCGCCCGCGCGAATTTCGGCATAGTTGCCCGCCGCGCGCGCCCATTGCGTGGTGCCGGCGTCGATGAAGAAGGAGCGGCCGCCCGATTTCAACGTCAGCCGCCCGGTCTCGCGGGCCTCGGCGCGCGTAGCCGCCGCCTCGCGCCTGCTTTCCTCGACGCTGCGGGACAGGGTCGCGATGGCGATGATGCCGGCATAGGGGAACAGGTCCTTGCGGAACTCATAAACCAGATCGGTCACCGGGTCGTCGAAGAACCAGTAATTGCCGCCGAGCACCAGCGGCGCCAGGAAGGTGCGCAGCAGGACCATGCCGGCGATATGCAGCAGGGAGAACGCCACGCTGCCGGCCGCCAGTATGGCGAGCGTGCGCAGCAGCTCCCCCGGGGCGAGCGGAAACCGCCTTTCGAGCAGGATAACCAGCGGCACCAGCGCAAGGATCACCGCGATGCTGGTGAACTCGTAGAACCATGGCTGCAGCGGGTCGACCGCCAGTCCGATGCGCACGGCGTCGGTCCACCAGGAGGCGGCGTTGATCGCCGCGACGAGAGGAAAGAACGTCAGGCAAATGAGGAAGACGCGGCGGCCGATCCGCCGCTCGATTTCATCGTCGCTGAGGACTTCGGGCATCGTCATGACGCGACAGGTGCTCCTGTTGGCGTCCGCCGCTCGTCCCACCTGCGCCGCCACTCGTCACGGGCGCCGGATCGCGCCGTGCCGTTCGTCCCGCCGGGCCGGCGTCCGTCACCGGGCGCTATCAGCCGTCGGGCGACGGTGACTAGGCTCGCTCCGCAACACAGCTTTCGGAGACCATTCATGTCCGCCCTCATTTCCGTTCCGCAATCCACGCGTCGCCACGATCTCGACTGGCTGCGCGTTCTCGCCTTCGGCGCGCTCATCTTCTACCACATCGGCATGTTCTACGTGACGTGGGGCTGGCACGTGAAGAGCGACCACGCCTCGCCGTTCCTGGAGCCAGCCATGTTGCTGCTCAATCCGTGGCGTCTCGCCCTCCTGTTCTTCATCTCGGGTGTCGCGCTGCGCTTTGCGGCCGACGCGCGCGGCTTCAAGGCGCTGCTGCCGGAACGGAGCGCGCGCCTCTTCGTGCCGCTTGCCTTCGGCATGCTGGTGCTGGTCGTGCCCCAGGCCTATTTCGAGCTCTGCTACAAGGGCGAATTCCGGGGCAGCATCGTCGACTTCTATCCGCGCTATCTCGGTTTCGGGGAAGGCTTCTCGATCATAACGCCGACCTGGAATCACCTGTGGTATGTCGCCTATGTGCTCGTCTATACGCTGCTGCTGGCAGGGCTGGCCCCATTGCTGAAAACCGTCGAAGGCAATTTCGGCTGCACCGTTACCGGTTGGCTGCGGCGGCATCCTGCAACGATCCTGCTCATTGCCGCGCCCTTCGCGTTCTACGCGCTCGTGCTCAATCCGCTGTTCCCGACCACCCACGCGCTGGTCGGCGACTGGGCAACGCACGCAAACTATCTGACCGTGCTTCTGGTCGGCTGGTTCGCGGCCCGCAACGAGACATTCTGGTCGGCGGTCGACCGTGTGCTGCCGGTTGCGGGAGCGATCGCCCTGGCGCTCGGCGTCACGATCATTGTCGCAAGGCTCAACCTTGACGAATTTCGCCGGATCGACGGTTTCTGGCCGGTCTTCGGCGTGGTTCGCACGATTTACGCATGGACCGTTATCACCACGTTGCTCGGTCTGGCGCGGCGGTTCCTCAATTGGACCTCGCCAGCGCTGAAATACATGACCGAGGCGGTATTCCCCTGGTACATCCTGCACCAGTCGATCATCGTGGTGGTTGGCTATGCGATGATCGGTTCGGGGTTGCCGGTGTGGGGCGAGGCGACCATCATCGTGGTCGCGACTGTCGGCGGCTGCCTGATCCTCCATGAATATGTCATCCGGCGGGTCTGGTGGCTGCGGCCGCTCTTCGGCCTCAAGCGCACCAGCACAGGGCGCAGGGCCGGTGCAGCCGGTGCGATGGCTTGAGGAAGCCGGCCTCTCCTCCGTTTTTGTGCGCGGGAGGGGCAGGCCCTTCGGCTTCGAATGCCGAAGGTTCGGCAGCCCCCTTTCGCATTTGCGAAAAAGCCTGTAAGAGCGCGGCAACCGAAAACGCCCGTGCCCTGCCGGGCCTGCCGAACCTCCGAGAGACCTATGAAGCTCCGCAACATCGCGATCATCGCGCATGTCGACCATGGCAAGACCACGCTCGTCGACGAATTGCTCAAACAGTCGGGCTCGTTCCGCGAAAACCAGCGCGTCGCCGAACGCGCGATGGACTCGAACGATCTCGAGAAGGAGCGCGGCATCACCATCCTCGCCAAGGCCACGTCGGTGGACTGGAAGGATACGCGCATCAATATCGTCGATACCCCCGGCCACGCCGACTTTGGCGGCGAGGTGGAACGCATCCTGTCGATGGTGGACGGCGCGATCGTGCTGGTGGACGCTGCCGAAGGCCCGATGCCGCAGACCAAGTTCGTGGTCGGCAAGGCGCTGAAGGTCGGCCTCAAGCCGATCGTCGCGATCAACAAGATCGACCGGCCGGACGCACGCCACATCGAAGTCGTCAACGAGGTTTTCGACCTGTTCGCCGCCCTCGACGCTACCGACGAGCAGCTCGATTTCCCGATCCTCTACGGTTCGGGCCGCGACGGCTGGATGGCGGAAGCGCCGGAGGGGCCGAAGGAAGACGGGCTGGCGCCGCTGTTCGACCTCGTGCTCAAGCACGTTCCGGAGCCGACGGTGAAGGAAGGTCCGTTCCGCATGATCGGCACCATTCTCGAGGCCAATCCGTTCCTCGGCCGCATCATCACCGGCCGCATCGAATCGGGCTCGCTCAAGCCGAACCAGGCGGTGAAAGTGCTGCACCACGACGGTTCGCTGCTCGAGAACGGCCGCGTCTCCAAAATCCTCGCCTTCCGCGGGCTTGAGCGCCAGCCTATCGAAGAAGCACAGGCCGGTGACATCGTCGCCATTGCCGGGCTTTCCAAGGGCACGGTCGCCGACACGTTCTGCGATCCGTCCATTTCCGAGCCGATGCAGGCCCAGCCGATCGATCCGCCGACGGTGACGATGTCCTTCATCGTCAACGATTCGCCGCTGGCCGGCACCGAGGGCGACAAGGTGACGAGCCGCGTGATCCGCGACCGCCTGCTCAAGGAGGCCGAAGGCAACGTCGCGCTCAAGATCGAGGAATCGGCCGACAAGGATTCCTTCTACGTCTCCGGCCGTGGCGAATTGCAGCTCGCGGTGCTGATCGAGACCATGCGTCGCGAGGGCTTCGAGCTTGCCGTCTCGCGTCCGCGCGTGGTCATGCAGAAGGACGAAGACGGCAACCTGCTCGAGCCGATCGAGGAAGTGGTCGTCGACGTCGACGAGGAACATGCCGGCGTCGTCGTTCAGAAGATGTCGGAACGCAAGGCCGAGATGGTCGAGCTGCGCCCTTCCGGTGGCAACCGCCAGCGCCTCGTCTTCCACGCACCGACGCGCGGCCTCATCGGCTACCAGTCGGAACTGCTGACCGACACCCGTGGCACGGCGGTGATGAACCGGCTGTTCCACGCCTACCAGCCTTACAAGGGCGAGCTGCCCGGCCGCGTCAACGGCGTGCTGATCTCCAACGACCAGGGTGAGGCCGTCGCCTATGCGCTGTTCAACCTGGAGGATCGCGGCCCGATGGTGGTCGACCCCGGCGTGAAGGTCTATCAGGGCATGATCATCGGCATCCACAGCCGCGACAACGACCTCGAGGTCAATGTGCTGAAGGGCAAGAAGCTGACCAACATCCGCGCGGCCGGCAAGGACGAGGCGGTGAAGCTGACGCCGCCGATCCGCATGACGCTTGAGCGTGCGCTGTCGTGGATCCAGGACGACGAGCTGGTCGAGGTGACGCCGAAGTCGATCCGCCTGCGCAAGCTCTATCTCGACCCCAACGAGCGCAAGCGCTTCGAGAAGCAGCGGACGGCCGGCGCGGCTTAATTTTCGCTCACGGGCCGCATCGCCGCCTCGCGGCGGCTGGCCCTCCGCGGGGCGCCGGACGACCGGCGGCCCGCAGTCGCGGGCTCGGCTTGCGGCCGTTGCTCCCGATTTAATCTTGCCGCTTGCGCGTTCAGAGCCTATTGAAGCCGTCTCCGAAACAATGCGGATGCCCCGAGCTTTGCCACAGTAACGACCGGTCTCATCGTCAGTCCCCAACGGGTGCGCCAACGCGCCCGCGAGATCGTCTTCGTTCGCGAGGGGCGGCGGTTCGAGACCGGTATGGCATCGCCTGCCTCCGGACACGCCGTTCCGAACATCTCCTAGCGCCGCCGCACCGAGCCTCCTTCGAGGCGTCTCGCCCCGCATGCCCCGCCGGACCCTTTTCAAGGGCAAGCGCTTATGCCGGGCACCCTGTGCATCACCTGGACCATTACATCTTCCGCCTCACCCATGCCGATCCTGACCTGCGCACGCTGCGACACGCGGCGCGCATTCGCCAGCAGCGGCCGGTTTCGGCTCAACGCCAACGGCAAGCGTCTCGACGCATGGCTGATCTATCGCTGCACCGTCTGCGACCAGACTTGGAATCGGACAATCTTCGAGCGCCGGGCCCGAAATACGGTCGATCCGGCGTTGCTCGACGCATTGCAGCGCAACGATCCTGGGTTTGCGACGAAAACCGCCCTCGACGTGACCGGCATCAAGCGCTGGGAGTCCGGTGGCGATCATATCGGCCTATCGGTTGCCAAGGCGGTCGCTTCAACCTGCAAAGCAGATGTCGCACTTCTGGAGATCACCATGCGCATGCCGTCGCCGGTGCCAAGCATTCGCTGCGACAAGGTGCTGGCGCTTGGGCTCGGCGTTTCGCGAAGCGCTGTCGACAAACTGGCGCGGGGCGGACGACTGGCGTTCGAGCCGGGGGCGACGACTGCACTGGCCAGACCCTTGCGCGACGGGCAGCGGGTATGGCTCACGCTCGACGGGTTGGTCAATGCGGCGCTTCTTCTCGCCGCCGCTTCCGGACAGTCTGACATCCCCGTGTCAGCAGCGTCTGCACCGCTCGATTGACAGCGTCCGGCTTCCGGCGATGATGCGGGCTTTCCATCGGGAGGCCTGCATCGTGGACCTGGCATTTCTGATCACCGCGCTGATCGTCGTCGCATCGCCGGGCACCGGCGTTCTCTACACGCTTGCGGTGGCGCTCGGTCGCGGCGGGGTCGCATCCGTGTCGGCTGCGTTCGGCTGCACGCTGGGCATTATTCCGCATATGGTGGCCGCGATCCTCGGACTTGCGGCGCTGATGCATACCAGCGCGGTGCTGTTCCAGATCGTCAAGTTCGCGGGTGTTGCCTACCTTCTGTGGATGGCCTGGAACACGCTGAAGGAGCGCGGCCTGCTCGATGCCCAGCCGGAACGGTCCCGGCTGTCGCATTTCGCGATTGCCCGGCGCGGCGTACTGATCAACATCCTCAACCCGAAGCTTTCGATCTTCTTCCTCGCCTTCCTGCCGCAATTTGTGCCGGCTGATGCAGCCGCGCCGACGGCCACTATGGTCTGGCTCGCCCTGATATTCATGGCGATGACCTTCGTGGTCTTCGTCATCTACGGCCAGATGGCCGCACTGGTGCGCGGGCGTGTGCTGTCGAGCCCGGTCGTCATGGCGTGGCTGCGGCGGAGCTTTGCCGCCGCGTTTGCGCTGCTCGGCCTGCGGCTGGCACTGTCGACACGGTAGACGCCGTGACCCGGGAGGGCTGAACAATGGAACTGACTTCGCTCGTCGTTTTTGCCGGCGCCCTGCTGGTTGCAGCCGGCTCTCCCGGCCCTTCGATCGCAGCGCTGGTGGCGCGTGTGATCTCCAAGGGTTTTCGCGACGTCTTCCCGTTTCTGGCCGCGATGTGGATCGGCGAGGCGATCTGGCTGTCGATGGCCGTCTTCGGCCTCGCCTTCGTGGCGCAGTCCTTTCACATGGCCTTTGTCGTGCTGAAATGGGCGGGCGTCGCCTATCTCTGCTGGCTCGCCTGGAAGATGTGGACGGCACCCGTGACGATCCGCGAAGGCGAGATGCCGCGTGCCGAGTCGCCGTGGCGGCTGTTCATGGCCGGCATGGCCGTCACGCTCGGCAATCCCAAGATCATGATGTTCTACATGGCATTGCTGCCGACCATCATCGATCTCGGCACGGTGACTCTGGTCGGCTGGGCCGAGCTGACGGCGACGATGGCTCTCGTGCTGATCGCCATAGATCTCTTCTGGGTCGCGGCAGCCGTGCAGGCGCGTCGTCTGCTGCGCAGCCCACGCGCCATGCGCGCCGCCAACCGGGTCTCGGCGACAACCATGGCGGGGGCCGCCGCCGCGATTGCCGCGCGGTCGTGATGTTCCTTATCGGCGTCCAATGGAGCCAGAAAGTTCAGACCGACTCCAAGAGATTCATACTGTCTGACGTACCAACTTTCCAACCGGCGAAGCAGCCCAGTACTCCGCACGCGGTGCACCGGGTCCCGACGTAGAGCCAGCGAATGCCGCCCCGGTCGGGATAGATTGAAAACCCGACACCCACATTGGTGGACTCCGATCCACATTCAATGCATTTCAGACGCTCCGGCTCAGCGTCGTTCCAGTATTCGCCGCTGTCACATATGAAATGCTCGGATGCACAACTCGTACACGTTCGCCGCGCGACACTCTCATTGTCGTCCGCGTCCAAGAGAAACGCTAACGATCCGCAGTTGCATTGAGCAAACCGGAGTTCGTGAACCTCATACCCTTTGGGGGCATAGGCTACCAAGAAGCCTGCGATATCGCTCGGCTCGCTGCCAACCCACCAGGTGCCTGACGTATCTATGCTCATCGTTTACCGTGCCATGGCGTGGTATTCGGCGTTGGGGCGCATGTCGATGGCGGCCGCGACGCGGTTGGACATGTTGAAGAAGGCGGCGGTCGAGGCGATGTCCCAGATGTCGCGCTCGGAAAAGCCGGCATCGCGCAGGCCCTGCCGGTCGGCCTCCTCGATCGTGTCGGGCCGCTCGGTCAGCTTCACGGCGAAATCGAGCATGGCTTTCTGCTTCGCTGTCAGATCGGCTGCGCGATAGTTCATCACCATCATCTCGCCGAGCGCCGGGTCCCCGGAGAGCTGGCGCACCGCCGCGCCGTGGGCCGTGAGGCAGTAGTAGCAATGGTTCACCGACGACACGGCGACCGCGATCATCTCGCGCTCGAGCTTCGAAAGGCCCGAATCGCCAAGCATCAGGTCGTTATACATGTCGGTGAAGGCGCGCAGCTTCTTTTCGTTGAACGCATAGGCCAGAAGCACGTTGGGCACGAGGCCAAGCTTCTCCTCGCATTTGGCGAAATAGGCCTTTGTTGCATCGGAAAGCTCGCCCTCCTGCGCCAGATCCAGCGCCGTCACCTTTTCGCCCATCGCTTCATCTCCCTTTCATCGCTTGTCTGCATATTCGCCGCGCGCCGGTGGTCAACCCGGCTCGTCAAACCGTTTTTGTCTGCTACGATACCGACAAAAGTATTATTTGGGAGAGGGAATCGCCATGGTTGCGGGCACCAGGAAGCCGACCGCCACAAAGTCGAAAACGGCTGAAGTGGAGAAGCTTGCGGCCTTCCTCAAGGCAAGGGCCCCGGCCGAAGACCTTTCCGATTACGATCCCGGCGTCTTCGAACATGCGGCCGGGCTAGCTTACGCGGCACTGAAGCGGCACAAGCGCGGCGACAGCGTGATCTCCATCGACGAGGACCCGGCGCTCCTGCGGCACGGCCGCCCGGTTTCCGCGATCACCATCGTCAACGATAACATGCCGTTCCTGTTCGATTCGATCACCGGCGAGATCGCCGAGAGCGCCGGCGAGGCGTCGCTGGTGCTGCACCCGGTCATTCTGGTCAAGCACGACAAGAACGGCGTCGCCGATCTGGTCGGCGACGGGTCGGCTGGCAAGTCCGACCCTCAGGCGGACCGCGTCAGCCTCATCCATGTGCATGTCGCGCGCATGGGCAAGGAAGCGGCGGAAGCGCTCAAGGGCCGGCTGGCGCATATCCTCTCGCAGGTGCGGGCCGCCGTCAGCGACTGGAAACCGATGCTTGCCCGGCTCGATCAGGCGATCCACGATTTCCGCTACGTGCCGGTGCCGCTCGACAAGGACGAGGTGACCGAGAGCATCGCGTTCCTGGAATGGCTGCGCGACGACAATTTCACCTTCCTCGGCATGCGCGAGTTCAAATATGTCGGGGGCGAGAAGAGCGGCTCGCTCGAGCGCACCAAGAAGGTAGGCCTCGGCATTCTCGCGGACCCTGATGTGCGGGTTTTGCGTCGCGGCGCCGAGCCGGTGACCACCACGCCCGAGATCCGCGCATTCCTGCACGGGCCGGAGCCGCTGCTGGTCACCAAGGCGAACGCCAAGTCGGTCGTCCACCGGCGCATCTATCTCGATTATATCGGGGTCAAGACCTTCGACGCGAAGGGCAAGCTGACCGGCGAATTGCGGATCGTCGGCCTGTTCACCTCGACGGCCTATACGCGCTCGGTGATGAAGATCCCCTATCTGCGCTCGAAGGCCAACGCCGTCATCGCGCGGTCCGGGTTCGATCCGGGCGACCACTCCGGCAAGGCGCTCATCAACGTGCTGGAATCCTATCCGCGCGACGAGCTGTTCCAGATCAGCGTTCCGATTTTGCGCAAGCATGCCGAGGCGATCCTGGCGCTGGGCGAGCGGCCGCGCGTGCGGGCACTTTTCCGCGTCGACCAGTTCGATCGCTTCGTCTCCGTCATCGTCTTCGTGCCGCGCGACCGCTACGATTCCAACGTGCGCGAGCGGATCGGCGATTTTCTCAAGACGATCTTTGACGGACGTTTGTCGGCTTATTATCCGGCCTTCCCGGAAGGCAGCCTCGCCCGCGTCCACTTCATCATCGGCCGCTCGGGGGACAAGACCCCGAAGGTCGAGACCGCTGCGCTCGAGGCGGGTCTGCGCGCCATCGTGCGCACTTGGGACGACGCTCTGCGCGAGGCGGCCGCCGATGCCGGCGTGGCGCCCGCGATGGTGGCCATCGCCAACCGCCTGCCGCAGAGCTATCGCAACTCGTTCCCGGCAGACATTGCGCTGCGCGACGCGGGCAGGATCGCGAATGTCGGCCCTGAGAACCCCATTGCGATCGATTTTTACAGGCTTGGAGACCACACAGCTTCCGATGCCGGACTGAAAATCTATCATCACGGCATGCCGGTGGCGCTGTCCAAGCGCGTGCCGCTTCTCGAAAACATGGGCTTCCGCGTCATCAGCGAGCGCACGTTCGAGATCGAGGCCGAGGAGGGTGCGGCTCCGACCTTCGTCCACGACATGGAGCTGGTCAACGGCTTCGGGCAGCCGATCGACCTTTCCGACGGCGGCGCGTTGCTGGAGGAGGTCTTCCTGTCGGTCTGGCGCGGCGAAACCGACAACGACGCCTATGCCGCGCTGGTGCAGACCGCGGGCATGGGCGCCCATCAGATACAGCTCCTGCGGGCCTACGGGCGCTACCTCCAGCAGGCCGGCATTCCGCAGAGCCAAGATTTCATCGCAGCCGTGCTCAACCGCTATCCCGACATCGCAAGGGCGCTGTTCCAGCTTTTCGAGGCGCGGTTCGATCCGGCCATGCAGAAGGAGGGCGAAGTCACCGCCCTTCACATCAAGGCGGCGATCAAGGACGCGCTCGACGCGGTGCCGAACCTTGACGACGACACCATTCTGCGCCGTTACCAGAACCTTATCGAATCCTCGTTGCGCACCAACTATTTTTCGGTCTCATCCGAAGGTCCGCGTTCGCTCGCGATCAAGCTCGATTCGCGGTCCGTTTCCGGGTTGCCGGAACCGCGCCCATGGCGCGAGATCTTCGTCTACGGCTCCGAGGTCGAGGGCGTGCATCTGCGTTTCGGCGCCGTGGCGCGCGGTGGACTGCGCTGGTCGGACCGGGCCCAGGACTACCGCACCGAGGTGCTGGGTCTCGTCAAGGCGCAGCAGGTCAAGAATGCCGTGATCGTGCCGGTGGGCGCCAAGGGCGGCTTCTACCCGCGCCTGCTTCCGACGGGCGGCAGCCGCGCCGAGATCTTCGAGGCCGGCAAGAAGGCCTACGTCAACTTCATCTCGACGATGCTGTCGATCACCGACAATCTCCACGGTGATAAGGTCGTGCCGCCGAAGGGCGTGATCCGTCGTGACGGTGACGACCCCTATTTCGTTGTCGCGGCCGACAAGGGTACGGCGACGTTCTCTGACACCGCAAACGCGATCAGCCAGTCGCATGACTTCTGGCTAGACGACGCTTTCGCCTCGGGCGGGTCGGCCGGTTACGACCACAAGAAGATGGGCATCACCGCGCGCGGTGCGTGGGAGGCGGTGAAGCGGCATTTCCGGGAGATGAACCGCGACATCCAGACCGAACCCTTCACGGTGGTCGGCGTCGGCGACATGTCGGGCGACGTTTTCGGCAACGGTATGCTGCTGTCGCCGTGCGTCCGGCTTATCGCCGCGTTCGACCATCGCGACATCTTCATCGACCCCAACCCGGACGAGGCGAAATCCTTCGCCGAGCGCAAGCGGCTGTTCGAGAACCCGCAGCTCAACTGGCAGGACTACAACCGCGAGGCCATGTCGGAAGGCGGCATGGTGATCCCGCGCTCGGCCAAGTCGGTTTCGCTGACCCCGCAGGCCATGAACGCGATCGGGCTCGACAAGACGACGGCCTCGCCGGCCGAGATCATGAATGCCATCCTCAAGGCATCGGTGGACCTGCTCTGGTTCGGCGGCATCGGCACCTATGTGCGCGGCGCGGGCGAATCGAACGCCGAGGTGGGCGATCGCGCCAACGACGCAATCCGCATCATCGGCGCCGAAGTGCGGGCCAAGGTTGTCGGCGAAGGCGCCAATCTGGGCATGACCCAGCGCGCGCGCATCGAATATGGCCTCAATGGCGGGCGCTGCAATTCCGACGCGATCGACAATTCCGCCGGCGTGAATTCGTCGGACGTCGAGGTCAACATCAAGATCGCGCTGGCGGCTGCCATGCGCAAGGGCTCGCTCACGCGCCCCGCCCGCGACAAGCTGCTCGCCGAGATGACCGAAGAGGTAGCGGCGCTGGTGCTTGCCAACAATTACGAGCAGACGCTGTCGATCTCGCTCACCCGCCGTCGGGGATTGGCCGACCTCGCCCATCAGGAGCGTTTCATGCAGGCGCTGGAGGGGCGGGGGCAGCTCGACCGGGTGGTCGAGGTGCTGCCGAGCAGCGCCGCGATGGCCGAACGCGAGGCGCGCGGCGAGCCGCTGACCCGCGCCGAGATCGGCGTCCTGCTCGCCTATGCCAAGATCGTGCTGTTCGACGACATCGTGGCCAGCAAGCTGCCCGACGATCCGCATTTCCATACCGACCTGATGGGCTATTTCCCGGCCCGCATGGCCAAGAAATATGCGACCGAAATCGAAGGACACCGGCTGCGGCGCGAGATCGTTGCGACGGTGCTTGGCAACGATGTTATCAATCGCGGGGGGCCGTCCTTCATCACGCGCATGCAGGATCTGACAGGCTGCGCGGCGGCCGAAGCCGTCGCCGCCTTCTCGGTGGTGCGCGACGGTTTCGAACTGCCGGCGCTCTACAGCGAGATCGACGCGCTCGACAACAAGGTGGACGGCAGCCTCCAGCTCGAACTCTACCAG
Organism: Neoaquamicrobium sediminum; assembly: GCF_040970315.1. Classification (NCBI taxonomy): domain Bacteria; kingdom Pseudomonadati; phylum Pseudomonadota; class Alphaproteobacteria; order Hyphomicrobiales; family Phyllobacteriaceae; genus Neoaquamicrobium; species Neoaquamicrobium sediminum. Next base: position 115,138 of record NZ_JAZHFV010000001.1, on the reverse strand, counting down.
TCGGTCGGGCGGCTGGTGCATTCGGCGACCACGTGGTTCCTCAAGCACGATGACAATGCCGCCCCGCTGGGCGAGCGCATCGCGACGCTGCGCGCCGCGCGCAAGGCACTCGAGGGCCGCATCGGCGCGATGTTGCCGTCCTTTACCGGAGACCGGCTGGAGGAGCGTACCCACGAGCTGTTCAAGGCGGGCGCGCCGGAGGCGCTGGCCAAGCGTGTCGCCTTCCTGCCCATCGCCGAGTTGGTGCCAGACATCGCCCGGGTCGCGCGGGATGCAAAGTCCGGCCTGGTCGAGGCGGCGCAGGCATTCTTCGCCGTCACCGACGCGTTCCGCATAGGCCGCATTTCGGATGCCGCGCGCGCGATCACCCCGTCCGACTATTATGACGGGCTGGCGCTCTCGCGTGCGACGGAGACGATCAGCACCGCCCGCAACGATATGGCGGCGGCGGCGCTCTCCCGCTTCGGCAAGCAGGCCGACCCGGTTGCGACCTGGCTGGACGCCGGCGGCGAGCGCGTGGCCCGCGTGCGCGACCGGCTGCAGGCCCTGACCGAAGGAGGGGAGCTGACGGTTTCGCGCCTGACGGTGGCTTCCGGCCTGATGTCCGATCTGGGATAAGAACAACCGGGCGGCATGTCCCGTCAGGATATCGGGAGGGGTGATGGTTGAGGAAACGCGCGCGCCGAAGCGCGGAATCTGGGGCTGGATGCTGTTCGACTGGGCGCAGCAGCCTTTCCACACGCTCATCATCACCTTCGTCTTCGCCCCTTATTTCGCAGCGGCCGTGGCTCCGGACGCCGCGCGCGGGCAGGAACTCTGGGGGTATGCCACCGGCATAGGCGGCCTGCTGATCGCGCTGTCGTCGCCGGTGCTCGGCGCGATTGCGGACGCCAGCGGCCCCCGTAAGCCTTGGATCTTCGCGTTCTCGATTCTCGGCGTGATCGGCTGCTGGGCGCTGTGGTTCGCTGTGCCCGGCATGGAGAACCTGACATTCGTGCTCCTGGCGATCGCGCTGGCGGTGTTCGGCATGGAGTTCGCAGCCGTCTTCAACAACGCGATGATGCCGACGCTGGTGCCCCGCTCCGAGCTCGGCCGGCTTTCGGGCTCGGCGTGGGGGCTCGGCTATCTTGGCGGTCTCATCACGCTCGTCCTCGTGCTCGGCTTCCTCTCCGCATCGCCGGAAACGGGCCGCACGCTGCTGGGCTTCGAGCCGCTGTTCGGGCTCGATCCGGCCATGCGGGAGGGGGACCGGTCTTCAGGCCCGCTGACGGCGCTGTGGTACGTGGTGTTCGTGCTGCCGATGTTCCTGTTTACGCCCGATGTGAAGCGCAAGCCTTCGGTCTCCGGTGCGGTCAAGGAAGGGCTTTCGCAACTTGGCAAGACGCTGCGGCGGCTGCCGGGCGAGCGCAGCTATTTCAGCTTCCTGATGTCGAGCATGTTCTACCGTGACGCGCTCAATGCGCTTTATGCCTTCGGCGGCATCTATGCGGCGGGCGTGCTCGGCTGGTCGATCATCCAGATCGGCATCTTCGGCATCCTCGCCAACATCACGGGGGCGGCCGGCGCCTGGCTTGGCGGCCGCGCCGACCAGCGCTACGGCCCCAAGGTCGTGGTGAGCTGGTCGATCCTGATCCTCACCTTCTGCTGCCTGCTGGTCATCTCGACCACGCAGACGCAGGTGCTCTTCATCACGGTTGCCGAGGCCGCCGGCGGTAGCGGCCTGCCGGACATCACCTTCTATGTCGCCGGGGCGCTGATCGGCGCGGCCGGCGGCGCAATCCAGGCGGCTTCGCGCACGCTGCTGGTCGACCAGGTGGACCGCGACAAGGTGACAGAGGCGTTCGGCCTCTACGCGCTGTCGGGCAAGGCCACCACCTTCATCGGCCCGCTGGCGATCGCGTTCGCCACCGCCTTCTTCGCGCAGGAAGCTTTCGGGCTATCGACCCAGGAGGCACAGCGGCTGGGCGTCACGCCGATCATCGTACTGTTCATGATCGGGCTGGTGCTGCTGCCGATGGTCAAGAGCCGGCAATATGAGGTGGCAGGGCCCTGAGGTGGAGGCTCGGAGGTTACGCGAACGCCCCTCCACCACTTCGTGGTCCCCCTCCCCCGCTTCGCAGGGGAGGAACCGAGGGTGCGGACGGCCGCAACGCTGGATCCTCCCCCATTTATGGGGGAGGGGGACCGCCGAAGGCGGTGGAGGGGGCGTTCGACAGCCTCAATGCCGGAAGTGGCGCACTCCGGTGAAGACCATGGCGATGCCATGCTCGTCGGCCGCCGCGATGACCTCGTCGTCGCGCATCGAGCCACCGGGCTGGATGACCGCAGTAGCGCCTGCCTCGACGGCTGCGAGCAGTCCGTCGGCAAACGGGAAGAAGGCGTCGGAGGCGACCACCGAGCCTTTCGTCAGCGGCTCGCCGGCCCCGGCAGCTTCCGCTGCATCCAGCGCCTTGCGGGCGGCAATGCGCGAGGAGTCCACGCGGCTCATCTGGCCTGCTCCGATGCCGACGGTCGCGCCGCCCCGCGCGTAGACGATGGCGTTGGACTTGACGTGCTTGGCCACGCGGAAGGCGAAGCGCAGGTCGACCATCTCGGCATCTGACGGCGCGCGCTTCGTCACCACCTTGAGGTCGAGGTCATCGACCACGGCATTGTCGCGTGATTGCACCAGGAGGCCGCCTGCGACCGACTTCGCCATGATGCCGGCGGCGCGCGGGTCCGGCAGGCCGTCGGTCACCAGCAGCCGCAGGTTCTTCTTGGCCGCGACGATTGCGGTGGCTTCGGGCGATGCCTCGGGCGCGATGATCACCTCAGTGAAGGTCTTCACGATCTCTTCCGCGGCTTCTGCGTCAAGCAGGCGGTTGAGCGCGACGATGCCGCCGAATGCCGAAACCGGGTCGCAGGCAAGCGCCGCGAGATAGGCCTCGCGCAGGCTATCGCCCTCCGCCACGCCACAGGGGTTGGCGTGCTTGATGATCGCGACGGCGGCTGTGCGCGCCGGATCGAACTCGGCGACGAGCTCGAAGGCGGCGTCGGTGTCGTTGACGTTATTGTAGGAAAGCTGCTTGCCCTGGAGCTGGCGGGCGGTGGCGACGCCGGGCCGCTTGTCGCCGTTGACATAGAAGCCGGCCTTCTGGTGCGGGTTCTCGCCGTAGCGCATGACGGTTTCAAGCTTTCCGCCGAAGGCGCGCCAGGCCGGAGCCTCGATGTCGAGCGCTTCCGCGAACCAGCCCGAGATCGCCGCGTCATAGGCGGCTGTGCGCGCATAGGCCTTCGCCGCCAGTTCCTGACGGAAGCGGTAGGGCGTGGCGCCGTCATTCGCGGCCAGCGTCTCCGTCAGTCGCGCGTAGTCGGCAGGGTCTGTGACGATCGCAACATAGGCGTGGTTCTTGGCGGATGCCCGCACCATGGCCGGGCCCCCGATGTCGATGTTCTCGACCACCGACGCATAGTCGCCGCCGGCCGCGCGGACTTCCTCGAACGGGTAGAGATTGATGATTGCGATGTCGATCGGCCCGATGCCGTGCTCCCGCATTGCCGCTGCGTGTTCCGCATCGTCGCGGATCGCGAGAAGGCCGCCATGAACGGATGGATGCAGGGTCTTGACGCGGCCGTCCATGATCTCGGGGAAGCCAGTGATGTCGGAGACGTCCTTCACCGCGATGCCCGCCTCGGCGATCGCCTTTGCCGTGCCGCCGGTCGAGACCAGCTCGATGCCAGCCGCGAGAAGTGCGCGGGCGAGGTCGACCAGCCCGGTCTTGTCTGACACGGAAAGCAGCGCGCGGCGCGCCTTGACGAGATCGGGAGCGGGAATGTTCTTCGAGGCGACGGCCATAAGCGGCAGGCTCCATCTTGCGGCTGCGGGGATGGGCGGGCCGTAGCACAGCGGGGGCGGAATGCAAATGACCGGGCGTCAGATGCGCAGGAAGCGCCAGTGGATTTCCGGATGATCGGACGCGTTGTAGGCCAGAACGATCTGGCGGCTGCGGCGGGGGCCACCGAGACCGGCGAAGAACAGCGATTCCTCCACCTCCGGCGCCAGTTCCTCGCAGGAGAATTCCCAACGTTCCTCGTTGCCGGGGGTGGCAAGCACCAGCTCGCTGCGCTTGTTCTCGAACAGGGCGACGTCGGGGTGGAGGTGAAAGCGCACGACAGTCTGGTCGCGGCCGTCGGCCCTTGCGACCTCACCGCCCCGTCGGAATATGCGGTCGATGCCCTCCAGCAACTCGCCGCCCGCGCCCAGTGCCAGCTCGCGCTCGTGATAGAGGCCGAAACGAGCGACATAGGCGTCGTGGCGCGCGACGAAAGACTGTATGCCCGCCGAATCCATGCGTTTGCACGGGACGGAGCGTGGCCCCGAAAGCAACGGCGCGCCGATGATGCCTGCAAACCCCTGGGTCAACGCGAAGCGCGCGGAAGACGTATCGTTGAGCGTCGCGGTGGAGTGGGCCGCCGTTGAGCGCGCCAGCGGCCTGAAATCGTCGGATCCGTAGGTGTCGACACCGCAATTGACGACGAAATGGCTCCTGCCGGACGACAGCTCGAAGGACAGGCATCCCGCCTGCGCGGCATGCGACACCTCCGCCGGCGGCGGCATACCCGTGTCCGCGATGACCGTCACCCCGCCCATCGAAAGCCGCTCGTAGCCTGAATAGGGCGCGTGCAGCAGCGGCGCGCCGGCGGTATCGTCGTGGTGGAGGATCGCCGCGACCCGGTCGTGACTGGTGGCGCCCATGCCGTTGAAGCGCGCGAGCGTGCCGTCCTGGTGACGATAGAAGCGCAAAGCCGGCAGCATGCGTTCGACCGCGCCAATCAACGCTTCGGGCGGCGCCTCGGCCTGATTGGAATAGGTCTGGCGCAGCGGCAGCAGGTCCGCCAGCAATTCGAGGATGGCTTCCGGATTGCGCGAGATGTGCCCGCCGTCCGGCAGGATCTGCCGCTCCAGTTCGGCTGACAGCAGGCGCGACGCATTGCGCAGGGCCGAAGGCGGGGCAGGCAGCGAGAGGGCCGCGAAGGCAAGCGCGATGCGGGCGCGCAGCTTGTCCTCTCCGTCCGGCATTTCCGGCGCGGTTGCGCGCAGATAGCGGATCTGGACGGCAAGCGACTTGAGGAAGGCGCGATAGAACGGAAACTCCGCACCCTGCAGAACGACCGCGGAATGCTGCAGCCATGCGATCACGCGGCGGGCGGTGATGGCGGGGGTCCACGCGACACCACCGATCCGACGGCCGTGCAGGGCGATCCAGTCGCTCACCAGAGCGCGGGCATTGGCGGCCGCAAGTTCCGTTTCGGCAGCGCGCATGTGGCGCAGCCAGCGAAAGCCGTGCAGCGAGGCAAGCCAGGCGGCGCTCGGTATTTCGACGGCGAAGGGCGATGCTCCGTCCGTTTCGACCATGTAGCCCGCGAACGGGAAGCGACCGTGATAGATCTCGTGGGCGATCTGCGGGTCGGCGAGCCGCAGGTCCGGCGGAGCGATCAGCACGCGCTCAGGCGTGCGGCCGGTGAACCGCCATCGGTAAACCGGGCCGACGCGCAACCTGCCGCGCAGCCTTCGCCACATCGTCGATGCGACAAGTGCCCATATTTGCGGGGAATTACCCCTCGCAACCGCCAAGTTGTCCAACCTCCGAATCGCAGCCCCGGACCGCCGAAGTTGCCAATACACTAGATGATTCAAGAATTTATGCGAAGGCTGAAATTCTCTTGGAGATCAGCTGCGACGGCGCAGGCGCGCTGCGAAAAAGCCGTCCAGGCCTGACAGGGCCGGCTCCCCAAGATCGAGACCGGCCGGCGTCGTGCGCACGGTTCCATCATCGCCTAGAAACGGGTCGGCAAAGCCAAATTCGCCGGGCTTCACGGGTTCGGGCACGGTGTCCGGGCGCGTTGCAACGAAGTCTCGAAAGAGCGCCTCGCCTTCCAGCGGGTCGAGCGAGCAGTTCGAAAAGACGATGAGCCCGCCTGGCTTCACCATTTCCACCGCGCGCGCGAGCATACGCGCCTGCAGCGCGGCCAGTTTTGCCACATCCTCGGGGCCTTTGGTCCATGGCACGTCGGGATGGCGGCGAACCGTACCGGTCGAAGAGCAGGGCGCATCCAGCAGCACGGCATCGAACGCGGTCGTGGGCTCGAATGCGAAGAGGTCCGAAACGACGATCTCTACCTCGAGCCCTAGCCGCTCCAGATTGGCAGACAGACGGCGCGCGCGGTTGGCCGAGATTTCAAGCGCCGTCACATCGGCGCCGGCGAGCGCGAGCTGCGCGGTCTTGCCGCCAGGCGCGGCGCACAAATCTGCGACCCGAAGGCCGGCGATGTCGCCAAGAAGCTGCGCGGGGATGGCGGCTGCGGCGTCCTGGACCCACCATTCGCCTTCGGCAAAGCCGGGAAGCTCGGTGATAGGGCCCTCGACCGTCCCAAGCCGCACGCCGCCTGTCGGCAGGACGGTGCCGCCCAACCGCTCCGCCCAATCCTGGGGGTTCGATTTGACGGTGAGGTCGATTGGGGCCTCGATCCGGTGGGCGGCGAGGATCGCTGCCGCCTGCGTCTTACCATAGGCGTTTTCCAGCCGCTCGACGAACCATTCCGGCGCGTCGACGGCCTCGGCGAGGGCTGCCGGCAGCGCGCGCTCCTTGCGCCGGGCGATCTCACGCAGCACGCCATTGACGAGCGCCGCGAAGCGGCTGGTGCGAGGATCGGACTTCGCCTGCGTGACGGCGATGTCGACGGCGGCCGAATCCGGGACGTCGAGAAACAGCATCTGGGCGGCTGCGACGTGAAGCACGTGCGAAAGCGCATGCGCGTTGGCGGGCAGAGGCCGATCGAGGCGGGCGTCGATCAGCGCCTGGATGGTACCACGGAAGCGCAGAGCCGTCGTCAGGATCGCACGGACCAGTGCGCGGTCGCGCATGTCGAGCGCCAGGAACTGCGGATGGCCGTTCTCGTGATCCGTCAGTCCGTCGAGCGAAGTTCGCGCGTCGACAATCGCCGCCAGCAGGCGGGCGGCCGCCTTGCGCGAAGCAAGACCGGGCGTGTGGGCGAAGGGGTCTGGCTTGCGGGCCGGGCCGCCGTGAGCGCGGCGACGACCATCCGTCACGACCTGCGGCTCCGCGGGCCCGTCGGATTGCGACCCCACGGATTTGACTGCGGTTTTTCAGGCGCGGCAGGCGGCGGTGCCAGCGTGGGCCTGCCGCCCCATGGGCCGGCCTGGGTTTCATCGTGCGGCGCCCGCGGCTGCTCCTGGGCAGGTTGTGCCGGCTGGCCGCCGCCACCGAACTCCTGGGCCATTGCGCGCAGCGCGGCAATACGGTTCTCGGTATTCGGGTGAGTCGAGAAGAGATTGTCCATCCGCTCACCCGAGAGCGGATTGATGATGAACATGTGGGCCGTGGCCGGATTGCGCTCGGCATCCTGATTGTGGATCGCCTTGGCGTTGCGGGCGATCTTGTCGAGCGCGGAGGCCAGCCATATCGGCTGTCCGCAGATTTCGGCGCCGCGCCTGTCGGCGGCGTATTCACGCGTGCGGCTGATCGCCATCTGCACGATCATCGCGGCAATCGGCGCCACGATGATCGCCAGCAGCACGCCGATAATGCCGAACGGATTGTTATTGTCGCGGCTGCCGCCCATGAAGAAGGCGAAGTTGCCAAGCATCGAGATGGCGCCGGCCAGCGTTGCCGTTATCGTCATGGTCAGCGTGTCGCGGTTCTGCACGTGCGCCAACTCGTGCGCCATGACGCCGGCCACTTCCTCGCGGCTCAACCGCTGCAGTAGGCCGGTGGTGGCGGCCACCGCCGCGTTCTGCGGATTGCGGCCGGTGGCAAAGGCGTTGGGCTGCGCGTTGTCGATCAGGTAGACCTTCGGCATCGGCAATTCGGCGCGTGCGGCCAGCTCACGCACGATGCCGTAATATTCGGGTGCGTTCCGCTCGTCGACTTCGACCGCGTGGTGCATCCGCAGGACCATCTTGTCGGCGTTCCAGTAGCTGAACAGGTTCATGCCGGCAGCGATGACGAACGCGATCATCATGCCGCCCGAGCCGCCGATCATGTAGCCGATGCCCATGAAGAGCGCCGTCATCAGGGCAAGGAGCATCGCTGTGCGGATCACGTTCATGCAGAACTCCGTTTCCGAAACTGGTTGTCCCGGGTCGATCCCGCCCGGCGAACCGTCTATATGATGGGCAGCGACCAAAGGAAATTCAATGTTTCGAGGGAAAGCCGCATGCGTGACGCGCCCGTGACCGAACTATCGGAAACCCGGGACGAAACCGCGCCCAGGCCGCTGAGCGATGCTGCCCGTCGGGCGCTCGCCGAGGCAGAGGCCCGCCGCGCGCAGTCACTGAAGCGCGAAGCCGAAAGACCGAAGGAGCTCGGTGGACGCGACGGGCTCGATCCCGCCCGCTACGGCGACTGGGAGGTCAAGGGCATGGCCAGCGACTTCTAGGCTCGGGTAACAACCTAGCAGGGGTGCTTGCGCACAGATCATGATAGGAATATGATCCTATGATGACCTATGCGCGGCTCATATCGATAGCCATTTGTGTTTTCTGGTTGCTCCCAGCGTCAGCTTCCGAACTCGTGGACGGGCCGGTCAACGCACGCGTGCTGCGTGTTATCGACGGAGACACCTTCGAGGCAGAAGCGCTTGTGTGGCCGGGGCACAGGGTACGGGTTGCCGTGCGTATCCGAGGCATAGACGCGCCTGAGCTGCGCAGCCGCTGCCGCGCGGAAAAGCGAGCGGCCATGCAGGCGAAGGCCGCACTTGAGCGGCTGATTGAGGGGCGGCAGGTGGTGCTCTCGCATGTCGGCGGCGGCAAATATTACGGCAGGGTCCTGGCCGATGCGGCAATCGCGGCAGGCCCCTCGATCGCGGAAGCCCTGATTACCCAAGGTTTGGTGCGTCATTATGGGAACGGGCGCCGTGTGCTATTTTGCGACAATCGCGATGCCAACGGTGCAAGTTGATCTGAAATGAAACACACGAATCCCGGATAGCCGACGAGCCGGTTTTCTTTTGTCTCAGCGCGTTAACCTGCCACCAACCACGCCAACAGCTTCAGCCAGTAAAAAACAGGACTTTAACGTATTTCGCGCCTTATCGACCGTGATTTCGCCCGCACCGGCCCATCGGATGCAGGGCTATGGCGAACGATGTCACTTGTTGTGAATGGAGACAGGCGATGCGGAAGGTCGGGGGTTTTGGGCGGCTCGGAGCGCGCTTTAGGCGCAATCGCCGCGGCAATTTCGGTTTGATGATGGCTGTGACGGCACCGCTGCTGGTGCTGGCATCCGGCTACGGCCTCAACGTTGCGCAGATATCGATTACGAAGTCGAACCTGCTCGCGGCGCTGGACTCGGCGGTGACGTCCACGGCCCGCGACCTGACGACGGGCGTCATCACCAAGGATGAGGCGCGGGGCGTGGTGGAGGCCTTTCTGCTGGCCAACGGGCAGCGCGCCTATGCCGAAGAAGGCCGTTTGACGCTCGACAGCATCGTTATCGATCCTGTGGCCCGGACGGTGGAAGCAAAGGCAAGCGTGGAACTCGACCTTGCCTTCGCCCTGTTCGGGACGGCAAACCATCAGAAGATTACAGCCGAATCCGCAGCGATCTACTCCGATCGTAAGATCGAGATTGCAATGGCGCTCGACTTGACAGGCTCCATGAAAAAGGCCGGATCGGACGACAAGCTGGGTGACCTCCAGAAGGCGGCAACGAATGCGGTCAACCTGCTGCTGGGTGGCAAGAACCTGGATGACCGCGTGCGCATCGCACTCGTGCCCTACTCAAACTCCGTCAATGTCGGTTCGTCCATCGCCTACAAGTCCGTCTATGTCGAAAAGAGCAAGTCGGATCGCGGCAGGAGCGTTCCCAACACCAACCTCCTCAACCTCGTCTCCGCGCTCCTGCGTCCGGACAACTGCTCGACCGAGCGAAGAGGTGCCGAAATCTACACGGACAAGGGTCCGAATGTGGCGATGGCCAACAGGGATTATTTCCTGACAGAGTTCGCAGACGGCGATGCGGGGTATACGAAAAGCGTACGCTGCCCAGCGGCGGCCCTGGTTCCGCTGACTGCCAACAAGAAAACCCTGACCGACACCATCAACAACTTCGTTGCCGACGGCGGCACCGGGGGGCATGTCGGCATTCAGTGGGCCTGGTACATGCTCTCCGACAAATGGAAGGATGTCGTCCCCGCCAGCGCGGCTGCCGGCCCCTATGACGAGGAGGAGGTCGGCAAGTTCGCCATCCTCATGACCGATGGCGAGTTCAACCTGAACTTTGCCGGAGCGACGACCGCCAATCTGGCCTATGGCAACGCTGCAGCGACGCGCTCGATCCCGCATGCAAAGCAGCTTTGCACGAACATGCGCGCCGCCGGCATCAAGATATTTACCATCGGCTTCAAACTGCCGAACGCGTCGGCGAGGGACCTGATGAAGGATTGCGCCTCGCCCGCAACCAGCGGTGTTACCTTCTTCTACGACACGTCGTCGGGTTCAGAACTCGATCAGGCTTTCAAGGCTATCGTCAGGAACATCGAGAGCCTGGCTCTGACAAAGTAAGAAAACGCAAACGGCAAGAAAAAGGGCCGCTCGAAAGAGCGGCCCTCGTGTTTCCGTTCTGTGGCGCGACCCGTGGCGACAACCCTCGCCGAAGCTCCGGTCGCCGGCCGCGCTTCACGCGCCTGTCAGGAAGACTGCTTCCCGAAAGGACGATCCGCCGGGACCACGCTACGGAACATGGAATCACTCGACATTGGATCACCTCCTTTCAGTTCGTTGAACACATGCCCAATGTGGGACAGTCAGGACGTTTTCGCAAGTCCGCGCTTACGCGACGTCACTTCTTCTTGTTTTGTCGGTTCTCGACCAGGTCGTCCACCACACCGGGATCCGCGAGCGTCGAAGTGTCGCCCAGCGCACCGAAATCGTCCTCGGCGATTTTGCGCAGAATGCGCCGCATGATCTTGCCTGAGCGGGTCTTGGGCAGGCCGGGCGAGAACTGGATCAGGTCCGGTGAGGCGATCGGGCCGATTTCCTTGCGCACATGGGCGACCAGCTCCTTGCGCAGCGCGTCGGAGCCTTGCTCGCCGGCCATCAGGGTAACGTAGCAGTAGATGCCCTGACCCTTGACGTCGTGCGGATAGCCGACGACGGCGGCCTCGGAGACCTTGTCGTGGCTGACCAGTGCCGATTCCACCTCGGCCGTGCCCATGCGGTGGCCCGACACATTGAGCACGTCGTCGACGCGGCCGGTGATCCAGTAGTATCCGTCCGCGTCGCGCCGGCAGCCATCGCCGGTGAAATACTTGCCCTTGTAGGTGGCGAAGTAGGTCTGGATGAAACGGTCATGGTCGCCATAAACCGTGCGCATCTGGCCGGGCCAGGAATCGACGATGCAGAGATTGCCGTCGGCAGCGCCCTCGAGCACGTTGCCGTCATTGTCGACGAGCTGCGGCTGGACCCCGAAGAAAGGCCGCGTCGCCGAGCCTGCCTTGAGGTCGGTCGCGCCGGGAAGCGGCGTGATCAGGATGCCGCCGGTCTCGGTCTGCCACCATGTGTCGACGATGGGTACCTTCTTTTCGCCGACGACGTTGAAATACCATTCCCAGGCTTCCGGGTTGATCGGCTCGCCGACCGAGCCCAGCACCTTCAGCGTCTTGCGCGATGACTTTTTCACAAGGTCGTCGCCAGCGCCCATCAGCGCGCGGATGGCGGTGGGTGCAGTGTAGAAGATGTTGACCTTGTGCTTGTCGACCACCTCCCAGAAGCGGCCGGCGGTGGGATAGTTGGGCACGCCCTCGAACATCAGCGTCGTCGCGCCGTTGGCGAGCGGGCCGTAGACGATATAGGAATGGCCGGTCACCCAGCCGACATCGGCGGTGCACCAGTAGATGTCCCCGTCATGGTAGTCGAAGACGTATTGATGCGTCATCGAGGCATAGACGAGATAGCCGCCGGTGGTGTGCAGAACGCCCTTCGGCTTGCCGGTCGAGCCGGAGGTGTAGAGGATGAACAGCGGGTCCTCCGCCTTCATCTTCTCGGGCTTGCACTCAGCCTTAACCGTGCGCACCTCGTCATGATACCAGAGGTCGCGGCCCTCGGCCCAGCCGACCTTGCCGCCCGTGCGCCGCACCACCAGCACGTTCTTGACCATGACATGGTTTCTTGCGGCGATGTCGATCGCCTTATCGGTGTTCTCCTTGAGCGGAATGCCACGACCGCCGCGCAGGCCCTCGTCGGCGGTGATGACGAAGGTCGATTCGCAATCGACGATCCGGCCTGCCAGCGCGTCGGGCGAGAAGCCGCCGAAGACGACCGAATGCACCGCGCCGATGCGGGCGCAGGCGAGCATCGCATAGGTCGCCTCGGGGATCATCGGCATGTAGATGGTGACCCGGTCGCCCTTCTTGACGCCGTGCTTCTTCATCACGTTGGCCAGCCGGCAGACGTGCTCGTAGAGCTCGTTATAGGTGATCTTCTTGTCGTCGTAGGGGTTGTCGCCTTCCCAGATGATCGCGACCTGATCGCCGCGCTTCTTCAGGTGGCGGTCGATGCAGTTGTAGGCGACGTTGGTCTGCCCGTCCTCGAACCACTTGATCGAGACCTTGCCGGAAAACGAGGTGTTCTTGACCTTCGTATAGGGCTTGAACCAGTCGATGCGCTTGCCATGCTTGTCCCAGAACTTCTCCGGGTTCTTCACGCTGTCCCGATACCATTTCAGATAGGTGTCGTTATCGATCAGCGCGCCTTTCTTCCACGCTGGCTGGACGCGATGAAGCTTGACTTCGGACATGAATCTCTCTCCCCGGATTGTTCAGCCTTCCCACGTGCGCGGGCCGGCAGGCGAAGGACGGTCGCCATTCGCGGCGCATTATTACCAATTCGCGCCGGGCCACAACATTAGACCTTGTGGTCAGGGCATACACGCGCCACCGCCTATGCCAGGCGGGTTCCGAGATGCGCTGTCAGCACTCATGCCTTGATGCTGCCAGGCTATTGGAATTACGTGATAAAACTGTCGTGATCGGCGATGAATGCGTAGACGGTTAACCAGTTTACCGGCACACTTCACACGTGGAGGAGATAACGGCAACGGGGAATCCATCATGTCCGACAATGCGGAAATGGAACTGATGCTCAAGGGCTACGGGCTGACAACGGCGCAGATCCTCTATCACATGCCCGACCATCACGGCCTGCTGCAAACCTTTATCTGGCAGCACTACGACATCGCGCCGAAATTCCCGGCACTCTACCGGTTCATCGACTTCTGGCAGGAAAAGATCGAGGGCGCGCTGCATTCGGTGGCCTACACCCACCGAAAGCTGATTGCGCCGAACGAATGGCGCAACGTCGCCGGCGAGTTGCAACTGCACTGACCGGCGACGCACGGGGCGCTTGTTTTAGACCGCGGGCGGATTGAGGCGGGCGAAGCCCTCCTGGCGCCGGTAGGGGAAATGCGGGTAGGGGGCGGTGACCTCGCTGGCGGCGTCGAGCCTTGCGATCTGCTCCGGCGTCAGCGACCAGCCTACCGCGCCGAGGTTCTGCCTGAGCTGCTCCTCGTTGCGCGCGCCGATGATGACCGACGAAACGGTCGGGCGTTGCAACAGCCAGTTGATCGCCACCTGCGGAACGGTCTTGCCCGCCTCGCCAGCTACCTCTTCCAGCGCGTCGACGACCCGGAAGAGATGCTCGTCCTCGACCGGGGGGCCGAAGCTTGCCGTATCATGCAGCCTGCTGCCTTCCGGCAGAGGCTGGCCGCGCCTGATCTTGCCGGTCAGGCGGCCCCATCCGAGCGGGCTCCAGACGAGCGCGCCGACGCCCTCGTCCCGGCCAAGCGGCATCAGATCCCACTCATAGTCGCGACCGACCAGGGAATAATAGACCTGGTGAGCAACGTAACGCGGCCAGCCATGCCGGTCGGCTACGGCCAGCGCCTTCATGATCTGCCATCCGGAGAAGTTGGAAACGCCGACGTAACGGAGCTTGCCGTCGCGGACCAGGGTGTCCAGCGTCGACAGGACTTCCTCGACGGGCGTGCCCGCATCGAAGGCATGAAGCTGGAAAATATCGATCCGGTCGGTGTCGAGCCTGTGCAATGCGTCCTCGACGCCCTGGATCAGCCGCGATCGAGACGAACCGCCGTCGTTGGGGCCATCGCCCATCGGCAGCGACATCTTGGTCGAGATTAGCACGTCGTCGCGCAATCCCTTGAGGGCTGCGCCAAGCACCTCCTCGGAGGCTCCGTTCGAGTAGACATCGGCCGTATCGAAGAGGTTCACGCCCGCTTCGAGGCAGATTTCGACAAGCCGGCGCGCTTCGGTGGCGTCGGTGTTGCCCCAGGCGCCGAACAGCGGGCCGGCGCCACCGAAGGTGCCCGCGCCAAAGCTGAGGGCCGGCACCTTGAGGCCGGAGGCTCCGAGACGTCTGTATTCCATAGTTCGAACTCCTTGCTGGGTCGTTTGAAGGGTGTCATTCGGCGGGGTCGGGGCAGGCCCGGACCGGCGTCGGCGCGATGCTGCGTCGTTCCAAGCGCAGGGCGGCGAGGGCGACGAGCAGCGCTGCAAGCGGCACGAGGCCGGCGATCCAGGGGATCGCGCCGAGGCCGGGGCCTTGAGCGATTATGAGACCGCCGAGACCGGCGCCGATTGCGTTGCCGAGGTTGAAGGCGGCGATGTTGAAGCTCGATGCAAGGCCCTGGCCTGCGCCCTCGGCCTTCTCCAGCACCCAAATCTGCAACGGCGCGACGGTGGCGAAGGCGGCGGCACCGAGCAGCCCCACGGCGATAACGGCAAGGATGCGGTTGTGGATCGCGAAGGTCATGCCAAGCAGCACGACCGAAAGAACCACGAGGCTGCCGAGCATGGTCGGCACGAGGCGCCTGTCTGCAAGGCGGCCACCGAGCAGGTTGCCGACCACGAGGCCGCCGCCGAAGACGAGCAGGATCGGCGAGACGGCAGAATCCGAAAAGCCGGTGATCTGCGTCAGGATCGGCGCGATGTAGGTGAAGGCAGCGAAGACGCCGACCCAGCTCAGAACCGTGGTGAGCAGGCCGAGCAGCACAGGGCCGCGACCGAGCACGGAAAGGGCTCCGGCGGTTCCCACGTTGTCCTCGGGCTTTTCGTCGGCCGGCACGAGAAAGGCGATCACCGCAAGAGCCGAGATGCCGATCAGCGTCACGGCCCAGAAGCTCGCCCGCCATCCGTAAGCCTGGCCGAGCCAGGTGCCGAAGGGGACGCCGAGGATATTCGCGACCGTGAGGCCGGTGAACATCACCGCGATCGCCGACGCCTTTCTGTCGGGCGCGACGAGGCCTGTGGCGACCACCGAACCGACGCCGAAGAAGGAAGCGTGGGCGAAGGCGGTCAGCACCCGCGCGGCCATCAGCGACCAGTAGTCGGGGGCCAGCGCGCAGGCGAGGTTGCCGAGCGTGAACACCGCCATCAGGCTCATCAGCAGCGTCTTGCGCGGCCATTTGCCAGTGAAGGCGCCGAGCAACGGCGCGCCGGCCACCACACCGAGCGCATAGCCGGAAATAAGCAGGCCGGCCGACGAGATCGTCACGCCGAGATCGGCACTGACTTCCAGCAGCAGGCCCATGATAACGAATTCGGTGACACCGATGCCGAATGCGCCGGCGGTGAGTGCATAGAGGGCCAGAGGCATCGGACGCTCCGTTCAAGACAGGTCATGCGCCTCGGTGGGCGCGAGACCCGAAAGATCGTGGCCTCAGGCTCTGTGAACCAGCCTTGCCGTTGGCATATTTTCTGTGAAATAGATTCCACAATGGCCAGACCCGAGATCAATCGCTCCGGCGAAATGGAAGTGTTCGCGCGCGTGGTGGAAACGGGCAGCTTCTCCGCTGCCGCCCGCCAGCTTCGCATGACGCCATCGGCCGTCAGCAAGCTGATTGCGCGGCTGGAAGCGCGCCTTGGCGCGCGGCTCGTCAGCCGCTCGACACGCAAGCTGCAACTGACGCCGGAGGGGGCCGGATTCTACGAGAGCGCAACGCGCATTCTGGCCGAAATGCTCTCAGCCGAGCGCGAGGCCGCGGCGGGTTCCGCACCGCGCGGGCGCTTGCGCGTCAACAGCTACGTGCCGTTCGGCCAGCTCAAGCTGATACCGCTGCTGCCGCGCTTTCTGGAGCGCTTTCCTGAGGTGAGCGTCGACGTCGTGCTGACCGACAATGTGATCGACCTGATGGAGGAGAGGGCTGACGTCGCGATTCGCGCCGGGCCGCTCGGCGAATCGAGCCTGATCGCGCGCAAACTCGGCCAGAGCCCGATGGTGCTGGTCGCTGCTCCATCTTATCTGGAAAAGCGCGGCGTGCCACAAACGCCGGACGATCTTGCCAGCCACAACCTGCTCGCGTTCTGTTTCGTGCGCCATATCAGCGGCTGGCCGTTCCTTGGCACGGGAGGCGAGACGACGATGGTCAACCTCTCCGGCAATGCGCTGGTGAGCGACGGCGAGGCGATGCGGCATATGGCACTTGCGGGGGCCGGCATCGCGCGGCTTGCGCGCTGGCATGTCGGACCGGACATCGAGGCCGGGCGGCTGGTCGCGCTGCTTGAGCCGTTCAATCCCGGCGACAATGAAGTGACCCACGCGGTCTATGTCGGACAAGGCAAGCATCTGCCGGCGCGCGTGCGGGCTTTCCTCGATTTTCTCGTGGAGACGGTGCGGATGACGTGAAGGTGCGGGTCTTCAGCGCGTGCCGAAGATGGCCGAGCCGACCCGCACACTGGTCGCGCCGAAGGCTATCGCCTTCTCGTAGTCGCCGGACATTCCCATGGAGAGCTTTTCCACGCCGGCCTCGCGCGCGAGCTTTTCCAGCAACGCGAAATGCGGTCCCGGATTCTCGTCGAAGGGCGGGATCGCCATCAACCCCTCGATGACGAGGCCGTGGACCTCGCGGCAGCGTGCGACGAAAGCGACCGCCTCGCGCGGATCGATGCCGGCCTTCTGCTCTTCGAGCCCGGTATTGACCTGAACGTAGAGGCGCGGCGCCTTGCCCTGCTTGTCGATCTCCTTCGCCAGCTCAGCGGCGATCTTCTCGCGATCGACGGTTTCGATGACGTCGAACAAGGCGACCGCTTCCTTCGCCTTGTTGGATTGCAGCGGGCCGATCAGGTGTAGTTCCAGATCGGGGAAGTGCTCGCGCAGCGCCGGCCATTTCGACTGCGCCTCCTGAACCCGGTTTTCGCCGAAGACGCGTTGTCCCGCCTCAATGACGGGGTGGATGTCGTCGGCCGCAAAGGTCTTGGAGACGGCGACGAGCGTGACCGAGCCGGCCGCGCGGCCGGCCTCTTTCTCGGCACTGGTGATGTTGGCCTTTACCGCCTCAAGCCGCGAAACCGCCTCGTTCATGGTCCAAATCCGCTGTTTTCATTGCCTGCGCGCCCGCCACGGTTGACGGGTTCGGGAAACCGTGGTGAAGGCATGGCACTTCTTTCAAGTGACCTTCACTTGGCAAGTGTGAATCCCAGCGTCTTTTAGGTGAAATTCCGGACATGGCAACCGAACGATACAATCCCCGCGCATCAGAGCCCAAATGGCAGAAGGCCTGGGACTATGCGAAGCTCTTCGAGACGAAGAACGACGCGCCGGGCGAGAAGTATTACGTGCTTGAGATGTTCCCGTACCCGTCGGGCCGCATCCATATGGGCCATGTCCGCAACTATGCCATGGGCGATGTGGTCGCGCGCTACAAGCGCGCGAAGGGCTTCAACGTCCTGCATCCGATGGGCTGGGACGCCTTCGGCCTGCCGGCGGAAAACGCGGCACGCGACAACAAGGTCAACCCGCGCGACTGGACCTACGCCAACATCGAGACGATGAAGGGCCAGTTGAAGACGATGGGCCTGTCGCTCGATTGGGCGCGCGAGTTTGCGACCTGCGACCCGTCCTACTACCGCCACCAGCAGAAGATGTTCCTGGACTTCTGGAAGGCCGGTCTGGTCGAGCGCCGCAACGCCAAGGTCAACTGGGACCCGGTCGACATGACCGTGCTCGCCAACGAGCAGGTGATCGACGGCCGGGGCTGGCGCTCGGGCGCGCCCGTGGAGCAGCGCGACCTGACGCAATGGTTCTTCAAGATCACCTCGATGGCGCAGGAGCTGCTCGACGGGCTTGAGACGCTGCCGCGCTGGCCCGAGAAGGTGAAGCTGATGCAGTCCAACTGGATCGGCCGCTCCGAAGGCCTGCAGATCCGGTGGAAGCTGGACCCTGCCTCGGCGCCCGCGGGCGAGAGCGAACTGGAAGTCTATACGACGCGGCCGGACACGATCTTCGGCGCCTCGTTCATGGCGATCGCGGCGGACCATCCGCTGGCGAAGAAGGCGGCCGAGAACAATCCGAGGCTGGCTTCCTTCATCGAGGAGATCAAACGCTCCGGCACGTCGGCGGCGGAAATCGAGACCGCCGAGAAGAAGGGTTTCGACACCGGTATCCGCGTCGTGCATCCGTTCGACGAGAGCTGGACGCTGCCGGTCTATGTCGCCAATTTCGTGCTGATGGACTACGGCACCGGGGCGATCTTCGGCTGTCCCTCGGGCGACCAGCGCGACCTCGACTTCGCCAACAAATATGGCCTGCCGGTTGTGCCAGTCGTGATGCCGGAAGGCGCCGACGCGGCGACGTTCCAGATCACCGAGGAAGCCTTCACCGACGACGGCGTGATGATCAACTCGCGCTTCCTCGACGGGATGAAGCCGGCAGAAGCCTTCGACGAGGTGGCGCAACGTCTGTCGGGCGTGACCATCGGCGGGCGGCCACAGGGCGAGCGCAAAGTGCAGTTCCGCCTGCGCGACTGGCTGATTTCGCGGCAGCGCTACTGGGGTTGTCCGATCCCGGTCGTCCACTGCGACGACTGCGGTGCGGTGCCGGTTCCCGCCGACCAGTTGCCGGTGCGGTTACCGGACGACGTTTCGTTCGACAAGCCTGGCAATCCGCTCGACCATCATCCGACCTGGAAGCATGCTGCCTGTCCGAACTGTGGCAAGGATGCCCGGCGCGACACCGACACGATGGATACGTTTGTCGACTCGTCCTGGTATTTTGCGCGTTTCACCGATCCCTGGGACGAGGCCCAGCCGACGGACCTCGCCTATGTGGACGGGCCGAACGGGTGGCTGCCGGTCAACCAGTATATCGGCGGCATCGAGCACGCGATCCTGCACCTGCTCTATTCGCGCTTCTTCGCGCGGGCGATGAAGGTTACCGGCCACCTCAACAGCGTGGAGGAGCCATTCCAGGGCCTGTTCACGCAGGGCATGGTGGTTCACGAGACCTACAGGCTGGGCAGCGGCGCCAACGGAACCTGGGTGACGCCGGCGGAGGTGAAGGTCGACGAGACCGATGGGACGCGGCGCGCCAGCATGATCACTTCCGGCGAAGACGTCACGATCGGGCCGATCGAGAAGATGTCGAAGTCGAAGAAGAATGTCGTCGATCCGGACGACATCATCGCCGGCTACGGAGCCGATACGGCGCGCTGGTTCATGCTGTCGGATTCGCCGCCCGAGCGCGATGTGATCTGGACGGAAGCCGGCGTCGAAGGCGCGCACCGCTTCGTGCAGCGCGTGTGGCGACTGATTTCCGAGATCGCACCCGCGCTGGCTGGTGTGTCGCCTGAGCCCGCACGCGAAGGGAACGCGGCTTCAACCTCGAAGGCCGTCCACAAGACGGTGAAGGCTGTCGGAGAGGACATCGAGAAGCTCGGCTTCAACAAGGCGGTCGCGCGGCTTTACGAGCTGGTCAATGTGCTTTCGCCGCAGGTCGCGGGTGCCGGCGCAGCCGACGCGACCACCAAGGCGGCGCTACGCGAGGCGGTCGAGGCGCTGGTGCGGATGATCGCGCCGATGATGCCGCATCTGGCCGAGGAGTGCTGGGCGGCGCTGGGCGGCGAGGGTCTGGCGGCGAATCAGCCATGGCCGGAATTCGACCCCGCGCTGGTCGTCGACGACGAAATCGTGCTGCCCGTTCAGATCAACGGCAAGAAGCGCGGCGATTTGACAATCGCGCGAAACGCGGATCAATCTGCCGTCGAGGAAGCAGCGCTTGCGCTGGATGTGGTGCGTGCTGCGCTCGAGGGAAAGCAGCCGCGCAAGGTGATCGTTGTGCCGCAGAGGATCGTCAATGTCGTCATCTGATCTGGGACACGCGCACCGCACGCCCGGCCTGCGGAAGCGGTTTCTGACCCTGGTTTCCGTTCTGGGTCTGGTGGTTGTCGCCGGCTGCACTGTCCGCCCGCTTTATGGCGACGTGACTTCTGCGACCGGGCCGCAGGCCTTCGCATCCGCGCGGCTCGAATCGATCGAGATCGCGCCGGTGGACGACCGCGTCGGCCAGGAAGTGCGCAACCATCTCATCTTCCTGCTCGGCGGCGGAAAGGGCCAGCCGGCATCGCCCGCCTACAAGGTGCAGCTTTCCGTACGCGTGACCGACGCGCGCGCGAGTTCGATCAACACGAGCCGCGTGAACCTCGACCCGACATCGGGCATCGTCACCGTTCAGGGCTCGTATGTGCTAACCGATTCCAGCAATGGCGAACGTATTTCAGCCGGTACGCGCTCCGTTCAGGCGCCATACGATATTCCGCGGCAGGAATTCGCAGCACTCAGGGCCGTCCGCAACGCCGAAGACAGGGCATCGCGCGAGCTCGCCGAAGTGCTGCGTCTGGCGCTTGCCCAGGAGCTGGAGCAATCCACCTCCAAGGTTGCGCCGGCAGACGTTCCCGTAAGTCCCGAGGAAGCCCAGAAGCTGGGGCAGGACGAATCCGAGGAATTGTAGGGCCAGCCGTGAACGGGCTTCAAAACGAGATGGAACCTTTCCCGATGCACGGCGTTTCAGGTTGTGGGAGAGTTCGGCCTGTCACTGCGCTGTCACTTTCCTAAGCCAGTCATGGCCCGACGGAGTGGTTGCCAATGGAATTCAGGTCGATGCCCGGTTCAGTGGTCTCAGCGCTTGAGAACGAACGAGCCGGTTCGCAAGTGAAGCATATCGTCGATCAGCTTATCGCCGAGCGCGCGACCCGGCTTTCCCGCAGTCCACTCTGGCCGGTCCTGCGGCCGATCATCTATCGCACCTTTCACTACCGGCAGGCCGTGTCCATGGCGAACGACATCGGTCCGATGTCCGGCTGGGACGCGTTCGACTATCTGAGTCGCCTGCTTTCGCTGGACGTTACGGCGACCGGCACCGAAAACCTGCCGAAAGAGGGCGCGTTCATTCTGGCGCCTAGCCATCCGACCGGCATCGCCGACGGCATCGCGGTCTTCGACCTGCTGAAGGGGTGCCGACCCGATATGGCGATTTTCGCCAACCGCGATGCGCTGCGCGTGGCGGCGGGCTTCCGCGACCTGATTATCCCGGTTGAATGGCGCCAGGGCGAGAAGTCGCACTCCAAGAGCCGCGACACGCTCGCCATGACGGCGCGCGCCTTCGGCGACGGCAAGGCCGTGGTGCTGTTCCCTTCCGGGCGTATCGCCTACTGGAACGAAGGCAAGCTGACCGAACGGCCGTGGCAGGGATCGGTGGTCGCACTTGCCCGGCGGTTCGGCGTCCCGGTCGTCCCGGCCCGCCTCACGGCGCGCAATTCCGGCCTGTTCTACCTTCTGTCGAAATATTCGACCGAACTGCGTGACATGACGGTCTTTCACGAACTGCTGAACAAGAAGCAGGACGCTTTCCGCATCACCATCGGCAAGCCGATCGCGCCCGATCTGCTCGATGGCGAGCCGGGCGAGGTCGCCGCGCTGCTGCAGCAGCACACGGTCGAAAAAATGGCGGCCGACCCGGCCGCCATCTTCACGCGATCATAATCCCTAGCTAACCGGCTCAGCCGATCTTCTGGCCGGTCTTTGCCCAGTCGGCGAGGAAGGCTTCCAGGCCCTTGTCGGTCAGCGGGTGCTTGACCAGCGCCTTCAGAGTCGTCGGCGGTACGGTGGCGACGTCCGCGCCGATCAGGGCGGCCTGCTTGACGTGGTTCACGGTGCGGATGGAGGCGGCGAGGATCTCGGTGTTGAAGCCGTAATTGTCGTAGATGGTGCGGATCTCGGAGATCAGCTCCATGCCGTCGACACCCATGTCGTCGATGCGGCCGATGAAGGGCGAGATGAAGGTCGCACCCGCCTTGGCAGCCAGCAGTGCCTGATTGGCCGAGAAGCACAGCGTGACGTTGACGAGGCGGCCGCCGGAGGTGATCGCTTTGCAGGCCTTTAGCCCGTCGAGCGTCAGCGGCACCTTGATGCAGATGTTGTCGGCGATTTTCGACAGCACGTCGGCTTCGCGCATCATCTCGTTGTATTCGGTCGCCACGACCTCGGCAGAGACGGGGCCTTCGACGATCGAGCAGATTTCTTTGGTGACTTCCGTGATGTTGCCGCCCGATTTGAGGATGAGCGAAGGGTTGGTGGTTACGCCATCCAGAAGGCCCAAATCGTTGAGCTCGCGGATTTCCTTCACATCGGCGGTATCGACGAAGAACTTCATGGTCTCTTTCCCTGACAGTCTCGCGACGGTGGCGCCGTCGCTTCGCATTGGCCCTTGCTCTAACGCACGAAGCGGGCAAGGTCACGTCCGATGAGCGAAGATTCGTCCAGAAACAGAATCGTTCCCGTGCTGGTGCCGATGCCGGCGGAGCGACCCTATTCCTATGCGGTGCCCGATGGCATGGTTATCGGCCCGGGGTCGATCGTGCGCGTGCCGCTCGGTCCGCGCGAGGTGGCGGGCATCGTCTGGGACACGCCGACCGATAGGGTGGATGCGAAGAAGCTGCGGCCGATCAGCGAGGTGTTCGACTGTCCGCCGCTGGCGGAAGCCGACCGCCGGTTCGTCGACTGGGTGGCGGCCTACACGCTGTCGCCACCCGGCATGGTCGCCCGCATGTTCCTGCGCGCGCCAGCCGCATTCGACCCCGAGCCGCCGCTGGAAGGGCTGGTCTTTGCCGGCGGCGAACCCGAGCGAGCGACGGCGGCGCGGGCTCGCGTGCTGGAACTGGCGCGCGACGGCATGGCGTGGACGCGTTCAGGCCTGGCGCATGCGGCGGGGGTTTCGCTCACTGTTGTCGACGGGCTCAAGGCACAGGGTCTGTTCGAGACCGTCAAGATCCCGCCACCGCCGGTCGTTGCAGCCCCTGACCCAACCTATGGGGCGGCCGACCTGACGCCCGACCAGCGGGACGCAGCGGGCACGTTGCGCGACAAGGCAGGCGGCGGCTTTTCCGTGACGCTGCTCGACGGCGTGACCGGCTCGGGCAAGACGGAGGTCTATTTCGAGGCGATCGCGGCGGCTGTGGAGGCTGGCCGGCAGGTACTGGTGCTGGTGCCCGAAATTGCGCTGACGGCGGCCTTCCTCGACCGCTTTCACGATCGCTTCGGCGCCAAGCCTGCCGAATGGCATTCCGATCTGTCGCCGAGGATGCGGGAGCGCGTCTGGCGGCAGGTTGCGGAGGGCCGGGTGCGGGTGGTGGCCGGCGCGCGCTCGGCACTTTTCCTGCCGTTCAACGATCTCGGGCTGATCGTCGTCGACGAGGAGCACGACCCTGCCTACAAACAGGAGGACCGTGTCTATTACTCGGCGCGCGACATGGCCGTGGTACGCGGCCATATCGGGGGCTTTCCCGTGGTGCTGGCATCTGCAACGCCGGCCGTGGAGAGCCGCGTCAACGCCGATCAGGGGCGATACGAGCGCGTCATGCTGCCGGCCCGTTTCGCGGAAGCCGCGATGCCCGACCTGCGCGCCATCGACATGCGCCGCAGCCCGCCCGCGCGCGGCGGCTTCCTGTCGCCGGTCCTGCTGGAGCAAGTGGAAAAGACCGTTGCGCGCGGCGAGCAGGCGCTGCTCTTCCTCAACCGCCGCGGCTATGCGCCATTGACGCTCTGCCGTGTCTGCGGACACCGCTTTCAGTGCCCGAGCTGTTCGAGCTGGCTGGTCGAACACCGGTTTCGCGGGCAGCTCGTCTGCCACCATTGCGCCCATACCGAGCCGCGTCCGGAAGCCTGTCCCTCGTGCGGTGCGCTCGACCATCTGGTCGCCTGCGGGCCGGGCGTGGAGCGGATCGCCGAGGAGGTGGTGGGACGCTTCCCCGACGCGCGCACCATCGTGCTGTCGTCCGACATGCTGGGCGGCGTGAAGCGGCTGCGGCTTGAGCTCGACGCGATCGCAAAGGGCGAGGCCGACATCGTTATCGGCACCCAGCTCGTCGCCAAGGGGCACAATTTCCCGAACATGACGCTGGTGGGCGTGGTGGATGCTGACCTCGGCCTTGCAAACGGCGACCCCCGCGCCGCCGAGCGCACCTTCCAGCTCCTGAGCCAGGTGACCGGCCGCGCAGGCCGCACCGGGCGCAAGAGCCTTGGCCTGATCCAGACCTACCAGCCCGCGCATCCGGTGATGCAGGCGCTCGTCTCAGGCGATGCCGAATCGTTCTACGAACGCGAGATCGCCGAGCGCGAACGCGCGGGGCTGCCTCCATTCGGCCGGCTCGCGGCGATCATCATCAGCGCCGCAACGCGCGCCGAGGCCGAAAGTCACGGTAGGGCCCTACGCCGCGCTGCCCCCGCTGCCGCCGACATTTCGGTGCTGGGGCCGACAGAGGCGCCGCTCGCGCTGGTGGCGGGCCGCCACCGCTTCCGCCTGCTGATCCACGGCGAAAGGCGCTCCGACATGCAGGGCTTCGTCCGTGCGATGGTGGCGGCGGCGGAAAGGCCACGCGGTTCGGTGCGCGTGTCGGTCGACATCGATCCGCAGAGCTTCTTGTGAGGAGGGTGCCAGGACATGCGCGCCAGCATCGTGCACTCCTGCGCGACAGCACTTCCGGCATTCGCTAATGTCGCGCCGCGATTCGATTTGAGGGGATGATCATGGAATTCGCGTTTCCGTGGCCGGTGAGCCAGGGCGAGTGGCTGGCCTGGTCGGCTGCCGCCGTCACATTGGTGTTCGGTCTGTTGATGCTGTTCGCGCCCGGCCTCACGCTCAAGGCGCTGCGCTTGCAGACCATTCCAGAGCATCCGGAGGCCGTGTCCGAGGCGCGGGCGACCATGTCCGGCTTCTATCTCGGCAGCGGGCTTGCCTGCATCCTGCTCGCCCAGCCGCTGCTGTACCTGTCGCTCGGCCTGTGCTGGGGGCTGACGGCATTCGGCCGTATCATCTCGATGCTCTCCGACGACGGCAACACGATCTATAACTGGCTGTGGCTGGTGATCGAAATCGCGCTCGCGGGGCTGGCTCTGTCGTTTGCGGTTGGCTTCATCGCCTGATTCCGCGCCAGGCTCGCACCTTCGCGCGCTGACTGCGACAAAACTGCCGCAAATCCTTACCTTTCGCCTTGTTGCGAGTCGGGAAAGCCTGTGCTAGACGGCAAGCGACTTTCGGCAGGGGGATGCGGCAAGCCCATAGTTCCGGCTGAGAAATTTCAACAAGGTCAAAGATTTAGCCAGAGTCCGATGCTCCAGCGGAAAATCTTCTGACCTGTCAGGCAGAGAGAAAAGACGGTCCGTGGCACAGTCTGGCTCGATGATCTCCGGAGTGGCCGAACGCTATGCGGGTTCGCTCCATGAACTGGCTTCACAAGCCAACTCCGTGGCCAAGGTCGAATCCGAGCTTTCGCGCTTCGAAACGCTGATCGAAGGCAGCGCCGATATGCGGCGACTGATCGAGAGCCCCGTGTTCTCGGCCGAGGACCAGTTCAAGGCGATCTCCGCCATTGTGGACAAGGCCAAGATCACTGGCCTTACCGGCAATTTCCTGCGCGTGGTCGCGCGCAACCGCCGTCTCTTCGCCGTTCCCGGCATGATCCGCGCCTTCCGTCGCATCGCGGCCGAGGCGCGCGGCGAGGTCGCCGCCGAGGTTTCCTCGGCGCACGAACTCACCGCCGCACAGCGCTCCGAACTGACTGCCGCGCTCAAGACGGTGGCCGGCAAGGACGTTGCGGTGAACCTGACGGTGGACCCCACCCTTCTCGGCGGCATGGTGGTCAAGATGGGCTCGCGCCAGATCGACACGTCGCTCAAAACCAAACTCGCTTCGCTTAAGCTCGCACTGAAAGAGGTCGGCTGATGGATATCCGCGCCGCGGAAATTTCCGCAATTCTCAAGGACCAGATCAAGAATTTCGGCAAAGAGGCCGAGGTTTCCGAGGTCGGTCAGGTTCTCTCCGTCGGTGACGGCATCGCCCGCGTCTACGGCCTCGACAATGTCCAGGCCGGCGAAATGGTCGAGTTCCCCGGCGGCATCCGTGGCATGGCGCTGAACCTCGAAGCCGACAATGTCGGCGTCGTTATCTTCGGCAACGACCGTGACATCAAGGAAGGCGACACCGTCAAGCGCACCGGCGCCATCGTGGACGTGCCTGTCGGTCCCGAGCTGCTCGGGCGCGTGGTCGACGCCCTCGGCAACCCGATCGACGGCAAGGGCCCGATCAAGGCCAAGGAGCGCCGCCGCGTCGACGTCAAGGCGCCCGGCATCATCCCGCGCAAGTCGGTGCATGAGCCGATGTCGACCGGCCTCAAGGCCATCGACGCCCTGATCCCGGTCGGCCGTGGCCAGCGCGAGCTCGTCATCGGCGACCGCCAGACCGGCAAGACCGCGATCATTCTCGACACCTTCCTCAACCAGAAGCCGCTCAACGACGGCGACGACGAGAGCCAGAAGCTCTATTGCGTCTATGTCGCCGTCGGCCAGAAGCGCTCCACCGTCGCGCAGCTCGTGAAGGTTCTGGAAGAGCGCGGCGCGCTCGAATATTCGATCATCATCGCCGCGACCGCTTCCGATCCTGCACCGCTGCAGTACATCGCGCCGTTCTCCGGCTGCGCCATGGGCGAATATTTCCGCGACAACGGCAAGCATGCGCTGATCGCCTATGACGATCTGTCCAAGCAGGCCGTGGCTTACCGTCAGATGTCGCTGCTGCTGCGCCGTCCGCCCGGCCGTGAAGCCTATCCGGGCGACGTCTTCTACCTGCACTCCCGCCTGCTCGAGCGCGCGGCGAAGATGAACGACGACATGGGGGCCGGCTCGCTGACCGCGCTTCCGGTCATCGAGACGCAGGCCAACGACGTGTCGGCCTACATCCCGACCAACGTGATCTCGATCACCGACGGCCAGATCTTCCTCGAGACCAACCTGTTCTTCCAGGGTATTCGCCCGGCGGTGAATGTTGGTCTGTCGGTGTCCCGCGTCGGCTCGGCCGCGCAGATCAAGGCGATGAAGCAGGTTGCCGGCTCGATCAAGGGCGAACTCGCGCAGTATCGCGAGATGGCCGCCTTCGCGCAGTTCGGCTCCGATCTCGACGCTGCCACGCAGCGTCTGCTCAACCGCGGTGCGCGCCTGACCGAGTTGCTCAAGCAGCCGCAGTTCTCGCCGCTGAAGACGGAAGAGCAGGTCGCGGTGATCTTCGCCGGCGTCAATGGCTACCTCGACAACCTCGCCATCAACCAGGTGTCGAAGTTCGAGCAGGGCCTGCTGTCACACATGCGTTCTGACGGCAAGGCGGTGCTCGACGCGATCCGCAAGGAGAAGGCGCTGTCGGACGACCTGCGCGCCAAGCTCAAGGCCGAGATCGACGCCTTCGCCAAGAACTTCGTCTGAGGCTTGCCGGACAAAGGGGATAGGGTAGCCTCATGGCTTCACTGAAAGACCTTCGAAACCGCATCGCCTCGGTCAAGGCGACGCAGAAGATCACCAAGGCGATGCAGATGGTCGCCGCGGCGAAGCTGCGCCGTGCTCAGGAGGCGGCCGAGGCTGCGCGCCCCTATTCGGAGCGCATGGCAGCGGTGATGGCCAATATCGGTCAGGCGGTTTCGGCGTCGGATGCGCCGCCGCTGATGGCCGGTACAGGCAAGGACGACGTGCATCTTCTAGTCGTCGCAACTGCCGAGCGCGGTCTGTGCGGCGGCTTCAACTCGCAGATCGCCCGCCTTGCGCGCGACCACGCCCGCAAGCTGCTCAGCGAGGGCAAGACGGTGAAGATCATCACCGTCGGCAAGAAGGGCTACGACATCCTGCGCCGCGACTTCGCCGACAAGATCATCGACCGGGTCGAGCTGCGTGACGCCAAGCAGGTCGGCTTCGTGCATGCAGACGGCATCGCCAAAAAGGTGATCTCGCTCTTCAACGAAGGCGGGTTCGACGTCGCGACCCTGTTCTACTCGCAGTTCAAGTCGGTCATCAGCCAGGTGCCCACAGCGCAGCAGATCATTCCCGCTTCCGCCCCGGCGGTCGAGGGTGAGGCCAATGGCGGCGCCGTCTACGAGTATGAGCCGGAGGCGGGCGACATCCTCGCAGACCTCATCCCGCGCAACATTGCAGTGCAGGTCTTCCGCGCGCTGCTGGAGAATGCTGCCGGCGAGATGGGCGCGAAGATGACGGCGATGGACAACGCCACGCGCAACGCAGGCGACATGATCAACAAGCTCTCGATCACCTACAACCGCCAGCGCCAGGCGCAGATCACCAAGGAACTGATCGAGATCATTTCGGGCGCGGAAGCGCTCTAGCCGCCGACAGGCGCGGGGCCGGGCGGCCCCCGCGGCGACCGGACGGACAACAGGAACACGAAAGAGGGTATTCACGATGGCTAAAGCAGCTACCCCCAAGAAGGCCCCGGCGAGCACCGCCAAGGCCGCAGCAGCGCCGAAGGCGGCTGCCACCAAAGCGGCTGCGCCCAAGGCGGCTGCTGCAAAGGCTCCGGCCGCTCGCAAGGCCGCTCCGGCCAAGGCAGCGGCAACCAAGACCAGCGCTGCGCCCCGCGTCAAGGCAACCGGTGCTACCGGGAAGGTCCGCCAGGTCATCGGCGCCGTCGTCGACGTATCATTCGAAGGCGATCTGCCGGCGATCCTGAACGCGTTGGAGACCGACAACCAGGGCAACCGCCTTGTGCTCGAAGTCGCCCAGCACCTGGGTGAGAACACGGTGCGCTGCATCGCCATGGACTCCACCGAGGGTCTCGTGCGCGGCCAGGCGGTTACTGATACCGGCGCCGCGATCTCCGTTCCGGTCGGCCCCGAAATGCTGGGCCGCATCATCAACGTGATCGGCGAGGCGATCGACGAGGAAGGGCCGCTCAACGCGACCGAGATGCGTCCGATCCACGCGCCCGCACCCGAATATATCGAGCAGTCGACGGAAGCCGCGATCCTCGTGACCGGCATCAAGGTCATCGACCTTCTCGCTCCTTACGCCAAGGGCGGCAAGATCGGCCTGTTCGGCGGCGCCGGCGTCGGCAAGACCGTTTTGATCCAGGAACTGATCAACAACATCGCCAAGGCGCATGGCGGCTACTCCGTGTTCGCCGGCGTCGGCGAGCGCACCCGCGAGGGCAACGATCTCTATCACGAGTTCATCGAGTCCGGCGTCAACAAGAAGGGCGGCGGCGAAGGCTCGAAGGCGGCACTCGTGTACGGCCAGATGAACGAGCCGCCCGGTGCGCGTGCGCGCGTCGGCCTCACCGGCCTGACGGTCGCCGAGTATTTCCGCGACCAGGGCCAGGACGTGCTGTTCTTCGTCGACAACATCTTCCGCTTCACGCAGGCGGGTTCGGAAGTGTCGGCGCTTCTCGGCCGTATTCCTTCGGCCGTGGGCTACCAGCCGACGCTCGCCACCGACATGGGCGCGCTGCAGGAGCGCATCACCACCACGCAGAAGGGCTCGATCACCTCGGTGCAGGCCATCTACGTGCCGGCCGATGACTTGACCGACCCTGCGCCTGCAACCTCGTTCGCGCACCTTGACGCGACGACGACGCTGAACCGCTCGATCGCCGAGAAGGGCATCTACCCGGCGGTGGATCCGCTCGACTCGACCTCGCGCATGCTCGACCCGCAGATCGTCGGTGAAGAGCACTATGCGGTTGCCCGCGACGTGCAGCAGACGCTGCAGCGCTACAAGTCGCTGCAGGACATCATCGCGATCCTGGGCATGGACGAGCTTTCCGAAGAGGACAAGCTGACCGTTGCCCGCGCCCGCAAGATCGAGCGCTTCCTGTCGCAGCCGTTCTTCGTGGCCGAGGTGTTCACCGGCTCGCCGGGCAAGCTCGTCGACCTCGCCGACACCATCAAGGGCTTCAAGGGCCTGGTTGCCGGCGAATACGACCACCTCCCGGAAGCGGCCTTCTACATGGTCGGCTCCATCGAGGAAGCGGTCGAGAAGGCACAGAAGCTGGCTGCGGAAGCGGCTTAAGCTGGGCAATAGCGAATAGGGAGTAGCGAATAGGGAACAGGCTTCTGGCGGATTGGTTCTGAAAACCATTCCCTGTTCGTCTTCCCTGCTCGCTAATGAGACATGGCTGAACCCTACAAATTCGAACTGGTCTCGCCCGAGCGGCTTCTGATCTCGGAGCAGGTCGAGTCGGTCGTGATTCCGGGGACGGAAGGCGAGATGACGGTCATGGCCAAGCACGCGCCTGTGATGACCACGGTCAAGCCGGGCGTCGTCACCGTCAAGCCGGTGTCGGGCCCCGAGCAGCGTTACGTGGTGTTCGGCGGCTTCGCCGACATCCTGCCGGAAGGCTGCACGTTGCTGGCCGAATCGGCCGTCGCTGTGAAAGACATCGACCGCGCGGACCTCGCACGCCGTATCCAGGAAGCGAAGGAAGACGTTTCCGATGCCAGGGACGACGAGAGCCGGACCAAGGCCGAGCAGTTTCTCGCTCAGCTCACCACGCTCGAAGGCGCTATCCTGCCCGCCTGATTGCTGGCAGCAGGGACATTATTCAAAAGGCCGGCGTAAGCCGGCCTTTTGCGTATAGGGTGCCGGCATTGCCGGCTCATCTTTCATAAGCTTGTTGGTCGGGATACCGCCGTCATGGACGTTTCCTGCCAGTCGCCAACACTGAAGACTGGACGGAACCTCCCTGCCGTCATCCCGGCCAAGAGAGCGGAGCGACGGCCGAGCCGGGACCCATTGAGCAGCGCGGCCGGGTGACGGCTTTTCTCAGCGGGGATGATCGGCGCGACCTCCTGAACCGGGCTGTGCCACGCGATCTCGCGCCAATGGGTCCCGGCTCTCCCTCGCAAACTCGGTCGGCCGGGATGACGTTGGAGAGGCAAGCGCTACCCGGCTCCGCCCACGCTTCACGCTTCCTGCGCTTCGCCGGCCTTACGGGCCATGACGCCCTGATAGGCCGCCTGCAGTTCCTCGCGCACGGTTGGTGAGGCTGCGGCCTGTTCACCCCGCGCGGCGCCGATATGCTCGGCGCGCAGTTCCTGCATGAAGCGTTCCCACATGACCGGCCCGCCTTCCTCCAGAAGTTGCGCCCGGATGCTCAGTTCCTCGCTGACGGGCAGGTAGCGTCGCCCCCAGGCGCCGATATGCGCGAAGATCGGCAGCAGTTCCACGCCACGCTCCGTCAGGCTGTAGATCGCCTTCTGCTTGTGGCTCGGATCGTCGCGCTTGGAGATCACACCCTGCGCCAGCAGGCGCTTGAGCCGGTCGGCCAGGATGTTCGAAGCGATGCCCTCCTCGGAGCCATGCAGCAGCTCACGGAAATGGCGGCGATTGCCGAACATCATGTCGCGAATGATCAGCAGGCTCCATTTGTCGCCGAGAATCTCGAGCGTGAGGTTGATCGGGCAACCCGACCGATGCCGTTCATTCATGCTGCTCTCCAAAACCGATTGCAATATCGCATCAGTTATGAAATAAGACAACTGATCGCTAAATGCAATTGGAAGGGGTTTCGCGACGGAACCGTGCTCTACGTCGAAGGTGGTTGAGGGCGAATGGCCGGTCCGGAAACGTACAGTTTCGCCGCTGCCACCGACCACCTCGGCTATGCCGACCCTGCCGAAGCGCTGATTGATGACGCGGCGGATGATGGATTCGCCGACTATGCCGCTGCATTTCCGCGATTTCTGGACGGGCGCCTACACCGCGATAGACGACTGGCGGGGCCTATGCGGCGAGGTGCCGGAAGGCTGCTATGACCTCGTCATAGACCTTGCGCTTGAAGGGCACGATAAGTTCGGGCAGATCGGCCATCGGCTTCCAGGCCCATGCGTCGAACTCGGCTTCGTGCCCTCCGGGAGGCGGGTTGATGGCGATCTCGCTCTCGTCGCCGTCGAAGCGGAAGGCGAACCATTTCTGTGTCTGGCCGCGATATTTGCCCTTGAGCGCGATGCCGACGAGATCGCGCGGCAGGTCGTAGTTGATCCAGTCGGGCGCTTCCGCCAGCAAGGTGACACTACGCATGCCGGTCTCCTCGTATAGCTCGCGTATGGCTGCCGGGAGCGGGTCCTCGCCCTTGTCGATGCCGCCCTGCGGCATCTGCCAGAGCCGGTCGGTTCCCGCCATTTCGCTGTCGCTCAAGGCGATGCGGCGGCCCGCCCACACCAGTCCCTCTCGGTTCAGCGCCATGATGCCGACGCAAGGCCGGTAGGGCAGGCTCTCGGGGTCGACCTTCTTGTTCTTCGTCATGGAAATCAGCCTCTCTCGGGATCTTCCGCGATTGCCGAGATCGGCACGATCTCGATACCCCGTCGTTTTGCTTCCTCGGCCCAGGTGGCAACCGCGTCCACGGTAACCTCGAAAGCCGAGCCGGTCGCGACCGCGAACCCCTTGGCGCGCGCGGTGCGCTCTGCTTCGTCGAGCTTCTTGAGGATAGCGCCGCGGTCCCGTTCGCCATCGATCGCGATATCGACGGCGGCAAAGGGAACGCCCTGTCGCCGCGCGGTGTCCGGTGCGATGCTGCGCGCCGAGGAACCGTCGTCGAGATACATCAGGCCGCGCTTGGCAAGTTCGCCGAAGAAGGGCGTCACCGCCGGCTCGCTGGTGACGAAGCGTCCGCCCATATAGTTCATCACGCCGGTGTAGTTGGTGATGCGCGAAAGCGCCCAATGCAGCCGGTCGCGGTTCTCGACCGGATCGGCCTCCACCGTCAGCGTGTTGCGGCCCGGATCCACCGACGGGTAATCGAAGGGCTCCAGCGGCACCTGCATGACTATTTCGTGGCCTTCGCGACGGGCTGACTGCATCCAGCGGTCGAGGCTGTTGCCGCCGCTGGCGAAAGCGAGCGTCACCTCCGGCGGTAGCTTGGCGATCGCCTCCTGTGTGCCGGTCTGGGAGACGCCAAGCCCCCCGATGACGATCGCCACACGGGCGCCACGGGTTCCGGACCACGGGCGCGCATAGACGTCGAAGGCCCGGCGTCCGTCGGCCGCTCTTATCGGCAGCGGGCCGATGTCCGTGTCCTCAATCAGCGCCCTGTCGGGTAGATGCGCGGTGCGCGGGTTCTGGCCGAGCGAGGACGGGTCGCGAATGATCACGACATTGCTGCTCTCGTCGGTATCCGACGGCTCCACCTTGATGATCGAGGGGCCATCTGCGGGCGAACGATCGGGATATGCAGCGGCGGTTTCGCTGGCTGTCGCCGTTCCGGCTTCCGGCGTTTGCTCGGGCGTCGATACGACGACCTGCTGTGGTGTGCGGAAAGGATCGTCACCCAAGGCAATAAAGCCGGCAGCTCCGAACAGGCAGAGACCGGCGAGTGCCAGAACGACCTGACCGGCGCGCAGGCGACGGTGCGTTTTCCGGTTGGCACCGCGTCTCCCGCCACCCACGCCCAGCGGCTTGTCGATGTCTTTTTCGGGAGAGGCTTTGTTCACGGGCAGCGAACGTCCTTGCGCGGGTCGATTCGTAAAACCGCGCCGGCGTTCAAGGTGGAACGCCGACGCGGATAACTGGCCAGGACCGGTGGGAAGCCGGAACCGGGATACGCTACTGGTTCAGTACTGCCTGATCGGGATCCG
The DNA here is from genome assembly GCF_040970315.1 of Neoaquamicrobium sediminum. Lineage (NCBI taxonomy): Bacteria > Pseudomonadati > Pseudomonadota > Alphaproteobacteria > Hyphomicrobiales > Phyllobacteriaceae > Neoaquamicrobium > Neoaquamicrobium sediminum. Next base: position 81,389 of record NZ_JAZHFV010000001.1, on the reverse strand, counting down.
GCGGGAACGCAGGGTCGGTCTTGACGCCGCGCAGCAGGTCGAGCGCGTAGCCAAGCTGTATGTCGTCCTTGGGATCCGGCGGGACATAAGCGACCGAACCCGAGCCGGTCTCGTCCTCCTCGGTGCCCTTGATGTGGCCCTTCAGGTCCGACTCGCCGCGCGAGACGTCGCGTCCCTGAAGCTCTTCCGGCAGCGGCTGCTCGACCTTGATGTCGGGCGTGATGCCCTTGCCTTGGATCGACGTTCCGGCCGGCGTGTAATAGAGCGCCGTGGTGAGCCGCAACGCGCCGTTTTCCGCCAGCGGGATGATGGTCTGCACCGATCCCTTGCCGAAGGACTGCGTGCCCAGGACGGTGGCGCGACGGTGGTCCTGCAAGGCGCCGGCCACGATTTCCGAGGCGCTGGCCGAGCCGCCATTGATGAGAATCACCAGCGGCTTGCCGTCGATCTCGTCACCAGGGCGCGAATCGAAGCGGGTGATGTCCTTCGGGTCGCGGCCGCGCGTCGATACGATCTCGCCACGATCCAGGAAGGTATCGGTCACGCTGACGGCCTGGTCGAGCAGACCGCCCGGGTTGAGGCGAAGGTCGAGCACATAGCCGCGCAGATCTTCCGCCGGCACCTGGCTCTTGATGTCCTCGATCGCCGCCTGAAGGTCGTCGAAGGTCTTTTCCGTAAAGGAATTGATCTTCAGATAGCCGACATTCTCCTCGACGCGATGGCGTACCGCGCGCACCTTGATGATGTCGCGCACGATGCTGAGCTTGATCGGCTCCGTTGCGCCCTCGCGCAGGATCGTCAGCTCGATTGCGGTGTCGACGGCGCCACGCATCTTGTCGACGGCATCGCTGAGCGACATGCCGCGGACTTCCGTGCCGTCGATCTCCGAGATGAGGTCGCCTGCCAGCACGCCCGCGCGTTCCGCCGGGGTGCCTTCGATCGGCGCGATCACCTTGACCAGCTCGCTTTCCATCGTGACTTCGATGCCGAGCCCGCCGAATTCTCCGCGCGTCTGCACGCGCATGTCCTGCGCCGCTTCCGGGTTGAGATAGGAGGAATGCGGATCGAGCGAGGTCAGCATGCCGTTGATGGCGCTTTCGACCAGCTTCTTTTCCTCGGGCGGCGTGACATATTGCGCCCGCACACGCTCAAAGATGTCGCCGAAGATCGCCAACTGGCGATAGGTTTCCGACCCGGCCGCATTCGCCGTCGTTCCGCCGGCGCCGTAGACTACGCTCATGGCGGACGCGCCCATCAGTGCGCCGGCAAGCAGAAGCGACAACTTACGTATCATTTCCTGTCCTTCCAGAATCGCGCTCCGCCCACCATGGGGCCGGATCGACGGGTTTTCCTTCCTTGCGGAACTCCACGTAGAGTTCCGGGCCGGCGCTTGCCTCGGCGAAGGCGACGGCGCTCACCACTCTTGTCTCGCCCATGAGGCCGACCGGCTCTCCAGCGAGGACGGATTGGCCCGGTGAAACGCTAATTCTGCCCATGCCCGCCAGAACGATATGATAGCCGCCTCCCGCATTGAGGATCAAGAGTTGGCCGTAAGAGCGGAACGGACCGGCATAGAGCACCGAACCGTTGACCGGTGCGGTCACGATTGCGGCTGAATGTGTCGCAACCATGTCCCCCTGCAATGTTGAGCCGCTATCGTCGCTTTCGCCGAATCGTTTCGCGACGCGGCCGGCGACCGGCAGGACCACACGCCCCTGCATCTGCGAAAACGGCTCGGTACTGGCCTCAAAAGCCTGGCGTGCGCCGGTTCCGTTCGGCGTATCGGTCGATTCTTCGCCCAGGGAGGCCATGCGGTTCTCTTCGGCCGCCTGTCGGGCGGCGATTTCGATCTCGCCTTCAAGGGCGTCGATCAGTTCGCGCAGAGAGCTGGCCTGTCCCGCCAGCTCTTCGGCACGCTTCTTTTCGGCGGCCAGCATTTCTTCCGATGTCGCCTGCAGCCGCTGCTTCTCCTCAAGAAGAAGTGATAGCCGTCGCTGCTCGGAGGCCTGCTCCTCTATCGTTGCCAGCAGGCGCGCCTGCTCGCTCTTGATGGTCGCGACAATGCGTGAAAGCTCCCTGAGGTCGCCGATCAGCACCTCGGTCTCGCCGCGCAGCTCAGGCACCACGGCAGCCAGCAGGATGGAACTGCGCACCGAGGCGAGCGCGTCTTCCGGGCGCACCAGGATCGCCGGCGGCGGGTTCAGCCCCATGCGTTGCAGGGCACCCAGAACCTCGGCGAGCACGCCACGCCGCTCGGCAAGCGATTCACGCAAGCCGTTTTCCTGAAGCTGAAGTGTTTCCAGGCGCGCGGCGATGTCGGCAACGTCCTGGCTGAGCTTGCGCTCGGTCTTGGCGGCCTGCACGAGGGCGGCCGAAAGGGACGCGTTGTCCTTGCGTATGGATGCTATCTCGGCTGCGATCTCCGCGGCGCGTTCCTCAGAAAGCGTCAGTGCCTGCGATATGCGCTCGTGTTCGAGGACGCTCGCCGCGCGGCGGGTCTCCAGTTCGGCTGAATCCTGCGCACGCGCGGCTCCTGCCGCTGCGAAGAAGAGCGTCAGCGCCGTTGCAAGGAGAAGCTGTGTGGTCCTGCCCGTCATGTCTCGCATGTCGATCAAAGTTCGAAGGCTAGCGGGGCTTCGTTAACGAACCATCAACCATGTGATGGCGGATGGCTATCCACCGACGCCGTTCAGCTTCGGTGATAGGGATGACCCGCAAGGATCGTCGCCACCCGGTAGAGCTGTTCGGCCAGCATGACCCGGATGAGCTGATGCGGCCAGGTCTGTGCGCCGAACGAGATGACCATGTCGGCAGCAGCGCGCGAGGCGGCATCGTGGCCGTCAGGTCCGCCGATTGCGAACACCGCCTGCCGCCTGCCGTCATCCCGTATTCGCGCGATGCGCTGGGCCAGATCCTCCGAGGTGGGGTTCTTGCCGCGTTCGTCGAGCAGGAACAAAGCTGCGTCGCCGCGATAGGTCTCGAGCAAGGCGGCTTCCTCGCGTCGCCGCTCGTCCACACTTCTGGCGCGGCTTTCGGCAATTTCCGAGATCCCCGAAAATTCCAGTCCGATCGACGGGCCTGCCTTGGCGAAACGCCCGAAATAGCGGTCGACCAACTCCCTCTCGGGGCCGGCTTTCATTCGACCCACGGCGTGAACGCCTATACGCATGCCTGCCTTCCCGCAGGCCCCGCCCTAAGCGGACGGGGACGGCTAGTGGAGCGTCTCGTCCTCCAGGTCGGGAGCCTGCCACATCTTTTCGATGTTGTAGAATTCCCGGACCTCCGGACGGAAGACGTGGACGATAACGTCGCCCGAATCGATCAGGACCCAATCTGCATTGGCGAGGCCTTCGACGCGGGGGAGGCCGAGACCGGCATCCTTCAGCGCCTTGATCAGGTGATCGGCCACCGCCGAAACGTGACGGTTGGATCGTCCCGACGCGACGACCATGTAGTCGCCGAGGCTGGACTTGCCCTGTATGTCGATTGAGATGATGTTTTCGGCCTTTGAGTCGTCCAGACTGGCAAGGACCGTTTCGAGGGCGCGGGAGGCATCGGCGTTGCCGCTGATCCCGGCCGGCGAAGGCTGGATTTCCGCCTTCTTCCGCAGTGCTGTTCTCAGTGTCTTTCCTTTCCGACAAGAACAAGCTCGCCGCATGCATTCGTGCACCCGGCACCCCTTAGATAGGCAGAGTCGAACAACAGTTTCAAGACATCGGGCGATTCGGGGCTTCGGTATCGGGTGCGACTGTGTCTTCGGTGTCGAAACCGAGTTCGACAGGCAGGGGAACCTGCGCCGTCATCGGCGCGAAACTTCCGGTCTCGTCGGCCGGTACCGCGGGGTTCCGCGCGATACGGACGACCACGAAGACGCTGAAGGCAGCACCTATGACGATGGCGATGGCCATGAAGGCGGCCGTGCCGAAGACGGCGGTCAGGGCGGTGCCGAGTGCGGGCACGATGAAACCCGAGACCGACCACGCAAAGAGCATGGTGCTCGAGAGCGCGACGAGATCGTCCTTGGTGGCGCGGTCGTTGGCGTGGGCTGACGAAAGCGAGTAGATCGATTCCGACGCGCCGCTCCAGACCATGTAGATGACGATCATGAGCGGCAGCGCGCTGCCGTCGAAAATGCCGGCCGCGATGCCGGCCACGACAACCAGCAGCGAGGCCGCGACAAGTACATAGCGCCGGTCGATGCGGTCGGACACCCAGCCGAAGGGAAGCTGGAATATCAGCGTTCCGAGCGGCATGGCAAACATCAGCGTTGCAACCTGGCTCTGGCTGAATCCGCTTGCCGTGGCATGAATCGGCGCGAAACCGGCAATCATCATCGAAAGCCCGCCGACGGCCAGCATGCCGGCGACGCCGACCGGCGAGATTGCCCAGGCGCGTGCGAAAGCGACGGAGGCGCGCTCCGGCGGCGGGGGCGGCGGCAATCGCGTCAGGCCCACGGGCAGGATCGACAGCGCGGTGAAGGCGATGCCGATCAGCGGTATCGATGCGCCGGAAATGTCCAGCAGCCCCATGAGCCACGAGCCGACCCCGAGCCCGACGATGTAGCTGACATAGAATATGGCCATCACCCGGCCACGAACGTTGTTGGCCACGGCGTCGTTCAGCCAGCTCTGGCCGACGATGAACATGCCGCAGATCGCGAAGCCGTAGAGTGCACGCGCCGCGATCCAGAAGACAGGATAGACGCCAGCGCCGATCGAGGCATTGGACAGCACGATTAGCGCCGAGAAGATCATGAACGCGCGCGCATGGCCGACGCGGCGGACGAGCAGGCCGGTTAGCAGGCAGCCGGCGATGCCTCCGGCCGAAAGACCGGTGAGGATCAGGCCTGCCCAGGTGGGGTCGAAACCCGAAAGGCCGAGGCGCACCGGAATATAGGCGAACATCAGCCCGTTGCCGACGGCCGCGCAGGCCATGGACACGATGACGCTCGCCACGGCGACGAGCGTCGCGGAGCGGGGAGCTTCGGTGCTGGTTGCCACTGCATCGACCATGCGGCGAAACCTGCACCCGCTTGCGGGCGCTGCGCCGCAGTAAATGCGACACAAAAGGTCTGGTCCGAGACTTCGCCGGTTCTGGATCAGCCCTTTCGGGCGGCGCGGATCGCAGTCGATGACAACAGGGACCGCGGACCGTGGATGAACGTCCATGCAGGCGGGCGCATGTGTGCCAGCGTCCCGGCCTGCCGCTCCGGTACGCGCGCATGGTCGAACGTCTTGGCCATTACCGACGACATGAAGGACAGCGTCGAACCGGGGCGGTCGATCACCGCGATCGGCATCGTCAGTGCGATTTCACGCCAGCGCTGCCAGCGGTGGAAATCGGCGAGGTTGTCGGCGCCCATGATCCAGACGAAATCGACCCCCGGATTGCGCGCCCGTACCAGCGCCAGCGTGTCGGCGGTGTAGCGCACGCTATAGGCGGCCTCGAACGCCGTGACCTTGATGCGCGGGTCGGTGGCGATCGCCTCCGACAGCGCTATACGCTCGGCGAGCGGTGCGATCTCGCGGCCCGCCTTCAGCGGGTTGCCGGGTGTCACGATCCACCAGAGCTGATCGAGGCGCAGGCTTCGCAGCGCAATCTCGGCGACAAGCGAATGGCCGGCATGAGGCGGATTGAATGACCCGCCGAACAGCCCCACCTGCATGCGCTTCTCGACATGAGGCATGCGCAGGTGGTGGGGAGAAACGCCGTCCAGCAATTACGGCCTGACCTGACCGTTGCCGCGCACGCGGTATTTGAAAGAGGTGAGTTGCTCGACGCCCACGGGCCCCCGCGCGTGCATTCTGCCCGTGGCGATGCCGATCTCCGCGCCCATTCCGAATTCGCCGCCATCGGCGAACTGAGTGGACGCGTTGTGCAGCAGGATCGCCGAATCGATCTCGTTGAAGAAGCGCTCGACGGTGGCGGCATCCTCCGCGACGATCGCCTCGGTATGATGCGACGAATATGTGTCGATATGATCGATCGCACCGGCTACGCCATCGACCAGCTTTACCGAAATGATCGCATCCAGATATTCGGTCGACCAATCTGCTTCGGCCGCGGGCACGGCCGCGGAAAATGCCGCGCGGACTTCGTCCGTCGCCCTGACCTCGCAACCCGCATCGGCAAACGCCTGCAGGATCGGCACAAGGTGCGTCTGGGCGACGGCGCGGTCGACCAGCAACGTCTCGGCGGCGCCGCAGATGCCGGTGCGCCGCATCTTGGCGTTGACTGCGAGCGGCACGGCCATGTCGAGCTTGGCCGAGCGGTCGATATAGAGGTGGCAGATGCCTTCGAGATGCGCGAAGACGGGCACGCGGGCCTCGTTCTGCACGCGCTCCACGAGGCTGCGACCGCCGCGCGGCACGATCACGTCGACATTGCCGCCCAATCCCTTGAGCATCTCGCCGACGGCCGCGCGGTCCGTGGTCGGCACGAGCTGAATGGCATCCGCCGGCAGGCCCGCGGCCTTGAGGCCCTGGACCAGGCAGGCGTGGATCGCGGAGGATGAATTGATCGAGTCCGAGCCACCGCGCAGGATGACGGCATTGCCGGCCATGAGGCACAGCGCGCCGGCATCGGCCGTCACGTTGGGCCGGCTTTCATAGATCACGCCGATGACGCCGAGCGGCGTCCTGACGCGCTCGATGTGGAGGCCGTTGGGCCGGTCCCACTCGGCGATCACGTCGCCGACCGGATCGCGCAGCTCCGCAATGGTGCGGATGCCATCCGAAAGGGCGCGGATACGGTCGGGCGTCAATTTCAGCCGATCCATCATCGCAGGCGAAAGCCCTGCTTCCTCTCCGTTGGCGAGGTCGATGGCGTTGGCTTGCAGGATGGCATCCTCGCCGCGCCGGATCGCTTCGACCATGGCGACGAGTGCGGCATGCTTGCGCTCGGCGGTCGCCAGCGCAAGCGGTCGGGAGGCCGCGCGGGCCCTGCGCCCGATCTCCGCCATCAGGGCGGTGATGTCCTCGCTCTTTGCCTCAGGCACGTTCAGCATGGTCAACCTCCACTTCGGATGCCCGCGCCATGACCATGTCGTCGCGGTGCACCATGGCGGAACGGGCCTCGTAACCCAGTACCGCCTCTATCTCGGCCGTCTTCAGGCCCGCGATCCTTACGGCATCCGGGGCATCGTAGGCAACAAGGCCGCGCGCGATCTCGTGTCCGGCGGGGTCGAGGATCGCCACGGTGTCGCCGCGCGCAAAGCTGCCGGAAACGAGCGTGACGCCCGCCGGCAGCAGCGATTTGCCGGATTTCAACGCCCTGACGGCGCCGGCATCGACGGTGACGCGGCCGGCCGGCTCCAGATTGCCGGCAATCCACGTCTTGTAGCCGCGCACCGGCACGGGCGCGGCGTCGAACCAGGTCGCCCGCTCGCCGGCGTCGATCGCCGCCAGCGGGTTGAGCCTGTCGCCGGCGGTAATCACCATCGTCGTGCCGGCAATGGTCGCGATCTTGCCGGCGTCGAGCTTGGTGCGCATGCCGCCGCGCGAGAACTCCGACGCAGCGGCACCGGCCATCGCCTCGATCTCCGGCGTGATGCGCTCGACGCGCGGGATGAAGCGCGCTGACGGGTCCAGCGCGGGCGGGGCGGTGTAGAGCCCGTCAATGTCGGACAGGAGCACCAGCAGGTCCGCGCCCATCATGGTCGCGACGCGGGCGGCGAGGCGATCGTTGTCGCCGTAGCGGATCTCGCTGGTCGCCACCGTGTCGTTTTCGTTGATGACGGGCACTGCGCCCAGTTTCAGCAGCGTCGAGATGGTGGCGCGCGCGTTGAGGTAGCGGCGTCGCTCCTCGGTGTCGCCGAGCGTGACAAGGACCTGGCCGGATTTCAGGTTCCTGCGGGCGAGCGCTTCAGCCCACGCGCCTGCGAGCTCGATCTGGCCGACGGCCGCCGCCGCCTGGCTTTCCTCCAGCCGCAAGGTGCGCGACTGCAAGCCCAGCACGGTGCGCCCCAGTGCGATCGCGCCGGACGATACGACCAGCACCTCCGCTCCCGTGGCGGCCAGCGCACCAATGTCGTCGGCAAGCGAGGCGAGCCAATCGCGCTTCAATCCTTTCGCGCGGTCTACCAGCAGCGCCGAGCCGATCTTGACGGTGATGCGGCGGAAGGAAGACAGTTTTTTCATTGGACCAACCTGACAGGCCGTGTTCCTTCGCGCCCCCCTCTGTCCTGCCGGACATCTCCCCCACAAGGGGGGAGATCAGCCGGCCGCCAAGCTTTTGCCAAGCGCCACCGTTCCAGCAGACGCAGTGAGGGCACTGAGAGCCGATCTCCCTCCTTGTGGGGGAGATGTCCGGCAGGACAGAGGGGGGCAACGTAGAGCGCAAACATTTCCGGCGCTACTTAATCCAGCGGGTGTCTTCGACGGGCGCTTCTTCTGAGCGGGCGTCCTCGACGACGCCCATCAACGCGCGCAGGGTCTCTTCCACGCCTTCGCGGGTGACGGCGGAGAGCAGGATCGGCGCGTGCCCGCAGGCGCGTTTCAAGGCAGCGACCTTCTTCTTGCGAGCGTCAGGGTCCAGCGTGTCGACCTGGCTGAGCGCGACGATTTCCGGCTTTTCCGCAAGGCCATGGCCGTAGGCCTCGAGCTCCGCACGCACGGTCTTGTAGACCTTGCCCGGGTGCTCTTCCTGCGCCGAGACCAGATGAAGGAGAACGCGCGTGCGCTCGACATGGCCGAGGAAGCGGTCGCCGATGCCGATGCCCTCGTGTGCGCCTTCGATGAGGCCCGGAATGTCGGCAATGACGAATTCGCGCGCGTCCACGCGCGCGACACCGAGACCCGGATGCAGCGTTGTGAAGGGATAGTCGGCGATCTTCGGCTTGGCCGCCGTGACGGTCGCCAGGAAGGTCGACTTGCCGGCGTTGGGCAGGCCGACCAGCCCGGCGTCCGCGATCAGCTTGAGGCGCAGCCAGATCGCGCGCTCCTCGCCGGGCAGGCCGGGATTGGCCCGCCGCGGGGCCTGATTGGTCGAGGTCTTGAAATGCTGGTTGCCGAAGCCGCCATTGCCGCCCTTGGCGAGCAGGAAGCGCTGGCCGACCTCGGTCAGGTCGCAGATCAGCGTTTCGTTGTCCTCCTCGAAGACCTGGGTGCCGGCGGGCACCTTCAACGTCACATCCGTGCCCTTGGCGCCGGTGCGGTTGCGGCCCATGCCGTGGGTGCCGGTCTTGGCCTTGAAGTGCTGCTGGTAGCGATAGTCGATCAGCGTATTGAGGCCGTCGACGGCCTCGGCCCAGACATCGCCGCCACGCCCGCCGTCGCCGCCGTCCGGACCGCCGAACTCGATGAACTTCTCGCGACGGAATGAGACCGAGCCGGCCCCGCCGTCGCCGGAGCGGATATAGACCTTCGCCTGATCGAGAAATTTCATCGGATTGACAGTCTGCTTCTTCTTCTGTTCTGGAACGGACCACTAGCGCATGTAATGCGCGGAATCACGCTCGAAAACCAGGACCGGGGGTCGAAACGGCATGAAATGCGTCAGCTACAACATCCAGTTCGGCTTCGGCCAGGACGCCCGGTTCGATCTAGAGCGCATCATTGACGCCGTGCGCGGCGCAGATGTGATCTGCCTGCAGGAGGTTACGCGTAACAGCCCGATGAACGAAGGGCGCGACCTCGTCGCCGACATACGCAGCCTGCTGCCGGACTATTTTGCCGCCTACGGTCCCAATTTCGAGGCCGAGATCGCCAGCCACGTCAAGGATGGCAAGGCTGTCGACGTGCGGCTCCAGTTCGGCAACATGATCCTGTCCAAGACGCCGATCCTGTTGTCGCGCAACCTGCTTCTGCCCCGCACGCGCAGCTACGACAAGGTCAATCTCCAGCGCGGCGCGCTCGAGGCCATGATCGATACGCCGTTCGGCCCGGTGCGGTTCTATTCGCTGCATCTCGACCATCGCGGCGCCGATGAGCGTGCTGCGCAGCTTCGTTTCCTGATGGAGCGCATGCTGTCCTATACGCTGGAAGGTGGGGCGATCAGCGGCATCTCGGAGATGGGCTTCCCCGAACCGCCGACGCCCGAGGCCTATGTGCTGATGGGCGATTTCAACATGCTCGAAGGCTCGCCCGAATATCATATCGTTGCCGGCATGCCCGACCACGAATTCGGCACCCCACTGGTGGCGCGTTATGCCGTCGATGCCGGGCTGTGCGAGGGCGGAGACAAGCGGCCGACCTGCGTCAATCTCGAAGACCCCGCTGACAACAGCATGCACAAGCGCATCGACTACTGCTTCGTGCATCCGCTGCTGGCGTCGAAGGTGAGGTCCTGCCGGGTCGACACGGAAGCGGTCGGGTCCGACCATCGTCCGGTCTGGGTGGAGCTGGGTTAGCGCATCGTCTGCGGCAGCCAGGTGGCGAGCTGCGGAAAGAAGACCAGCAGGACCACGACTGCGAGCGAGGCGGCCACGAAAGGCCAGACGCCGGCGAAGATGCGGCTTGCCGGCACGCCGGTGGCACGCTCGAGCACGAAGACGTTGAGCCCGATCGGTGGCGTGAGCATGGCGATCTCCATCAGGATCGTCAGATAGATGCCGGTCCAGATCGGGTCGTAGCCGAGTGCGATGGTAATGGGCAGCACGAGCGGCAGCGTTAGGATCAGCATGCCGAACGTGTCCATGATGGCGCCAAGCAGCAGGTAGACAAGCGCCAGCGCCAGAAGGATCACCTGCGGCGACGCGTCCAGGTCGGACACGAGGCCGACCACGGCATCCGTCAGCCGGGTCTGGACGAGAAAGCGCGACAGGATGATGCCGCCGGTAAGGATCAGGAAGATCGCAGCCGAGGTGCGGATCGTTTCCTTCAACGCATCGCGCATCATCGTCAGGCCGAGGCGGCGGCTGACAAGCGCGATGACGAGGACGCTCATAACGCCCACGCCCGAGGCTTCGGTGGGCGTGAAGACGCCGGCATAGATGCCGCCGATGACGATAACGAAAATCACGACCACCGAAACCAGCCCCACCGCATGAGCCGAAAGAGGTCGATCGGCGACGGCGGGTTCTGCCCGGGTTGCGGCGGCGTATTGGCGGCGCTGCAGCATCACGGTCGCGACGAAGGCGAGCATAAGCACAAGGCCGGGCACGATGCCGGCGATGAAGAGCGAACCGATCGAGGTCTCGCTCCAGACGCCGTAGATGACCAACGGCACGCTGGGCGGGATGATGATGGCGAGCGTGGCGGCACTTGCCACCGTTGCCGTCGAGAGCTTGTCGCTGTAGCCGCGCTTGATCATCTGGGGCACGGCGATGTTGCCAATCGTCGCCACCGCGGCGACGCTGGAGCCGGTAACGGCACCGAAGCCGGCGGAGGCAAGCACGGTCGAGACGCCGAGCCCGCCGGGCAGGCGCCGTAACGCACGCTGGGCGAGCGAGAAGATGTCCTCGGCGAGACCGGCGTGGAAGATGAGCTGTCCCATCAGGATGAAGAGCGGCACGGCGATGAACAGGAAGTTGGTACCGTTGTCCCACAGTGCCAGGCCGACCTGGGTGAGGGCCTGGGAGGGGCCGGAAAGCAACGCGTAGCCGATGGTGCCGGCGCCGAGCAGGGCGTAGCCGACCGGCAGACCCAACAGGACGACGACGAGCATGGCGGCAAGCACGACGATGCCGAGCGTCAACGGGTCCATCAGCGGTTCTCTTTCAGCGCGCGGACCGCGCGGACAAACTCGGCCAGCGCCGACAGGGCGGCTGCCAGCGTGACGAAGGCGGCGAACGGCCAGAAGCTGATGGCGATCATCTCGGCACGGTCGCCATAGCGATACATGTCGAGCGCCATCAGCAGCACCGCATAGGCAATGGCAACGGCGACCATCCCCGTCAGAAGATGGCGCAACGCGATCCAGACCCGGCCGGCCCGATTGCGAAACAGGCGGTCGAGCAAGCCGACGCGGATATGCTGGTCGGCGAGGCTGACGCCCGGCAGGGCGCCGACGACGACAAGCAGCAGCAACAGCTCCTTGACGTCGTTACCCCACCGCAACGGCAGGTTCAGCACGTAGCGCAGCACCACATCGGCTCCCACCAGCAAGGCCAGCCCGGGCAGAAGCAGATAGGCGACCCAGCCTTCCAGGAAGTCGACGATACGCTGCATTTACTGGGCCGCGGGCAGCAGCCCTTCGACGGGCGTGTTGACGGTCATCTCGAAGATTTCCTCAGCGCTCTTGTCACCATATTCCGCACCGAGGCGACGGATGTCCTCGACCAGTTCGCGGGCCGGTAGACCCTCCGCCTCGCGCGCTTCGATCCAGGTGTCGAGAACCGGTTGCAGAGCATCCTGCCAGGTCTTCTTCTCCTCGTCTGAAAGCTCGATCAGCTCGACGCCGTTGTCGGCATAGGTCTTGAGTGCCTGTTCGCGGAACTCGACGCCGAGGCGCTGGCTCACCGCATGGGCGATATTCTGCTGGAACTGGCCGAAGACCGGCTTCAGCGCATCGGGCAGGCCGGCGTAGGCGTCACGGTTGATGCAGGTGTCGATATGCTGGGCGGTGAGGCCGAGGCTGGTGTGATATTTCGCCAGTTCGTAGATCTTGAACGGCACGAAACCCGGATCGACCCAGATCACCGCGTCGGCGATGCCCTGCTGGAAAGCCGTGTAGATTTCCGGGAAGGGGATGTTCAGCGTGGTGATGCCGAGCGCCTCGGCGGCCTCCGGCGGGAAGCCCTGGGCGATGACGCGCAGGCCCTTCATGTCTTCCGGCGTGCGGATCGGCTTGTTGCTCATGATGTCGGAGACGCCGGCGATCACGGTGTATCCGTAGAGCACGCCGCGGCCTTCCCATTCCGGCACGAAATATTTCGGCGCCAGCTCCTGGATGATGCGGGTGGCCGCCACCGGGTTGGACGGCGTCACGAAGGGCATCTCGATCGCCTTGTGCAGCGGGAAGCCGCTGCCTTCATAGGAGGTGTAGCAGGCCGCATAGTCGCTGACCCTGTTGCGCACGGCGCGCCAGCCGTCGGCCGCGGCATGCAGGGTTCCGCCGTGATATTCCTCGATCGTCAGCTTGCCGTCGGTCGCCTCGTTCAGCCACTTGAAGCCCTTGGTCCAGACTTCCGGCACCAGCGATGCGGCCGGGTTCGGCGAGGAGAATTTCATCGTCACCGGATCGCCGTCATAGGCGATTTCCGGCTCGGCGGCCGGCACCTCGTGCGCCAGCCATTCGGCGACGGTGAACGCATGGGCGGGCGCGACCGACAACGCCAGCGCGAGGGACAATACGAGACGACGCATGGGGAACTCTCCTGTAATGGCGTGCTGCCTATGCCCGGCGGCCGGCTACGACAGTGTCGCCGGCGCGGAGCGTGTTGCTGATTGTGCAGATGTCTTCGGCCGCGTGGATCAGGCGGTCCTGAACGTCGGTGTCGAGCGGATCGGAGAAGGTGACGGAAGCCTCGAAGCGGCCGAGCCGGCTCGGCTCGTCCTCGGCCTTGATCGCCTCGACCTCGACGTCGATCTCGCCCAGTTGGCCCACATCCATGGCGCGGGCGGCGATTCGGATGCTTGCCGCGATGCAGGCGGCCAGTGCCGCTGCCTGGATTTCCAGCGGCGTGAAGCCGTCGGCCTTGGGTGAGAAGACCGCCTCGATCACCTTGTCGCGGTCGTTGGTAACGGTGCAGGAAGCGGCCGTGGCGCTATGCGCGCGAACTTTTGCGGATTTGACTGCCACGATGGCCTGTTCCCTTGTTCGAATGTCAGCGGGATAGCAGGCATAGGTCTACAGGCAGAAGAAAAGAAATTCCACGTCCGAGACAATGTTTGGCACACCGTCAGCGTAAGTGCGCTCCGGCCGCGTGAGCGGCCGGAGCGATCGCTCAAACCTGTCCCCAGCTCCTGAGACTGACCCAGGTGGCGCGGTCGAGCGCGTAGCGCTCCGTGGGCACGCGCCCGGCATAGACGGATTCCAGCATGCCCTGACCGGAATACTGGAAACCGCATTTGTGGATCACGCGCCGCGACGCGGAGTTGATGACGCGGCAGGAGACGTACAGACGGTCGATCAGCGTAGCCCGGAAGGCGAGATCGACAAGTGCATGTGCAGCCTCGGTCGCGTAACCGCGGCCCCAGTAGGGCTCGCCGATCCAGTAGCCGAGCTCGAGCCCCTGGCTGCGCGGATGCAGGCCCGCACATCCCAGGAAAGCACCGTTATCGGCCAGCGTTACGGCATAGGTGCAGCCGGCGATCGCGCCATTGCGGGTGCCTTCCAGGAAGGTGTGGGCGTGGTTTTGGGTGTAGGGATGGGGCATGCGCCCCAGCATCTCGGCGAGTTTGCGGTTGTTGGCGAGTTCGACCAGCTCCGGCACGTCGTCCTTGTGCGGCGGGCGTAGCACGAGCCGCTCCGTCACCAGGACCGGGCAGTCTATGTGCAGACTCTCGTCCTCGACGTCTTCCTTCTCGGCAACCATGGGTCAGTCCTCCAGATGAAAATGAAAAAGGGGAGATGGCGACCCATCTCCCCTGTTCCTTTTTCCGGACTGTCCGGACACCGGTCCCGAGATGGGGCGCCGGTGTCTTGGTGCGGATCCGGCTTACTCCGCTGCTTCCGTAATCGGGTTTACCGACACGTAGGTTCGGCCATTTGCTTTGCGTGCAAAGGAAACGGCGCCTTCCTCGAGTGCGAAAAGGGTATGGTCCTTGCCCATGCCGACGTTCACGCCCGGGTGCCACTTGGTGCCGCGTTGACGGATGATGATGTTGCCGGCCACGACCGATTCGCCGCCGAACTTCTTGACGCCAAGGCGCTTGGACTCGGAGTCGCGACCGTTGCGCGAAGAACCGCCAGCTTTCTTGTGTGCCATCGTAGTGCTCCTTTGCGCCCTGACGAGCGCCTCAATCTCTCAATGCCCGCTTTCGCGGGAAATTTCAATCACCAGGCGAAATTACTTCGCCAGCTCCTTGGCCTGCTCGCGCCAGTCCTTGATCTGGTCGGCGCTGAAAGGCATCGCCTCGTCGATGCGGACGATGTCCTCGTCGGAGAGACCGGCCACCTGCTTGAAGGTGGTGATGCCCTGCTCGTTGAGCTGGCCGGCAGCCACCGGGCCGATGCCCTTGATCTCCGTCAGGTCGTCGCCCTTGCCCTTCGGCGCCTTGAACAGGGGCGCCGCGGCAGCGGTCTCGGCCTTGGCGGCTTCGGCCTTCGGAGCCTCGTCCTTCTTGGCGTCCGCCTTCGGTGCTTCCTTCTTGGCGGCAGCCTTCTTCGAGGGCTTCGCGCCGTCGGTCAGGATTTCCGAGATGCGCACCGTGGTGAGCAGCTGGCGATGGCCGCGCGTGCGGCGCGAGTTCTGGCGGCGGCGCTTCTTGAACGCGATGACCGTCGGAGCCTTGCCCTGCGCAACGACTTCGGCGGCAACCGAAGCGCCATCCACGAAGGGCGCGCCGATGGTCACGTTCTCGCCTTCGCCGAAGGCCAGCACGGAGCCGATCGTTACGATATCGCCGACTTCGCCGACCACCTTCTCGATCTTCAACACATCGTCGGCGGCGACGCGGTACTGCTTGCCGCCGGTTTTGATGACTGCGAACATTATTCTGCCTTTCGCTGTTCGTCCGGCCTCCAGCGACCGCAATGCGGTCCGGCCGTCTTTTTGTCAGTCGGTTTCGGGAGTGCGTCCCACAGCGCCATGTTCGCGCAAAGAACGACCGGCGCGGAGAGACTCCACGCCGGATTTGCGGTCCCGATACAGGAGGGGCCACAGGGAGTCAAGATGAAGACGCTTCAGACGGCGGCGGAATGCCGTGCCGTGCCGCTGGCGAAATAGCGGTCGAAGCGCGCGGCGGCAAGCCGGACCAACGGGCGGCGGGCGGAAGGGATGACGAACCTCTCGCCGTCGCGCAGCAGAAGCGGTTCCGGTTCCTGCGCCATCGCGGCCGCCTCGGCAAGGATGGTTCTTGCGGCAGCGCCGAAACGCGTGGTGGCTTCCGGTACGCTGAAGCCGAAGTCGCACATCAGCCGCTCGATCGTCCAGGCGCGCAGGCGGTCGTCGTCCGACAGGGCGATGCCTCTGGCGGTCGCAAGCGAGCCTGCCCGCACGCGCCGTTCATATTCGGCTGTGGCGGGCAGGTTCTGGGCGTAGCCTTCGCGGAAGCGGCTGACAGAGGACGGGCCAAGCCCGATCAGCGTCTCGCAGTCGTCGTCGGTATAGCCCTGAAAGTTGCGGCGCAGCGATCCGGCCTTTGCGGCCACGGCAAGGGAATCCTCCGGCAACGCGAAGTGGTCGAGACCGATCGTCACATAGCCCGCACGCTTAATCAGGCGGGCGGCCAGTTCGTATTGCGCGAGCCTTTCTTCCGCGTCGGGCAGCGCCGCCTCGTCAATCATCGTCTGGTGCTTCTTGAACCAAGGCACATGCGCGTAGCCGAAAAGCGCGATGCGGTCGGGATGCAGTGACAGCACCTTGTCGACGGTTGCGGCGAGGCTTTCCCGTGTCTGGTGCGGCAGGCCGTAGAGCATATCGAGATTGACCGAACCAACGCCGCGATCGCGCAGGCCGTCGACCACCGCACGCGTCGCCTCGAAGCTCTGTTCGCGGTTGATCGCCTTTTGCACGCGCTCGTCGAAATCCTGGATGCCAAGGCTGGCGCGGGTCAGGCCGATCGCGGCAAGCGCATCGAGCCTCGGCTCGTCCATGTCGTTGGGATCGATCTCGACGCTGATCGATGCGTCGGCCGCAAAAGCGAAACTCTTCCGCAAAGTCGCCATCAAGGCAACAATGTCGGTGGGTGTCAGCAGCGTCGGCGATCCGCCTCCGAAGTGGAGCGCGGCGACCTGGGTATCGTTACCGGCCAGCGCGCCGACGGTCTCGATCTCCTTCTGCAACGCCTCGAGGAAGGCGGCGACCGGTTCGTAGCGACGTGTCTGCTTGGTATGGCAGGCGCAGAACCAGCAGAGGCGATCGCAGAACGGGATGTGCACGTAAAGCGACAGCATTTCGCCCGAAGGCAGTGCGGCGATCCAGCCCTTCACCTCGTCGGCGTCCACGCCTGCATGGAAATGCGGGGCTGTGGGATAGCTGGTGTAGCGGGGCGCTGTATCTGTCTGCATGGCGCGGACCTCCGTTCGAACGCAGATGTCGCGTCACCTCCACTCGCGCGCCTTGACCTGAATCAAGGCGGCGGCAGACGCGTCAGGCGATGGGTGACAGCCGGACGCTCGCGCCATGGGTGCAGCAGCGTTCGCATGTTCATGCCGCCGACGGGGGTCCAGGGAATGAGATTCGGAGCTGCAATACCAGGGATCGGGCTGTTCGCCTTCGTAGCCCTGATAGGGGCCGCCTTCGGCGTTGACGCGCCGTTCAGGCAGCATATGTGGGTGCTGTTCTTCACGCTTGCCGCATTCACAGTGATCCTGATGCGGCGCACCAGCTTCGAGCCGGCCGTGCCGGCCAACCCGTCCGCCTACATGGACGAGCCGATCCGCTACGGTTCGATCGCGACGATGTTCTGGGGCATCGTCGGGTTGCTGGTGGGCGTCGTTGTAGCGCTGCAGCTCGCTTTCCCGGATTTCAACATCGAGCCGTGGTTCAATTTCGGCCGGATGCGTCCGCTGCACACCTCGGCGGTCGTCTTCGCCTTTGGCGGCAACGCGCTGATCGCCACGTCGTTTTATGTCGTGCAGCGCACCTCGCAGGCCCGCCTCTTTGGCGGCAACCTCGTCTGGTTCGTTTTCTGGGGCTACCAGCTTTTCATCGTGATGGCGGCGACCGGCTATCTGCTGGGCATCACCCAGAGCCGCGAATATGCCGAGCCGGAATGGTATGTCGACATCTGGCTGACGCTTGTCTGGGTCGCCTATCTCGTCGTGTTCCTCGGCACGATCCTGAAGCGCAAGGAACCGCACATCTACGTCGCCAACTGGTTCTACCTCGCCTTCATCGTGACGATCGCGATGCTGCATGTGGTGAACAACCTGGCGATGCCGAGTTCGCTCCTGGGCTCGCACTCCTACTCGGCCTTCGCCGGCGTGCAGGACGCGCTGACGCAATGGTGGTACGGCCACAACGCGGTCGGCTTCTTCCTCACCGCGGGCTTCCTCGGCATGATGTATTATTTCGTGCCCAAGCAGGCGAACCGGCCCGTCTATTCCTACCGGCTGTCGATCATCCACTTCTGGGCGCTGATCTTCCTCTATATCTGGGCCGGGCCGCACCATTTGCACTACACCGCGCTGCCCGACTGGGCGCAGACGCTGGGCATGGTGTTCTCGATCATGCTGTGGATGCCCTCCTGGGGCGGTATGATCAACGGCCTGATGACGCTTTCGGGCGCCTGGGACAAGATCCGCACCGATCCCATCATCCGCATGATGGTCGCAGCCATCGCCTTCTACGGCATGTCGACCTTCGAGGGCCCGGTGATGTCGATCAAGGCGGTCAATTCGCTCAGCCACTACACGGACTGGACGATTGGCCACGTACATTCCGGTGCGCTGGGCTGGGTGGGTCTGATCTCGTTCGCAGCGATCTATCACATGGTGCCCAAGCTCTGGGGCATGCCGCGGCTCTACTCCGAACGGCTGGTGATTTGGCACTTCTGGCTCGCGATGATCGGCATCGTCATCTACGCGGCCGTGATGTGGGTGTCCGGCATCATGCAGGGTCTGATGTGGCGCGAGTACGACGGGCAGGGCTTCCTGGTCTACTCGTTCGCCGAAACCGTGCAGGCCATGTTCCCCTACTACGTCATGCGGGCGGCGGGCGGCGCGCTCTACCTCGCCGGCGCGCTGGTGATGGCCTTCAACATCGCGATGACCATCCTTGGTCACCAGCGTGAGGAGAAGCCCATCGGCGGCAGCGCCGCAAGACCCGTGCCAGCACTCCAGCCTGCCGAATAAGGAACCACATCATGGCTTTGATGGACAAGCACGCGATACTCGAACGCAATGCCACGCTGCTGCTGGCGGGTTCGCTCTTCGTCGTGACGATCGGCGGCATCGTCGAGATTGCGCCACTCTTCTACCTCGAAAACACGATCGAGAAGGTGGAAGGCATGCGGCCCTACTCGCCGCTGGAGCTGGCAGGTCGCAACATCTACGTGCGTGAAGGGTGCTATGTCTGCCATTCGCAGATGATCCGCCCCTTCCGCGACGAGGTCGAGCGCTACGGCCACTACAGCCTGGCGGCGGAATCGATGTACGACCATCCCTTCCAGTGGGGATCCAAACGCACCGGGCCGGACCTTGCCCGCGTTGGCGACCGCTACTCGAACGAGTGGCATGTGCAGCATCTGATCGAGCCGCGTTCCGTCGTGCCGGAATCGGTGATGCCCAGCTACGCCTTCCTGAAGGACACGCGGCTCAAGGTGGAGGATTTCTCCACGCATCTCGTCGCCAACCGGCGCGTGGGCGTGCCTTACACCGACGAGATGATCGAGAATGCCGAGGCCGACCTGAAGGCACAGGCCGACCCCAATGCGTCCACGTCCGACCTGGAAGCGCGCTATCCGAAGGCCAAGCTCGGCGACTTCGACGGCAATCCTGCAGCGCTCACCGAGATGGATGCGCTCGTGGCTTATCTGCAGATGCTCGGCACGCTGGTCGACTTCTCGACCTATGACGAAGCCGCCGGTTATCGCTGAGGGAGGGCGCGATGGACACCTACACCGCGATGCGTTCGTTCGCCGATTCCTGGGCGCTGCTCGCAATGACACTGTTCTTCATCGGCGTCGTCGTCTTCGCCTTCCGGCCGGGGAGCCGGAAACAGGCCGACCACGCCGCCCGTATTCCCCTCAAGGACGATTGAGATGAGCGACAAAAAGATCGACGACGTCACCGGCATCTCGACCACCGGCCACGAATGGGACGGAATCAGGGAACTTGACAACCCGATGCCCCGCTGGTGGCTGTGGACCTTCTACGCGACCATCGTGTGGGCGCTTGCCTACACCATCGCCTATCCGGCCTGGCCACTCATCTCGTCGGCAACGAACGGAATGCTCGGCTATTCGAGCCGGGCCGAACTGCGCACCGAGCTTGACGGCGCCGTGGCCGCGCGCGCCGATTATGCGGCCGCAGTTGCCGCCGCACCGGTCGAGGATATCATCGCCGACGAAGCGCTTCGCCAGTTCGCGACCTCCGCAGGTGCCGCAGCCTTCAAGGTGAACTGCGTTCAGTGCCACGGTTCGGGGGCTGCCGGGTCCGCCGGTTATCCGAACCTCAACGATGACGAATGGCTGTGGGGCGGCACGCCGGAGGACATTCGCGTTACCATCGCCCATGGCATTCGCTTCGAGGCCGACGGCAAAACGCGGTTTTCGGAGATGCCGGCCTTCGGGGGCATGCTCGGCCGTGACGAGGTGACTGCGCTGGCAACGCATGTGAAGGCGCTTGGCGAGGGCGGTGACCTTTCCGGTCCTGGCGCGGAGCTCTTCGCCAACAACTGCGCGTCCTGTCACGGCGAGGCCGGCAAGGGCGACATCACGCTGGGCGCGCCAGACCTGACCGATGCGATCTGGCTCTACGGTTCGACCAGCGCCGACATCGCCGCCCAGATCCGTGCGCCGCGGCACGGCGTCATGCCGGGCTGGATCGATCGCCTGGGCGAAACCACGGTCAAGGAACTCACCGTCTACGTCCATTCGCTCGGCGGTGGGCAGTAGGCCCCACCTTGGCCATCGCCGAGTGGGGAGCGGGTCCGGCAGGTCGCGGGGGGCCTTGCCGGACCCG
The DNA here is from genome assembly GCF_040970315.1 of Neoaquamicrobium sediminum. Taxonomy (NCBI): domain Bacteria; kingdom Pseudomonadati; phylum Pseudomonadota; class Alphaproteobacteria; order Hyphomicrobiales; family Phyllobacteriaceae; genus Neoaquamicrobium; species Neoaquamicrobium sediminum. Next base: position 60,719 of record NZ_JAZHFV010000001.1, on the reverse strand, counting down.
AGCCTTTTCGCAGGTGCGGCAAACGCTTCGCCGTTGACGTGGATCAAGGCTGTTTCGGTACAGACGCGGCATCTGGTGGGCTGCAATGCCACCGGGAGAATAGAATGTCGGGCACGATAGAGGTCGAGCGGCACGAGGCCGAAGCCGTCAACTCGGCCAAGCTGCGTCAGCCGCTCTATACCGCGCGCCGCAAGATTTTCCCGAAGCGGGCATCGGGTTCCTATCGCAGCTTCAAGTGGCTGGTGATGGCGGTGACGCTCGGCATCTACTACCTGACTCCGTGGCTACGCTGGGATCGGGGACCGCACGCGCCGGACCAGGCGGTGCTGGTCGATCTCGCCAACCGGCGCTTCTATTTCTTCTTCATCGAGATATGGCCGCAGGAATTCTTTTTGGTTGCCGGCCTGCTGGTCATGGCGGGGCTGGGGCTTTTTCTCGTCACCTCGACAGTCGGGCGCGCATGGTGCGGCTATACCTGTCCACAGACCGTGTGGGTGGACCTTTTCCTGGTCGTCGAGCGCGCGATCGAGGGCGACCGCAACGCGCGCATCAAGCTTGACCAGGCTCCGTGGAGCGCGCGCAAGCTGGGCCTGCGCCTTGCCAAGCACGCGATCTGGATCGCGATTGCGGTCGCGACCGGCGGTGCATGGATATTCTACTTCGCCGATGCGCCAACGCTTTTCGTCGAGCTTTTCACGGCCCAGGCGGCGCCAGTTGCCTACATCACCGTCGCGATCCTCACCGCGACCACATACACGTTCGGCGGCCTGATGCGCGAGCAGGTCTGCACCTATATGTGCCCGTGGCCACGCATCCAGGCGGCGATGCTGGATGAGCATTCGCTGACCGTCACCTACAATGACTGGCGCGGCGAGCCGCGCTCGCGCCACGCCAAGCGCGCGCAGGCGCAGGGCATCACCACCGGCGATTGTGTCGACTGCAATGCCTGCGTGGTCGTCTGCCCTATGGGTATCGACATTCGTGACGGCCAGCAGCTGGAATGCATCACCTGCGCGCTCTGCATCGACGCCTGCGACGGCGTGATGGACAAGCTCGGTCGCGAGCGTGGCCTGATTTCCTACGCTACGCTTGCCGACTACAACGCCAATATGGCGCTAGCCACCGGCAACGGCGCGCATGCGATCGAGCCCGCCAAAGTGCGCGATGCCGGCGGAGCGCTGTCGGAGGCGGTCGCGCATTTCCACCTTCGCAAGATCTTCAGGCCGCGCACCTTCATCTATTTCGGCGGATGGGCGCTGGTTGGGCTGATGCTGGTCTATGGCCTCGTCACGCGCGACAGGCTCGAGATGAACGTTCTCCACGACCGCAACCCGCAATTCGTCGTGCTGTCGGACGGGTCGATCCGCAATGGCTACACGGTCAAGCTGCTCAACAAGGTGCCAGAGGTGCGGACCGTGCTCGTCAGCCTGCACGACCTTCCGGGTGCCACCATGAACGTTGTGGGCATCGACCTGCCGGACAGCGTCTCGGTTCCGGTGACGCTCGAACCCGACCGTACGAAATCGCTGAAGATCTATGTGCGCCAGCCGCGCGAACTGGGCGCCGGCGGGGCGCAGGCATTGCGCTTCACGGTGGAGGACAGGTCGACGCTTGAGGCGGCCGACTACACCACGAGTTTCGAGAGTCCGGAGTGAATGCGATGAGGACAACCGACAGCGGCAGCCAAGGCGGGTTCACAGGCTTCCATATGCTGGCAATCATGATTGCGTTCTTCGGCGTCATCATCGCCGTCAACGTTACCATGGCAGTGACCGCAAGCACGAGCTGGACGGGGCTGGTGGTGAAGAACACCTACGTCGCCAGCCAGGAGTTCAATCGGAAGGCCCAGGAAGGCCGCGCTCAGGCCGCGCTCGGCTGGACGGCCACGCTGACGGTCAGGGACGGCGCGGTGCGTTTCTCGCTTGCGGATACTGACGGTGCGATGAAGCCGATGCAGGGTGGCACCGCTACCTTTCGCCGGCCGGTCAACGATGTGGAGGACACCGTCGTAACACTGGCCGCGGAGCCCGACGGTAGCCTCAAGGGGCCGGTCGCGCTGGCGGACGGGGCATGGATCGTCGAGGTGCGGGCCGAAGCGGGGTTGGCGCATCCCTATCGCGAAACCCGCCGCCTGAACGTACGCGACGGAGCAGTCAGATGAGCTGCTGCGCACCGGGGGCCGAAGACGTCGCTGCGATCCGGGTGGCGCTGCCGTCCGAGGAGGAGCTGCGTTTTGGCGCGCGCGATCTCGGGAACGGGGTCCGCCAAGTGGAGCTGTCGGTTCCGTCAGTCCATTGCGGGGCTTGCATCCGCACCGTCGAACACGCGCTCGACGCGCTGCCGGGGGTCGAAGGCGCGCGGGTGAACCTATCGACAAAGCGCGTCAGCATTCGCTGGCGCGGCGAGACCTTGCCGCCGATCGTCGACGCACTGGCGCGGGTTGGCTATCCGCCGAACCTCTTCGATGACGGCAGGGAAGAAAAGGACAACACGCTTTCCGAGCTGCTGCGTGCGGTGGCGGTCTCCGGCTTTGCGGCCGGCAACATCATGCTGCTTTCGGTGTCCGTATGGTCCGGCGCGGAGGGCGCAACGCGCGACCTCTTTCACTGGGTCTCGGCGCTGATCGCGCTGCCTGCGCTCGTCTTTGCCGGACGCATCTATTACCGCTCGGCCTGGAGCGCGCTGCGGCACGGGCGGATGAACATGGACGTGCCGATCGCCATCGGCATTACATGCGCCTACGCGCTCAGCCTCTATGAAACCGTCAATAGCGGCCATCATGCCTATTTCGATGCAGCGGTGACCCTGCTGTTCTTCCTCCTGATCGGCCGCACGCTCGACCATGTCATGCGCAACAGGGCGCGCACGGCGGTGATGGGCCTTGCGAGGCTGTCGCCGCGCGGCGCGCTCGTGCTTAATGCGGATGGCAGCCGGGACTACAGCCCGCTGGAGGAAATCGAGCCCGGCATGCGGCTGCTGGTGGCTGCGGGCGACCGTATTCCGGTCGATGCGAGGATCGTGCAGGGAAGCTCCGATCTGGATTGCTCGCTGGTGACCGGCGAAAGCGCGCCGCAGGCGGTGTCAGCGGGCGAGAGCGTGCGCGCCGGCATGCTAAACCTCACCGGGCCGCTGACGCTGGAGGCCACGGCACGCGCTTCCGATTCCTTCCTTGCCGAGATGGTACGCATGATGGAAGCGGCCGAAGGCGGTCGAGCGCGCTACAGGCGCTTGGCGGATCGGGTTTCGGGCCTCTATGCGCCCGTTGTGCATCTGGCTGCGCTTGCCACCTTCATCGGCTGGATGATCGCTACGGGCGACTGGCACCGCGCCACCACCGTGGCGATCGCGGTGCTCATCATCACCTGCCCGTGCGCGCTCGGGCTTGCCGTGCCGATCGTGCAGGTGATGGCCGCACGGCGGCTGTTCGAGAGCGGGGTGATGGTGCGCGACGGCAGCGCCATGGAGCGGCTGGCCGAAGCCGACACGGCCGTGTTCGACAAGACGGGAACGCTAACGCTTGGCGAGCCGGTGCTGACGAATGCCGCTGCGATCGAGCCCGGCCTTCTGGCCATGGCGGCGTCGCTCGCGGCCCATTCGCGCCATCCGCTGTCGCGGGCGATTGCCGTGCACGACCGCAGCGTCGTCGCCTTCAGCGATGTCGTCGAGCATCCGGGTTTTGGCGTCGAAGGGCGGGCGGATGGCCGGCTATGGCGGCTCGGACGGACAGGCTGGGCGAGCGAAACCGGGGAAGGCACCGTGCTTTCGCGCGATGGTGTCGCTGTCGCCGCTTTCGCCTTCGAGGACCGGCTGAGGCGGGATGCGGCTGAGACGATCTCTTCGCTAGAGGACCGGATGGGGCCGGTAGAGATGCTGTCCGGCGACACGGAAACTGCCTGCCGTGCCGTCGCGAGCCAGCTCGGTTTAACGAAGATGTCGGCGGGGCTCTTGCCGGCCGGCAAGGTGGCGCGTATCGATGAACTTGCGCGACAGGGGCGCAAGGTGCTGATGGTCGGCGACGGCCTCAACGACGCGCCGGCGCTGGGCGCGGCCCATGTTTCTTTCGCGCCGGCGAGTGCGGCCGATGTCGGGCGCAACGCCGCCGATTTCGTCTTCCTGCGGGAAAGCCTTTCGGCGATCCCCATGGCACTCGACGTGTCGCGCCGTGCCGGCACGTTGATCCGGCAAAATCTCTTCCTGGCCATCGCATACAATGTCGTTGCGGTGCCGATCGCGGTTTTGGGTTATGCGACGCCGCTGATCGCAGCCGTTGCGATGTCGAGCTCATCCATCATCGTGATTGCCAATGCGATGCGGCTTGTCAGCCCGAGGGCCGGGGCGCGCGTCGCCGGTCGGCCGGGCCTGTTCCGCAATGCGGAGGCCGCACGATGAGCATGCTCCTGTATCTGGTGCCGGTGGCGCTGTTTCTGGGCGGATCGGCGTTGCTTGCTTTCCTGTGGGCGCTGCGGGCCGGTCAGTATGAGGACCTCGACGGGGCGGCCGAACGCATCCTGTTCGATGACGACAGCGACGCTCGGCCGCACGGCAACAACCCCTTGTAGCTTGACCCGAAGGCCGCGTGGAACGAAAATGGCCCGATCACAGGGATCGGCGATGAACTTCGAAGCCTTTTTTGCCACGAAGCTGGACCTTCTGCGCGAGGAGGGCCGCTATCGCGTGTTTGCAGAACTTGAGCGCAAGGCGGGGTCGTTTCCCTCTGCGACACGGTTCGACGGCAAGGGTGGGCGCGCGCCGGTGGGCGAGGTGTCGGTATGGTGTTCCAACGATTATCTCGGCATGGGCCAGCATCCGGACGTGATCGCCGCGATGCATGAGGCGCTGGACGCCTGCGGTGCGGGTGCCGGCGGCACGCGCAACATCTCGGGCACCAATCATTATCACGTGCTGCTGGAACGTGAGCTGGCCGACCTGCATGGCAAGGAGGCAGCACTTCTGTTTACGTCGGGCTACGTGTCCAACTGGACGAGCCTGTCGACGCTGGGCGCCAGCATACCCGGCTGCGTGATCTTTTCGGATGCCGGCAACCACGCCTCTATGATCGAGGGCGTGCGCCATTCGAAGGCGGAAAAGCGAATCTGGAAGCACAACGACGTCGAGGACCTCGACCGGCTGCTTTCGGAATACGGCCCGGAGCGCCCGAAGATCGTCGCCTTCGAGAGCGTCTATTCGATGGACGGCGACATTGCGCCGATCGCCGACATCGTAGCGGTGGCCGAGAAGCATGGCGCGATGACCTATCTGGACGAGGTGCATGCGGTCGGCATGTACGGCCCGCGCGGCGGCGGCATTGCCGAGCGCGAAGGGTTGATGGACCGCATCACGCTGATCGAGGGCACGCTGGGCAAGGCGTTCGGCGTGGTCGGCGGCTACATCACCGGTTCGGCTGCACTGTGCGATTTCATCCGCTCGTTCGCGAGCGGATTCATCTTCACAACCGCGCTGCCGCCGCATGTGGCGGCCGGCGCGCTTGCCTCGGTGCGCCACCTCAAGCGCAGCGACGTCGAGCGGATGGGCCAGCGCGCGGGGGTGAAGAAGGTGCGGGCGCGGCTCGACGCGATCGGCATTCCGGTGCTTGCCAACCCCAGCCACATCGTGCCGGTGATGGTGGGAGATGCTGCCAAGTGCAAGTGGATCAGCGACCTTCTGCTCGACGAGCACGGCATCTACGTGCAGCCGATCAACTATCCGACGGTGCCGAAGAAGACCGAGCGGCTGCGCATCACGCCGACGCCGCTCCATACCGACGCTGAGATCGATCGGCTCGCAACCGCGCTATCAAGCCTCTGGTCGCGCTGCGCGCTGGCGCGGCAGGTGGCATAAGGCTTCCTACGGGGCTTTCGGCCAACGTGCCTGTCCGTCCATTGGTCCAGAGGGCAGAAAGTCGCGCGCAGGCGGTCAAGATGCGCTAAGTGAGAGCGTCTTTTCCTGCTTTCCGCGCCGATGACCTCCGTTTCAGCATCAGACGACCGCTTCGCCGCCTTTCGCCATTCCTCCTATCTGAGGTTCTGGGCGGCTCGGTTTCTCACCACCTTCGCCACGCAGGTCGTTTCCGTCGCCGTGGGATGGCAGGTCTATGATTTATCACGCAACCCGTTCGATCTCGGCCTTGTTGGCCTGATCCAGTTTGCACCGTCTTTGCTGCTGGTGCTGGTGACTGGTGCGGCCGCCGATCGCTTCGGACGACGGCTCATCATGTCGCTCGCGATCCTGCTGGAAGCGTTGTGCGCGGCAGCACTCCTGGTGCTGACCCTTCGCGGGCTGACCTCGGTGACGCAGGTCTTCGTTGTTCTTGCCGTCTTTGGCATTGCTCGCTCGTTCTTCGGTCCGGCCTCGGCGTCGCTGGTCGCCAATCTCGTGCCGCCGGAGGATTTCGCCAACGCGGTGGCATGGAACTCTTCGGCCTGGCAGACGGCCACCATAGTCGGTCCGGTCGCGGGCGGCCTGCTCTACGGTCTCGCGCCGGAAGCCGCCTACGGAGTTGCTGCCGCGATGATGGTTTCAGCCGGCGTCCTGATCCTGTCGATCCCGAAGCCGCAGCAGCATACGGAGACGGAACGCCCATCGCTCGCCACGATATTCGCGGGCTTCAGATACATTCGCAGCGAGAAGATCGTGCTTGGCGCGATCTCGCTGGACCTGTTCGCAGTGCTGCTTGGCGGCGCGGTAGCCCTGCTGCCGGTCTATGCCCGCGACATCCTTGATCTCGGACCCTGGGGCCTGGGTCTTCTACGCGCCGCGCCCGGCATCGGCGCCATTCTCGTGGCGGTGTGGCTGGCGGGGCACCCGATCCGCGACCACGCCGGTCTCGTCATGTTCTTTTTCGTCGGTCTCTTCGGGCTGTTCACGGCCATCTTCGGGATATCGACGATCCCCTGGGTGTCCATTACCGTCCTGGCATTACTGGGTGCGGCTGACATGATCAGCGTATATATCCGCGAAACACTGATCCAGCTCTGGACGCCGGACCGGGTGCGCGGCCGGGTCAATGCCGTCAATATGGTCTTCGTCGGTGCTTCGAACGAGCTCGGTGAGTTTCGCGCCGGATCGATGGCGGCGCTCGTTGGCACCGTGCCGGCGGTTGTGTTCGGCGGCATCGGGGCGATCGGCGTCGCCGCGCTGTGGGCCTGGCTGTTCCCCGAACTCAGGAAGGCTCGCCGTCTCGACGGTCGGGTGTGACGTTCGTCGCGACAGCGTGGGTGGTCGCTGGCGTGCGCTGAGGCTGCCGACCCTCGAACACCAGCCCGAGGAAATCCTCCAGCCAGCGCTTCAGCCTGATGTCCCACAGCATGCGGCCGTTGAGATGGTCGCTGCCTGCCTGCGCACCCGGCAGCACGAAGCGGTGCGCGCCACGCACCACCCAACGCTGCATCATCACCCGCGTCAGCTCGGCGTGGAACTGGATACCCCAGGCATTGCGGCCGTAGCGGAAGGCCTGGTTCGGGTAGTGTTCGGCTCCGGCCAGAAGGGTTGCGCCGGACGGTAGCGAGAACCCCTCGCGGTGAAACTGGTAAACCATCTCCGGCCAGTCGATCAGCCCGCTGCCGGCCTCGGTCGGCCGGATCGGATACCAGCCGATTTCGACTAGGCCGTCGTCATGGCCCGCAACCGAGCCGCCAAGGTGGTTGACCAGCATCTGAGCGCCGAGGCAGATGCCGAGGAAGGGCTTGTCCTCGGCCAGCGGCACAGCCAGCCAGTCGGTTTCGCGGCGTACGAACTCGCTGGTGTCGTTGGCACTCATCGGCCCGCCGAAGATCACTGCGCCGGCATGGTCTTCCAGCGTGTCAGGCAGCGGATCGCCGAGCGGCGGTCGCCTGATGTCGAGGTGGAAGCCGGATTCGACCAGCAACTGCCCGACCCGGCCGGGGCTGGACAGTTCCTGGTGCAGGACGATCAGGATCTTGCCCTTGTCGCGCGCCAGCATAACCGGTCACTCGCCCCGTTCGTCCGCGTCGGCGTCCTGTTCGTCACGAACGCGCTGGCGCATCAGGATCCTGTCGCGCTGCGACACGCCGATCAGTTCGGCCGTGCGCCAGACGATATTGTCCTCAAGTTCATGGATTTCGCCGTCAGCATAGACCATTTCCCAGAGAATGCCGATGAACTCGATCTTGGCCGTCTCGTCGAGGCTCCGGTTCAGCACGCTTGTGAAGGCGAAGAGATCGACCGCCTCGTTGTGGGCTTCGTCACCGGCTTTCACGATCTCGTCCAACTCGTCGCCGGATAGCGCATAGGAAGCGGCCAGCACCTCACGCAGCCGTGCCCGTTCCGTCTCGTCCCGCACGCCGTCGGCATCGATGACGAAAAACATCAAGGCGGCGGCGGCCACGCGCGGATCATCGGCCTTGAGGCCTCCGCCGCGCGGCTTTTCCGGCAGTGCGCTGAAAAACGACTTCAGTCTTTCGAGCATAGGCTATCGCATCCTCGCGGTGTCAGATTGTCGGTTTGGGCGGTGCGCCCCACCGTCATGCCCCTTTCCTAGCGCGAACTTGGCGGTCAGAACAACCGGAAGCGCTGCGGCTCGTCCCGGTCGGCATCATCAGGATCGACACCGGGATCATCCGGAAGGCGGATGGACTTCTGATTGTCCTCCTCCTCATCCGGCGGCGGCGCATCGAGCACCGGCGCTGGCGCGACCACGGCTGGCCCGACGACCGCACTGTCCTTCTTCTCAGGCGCCGGCTTCGCAGGCGCAGCTTTGGTTGCGTCGGGAGCGGCCGCCGACGCGGGCTCAGTCGGCCTGGCGGTGGCGGAAACAGGCTTGTGTGCCGGTTCTGTCGACTTCTCGGGCTGCGGGCTTTCCGCAGGCGTCTCCGCAACAGGTTTGGAAGCTGCCGGGATCGGCGCGGCTGGCGGCTCGACGACTGCGTCCTCGACCTGGTCGTCGACGGTTTTCGGAGCCTCCCTGACGGGCTCTGCCGGCACAGGGGCTATCGCCCGGGGCGCGGGGCGCGGAGGTTCCGGTTCGTCGTGGAGCGATTCGACAAGCTGCGCGAGACGTTCGGCCGGCACCTTCCACTCGAAGGCGTCGAGCCGGCCGGTCACCGGTGAAACCGGGGCCCAGCGTTCGGAAACAACGCCGTCGGCAACCCATGCCGGGTCGCGCGGCGCGCGCAAAGCCTTGCCGAGCAACTGGCGCACCTTGCCCTGGTCGCCCGTCTCCGCCTCCTCGACATCGGCCAGAAGGAGCCATGACGCCTCTCGCGGATCAAGCCGCGCGGCTGCCTCGGCCTCGCGCCGCGCCAGCTTGAACTCGCGGGCATCGAGTGCCGCGCGGGCCACGGCAAGGGCCGATTCGACATGGTTCTGACGCAGCGATTGCAGTTTTTTGGCCCGCGTCAGCCGGTCATGGGTCGAATCGCCCGGCCGGGCGTGGACGTAGATGTCCGCGATCTCGGGATGTGGGTCCTTTTTCCAAGCGGACTCCAGGATCCTGGAGCCCTTCCGGATATCGGCGAGGCGGAACAACGCCCTGGCGGCGGTCGTCGCTGCCGGCACAAGCTCAGGCGCCAGGCGGTTAGCCTCGAGCGCGGCGGTCTTCGCGCCTGCGGGATCGGCATCGAGGGTTGCCATCGCCTTGGCCGTCAGGAGGACGGCCTTGCGGCGGTTCGCCGCCTCGCGCTCGATCTGCCTTGTCGACTTCTGCGCGCTGACGAGGCGCAGTGCCTCGTCCCATTCGCCGGCCTCGGTCTTTTCCTCAAGCGTCGACTCCGACGCCCATTCAAGCTGGGGTGCCGCCTCCGTCGCCTTGGCGGCATAGTGGCGCGCCGCGGTGCGGTCGCCCAGCCGCTCGGCTTCCAGATAGAGGCCGCGCAGGCCGAGAAGCCGCGTTTCAGGATCTTCGAGCATCGCCTCGAACTTGCGCCGCGCCGCCTCGTGGTCGCCTTCCAGCAGCGAGGCCTGCGCATCGAGCAGGTGGATGAGCGGCTCCTGATCGGCGCTGATGAGCTTCATCGCCTCCTTCTTCTTGCGGCGCGCAAGCCCGGCATCTCCGGCGCCGGCGGCAATCATACCGGTCGACAGCGCCTGGTAGCCGCGATCGCGGCGACGGACGCGGAAGTAGCGGGACACGGTGTAGGGGCTGTACCAGATGCTCTTGAGCAGCCACCACGAAAGCATCACGGCAAGCACGATCGCGGCGACGATGACAGCCGCTACCATCAGCGTGACCTGATACTGGTAGCCGCCAAAGGTGATGACGAGATCACCCGGCCTGTCGGCCAGCCAGGCAAAGCCAAGCCCCATCAGGAAGACGAGGCCGAGGAAGAAAAGGATACGCAGCATCGGATTTCCTTCCTTACTTCGCGAGCGCGGCGGCGAGCGCATCATCGATCAGCCGGTCGGCGTTCTGGCGCGCGCGTACCTTTTCGATGAAAGCCGCGCCGGCGGCCTTGGATGGCTCCGGCAAGGCATCATACTCGGCGAGTGCGCGTTCGTAGTCGCCCGCCTGAACAGCAGCGTCGAGCCGGGCGACGATCTCCGGCACGCCGTCGCCTTCGACCATGCCGACCGGCCGCACCTGGACGAGGCTCATCGCACTGCCCATCAGCCGGTCGATGACGCCTGCCTGCGGATCGACCGGTCGCGCGGCCGCGATCATCGCGTTGGCCGCGGCGTCCGATTCCTCGGCGATCTGGGCGCGCGTCGGCACGCCGTCGGCTGCCAGTTCGCGCAGGTCGCCGATCTGCGGTGCCTCGGGAGCAAGCGCTGCAAGGGTATCGAGTTCGGCCGTGAAGGGCACGCCGCGTTCGATCGCGGCCTTGAGTGCGGATGCGGCGATGATGACCGCGGTTGCCGGCGTTTCGGCGGCTTCGTCGACGCGGCCGCTGAGGTCTCCGATGGACTTTTCCACCGCATCGAGCCGCGTGCCCGCCGCCGCCTGGGCTTCACGCGCGGCGGCGATTTCGTCACCCAGCGCCGTCAGCCTCTCCTTCACTGCCTGCGACGGACCGGCGTCGCCAAGCGCGCCTACGGTGCCTTCAAGGATGGCAAGCCTCTCTTCCAGCGGGGAGAGATCGACGGGGGCAGCGGCCTCGCCGCCCGGCTCCCGCGCGATGCCCGCCACCTCGCCGGTCAGGGTCTCGATCTGCGAGGCGAGAGCCGTGACGCGTTCCTCGGCCTGGGATACGCGACCGCCAAGTTCGGTGCCGGAACCAGTCGCACCGCCGATTTCGCTGCGAAGCGCCGCGATTTCCTGCTCCAGGGCGTCGATGGAGGCTGTTGGGTCAGCAGGTTGCTCGCCGCTGCTGCCGGGCGCCGGCAGCAACCCGGCAAGCTGAAGCCCTCCGGCAAGCACCAGCGCGATCACGCCACCGGCGACGCCAGCGGCGAGCGCGCTGCTGCGCCCGGATGAGGGTGGCGCGGCGGGTGCCGCCGTGTCCTTTTCCTTGCGACCGAAGGTCTGGCTGCTGCCGGTCGCTGCCGCTCCGGGTTTCTGTTGACTGCTTGCGGCTGCGGGTTGCGGCTTTGCGTCGCGCGTATCCGCGCCGGAAGCTGCGCTGCTCTGGTTCGCCGGCTTGGAATCTTCGGGCTTCGGGGTTTCTGCCTTCGCCTGCTGCGGTGCCTCGGACTGCTTCACCGGATCGGCCTTCTCGGCCTCCGCCTTGGCGCGCGAGATTTCGCCGGGCGCGAGATCGATGGTCACCGGCTCCTTGCTGGTCTTCGAGTGGCGGGTTCGGGGCGTCTTGACCATTCCTGATTTCCTTCAGCCGCTGTTCGGGCAGGCGATGCCGCCGGCTCCTTCTGATCTAAAGGGCTGGATAGAAACTGAAAAGGGTTGGAATGCGACGAGGCCTACCGCTGCGACGAAAGCAGCACCATGACGCTGTCTTCGGTGGGCTCGTCGCTTACACTTGCTCGGTCGCCCACCGTCGGCTTCAGCACCCGCGCAACCTTCCGCGAGATACAGAAAAACCGTGTTTCTTCAAAGGTATGCGAGAGTTCTCGGTTGGCCACCAACTCGTTTAGAAAGACTGCGCCACGCGTCGAGAGGACTGGACACCCCCATATCGGACGACCGGCGAAGGTCTCTATCAAAAAGTCAGTGATGTAACTGACTTTTTCAGCGCCATAGACCTCGGTTACCCTGACGCTGAAGCCTCTGTCATACAGCGCTTCTGCAAAACCCCCTGTGCGTTCCCTGCCGGCGAGGTGAAGGATGTGGGAACGGATGGGCATCCGTGTCTCAATAGCCGCGGCGAGATCAATTGCGGTTCCGGCCGCGGACGTTACGAAAGCAAATCCCGACTGGCGCGCCGCTTCGGCCGTTGCATCGCCGACTGCGAAAACCGGTTTGGCCGAAAGTGCGGCAAGCATCGCCGCTGACGCGTGACGCAGGGCGTTGACGCTGGTCACCGCAACCGCATCGACGGTGTGCGGATCCGGCGCGGGTCCTGCATCCAGTGGAACGATGTGGGTCAAAGGCAGGACGACGGTCTCGAAACCGAGCGCCTCGAGCCGCGCCGCCGTCTCGCTCGCGCCGGGTACCGGCCGCGTGACGAGAACGCGCCGTTTCACGACCAGCCGTCGAAGAAGCCGGTGCCCGCTTTGGCGCGGACGCGTTCGCCGGCATCCGCGCCGAGGCTCGCCGCCTCGCTGGTCGGTCCCGAGGCATCGACTTCGTGTGCCTCGCGCCCGTCGGGGGTGAGAATCATGCCGTTGAAGTATAGGTTTTTGCCCTCGATGCGCGCGTAGCCCGCAATCGGCGTACGGCAGGAGCCGTCGAGTGCTGCAAGGAAGGCGCGCTCGCAGGCCAGAGCCTGCGCCGTCGGCAGGTGGTTGATCGGGGCGAGCATGGCGGTCGTGGCTGCATCGCCGATCCGGCTTTCGATGCAGATCGCGCCCTGGCCGGGGGCGGGCGGGAAGGTCTCGGCCGGCAGCAACTCGGTGATGATGTTCGCCAGATCGAGCCGACGCAGCCCGGCATTGGCCAGCAACGTGCCGGCCACCTGCCCCTCGTCCAGTTTGCGCAGTCGCGTTTGCACGTTGCCGCGAAAGACGACCACGTCGATGTCCGGCCGCAGCCGGCGGATCAGCGCCTGACGACGCAGCGACGAGGAGCCCACAACCGCGCGTTCCGGCAGGTCGGCCAGCTTTGCCGCGGCCCGGCCGATGAAAGCGTCGCGCACGTCCTCGCGCTCGAGAAAGGCGGACAGCTCCAGCCCTTCCGGCAGCGCGGTCGGCATGTCCTTGGAGGAATGGACGGCGATGTCGATGCGACCGTCGAGCAGCGCCTCCTCGATTTCCTTGGTGAAAAGGCCCTTGCCGCCGGCTTCCGAAAGCGGCCGGTCCTGAATGCGGTCCCCGCTGGTGGATATGACGACGATCTCGAAGGCTTCCTGGGGCAGGGCGTGCGCTGCCATGAGCCTTGCGCGCGTTTCGTGCGCCTGCGCCAGCGCAAGGGCGCTCCCGCGCGTTCCGATCTTCAAGACATCCGTTTGCATGTGCCGCTTCGTCCGTGATAGTGCCGGCCAACTCCTATCGAGGAATGACCACCACAGCAATGATCCGCATGCTCGGCATCGAAACCAGTTGCGACGAGACGGCCGCCTCCGTGGTCGAGCTTGGCGACGACGGCGCGCCCCGCATTCTATCCAACGTGGTTCTGAGCCAGATCGAGGATCATGCCGCATTCGGCGGCGTCGTGCCGGAGATCGCGGCGCGCGCGCATGTCGAGACGCTGGACGGCGTGATCGAGGCGGCGCTGGACGAGGCAGGCGTGCCCCTCGGCGCGGTCGACGGGATTGCGGCAACGGCCGGACCCGGATTGATCGGCGGATTGATCGTGGGGTTTATGACGGCCAAGGCGGTGGCGGCAGCGGCCGGCAAGACGCTCGTCCCGGTCAATCACCTCGAAGGCCATGCGCTTACCGCGCGGCTGACAGACGGGCTCGATTTTCCGTATCTCCTGCTGCTGGTCTCCGGCGGCCACACGCAGGTCGTGCTCGTGCGCGGCGTTGGCGACTACGAGCGCTGGGCGTCGACCATAGACGATGCGCTGGGCGAGGCGTTCGACAAAACCGCGAAGCTGCTGGGCCTGCCCTATCCGGGCGGACCGAATGTCGAAAGGCAGGCGGCAAGGGGAGACCCCAGGCGCTTTTCCTTTCCGAGGCCCCTTAGGGGCGATGCGCGGCTCGATTTCTCGTTCTCCGGCCTCAAGACGGCCGTGCGGCAGGCGGCGAGCGCCATCGCGCCGCTGTCCGATCAGGACGTCGCCGACATCTGCGCGGCTTTCCAGCTTGCGATCACCGAAACGCTAGAAGAGCGTGTCGGCCGCAGCCTGACGCGATTTCGTGAAGCATTTCCGGATCTTGCACGGCCGGCGCTCGTGGTCGCCGGTGGCGTTGCCGCCAACAAGGCGATCCGCGCTGCGCTGGAAGGACTATGTGAGCGGCACGGCATGAACCTCGTCGCGCCGCCGCTGCATCTGTGCACCGACAACGCCGCAATGATCGCCTGGGCAGGTATCGAGCGGATGCGGGGCGGATTGGTAGAGGATGACGCGATGGGCTTTGCGCCGCGATCCCGCTGGCCGCTCGATACCGGCGCGCCACCGGTCATCGGTTCGGGCAAACGCGGAGCCAAGGCATGAGCGCGCCCAAGAAGATCGCAGTGCTCGGCGGTGGGGCGTGGGGCACTGCGCTGGCCGCCACGATGGTGCGGGCCGGCAACGCGACTGCCTTGTGGGCGCGGGACGCGGAGATCGTCGCTTCGCTCAACCAACGGCGCGAGAATCCGCGTTACCTGCCGGACATCGTGCTGGAAGCGGGCATCCAAGCGACCGAAGGCCTGGAGGAGGCGCTTGCCGACACGGATTGCGTTCTCGCGGTCGTGCCCGCGCAGGCGATGCGCGGTCTGCTTGTTTCACTCGCCGACCGCCTGCGGCCGGGCGTACCGATCGTGCTCTGCGCGAAAGGCATCGAGCGGGAGAGTGGCCTGCTTCTGTCTCAGATAGCCGCCGAATTGCTGCCACACACGCCGATTGCTGCCCTTTCGGGGCCGAGCTTTGCCACCGACGTTGCGCGCGGCCTGCCGACGGCGGTGACGGTCGCCGCCGCTGACCCGCAGCTTGCCTCGTCGCTGGCGCTGCTGCTGTCGGCGCCCGCCTTCCGCTGCTATTCGAGCGCGGATCTCACCGGCGTCGAAGTGGGCGGGGCGCTTAAGAACGTGCTGGCGATCGCCGCAGGTGCGGTATCGGGCGCAGGTCTCGGCGCCAGCGCGCAGGCAGCGATGGTGACGCGAGGCTTTGTCGAACTGCGCCGTGTCGGCGCGGCTTTCGGAGCCGAGGCGGAGACCCTGATGGGCCTTTCGGGGCTCGGTGACCTCATCCTCACCTGCGGGTCACCCCAGTCGCGCAACTTCTCATATGGTCTGGCGCTTGGGCGTGGTGAAAGCCTGGAGGGCCGGCCGCTCGCCGAAGGCGCGTCGACTGCCGGGATCGCAGCGCGGATCGCGCGCGAGAAGGGCGTGGACGCGCCGATCATCGAGGCTGTCGACCGCATCCTTCGCGGTAAGGCCAGCATCGCGGAGGCCGTGGCAGCGTTGCTGTCGCGGCCGCTCAAGAGCGAACAGGAACAACGTCAAGGCAACGGAGACCACCGATGATCTTCACTTTCATCTGCAAGGACAAACCCGGCCAGCTCGACGTGCGGCTCGCCAACCGGCCGGCGCATGTCGACTATCTGATGGCGCTGGATCGCGAGGGCGCGCTCAAGTTCGCCGGCCCGTTCCTGGGCGAGGACGGCAAGCCGATCGGCAGCCTGGTCGCGGTCGAGGCACAGGATCGCGCCGGCGCCGAGCAGATCGCGGCGGGCGACCCCTATGCCAAGGCCGGGCTGTTCGAAAGCGTCGAGATCCTGCCGTGGAACTGGGTGTTCAAGGCTCCGGAGGCGAAGTGATGGCTTACTGGCTGTTCAAGTCCGAGCCCGACGCCTGGTCGTGGGACCAGCAGAAGGCCAAGGGCAAGGCCGGCGAGGAATGGACCGGCGTGCGCAACTACCAGGCGCGCAACAACATGCGCGCCATGCAGATCGGCGATCTCGGTTTCTATTACCACTCCAATGAGGGCCTGGAAGTGGTCGGCATTGTCGAGGTCTGCAAGCTGGCGCATCCAGATTCCAGCACCAACGACCCGCGCTGGGAATGCGTCGACATCCGCGCGGTGCGCGACATGCCGAAGCCGGTGACGCTCAAGGACGTCAAGGCCAATCCCAATCTCGCCGACATGGCGCTCGTGACCTCGATGCGGCTTTCCGTGCAGCCGGTGAAGCCTGACGAATGGGAAGAGGTCTGCCGCATGGGAGGTCTCGTTCCCGCGCCGTGACGCCGCCGATTTCGTCTGATCGGGCCGAGGCCTTCATCCGGGCGAACACGGCCCTCATCGCGCCGCCGCATGTGCCCGAAATCCGGTTGCATCTGGCCGACGAGGCCCACGACCTGTGGCGGCGGACGGAGGAAGAGCTGGAGGCTATCGGGCTGCAGCCGCCCTTCTGGGCGTTTGCCTGGGCCGGCGGGCAGGGGCTTGCACGCCACGTGCTCGACAATGCCGGGCTCGTGCAGGGACGCAAGGTGCTCGATTTTGCGAGCGGCTCCGGGCTGGTGGCGATCGCTGCGGCAAAGGCTGGCGCTGCGCATGTGCTTGCCGCCGATATAGATGCGTTCTGCGCCGCAGCCGTGCGGCTCAACGCCGCCGCTAACGGCGTGGCGGTCGATTTCACTGACAGCGATCTGGTCGGGACTCCCGGTGCATGGGATGTGATCCTGGCCGGGGATGTCTTTTACGACCGGGCTTTCGCAGATCGGCTGCTGCCGTGGTTTGCGCAGATGCGGATATGTGGCTGCGAAATCCTGGTCGGCGATCCCGGCCGCGCCTATCTGCCGAAAACCGGTCTCGAAGCGCTTGCGACCTATCAGGTGCCGGTCACGCGCGCGCTGGAGGACGCCGAGGTCAAGAAGACGACGGTCTGGCGGTTCGGCTGACCCGTTTTGTCTCCGCAGGTCAGCGCGACACCACTATCACCGTCCTTGGCGAAAGATGCGGCAGCATCCGGGCCATGACGCGCGGGGTTATGGCTACACAGCCTTCGGTGGGCCGAAAACCATCGCTGGCGATGTGGAAGAAGATGGCACTGCCCATGCCGCGCTTGCGCGGGGCTATGTTGTAGTCAAGCACGATGCAGCAATCGTAGAGGCGGTCGTTGCGCTCCATGCTTTCGCAGCTTGCCGGATAAGGCAGCGTGACCGCGCGATTGTAGTTGCGGTCGCCAGGTGCGTCGCACCAGCCGTCACGCGGGCCGATTCGTCGAAGAGCAAGGCCTGAGCGCAGGTTTGCGAGCCTGCCGTGGCGGAACCATCCGTCGATCAGCCGCATCCGGCAGAGAGGCGTGGCGCCGTCGCCTTCACGCTTGATCGCGCGGATGCCGCCGCGCCCAAGCGCGCAGGGAAAGACGGTTCCACACCAGACGAGCAGGCCTTGCGTCGGCTGTCCCGGGCGCGGTCGAACCACGATCGGTGCGTTGCGCGCAAGGCCGCGTTTCGCCGCCTCATTGCGTCCACGATATTTGGGGTATGATGTCACTGTGGAACAAATCGTCGTGATGTTCTTTTTCGGCGCTATGCTTCCGCATAAACCGAGGTGCGGTCAACTGCCGCCTCCAGCTACGGATAGAACATGACGTCACGCACCATCCTCATTGTCGACGACGACGCCGATCTGCGCGAAACGCTTGTGGAACAGCTTTCGCTCTACGAGGAATTCGAAGTGCTTGAGGAGGCCACCGCCGGAAAGGGCGTTCAAACGGCGCGCGGTGGCATTATCGACCTGCTCATCATGGATGTCGGCCTGCCTGACATGGACGGCCGCGAAGCGGTGAAGCTGCTGCGCAAGGGCGGGTTCAAGGCGCCGATCATCATGCTGACCGGACACGATACCGATTCGGACACGATCCTGGGCCTTGAGGCCGGGGCCAACGACTA
Organism: Neoaquamicrobium sediminum; assembly: GCF_040970315.1. Taxonomy (NCBI): domain Bacteria; kingdom Pseudomonadati; phylum Pseudomonadota; class Alphaproteobacteria; order Hyphomicrobiales; family Phyllobacteriaceae; genus Neoaquamicrobium; species Neoaquamicrobium sediminum. The sequence goes on along the minus strand of NZ_JAZHFV010000001.1, from coordinate 42,731 downwards.
CGTCACAAAACCGTTCAGGTTCGCGGTACTGCTTGCGCGCATACGCGCCCAGCTTCGCCAGCACGAGCAGAGCGAGGACGCCACCTTCTCTGTGGGCCCTTACGTCTTCAAGCCGAGCCAGAAACTGCTCACCGACCAGAAGGGCGGCAAGGTGCGGCTTACCGAAAAGGAAGCGTCGATCATCAAATATCTCTACCGGGCCGACCAGAAGGTGGTGACCCGCGACATCCTGCTCGAAGAGGTATGGGGCTACAACTCCGGCGTCACCACGCATACGCTCGAAACACACGTCTATCGCCTTCGCCAGAAGATCGAGCGCGATCCCTCGAATGCGGAAATTCTTGTGACGGAAAGCGGCGGTTACAAGCTCGTCCCTTGACTGTTTTCCCATCGCGGCGGAAGAACCGGGTGGGGGCGCAACCGGGGACCGCGATTTGGCGCTTGACGACGATATCCGCATTTTGTCCGGCGTCAGCCTGTTTTCCGGACTGAGCGCGGAGCAACTGAGACTGCTGGCGTTCGGCGCGGAAGCCGTACGCTTTCAGGCCGGGCGCGAGATTTATCGCGAAACCGCCCCGGCGGATTGCGCCTATATCGTCATCTCCGGCAAGGTCGTTCTCTATCGTGATCACAATGGCGAATCGGTGGCCGTCTCGCGTCTGGGGCCGGGCGCGATTCTCGGTGAACTCGCATTGATCGCAGATAGCAGGCGCCTGACCTATGCCGCGGCGGAGACCGATGTGGAGATGATCAGGCTCAACCGATCTCTGTTCCGGCGCATACTGGAAGAATATCCGGAAGCCGCCGCCGACCTTCATCGGCGCATGCTCGAAGATCTCCAGGAGTTTCTCAAGAAGATCGAGCGTCTCGGCGTCAAGTTCGCCGACTAGTTTAATCCAGATCGAACGAGGCGATGACGGGCACGTGGTCCGACGGCCGCTCCCAGCCGCGGGCATGGCGTAGCACCTTGATGCCGGTCAGCGCCGGCGAAAGGTTGGGTGACGACCAGACATGGTCGAGACGCCGACCGCGATCGGAAGCCGCCCAATCCTGCGCCCGGTAGCTCCACCAGGTGTAGAGCTTTTCTTCCGGGGGGATCGCCTGGCGCATGAGGTCGACCCAGTTGCCGGCGCGGCGCATCGCCTCGAAGCTGGTTGTCTCGATCGGGGTATGGCTGACCACGTTGAGAAGCTGCTTGTGCGACCAGACGTCGGTTTCCAGCGGTGCGATATTGAGATCGCCGACGAGTACCGAGGAGAGGTTGTCGGCTTCCAGCGCCGGCACGTCGTGCATCTCGGCTACGAAATCCAGCTTATGACGGAATTTCGGGTTGATCTCGGGGTCGGGCTCATCGCCTCCTGCCGGTACGTAGAAATTGTGCAGCAGGATGCGCCGGCTGCCGGCCTCGACGTGGACGGACAGATGGCGGCAGTCGCCATTGTCGCAGAAGCGGCGCTTCTCGACGATCTCGATCGGCCGCCGGGCAACGGTTGCGACCCCGTGGTAACCCTTCTGGCCGCTGATCGCGACGTGCTCGTAGCCAGCCTTGCGAAAAGCAGAGAGCGGAAAGAGGTCGTCCGGGCATTTGGTTTCCTGAAGGCAAAGCACGTCCGGCTGGTAGTCGGCCAGAAACTGCGCGACCAACGGCATCCGCAGCCGCACGGAGTTGATGTTCCAGGTGGCAATGGAAAAAGGCATGGCGGGAATCGAGTCTCAGGCAATCGGGTGCCGGACCCTGCCAGTCGAGCGCCGACAAGACAAGCCACGGCTGCGTAAGCCACCGGCCTCGGGCGCTATTCCACAGAAAGCGCAGCTTGTGCGTTCGTCAGCGGTTGTGGCTGCGCTGCTGCATCTCCTGCACCTTGCGGTGGTCGATGGCGAACACCGAAGGATCAAAAACCACGCCCTGCTCGACGTTGAAGATCATCACCGTCGTGTCCTTGCCTTGGGCATCAGTAATGGTCCACTGCCGCAACTCGAAGCTGGCAGGGTCGAACATCATCGTAATGGTCGAATCACCGAATACCGACTTGTCGGCAAGCTGGATCGTGGTCAGGTCGTCCTCTTCCTTGACGGCGCGCACCTTGTTGCCGGAGAGGTCGATGCGGTCGTCCAGCAGGAGCTTTAGCGGGGTGCGTGACAGCGGATAGATGTCTGCGGTCCGGAGCTTTGTGTTTTCAAGCACGACGGTCGTGCCGTCGGATGTCACGCGGAAGTTCGACGGCGCTTCGTAGTTGAACCGCACCTTGCCCGGACGCTCGATGTAGAACTTGCCGCCGGTCTGTTCGCCGCGCGGGCCGAACTGCACGAATTCGCCCATCATTGTGCGGACGCTGGCGAAATGGTCGGCTATGCGCTGTGCGGTCGCGGCCTGTGCGTCGGCCGTTGAAACGAACGGCCCGGTGACCTGTGCCAATGCGAGCACGCCAATGCCCAGCGCCGCGGCGCCGAGAAAGCTGCGACGCGTCATGCCAGATACCGGTTGAGCGGCAATGGTCTTCGCCATGGTGTCCATCGTATTCCGTCCTTGCTTCATGCCTTTTCAGCTAGGCGTTCAGTTGGGCCGAAATTGGGCCAGCCCGTTCCGCCCTCAAACGGGGACCGGGCCCACCGGGTTGCATCGATCTAGAACTTGTCTTCTTCCGTCGGCACGAGGATCTCGCGCTTGCCGGCGTGATTGGCTGGGCCGACGATGCCCTCCTGCTCCATTTTCTCGATGATAGAGGCGGCGCGGTTGTAGCCGATGCCGAGCCGGCGCTGGATGTAGCTGGTCGACGCCTTGCCGTCGCGCAGCACCACGGCCACGGCCTGGTCATAAGGATCTTCCGAATCCTCGAAGTTGCCGCCGGACGAACCGCCCTTGCCGCCACCACCGTCGCCATCGTCCTCGTCGTCATCTTCGGTGATCGCGTCGAGATATTCCGGCACACCCTGAAGTTTCAGGTGCCCGACCACCTTCTCCACCTCGTCGTCGGAGACGAAGGGCCCGTGGACGCGCTGGATGCGGCCACCGCCAGCCATGTAGAGCATGTCGCCCATGCCCAGGAGCTGTTCGGCGCCCTGCTCGCCCAGAATCGTGCGGCTGTCGATCTTGGAGGTCACCTGGAAGGAGATACGGGTCGGGAAGTTGGCCTTGATGGTGCCGGTGATGACGTCGACCGACGGGCGCTGGGTCGCCATGATGACGTGGATGCCGGCAGCACGCGCCATCTGGGCAAGGCGCTGCACAGCGCCCTCGATGTCCTTGCCGGCGACCATCATCAGGTCGGCCATCTCGTCGATGATAACGACGATATAGGGCATCGGATCGAGATCGAGGTGCTCCGTCTCGTAAATGGCCTCGCCGGTCTCCCGGTCGAAGCCGGTCTGCACCGTGCGGGTGATCTGCTCGCCCTTCTTCTGCGCCTGCGCGACCCGCTGGTTGAAGCCGTCGATGTTACGCACGCCGACCTTCGACATCTTGCGATAGCGGTCTTCCATCTCGCGCACGGTCCATTTCAGCGCGACGACGGCCTTCTTCGGATCGGTGACGACCGGGGTTAGCAGATGCGGGATGCCGTCATAGACGGAGAGTTCCAGCATCTTCGGGTCGATCATGATGAGACGGCACTGCTCCGGCGTCATGCGGTAGAGCAGCGACAGGATCATGGTGTTGATGGCCACCGACTTGCCCGAGCCGGTGGTGCCGGCGACCAGCACGTGCGGCATCTTGGCGATGTCGGTAATGACGGCCTCGCCGTTGATCGTCTTGCCGAGCGCCAGCGCCAGTTTGCACTTGGTCTGCTCGAAGTCGCGGCTGGCCAGGATCTCGCGCAGGTAAACCGTCTCGCGCTTGACGTTGGGCAGCTCGATGCCGATCGCGTTGCGGCCCGGAACCACGGCGACACGGCAGGCGATCGCGCTCATCGACCGGGCGATGTCGTCGGCAAGCCCGATCACGCGGGAGGACTTGATGCCCGGCGCGGGCTCCAGCTCGTAGAGCGTGACCACCGGACCGGGCCGGACATGGATGATCTCGCCCTTGACGCCGAAATCCTCCAGCACGCCTTCGAGCAGCCGTGCATTCTGTTCAAGCGCGTCCTGTGACAGCGATGGGTCACGGGCGACGTTCTTGGCCTCCGACAGGAAATGCAGCGACGGCATTTCGAACGCGTCGGTGCCGATCAGAGACCGCTGCGCCTCGCGCTGCACGCGGGCTCCCTGTTGCGGCCGTGCTGCCGGTGCTTCGACGCGGGTTGCCGCATCGGAGCGGAACTGGCGCACCTGGGCCTGAGCGTCGCTCGCCGGTGGGGTCGGGCGGATGACCACGTCGTCGTCGAAGTCGTCATCATATGCCTGATAGTCATCGGAATTTCCGACGTCGAAGGGCGGTTCGACCTCGTCGAGGCGGGGCGCATTGTCGAAGCCGGGTTCGATGCGGTCGGCCCGCCGCGCGACCACAGGCATTTCCGGCATATCGTCTTCATCGTCATAGCGGTCGAGAACGCGCGGGCGCGGAATGCCGGCCGTGTGACGCCTGACGAACGCCCGCGTCGACAGCCACCAATGCGTGACCGCGCCAAAGGCCGCGAGCAAGCCGCCGCGCTCGTCTTCGTCGTCCTCGAGATCGTCCTCTTCTTCCACTTCCTGCGCGCGGCGTTTGCGGGCGGGACGGCCCGAGGCTGCCGGAGCGTCTTCGTCAACGGGTCGGCGGATGATCGCCGCGCCGAAAGCAAGCAGCCACAGGGTCGGCACCGCATAGAGTGCGATGGTCAGGATCGCGGCCGCACCTGTCGGATAGCTGCCGGCGAACCAGGACGGGATCGCGAGCGCGACATCGCCGACTACGCCACCGAGGCCGGAAGGCAGGGGCCAGGTCGGCGGCGCGCCGATGCATCCGACGATGCCGGCGGCCAGGGCCGCTCCGCCTGCCCATGCCGCTGCACGGCGCGGCATGCGGTCGACACGGCGGGCCAGCAGAAGCCACGTGGCCCAGGCAAGGCCCGGCACGAGCGCGACCACGGACGAAAGGCCGAAAAACTGCATCAGCAGGTCGGAGACAACAGCGCCGGGATACCCCATCGCATTCGTGACGGGATTGTCGGTGGCATGGCTGAAGCTTGGATCGGCGACACTCCATGTGCCGAGGCTGGCGAGGCAGAAGGCAATCGCCGCCAGTCCGCCGAGCCCCGCGGCCCGCGTCAACTGACGATGAAAGAAACCTCGCAGGCCGTAACCCGAATCGCCGATGGTCATCTGCGCTGACGCACCCGAACGCATGAGAACTCCCCGTCAAGCATGGTTTGCGCAGGCCAGTACGGCCGCGCGGAATCGAGTGCAGGTTAGGCGGTGGAGGTTAAGGCGGCATTAACCATGCGCCACCGCGCGGTGCGGTGTTGAGACCGGTCTGTTCCAGTGCGCTGACGATGTTGACCGCTCGCCGATTCCCGTCTAGCGGGTAAGATCATGAGTAGCGAGATGGTTTCGATCGTAGTGGGAAGGCGCGTGGGCAAGGTGGCTTAGGCTGCCAGGCGAAAGCACCCATGCGCGGTAAGCCGGCCCCGGATGGGGCCTTTTTTATGCCTCTGAATTTGTTCGCTCCCGAAGCCGATCGTCATGTCGAAAACAACAACCGCACCACACCTCGTCACGCTGATCTTGTTGTCGGCGCTTGGAATCATCCCCATCAACATCTTCCTCCCGTCCTTGCCTGCGATGGCTGCGGAGTTCGGGGTGGGCTATGGCGTTGTCGGTCTGGCGCTGGCGGCATACGCCGCCGTTTCGGCGTGCCTGCAGGTGGTGATGGGACCGTTGTCGGACAGGTTCGGTCGAAGGCCGGTGATTCTTTGGGGGCTTGCCATCTTCATTGTGGCCACGATCGGCTGCATCATGGTTTCCGACGTCCGGACATTCCTCGCTCTTCGTATGGTGCAGGCCGTGATTGCGCCGACCTATGCAGTGGCGCTGGCGGCCATCCGCGACACGACCAGCAGGGAAGATGCGGCAAGCAGGATCGGTTATGTGGCGATGGCCTGGGCGTTGGCGCCGATGCTCGGCCCCAGCCTCGGTGGTTTTCTCGACCAGATGTTCGGATGGCGGGCGAGTTTCTGGTTCCTCGCAATCGTCGGCATCGGCGTGTTCGTCCTGTGCTGGTTCGATCTGCGTGAAACCAACTCCAACCCGTCCAGCACACTTGCCGAACAGTTTCGCGCCTATCCCCAATTGCTCGGGTCAAACCGCTTCTGGGCCTACTCGCTGTGCATGGCCTTCTCGATAGGTGTCTTCTACGCCTTTCTGGCCGGGGCGCCGCTTGCCGCTGCCTCTTTCGATCTGTCGCCGACGACACTCGGTCTCTACATGGGCTCGATCACGGTCGGGTTCATGTCGGGAAGTTTTATTGCAGGGCGCTTTGCGCATCGCTTTCAACTGACGGCCATGCTCGTTTGGGGACGAATGGTGGCCTGCGCCGGTCTTCTTCTGGGCTTGGTCCTCTGGGCGGCTGGGGTGGCTCATGTCTGGGCACTGTTCGGTCCCTGCATGTTCGCCGGCCTCTCGAACGGCCTGTCGATGCCGGCGGCGAATGCAGGCGCGATGTCGGTTCGGCCTCATCTGACGGGCAGTGCGGCCGGTCTTGCGAGCGCCATTGCGGTGGCCGGGGGCGCCGCAATGGCGTCGATCACGGGAGCCGTTCTGACGCCGGACAATGCCCGTTACGGGATGCTGGTCGTCATGCTGGGTTCCGCGGCGATTGCCCTTGCCGCGGCCTTGTACGCTGGCCGGCTGGAGCGCTCTTCGGCTGCAGCCAGCCGGCAATAGGCTGGATCTTTCATGGGGCGGTCGCGGCGGCGATGTCCCTCGCGAATTCACCGATCATGCCTTCGTAGGCCGTGTTGGTCAGCGAGACGACTGTTCTCTTTCGTGTGAAATCGATGCCCCACCAGTTTCCGTAGACACCGCCCCACGAAACCGATCCCGGGCTCCAGGCGCTGCCAGCCGTGCCGGGATCGACCAGCACGGCACCGAGCCAGGAGGCGCCCCAGCCCGGTCCGGCCATCTGTGCCTCCGCGCCGGTGCGAGGGAGCAGGGCGGCCTGGCGGAGATCGTCGTGCAGGAAATTGCCGGTTCGGTAAGCTTCCAGAAGGGTCAGTACGTCGCTGGCGCGGCCGGCCATGCCTGCGCCGCCGGAGGGCCACGCAGTGTGCAAGCGGATGCGCCCGGGATCGAAGCGGACGCCGGGCCCCTCGACGAACGGCAACGGGACTTCCACCGGCCCGGTCATTCTTGCGGGCTGCGGGTCGGCGTCGTAATACGGAATGGCGAGATCGTCGCCGGGCCACGCAAAGGCTGCATTGAGCCCTAATGGACGGCAGACCAGTTCACCGATCGCCTTGTCGAGCGGCTCGCCAACGACCGCCTCGATCACCGCGCCAAGAACATCCGTTGCCACTGAGTAGCGCCAGCCTTCACCGGGCGCCTGATCGAGCGGCACGCTCGCGATCCGTTCGAGGTTTTCTGCCAGCGAGCCGCCGGCGTTGTCGAGACCGTCGGAAATGCCCGCGCGGGCGTAAGGACCGTCTGCCTGCTGGTTGAAGCCGTAGTCGAGCCCCGCCAGATGCGCCATCAGGTGGCGGATCCGCATATCGGCCACGGTGCCACTCCTCAGGCGGGGGCTGAAGGCGGGCAGATGATTGGTCAGCCTGTCCTCGTGCGAAAGGCGACCTGCCTCCATCAACTTCAACGCCGCCATCGTCGTGAAGGGTTTCGTCACCGATGCAAAGCGGAAAGCGGTGTGGGGTTTCATCGGCAGGCCCGCTTCGCGATCGGCGTAGCCGGCGGCGCGCTCGTAAACCAGCTCACCGCTATCGGCCACGAGAACCACGCAGCCCACGATCCTTTGCTCTGCAAGGGCTTTCTCTATCGCAACGTCGATACTGTCGCCGAACCGCTGCTCCGGGTCCGGCATTTTCGGATTGGTCATCCCGGTCATTCGTCACTCCATCTTCTGAAAGGGAATGAGCGATAGATGACGCGGCTTGATCGTGAAGTTGAGCCGATGCATTCTTCAAGCGTCATGAAGAGATACTAAATGATTGTCCCGGAAGTCTTCCCTCTTCTGCCTGCTTTCCGAATGGTGGCTTCGGCCGGCGGTTTCACCGCGGCTTCCGGCCGGTTGGGCATGACGCCTTCCGCGGTATCCCAGAAAATCCGCCAGCTTGAAGGCATGGTCGGCGTCAGGCTCTTCGAGCGCACCAGCCGCAGTGTGCGTTTGACGGAGGCAGGCGAACTCCTGTTGCGGGATACCGAAAGGGCTTTCGGTGACATTACCGACGCGCTCGACCGGGTCCGCACCGTTGGCAAGAGGCCGGCCGGCAATTTGCGCATCAACCTGTCGCGGCTGGCCGCGCAGGTCTGCATCCTGCCAAGGCTGGGCGCTTTCATCAGGGCCTACCCGGAAATCACGCTGGAGCTGACGACCGACGACCGACTGGCCGACATCGTGGCCGGCGGCTACGACGCGGGTATCCGGTTTCCGAATGCGCTCGAGATGGACATGATCGCCCGCCCCATCGGGCCAATGCTTCGCCGGGTCATGCTCGCTTCGCCGGGCTATCTGGAGATCGCGGGTATTCCCGATGTGCCGGGCGACCTCGAAGGCCACCAGATCATCCGCTATCGGCTGCCGGGCAGCCAGCGGCTGGAGCCGCTAACCTTCAACGTCGACGGCCAGGTGCTGCGGATCGATCCGAATCCGCGGCTGGTGCTGGACGACAACGACCATATGGGCCTGGCGGTGCGCGAAGGACTTGGCATCGCTCAACGCTTCAGGGCAACGGAACTTTCGGCTATCGAAGCGGGCGAACTGGTCGAAGTCCTGTCACGGTTCGAGCCTGCACCGGACCGTTTTCAGCTTTACTATCCGTCGCGCGGGCAGCCGCCCAAACTGCAGGCATTCATCGACTGGTTCTGCGGCTGACGGTCTCGGCGGTCGACAAAAATGAGGCCCGGCGGGAACCGGGCCTCAAAGGTGCGGCGGCCTTTATGACCGCCGCCACGGGATGGGTTTCGCGTCAGCGGCCCGCCGAGAACTCCGGATAGGCCTCCACGCCGATCTCCGCGAGATCGAGGCCGGCCATTTCGTCTTCGGGGCTCGCACGCAGGCCGATGGTGGCCTTGATGATGAACCAGACAACGAAGGAGGCGACCAGGGTGAACAGGCCCATGGCCACGATGCCGACGATCTGCGTGCCGAAGCTTGCGTCCGCGTTGGTGAACGGAACGACGAGCGTGCCCCAGATGCCTGCGAAGAGGTGGACGGGTATCGCGCCCACGACGTCGTCGATCTTGAACTTGTCGAGCATCGGCACGGCAAGTACAACGATGACGCCGCCAACGGCACCGATGAGGATCGCGGCGAACGGCCCGGGGGCGAGCGGCTCGGCGGTGATCGACACCAGACCGGCCAGAGCGCCGTTGAGCACCATGGTGATATCGACCTTCTTGTAGAGGATCTGGGTCAGAACCAGCGCGGCGACTACGCCCGCGGCCGCGGCAAGGTTGGTGTTGGCGAAGATACGGCTGATGTCTGCCGCGTCACCGATCGTGCCCATGGCAAGCTGGGAGGCGCCGTTGAAGCCGAACCAGCCGAGCCACAGGATGAAGGTGCCGAGGGTCGCGAGCGTCATGTTGGAGCCCGGAATGGGCTGCACGGAGCCGTCGGAGGCGTATTTGCCATTACGCGCGCCGAGCAGGATCGCACCGGCAAGGGCTGCCCAGCCGCCGACCGAGTGAACGATCGTGGAGCCGGCGAAGTCGGAGAAGCCCATCTGGCTCAGCCAGCCGCCGCCCCAGGTCCAGGCGCCGGTGATCGGGTAGAGGATGCCGGTGAGGATGACGACGAAAGCGAGGAAGGGCCACAGCTTGATGCGCTCGGCGAGCGTGCCGGAGACGATCGATGCGGCGGTCGCCACGAACACCATCTGGAAGAACCAGTCCGAGGCGGTCGAATAGCCGGTTTCAAGCAACGCCGCCGTGTCGGCGCCTTCAAGCCCGACCGGATCGAAGCTGTATGGAGCGAACGTGCCGAAATAGCTGCCGACGTCGACATACATGAGGCTGTAGCCAATGACCCAGTACATCAGGCCTGCAATCGCGTAGAGGGCGATGTTCTTGGTGAGCTGGATCGAGACGTTCTTGGTGCGCACCATGCCTGCTTCGAGCATCGCGAAGCCAGCAGCCATCCACATCACCAGGAAGCCACCCATCAGGAAGAGCAGCGTGTTGAAGATGAATGCAGTGTCGGCCGCGGCGGCAAATTGCGGCGCAGCCTCTGCGGCCTCTTCGGCCGCACCCTCGGCGGCGTCCTGCGCCCAGGCGGGCATCGCGGTGAACGCGGTCAGCGCCAGCATGCCGGCGCTCGCGCGGGCAGCTGAAACGAAGGTTGGAATTTTCATAGCAATCTCCATGGATGGTCCGTGCCGCTCAGAGCGCGTCGGTGTCTGTTTCGCCGGTGCGGATGCGCACGGCCTGATCGATGCCGTAGACGAAGATCTTGCCGTCGCCGATCTGCCCGGTCTTGGCCGCGCCGGAGATCGCCTCCACGGCCTTGTCGACGAGATCGGTGCTGACAGCGACCTCGATCTTCACCTTGGGAAGAAAGGAAACGGCGTATTCCGCGCCGCGATAGATTTCCGTGTGACCCTTCTGCCGCCCGTAGCCTTTGACTTCGGTGACAGTCAGGCCCTGGATCCCGACGGCGGTTAGCGCTTCGCGCACCTCGTCGAGCTTGAACGGCTTGATGATTGCCATCACGATTTTCATAAGGTTTCACCCTTCGCTTTTGCGGGTCCCCCGCGTTTGCCGTGACATCGCCGGTCTGCCTGGGCAGCCGAGGAGTGCTAAAGGTGAATCAAGCCGCGTGCCAGTTGCCCCGGCGCAGTTAACTGATTGTAAATACGTGAAAAATTCTGAGACCGGCCGACCGCCGTTCGCAGGTGCAGCAACACAATTGCCTAGAAATTAGGCAATTGCACAGTATCGACTATTTCTCGCGCGGCGTGCGAAGGCGCACCAGCCCTTCCTGGGCGGTGGAGGCGATCAGCGCACCGTCGCGCGCATAAAGAAAACCCCGCGAGAAGCCTCGGGAGCCGATCGAATTGGGGCTGTCCTGCGTGTAGAGCAGCCAGTCGTCGAGCTTGTGCGGGCGATGGAACCACATTGCGTGGTCGAGGCTCGCCATCTGGATTTCGGGATCGAAGCCGATGCGCCCATGGGCGAAGGTCGACGTGTCGAGCAGGGTCATGTCCGACAGGTAGGCGAGGATGGCGGCCTGCAACCGCCGGTCGTCCGGCACCTCGCCGCTGGCGCGCACCCAGACATGCTGGCGCGGCGGCAGCTTGTCGCGCGTGGTGTAGTGCTCGATGTTGACGGGCTTGATCTCCAGCGGCCGCTCGCGCGCCCAGAACTTGCGCACCGATTCCGGCACAGTGTGGCCGGTTTCCTGAAGCAGCTCGATCTGTGAATGCAACTGTTCGGGGCCGGGTACGTCGAGCGGCATCGGCATCTGGTGCTCGAGCCCGTGCTCCTCGATCTGGAACGAGCATTCGAGCGAGAAGATCGCATGGCCGTGCTGGATCGCAGTGACGCGCCTCGTGGTGAAGGAGCCGCCGTCGCGCAGGCGGTCGACCTCGTAGACGATCGGTACCGCAGGATCGCCCGGCCTCATGAAATAGCAGTGCAAGGAGTGAACATAGCGCTCGCCATCGACGGTGCGCTGGGCTGCCACCAGCGCCTGCCCGATGACCTGGCCTCCGAATACGCGCTGCCAGCCGACCTTATGGCTGCGACCACGATACAGGTTGTGTTCAAGCTGCTCGAGGTCGAGTATGTCGAGAAGCTCCTGCATGGCCTGCGTCATCTGGTCTGTCCCCGGCAATGAAAGTCATCCGGGTTTCGACAGTTCGGCGGAACAAGTCAAGCGCGGGAGGGTTCCTGCGGATGGAAACGGAAGGTATGCGCGATGCCGGCTCGGCCCAGAAAAGATGACGACGTCCGCCTCGACGTGATCGTCGCGGGCGCCGGCTATGTTGGGCTCGCGGCAGCGGTCAGCATTGCGCAGGCAAGCCCGCACCTTGCGATCGCAGTGGTGGATGCGGCCCCTGCCGGGGTCTGGCAGAAGGACGGTCGCGCTTCGGCGATTGCTGCGGCCGCCACCCGCATGCTCGGGCAACTTGGGTGCTGGGACGAGATCGAGCCCAATGCACAGGCCATGACCGAGATGGTCGTGACCGATTCACGCACGGCCGATCCGGTGCGGCCCGTATTCCTCACCTTCGACGGCGAGGTAGCGCCCGGTGAGGCCTTCGCGCACATGGTCGCGAACCGGCACCTCAATGCCGCCCTTCGACGCCGCGCTGCCGAACTCGGCATCGACATCATCGAAGGGGTGGGCGTTTCCGGCTTCGAGGGGGGTGCGCAGGAAACGCTCGTGCATCTTGCCGACGGCGTGACGTTTCGCACGCGGCTGCTGGTGGCCGCCGACGGTGTGCGGTCGCGCCTGCGCGACATGGCCGGCATCAGGACGGTGAACTGGGAGTACGGCCAGTCGGGCATCGTCTGCACGGTCGAGCACGAAAGACCGCATATGGGCCGCGCCGAAGAGCATTTCCTGCCCGGCGGTCCATTTGCGATCCTGCCGCTCAAGACCGGCGAAGACGGGCGCAACCGCTCTTCCATCGTCTGGACGGAGCGGACGCAGGACGCAGAGCGGCTTGTATCCGAGGACGAGATCGTCTTCGAGGCCGAGCTGGAACAGCGCTTCGGCCTCAAGCTCGGCGAGATCAGGGTTGCGGACAAGCCCCGCGCATGGCCACTCGGGCTGACGCTGGCCCGTGATTTCGTGAAGCCGCGCTTCGCGCTGGCGGGCGACGCCGCGCATGGCATCCACCCGATCGCGGGCCAAGGCCTCAATCTCGGCTTCAAGGATGCGGCAGCGCTTGCGCAGGTCGTGGTCGAAGCGGATCGGCTCGGACAGGACATCGGCGCGCTCGACGTGCTGGAGCGCTACCAGCAATGGCGTCGCTTCGACACGCTGCAGATGGGCATCACCACCGACGTGCTGAACCGCATGTTCTCCAATGATTTCGGCCCGCTGCGCGCGGTGCGCGATTTCGGGCTGGGCATTGTCGAGCGCATGCCGCGGATGAAGGACTTCTTCATCCGCCAGGCGTCCGGACTGTCGGAGCACGCGCCGCGCCTTCTGCAGGGCGAGCCGATCTGATCAATCGTGGATGGAATAGGCTTCGCGCACCTCCACGTGGCCGGTTCGGGCCAGCGGCACCCTGCCTGCGATCTGGACAGCCTCGTCCATATCCCGCGCCTCGATCACGATCAGGCCGACAATCTGCTCCTTGGTTTCCGCGAACGGCCCGTCGGTGATCATGGGCTTGCGGCGACGGCTGCGCACCGTCTTGGCCTCATCGGGCAGGCGCAGGGCCTGTGCCAGGAACAGTTTGCCCTGGTCCATCAGTTCGCGGTCATAAGAAAGCGAATCGGCCTGCATGGCGCTGTGTTCGGCCTCGCTCATCTGCGCGAAGGCTTCCTGGGTATGATGGATCAGGCAAACGAATTTCATCGTGCATCCTCCGTTGTCGGCGTTGCATTCACGCGCGACAGCCGACCGTCGCCATCGTGTAATATCGATGCCAGTGTAAACCCCAGTAGCGCGAAACCGAGAATCGCGAGACCAGTTCCGGCAAAGTTCCTCCGGTGGGCGCCGCGTGGCTCCGCAGACAGTTTCCGCAAATGATCAGTCATCAGCAACAGGTCCATGATGTCGTCTCCCTTTTGCCGCGCCGGAATGGCGCGCCTGTACTGGAGACGGGTTGGCCCTGGACAGGCCGACATTTTTGCACAGACAAACCTGATAGGCTGCTGAGCCACCGCCAGTTGTCGATTGTCTGGAGGGTACGGGCGCAGGACGCCCGCGGTGTTGCTGCCAACGACGAGATCGTCTTCGACGCCGAACTGGCGTCAAGCTCGGCGAGGTCAGGATTGCTGACAAGCCCCGCGCCTGCTGCGGGTGGGCTATCCGATCAGTGGACTTCGAGGCCGAGCTTCTGGGTCAGCCGGCGGAATCGCTGTGCTTCCAGCGGCAGGTCGGGACCTTCAGCCGCGCACACATTGCGGGCCATCGTCATCATGCCGTGTTTTTCGGCGCCGTCGAGCCGCTCGGCCAAAAATGGGCCGAGCTTGTCGATAACCACCGCAGTGTCGGCGATCTGGGCGGCCGCCCATTTCCCGTAGATAACGGCTTCCTCCAGCTTGTCGGGCGACGTCAGCTTGCCGATCTCGGCGCGGATCGTCTCCTCGCGGGCCGTTGAAAGTGCAACATCGTCCGTTGCGACCGCTACGAGGATCGTCGCCGCGGCGACTATCGGGTCGTTCACGGCGGTCAGTGGCGAAAGCTGGTTCTGGTTGCGGATCTTCTTGCGCCGCATCGACCCGCGCATGCGACCCACCGCATCCACCACCTCGCCCGCAGCATCATGTGCGGCGCGTAGGCGGTACCACCAGAAACCCAGACCGGCGACGACACCAAGCACAAGCAGAACGATATGCATCAGGGAAACCTCGAATAACCCCGCCCTGATGCGCTTATACTCACGGCTGCTGAACGCGACAAGTTTCCCGTATGTCGGGTGTTGCATCATCCCGCCGCGCGGATATTGTGCGGCGCATGAGCCTTGAATCCGTCCGCACTTTCTTCGCCGAAAAAGCCCCTGAAATTTCCGTCATCGTTACCAAGCAGAGCTCTGCGACGGTCGATCTCGCAGCGGCTGCGCATGGGGTCGAGCCGGCGCAGATCGCCAAGACCATCTGCTTGCGCGTGGGCGAGCAGCCCATGCTGGTGGTGGCGGCCGGGACCGCACGCCTGGACAACAAGAAGGCGAAGTCTACCCTCGGCGGCAAGCCGCGCATGCTGGGCGCGGAAGAGGTCGTCGCCCTGACCAGCCATCCCATCGGCGGCGTCTGCCCGTTCGGG
The DNA here is from genome assembly GCF_040970315.1 of Neoaquamicrobium sediminum. Lineage (NCBI taxonomy): Bacteria > Pseudomonadati > Pseudomonadota > Alphaproteobacteria > Hyphomicrobiales > Phyllobacteriaceae > Neoaquamicrobium > Neoaquamicrobium sediminum. Next base: position 27,712 of record NZ_JAZHFV010000001.1, on the reverse strand, counting down.
CTGCCACAGCCCTTGCCGGTCTACTGCGACGTATCGCTCAAGCGCTTCGAGGAGGTCGTGCCTGCTGCCGGCGCGATCAACGCTGCGGTGCGCATCGCCCCGGACCGGCTGGCCGCCCTGACGGATGCGCAGTGGGTCGACGTCTGCCAGTAGGCAAGTTTCCGTCGCATCATGGAACGCCGGGGCCTGCTGCCCTATGTTTAAGCGGAACCGTCGCGTCCGCGGCGGCAACGCAGCTCAATTTGCCAGGGAGACCACCATGGATCGACACGCAACCGCGGTATGGAAGGGTAATCTGAAGGAAGGCACGGGTGCCATCGACCTTCAGAGCGGGGCCTTCTCAGCTCACCCATATTCATTCAAGGCCCGTTTCGAGGACGAACAGGGCAAATCGGGCACGAATCCCGAGGAACTGATCGCGGCTGCCCATGCCGGCTGCTTTGCCATGCAGCTTTCGCATTTTCTGGCAGAGAACGGCACCCCGGCTGAAAAGCTGGAGGCGAAGGCCGTCGTCACCCTGGTGCCCGGCACCGGCATTACCGGCAGCGCGCTGACGCTTGTCGGTGCGGTTCCCGGTATCGACGAGGCCAAGTTCAAGGAGCTGGCGAACAAAGCCAAGGAAGGCTGCCCGGTTTCCAAGGCGCTGGGCGCTATCGAGGTTACGCTCGACGCTCGCCTCGCCTGACCGATGTCGCGGGCGCTGCCATCGGCAGCGCCCGCGACATATTCGACAATGCTAATCGGTTGGTCCCGCAACGTAAGAACGTCTTTCCAGGCTACTTCGAAACCAAAAACCGTGCTGCCGCGTTAAAATTACACCGGAAACGCAACATCCGGGAGGAACGTATGCTGCAGACAGGGGAGGCGCGCACCCTGCGCCCGGTCACTGCTTCGTCGACATTGAAACTGACCGACATCACCGCGAAGGCCGCGCGGCTTGCCGCCTTCGACAATCACGAACAGATCTGGCTCGGTCAGGACGATGAACGCGGTCTCACCGCTATCGTCGCGATCCACAACACCGCGCTTGGACCTGCACTGGGTGGCACGCGGGTGTGGCCGCACGCGACGTTCGACGCCGCACTCACCGACGCGCTGCGGCTTTCGCGCGGCATGACCTTCAAGTCTGCCATCGCGCGCATGCCGTTCGGCGGCGGCAAGGCCGTCATCAAGGCGGATTCAAAGACCGAAAAGACGCCGGCAATGCTCGAGGCATATGCCGAGATGCTGGCGGCCCTGAACGGCCAGTACTATACCGGCGAAGATGTCGGGCTGACGCTGGATGACGCCAACTTCCTGCGTGAACGCACGCCGAATGTGTCCGGCACCACCGTTGGCGGTAGCGGCAACCCTTCGCCCGTTACGGCGCTCGGGACGTTCCTGGGCGTCAAGGCTGCGTTGAAGCACGCGCGCGGTTCGGATGCCGTTTCAGGCCTGCGTATCGCCGTCCAGGGGCTGGGCTCCGTTGGCTGGTCGCTCTGCGAGCAGCTTCACAGCGAAGGCGCGTCGCTGATAGTCGCCGACATCGATGCGGCGCGCGTAGCCAAAGCCAGGGAGGCTTTCGGAGCCGAGGTGGTGGAGACGGAGACGATCGTCGCGGCTGAGGCCGATCTTTTCGCACCATGCGCGCTGGGCGGCGTGCTTTCGGCCGACACGATCCCGCATCTGAAGGCACGCATTGTCGCAGGTGCGGCCAACAACCAGCTCGCACGCCATGAGGATGCGGCCCATCTGATGCGGCGCGGCGTGCTGTACGCGCCCGACTACGTCATCAATGCTGGCGGCCTCATCAACGTGGCCGCCGAGCTTGCGCCGGAAGGCTACGACCGTGCGGAGGTCATGCGGCACGTGGCGCTTATCCCTGAGACGCTGATGGACATCTTCCAGCGCGCCGAGGCCGAACAGCGGCCCACCAACGACATCGCGCAGGCAATCGCCGAGGAGCGTATCGCGCAGGCGCGCGCGGCCTGACAAATTCGTTCAGGGGAACCGGACGGGTGACCGCACACAGAAGGCGGCCCCGAACGGCCTTTTTTGTTCGTGACTATTCTGTCGCGAGTGCTTTTTCGATTTCCGGCATCAGTCCGGTGACGATCGAATCCGGCGTGAACGGGCCGACATGCTTCCAGGCGATGCGGCCATCCTTGCCCACGAGAAACGTCTCCGGCACGCCGTAGACGCCCCAGTCGATCGCGGCTCGGCCATTGCCGTCGACTCCGATCTGCGCGTACGGATTGCCGAGTTCGCCCAGAAAGCGCCGGGCGTTTTCCGGTCTGTCCTTGTAGTTGAGGCCGGCTACGACGATGCGGGGATCCTGCGCCATCTGCATCAGCAGCGGATGCTCCTGCCGGCAGGGCGCACACCACGAAGCCCAGACATTGACCAATGTCACCTTGCCCTCGAACTGGGTCGAATCGAGACCAGGCAGGCCGGTACCGTCCAGCGGGGGGAGGGACGTTTGCGGCGCCTCGGCGCCGATGAGTGCTGACGGGACCACCGAGTTGTCGCGGCCGGAAAGAAGCTGGGCGAGAAAGATCGCCGCAAGCGCCATGAAAAGCCCAAGCGGCAGCAGGGCCAGCCAGAGCCGCCGCGACCTGGGCCGGGCGCTTTCCGTTTCAGTGCTCATTGCGTGGCCGGCCTCGCGTCAGAGCGGCGGCGGATGCCTGCCGCCTCGAGCCGGGACAATTCACGTTTGCGGTTGCGCTGGTCGATCAGAATCCAGCCGATCAGGCCAAGGATCACCAACGCGGAGATGCCATAGGCGGCAGAGACGTAGAGGGCATGCGCGCTCACGAAGCGGTCCTTTCCGCGTCGGCCGACCGGGCTGCCAGCCGCCGCATCGCGGTAACCCGGCGTCGCCAGATTTCCGTTCGCATTGCCATCATGTGCAGGGTGAAGAACAGCAGCGTGAAGCCGAGCGCGCAGACGAGCAACGGCCACAGCAGCGTCGGATGGATCGTCGGGCCATCGAGCCGGATGACCGACGCCGGCTGGTGCAGCGTGTTCCACCAGTCGACCGAGAACTTGATGATGGGAATGTTCACGAAGCCGACCAGCGTGACGATCGCGGCGGCGCGCGCGCTGCGGTAAGGATCGTCGAGGGCGCGCGTCAGCGCGATGATGCCCAGATACATCAGGAACAGGATGAAGACGGAGGTCAGGCGTGCGTCCCAGACCCACCATGTGCCCCACATCGGCTTGCCCCAGATCGAACCGGTGGCGAGTGCCAGAAGCGTGAACGCGGCGCCGACGGGTGCGGCCGCCTTCAGCGAGACGTCGGCCAACGGATGCCGCCAGACCAGCGTGCCGAGCGTCGAGACGGCCATCAGCGAGTAGCACATCATCGCCAGCCACGCGAACGGCACGTGCAGGTACATGATCCGTACGGTGATGCCCTGCTGGTAGTCTTCGGGTGCTGCGAAACCCATCCATATGCCGGCTGCCAGAGTCAGGGCGGAGAGCGCTGCCAGCCACGGCACAAGCCTGTCGGCCAGCGCGACGAAACGGGTCGGGTTGGCTAGGTCGATCCAGCGTGCTGACTGTGCGGTTGCAGTGTCGCTCATGCGCTTTTCTTAGGCTCAGGCTCGGGCGCTTGCAATTGCGGCGGATCAAACTCGCGTGAGTGTCTTCGCCGCACGGTCGTCAGTCGGACCCGCCCTTGAGAGCCAAAGCGGCTGCAAACGGCCCTATCACGGCGAAGAACAACGTCAAGGCGGCAAGAATGAGGAAGGGAGGGAGGAATGGATCGGGATCGTTGACCGCGCCGTAGGCTGCGGACACCCCGAAGATCAGCACGGGTATGGTCAGCGGCAGGACAAGCACCGATACAAGCAAGCCGCCGCGCGGCAGAGCGACCGCGACCGCGGCTCCGACCGCGCCGATGAAGGCGATGGCCGGCGTGCCGACGAGCAGCGTCAGCGTCGTCGCACCGATCCCCAGCGGGTCCATGTTCATGAACAGGCCAAGCAGCGGCGAGGCGACCACCAGCGGCAGCACCGCGGCCGTCCAGTGCGCGAGGCATTTGACGAAGACGCTCAGCGCCAGCAGGTGACGGCCTTCCGTCAGCAGGATCACGTCCAGCGCGCCGTCCTCGCGCTCTGCCTGAAACAATCGGTCGAGGCCGAGCAGCGAGGCCAGAAGCGCGCCGATCCACAGGATGGCGGGGCCGATGCGGGCCAGCAGGTTGAGGTCGGGTCCGACACCGAACGGCACCACGGCCACCACGGCGAGGAAGAACAGGATACCCACCAGCGCGCCGCCGCCGGCGCGGATGCCGAGGCGCAGGTCGCGGAGATAGAGGGCTAGCATGGAGCTTCATGCCCTGGTGTGAGCAGGCAAACGGCAGCCTCGCGCCCTACGTTGCCCCCCTCTGTCCTGCCGGACATCTCCCCCACGAGGGGGGAGATCGGCAGCTTAGCGCGCACCGTTCCTACTGCAACGCCGGCGATTGGCGAAAGCCGCGCGGCCGGCTGATCTCCCCCCTCGTGGGGGAGATGTCCGGCAGGACAGAGGGGGGCAACGTAGGGAGCCGTCATTCCCGGTGCTCTCCCATCTTCAAAGCCTTCGCCCCTTCGAGCCCCAGCGGCAGGTGGGTGGCGGCGAGGATGATGCCGCCGTCCTCGAGATGCGCCCGCATCAACGCGGCGAATTGCCCTTCAGAAGCCTTGTCGAGCCCTGCCGTCGGTTCGTCTAGCAGCCAGACCGGACGGTAGCTGACAAGCAGCCTGGCAATCGCGATGCGCCGTTTCTGTCCGGTGGAGAGGTAGCCGTAAGGCAGGTGGCCGATCTGCGGAAGGCCCACCATGTCCAGCGCTTCGTCGATCGAAAGATGCGGCTCGCCGGCAAAGTCCTGCCAGAAATGCAGGTTCTCATCCACGCTCAGCGCTGTCTTCATCGCGTTGGCGTGGCCGAGATAGTGGCAGGCCGAGGCTATGTCTGGCCATTGCTCGCCTCCACCGTCCAGCCGAATCAGGCCGCCGCTTGCCGGCAGGAGGCCGGCGACAATGCGCAGCAGCGTCGACTTACCGGACCCGTTCGGACCGGTCACGACGAGGCCTTCGCCCTCTCCGATGGCAAAGCTTACATCAGAGAAAACCGGCTCTCCGCCGCGTTCTCCCGCCAGGTTCTCGGCAATCAGCCGCATGCCTTCCAGTTCTCCGGCTGCGCCGGACCACCCGGTGCGATGCAGCAAATTCACCCCAAAGCGCTCTAGAACTATTCTACGAAATTCTCTATATGCGGGGCAACCGTGCCAGCGGTCGGCACGGGAACCATATTGCGCCGAACCAGCGCGCGCGCCGCCTTGAACGGCCGGGTCGCACGGGAACGGACAGCGGAAATGACCGTACCCGCACCTTTGCGCGTGATGAGCATGCACTGGCGTCCGTTACCCAATCGGCAACCGAACGTTAGGGATCGCACGTGTCACAATCACTCGACAGCTTCAATTGCCGCAGGACGCTCAATGCGGGCGGTGCGGAATACACTTATTTCAACCTCGTTGAGGCCGAAAAGAATGGCCTGACCGGCATTTCCAAGCTGCCTTTCTCGATGAAGGTGCTGCTTGAGAACCTGCTGCGCAACGAGGACGGCCGCTCGGTCACCAAAGAGAGCATCTCGGCGGTTGCCGCGTGGCTCACCGACAAGGGCACGGCCGGCGTCGAGATCGCCTACCGGCCGGCGCGCGTGCTGATGCAGGACTTCACCGGCGTACCGGCCGTCGTCGACCTTGCCGCCATGCGCGACGCGATGGCCTCGCTGGGCGGCGATCCGCAGAAGATCAACCCGCTCGTTCCCGTCGATCTCGTCATCGACCACTCGGTCATCGTCGACGAATTCGGCACACCTCTGGCGTTCGCCCGCAATGTCGAGCTCGAATACCAGCGCAACGAGGAGCGCTACAAGTTCCTGAAGTGGGGCCAGCAGGCGTTCCGCAACTTCCGCGTCGTGCCGCCCGGCACAGGCATCTGCCATCAGGTCAACCTCGAATATCTTGGCCAGGTCGTCTGGACCAAGGATGAAGAGGGCGAGACGGTCGCCTACCCTGACACCTGCGTCGGCACCGACAGCCACACCACCATGATCAACGGCCTCGGCGTTCTGGGCTGGGGCGTGGGCGGCATCGAGGCCGAGGCTGCCATGCTTGGCCAGCCGGTTTCCATGCTGCTGCCGGAAGTGATCGGCTTCCGCCTCACCGGCAAACTGAAGGAAGGCGTGACCGCGACCGACCTCGTGCTGACCGTCACGCAGATGCTGCGCAAGAAGGGCGTCGTCGGCAAGTTCGTCGAGTTCTTCGGTCCGGGCCTGTCCTCGATGACGCTGGCGGACCGCGCGACGATCGGCAACATGGCGCCGGAATATGGCGCAACCTGCGGCTTCTTCCCGGTCGACAACGAAACGCTGCGCTACCTGACGACCTCGGGCCGCGACGAGGATCGCATCGCGCTGGTCGAGGCCTACTCCAAGGCGCAGGGCATGTGGCGCGAGGACGGCATTGCTGATCCGGTCTTCACCGACACGCTGGAGCTCGACCTGGGCGCCGTCGTGCCGTCGATGGCCGGCCCCAAGCGGCCGGAAGGGCGCATCCCGCTGGAAGACATCGCATCCGGCTTCGCCAAGTCGCTCGAAACCGAATACAAGAAGACCGTCGACGTCTCCAAGCGCTATGCGGTCGAGGGCGAGGATTTCGACCTCGGCCATGGCGATGTGGTGATCGCGGCGATCACCTCCTGCACCAACACATCGAACCCTTCGGTGCTGATCGGCGCGGGCCTGCTTGCGCGCAACGCCAACCGCGTCGGCCTCAAGCAGAAGCCGTGGGTCAAGACGTCGCTCGCGCCCGGCTCGCAGGTGGTGGCCGAATATCTCGAAAAGTCCGGCCTCCAGAAGGAGCTCGACCAGATCGGCTTCAATCTCGTCGGTTTCGGCTGCACGACCTGTATCGGCAATTCCGGCCCGCTGCCGGCGCCGATCTCCAAGACCATCAACGACAAGAGCCTGATCGGCGCGGCCGTGCTTTCTGGCAACCGCAACTTCGAAGGCCGTGTGTCGCCCGACGTGCAGGCGAACTATCTCGCCTCGCCGCCGCTGGTGGTCGCACACGCGCTTGCCGGCACGGTGACCAAGGACCTGACCACCGAGCCGCTCGGCGAGGGCGCCGACGGCCAGCCGGTCTATCTCAAGGACATCTGGCCGACCACGCAGGAAATCCAGGAATTCATCGAGAAATACGTTACGCGCGAAATCTTCGCCACGAAGTATGCCGACGTGTTCAAGGGCGACGAGAACTGGCAGAAGGTGCAGGCACCGTCCGGCGAGACCTATGCATGGGACGACCAGTCGACCTACGTGCAGAACCCGCCTTACTTCGTGGGCATGGGCCAGAAGGCGGACGCGACAGCTCCGGTCAAGGGCGCCCGCATTCTGGGCCTGTTCGGCGACAAGATCACCACCGACCACATCTCCCCGGCCGGTTCGATCAAGGCTGCGTCGCCGGCTGGCAAGTATCTCACCGACCACGGCGTCGGCGTTGCCGACTTCAACCAGTACGGCACGCGTCGCGGCAATCATGAGGTGATGATGCGAGGCACCTTCGCCAATATCCGCATCCGCAACCACATGCTCGGCGAAAACGGCAAGGAAGGCGGCTTCACGATCCACTATCCCTCCAAGGAGGAGATGTCGATCTACGATGCGGCCATGCAATACAAGGCCGAGGGCGTGCCGCTGGTGATCTTCGCGGGCGTCGAATACGGCAACGGCTCGTCCCGCGACTGGGCTGCCAAGGGCACCAACCTGCTCGGCGTTCGCGCCGTGATCGCGCAGTCGTTCGAGCGCATCCACCGTTCCAACCTCGTCGGCATGGGCGTCGTGCCGTTCACGCTGGACGAGGGCACGAGCTGGGCGTCGCTGGGCCTGAAGGGCGACGAGACCGTCACCATTGACGGGCTCGAGACCATCAAGCCGCGCCAGAAGATGGTGGCCAAGGTGACATATGCCGACGGCACGGTGAAGGACGTTCCGATCCTTTGCCGCATCGATACGCTCGATGAGCTGGACTACTTCAAGAACGGCGGCATCCTGCAGTACGTTCTGCGCGATCTCGCCGCGTAGTCACCAGCCGGGAAACGAAACGCCAAGCGCCTCGGTTTCATCGTTGATGATGCCGAGGCGCGCTTCCATCGCCGCAATTTCCTCCTGCGTGATGGTCCTAAGGGCCTCGATCTCCAGGAACAGCTGCTCCAGGCCGCCCGGCGTCACGGTGGCGAACATCTGGCCTTCCTCGTCACTGATATTCACCCAGCCATGACGCACATGCGGCGGCAGCACCACAACCGAGCCGGGTGGCGCGTCGAACTCGTCGTCACCGCAATGGAAGCGATAGAGGCCGCGGATCACACGAAAGACCTCGGTCTCGCGCGTATGTGTGTGCGGTGCGGGGCCTTTTCCGGGTGGCGTGAACGTCTCCCACATGCCGAAGGCGCCGTCGGTCTCGGCAGCAGTGGCATGCACGATCATGCGCGCGCCGAAGGGCGTTCGCCCAATGCGCTCACTGCCCGGTATCGATACGACTGCGCTTGTGAAGCTGGACATGGGAACGACCTCTCCGTGTCATCCCCGATCATACCATAGTTGCGGCAAGGCGACGCTTACTGCAAAGGGGCCTGCAGGTTCATCCGGCCGACTGAATGGGTGGCCGTGCGAGCCGGGCATCGCCTGCGGCTCCATATCGCGCAACGGCTGCCAGCAGCACGCCCAGAAGGAGCCCGTTGAGCGTGTGCCAGAGGAAATGCGTGCCGAGCGGCATGGCTTCGCACACATGCGGGTCGAGTGCACGGAAGCTGACGGATACGACGAAGATGCCGGCGGCTGCCAGGTTGTACCAGCCGGCCGGGTGTCCGCTTCGCAGAACCAGCAGACCGAACACGAATAGCGCCAGGAAAGGCGGCAGATAGCCGGTCGAACCGTTGGAGGCGTCACGCAGCCAGTCTGGCACGAGCGCCGTGAAAACGCCGGCTACGACATAGAACGCCACGAACGCCATCAGTGACGACAGCCAGGACAGGCCCATGAATCGGCGCAGGTTGAACAGGGTATAGGCAAGCGTGAAGCCGGCTATCGGCAGGATGTCGGCCCACATAGTGAGCCGGGTGGCGAAGGTGTGGAACAGGAAGGAGCCGACGCCGATCGCCACTACCCACCAGCAAAGCAATTCCGAGAAGGCGTCTTTCCCGCGCCGCCGCGTCGCGCAAAGGCCCCACAGTCCGGCCATGACGAAAGCGAGATTGGTCAGTGCATTGACGGGCTCTGACCAGAATTCCGGGCCGGTACGTTCGCAATAGAGGTCGAAACGGGTCTGCAGATCGTCAAACATTCGCGGCTCCGAAGCACGGCATTGAAGATTGGTACAAAAATTTCACCGCAACGTGACTTTCCGTTGAGGGCTGCGATGCCTAATCTGCGCAGCCATCAAGAAGGGTCCGGTCGGGGACCCGACAGGGAAATTCGGAAACAACCATTGGGCGTGAACCTTCTGAGGCTGGCGACGGCCGTGCTCCTGCTTGCATTGCCCTATGGCGCGCTCGCGCAGGAAAATGTCAAGCGGCCGAAGGCTGTCGTGGAGCTCTTTACAAGCCAGGGCTGCAATTCCTGTCCGCCGGCGGACGAGACGCTAAGTCGCCTTGCGCTGGCCGGTGACGTGGTGGCTCTGGCCTACCACGTCGACTACTGGGACTATCTCGGTTGGCGCGACACGCTCGCCAGCGCCGACAACACCGCGCGCCAGCAGGAATACAACCGCGCCTTCGGGAACCGCTCAGTCTACACGCCCCAGGCGGTCGTCAACGGCCGCCAGCAGATGAATGGCGCCAAGCGCGGCAAGGTCGAGGCGGCCATAGAGCGCATGGCGGGTACCGCGGAAGGCATGGTCGTTGACGTCAAGGTCTCCTACAGCGGCGATTCGGTCATCATCGAGACCGGCGAATTGCCGCGTTCGGTCGACGAAGCACATGTCGTGCTGGTCTATTTCAATGCGGCGAGCGAGGTGGAAATCACCCGCGGCGAAAATCGCGGCCGAAACTTCACTTATCTGAACGCCGTGTCGGGCTTTCACTCGGCAGGCATGTGGCACGGCAAGAAGGCGCGGTTCGAATTGCCGATGAGCGAAGTCGCCAAGAAGGGCGCCGGCGGCTGCGCCGTGCTCGTGCAGGAGATGGTGTCGGGTGGACTACCCGGCCCGATCCTGGGCGCCGCGATCGTTACCCGTCCCCCAAACTGGTGAAGACACCGTCAGACGGTTCCCGTAAAAACAAAAACCGGCACTGGGACCAGCGCCGGTGATTGCTTGCTTTGGGATCGTCGTACCTTCGACGTCCGGGCGTTCACCCGGAGTTGGTTCGATCCGACCTTGCCCCGTGGGCGGGGGGCTTGGGGTTACAGGGCCTTGCCGGACCGAACCGTCTCAGGCAACAGGTGGATGGTCGCCACACAATGGGGCGTCAGCTTGGATAAAATGCGGCGACAATAAGGCGAGCCATCACCAATCACGACACGCCGTGGCACTTTGTGATGCAATGTGACGGAACTTTTTCGACTTCACATCGAACCCTGACGTGACCCGCGCTGGGCAACGGGGCTTGCATTTCCGGTCTGGAAGCGCGACCTTCGTATTGTCGTCGAACTGTCACGAAAGGCCACTGCATGACCGATCACGGCACCGGAGCGGAGGGTAAGGACGATTCCGCAATATTGATCCCGCTGCACGAAAGGCGGCGCGAGCGGGATGAGCTTCCGGTAACCTTTCATCGGCGAGAGCTCGATCAGATCCTGAAAATCTACGGCACCATGGTCGCGGCAGGCGAATGGCGCGACTACGCCATCGACCATCTGCGGGACCGTGCAGTGTTCTCGGTCTTTCGGCGCACCAGCGAAGTGCCGCTCTACCAGATCGTCAAGACGCCGGCGCTGGCGCGACGACAGGGCGCTTTTTCGGTGGTCGCCGCGAGCGGGATGATCCTCAAGCGCGGACATGAACTCGGCCGCGTTCTTGCCGTTTTCGACAAGCCGCTGAAGCTGGTGGGTACCTGAACGCCTAATGACCGGGCGCGTCGTCGTCGGTGTCGGCCTCGTTGCCGCCCGCTGGCTCGATCGCGGCAATCCAGCGGTTGATTTCGGCATGCGCCGCGGTATCCGAAGCCTCTGCCGTCACATGGGCCTGCTGGCGCAGGGCCAGTCGCATCGCGACGCGGCCGAGGCGCGTGCGCGGCAGACCATAGGTAGTCGGTTCGTCGGCACGTGAAACCGCCTCCAGCACCCGCGTCTTTTCGGCGACGGCTTCCGTCGATCCGAAACGGACGAGCATCTGCTGGAAGGCTTCATGCAACGCGGCGTCGAACGGGCGGTCTTCGCCCATCGCGCCGATCACGGGATTGCCGGGATGAAGCGAGCCGAGCGGCAGCAACCCTTTCGGTATCGGTGTGTTTGCCGAGTGCGTGCGACCGGTGGCGAGCAATTTGGGTAACAGGTGGGTGTGGGGTCCAGGCGGGGAGACGCCGCCCGTGTCCGGCCCGCCGATCTTCTGATAAACCTCGACGCGACCGATATTGGTGATCGCCACGCGGTGCGGATGGGCCGTGAGGATAGCTGGCATCGCCGGATTGCCGGGTTCGAACAGCGAGCGCCCTTCGGCCTGCCGCAAGATTTCGAGCAGCGCCGGATCGGCAGTCCTGATGCAGAAATCGCATTGCGGCAGCGAAAGCCCCATGTCGAACAGCACGCCATCGCGGTCCTGCGGCCGCACAGCTTCGATGTCAGGCCCAAGCTCGGTCAGCACGGCGCGCGCGGTGCGTCGCGCTGTCGCCTCCGGCATGCACAGGGCGACCGCCTGCGTCCAGCGATGGGCGCGCGGGCTCAGGGTCTCGTAGGCGAGGGGCACGATCTCGGCGACACGGTCGGCATCGATGCGGACACCGCCTCTCGATGTAGCTCTGGCAAGGCCGGCTGCGTCGTCAACCTGCGGCTTTTCCCCTTCGTCGTGATGGAACTCGGCGATCGCGCCGAACGTGCCCATGCTCCAGCCGGAGCGCCAGTCGCAAAGATGTTCGGCAAGGAGTTGCGGCAGCTGCGTCATTGTCTTCGCCTCGTCATTCGGCCAGGTCGAGCGGGTGGACGACGAGGCCGCCGCCGTCTTCGCCCAGATAGGCCTGGATGCCATATACGTCGCGCAGACGCGCAGCGGTGAGAACGTCCCGAGGCGGGCCATCGGCGACGATCGATCCGTTGGCCAAGAGAACCAGCCGTGAACACCAGCGTGCGGCGAGTCCAAGGTCGTGCAGGCACGCGATGACGCTCCGCCCCTCCTTGGCGAGCCCGGCAAACACGCGCATCAGCGTGATCTGGTGCGCGGGATCGAGCCCGGCCGTCGGCTCGTCGGCCAGCATCAAGGGCGCCTCCTGCGCCAGCGCGCGGGCGATCAGCACGCGCGCCTTTTCGCCACCGGAAAGCTCGGTGGCGCGGCGGGTTGCGAAGTCTTCGACATCCATGCGCCGCATAGCCTCACGTACCGCCGCTTCATCCGCCGCGCCGGGACGGGCGAAAGGCGGCAGGTGGGGCGCGCGGCCGAGGCCGACAAGACGCTCGACGGTTACCGGCCAGGCGATCTCGCGCTCCTGCGGCAGGTAGGAGACCAGCTTGGCGCGTTGCGCCGCGCTCATCGATGCGGCAGCCTGGCCGCCAAGCTCGATATTGCCTTGGGACGGCGTCAAGCCGAGGATGGTGCGCAGCAGGGTCGACTTTCCGGCCCCGTTGGGCCCGATCAGGCCGACGAATTCGCCTTCCTTGACCGTCAGTGCGACGTCGCGCAGCACGGTCTTGCCGCCGAGTTCGGCCGAAAGACTGGAAAGGGCCAGCAGCGTCACAGCATCCGCCTCCGTGTGCGCCAGACGAGCCACAGGAAGAACGGCGCGCCGACGATGGCGGTAAGCACACCGAGCTTCAGGTCGCGGCCGGGTGCGATCAGGCGGACGAGTATGTCTGCTGCAAGAAGCACTGTAGCGCCTCCCAGCGCGCTGGCTGGCAGCAGGCGGGATGGCACGGCACCAACCAGCGGCCGCAGCACGTGGGGCACCACAAGTCCAATGAAACCGATCGCGCCGGCGATCGCGGTAGCCGCGCCGACAGAAGCCGCCGTGCCGAACACGGCGAGGAACTGGACCCGACGCATGTCGACCCCCATGCTTGCGGCGGCATCCGAGCCCAGCGTCAGCACGTCAAGCGGCCGCGTCAGCATGCCAAGCATCACCCAGCCTGCAAGCATGAATGGGGCCGACAGCCACAGATGGGTCATCGATCGGTCGGTGAGCGAGCCCAGCATCCAGAATACGATTTCGGTAGCGGCGAAGGGGTTGGGCGACAGGTTCAGCACCAGCGATGTCATCGCGCCGGCAAAGGCCGAAATTGCTACGCCTGCCAGGATGATCGTGAGCGTGCCGCCGCGCTCTCCGGCCATGACGCGCAGCAGCAGCACAGCCAGCACGGCGCCCGCCAGGGCTGCAAGCGGCAGGCCGAGCGGAAAGGCAACCGAGATACCGGTGTAGATGGCGACGACGGCGCCCAGAGAGGCCGAAGCGCTGATGCCGAGGAGGCCAGGCTCTGCAAGCGGGTTGCGCAGATAGCCCTGCAGTACCGCACCGGAGAGACCGAGGGTCGCGCCGATCATCAACCCCAGCAGCGCGCGGGGGAGGCGTATCTCACGCATCACCAGGGTCAGCAGGTCGGCGTCGCCGGAAACAAGCGCCCTGATGCTCTCGCCGAAGCCGACATCCGCCGGTCCGGTGGTCAGCGACACGAAAAACAGCGCAAGCGTTGCCGCCGCAAGCGCGCCAAGCACCGCCGCATAGCTGATGCGATCGCTCATCGCGCGGCCTCTGCATGGGCATTCGCCGCATCGCGCAGGAGTCGCGCCGCCTCGAGCGTGAAGGGCGCGCCGCATATCCAGTAGCGGTCGGGAATGCGCACCAGCCGGTCCTGCGAGGCGATCGCTGTGAAGGCGGGATGCCGGAAATTCTGATGGGCGAGAGCTGGGCGGTCGTAAGTGCGTTCGCCGAGCACGACCAGATCCGGGTTGGCAAGCACGAGCTCCTCGAGTGGAAGGCGCTGGACGCCGACGATCCCGAGCCGGTCGGCGATGCTTTGCAGGCCTGCGGCCTCTATCACGGCGTTGGACAGCGAGCCGTCGCCGGACGTGTAGCTGTTGGCGGAATAGATCGCGACGGAAAGCGGCGGCGCCGGTTCGCGTGCCAGTTCCGCCAGCCCCGCATCGAGTTCCGCGATCAATTCATCCGCGCGCTGCTGCCGCCCAAGCAACTCGCCCATGCGGCGTATGTTGGCCCGCACGCCCTCGAACGTGCCTTCGGGGGCGAATTCCTCCACCCGAAAGCCCAGGCGCCGCAACATGTCGATGGTTGCCCGCGTGGTGAAAGTGCCGGCAATCACCAGGTCCGGCTGCATCAGGAAGATTTCCTCGCCGAGCCCGTGATTGACGACATAGCGTCCCGCCTCGTCGGCCAGCACGGACACGCCCGGATCGCCGGCAAGGTGCGAAACGGAGTGGAGCTGCCCCTCCGCGGCCAGCAGCATGGCGAGCTGGTCGGTGCAGACATTCATCGAGACGACGCGGCTTGGTGCGGCGTCGGTCGCCCGCGCCGGCGATATCCCCGCAGCAATTGTCAGGGAAACGGCAACTATGGCGCGGGCGATGAACACGGCGCGTTTCCCGATCAGAATTGCCGTGTCAGGCTCAAATTGATCGTCCGGCCCGGCGCGCGGTAGCCCGCAACAGTCTCGTACGTCTCATCGAACAGGTTCTCGACCGAGAACTTCATCGTCGACTTCTCATCGAAGCGATAGCTGGCGGAAAGATCGACCGTAACATAGTCCGGCGCCCTGGTGGTGTTGGCCACGTTCGAGTGCTTGGAGGCCACGTAGAGCACCTTGGCCGACAGGTCGAGCTTGTCGGTGGCGGCGAAGTTCAGCTCCGCGCCCGCCTTGAAGCGATCGCGGTTGGGGATATGGAGCCCGTTATCGAGATTGACCGGATCGCGCACGTCGAGGGTCACCTTGCCGCTCCAGCGCTCGTCGAAAGCGTGCCACACAGATGCCTCGAAGCCGGTGATGCGCGCACGCGCGACATTGAACGGGATATAGGTCGCCGGCATTGAGGCGATCGCGTCACGCAGCCACGTCTGGTAGAAAACGAGATCGACGCTGGTATCGGCGTTCGGCTGCCAGGCTAGCCCGACCTCGTAGGTCTGCGACTTCTCCGGGCGCAGGTCCGGATTGGAATAGCCAGGGTAATAAAGGTCGTTGAAGGTCGGGGCGCGGAAGCCCGTACCATAGGATGCGCGGCCGACAAGGCCCGGCACGAATTCGTAGCTGGCGCCGATATTGTAGGTGGTCGCATCACCGAACTGCTCGTTGTAGTCGTGGCGGATGCCGCTATCGACGGTAAGCGCGCCATAGTCGAGCGAGTATTGCGCGAAACCGGCTGCAAGCGTGCGGCCCGTGACGGCTAGCGGCAAGGTGGTGTCGACGCTTTCGCGATAGACCTCGAAGCCGCCAAGCAGCGTGTGGTCGACCAGTCCAGTCGTGAAGCTCTTTTCTGTCGATGCAAGAACGCCATAGCGGGTCGTGTCAAATTCGTCCTCGCCCGGCACGCCGTCACGGAAATTCGTGCTCAGGTCTACGCCGCTCGAAAATTCCACCGTCGACGACCAGTCGTCGGTGTGGTCGAAGGTTGCACCGGCCTTGCCAGCGAAAGTCGTGGTGTCGACCTCGTTGAAGCCGGGAGCGGTGGCGTCATACTGGCTGCGGCCACGCGAGAAGAGACCGTCGGCATAGAGCCGGCCCCAGCCGAACTGCTTGGAAAGCGAGAAATTGAACGAGCCCTGCATGAACCCGTCATCATCGGGTTCGTGCCCCCAGGTCGTCGGCAGGGTGAAGTCGTAGCCACGCGTGCCAAGGATGCCGCCGCCGACCGAATATTCGAGGCCGTCCACCTCGCCACGAAGGTCTGCGGATAGCTGCGCACCCCACGGATGGCTGACGCCCGCCGTCACGCTGCCGCAGAAATTGCGGCCGTCACCGCAGGCACCGCCGCGCTTGGTGATGATGTTGATGACGCCGCCCATCGCATCGGCGCCGTATTGCGAAGAATGAGGCCCCTTGGCGATCTCGATACGCTCGATCGCCGACAGCGGAATATTGAAAAGCGAGCTGGTGCCGCTTGTTGCCGCTGCGGTGCGCACGCCGTTGACCAGCACCAGCGTCTGGGTCGAGGACATGCCCCGAAGCTGCACGTTGGATGAAGCGCCCTGGCCACCGTAGCTGGTTATCGAAACGCCGGTGTAGCGCTTGAGCAACGACGGCAAGTCGGCCGCCGCCGAGCTTGCTATCTCCGCCTCGTCGACAACCGTCACCGACGACGTCGAACGGATCAGCGGCGTCTCGCGCCGCAACGGCGTCGTTACCACGATCGTGTCCAGAACGGTCGTGTCGTTGTCCGTACCGAGCGCGCTCTGCCCCTGCGCCGCCCCACATGCGAGCGCCAGCGCGCTTGCCGTCAAAATCCACTGTCTCATGTCTGTCCCCGCTTCCAGGCAAGGGCGCTACGCGCCCCGGTTTCATCAGAACCGCAGACGGTTTCAGGCTTGAGGCTTATGACGGGCGAATGCACATCGAACCCCGGCCGTTTCCGGCATGCGGCAACTTTCGATGTCACCGCGACGGACGACCGCGCTAGGACACACCCCGTATCCTGGCTTGGGTGACTGGAACGGCAGGTCTCCTGGCTCCCGTGTCATCGCCTCCTTCCACCTTCCCGGCCGATCGAGGCCAGTGGCATGTCCGGTAGTTGGCTCAACGGTTACAGTTGCGGGGGCAGCCGCGGCATTGGCCCACAAAGGCCGCACCGCGTTCCCATTTTCATCCGCCTCGCGGCGGAACCAGTTCCAAGATCGTGCTATCGCGTGCGAAGCCGCTCGTCAACGCAGTTGGATGCCGTTGGATCAACGGGAAATGCCGATCCTGATCGCTTCGAGGATCCGCTGGGCGGCCTTGCCGTCCCCGTAGGGGTTGGTGATTTCGCTGACACGCCTGTACGCCTCGGGCGAATCGAGAAGATGGGTCGCCTCACGGACGATGACGTCAGGATCTGTTCCGACCAAACGTGCGGTGCCGGCTTCTACTGCCTCTGGCCTCTCCGTCACGTCGCGGGTGACGAGCACAGGCTTGCCGAGCGACGGCGCTTCCTCCTGGATGCCGCCGGAATCGGTGATGATGAGGTGCGACCGACGCATCAGGTAGATGAACGGCAGATATTCCAGTGGATCGATCAGGAAGACGTCGTCCACGCCGGACAGGGTCTCGCGTGCGGCCTGCTGTACGTTCTCGTTCAGATGGACCGGATAGACGACCTGCACGTCGCCGCGCCTCGCCAGCCGCGCGAGTGCCTCGCACATGCGGCGCAGGCCACCGCCGAAGTTTTCGCGGCGATGCCCCGTGACCAGCAAGAGACGTTTGGCCGGATCGAGATAGGTGAAATCCGAGGCGATCGCATTTTGCCTCGCCGCGTCGCCCTCGATCAGATCGGAGGCCATCAGCAACGCGTCGATGACGGTGTTGCCGGTAACGGCGATGCGCGAAGCGTCGATCCGTTCGTCGAGCAAGGCTTGGCGCGCCTGCGGCGTCGGCGCGAAGAGCCAGCGTCCGACCACGTCGATGACGCTGCGGTTCATCTCCTCTGGCCACGGACGCATGATGTCGCGGGTGCGCAGGCCTGCTTCGACATGGCCTACCGGCACCTGATGGTAGAAGGCCGCCAGCGCCGCCGCCATGGCCGTGGTCGTATCGCCATGGACCAGAACGACGTCCGGCTTGTGCTCGCGGATCACCTTTTCCATACCCTGCAGCACACGCACGGTTATGTCGGTGAGTGACTGGCCGGGCGTCATGATGTCGAGATCGATGTCAGGCTCGATCCCGAAGATACCGAGCACCTGATCCAGCATCGTGCGATGCTGCCCCGTCACGCAGACGAGGGTCTCGAAAGCGGAATCGGCGCGAAACGCGGCCACGACAGGCGCCATCTTGATGGCTTCCGGGCGGGTTCCGAATACGATTGCTACCTTCAAGTGCTGCTCCGCGTTTCTAGCGCCGTGTCGTCAGGCAGCGGGCTGCTCGGCGGATGGATCGTCTCCGGTGGCGCCGCCGGTCTCGCTTGCCGTGAAGAAGGCGGATGCCTTCGGCACGGACCCCCTGAACGCGATCCTGCCCTTGCGCATCACGACCGCCCGTGTGCAGAGCGCCGACAGGACGGCCGTCGAGTGCGAGGCAACGACGATTATGCCGCCGGACGCTGTGAACGTTTCCAGTCGCTTCTCGGCTTTCGAATGGAAACGCTTGTCGCCGGCCCCGATGACCTCGTCTATCAGGAGGATGTCGGCCTCCAACGCGGTCATGAAGGCGAAGCCAAAGCGGGCACGCATGCCGGCGGAATAGGTGCCGACCGGCAGATCGAAGAAGTCGCCCAGCTCGGTGAAATCGACGATGTCCTCGACGACGTCGGGGATCCGCTTCGGGTCGAGCTGGTGGAGAGCGGCAAGCCGCTGGACGTTTTCCAGGCCGGTCAATCTCAGGTCGATGCCGGCGACCGTGCTGAAAAGCGTGAGGATCTTGCCGCTGTAGGTGCGGGTGCCGCGCGAAAGCGGGAGAATGCCTGCCAGCGTGCGCAGCAGCGTGCTTTTGCCGGAGCCGTTGTTGCCGATCAGACCGAGGCGCACGCCTTCGCGCAGATCGAGATTGATGTTGTCCAGCGCGCGCACGAATGTGCGGCTTTCCATCTTGAAGATGGTGCCGCCGAGCAGGTCGCCGACGCCACGCCCGCGGTCGCGCCCGCTGCGCATGACCGGGTAGTCGACGCCTGCCTTGGTCAGTTCGATGTGTGTCATCGCCGCAACCTCTTCGTCAGACCTTGAAGATCATCCACCTGCGCGTGACGCCGAAAAGCCAGATCGACGCGACCACCACCAGCAAGGTGAAGGAGCAGGCGTAGATATAGGAGATCGCCTCCGGTACGCGTCCGAGCGCAGGCTCGCGGACGACGGCGATCAGATGGGTGAACGGATTGACCATTGCGATAAGGCCTCTCATCCCGCCGCGCTCGTCGGCGTACCATAGAAGCGGGGTTGCGAAAAACATGATGCCCATGATCGAGTTCACCGCCTCTGCCAGGTTCGGCAGAAAGGAACTTACCACCATGAAGGTGAGCGCCGTCGCGAAAATGAAAACGACGGCGATGATGATTCCCGGTACGAGCAGCAGCATGGCTGCGTTGAAGGTCTGCGGATAGACCGCGAGGTATCCTGCAAAACCCAATATGGAAAAGGCGAAACGCACCGAGTGCTCCGTCATGAACCGCATGACGCAGGCCAGATAGGTGACGTTGCCGTTGCCAAGAATGATCTTGTTCCGCGTCAGGATGCCGTAGCCGGACGTAACTGCCGCCGAATAGAAGGCGAACAACGGCATGCCTATCGAGAGATAGCCGAAATAGTCGTGATGATTTGCCGCGACGGCCGGACCGAGCACGAGAAAGATCACGGTGACGCGCAGCAGCGACTGGAACGTGTAGAACAGCAATCCGAAACGCGTGCGGTGCATCGGAAGCTGAGCGTCGTGAAAACCGAACAGGGACCAGAACCGCCACGACGTGACGACGGAGCGAAATTCGGCGAGGATGGCTTGCAACGGCTGATACCTTGAATTCTATCCCGCTTGATGCGGCAGCGAGTGTCCCGCGCCGCGCCGGGACACCGTTTGCCCGACCATTGAGGCGGCTGCAAGGTATTTGTTCCCTTTCAAAGCTTCCCGGCCAACTGGACAGGGGCGGGGTCAGGGGCTAAGAGACCGCGTCGCCCACACAGCCGGGATTTCATGTCGCCACCGCAGGTCATCGTCGCATCCGCGCACCCCTACATGCCGGAGATGCGGCTGGGTACCTCCTATCTCGCCGAGGCGCTTGCCAACCGTGGCTGGGACGTCCTTTACCTCGACCAGCCAACCTCGCTGCTCCATCTCGTGCACCCGAGATCGAGCGGCATCGCTCGCAGGAAGCTGAGAAGCGCGGCCGAAACGGCGCGCGGCCGCGAGCAGGTGTTCGCCACGCCGGCCGGCGGCAGCGTCCGGCTCCTGAGCGTCGCGGCTTGGTGGCCACATGTGAACGTTCCCGTTTTTCGCAATGCCTTCATCCTCGATCGCTGGTGGCGCCATACCTACCCTTCGATCACGCGCTACGTGGCGGCCAGCGGCTTCTCGGACGCGCGGGCCCTGCTGTTCGACAGTCCCTATTTCCATTCGCTGGGCGGCGCACTGGGGGTGCCGACGGTCTATCGCTACGCCGATCGCATCCAGTGCTTTCCCGAGGTGACGCCGGCTCTGGTGGACAAGCAGCAGGCCGTGTTCCGCGACGCCGCGCTTGTCGTGCACACGTCCAAGGCGCTGCTCGACGACCTGGGCGGACGCGAGGGCAAGACGCTTTACCTGCCCAACGGCGTCGACATCGACCGGTTTTACGGCTCGTGGGACGAGCCGGAGGAGTTGCGGGGCATCGCCGGGCCGAGGATCATCTACGCCGGCACGATCGGGCCATGGTTCGACTGGACAGCATTGCTGGCGGCCGCGCAGGCCTCTCCTGATCTGCAATTCGTGCTGCTGGGTAAAGTCACGACCGATCTGCCGCAGGCCTTGCCCGGCAACGTCCATCTGCTTGGCGCGGTGCCTTTCGCACGGATCCCATCGTTCCTTGCCCATTGTCAGGCAGGTATAATTCCGTTCGACGCTGCCGCCATGCCGGAACTGGTGAACGCGATAAATCCGCTCAAGCTCTATGAATACTGCGCCGCCGGCCTGCCGGTGGTGAGTTATGCATCAGCCGAGATCGAGGCGGCCGCCGGCCACGTGCGGCTTTACCGGACGCCCGGCGAATTCGCGGAAGGTGTCAAAGCGGTACTCGCCGAGGAAACCGCGCCGGCACGCGAAGCGCGTCGCGCATGGGCGGACGGAACGTCCTGGCGACGGCGTGGCGAAGAGCTGGAGCGCGCTATTCTGGCGCTGTGAGGGCCTCGCTTGCGGCCAGGCGATCGATCGCAACATCGTCACGCTCGAGCACCACGTCGAAAAGCGGCTTTGCGCGCGAAAGCAGCGGAAAACGGTTCGGCTGTGACGGCTCGACCAGAACCGTTACGAGCCCCTGCCGCCGCGCCTTGTGAAGCATGGCTGCGGCCTCGACGGTAGCGGCTGGATCGCGCAGCGTGAAGACGTGGTGCCAGCCGGGCTGGCGAGCCAGTTCATCGGTGTCGATGACGAGATGGGTCGGCTCCAGCGTTCTCCAGTCGCCATCCCACCGGTCATAGGCGAGGCAGGCATCCTTGACTGCGCCGCCCCACCTCGTGGCGATGTCGGGTCCGATCACGCCTACGAGGCGCAGCAGATCGGCACTGGTCCCGTGCAAGGTCGCTTGCCGGATGATCCTGGTGCCGACAGGCGATTCCTCGACCCGCTTGCGCAAGAGGTCGGAACCCGACGCGCCCAGCATATCGTAAAATTCGTCAGGCCGCTTTGGCAGGGCAGGCGCGTGCGCCTGCATAGGGCGCATCGCCTGCCTGATCTGGCGCAGCAACTGCGGAATGCCGCCGATCCGGCGGTTCTTGGCGAAAGCAACGAAGGCGTTGCCGAGGCGGTAGCTGTGGGAGACGCGCAACTGCGTGTTCTCGGTGGCGAGTTGGCGATTGACCTTTTCCAGCTCCCGGAGATAGCCGCCGATTTCCCGCATGCCGTTGTCGGAGCTCATCAATACAACGTCCTTAAGCGCCGCTGCCGCGCGCGCATCGCCCGAACGGGCGGCATCGCGACCGGATACCGGTCCCGCGTGAAGGCAGGGGAGTTCCTTGCATCCTCGGGATGCTCTCTCTAGAGAGGCTGATGTCGCAGACATTCCTAGCGAAATCAAGAAGGCTCCCATGAAGGTCCTGGTCTACGCCAGCGTCGGACTCAACCTCATCGACGGCTCGACCATATGGGTCCAGAGCATCGTGGAAATCCTGTCGCAACAGCTCGGTTGCGAGGTGATCGTTCTCAGTCGCGACCCTCTGGCCGGCAAGGGCGTCGTACCGGCACTGGAGCGGCTCGATAATGTGCGCATCGTCTGCTACGGCGACTTCGAGGCAATCGCCGCCGAACATCCGAAACCCGGTGAAAGCACCGGAATCGCGAAGATCGTCGAGCATATCGACCAGCAGGAGGGTCTGGACCGGATCGTAGTGCGCGACATGGAAACCGCGCTGGCGCTCGTGCGCGTCGGTGCCCTGCGTGCGCGGGTCTGGGCTTATCTATTGGAAAGCCCGTCGCTCGACCTCGACGATGACCGTTCTGCACTGGCGGAACTGACGGAGAAAGCCGGAGGGCTTCTGGTCCAGTCCGATACGCAGCGGGGCCTTCTGGAAGCGGTCTTCAACGGCGCGGCAAACAAGGTGTCGGTCCTGCCGCCGATGGTCAAACCGGTGGCGGCCGAGGGGGCCCCCGCCGCATCGGGTCGCCAGCCCGTGCGCCTTGTCTATTCCGGCAAATATTCGGCCGACTGGAACGTGGAGGCATTCTTCGACATTCCGGCCGCATGCCGAGCAGCCGGGCTGGAAGCCACCGTGTCGATGATCGGCGACAAGGTCCACAACGAAAAGGACGATCCGGGCTTTCGTGCCCGCATCCTGGAAAAGTTCAAGTCGACGCCAGGCATCACCTGGCACGGTGCGATGGATCGCGAGGTCGCGATGCGGGAATCGGCAGGCCACGACCTCGGCCTCTGCTGGCGTACCGACGCGCTCAACGATTCTCTTGAAATCTCGACGAAGTTCCTTGAATTCGCGAGCGTCGGCGTGCCCTCCGTCGTCAACAGGACCGCCGCCTACGAGGCCCTTCTGGGTGCGGACTATGCCTATTTCGCCGAGACGATGGACGATGTGATTTCAGCCGCGCGTGGCGTTGCCACCGATCCGGGCCGGCACGACGCGATGCGGCAGCGCTGCCTGGACCTTGCCGCGGGCTTTACCTACGAGGCAGCCGCGCAGCGCCTGCGTAAGGCGCTGCTACTGGAAAGGCCGCGCCGCGCAGCGGCACAGGCAAAACCGAAGGTGATCGTCGCCTCGCACGACTTCAAGTTCATCGACACAGCGCTGAAACGGCTCGCGGAGGCAGGCGACTGCGAGATCGTGCGCGACCACTGGTATTCGGCCTCGACCCATGACGAAGCCTACAGCCGCTCGCTGCTGCGCGATGCCGACATCATCTTCTGCGAGTGGTGCGTGGGTCAGGCGGTATGGTACAGCCGCAACAAGCAACCGCACCAGAAGCTCTATGTGCGGCTTCACCGCTTCGAGGCGTTCAGGCCGTTTCCACGCGAGGTGGTCGGCGACGCGCTCGACGGCGTCATTGTCGTCAGCGACCATTTCCGCGACATCTGCGTGCGGGAATTCGGCTGGAGCGGCGAGCGGATCAGCGTGCTGCCGCAATATTGCCTGGCCGATCAGCTTCGGCGTGACAAGAATCCCGGCGCGGAAAAGACGCTCGGTTTCGTCGGCATCAATGGCTATCACCACAAGCGTTTCGACCGAGCCCTCGACATCCTGCGTATCGTTCGCCGCAGCGATCCGGAGTTCCGCATGCGCGTGCGTTCCGCAATGCCGTGGGAGTTCGAGTGGATCTGGAAGGACAACGCTCCTGAGCGCGAGGCTTTCGAAACGCTTTTCCGTCGGCTGAATGCCGATCAGGATCTGCGGGACGCAGTGATTTTCGACCGGCCGGGCGCCAACATGGCCGAATGGTATCGCAATGTCGGGTTCATCCTGTCGACGTCTGAAAGCGAGGGCTGCCACACCTCGGTCGCGGAAGGCATCTGTTCCGGAGCGGTGCCGATCGTCATCGACTGGCCCGGCGCGCGGTCGGTCTACGGCGACGCGGCGGTCTTCGAGACCGTCGAGGACATGGCGCGCGCCATTCTGGCTGTCGATGCCGGCGCGCGCGCGGGGATGACCGCGATGCAGGAGACGGGTGCGCGCGATTTCGACATCGCCCGTACGGTTGACCATCTGGCGGGATGGTTTCGCGGCTGACGGGCCGCCGTCAGTCCCGTTGGTTGCGGCGTGACAACGCGCTTTCCCATGAAAGCGCATGTCCGACGATCGTGTCGAGATCGTCATAGGCCGGCTTCCAGCCGAATTCAGCACGGGCAAGGCTGGAATCGGCGACGACGGCCGCGGCGTCGCCCGGCCGGCGTGGGCCCATCTCCACGGTAAAATCCTCGCCGGAAACGCGACGCACCGCGTTGATGACTTCCAGCACGGAATAGCCGTGGTTGTAGCCACAATTGGCGATGAGGTTGCCGCCCCCGGACCGCAGGCGCTGCAGCGCCAGAAGATGCGCAGCCGCCAGATCCGACACATGGATGTAATCGCGCACGCAGGTGCCGTCCGGAGTCGGGTAGTCGTCGCCAAAGACGGTCAGTGCCGGCCGCTTGCCGAGCGCGGTTTCGCTGGCGACCTTGATGAGATGGGTGGCGCCGGGCGTCGACTGGCCCGTGCGTCCGCGCGGGTCCGCGCCCGAGACGTTGAAGTAGCGCAGCGCAGTGTAGGTGAAATCATGTGCGACGGCAGCGTCCCGCAACATCAGTTCGCTCATCAGCTTGGAGGTGCCGTAGGGCGATTCAGGCGCAAGTGTCGCGTTCTCGCGCACCGGCTCTAGGCCGGCCGCGCCATACACGGCCGCGGTCGACGAAAAGATGAAGTGCTTGACCCCGCCGCGAATGGCAGCTTCGAGCAGGTTGCGGGTTTTGCAGGTATTGTTGGCGTAGTAGCCGAGCGGGTCGCTCACGGATTCCGGCACCACGATCGAGCCCGCGAAGTGGATGATGGCATCGACGGCATGGGTTTCGATCAGCGACGCGACCAGTTCCTGGTCACCAATATCGCCGACCACCAGCTCCGCTTCCGGGGCCACCGCCCATCGAAAACCGGTTGAGAGGCGATCGAGGACGACCACTTCCTCGCCTGCGTCGACCAGTGCCCAGACCATGTGGCTGCCGATATAGCCGGCACCGCCCGTCACCAAGACTGCCATTCGTTCAATCCTCGCCCACAGGGCTTCCATGCGCCATCGATGTCGCCGCCATGCAAATGGGGCCTGACCGTTATGACAACACCCGATTTCGGCTGAGTTAACGGCGCATCAGAAACCGCTGATATGCGGCAGCCAGGTCGAAACGGCCGGCACGAAAGTCAGGATGAGCAACACGATGACGTGAGCGATGAAGAAAGGCGGCATTTCGCCGACAAGCTCGGTCACGCGCAGCTTGACGGCGGATGAAACCACGAACAGCAGGCTCCCGACCGGCGGCGTGATCAGCCCAAGCGTCAGGTTCACGATAACGACGATGGCGAAATGGACCGGGTCGATGCCGAGCGAATGGGCGATCGGCGCGAGGATCGGTACCAGCACCATGACGCCGGGCAGCGGATCCATGAAGAGGCCGAAGGCGAGGAGCAGAACGTTGATCGCAAGCAGGAAGACGATCGGGCTCAGTTCCCAGCTCACGATGACAGCCGCAAGCGTCTGCGGAACGCTCTGGATTATGAGCACCCAAGCGAAAGCGCGCGCCGCTGCGAGGATGATGAGGACGGCGATGCTGACGAGGGCCGCGCGATAGATGATGTCCGGCAGGTGGCGCAGCTTAAGCGAGCGATAGACGAACATGCCACAAAGCAGCGCATAGAAGACCGCGACGACGGACGCTTCAGTGGGGGTGAAGATGCCGGTGCGGATGCCGCCGATGATGATAACGATCAGGAAGAGTGCGGGCAGCGCGTAGAGCGTCGTGCGAAGCATTTCGCGCGCGCCCGGCCGTGGCTCCGTGCTGCGGTAGCCGCGTTTGCGGCAGATGTACCAGTTGGCCGCGCACAGCATGAGCATGATGAGAAGACCGGGCAGGATGCCGGCCATGAACAGCGCGCCGACGGACACCTCCTCCACCTGCATGGCATAGAGGATCATGATGATGGAGGGCGGGATGATCGGCCCGATCACGGCTGCCGAGGCGGTGAGTGCGCCGGCATAGGGCTTGTCGTAGCCGCCCTTTTCCATCATGCGCACCATCATGGCGCCGGGACCCGCGGCATCGGCCAGCGCCGAGCCGGAAATGCCTGCGAACATGGTCGAGGACAGCACGTTTGCGTAGCCGAGGCCGCCGCGCAGGTGGCCTACGAACTGCGAGGCGAAGCGCAGCAGGATGGTGGTCATCGCACCGCCGGACATCAGTTCGGCCGCGAGGATGAAGAACGGCACTGCCATCAGCGGAAAGCTGTCGAGGCCGGAGAACATCTCCTTGACCACGACGATCAGCGGGTAGCTTGAGCCGAAATAGACGGCGAGCGCTGCGGCAATCGCCATCGAGAAGGCGACCGGCACGCCGATGACGAGAAGCACGAAGAAAGAGCAGAAGAGGATCGCGATCATCCGGCGGCCCCCTCCGTCGGAACATTGTCGGTCGGCAGATCCTCGCCGAGGATGTAGCTGCGCGCGATCAGCAGGAAATGCGCGATCATCAGGGCGAAGCCGATCGGCATGGCGGCATAGATATAGCTGAACGGAATGCGGGTTGCCGGCGTGAGCTGGCGGCCCATGCGGTTCATGTATTCGTAGCCGATCCACATCATGGCGACGAAAAAGCAGATCAGCAGCAGGCCGATGAATGCGCGCAGGAGGCGCTGGGGCCGGGTACCCAGGAAGTCATGCAGGTTGGTGATGGCGACATGCCCGCCGATGCGCAGCGACAGGCCCGCCCCGAGGAATGTCATCCAGATCATCAGATAGCGGGCGACTTCCTCGGCCCAGGTGATCGAGAAGTTCGAGAGATAGCGCAGCGAGACGTTGGCGAAGACGATCGACGACATCGCCGCCAGCAGCAGCACCACTACCCATTTGTTGATTGCAACGAAGATACGCTCGAAAGTGTGCATCGGCTCCCCTCCCAAAGGCCGGCGCGGATGGCCCGCGCCGGTCAGCCTGTCACGGTCGGTCGCGGCCTATTTTGTCGCGATGATCTGGTCGATCAGGTCCTTGCCGTAGGTGCCGTAATACTGCTCGTAGGCGCTGCCGAGCGCGTTCTGGAACATCGCCTTCTGCTCGGTGCTCAGCTCTCCGACGTCCATTCCGGCTTCCTTGAGTTGTGCGACGCCGGAGGTCTCGACGTCGTCGACGAAGCCGCGCATGGCGGTCACGGCTTCGGACGCCGCGTTGCGGAAGATCTCCTGGTCCTCGGCCGACATGCTGTCCCAGAGCTGCTTGGAGACGAGCAGCATCGCCGGCGAATAGACGTGGCCCGACAGCGTCAGGTACTTCTGCACTTCCGACAGCTTGGCGGACGTGATGACGGAGAGCGGGTTTTCCTGGCCGTCGATGGTGCCCTGCTGCAGGGCGCCGATCACCTCCGGCCATGCCATCGGGGTGGGAGCCGCGCCCAGCGCCTCGAAGGCGGTGATGTGGGTCGGGTTTTCCATCGTGCGCAGCTTCAGGCCGGCGACGTCGGCAGGCCCTGCAATGGCGTTGCGGTTGTTGG